>JBBDXY010000006.1:0-413909 GCA_040902085.1 Gemmatimonadaceae bacterium
CTCGCGCTCCAGCGCACGATCCTGTTGCACGAGCTGCGAGGCTAGCCAGACGAGAGCGCTCGCCAGCACCATGGTAATGCCGGCGAACAGCACGAGCAGATGTCGAGGTGCGAGCACTGGCTTGCGAACGGCCACGGCGGACCCTCCCGCGGTTTACGCAGTGGCTGCCAATGTACTACCGGTTCGGGCGTTAGGAATGAATGTCAAGACTTCTCGACCGAATGCGGACTTATTCGATGAACGGGATCAATCACTGGTCATTATGAACAGCGGCGCTCCGTCGAACTCGTAGATCGGCCGCAAGCGCCGAACGTTGTAGTACTTCTTGACGTCGACGACTTTCTTGTCCGACGTCACGCTCGTGATCGGAACGCTGTCGTAAAAGCCCTTGTGGACGCTCACGAGCCGGCCGTATTGCTTCCTCAGAATCAGGTCGAGCGCGAGGTTGCCGAATGCCATCGGCACGATCGAGTCGAGCGCATCGGGATCACCAGAGCGAACCAGGTACCCGAGCCGTTGGCTCACGACGTCGATGCGGCGGCCGTTGTTGTAGCGCGGTGAGTACTCCTTGAGCGCGGCCGCGACCTTGTCACCGATCCCGCCGAGCTTGCGGTGGCCGAACATGTCCATCTCTTCGCTCTCGAAGCTCATTCCTTCCTGCGTCTTGAGGCTCGCTCCCTCCGAGACAAGCGCCACCGAGTACTTGCTGGGATTCCTGTTGTGGTCGTATGTCATCAGCTCGGTGAGGTGCTCGACGTCGGCCGAGTACTCCGGGATAAGGCAGCGGTCGGCCGCACCGGCCATCGTCGGCAAGAGCGCGGTGAAGCCCGCGTACCTGCCGAAGACTTCGATCACGAGAAACCGCTCATGCGACCCCGCCGAGGTGCGAAGGCGGTGGGTGAGCTCGATCGTGCGCGTGACGCAGGTGCTGAAACCGATGCAGTAATCGGTGCCGTATACATCGTTGTCCATCGTCTTGGGGATGGCGACGACGTTCACCCCTTCGTCGTGCAGCCGTTTGCCGTAGCTGAGGGTGTCGTCGCCTCCGATCGGAATGAGCACGTCGACTCCGATCTGCTCGAGATTTCGCAGCACGTCCTTGGTGACGTCGTTAATCGGGTCGTCGTAGCCGGTGAGATGCGTCGGCACACGAGCGCGCGGCAGGTGGCTTGGACGCGTTCGGGACGTATGAAGGAAAGTGCCACCGGTGCGGCCGGCGCGATTTACGATCGCCTCCGACAGCTCGTGTACGTTGTCGGAGTTGTCGGCGTCGTCCTCGCGCTTGTAGTCGACGAGCCCCGCCCACCCCCGCCGCACGCCGACAACGCGGTACCCTTCGCGCAGCGCCCGGATCGTGATCGCTCTGATCGCCGGATTGAGACCGGGGACGTCGCCGCCGCCGGTGAGAATCGCAATTGTTTTCTGGTTGCCCGCCATGCACCGAAAGTTAGGCGATCTTTCTGTTTATGGCCGACCGGCGATTCAACGAGGCGGAAGTCGCGGCGATCTTAAGGAAGCCAGAGCTCGGCTGAATCAGCTTCTAATAAACGCGGATTGGAACGACTCGCGGCAAGTCGACGACCTGTTTCTGCTTTCGGTTCTGCTTTGCGTCGCGATACCAAGCTGCATCTTTCCCCGCGCCGGCAGCTTCCATCACATCCTGCGCGAGCTGTACGATTACGTCGTTCGCCAGGCGGATCGAGCCGTGTGACACCGCTTTGCCAACGGAGCTCGGCTGATTGGTGCCGTGGATCGATCGCGGTGGATCATACACGAGCTGCGCGCGGCCCATTGGATTCTTCGGATCACCAGACTGCCGCGGCTCCCGTTCCTCCGCCCATGATTCGTCCGGCGGGTTCCAGTCCGGGTTCCAGACTACCTGCGTGATGTTCCATTCGCCAGTCATCGTCGGCCACTGCGTCGAGCCAACAGCAACCGGATGTGATGCAGTCCGCCGCCCTCCCTTCAAAACGTGAAGCTGACGCGCTTTCACGTCGACTTCGATACGCATATCAGCCGTATCGGGCGCGGCAACAGGCATCGGGGCAGGCACGGGCACATCGACCGCAACCGCGGTCGAGTCCGCCGGTTTGTCACCGGTCTCGGTTTGGACGCAGCCGCCGAGAAGAAAGGACCCTGCGGCTAGCGCGAAAACGACATTATGGATGCAATCCTGGTTCATTTCCTCATCCTGGTTCGTGAGTATTCATGCCATCAGGCAGAAGATGTACCATTGTTCGGGGAACGAACGGTACACTCGACGCAGTCCACAGAGGTTTCGCAATGAGAGTCTACAGAATTGCGCTGGCCGTCGCGGGGGTCGCCATCTGTGGCGCGTGCGCGGAGCCGCGGCAACCGGGGCAATCGAGGCATACTTACGTAATCGTGCATGGCGCGTGGGGCGGTGGCTGGGATTGGCGTGGAGTGGATTCGCTGCTGACGGCATCCGCCAACAGGGTCTATCGTCCAACGCTCACGGGGCTGGGAGAGCGCGTACATCTCGCGGGTCCGAACATCGATTTGACCACCCACATTGCCGACATCGTCAACGTCATCAGGTACGAGAACTTGCATGACATCGTTCTCGTCGGTCACAGTTATGGCGGCATGGTCATTTCCGGAGTCGCGGACCGGATCCCCGAGCGGGTTCGCCACCTCGTGTATGTCGATGCGATCGTTCCCGAAGACGGTGAGAGTTTATTGACCGCTGCAGGTGGCACGCGAATGCAGAGCGGGATGCGCTCGATGCTCGATTCCGCGAAAAATGGGCTGCTCGTCCCAGCCTGGGTGCCTTCCGGTGCAAGCCCTCCAACGGACGTACCGCATCCAGTGCGGACGCTCACTGAGCCGCTCAGGCTCACGAACCCCGCGGGCCGTCGCATACCAGCGACTTACATTCTCACCGTTGACTCCGGTAAGGTCGAAGCCGACGACGACTTCGCGCCTTTTGCCCGGCGCGCAAAGTCTCGCGGGTGGACGTACCACGTTTTGCAGTCGGACCATGTTCCGGAACGTTCCGCACCAAGGGAATTGGCTGAACTCTTGCGCGGCGTTCCCTGAGGTTGCCGAAGAAAGTGAAGACTCAGTACTACACGGCGTCCAGCCTGGACGGGTTCATCGCCGATCCGCACGACTCGTTGGACTGGCTTTTCCCTCTGGGCGACATCGCGGCAACGAGCTATCCGACGTTCATTCGTGAAGTTGGCGCCCTGGCGATGGGCGCGCATACCTACGAATGGATGCTCCGCCATGTCGTGAGCCCGAGCGCTGACCGGCAGCAGCCGTGGCCGTACGAGCAACCGACCTGGGTCTTCACCTCTCGCGCGCTTCCGCTGGTTCCTGGCGCGGACATTCGCTTCAGTCAGGGCGACGTTCGACCGGTGCATCGCGAAATGGTCGCCGCCGCTGGCGGCAAGAACGTCTGGATCGTCGGCGGCGGGGACCTGGCCGGACAGTTTTACGATCACGGATTGCTCGACGAGTTATTTGTGCAGATCGGTTCAGTCACGCTTGGCGCGGGAAAGCCGCTACTCCCGCGGAAGATCACGATGCCCGCTCTCCGATTGCTGTCCGTCAGAGCCGTCGGCACAGGGTTCGCGGAACTGCACTATGAGGTCCCGACTCCTCCGCAAGTGACCTAAGAGAGGCATTGATGCAAACATCTCGAACAGCGCGGGTGAATTCCGCACTCCCTGCAGTCCTGGTGCTGGCCGTGACTGTCTCTATGCCCGTGCACGTCGCCAGCGCACAGGACGCGCCGCCGGGCTTTCGCGGTGAGTTCCTTCACCAGTTCGACCAGTCGATGGCGAAGATCATAGCTCTTGCCGAGGCAGTGCCCGCGCAGACGTACGCTCGGCGGCCGGTTCCCGCAGTGATGCCTCTAGCGCACACGTTCGCGCACATCGCCCGCTTCAACTACGAATATCCGGCGCGCGACATGGGCATCCCCGCTCCCGCAGGCATCGATCCCGACACCCTCGAGCGAGTGGCCGAGAAGGCACAAGTGGTCGCGCTTCTGCGCCGCTCCGCGGAGCGCGTGCGACACGTTGTTGGCCGAATGCCGGAGGCTCAGCTCGGACAAATGACGATGCACTACGGCCGGCGGGTGCCCCAGTGGGCGGTACTCCTCCAGCTGCTTGCCCACATGGACGACCACCTCGGTCAGTCCATCGCTTACGCGCGCGTCAGCGGCGTTGTTCCACCCTGGTCGCAGTGAGGTCGACAGCCATGAATCGCTCCGCCTTTTTTCTCTCTGCCTTTGCCATCACTGCGTGCACCTCGGCCGTCACCACTGGCACCGGCGCGCGCAGCGCAAGCGTCAGCATCGATCGCATCGCAGCGCACATCCGGACTGTATCAGCTGATGCATTCCTCGGCCGCGCACCGGCAACGCGCGGTGAGGAGCTGACCACAGAATACATTCGCGGCCAGCTCGCGGCCGCTGGCGTTCAGCCGGGCGGTCCCAACGGCTCGTGGTTTCAGGAAGTGCCGCTCAGCCAATCGGACATCACAGGCACTCCGTCGCTCTCGATCAGTGTCGGTGGTGAGACGATTTCTCTGAAGCAAGGCGAGCAAATCGCCGTGCGCGCGTCGATGCAGAACGTCGAGCGCGTGGACATTAAGAATGCCCCGCTGGTTTTTCTTGGCTATGGCGTGCGCGCCCCCGAGCGCAACTGGGACGACTTCAAGGGCGAGAATGTGCGGGGTAAGGTCGGAATCGTGCTCGTCAACGATCCCGACTTCGAGACCGGCCAGGGCGATTTCGGCGGCAAGGCGATGACGTATTATGGCCGCTGGACGTACAAGTACGATGAGGCCGCGCGGCAGGGACTGGCCGGATTGCTCGTCGTCCACGAGACCGCTCCCGCGTCGTACGGCTGGGCGACGGTAAAGAACTCCAATATCAACACGATGTTCGACATCGTGCGTGCCAACCCCGCCGAAGTACATCCGCTGCTCGAGGGATGGATTCAGCGAGACGAAGCAGTCCGGCTCTTCGCGGCTGTCGGTCAGGACTTCGAGGCGCTCAAGCGCCTCGCGCAAACCCGGGAGTTCAGGCCGGTCCTCCTCGGCAACGCGACCTTCTCGGCGAGCTATGGCATCAAGCGAGAGACGATCCGCTCGAAGAACGTGATTGGTCGCCTGGCCGGCACGACGCATCCGGGCGAAACGATTCTCTATGGAGCCCACTGGGATCACCTTGGCGTCGGAGCACCCGACGCCCGCGGCGATTCCATTTACAACGGGGCCGTGGACAACGCCACCGGTATCGCCGCGGTGCTGGATCTGGCGCGGGTGTTCGCCGCGGGCCCGCGCCCGCAACGCTCACTCGTCTTCGCTTTCTGGGCCGCCGAGGAGAAGGGTCTGCTCGGCTCGGAGTACTATGCGAACAATCCGGTGTACCCGCTCGAGACTACTGTCGCCGGCTTCAACATCGATGCGCTGAGCCCGACCGGACGCGCGCGCGACGTGCTGGTCGTAGGATCCGGTCAGACGGATATCGAGGATCGGCTCGCGGCAGTGCTGGCGGCGAACAATCGGGTGGTGACACCCGACGCTTCTCCCGAGGCGGGCTATTTCTTTCGCTCCGATCATTTTCCGATGGCCAAGCTCGGAGTTCCGATGCTGTACATGGATAGTGGGATCGATCTGTTGACGGGCGGCACCGCTGCAGGTCGTGCATTCGACGTCACATACCGGCGTGACATGTACCATCAGCCCGCCGATGAATACGATGCAACGTGGAATTTGGCGGGAATCGCGGAGGATGTGGCGGTACTGCATCAGCTAGGGATGCAGCTGGCCAATTCGCGGGAATGGCCGAATTACCGAACGACCTCGGAGTTTCGTCCGGTACGAGACAAGAGCGCGGCAACACGGCAGTAGGCGCGTGTCGCTGATTTCGCGTGGATTTCGCGGACGACGACCGGCTGACGCACAGCGTCAGTCGTTGCCGCCGGGACAGTACGAAACGCGGGACTTCCCTGTTCTTTCGGCGGGTCCCACACCGCACACGCCGCTCGCCAAGTGGGACTTCACCATCCGCGACGTGCATGGAAAACTCGCGCGGTGGAATTGGGACGAGCTCAACGCATTGCCGCGCACGCGACTTACGACTGACATCCACTGCGTCACCAAGTGGTCCAAGTTCGGAACGAATTGGGAAGGCGTGTCCATCGACACGCTGCTCGTTGAGGCGGCGAAACGCGGTCTCAATCCCGCACCGCACACGATGGCCGTGTGCGATGGCGGTTATACGACGAACGTCCCTCTCGCCGACCTGACGGACGGCAAGGGGATGGTCGCATTCATATATGAAGGCGCACCGCTGCCACCCGAGCACGGCGGTCCGGCGCGCCTCCTCGTGCCGCATCTATACTTCTGGAAGAGCGCAAAGTGGGTGCGCGAGCTGCGCTTGATGGAGCGCGATCAGGCGGGCTTCTGGGAATCGCTCGGCTATCACATCTACGGCGACCCCTGGCGCGAGCAGCGTTACACCGGAGATCCGTGACGGCACCCGTTGCCGCTCCTGCCCGGCGGATCGAATGGCGAAGCGCGACGATCGCAAAGGTGATCGAGGAAACATCGACGGTGAGAACGCTCATCCTCGACGTGCCGGGCTGGCCCGGGCATCGCGCCGGCCAGCACGTGGATGTCAGGCTCACCGCGGAGGACGGGTATCAGACCCAGCGGAGCTACTCGATCGCGTCCGCGCCGGAGGACGCGCGAGTTGCCCTCACCATCGAACGGCTCAGGGAAGGCGAGGTGTCGTCGTACCTCTGTGGCGAAGTCCACGAAGGAGACCGCTTCGAGCTGCGCGGCCCCATCGGCGGTTACTTCGTGTGGGACGTGAGTGAGCGCGGACCACTGCTTCTGGTGGCGGGTGGCTCGGGCATCGTCCCGCTGATGGCGATGCTGCGCCACCGCGCCGCAGCGCTTGCTGATACTAAGGCGCGCCGTGCGCTTCCCGCGCGACTCCTGTACTCGTCACGCCGCTGGAGTGACGTCATCTACCGTGCTGAGCTCGAGCGATTGGCTGCTGGCGACGACGACGTGTTGCAAGTGAGACACACCATCACACGCGAGCCGCCGCCACAATGGAACGGCTTTCACCGGCGAATAGATCGGGCCATGCTGGCCGAGGTGTCGTGGCCGCCCGCGGAGCGGCCGCGCATTTTCATCTGTGGGCCAACCCCGCTCGTCGAGTTCGCCGCGACGGAGCTCTCAGCACTGGGGCATGACTCAGCGCTGATAAAAACGGAGCGGTTCGGACCGACGGGAGCCACATAGCACTGGAAAGCGGAGGCTACATGAGAGAAGGGGCAAGCGTATCTGACGCCACGCGATTGGACGGAAATGCTGCCGCGGGGTTGCTCAGTGAGATGTTCGCGTGCGACATCACCACCGCGCGTGCGACGTGTGTGGACTGCGGGTCGACAGACAGCATTGGTGCGATGCATCTGTACGTACACGGCATGGGCGCGGTGCTGCGGTGTGCCGGGTGCGAGTGCGTTGTCCTGCGCGTGGCGCGCACTCCGACGCACCTCTGGCTCGATGCTACCGGATCTCGATCGATTGCGATCCCAACGAATCCGGCATCCCCTGGCGGCGGCTAGCCGCCAGGGAATAGAGGGCTATCGGCTCCAGGGCGGCGCAACGCTGTTGCTCCGCGCGTATGCGATCATCTGGCCGAGGTGCTCGTGCAGGTGAGTGACGGTGAGGATCATCGCGCGCTGCCTGCTCCAATCCTGCCCGAAGAACTTGATGTTCTCGTTGAGGTTCGCGTCAGTCGTGAGTCCCATCGCCTCGTGTAGATGCTTGAATGACGCATCGAGCTCGGCAATGATCTGATCCTTAGTCAGCTTTCGCTTCTCAAACGTCTCGGCGGTTTTGAAGTCGGCAGTGATGCCCGTGGAGGCCGGTGCCGGCTTGCCCATCGAGACCGGGATCAGGTAGTTGTCGGCCGCGACGTGGGTCAGAACCTCGCCGATCGAGCGCGCCCCGGTGGGCCGCCATGCGTAGGCGGGCTCGGGGATCGCCTTCGCCAGGTCAATGAACTTCTTCTGGACGTCGTTGACGTCGCGGTGCATTTCAGCCATCAGGCCCTGCGCGGACGCCGAGCCAGCAAGGGCCAGGGAAAGGAATAGGGACAGGGCGCGGGTTCGCATTCGTTTGCTCCTTTGAGGGTGGCGTGACAAGTTGAAGATACGCGTGGTCGCGACGTTCGGCAGGTCGTCATTTCGCAAGGACACGATCATGGGCTCGAGACTCCCCGGCCTCCTGATTCTCGTCGCGCTGGATCCGCGTGCAGATTCCTCATGACATCGGGCACCTTCAAACGTATCGGTGTCGCACTCGGCCTCCTCGCCCTCTGTACCGTCTCGATCGTACGCATAGCGCGCCCTCCGCGCGCCGTTCCTGCGACAGCTGCCGATACGGCTTTCTCCGCCGAGCGCGCGATGCGGCACGTCGTTCGGATCGCCGAGCGGCCGCATCCGATGGGGACCGCGGATCACGATCGGGTGCGCGATTATATCGTCGCCCAGTTCTCTTCTCTCGGGCTCACACCCCAGATTCAGCAAACGACGGCAATCGGCACGCGCGACCGGCACGCGGGACGCGTACAGAACATTCTCGCCCGGCTTCCTGGCACCGACCCGAGCGGGAAGGCGGTGCTCCTCCTGGTGCACTACGACGGCATCGAGGCGGGACCGTCGGCGTCTGACGATGCCGCGGGATGCGCCGCGGTCCTCGAAACGCTTCGCGCGTTGCGCGCGAGCAAGCAACCGTTGGCGCACGACGTCATAGCGCTCTTCACCGACGGGGAGGAATCGGGACTCTTGGGAGCCGCCGCATTCGTGCGCGAGCATCCGTGGGCTAAGGACATCGCCGTCGTGCTCAACTTCGAGGCGCGCGGCACCAACGGGCGCTCGGTCATGTTCGAGACGGGTCCGGGCAATCTCGACGCGGTTCGCGCGCTGCGGAACGCCCGCGACGCGACGGCAGGATCGGTATACGCGACGCTCTATCGCACCCTGCCCAACGATACCGACCTCTCCGAGATCGCGGTGCTCGGCATCCCCGCGCTCAACTTCGCGTTTGCCGACGGGATCGAGCGCTACCATACGAATCACGACGATGTCGCGCACCTCGATCCCGGTAGCCTGCAGCACCACGGATCGCAGATGCTCGCGATGGCGCGTACGTTCGGCAACGAGCCTTTGCCGCGCGCGCGCACCGGCGACGGCGTGTTCTTCGACCTGCCGATCGTGGGCCTCATCGTATATCCGCAGGGACTCGAGCTCCCGCTCGCGATTCTCGCATTGGTATTCGTCGGAACGCTCGTCGTCCGCGACCGAAAAGGAGTCGGGACTGGCGTGCTCGCGGCGGTGGTCGCACTCGTGCTGTCGGGAGCCATTGGGTGGGTCGTCGGCCGAATGCTCGACGGTCCCGCGGTGTGGAGCGGATTGTATGCGACGGCCATCGCGCTGCTCGCCCTGTCGGTGACGGCTGCATGCCATGCTGTTGGCGAGCGATGGTCCACTCCTCGCGGGCTGCATGTCGGCGCGCTCATCGTGTGGCTCGTCCTCGTGCTCGTGCTCGCGATACGCGCCCCGGGTGTCGCCTACCTCTTCACCTGGCCACTTCTCTTTGCCGCGGGCGCCGCACACCTAACACGCGGACGCGAGTTGGCCGGATGGGCGACCGTCGTCGTGACGGTGTTCATTCTCGTCGGTTTTATCTACGGTGTGTCGGTGATAATGCTCGGCGTCGCCGGTGCCGGCGCGATCGCGCTGTGTGTGGTGACATCGTTCGTCGCGGTTCTGCTCGCACCCCAGCTCGCGCTGATCGCCGGCGATGCGCGATGGTCGGGCGCGCTGTGGCTCGCCGGCGCGGGTGTGGTGTGTCTCGCGATCGCCGCTCTCACCGTGCGCCCGAGCGCGGACCACCCTCTGCGCAGCGCGCTGGTGTACGCCGAGCACGCCGACTCCAGCGACGCGTGGCTCGGAACATTCTCCCGGTCGACGAATGAGTGGACCCGGGATGCGATCGGTGCTGCGACGCCCACACCTGCGTGGACGGCGCGTCTGTCGGCGTACGCAAACCGGTTCACGGGCCGAAGGGTTCCACGCGTGCCGCTCGGAGTCCCGGGCGCAACACTGATTCGCGATACGTTGATCGAGGGCGCAAGGCAGATCGTGCTCCGCGTCAGCGCGCCGCCGGGGACCATTGCGTTGGTGATGCGCGCGCGCGGCGCCCCGGTCCTCGCGTCGTCGATCGACGGACGCGTAGTCGACACCACGCGATACCGCTATCGCGCGCGCGACTGGTTCATGCAATACTGGGCCGTTCCCGACACCGGCGCGATCGTCGCGCTTTCGATCCCCGCGGGCAGTCACATCGACTTCGACCTTGCAGCGCGGCGGCCGGGCATTCCGCCGATTCCCGGCTTGGAGATTCCGCCTCGTCCGCCACACGTCGTACCGAGTCAGACTGGCGACGTGAATATCGTATACCGACAGTGGCGCTTTTGAGTCTAATGAGATGTGTCCTGGGCGCTCCGTTGTTGCTCGTGATCGCGGCCGTTTGTGATCTCTACCCGATACATTGAGTCTATGCACCCCACCGCAGCCATGCATTCGCCATTGACTGGTACAGGTAACGATTCCTTCGAGCAGCGCCTCAAGGCCGCCGCGGATCTGCTCGAGCAGCTCGTCGCCGACCGTACGCTCCTCGCGGACATCGCCGAGGCCGATCGCAACCGCCTCCTCAATGCCGCTGGCCGCATCTCGCGCCCCGATGCGCTTAGCCGCCGCCAGCTGCTGAAGGTCGTCAAACGGAAGAAGAGAAAGGAGAAAGTCGAACGCGAAGAGGTCCTTCTCGCTTCCACCGGCATCCGCAAGCTGCGCCGCGAGCCCGTCTTCATCACATCGCCGAACGTCTTCCCGCCTTCCCCCCGCGAGGAAGAGGAGCGCATCGACGAGGAGCCGCACGGCGAGACCGAAGAGCCGCGCTGTTGTTACGTCTGCAAGCAGAAATACACGACGGTCCACCATTTCTATGATCGGCTTTGTGCTGACTGCGCCGAGCTCAATTTCGCGAAACGCACGGAGCTCGCCGACCTGAGTGGGCGCGTAGCCTTGCTCACTGGTGGCCGCGTGAAGATCGGCTACCAGGCGGGCATCAAGCTCCTCCGCGCCGGCGCCCGTCTCATCGTTACGACACGCTTCCCGCGAGACTCGGCGCAACGCTATGGCCACGAGCCCGATTTCGCCGAGTGGGCCGACCGGCTCGTGATCTACGGCCTCGACATGCGGCACACGCCGAGCGTCGAAGCGTTCTGCAAGGAGCTGCGCGGCACCGAGCAGCGGCTTGACTTCATCATCAACAACGCGTGTCAAACTGTCCGGCGTCCGAGCGCGTTCTACGAGCACATGAGGAAAACCGAAATGGCGGCGCTGAGCTCTGTGCCAGAGCACCTCCGCCGCCTGGTCGGTTCTTACGAAAGTTCGAGCGCGCCCGAAATGGCGCGTGAGAGGATCGAGATTCCAGCGGCGCTCGGGCGGGGAATGTCCGAGCTCGGCTCGCTTCCGCGCTCGGGAGATGTGCCGGGATTCTCGCTCCTGGCAGGCGATCGCGAAGGGGAGAGCAGCCTCTTCCCCGCTGGATTGCTCGATCAGGATCTCCAGCAGCTCGATCTCCGTGGACGCAATTCGTGGCGCCTGCTGCTGGCCGAAGTCCCGGCCGTCGAGCTGCTCGAAGTTCACCTCGTCAACGCCATAGCTCCATTCATCATAAATGCGCGGCTCAAGCCGCTGATGATGCAAACCCCGGAGCGCGACAAGCACATCGTCAATGTGTCCGCCGTCGAGGGCCAGTTCTACCGGTCGCACAAAACGATTCGGCACCCGCACACGAACATGGCGAAGGCGGCGCTCAACATGATGACCCGCACCTCCGCCGCCGACTACGTGTCCGCCGGCATCCACATGAACAGCGTGGATACAGGCTGGGTGACGGATGAGGATCCGGAGGAAATCGCCGCGCGGAAAACCGCCGAGCACCGGTTTCATCCTCCACTCGACATCGTGGACGGCGCGGCGAGGATTGTGGACCCGATCATTTCCGGATTCAACACCGGTAGCCACATCTGGGGCAAGTTCATCAAGGATTACCGCCCGACCGACTGGTAGACCCCGCGGCCTTGACACACCGCTCCAGCAGGCGCGGGTCCGCGATGCGCGTTGCCCATTCCTCGAACGCCGGCGTGGGCCCCGTCCATTCGAGCTGATCGACATCGGTAAAGAGCGGCGCATCGGTTCTGAGCGTGGCGAGTCGCTTGAACAGGATCGCGTTGTCGCGCTCCGCGCCGAGGACATCAGGTGGAAACGACTCTATTGGTCCGTGTCGGTTCAGCAGACTCGCCGCGGTGGTGCGACCGATCCCGCGGATGCCGGGGTAGCCGTCCTGCGCATCGCCGACGAGGGCGAGGAAGTCGGGAATCAGCGCCGGTTCGACACCGAACTTCTTGCGCACCGCCTCGGCGTTCCTGACCTCCATGCCTTTCCGGATGATCTGCACTACACGATCGCCACGGACACACTGCCCGAGATCCTTGTCGTTCGCCCAGATGCACACCTTCTCGACACGCGGATCATTTGACGCGAGATGCGCCGCTGACGCGAGCCCGTCGTCAGCCTCGAGCTCGATCATCGGCCAGACTGCCACGCCCATCTCGGCTAGCGATTCTTCGAGCGGATTGAACTGCGCATATAGCACACGCTCGATTCCTTCTCCCGTCTTGTAATCCGGCCAGAGATCGTTGCGGAAAGACTCGATGACGTGGTCGGTGGCGACGCCGATGTGCGTCGCTCCCGTCTCGATCATCTCCAGCACCGAGTGCAGCACTCCGGCAACGGCGCCGAAAGGCTTGTCCTTGCCTTTGTTGAAGGTCCGCTGACCGTAAAAGTGGCGGAAGAGCTCGTAGGTGCCGTCGATGACGTGGACGATCATGCGTTATTGGATTACGATCTGAGCAAGACTCGGGACGCGAAATATCTATGAAATAAGCCCTGAAGGAGACCATCCTTTGACCGCACATCCTTCTTACTGGGCAGGGATCTGGCTCGCCATTCGGAGCCTTGTCTGGACCGTTCTCCTGCCAGGCCTCTTTGCCGGCTATCTGCCGTGGAGATTCTTCGGTCTCGCGCAGGTGGATCTCGATTTCGGCAACCCGTTGCACCTTTTCGGTCTGTTATTGATCGCTCTTGGGGCGGCGCTTTTGCTCGCCTGCATTTGGGAATTCGCCCGCAGCGGGCGTGGAACCCTTTCCCCGGTCGATCCGCCGCGAGAGCTCGTGGTTCGTGGTCTCTACCACTACGTGCGGAACCCGATGTACCTGGCCGTGACGACGATCGTACTGGGGGAGCTCACCCTGACCCGCTCACAGAGCCTGCTGTGGTATTGGGTCGTGTGGTTCGCGGCAGTGAACGTGTTTGTCATCGCGTACGAGGAACCGACCCTCCGTCGTCAATTCGGGGCTTCCTATGAGCGATACACGCAAAGCGTCGGGCGGTGGATGCCACGCATCCATTAGAATGAATCTCGCTTCGGTGCGCTGCAGCTCAGCCGCGTCCGACGGTTACGAAGTACATCAATGGAGGATCCGTGATTCGAAAGATCGTTTACTGGGGCAGCACCGGAATTGTCGCGGTGATGCTGCTGCTTGCCGTGAGCTACCTCACTGGCAGTGAGCAAGTGGTTTCCGGGTTCTCCAAATCCGGTTACCCGCAGCACCTCAGAATCGTGCTTGGAATCGCCAAGCCGCTGGCCGCCATTGTGCTGCTTTTGCCCGGGCTCGTTCTACTGAAGGAATGGGCGTACGCCGGCGCGGCTATCACGTGGGCGATGGCATTCATCGCGGCTTATTTATCCGGCGAAAGCCCGCAAATATGGAGCATGCCGCTGGCCCTGCTCGGACTTCTGATCGTCTCCTACATGACGAGACCTGGAAGCCGCCGATTGATCACATCGCCAGCGCTGCCTGACTTCGCGCGGGGCAGCCAGTCAAAGAGCTAGTCACGAGACATCGCGGCGCTAACGCGACGGAGTGAGCGCCGGCGATTCGGCTCTTTCACGAGCGTCGCGCGATACTCCGCTTTTGCCTCGTCGGACCGATTGAGCTCCATCAGCATGTCGCCGAGCAGCTCGCGCGCGGGGGCCAGCGGCCCTGGTGTCACCGCGCTCTTCTCGCTCGCGTCCTCACGCGTGGCCGCTTCGCGCATGCGCGCCAGCGCGTCGTTCTCCCTGCGCTCCGCGAGATCGACCCACGCCTGGGCGGCGAGATGCTGGATGGCCACCTGCTCGGCCCAATATCCCTCGCCTTTCGCACTCAGACGCTGCTGAATCGACGCCAGCGAATCGATGGACGCCTTGGCCTTCGCGAGATCACCGGTGCGCGAGGCGCCGAGTGCGCGCGCGAAGTGCGTCATCGCCTCGGTCCAGGGATAGTCGGTCGCTCTGGGCTCGAGCGCGGCCGCCTCCGTCCACGCGCTGCGCTCCAGGGTCCAGCGCGCAGGGATTGCGGCGAGCGCGAAGTAGCCGGCAGAAGCCGGCGCGGCACCGGTGATGGCGTTGGGGTCGAAGCGCGCGGCGAGTGCAGGCAGTCCGTCGAGAATCGCCTTCGCCTCGACTTCCTTGCCTAGCTGCAGATTTGCGTACATGGCATAGTCAGCGGCGTGCAACGCCTCGGCGATGGACCCGCTGCTCATCGCGACGTCCCCCGACTGTTTGTTCGCGTTGATTGATTCATCCCACATGCCGACGCGGGTGAACGTGTGCGAAGGCATGTGCAGCGCGTGCGCCGCCGAGGGTGCGATGTTTGAATAGCGCTGCGCGGCCGCTCGCGCCTTGTCGGCGAGTGCCGGATAGTCGTAGGTGTGGATGATGTAGTGCGCGAGCCCGGGGTGATCCGGCTGTTTCGCCCACAGTGGCTCTAGAATAGCCCCCGCCTTTAGCTGGTTCGCGTATGTCTTGTCCGTCGGCGGCGCCGACGCGGCGAGCGAGAGCGCGTAGAAAATCATCGCTTCGGTGTCCGTCGGGTACCGCGCCACGATCTCGTTCATCGCGCGCTCGTACGCCAGGATGCGCGTGCGCTGATCCCTATTCTCGAAGTCGTCGTACAGCTGGCTCACAGCGTCGATGTAGCCGCGCTCGCGCTCTGAGGCCCGCACGCCGAGTCGCTTCGCCGCATCGGCGGCTTCCTTTCCCTGCCGCAGCAGCGGGACCGCCCGGTTCCCCGCCGCCATCGGGTTGGTCCAGCGACTCAGCGCGATTCCCCAGTGCGCCATCGCGCACGAGGGGTCCGCGGCCAGCACTTCATTGAAGCCCTTGATCGACGCGCCGAATTCGAAGGAGTGGAGCAGCGCGACCGCGCGATCGAACTGAGGGGCAACCTTCGGGCTGCACGACGTCGGGAAGTGAACGGTGCCGAGCCTTTCAAGCGATGTGCTCTTGGGATGTGCGTGCCCTTGCGGATACGCCGCGAGCGCAGGCAGAGTGAGAAAAAATGCCGCGGCTGCGATAGATGCCCGTGTCATGTGTGCTCCTCCATGCTAGTCTTACCGCAACGATGCTACTGTGCTGGCAAACAAAAATACGGCGTCAGGCCAACGAGGTCGAGCAATGAAAACAGCATTTGGCGCGGTAATAGCTTCGCTCCTGGTGGGACTCGGTTGTTCTCAGCAGCCTGACCAAGCTTCAGATCGCGAGGCCAGCGCGGGCATCGACTCGCTGAACAACCGCATCAGCCAGGCGTATCGGGATCGCAATCCTCAGAACTACGCGGCGCTGTACACCGATACCGCAGTTTTCGAATGGCCAGCCTTCAACACGGTTCGGGGCCGCGCCGGGCTGGAGGCGATGGCGCGGATGAGCTGGGCATCTCTCAACGACATGGGCCTCGAGCTGACTGTCTCGTCCCGACGCATCACGCCGAATCACGCGACAGAGTTCGGCGCATTCCGACAGTCCTGGCGCGATTCCAAAGGCGTTAGCATGACGGAGTTCGGTCGATACGTGACCGTTCTCGCCCGGCAGTCTGATAGCACGTGGTTGATCGACCGATTTTTCGGATTCGCAGACTCGACTCGGCCACTTCCCAAGCAGCCTTAACGTGCCGCGTGGATAACATCACCCACACGATGGCGGGCGCGGTGCTGGCGCGCGCGGGCCTCGACCGCGCCGGTGCGCTCCCGCTAGCCGGGGCCACGCTCATGCTCGCGGCCAATGCGCCCGACATCGACGTCTTCGTCTTGTTCCTCGGCTCGTACCCGGGGCTCGCGCTCCGACGCGGATGGACGCACGGGCCCATTGCCCTGGTGTTGCTTCCGCTCGTGCTCACCGGCTTGATGCTCGCGTGGGACCGGTTTGTCAGGCGCCACGGCGATCGGGGGGCGACACGCGCACCGGTGCCTGCCGGCGCGACGCTGCTCATCGCGTGCATAGGCGTGGTGAGCCACCCGGCGCTCGACTGGCTGAACACTTACGGCGTCCGGCTGCTGATGCCGTTCAGCCGCGAATGGTTCTACGGCGATGCCGTGTTCATTATCGACCCATGGCTATGGCTGCTCCTCGCCGCCGCGCTCGTGCCATGGCGCCGCACGCTTCGCCGGGTGCAGATCATCGGTGCCGTCGCCGCGGGGTACGTGGTCGCGATGATCGGCGCGAGCATGGTCGCGGAACCCATGGCCCGCGGCGCGGCGCAAGCAGCGGGCATCATTGGCATTGAGGAAGTGATGTACCAGCCGGCTCCGGCACGGCCGCATCGGGGGAGCTTGATCTTCGCGACGCGCGACGCATACACATTCGGCACATTCCGTTGGTTCGCCGGGGCCGGCCGCGTGACTTTCCTGCCCGATCCCATTCCGCGCGGGGATTGGACGGCGACCGAAGTCCGCCACGCGATGGCGGACACGCGCGTCCGCGACTACCTGGTTTGGTCGCGCTTCCCTTTCGTCCGCACGGAGCAAACTCCGGAGGGGACTGCGGTGTTCTTCGGCGATGCGCGATACACCGACGGTCCTGCGGGCGGCGCATTGCAAGGAATCCGCGTCATGCTCGGTAAATGACTTCGACGTAAGCAAGGCAACGCCTCGTACTCGTGGAGATGCCATGATTGAACGCGCAGTCCCGGGACGGTGCAGGTACAATTTTCGCGGTCAGAGTACGTAATTCACCTGGAGTCGGCAATGATTTCAGTCTCGCAACGGCACAGATCGATCTTGGATCGGTGGGAGCGAATTCACTGGTCCTATTCCGCCCTCGCGGGCCTTGCAGCTGCGCTGCTCATGGGCTGTGCCCATGGCAATCCGCAACCGTCAGGAGTGTCAACAGAGCCGCGCGACTACGCGATTCAGAACTCAACGAGGTGCTTCGCCCGCATCCATTCAACCAATTTTGACGGAAGCGCTTCGCAAGTACTAGCGGAAGTGCGGCCGGGACAGCAGGCGGAGGTAACGCTCGCGCCAGGCCTACGACTCCATATCAGGACGAATCGCAGTGCCGGCATAAGTGCGTACGACCGTCAGCTGCGGCGTGCCACCAACTACGAGGTGGTGAGCTACACGGACGATTGTCGGAAGTCCGGTGTAGTACTGGTGAGGCAAGTCGAAGCGCGCGTTTCATAGCGGCTTCGAAGGTTGCCGTCCGACGAGTTGTTCTTGCGGTTGATGGCCACCTCAGCAGTCTGACTCGGATCAGACTCCGGACAGTCTCAGCGTTTCATCTTTTTTGGAGTCAACCGCCAACTCTTGGCGCACCGCCGGTGCGACCCGGGTTCCAAGCAGCTCGATGGCTTGCATCAGCTTGGCGTGAGGCAGCGAGGCCGCGTTCATTTGAAAAGTGAAGCGCGAGACTCCGCCGAGCGCTTCGCTGTGCCGAATGATCTTCTCGATAACTTCGTCGGGATTACCGATCAGCAGAGCGCCTCGTTCACCGCGCTGAGCGTCGTAATCGGCACGAGTGACGGGACGCCATCCGCGTTCTCTCCCAACGTCTGTAAACGCGCGAGCGTAGCCGGGGAAAAAATCGTCAGCAGCCTCTTGCGTCGTCGCCGCGACATAGCCAAGCGAGTGCACGCCGACCTTGAGTCGATCAGGAGAGTGCCCCGCACGCTTGCCCGCTTCCCAGTAAAGATCCACGAGCGAGCGGAAGCGATGCGTGTGACCGCCAATGATGGCGACCATCAAAGGAAGTCCGAGCACGCCGGCACGAGCGAATGATCCCGGCGTCCCACCAACGCCCAACCATATCGGCAAAGGGTTCTGCACCGGTCTCGGGTACACGCCCTGGCCTGTCAGAGCAGCTCTATGTTTCCCGGACCAGTGGACGTGCTCGTTGTCACGGATCTTCAGCAGCAGATCGAGCTTCTCCGCAAACAGCGAGTCGTAGTCCTCGAGCCGGAAGCCGAATAACGGGAAGGAATCGGTGAACGAGCCCCTGCCTACCACCATCTCGGCCCGGCCCTGCGAGATGAGATCGAGTGTGGCGAAATTCTGGAATACGCGTACGGGGTCGGCCGAGCTCAGGACTGTTACCGCGCTGGTAAGACGTATGCGGCTGGTTCGCGCCGCGGCAGCCGCGAGAATGATGGCGGGAGCGGAGTCGAGGAAGTCCTTACGGTGATGTTCTCCGATTCCGAAGACATCGAGCCCAACCTGATCAGCGTGCTCGATCTCCTCGATCAGATTCCGCAGACGATGCTTCGGAATGAGCTCCCGGCTGGAGTCAGTGTGTGCCGCCGCGAAACTATCAATGCCAATCTCCACTTGTCGCCTCCGCTATGCCGTTCTGATCAGGTTCTTACGGCGACCGGCGCACGGCGAAGTCAACCAGCGTCAGACTCCGAACTGCCTGAAATGGTGGTCGATGTGGCGGTAGCAAAGCACACCCCAGGCGCGCGGAGTCATCTTCCCGAATGCCGGATGCACTGGCCACACCGTTTTTGGATCCTGTTGCTCGAATGAGTAGATGTGCCGGCGTAACCCGGCGTGCTCGAGCGTCCAGTCCGACGGCTCCCTCGCAATGAGCTCCGGCGCGGTCGGTACCCCCTTTGGCCAGGGAAGCCAGTAGATCACCAGCTGCTTGAGCGGCGGATACCGCAGGGGAAGACCCATCGGTGCCGTCTCGAGCTCTCCCCCCGCCATCTGCATCCACCTCGTCAGATGAACGAGCATTTGCGGCGCATTCATCCTTCCCCAATGCGGCCTGGCTTCAGGCGACAGCCGCTCCATTCTCTCCAGCAGCTCGCGGCGTGCCTGCGCGTTCCATAGTGATTTGGGCATCTGTCTTCCAGCAACTGGTGCGACGAAGATAGTATATCATCGTGCCCCCGGCCCATTCCCCGAAAAGCACCAGTGACAGGTAGCGCGCAAGAAGCCTTCAGCGAGAGCATCTCCATGACACCCGGCCAATCGCTTGGCCGGTACCGACTGGTCGAACGGATCGGCCAGGGTGGGATGGGTGAGGTGTGGAAGGCCCACGACGACAAACTGGACCGTGATGTCGCAATCAAGATGCTCTTGAGCGGCACGCTGGTCGATACGATTAGCCGCCAGCGATTCCAGCGAGAGGCGCTCGTCCTTTCCCGCCTCTCACACCCCGGCGTCGCCACCATCTTCGACTTCGATACCAAGGACGGGTGCGACTTTCTCGTCATGGAATACGTCGCCGGCGGAACTCTCGAGTCGCGTCTCGCAACAGGCCCACTCCCGCTCGACAGAGTACTCACGCTCGGGGCGTCGATCGCCGATGCGCTCGACTACGCACACCGACACGGGTTTCTTCACCGTGACCTGAAACCGGCCAACGTGGCGCTGACTGCCGAAGGCCATCCGAAGATCCTCGATTTCGGAATCGCGCTGCTCCTCTCGGAGGGCAGGGCTACCGGGAGGATCACGAACGCCGGCATGATGCTGGGCTCGCTTCCCTACATGGCACCCGAGCAGCTGTTCGGAGAGGTCGACGACGCCCGCACCGATGTGTACGCCCTGGGTGTGATTCTCTTCGAGATGGTGACCGGACAGCGTCCCTTCGTAAGGGAGCGCTCCGAAGCGCTGATGTTCGCCATCATCAACAACGCCCCACCGCCTGTGCGCGTGCTGCGGCCCGACACGCCACACGCGCTCGACCGGCTGATCACCGAATGCCTGCGCAAAGATGCGGCGCACCGTCCGGCTTCCGCGGCGATTGTCAGCGAGGCGCTTCGCGGGATACGCGACGGTGCGCCAACCGGCGCGCTTCCCCTCGCTGTGCGAGATGTGATTCACGCCGTCGCTGTGCTTCCACTTCGCAATGTCTCGAGGGATCCCGCGCAGGAGTACTTCGCCGACGGGATGACCGAGTCGATCATCTCGGATCTCGCGCGCATCAAGGCGCTCCGCGTGATCTCGCGGACTTCGGTAATGAGATACAAGAACGTGGAGAAGTCGCTCCCCGAGATCGCGCGCGAGCTGAACGTGGACGCAGTGCTCGAAGGCTCGGCGCTTCTCGTCGGTAACCGCGCGCGCGTCAACGTGCAGCTCGTCTCCGCCCGCGCCGATGAGACACTCTGGGCCGACCGCTACGACCGCGAGCTGGATGACGTGCTCGGACTCCAGAAGGAGCTCGCCGAGACCGTCACGCGAGAGATTGCGATCCAGCTCTCTCCGACGGAAGCGACCCAGCTTGCCAGCCGCGCATCGGTCAACCCCGATTCGTATCTCGAATTCCTTAAGGCACGCCACTCGTTCCTGGCCGGCTCTCCGGAGGCGGTCGAGGTGGGACGCCGCCACGCATGGCGCGCACTGGAGCTCGATCAGAATTCAGCCCTGGCGTGGTCAGCGCTCGCCGACTGCAACATGTTCCGTGCGATCCGCGGGGTCGCTCCGCCTGCGGAGGCGGCGGCGGAAGCCATGGCCGCGGCGAAGAGAGCGCTAGAGATCGATCCGACTCTCGCCGACGCGCACTTGTCCATCGGCGCTATCCTCTCGCACACCGGGGATCTCGCCGGCGGACTCCGCGCACTGCGGAAGGCAGTCGAGCTGAATCCGGGCCTCGCGGCCGCGCACAATTTGCTCGGCCGCGCGCTCTATTCATATGAGCGTCACACCGAGGCGCTCGCAGAGATGCAGAAATCGGTGAGTCTCGATCCGCTCTCGATGATGATCTACACCGGCGTGGGCGACGCGTACTATTTTGCGCGCGACTACGAAAAGTCGGTGTTGCAGTACCGGATGTCGATCGAGCTCGATCCGCGCTTCGACGGCGCGCACACCGGGCTCGCGCGCTCGCTCGAGGCACTCGGTCGGTTCGACGAAGCGCGCGCGGAATACGAAGAGGGACGACGCCTGTCAGGAGGAATCGCCGGGCCTTCGTTCGGGCTCGCACATCTCGAGGCAGCGAGCGGTAACGAGCAGGAGGCGCGGCGAATCCTGGCCGCGCTCACCGCAGCCCGCTCGAAGGGCGTCGTCTCAGCGTGGGGGATTGCGGTACTGCACGCAACTCTCGGCGACGTGGATGAGGCATTCCAATGGCTGGAGCACGCTGTCCAGGAACGCTCACCGGGGTTGATCCTCCTTCGCGTGCATCCGCGCCTCGATCCGATCAGAAAGGATCCGCGCTACGGCGCGCTTGTCCGGCGAGTCGGGCTCGAGACTCCGCGCAACCTTTGATCGTAATGCAGCAAGCCACCGGAGTCACACTCGCGATCTATGTTCTCATTGGTCTTTTCCAATCCATGTCGGTCCACGCCCAGACGCGTCCGCGCGCACGCGAGCTCGGTGTTGCTCCGGGGGTCTTTGCTCCCGGTCCATTGAACGCAATCACGGATGTGGCTGGAGTGCTGGTCGGGCAGGTGACGGTAATGGACGGCGATTCGGTACGCACCGGAGTCACCGCCATTCTGCCGCATCCGGGCAATCTTTTCCTGCAGCGAGTTCCGGCCGCCATCGTCGTCGGTAACGGTTTCGGAAAACTGCTCGGCTCGACCCAGGTGAACGAGCTTGGCGAGCTGGAGAGTCCGATCCTTCTCACCTGCACGCTTTGCGTCTGGAAAGCCGCGGATGCGTTGGTCGAGTGGATGCTGCGACAGGATGGGATGCAGAACGTCCGGTCGATCAATCCCGTCGTCGGCGAAACGAACGATGGTTACGAGTTGAATATCGCGATCCGCTCGCGGCCGATAACCGCTGCGCACGTGAGGCAAAGTCTAACCTCGGCACGCAGCGGCGCAGTGGAAGAAGGCAGCGTCGGTGCAGGAACAGGCACGCGAGCTTTCGAGTGGAAGGGTGGAATTGGGACTTCCTCGCGACGAGTTCCAGTGCCACTCGGCGGATGGACGGTCGGAGTGCTGGTGCAGAGTAATTTCGGCGGAGTGCTTCAGATCATGGGGGCGCCGGTCGGTCGCGAACTCGGAAAACACAAATTCTCGAGCGCGATGCGTGACGGCACGGACGGATCGATAATTATCGTCGCCGCCACGGATGCCCCGCTCTCGGATCGTAATCTCAAGCGACTTGCGTCGCGTGCGCTGATGGGACTCGCGCGCACTGGCTCGGTAGCAGGCAACGGCTCGGGTGACTACGTGATCAGCTTTTCCACCGCACCCGGCGTACGGCGCCGGCGCGACGCAGCGCGACTGACGACGACGGAAATTGGAAACACCGAGGAGCTCTCGGCGCTTTACGAGGCGGTGATAGAGGCGACAGAGGAGGCTATCTACAATTCGCTGTTCAGAGCGACCACCATCGGTAGCAAAGGCGGGACAGTCGAAGCGATTCCTATCGATCGCGTGAAAGAGATACTCGCACGCTATGGAGTCGGGCCGCGGTGAGCTCTGGAGTTTACACTCCTGCGGCCAAGGTCCATTCTTGACATTCTCGCCGGGTACCCCGAAGGTGGTTACACTACCTATCACCTTCTCCGAGACTCGTCATGACCTGCCTAGCCAGCCCGTTCGCTCACCGATGGTTCGTCGTCGTGGTCTTTCTCGCGAGCGTGAGCTGCTCCAACTACGTTAGTGGGCCGGAGACCAGCGGACCATGTACGACTGATGTCTCGGTTACAGTCTCCGCCGGAACGACACCAACGTTCACATGGACGCCCGCCTGCCGAGTGATCGGGCTTTTGGTCGAGGAGGGAGCGAGTGACCGATGGTTGCTGGAGGCAACCGGGGCCGGAATCGCGCCCGGCGTGACCTATGGGTCGGTACCTGCGGGAGCGAGCGAAGACGCGCCAGCGATTCCGCTCGTAAGCGGGACCACGTATGAGGTGATCCTTTCTCGCGGTACGCCGGCGAACGCCACCAGAGCGGCTATTGAGGAGTTTACTCCCTAGCCGGCGCGGTGAGCAAGCTCTTGACAGCCTAATCCTGTTCCCGCCCGCTGAGTTTCCTTTTGCGTTTTGAGTTGACCGTTGTTGAGTTGACCGTTCTTGCGTTTGCGTTCCGCGTGTAGTAACGCAACAACGGAGAACACAATGACAGTCAACTTAAAACGCAAAAAGCAACTCGAAGAAACCGTTGGTGACTATCCGCTGCGTAGTACGATTGCAACTACTCCGAGGATCACTGTGACCGCGATCGTCAGACGAAGCGGACCCGGGCCCCAACCGCGTCCCGCCATGTTCGCTCCGATGCCCAAAGCGACAACCAGTGAAAGAATTCCGGGTGCGAGCATTATATAGTTGACCATTCCCCCCATGCCGGGGTCGTACTGTCTTTTCCGAAGATGGACACGCGTCATGACGCCGGCGAATCGGGCGTCTGCCGCGACTACCCGCGCCGAGAGCGTCATCGGGTCGAAGATGGTACGTTCAAGCTTCACCGAGTCTAGCTGCGTCCACGACATGTTGCTTGGCCGCGGGTGTGTCATCGAGCTGTCGAGAAGCCGCTTCAACATCTCACGTCCTGAACCGTCGAAGAGCGCGATCTCGAGCTTGCCCTGAAACGGGACGCCGAAAGGAGGGGTGTGATTCACGCTGGACACCGCCAGATCGTACCATCCACCGCGCCACGGGCGGAATTCACGCGCGCTGCTCGAGGGCTTCGACAGGTCGAGGCTGAGGTCGGGATCTCCGATGCGCTGGTCACGGATCACCCCCTGAAAGAAAAATCCGGCGCAGAAGAGGCCGGCCAGGAGAGCGAGAAGCCACACCGTATGAAGGAGCGTTCGCATGGCGATACCCTGTTGGAGGATAGAATGCGCATCCACTCGAGCTGCGCTGGATATAACCTCGGATTGTTAGCTCTGTTGCTGCGTAACCCCGTATACGGTGCTTGCAGCTGAGCTATCTTGCCGCCGCGGATCATGGCGGGCTAAGAGATCCGCTTCGCGTGGAGGTAGATCGCGGCCGGTCATCGTCGCCGTGTGGCGGCTACGTCTCTCAACGCAGGGAGGCGTGCCAGCGTCGTGTCCACGAGAGCGCGCACGAGCGTGGAATCCTCCGGCAGCAGATGGCCGGTGCGGAGCCAGATAATCGTCTTCGGCTCGCGAGCTTCATCGTACAGCGTTTGCACCGCGCGTCGGGGCATTTGTGGATCGTCAATGCCGTTGACCATCACAATCGGGCGAGGCGCGATCCTCGACACATATCGCTCGGGCGCGAATTCGGCGAAAGGGCGCATAGCCAGCCAGGCGACAGCGGGTCGCATCCATTGCGGCCGGAATGTCAGATTCGCCGCGAGCACATCGCCCATGTTCCCCGCCCCGTAAATGAGTCCAACGTTGACGAAACGGGTGTCCGCCGCCGCGGCCTGCACGGCGAAGGGTACGGCAAAGGAGGTCGCCACAATTACCAGGCGTGACGTGTCCACATCAGGGCGGGCGAGTAAATAGTCGGCACCAAGGGAGAACATCGGTGCGACGCGGCGTGACGCGCGACGAAGGCGATCGCTGCGCAGCAGGATCTCGCGAATGTTGAGCTGATATGGGAATTCATCGGGATAGTCGAGCGACAGCACGACGACGTCGCCAAAGTCGGCGGGAAGGAACTCCACCGCGCGACTGTTCAACTCCCGACCATTCTGGAGCAGCACTGCTGGATAGCGTCGCGGCACCGCAGCCTTCGTCGGCTGCAGCAGGCGGCCCGTGACCGAGAGTCGTGGCCCGATCGAAATTCGAATCCGATAGTCCGCATAGCGGCCGCGCATGCCGATGAACGTTGTTTCGGCGGAGACCCGCGGACCGCGTTGGGCTTCGTACGCGTCGGGGGATTCGGACGCGGAACTCGGTCCGCACGCGCTCAGCGCGCAGAGCCACGGCACCATGAGTCGCGGTTTGAGCTTACTCATGCAGGGTGCAGCGCAACATCAGCACGAATCACACCCGTGTTGACGCAGACGTATCTTTCTCCGCAGATCCAACCCTGAGGTCGGAGCCAGTATGAACCGCGAAGCGCTCCTTGCCCTTCTTCTGCTATGCGTCACAAGAGATGCGGGCGGCCAATCAGTCGATAGCATCCGCGGCTCGCTCCGGACAGTGGACATTCAATCCGGGCGCATCGACACGGTTTACACCGCCGATATACACTTCGAGGCGCCGAACTGGTCGCCTGACGGCCGCTTCTACGTGGTCAACAGCGGAGGCCGGCTCTATCGAATCTCCGCTCTTGGTGACAAGCGCCTCGAAGAGATTCCAACGGGATTCGCCACCCGCGCAAACAACGATCACGGCATCTCGCCGGATGGGAAGCTTCTCGTTCTCAGTCATCACGCCGACGAGCACATCACCGACCCCAAGCAGGATTGGCTCGCGTCGAGCATCTACGTCGTTCCGATAACGGGCGGATCGCCGATCAAGGTCACCACGAAAGCCCCGAGCTTCTGGCATGGATGGTCTCCCGATGGAAAGACTCTCGCCTTTGTCGGGCACCGGAATGACGAGTGGGACATCTACGCCATTCCGGTGGACGGTGGCGAGGAACGACGCCTGACCAGTTGCCGCGGTCTCGACGACGGTCCGGACTACTCCCCCGACGGGAAGTTCATTTACTACAACTCCTTCTGCAGCGGGAAGATGCAGATCTGGCGAATGCGTCCGGACGGAAGTCAGCCCGAACAGCTCACCCGCGACCCATACTCCAGCTGGTTTCCTCACCCGTCTCCCGACGGACGCTGGGTCGTGTTCATCGCTTACCTCGAAGACCAGGGCGAGAGCCACCCGTTCGGCAAACAGGTAAAGCTTCGCCTGATGGATTTACGCGATGGCTCAGTGCGTGATTTGACGGCGCCGTTTTTCGGCGGTCAGGGCACGATCAATGTCCCATCCTGGTCGCCTGACAGCCGGCGTGTAGCATTCGTTGTGTATGAAAAAGAGTGAGGGCGGGGTGTATCTTCTGCCATGACCTCGCGACGTGACACAGTTCGCGCGCTTGCCAGTATTGCGGCGCTCCCGTTCTTTGGAACGGTCGGCGTCGAGGAGCTGGTCGAGATCGGACGCCGGGCGCATGAGCTCGCCGAGCTTCGACAGTCTCGCACTCGGGCGCTGACGGCAGCAGAGTACGCGATCGTTTCTCGAGCGGCAGAGCGCATCATTCCTCGCACCGCTACACCAGGCGCAACGGATGCGCGCGTCGCTGACTTCATTGACGTCATGCTCGCCGATTGGTACGACGCCGCCGACCGCGAGCGCTTCAAGACAGGCCTGCACGAGCTCGATGGTCGCACGCAAAATCTCGCGGGCCAGATCTTTGCCAAAACGAGCGAACGGCAGCAGACGGAGTTGCTGGAGACTCTCGACCGCGAGCTGCACATACGCCGGCAATCCAGGCAGCCCGGAGCGGATGACCACTGGTTCGCCATGCTCAAGCATCTCACGATCTGGGGCTATTATACCTCTCGCCCTGGCATCGTCGAAGAGCTGCGTCTGGAGCTTATGCCCGGTCGGTACGATGGGAATGCGCGGTATTGAGCGCGACTACGACGCAATAGTCGTCGGCTCCGGTATAACCGGAGGCTGGGCCGCTAAGGAGCTTTGCGAGCGCGGTCTCCGCACGCTGGTCCTCGAGGCGGGCCGCGACATCGACCCACAGCGCGACTACACCGAGCACGTACCGCCCTGGGACATGCCATTCCGCGGACTCGGAAACCGGCGCGCTATCGAAGCGCGACAAAAAGTTCAGCGCCGCTCGGTGAGCTTCGACGAGCTGAGTCACGTTTTCTGGACTGACGACGTCGACAATCCATACAGCACTCCCGCTGACAAGCCGTTCGACTGGTTTCGCGCGCGTCAGGTGGGCGGCAAGTCCATCACCTGGGGCCGGCAGGTCTACCGGTGGAGCGACCTCGATTTCGAGGCCAACCTTCGCGATGGCATCGGCGTCGACTGGCCGATTCGCTACGCTGACATCGCGCCGTGGTACGACCATGTTGAGCGCTTCATCGGCGTGAGCGGCGAAGCGCATGCCCTTCCACATTTACCCGACAGCGTGTTCCAGGCGCCGATGGAGATGAATGTCGTCGAGGCCGCGGTTCGCGATCGCCTGCGCGGACATTTCGACTCCGCGCGCAAGATGATCATCGGTCGAGTCGCCGTGATCACGCAGCCGCTACAAGGCCGCGCACCCTGCCACTACTGCGGACCATGCCAGCGTGGTTGCGTGACGCGCTCGTATTTCTCGAGCGTCAATGCAACCCTTCCCGCCGCGCGCGCAACGGGCCGCCTCACGCTGCGCCCACACAGCATCGCCCACACCGTCGTGTACGACGCCAAGTCGGGGCGGGCCTCCAGCGTCCGCATCATCGATGCGCGGACACGCACCGAGCACGAGTACCGCGCGCGCGTCGTTTTTCTTTGCGCGTCGGCGCTGGAGAGCGTTCGCATTCTTCTGAACTCGAGCTCACACACGTTTCCCAATGGCCTCGCCAACGGCAGCGGCGCCCTGGGCCTCGGCGTCATGGATCACATAAAATGGGGCGGAGCCAGCGGTGTGATCCCCGGGTGGGAGGATCGCCAGACGATCGGCAACCGTCCCAACGGCATTCTGGTTCCCCGCTTTCGCAATCTCGACCGCAACGCCCGGAATTCAGCTTTCATTCGCGGCTACCAATTTCAGGGCGGCGCCGGTCGCATCGGCTGGCAAGGGCGCACGCGCGAGCCAGGACTTGGCGCGGAATTCAAGAAGCGGCTGACGACGCTCGGACCGTGGGTGATGTCACTCGCGGGTTTCGGCGAAACTCTCGCTCGCGATGAGAACCGCGCGCGGCTCCACGAAACATTGCGCGATGCCTGGGGGATTCCAACGCTTCACATCGACGTCGCATGGAGTCCCAACGAGCTCGCCATTCACCGCGACATGACGGGGAGCGCGGCCGAAATACTCGAAGCCGTTGGCGCGAGGGAGATCGTGCGCCGTACGCAGCCGAGCGTGCCCGGGAACACGAATCATGAGATGGGCGGCGCGCGAATGGGGCGCGACAAGCGAACTTCGGTCTTGAACAGCTGGAATCAGGCGCACGAGGTGCCGAACCTCTTCGTCACCGATGGTGCGTGCATGGCGTCGAGCGCTTGTCAGAATCCATCACTCACCTACATGGCGCTCACCGCGCGCGCGGCGAATCATGCCGTCGACGGGCTAAGCCGTCGCGAGCTGTGACGCGTTTCAGTAAGGTGCCGGTCGATCGCCGGAGCGCTGTTCGTACTCTCACCGCGCTCACCGTCGCGCCGCTCCTCACCGGCGGTAGCGTCAGGGATCTTCGTCCACGCAAGCTGGATCGCATCGGCCTGGCGCTTTACACGGTGAGAGACCTGACGAGCCGCGATTACGAGGGTACGCTGCGACAGGTGGCGGCGATCGGCTACCGCGACGTGGACATGTACATCTACGACGCGAAACGCGAGCCCGCCGAGACGCGGGCGATGCTGGATCGCGTGGGGCTCGCGTGTCCGTCGGCGCGCGTCGCTACTCCGGCGCTCTATCGAGGCTGGGACCGATTCCTCGACGCGGCGAACATATTGGGCGCGCGCTGGATCACCCTCGCCAATGTTTCGTACGAGGAGCGCCTGCATCTCCGCGACTGGCAGGAGCTCGCCGACGTTTTGAACAAGGCCGGCGACGGAGCGCGCGGCCGCGGTTTGACATTGTGCTATCACAACCACGCCTTCGAGCTGGAGGTGCTGGAGGGCAATGTTCCGCTCGATCTCCTTCTAGCGTCCACGGACCCGGCGCTCGTCAAGCTTCAGATGGATGTCTACTGGATGGCGCGAGGTCGCCGTGACCCGGCCACTGAGATTCGGCGACTTGGATCGCGTGTGGCGACGCTGCACCTCAAGGATATGGACGCGACGCCAGCTCGAGGGATTACGAGTGTGGGCCGCGGCACGATCGACTTCAAGGCAGTGCTGGCCGCCGCGGCTGAGGCAAAGGTCTCGCACTACTTCGTTGAGGAGGATGACCCAGCGGATCCACTGGCTGCGATTCGCTCGAGCTACGCGCATCTGACGCGGCTGCAGTTCTAAACCGAAGAGCGTGCAAAGAGGCCAGTACGTCGTGATGGGGGTTTCCGGCTCGGGCAAGACCTCGATCGGCGCCGCATTCGCCCGTGCGCTCGACATCGACTTCGTCGAAGGAGATGATTACCACCCATCCGAGAACGTCGAGCGCATGTCCCGTGGAATTGCGTTGACCGACGACGACCGCGCGGGATGGCTGCGCGCGCTGGCCGCACGAATTCGCGAGTCGAATGACGCCGGCACTGGACTGGTGATGACGTGCTCGGCGCTCAAGCGATCTTACCGCGACGTCCTTCGAGCGGCATCGTCCGAGCTGCGGTTCGTGTTTCTGAAGGGCGGACGTGCGCTGATCGCCGAGCGCCTCGCCGGCCGACGCGGTCACTTCATGCCTCCGTCGCTGTTGGAAAGCCAATTCGCCACACTCGAGGAGCCATCTCCCGACGAGAAGGCATGGGTGTGTGACATCAGGCAGTCGCCACAGGAAATCGTCGACGCGCTCGTAGCCCGAGCATCCGCATGACGACCGACGCCCTTCTGCTTCTCTACGCGCTTGCCGCGGTGACAGCGCTCATCGTGCTGATCGCGCGCTTCAAGCTGCATCCCTTCATCGCACTGGTCGCCGTCTCACTCGGCCTGGGCGTAGCCGCCGGGATGGAGCTCGGCGCCGCGGTGCAGGCGTTCCAGGACGGCGTCGGTGGCACGCTCGGGTTCATCGCCGTCGTGCTTGGGCTCGGCACCATGCTCGGGAAAATGATGGCGGAGTCTGGTGCCGCCACGCGTATAGCGACCACGCTCATCGACCTCTTCGGCGAACGGCGCGTGCACTGGGCGATCATGATCGTCGCCTTCATCGTCGGAATCCCCGTGTTCTTCCAGGTGGGGTTCGTTCTTCTCATCCCGCTCGTGTTCACAATCGCGCGCCGGACGGGGATGTCGCTCATCAAGATCGGGATCCCGCTGGTTGCGGGCCTCTCGGTCGTCCACGGAATGCTGCCGCCACATCCGGCGGCGATGCTCGCCGTCACCGCCTACAATGCCGATGTCGGACTCACGATTCTGTACGGTCTGATCGTCGGCCTCCCTACGGCCGCGCTGGCAGGGCCAATCTTCGGGGCGTGGATCGCGCCGCGCATCACGCTGCCGGCCGAGAATCCGCTGGCAAGACAACTCGAAGGCGAGTCGGTGGAGAACATGCCGGGATTCGAAATCTCGCTGTTCACGGTGTTGATCCCGGTGATCCTGATGCTTCTCGCCAGTGCTGCCGACCTCACGCTCGATGCGGCCAGCAGCGTGCGTGCGGGGCTGCATTTCGTCGGACACCCGATCGTGGCGTTGTTCCTCGCACTACTGTTCTCGTTCTGGTCTCTGGGACGCGCCCGGCGTTTCACCCGAGAGGAAGTGCTCAAGTTCTGCAACGATTGCCTCGGCCCGACCGCAACGATACTGCTTGTGATCGGCGCGGGCGGCGGGTTCAACCAGGTGCTGATTCAGAGTGGCGTGGGTCGCGTCGTCGCCGAAGTGGCAATCGGGTCACAGGCATCGCCGCTGATCCTGGGCTGGACAGTGGCAGCACTCATACGCGTGGCGACTGGCTCGGCGACGGTGGCGATGACGACTGCGGCCGGGATCGTCGCACCCATCGCAGTAGCGTCTCCCGGTACAAACGCCGAGCTGCTGGTGCTGGCGACAGGGGCAGGCTCGCTGGTGCTCTCGCACGTCAACGACGCCGGCTTCTGGCTTATCAAGGAGTTCTTCAATATGACTGTTCCGCAGACATTGAAGACGTGGACGGTGGCGGAGACCATCATCGGCGTTGCCGGGCTGGGATTCACGGTGCTTCTGAGTCTTGCGCTCTGAAGGCGATTCTTGCGGTTCATTTCTGTTACGATAACTGCCGCCGTTTCCCCCAACTGAGAGTAACGCGAATGCAAACGAAGAGCAGAAGGACCCGGAGGATCTCCGCTCTCGCCTTTCTGGGCGCAATGTCGTGTACCACGCAACTGCAGCCAGGTCGCGCGAGTCTTCCGGAGACTGTAGGCTCAAGCGGTTGGATCGATGTGACCGCGACACTCGATCCCGCGACGACGCCGATCTACGAAGGCAATGCACCGATGAAGTTCGAGTTCGTCATGGACATGCGCAAAGGCGACCCTCTGACGCTTTCCACGTACACGCTCGGCGCCCACAGCGGAACCCACATCGACGCGCCGATGCACTTCATCCGCGGCGGCGCATCCATCGATCGGCTGCCGCTGGAGCGGTTGATCGGGCCGGGACGAGTAATCGACATTCCCGACGGAGTGCAGGCGATCGACGCCACAGAGCTGAACCGGCATCAATGGAGAGGGACGCCGCGCGTGATCTTCCGCACCAGGAGCTCGGTACGCGCATGGATGTCGTCGCCGAATTTTCATCGTGACTTCGCGTACATCGCTCCCGATGCGGCGCAGCTACTCGCCGATGCGGGGGTGCAGCTGGTGGGGATAGACTATCTATCATCCGAGCAGTTCGGCGCACCGGCGCCAAGGACTCACCAGATTCTACTCGGCAAGGGGATTCCAATCGTCGAGGGCCTCATGCTCGATGGGGTTCGTGCCGGCGACTACGACGTGATTGTATTGCCGATGAAAGTAGGGGGGCACGAAGGTGCGCCCGCACGGGCGGTCTTGCGTAAGCGGTAAAATTCGAGGGCTTCTACGGATGGGACCGATTCAATGACAGACAAGCAGAATCCACATGAGAATGTCTTGGGCCGACTTCAGGCGGCTCTCCAGCGATGGTACAAGGGCGATCCATCAGCCTACATCTCACTCTTTGCCGAGGACCTGACCTACTTCGCGCCGGTTACGAACGGACGGCTGGAGGGAGGAAAGGCATTGAAAGGACTTCTCGCTCCTCTTGCGGGCAAGATAAATGTCGCAAGATTCGAGGTGTTGAATCCGAAGCTCCAGCTTCACGGAGATATCGGCGTTCTTACCTACAACATCAGCGAGTATGCGGGCGACGGATCGGTGGCCGTACGCTGGAACAGCACGGAGGTGCACCGTCGATCGGGCGCCGAGTGGCAAATTATTCACGCGCATTGGTCTCTCATCCCCAACTGACCGTTCCGCAATACCAGTTCAAGGAATCCGATCATGGAGATTCGTATGGAGAAAAATCTGCTGATCTTACTGACCTGGCTTTTCTTCCTCGGCGGACTGTTCGGGATGGTGATGGGGTTCGCGAAGTTCTTCGGCGGCGGCACTCCGGCCGAATATGGCGTCATGGGCATAGGCGGCGGGTTCTGGCTGCTTTCGTGCGCCATCGTGATCTTCATCCGCAGCCGCACCGAAATAAGGTAGATCACATCCATGGCCATGCATCGTCGCACCTTCCTCACTACGCTCGGACTCGCCGCTGCGGCAATGCAGCTCGACTGCGCTTCGCATGTCGTGCGCCCCAGCAGTGGCGGGAGACGCCGCCTAAGGCGCGTCGGGATTCAGCTTTACAGCCTTCGCGACGACGCACGCCGGGATCTCGAGCGAACGCTCGCCACCATTGCTGAGATCGGCTATCACGACGTCGAGCTGCTCGGGTCGATGAATAATTTTGAGATGCCGCCCGCGCGGCTGCGCCAGATCCTCGACCGGAACGGCCTGCGCGCGCCATCGACGCACGTGAGCGGAAACGCGCTGGATGATCTGGAGCGGCAGCTCGACGAGGCGCAGACGCTCGGGCACCAGTACCTCATCGTGGCCAGCCTTCCGATCCAGGGACAGCGGACGCTCGATGATTATCGGCGGTGGGCCGATCGATTGAACGAAGCAGGACGGCGGGCCCGGACCCGCGGAGTGTGGATCGGTTTCCACAACCACGCCAACGACATGGGTGTCGGCGACGGCGTAGTGATGTACGACCTGCTCATGGACCGCACGGATGCGGCGGTGGTGCGGCACCAGCTCGATACCGGCAATCTGGCGATGGCTGGGTACGATCCACACGCGTACATGGAGCGTTACGGATCGCGCTACTGGCTCTTTCACATCAAGGATGTGCCGCAGCTCAAGGCGACAAGCGATACGGAGCTCGGCAAGGGCGCCATCGACTTTCGCCGGCTGCTGGCGAGCATCGATGACATCGACGGGAAGCACCTGTTCGTCGAGCAGGAAACGTATCCGGGCGCGCCGGTGGACAGTTTACGCCGGGACTACTCCTACATCGCGGCTCTGGAGTTCTGACTAGGCCACGCACTTCCGCGTCCGTTCGTCATTGCGCCGCCAGCCTCGACAGCATCTGCGCACGCTCTGCGCTCCCGATCCAGCGCCCGTTCACCACCACGCCGTTGATGCGCAGCGAATTGGCAATGTCCTCCAGCGGGTTCGCGTCGAGCAGCATGAGGTCGGCGCGCGCGCCCGTGCGCACTACGCCCGAACGCCCCTCCTCCTTCAAGAATTTCGCGACATCCACCGTGCCGGTCCGCAACGCCTGATACGGTGTCAGTCCAGCCGCGACGAGCGCGATGAGCTCGCGGTGCGCGGAGAAGCCGGGGACGTTCCAGAGCTGCGGGGCGTCCGAGCCGAGCAGGAATGGGACACCCGCGTCGTAGAGCGCCTTGATGAAGCGCCGCCTGAGCGCGATGTACTCCATACGCTGTTCGCGAGACGGGGACGCCTGGGACAGCAGATTGTTCTTGGTCGTTCGCCAGTTCGCGGTTTGCTGCGGCACCCAGTAGCGGAACTCCGGCAGCGACGTCAGCTCGTCGCCCGTCGCGGCGTTCGCATAGTTGTCCGTGAGAATTTGCGTCGGCACCATGACGACGCCCGACCTGCGCACGCGATCGACAATTCCCTGGAACCGCGACATGTCGAGCTGACGCACGATCCCGAGTCCGAAGAAGCCATTGAGCTGTGGTGTGAGTGGCGCCGAGCCCGAGTACATCGCTTCGATGAACCCGTCGAGGTGGTCGATCGTCGAGTGCTTCGCGGCGATCGCAACGTCGAGTCCCACCTCGAGCGGAACATGTCCGGCGAACGGAATTCCGAGGCGGTTCGCCGCAGCGGCGAGCGAATCGAACGCGATGCGGGGGACGCCGGGGTGTATCTTGAGCAGGTCGTAGCCAGCCTCCTTCTGTGCACGCACCATCGCCATCGCCTGTTCCGGTGACGTGACAGAGTTGCCGTTGAAGGATGGTCCCGACGTCAGCAGTCGCGGGCCGAACAACTGGCCGGCGGCAATGCTGTCACGAAGCGCGAGGTGCATCGGTGCGCCCAGCATCCCGCGCGCCGTGGTCACGCCGGCCAGCGCGTACAATGTGAGCGTGCGGTGCGCGTGAATCGCCTGTCCGCCACTTGGCACGTGCGCGTGAAATTCGGCGATGCCCGGCATGAGAAACTTGCCGCGGCCGTCTATGACCGTGGCTCCTGCCGGCGCTGCCCGCGGCCCGCCCACGTACATGATGCGGCCGCTCTCGATGATCACCGTCTGATTGGCGAGGACTTCCTCGCGATCCATCGGCAGCACGGACACGCCGGTGAATGCGATCGGTGCGGAGGGGCGAGCGGCCTGAGCGCAGGCATTGGTACCGGTGAACAGGGCACCGGCGACAGTCAGAGCGGTTAAGCGTACCGAAAGCGAGACGCGCGACAAAAGGACCTCCCGGAGGTGGGACGGGCGTCGATCACAAGAGTGAACTATAAGGCGCGGTAGAATACCTTTCCAGCGCGACCAATCTGCATCGTGTGTGGCTGATCAAGGTGGGGAGGTGGCGTGGACGAAGACATCGAACAAATGTCGCGCGAGCAGGTGAACGCCGAGGTGAGAAAGCTGCGCGCCGGGATCCGGGCGCACCGTGACAGCACGGGCCACGAGCTCTGCTGGCATCACCCGGCACTGTGGGGATTGCTGCCGGAAAAGACGGATCCGTTACCGACAGTTCCCACGTGGCCGAATTTTCTTCGCGGCTGTCTGCGGTATCGTCAATCGCTCGATGAGCAGCTGCCCGACGCCCCGCGCGCTGACGTGCCATACCAGAGATGACCGCGACGAGCGTCTGCATGTCTAAGGCGCTGTGAGCCTGCGAACGATCGCGTTCACCGCGCTCGCCCTCGTGGCTTTCGCGGCGAACTCGGTTCTCTGCCGCATCGCACTCAGTCGCGCGACAATCGACGCTGCCACTTTCTCAACGATTCGGTTGACAGCCGGCGCGGCGACGCTGCTGCTGATCACCGTGTTGACCCGAAAACAGTCCTCGGTAGAAACTTCGTGGATATCGGCGGGCATGCTCTTTCTTTACGCCGTTCCCTTCTCCTTCGCCTACACCCGCTTGAGCACCGGGACCGGAGCACTCATTCTGTTCGGTTGTGTTCAACTGACGATGATGAGCGCGGCGCTATGGTCCGGTGAGCGACCGCATCCGCTGCAGTGGCTCGGCTTGAGTCTGGCGCTCGCGGGTCTCGTTTATCTCGTCCTTCCCGGACTCGAAGCGCCGTCGTTTGTTGGTGCCGGTCTCATGGCGCTTGCCGGATTCTCGTGGGGAGTCTATTCGTTGCGCGGTCGAAGCGCGGCGGATCCTTTGGCGCAGACCACCAGTAATTTCGTCCGCACCGTTCCGCTCGTACTGGCGGTGAGCGTGCTCACACTGCCGCGATTGCACGTTCAAGTAAATGGCGTACTACTGGCGGTCGCGTCCGGTGCGCTTGCGTCCGGACTCGGCTACGTCGTGTGGTACGAAGCGTTGCGGGGCCTGACCGCTACGCGCGCGGCAGTCGTGCAGCTGCTGGTTCCCATTCTCGCAGCTCTGGGGGGCGTGGTGTTTCTCGCCGAGGCGGTCACGTGGCGTCTCGCGCTTTCCGGGGTGATCATTCTCGGAGGGATTGGACTCGCGCTCATCGGTCGCGAGAGGTTTCAGCTTAAACACGAGCGGGCAGTCCACTGAACCGTTCTTCCAATGTTGCAACGAAAGATGGATCTCGTTTGGCCTGCCGCCCAATACCTGCCGGGGTACGTGCACGCACTCCAGCAGGGTTGGTCACCGGACAACCTCCGACCGCAGGCAGCGCTCGACGAGCTCGCGAGAATCGCCGAGGATCCGAATCGATTCCTTGCCGAGCAGGTCGATCGAGAGGCGAAAGGGCCGGCAGTCATTCTCCCCGACGGTTCAACGGTTCCGCGGCTGCCCGGCTACTCGCTATGGATGTGGGACGGAGAATTCTGCGGATCGATTGGTTTCCGCTGGCAGCCGGGTACCACTGAGCTGCCTCCACATTGTCTCGGGCATGTCGGGTACTCGGTCGTACCTTGGAAACGTCGGCGCGGATACGCAACCCGCGCGCTGCAGCTGCTGCTTGCGCAAGTAAGGGAAGAAGCGCTTGAGTACATAGAGCTGACCACCGATGCCGACAACATTGCATCGCGACGCACAATCGAAGCCAACGGCGGCGAGTTGGTCGAGCGGTTCCACAAACCAGCGGCATATGGAGGCGCCGAGAGTCTGCGTTTCCGTATTCATTTTGTGCGGACCGCGGACTATCCGAAGCAGAACATGAGACGGCCATGATTCGACTCGCGACGACTGCCGACGGGCCATCTCTGGCGGCGATCTACGCGCCGGCTGTGACGACGCACACGACGTCCTTCGAGCTCGAGGCGCCGGACGGAGCAGAAATGGCGCGCCGGGCCGAATCGCTGATGACGCGCACGCCGTGGCTGGTGTGCGAGCTCCAGTCGGCTGTCGTCGGCTACGCCTACGCGAGTCCGCACCGCGACCGGTGGGCGTACCAGTGGTCCGTTGAAGTCTCAGCGTACGTTGACGCCAACGCTCAGCGAAGGGGGGTAGCGCGAGCACTGTATACCTCGCTGTTCGCAGTTCTTGCGATGCAAGGCTTCAGGAATGCGTACGCCGGGATCACGCTACCAAACGAAGCGAGCGTCCGCTTCCACGAGGCGATCGGCTTCACCACTGTAGGCGTTTACCGGGGCGTCGGTTACAAGTTTGGGGCGTGGCATGACGTTATCTGGTTGGAGCGTGCGCTGGCGCCACGAGTCGTAGATCCCACTGTTCCAATCCCATTGTCCGCCGTCCGAAACAGCCCGACATTTCGACAGGCGCTCAATGCCGGGCTGGCGTCGTTGCGGTTGGGCGCTGAGCACGGCATTGAGACATCCTAAACAACGGAGCTGGACTGTGGCATCCTCGTCCCCGTCGAAGACCAAAACCAGGAAAGCCGGATTGCAGGTGAGAGCCTATCTGGCGTCGTTGCCGCCCGATGCTCGTAGAAGCCTCAAACAACTGCGCGAGGCCATTCGCGCGGCGGCTCCCGGCGCCATCGATGGTTTCAGTTACGCGATTCCCGTCTTCAGGCTCGACGGACAACCGCTGGTGTGGTACGCCGCATGGAAGGACCACATCAGCCTCTACCCACTTAGCGCGACGGCCAGACGCGCCAACGCGGCCGCAATCAAGGGATACGAAACCTCGAAGGGGACGATTCGATTTCCGCTGGACAAGCCTCCGCCCGTGACTCTTGTGAAGCGACTCGTGAAGGCACGCATCGCCGAGGTACGAAAGAAGAAGCGCTAGCGCCCCAATGTCTCGCGCAAACGCTCACCCGGCGGCATTGCACATACGCGTTACTCGGACATATTCCGTTCGATGAACCGACGACGCTCCGCAGTTCTCATCATTATCAGCGTGGCTGCGACGCTGATGCATGCCGCCTGCGCGGCGGCGCAGGACGAGTTCGCGCTCGATGCCGCGCGCCTGACCAAGGCGCTGGATCTCACTGCCGGCCGGACCGTCGCTGACATCGGGGCCGGGGCCGGACAGCTAACCGTGGCACTGGCGCGCGTCGTCGGGCCGACCGGTCGGCTCTACGCCACTGAATTGGAGTCGGGCAGACTTCGCGCTATCAGAAGGGCGGCGGACTCCGCTGGCTTGAAGAACGTGACGGTGCTGGAAGCGCACGCCACGCGGACCAACCTGCCGGACCGCTGTTGCGATGCGCTCGTCGTGCGCTTCGTCTATCATCACTTCGAGAATCCAGTCCTGATCAACAAAAGTCTGTATCAGTCGCTAAAACCTGGTGGTCGTTTCGCCATCATCGACTTTCGGCCGGACAGCACGGAGAGCGCGGATCCCACGCGACGGTCAGACGGTGAACAGCACGGCGTGACACCGGCAACGGTGGTTTGCGAGCTCCGTGAGGCTGGATTCGAGCTGGTCGCCATGGAGGATGGAACCAGGAGAACCGGCTTTATGGTGGTGATGCGCCGGCCATCGGCGCCTTGATGCCGGCCGGATCCCGAATCGGCCAGCCGCCGGCGTCCCCCTTCTAGCGCTCCTCGATCCCGAGTTGTCCCCCTCTTTTGGGGGACCCGGCACAGGCCCGCTGAAACGGCGTTTCCCGCCCGAACCGTCGCTCGTCAGAATCAGAGCAATAGGTACGGGCGGGGTTTCCTTCGCCCGCCAGTTTCGCATGGTCCGCGCATCATTAGCGCGAGAGCTGTGCACCTCCTACCCGAGGCCCTACAATCATGTTCGAATCCTTTGCGCAACTGTTCCCCCTGGAATGGCAAGGCGCGGTGCTCGCACTCGTGGCGCCAATGATCTGGCTCGCAGAGCTGCAGTGGACGATAATCTCGGCGTGGACAGACGCCCATCCCGCTGGCCTCGCGCTAGTGTGGGCCGTTCTGCTCCTGCCTGCACTCCTCATCGCCGCCGGAATGTGGGGCACTGTCGCCTCGCTCTACACTCTTCCATTCCGGTCGGGTCGGAGCCGCTTCATCCTGGCGCTGCTGTGGGCGTGGTGGGACGCTGGCCGCTGCATCCTGGCGTTCTGGACGGGAATGCTCCGCGTCGGAGTCGCGCTCGTCGGCTGGGTGATCGGGTCGGTGAAATTCGGCCTCCTGATGATCAAGAACATCCTGCTCGCCGTGTTTCAGTCACCGCTCACGCTGCTCGACTGGACATCGCGGCGCTACTTCCAGCCCGGCCTGCCGTGGATCGCGTTTCTCCTTCTCGTGATCTGGTGCGCGATCGAGGCGACGATCTTCACGTTCACGCTGCAGCCGACGCTCAATGAAGTGTTCGGTGGTCTCACCGGCTTCGAGCCGAATCCAGCAGTGATGGCGCCCTTGCTCTATCTGTTCCTTTTCATGCTCGTGGCGGGAAGCTTCGCCTGCGTGCAAGTCGTGATGGAAGCGGTGAAGGAGAAAAAGACGGGCACGATCGTACAGATGCTCGTCGTCGAGAGCGCCGTAATGTTCTTCGAGGTCATCTTCCTCTACCGTGAGCTGATCGACGCGATCACCCCGTGGATCGCGCAGCAGTCGGGCGGCGAAGTGCAGCTCGGAATTGGTCCGGTGCTCGCGCTGGCATCCTTCGGATGGCTGGGCGTGCGCGGCATGTCGTGGTTCCTGTTCGGCCGTTTCGGAACGCCGGCGCTGCTGGCGATCCTCTCGCGCAAGACCATCCCGCAAGAAGAGGGAGTACGCATTGTGGCATCCCCGGTGCAGCCGGAGCTCTGGCGCGCCCCGGTGAATGCTCTCAAGGCGGAGACCGCATGGTTCCACGAGGAATCGAAGCGCATGGTCGAGCTGGTCTCGCTCCCCGTGCTCCAGCTCCTTGCCGCGTCAATCAACTTCGCGGTCGTGGTAGTCCAGTCACGGCCGATGTTCTCGCTGCCATTCAAGTCGCTGGAGGACATCCTCGCCTCCACCCCACTGGCGGGCTCGCGCCCGCACCTGGAAACCGGATCGAGACGGCACACTCCGCTCGATCCAATGCCGCGAGTGGCATCATGATGCGCTCGCGGATAGCGGCCGCGCTCACGCTGAGCGCGGTCATGGCGTGCTCGCCGGCGGCCGACAACACCAGGGTCGCCAGATCGACGCTCGTCATCGGGATCGACGTCAGCGGCTCGTTCCAGAGCAAGGCCCGTTATGAGAGCGCGATCGACTTCGCGGCGAACTACCTGTACGCTCACATTCACGGACTGGGTGGGCTGAAGCAGCCAACCGCGGTGTTCGTCGGCTCGTTCGGTGGGGAGAAGCCGGGTGAGACCAAGTCCTTCCAGCCGATTCACACGTTTCAGAAGATGAGCGTCCCGCAAATCGCTGCGTTCATGAGAAAGGAGTATCCATCGAACGACGGGCTAACGGACTTCAATCCGTTCTTCGAGCGCGTCGCGACGCTGGTCAAGCGGCAGAATCTCGTTCTTTCGCCGCTCAACATCGTCATGCTCACCGATGGAATGCCTGACACGCCGTCCGAGCGGAACGACAGCCTGAGCAAGTACAAGAAAATCAACGTCAGTGGTCTCGAGTACCTCTCGAAGAACACGACGATTCGCCTGCTGTATCCGCGTCCCACGGTCGCGGTGCACTGGGAAAAGAAGGTCCCACGCCGCCGGGTGCGGATGTGGACCGTCGACGACGAAGTGATGGGCACGTGGCGCAAGCATCATCGCGCTGGCGCGTCGCCGGAAGAGCAGACCGAGCTCTGGAAATGGATCTCGGACAACGTCGACTTCCGCGTGCGCAGCGGCGGGGTACTCTAATAGCCGTGGACGGATCGCAGGAAACCTGCGAGAAGAATAGGTGGGAGCGGCCAGTAGCGTAGATCCAAGATTTCAGTTCACGACGCCAGGACTTTTATTCGTGGCGTTTGGAGGAAAACCCACTACGCCAATACGAACAGGTCGAGGCGTAGTGAACTGACACCTCGTATCTCTGCTACCGGCACCTCCCACCTATTTTTTTGTCAGCCTTTCACGACCCGTTGTCAACTACGAACCGCCGTGCCGTCAGCCGGCTGACGTCCCTAGCTGCTTCGGTGGCCAGTAGATGGAGGCCAATATGGAAAGCCCCAGCGCCGCGGCGATGAGGTAGTACAAACTAGTGTCTCTCTTAAACTGAGAAAGTCAGAGATCCGAGTAGCCAGAAGCATAGCCGCGCGTTGCGAGATTACCTTCGTCCGGCTTTGTCTCCCAACTCGAGGCAGTGCCTCTGCCACCTCGGATCTCTGTAGTTCTCGGTTGCCGTTCGATCCCCGACTTGACGCCAGAAACCAGGCGCAACATCCTTTTGGTGGCGAGAATCCGCGCCCAACCTCTTGAGACTCCGCCCCAGCCGGAGTCCGGTGAGAGGCAAAGGGGGGAACACTCCCGGATTGGTTTCGTCGGTCCTTTGCATCACCATGGTGCGCTGCTGGGGAGAGCGCCGTGGTGCATCCAAAGGAGAATGACGATGCCACGTAACAAGGATCTCAAGCGCCTCGTGCGCGCTCGCATGAAGAAGACGGGCGAAGCCTATACTGCCGCCCTCGCACGCATCAACAAAAAATCCAGAAACGCACCCACGTACAAGGCCACGCGTGCGTCAGCCCCTCGCACCGCGCGCAGCTCCGCGGCGAAGATCGATTACGGCGCCGTTGCGGGCATGAGCGACGAGAAGGTGAAGGCAAAAACGGGATGCACCTGGGAGCGGTGGGTTTATGCGCTCGACCGGCACAAAGCCGATAAGATGTCGCACCGCGAAATTGCCACGCTGGTGAGCGAAAAGTACAAAGTCACTGACTGGTGGTCGCAGATGGTCACCGTCGGCTACGAGCGCATAAAGGGACTGCGCGCACGCGGCCAGCGGCTCGACGGCACGTACGAGGCGAGCAAGTCGCGCACATTCAACGTCCCCGTGATTACGCTGTTCGATGCGTGGGCAGACGAGAGCGTGCGCGGACGGTGGCTGAATGGCGCGGGTGTGAGGGTGCGCACCGCCAGTTCACCAAAATCCATGCGGCTCGGCTGGACCGACGGCACAATCGTCGCCGTCGGATTCATGGTCAAGGGAAAGTCCAAGAGCACAGTCGCTCTGGCCCACACAAAGCTGCCCGACCGGGCTACTGCGGAGCGCCTCAAGAAATACTGGTCGGATCAGCTCGATGCGCTCGGTGAGGTATTGTCCCAGTAACCAACCTTGAGAGGGCAGTTCTGGATGCATCGCGTTCGTCAGCAGGATCTGCCCTCATTCAGGAGAACATGACCTAGTGTCGAAGCCGACGGGCGGAACATGTTCGGCGGAAGCGACGTGTTTGCCCAGCCATCGCAGCAGCACATCCCAGTATCCGGGAGCGAGCTGCTTGATGCCGCGCAAGGTTCGAAACTCGGATGGCTCACCCGTTACGCCAAGCAAGAGACTGTGATGCGCTCGCGGCCATAAACGAACCGTCACGTCCGGATTGCCGGACTCCGCAGCCAGGCGGTTGAACCACTCCGCAGCGGCTGGGCCTGATTCCAGGACGTCGGCTTCACCGCCCATGTAAAGCACGGGTCCCTTGTAGCGGCGCCAATGGTCCGTTGGGTCGAACGACACGCGCTTGTCGAAACCCCGTGGCGATTCGCGCGCCGCGACACGCCGCGCACTCTCCGCGATGAGCCTCTCCGCATCCTTGAGCGCGCTGTCGCGGGTCGCAGCGGACGCGCCGGCCGCGTGCAGCTCTCGTCTGATCTTGTGGATGTACGCGTCACCCTTGGTACGCGCTCCCCCACTGATAGCTGCAATGGCTATGATGCCCGGTAAACGCGACGCAACGATGGGAGCTATCCAACCGCCTTCGCTGAGGCCGAGCACCGCGATGCGCGCCGGATCGATGTCGGGCCGCTCCCGGACCGCGCGAATGCCGGCAGCGAGATCGTCCGCTAGCTCCTCGAGTCCTGCCGGACTCCAGTCACCCGTCGAGGTGCCGGTCCCCCGTTTGTCGTAGGCGAGTACTGCGAATCCCTGAGAGGCGAGCACAAGCGGAATTGGCCCGAAGCTGTATCTGTCGCTGTCTTCGCTTCCGTGAGCCAATGCAACGAGCGGCAGCTTGCGGCGCGCGCCACTCGGACGGTAGAAGAACCCGTTGATGCGAATCGGCCCATTCGTGAAGGTGATCGGCAACACGTCAAGGCTGATGCGGCACGCAATTGTACTCGTGACGGCTCCTTCCGCCTTCACAGTCATGCTTCGTATGACCGCGCCGTCGCGCACCGCGGTGATTCTCGATTCTACAGATGTGGAAGGGAGAGTTTCCGCACCAGTGGTGAATGAGTCGCGATCCGTGGGTGTGAGAAAGCGCAAGGCATCGGTCTGCACGTCCGCCAGCAGCAGCATCCATCCGGACGGTGTGCGAAAGGGAGCGATCGCAATGTCATGCGCCGCGCTTAGGCGGAATACGCCGGTGTAGGCGAGCAGCGTGTCAGGCGGCACGCTGGGTGCCGCCCTCTGGGCGCTAGCTGTTGAGGCGAGTGCCAGGTTGAATGTGAGTGTCAGCGCGACGCGAATCATCGATTTTCCCGAAGCATTACGGCAAATCGGTTACTTGGGTTTCGCCTTTTTTGCCCATCGACTCAACCTCGCTGGCCATGCACGTCGGACAGATGCCGTGGGTGAACTGGGTCGTGGTGTGGCGGGTGATGTAGCTCTCGACGGTGTGCCAGTGGTTCTCATCGTCGCGGATCTTCTTGCAATAGGCGCAGATCGGCAGTATCGCCCGCAACGATCTTACCTCGGCCATCGCAGTCTGCAGCTCGCGCAGCAGCTGCTCGCGCTGTTCCTCCGCCTGCCTGCTGGCGGTGACGTCGCGAGCCATGGAGTAGATGACGTTCTCGGAGAAATCCGGTGCCGCATTCCACCGCAGCCATCGATGCGATCCATCCTTGCACAGATAACGATTCTCGAAGGAGAGCGCTTTCCCGCCGCTTCTTACGGCGGCGTTCTGCTCGAGGGTGCGCTCGCGGTCGTCGGGGTGCACGAACTCGATGAACGGCCGCGACATCAGCTCCTTGCGCGTAAAGCCCAGAGTCCGCTCCCACGCCGGGTTCAGCCGCTTGAAGAATCCGTTGAAGTCGAGGGAGCATAGCATGTCGATAGAGACCGCGAAGAAGCGATCCTCCATCTCGTGCACCTTCATCGCCGTGATGGCGTCGGCTTCCGAAGTCGCGATCGCCGCCACCTCGTACCCGAACCCGCGCAGGCGTCCCTCGAGCTCTTTGGCGTCCTTTATGTCGTCGTCGACGATCAGGATCTTGTTTTTGGCCACGCGCATTCCGGGTTCTGCATCCGATCAAGTTACCCGATTTGAAGCAGAACCCATCATGCGTAGAGGCGCTCGTCGACGCTATTTCAGCCTTGCCAGGAGCCGGTCCAGCGCGGCGTAGCTCTCATTCAATCCGCCTTCCATCCCCGACCGGAGCATCCCGTCGCGCTCCTCGGTGGTGTGGAACAGCGAGACGTTGACGAATCGGGTGCGACCATCGCCAAGGTCCTCGAGGATTCCGGTCTCGATGATCACGTGCCCTGGCATTCCATCCCACTCGAATGTCTGAACTATCCGCTCCGGCGGCGTGACTTCGCGAAACCGCCCCTCGAATCCGTGCACGCCTTCGGGGCTGTGCTCGACGAAACGCCAGTGACCGCCGCGCTCCAGCTCGAACTTCTCGATCACGAGCTTGTTGCCACGCCCCCACCACTGCGCGACGAGCTTGGGGTCCGTCATCGCCTTCCATACGCGGTCGCGTGGCGCGTTGAAGATTCGCTCGATGCGAATCTCGCGATCGCTGGGCTTCGTGATGGTTGCCTTGGTAGTGGGTTCTTGTTCCGTACTGGTCGTCATTGTCTCTCCCTTGTACGCTCGAGGAATTCCCCGAGCCGGTTTAGGCGGCCTTCCAACGTCCGCCGGTAAGCCGCGATCCACGCGGTCTCGTCATCGAGTCGGCGCGGGCCGAGCCGGCAGCGGCGCACCCGTCCGATTTTCTCAGTAGTCACGAGTCCTGCCGCTTCGAGAACTCCCACGTGCTTCCTGATGCCCGTCAGGGTGATGTCGAACGCATCGGCGAGCTCGCTGATGGCGGCATCCTTGCGTCCGAGGCGCTCGAGAATCCCGCGTCGTGTCGGGTCGGCCAGGGCGCCGAATGCGGCATCAAGCTTTGATCGCGCCGGTCGCAATTCCGAAGTCTGATCCGCGAAATGCTTCGGTCGCATCGAAGACCTCGAGGGAGTTGGTGAATACTGAACCATGTGGTTCAGTATAATTGGGCTCTCCAGACCTGTCAACGGCCAAAGCTCAGCGGATCCTGGACCCTGATGAGGCAAATCACGTCGGGCATTGAGGACGAGAAAAGGAACGATCCGTGCTTAATAGGTGAGCGCCCGAAATGGACACCATTGAGGAGAAGTCCACCCATGAGAGACACTAAAATGCAATCGCTGGCTCGCGGTTTGACCGCCCTGCTCTTTCTCGCGGCCGCGCCCGACCTATCCGCACAGAATCGCGTCGTGCTCCCGGAGGGCAGTGTCATCATCGTGCGGACCTCGACTCCGCTCGAATCCGCGACCGCCAAGTCCGGGCAGACTTTCGAGACTGTCGTGGCAGACACACTTCGCGCGGACAACTACACGGTGATTCCAGCCGGCAGTCGCATCCGGGGCGTGGTGACCTTCTCCCAGGCCGCGAATCGCCAGCAGTCGGGAGTCATCGAGGTCAATTTCGACCGACTCGTGCTGCCTGACGGCGCTGCCTACAACCTGAACGGGAAGTTGACGAGCACCGACGCCGCCGAGCGTCGCCAGATCGAATCCGATCCTAACGCACGCGTGGTGCTGGTGGGCGGACGCGCCGGAGTGGGGGCGGCGATTGCCGGAGCCGGCTCCGATCGGAATCCCGCGTCCGGAATTCTTGCGGCTCTGGGCGGTCTGCTTTCGGAAGGACGCGACGTTCGGCTGCCCGCCCGCACTACGCTCGCGGTCCAGCTCGAGCAGGGACTGGTTCTGAATCGTCGCGGGGCAGCAAGGTCGCCGGATGCATTCACGATCTACACAGCCGCCGAGAGGATTCGCGCGGCGCAGCAGCGCCTGGCGCAGCAGAACTATTATCGTGGTCCCATCAACGGCCAGCTCGACGATGCGACACGGCGCGCGCTGTTCGAGTTCCAGATCGACAAGGGCATCATCGCAACCGGAAACCTCGACGGCCGGACTGCTCAGGCACTCGGTATCTCGGCCGGCGTTGGGGTGGGAGCGGCTCTCTCGCCCGAGGAAGCAACGCTTTTGCGGCGGAATGCGCAGACTCTCGTCGGCCGCTATCGGCAGGACCTCGCAATCTCCACTACCGGCCGTCTCGATTCACGCCGTGGATATGGAGAGGGTGACGTCGAGCTGTGGTTCGCGCTTTCCGCCTTCGCTGATAACGCCTCGCTCTATGAGCAGCTCGTGCGTGTCTCCGGAAACGTGGACGGATCCACGTCTGCGGCCAAAGCACTGGTCGCGGCGGCAAGGCGAGTCGACGCTGCTTTTCAACGGGCACGCGCCTCGTCGCAGATTCAGAACGGCTGGTCGTCCATTCGCGCGCAGCTTCGGGAGATCGAAACGACCTGATCAGAAGGTCGCGCTCACTGCGCGCTCGCGATGACATGAGTCGTACCCGCATGCTGCAGTGGGTCACGATTACTCTTGTCACCGCGATCGCGGTGGTGTATCTGGGCGCGTTCGGATATCTCAAACTCAACGAGAGCGACCTCGTCTTTCCGAGGGAGATTGCAGTCCGTGGCTACCCGCGAGCCGCGGATTCGCTGAGGCTACCGTACAGGACGGTCACGTTCCACACATCGGACTCCGTGCTGTTGTCCGCGTGGGAAGTTCCTGCGAACGAGCCGAGCGGGATGTGGGTGCTCCTATGTCACGGGCAAACCGGGAACCTGGCGACGACGACTCGTCCCGAGTACTACGCATATCTTCGCGCCATCGGCGTGAACATTCTGGCGTTCGACTGGCGCGGGTTCGGATCGAGTGAGGGATCTCCCAGCGAGGAAGGGCTGTATCGGGACGCCACCGCTGCCTATCAGTATCTGAGGGGCAAGCAGCGTGTGCCCTCCGACAGCGTCGTGATATACGGGCATTCCCTCGGCACCGCTCCCGCAATCGAGCTGGCGGGGCGCGTTCGGGCCGCCGGCTTAGTGATCGAGGGCGGACCCAAGTCGGTGGTCGCCCGCGCGCAGGAGATCTATCCGTACCTTCCGATCAGCGTCGCAGTGTCGAGCCGCTTCAACTCGATTGGCCGGATCGGCAGCGTGACGATGCCGATTCTGTTTTTCCATGCGCGTGAGGACATCCGTGTCCCATTTGCGCACGGACGCGCATTGTTCGACTCAGCAAAGGCTGTCAAGCGCTTCGTGGACCTCTCCGGGCAACACCACGACGCATTCCTTGCCGATTCGGCGAAATACTTCGGTGAGTACGCGCGATTCGTGAGTGAGCTGCGGCAGCGCACGCACTGATGTCGTGCGCCAAGCGTGGCGGCACCGTGACCTGACATACGTTGCTGCTGGCGGTGCTTTTGAATGCGAACGGCGGAATCCACCTTCCCGACCCCGGGCGACCATTACCACTATACCCCCACGCAAACGCTGGGCAGAGATGTGCCCGCTTTTGCAATCGACGAGAGGGACCTAAACAAAGCGAAACCATGCGTCCGCTAGGAAAACTGGCTGTCGCTGCCCTGCTCCTGCTGCCAATCGGCGCGGGCGGGCAGTCGCTGCTTGATCGCCCACCGAACGTGTCCGGCAACTGGGTGGGACCACCGGGGACGCTCCACTTTAATTTCGTGCATCGCTTCACCGCGAGCGATGCGCCTGAGAGAAAGGTCTCCAACGTTCCCACCTTTCTTCTGGCCGCCGGACTGCCCGGGCGGCTGCTCGCGGGATTCACCTACTCCACAAACTCGACGCTGGCGCCGCGTTTCCCGAACGAGTGGGAGTTGTTCGCGCGATGGGCACCGGTGTCGGAAGACTACGAAGCCCCCGTCGACCTGGGAGCGCAGGTGGGCTACAACAACGCCGCGAGTGGAGTCGACGGCGAGGTATCTGTGGCGAAGAAGTTCGGCAGCGGCCGCTTGATTCTCGCCGGGCGGGCTCTCTCGAATCCGCTCGAGGGGGGCAAGGTCCGCTTCGCTTCTGCCGGTGGAGCGACGCTCAGATTCGGTCCGTACATCGCGCTTGCCGGCGACATTGCGTCCCACACGAACAGAGATTCAACCGAACGGGTGGGGTGGAGCGCCGGGCTTCACCTCGCGATTCCGCTGACTCCGCACACTTTCTCATTGCACGCGACGAATGTGGCGCTCACTACGCTGCAGGGTGCCTCGCGCGGATCGAGCACCGTCAGATACGGGTTCGAGTTCACGATTCCACTGACCCTCCGCAGGTACTTTGGGAGCGGAGGGGACGCTGCGCCGGATACTGCTTTGCCTCCCGTTGCTGCGGGAGCGCCAGGAGCGCCTTCGCCCGATACGGCGCCGCCTGTGGCTCTGGAGGTGGCGCCGGTACCTTCGCCCGATACTGCGCGACCCGTGATCACGGAAGTACCACCGGTATCCCCGCCTGATACTTCTTCGCGGCCCGTGACTGCGGATGCCCGACCAGCGACGGCGCAGGCCCCCCGCATCGTGCGCACAGGGATGAGGAACCTCAGCTATCTCCGCCCGAACTTTCAGATAACCGTCGGCACTACCGTGGAGTGGAAGAACAATGATGCGCTCCCCCACACCGTCACCGCAGTCAACAAGAGTTTCGACTCCGGACTAATTCAGCCCGGCAAGACCTACAGGCGCACGTTCACGAATGCGGGGACATTCAGTATTTTCTGCGTTCCTCATCCTTTCATGAAGGGTGTGGTCGTGGTGAGGGAGCCATGAGCGCGCTTCGTTTCGCGTTCGGCGCGTCGGTTGCGCTCACGATCGCCGCTGTCGCGGGGTGCTTTTCGGAGCACTCGTCAGGACCAGGCGTGGATCTCGCTGCATGCACGGCGCAGCTTCCGTCCGAGGCTTTTGGTTCGACAATTGTGATTATCCGCGATTTCGCCTTCGCACCAGAACAGGTGCGCGTGCGGCCGGGAACGAAGGTGACGTGGGTGAATTGCGGAGCTCCCGCAACGGATTCTCACACGAGCACCGCCGACGCCGGGTCGTGGACTTCGCCGCTGCTTGCGCCGGGCGAGACCTTCACGCAGGAATTCGCGACGGCCGGAGCGTTCGCCTATCATTGCGTACCGCATCCAGACATGCGGGGAACGGTGACGGTGGAGTAGCTGCGCCGGCAGCTGGATACGGAACGTTGTAGTTTGACGGGTGCTCAACGCTGCCGAGCCGCGCGAGTGAGCGCCCGATCGAGCGCATTTGCGAATGCCTGTTTTTGTCGGGGCCCGTATGCCGCGGGGCCGCCGGTCTCGACACCTGTCCCCCGCAGAGTGTCCATGAAGTTCCGCACCGATAGACGCTCTCCAATGTTCTCTAACGAGTATTCCTCTCCCCGAGGGTCGAGGACGACGACCCCTTTCGGCACCAGGAGCGCAGCAAGGGGGATGTCCGCGGTGATGGCGACATCGCCGGCGACTGCGTTTTCCGCGATATACGTGTCGGCTACATCCGGCCCGCCATCGACGCGCACGGCCGACAGGTGCGGATAGCCCAGCGGAAGCTGAAGGCGCTGATTGGCAACCAGGACGGTTGCAAGCGAAATTCGCTCGGACGCCCGGTAGCAGATCTCCTTCACTTCCCGCGGCGCAGCGTCAGCATCGATCCAGAGTTTCATGCTCGAGAGGCGTGTTGCATCATTAGAAGATGAGATACGGCGTGCGGATGAGTGGAGTGTCGAGGCATCGATGACAGAGGAAGCTACCTTCCGAGTGGTCCTCGCCAGCGGCTTTCTCGCCGTTTTCCTCATCACTCTCTATCATCGACTCCGATCCTGGGAGTCGAATGAGCAGCTCGATCGGCGGAAGGAAGGTCTGTTTGTGCTGGCGACGTTGCGACCGATCGGACTTCTGCTGTGGCTCGGAGTTTTCGCCTACCTGATCAATCCGGCCTGGATGACCTGGTCGTCCCTGCCTCTACCCTCGTGGCTCCGGTGGTCGGGTGTGGCTTTCTTCGCCGCCGGAATCGCGCTGCTCGCCGGGACGCTGCGTCAGCTCGGCAGGAACCTCACCGATACCGTTGTTACGCGGCGGGATCACACACTCGTCACGGGGGGGCCGTATCATTGGGTGAGACATCCCTTTTACGATGCGATGGCGCTGCTGATCGTGGCGATGGCGCTGCTGGCGGCGAACTGGTTCATTCTGGTGACGGGGGCAGTGGTCTTTCTTCTGCTCGTCGTGCGCACGCGAACCGAAGAAGCGCAGCTATTGGCACGGTTCGGCGACGAGTATCGTACGTATAGGGATCGTACCGGTCGCTTCCTACCGAGACTGCGCCCGTAACGCTCTGGCCACTGACCGATTCTGCTTAAACCGGAGACTTCATGGCAAACGTTCTCGCTGTTGCCGGTCCTAATTCCAAGTACCAGCAAGCCGGAGCGGCACCTGCAGGATTCTGGGCGGGCGTATGGCATGGTCTGATCGTGCCGATCGCGTTCTTCGTCAGCCTGTTCAATCCCAACATGCGCATTTACGAAAAGAACAATCGCGGGCGCTGGTACGATTTCGGATTCATAGTCGGCGCTTCGGCGTCGATTGGCGGTGGCGGCCACGAGTCCGCGGAATACACGCAGTCGCTCTGAGGACCGGATTGTTGAGATCCGATCACCCAGTACGGTGCCGGGCGATCGGTTCGTGTACGCGCTGAGGCGGGAGGGGACGGACCGCCGTTTCCGCGTCGAGTTCGATCTTACCAAACCCATTGCCGCTCCCCCTCCGCCATGGGGAGAGCGATAACATTACGCTATGGCCATTATCCGGTCAGCTCCGAATGATTCGCGCGCAACAGAGCCTTTATGCGCAGCTCGCCTGCGCGCGGTTATCGGTGCGAGCGAGCCGCTCTTGGCTGCACTGTCGGATTCTGAGACCGCGCGGCGTCCCGCTCCCGCAAAGTGGTCACCGCGCGAGGTGATCGGCCACCTCATCGATTCGGCAAGCAATAATCATCAACGTTTTGTCCGCGCCGCCTCACAGGAGGACCTGGTTTCCCCAGGTTACGAACAGGATCGCTGGGTCGAGCTGCAGGACTATCAAAACGCGCCGTGGCGTGACCTGGTATCGCTCTGGGCGGCGTTCAACCGTCACATCGCCCGAGTGATGGCGGCAATCCCCGAATCAGTTCGCTCGCGCCCGCGTGCACGCCACAACCTCCACGAGATCGCGTGGCGGCCAGTGCCCGCGACCGAGCCTACAACACTCGATTATTTCATGATGGACTACGTGAGGCATCTCGAACATCATTTGCGGCAGGTGCTCGGCTCGGAATGGGATGAGCGCATGCTCCCGCAAACGGCGCGCGGCGAGGAACGTGAGAGACAGACACGGCGAGGGACATAGATCGTGACACGTGATATCGCTCCGATGAGCCGATTGGTTATGATGCATTCTCTCTTCACTTCTAAAACGGTTCTGATGCGACCCCTGCTTCCTCTCGTGATCGCGCTCGCGACCGGTGCCTGCAACCTGCCAGGGACTGTGGCCTGTACGCTGGAGGCGCGAGCTGCCGTCTCCGTTGACGTCCGCGACTCGGTCACCAATGCGGCCTTCGGTCGCGGGTCGACGATCATCGCGCGCGACGGCGCCTATGCGGATACAGCAGAGATTACCGGCGTGGTCGATGGACCCTATGGCCTCGCCTATGAGCGCGCGGGCACCTACACCGTGACTGTCGACCAGCAAGGCTACCGTCAATGGTCTCGAGCCGGGATCAGCGTCACCAAGGACGAGTGCCACGTGCGAGGTGTATCGATAACGGCCCGCCTCCAGACCTAATCACACCGGGAGTGATGCATTGATCAGTGAAGGCGACAAGGCGCCCGAGTTTTCGCTGCAGGCCGACGATGGAACCGTCACAACTCTTGCCTCACTGGCGGGAAAGAACGTCGTCCTGTTCTTCTATCCCAAGGACAACACATCCGGCTGAACGAAGGAGGCGTGCGAATTTCGCGACGCCTTTCCCCGGTTCGGGGAAATCGATGCGGTGGTGATGGGGGTGAGTCCGGACAGCCTCGAGTCACACCGCAAGTTCAAGCAGAAACACGAGCTCCCGTATCCGCTGCTCGTTGACGAGGGTCATGCGCTGGCCGACGCGTTCGACATCTGGAAGGAGAAATCCATGTACGGGCTCAAATACAAGGGAGTCGAGCGCACGACGGTGATCATCGATCGCGGCGGACGAATCGCGCGGATCTTTCCCAGCGTCAAGATTCCCGGGCACGTTCAGGAAGTGGAGAAAGCGGTGCGTGAGTTGCAGGAAACCGATCGACCATGAAAGCGCTCACCACCTATCTGAACTTCGATGGCGACGCGTGCGAAGCCATGACGTTCTACAAGAAGTGTCTCGACAAGTTCGGAGTGAGCTGGATGTTCAACTGCGAGCTTCCCAAAACGGCGTAGCAGACCACCAGGTGGGGTAGCCCGTACGAGAAGTAATGCCTAGCGTCGCCAAGCTTCGCCCGCGCGACATCGCGTGGCGCCGACTCGCCAACCAGCATTTGATCGGAGCACCGTTCGCCTCGCCCGTCGAGGTAGTGCGCCGACTGGGCGCCGTGCAGTCACAGGACTACCCCGGCGGAAAGTGGGGCATCTCCATGCGCACGCCCGGCGCAACGGATGCCGACGTCGAGCGCGATCTCACAGCCGGCGCAATTGTGCGGACACACGTGCTGCGGCCAACATGGCACTTCGTCGCGGCAGAGGACATTCGCTGGATGCTGGCGCTCACCGCGCCGCGTGTACGCAGGATCATGGCGTCGTATGACAGGCAACTGGGACTCGACGAAAAGGTTTTCGCCCGCAGTGCACGAGCGCTCACGAAGGCACTCTCCGGCGGAAAGCAGCTGACGCGCTCGGAGATCCGGAACGTGCTCCAGCGCGTCAAGATCGACACCCGGCCGCCGAGGCTCGGCCACCTAATGATGCACGCCGAGCTCGACGGTCTGGTCTGCAGCGGGGCAATGCGAGGCAAGCAGGCGACTTACGCGCTGCTCGAAGAGCGCCTGACGCCTGCGCCAGCGCTGGAGCGCGACGAGGCGCTGGGGGAGCTGGCAAGGCGATACTTCCCGACGCGTGGGCCGGCGACGGTACACGATTTCGGGTGGTGGTCGGGATTGACCATTGGCGACGCGAAGCGCGGAGTGGAACTAATTCAGTCAATCCTGGAACACCACGTGGTGGACGGGCGGACGTACTGGTTCACCGGCGCGCCGCCCAGTAAACCGCGAACCCTCGTCGCTCACTTGTTGCCCAACTACGACGAGTACTTCATCGGCCTCAAGGATCGAAGCGCGATCGGTGAGTTGGTAAGGTCTGCCGCAAATGTCCCGGCTGATGCGTTCTCGGCGCACGTTGTCGCCGTCGACGGACAGCTGGTCGGCGGCTGGAAACGCACGATGACTGGGCGGACCGTAACTGTGCAGATGCGTCTCGTCGTTGAAGTCACGAGCCGCCAAATGCGATCGATCGAAGTACAGGTGAAACGGTACGGCCAGTTCCTGGGGGTGTCGGTCGACCTCGTGCTAGCTAACGATGGCATCCGGAGCACCGCTCGTCTCAGATTCCTGGAGCCAAGCTTCAGAGTGTGATCGCTAGTTTCTTGCCTCTGCTCCGCCCGTGAGAGCCGACGACCCTGGCGAGTTGCCTTACGCCGGGGTGGCGAGCTTATGTAGCGACCCAAAAGGGCTGGCTGGTGCTGAACGAACCAGCGCGAGTGGGGGGCGGAGTCCGTTGGATACAGAGCAGCGTCCGGAGATTTCCGTCGCGTGCACGCCAAAGACGATGTCCCGATGCGGCGTCGGGTCATCCGCGGTAAATGTGCTCGGCAGCAATCGGCGCAGAGCCGCGACGGCGCAGTCATAGTCCCAGCTGGCGGCCGGCGAGTTCCGCGGTGAGAATGGACCTTTTACGACCACGCTCTGCCAGTCGAACATCCCATGCACTTCATCGGTCTCGAAAGCGCACCACTGATTGTGGGACAGCGTCAGGAGCTTCGCGCCACCTCCGGTGCGCCCGTAGATCCAGGGCGCCTCGTAAGCGTAGTGGATCGGCTCGATATCTACGCGGTCGTGAAAAGAGAAGGCAATGCGCCCAACCCGGTTGCGGGCGAGGAGCTCTTGCGCCTCGTCCCCTCTCAGCAAGCGGATGGTCGGTTTCAGGTAGTTGATCATGCTACATCCAGTGCAAGAAGCACTCCCCCCTTGCTCTGCAGGAAGCGCAGATTATGGCACATGCTTCCCTCGATCAACGGCACATGATTCCCGCGCGCGAAGCACTCGAGCGGCTGCAAGAGGGTAACCGACGTTTCGCATCGAGCGTCCGCGGCTCCGCGGCATCGCTCACGCATACGAGGCGCGCCGAGCTGGTGACCGGACAGCAGCCGTTCGCGATCATACTTGGATGCTCGGATTCGCGCGTCCCCGCTGAATTCGTCTTCGATCAGGGACTCGGGGATCTCTTCGTCATCCGCGTAGCGGGCAACATCGTCGCTCCGTCGCAGGTGGGCAGCGTCGAATTCGCTGCTGCGCGCTACGATACCCGGCTGGTGGTCGTCCTTGGTCATTCGCAGTGCGGAGCAATCCTCGCCACGCTCGACGAGCTTCGAAAGCCGACGGCGGACCAGTCGCCGAACCTGCGCGCCATCGTCGACCGGATCCGCCCCTCGGTCGAAGGGTTACTCGCGACGGAGATCAGGCACGATGTGGATGCGCTGGTGAAGCAGGCCGTTTGCGCCAACATTCGCGCATCCGTGGATCACCTGCGGCACGGTTCACAGGTTCTCGAGCAGCTGATTCAGAACGAGGGTCTCCTCGTCGTCGGGGCGGAGTACTCGCTCGAGACCGGAGTTGTGGACTTCTTCGATGGTGCGGAGGAGAATCGAAGAGAGTCATAGGCCGCCGAGGACCGAACACCGGCTCCGCGATGCGCGAGGAGTGTTCATCTCTGGAATGTCGTGGAGTTTGGCGGACGGTAGCGCTGAGAAGTTGTAAGTTATCGTTACAACGAGGGCGCGTGTACCAGCGGCCTCTCACGGAGGAATTCCTATGCGCAACTACGAGCGGTTCTCTGGAGTTGTTTTCACCCTTCTTGCGATCGTTCAGGTGACGCGACTGCTGCTGCAGTGGCCCGTGACGGTGGCGGGATTCGATGTGCCGCTCTGGCCCTCCGCTATCGCCGCCATCCTTCTGCTCAGTTTCGCCATCTGGGCGTTTCGCTCGTCGTCACGGACCGACGCAGTCGTTTAGCATCGCCGTGAATCGCTGCATCGAGCTGCAAGTGCTCTCGCGCGCGGTAGCCGAGCGCTACGAGCCTCGCGGCGTCGAAGTCTGCATCTCGATCGGTGATCCGCGCGCTTCCCCCGCAAAACTCTCGCGCGCTTTCGCCGCCGTGCTGCTGCTCACGTTCAACGACATCGTTGCGGCACCGGGTGATGACGATATTCTCTTCGCACCGGATCACGCCGGGGGAATTCTTCGGTTCGTGGCGGATTGGCCAGACGTTGACCGTATCGTCGTGCACTGCGAGTTCGGCGTGAGCCGGTCACCGGGAGTCGCGCTGGGCCTCTGCGATTACTTCGACTGGCCGGCTCGGGAGCTCGAAGGCACGTTTCCGGGATGGAATCGTCTCGTGCGGAGTGTAATCGCCCAGAACACCGGATTTCCCTCGAGCCTTAGCGAACACTCTTCCTGGAAAGACAATGCCTAGAGATTTGCAGGAAATCCTGTTTGTCGGAATCAAGAACGTCCTGGTCGCACTTCGACAGAGCGACGGCGCCGAGATATGGAGAGCGACGCTCGAGGGTGGGAGCTTTGTGACAGTCCTCTGGGACGGCGAGGCGCTCTTTGCGGCAAACAACGGCGAGGTGTTCCGGCTGGATCCGGCAACCGGCGCCATCCTATGGCAGAATCCCATGAAGGGGCTCCGAACGGGCGTCGTCAGCCTGGCCAGTGTCCGGGCCAGGGCGCAGTCGACGCCATACGAAACGATCGCCGAGCAGAAGCGCCGAGAGGCCGCCGCCGCGCATGGGGCGACGGCCGGGGGTGCGGCCTAGACGAGTGTCAGGTTCCATCTTGCTTTGTCTAGTAAAGTACTTTATATTGTTGGAGTAGGCAGTCTTACAGTCTCCAACCGAATCCCAGGCATGGTAAAACGAATCGTCGCAATCGCCTTCATCTTCATCTGCACTACCGTCGCGTGGGTCATTCTCGGCGGCACGATCTTCCAGCGCACCCAGAGCTCGGATCAAACCCTACGCGGCCGGGTGGGCTCAACGTGGGGAACGAGTCAGATGCAGCGAGCTCCTGTCGCGTTCATCGAAAGAATAGAAACCAGGGTAGTCGAGACGCCGGTTCGACGCATGCCGCCGGATCGAGAGCTTGGGCCGCAACCCACGACGACGTCGGCCGGCCGCGCGACTGAAACCGTTCGCACCAGGGTGCCGCTCGCCCTCGATCAAACCCGTGTTGCGGTGGATTTCGATCTCGAGCACCGGCGGAAGGGACTGCTTTGGTACAGCACTTACGACGTGGCATTCGCCGGCACGTTTCGCTTCAGGAACACCGCCGCGTCGGACTCGGTGGTTTTCGAGTTCCCGCTGCCTGCGGCTCAGGCGGTTTACGATGATTTGCGCGTTTCACTGAACGGAGCACCCGCCGCATACGAGATCCGGAATCAGGGGATTTACGCCACAGCGCGGGTTCCGACCGGAGACACCACGATGCTCTCAGTCGCCTACCGGTCGCGTGGGCTGAACGAATGGCGATATGTCCTTGGCGATCAGGTCGCCGAGGTGCGTGACCTCGGCCTGGTGATGCGCACCAACTTCGACGACATCGACTTTCCTGAGAGCACGCTCTCGCCCACGGAGAAGACGAAGGAAGGGGACGGCTGGAAGCTGGAATGGCGCTACGCAAACCTGTTGTCCGGATTCCAGATCGGCATGGACATGCCGAAGAAGCTCCAGCCCGGTCCGCTCGCTGGGCAGATCGCTTTTTTCGCACCGGTATCGCTGCTCTTCTTCTTCGCCGTGATGTTCATCATCACAACCATTAGGGGAATCGACCTGCACCCGATGAACTACGCCTTCCTGGCGGCGGCGTTCTTCTCGTTCCACCTGCTTATGGCTTACCTGGTGGACCACATCTCCATCCACCTGGCATTCCTGATCGCGTCGATCGTGTCCATCGGCCTGGTGGTGAGTTACCTGCGGCTGGCAGTCGGTCGACAGTTCGCATTCCGGGAAGCAGCGCTCGCGCAGTTCACGTATCTGGTGCTGTTCTCCTACGCATTCTTCTTCAAGGGGTTCACCGGACTGGCCATCACGATCGGCTCGATTCTCACGCTGTTCGCGGCAATGCAGCTTACCGGGCGTATTCGGTGGAGCGAGGTATTCGCTAAAGAGGGCGGGAGAGTTAGAGGCAACTGAGAACTACAAAGAATCAACTGAGAACTACAGAGATCCGAGGGCCAGAGGCGCAGCGCCGAGTTGCGAGGGTTTGATTGGTTTCTCTCGCAACTCCAAGCTCTGCTTCTGCTCCCTCGCATCTCTGAAGTTCTCAGTTGTAGTTCATGACATTGGCTCGGAGTGCAATTTTTGCGTTGATCCGGGGTGATGCCTCAGTCGCCTCCAGCACAGAGCCTCCGCACCGCGGCCGCCGCGGCGATGCGACAGCACGGCTTCGAGCCCGAGTTCCCGCCGTCAGTAATCCGGGAGATGCGACTGCTCGACAATCCGGCGCGCGCGCAAGCACCGGCCGGGTTGCGGGATCTGCGCAAGCTTCCGTGGTCGTCGATAGACAACCGTGAATCGCGCGATCTCGATCAGATCGAGGTCGCCGAGCGGTTGGCGGACGGGTCGATCCGCATTCTGATCGGTGTCGCCGATGTGGACTCCCTGGTGCAGCTCGGCTCCGCCTCCGATACGCACGCGGCAGCGAACACGACTTCCGTCTACACCGGCGTGGCGGTTTTTCCCATGCTGCCCGAGCGCCTCTCGACCGATCTCACGTCGCTCAATGAGGGCGAGGACCGATTGGCGGTCGTCATTCAGTTCGACGTCACCGATGACGGTGCGCTCGTCAGCCCACTGGTATTTCGCGCGCTGGTGCACAATCGGGCGAAGCTCTCCTACGACGCAGTGGGACTGTGGCTGGAGAACAAGGGGCCCGCGCCTCCGGCAATTGCCAAATGGCCGGAGCTCGCCGAGCAGGTCCGGCTGCAGGATGTAGCAGCGCAACGACTGCGCCTGGCACGGACGGTGGCGGGCGCGCTCAACTTCGAGAGCATCGAGGCGACTCCGGTCGTGGTGAACGGAAAGGTCGTGGATCTCGCTGTCGCACGGCGCAATCGGGCGCGCGATCTGATCGAAGATTTCATGGTTGCGGCGAACAGATCGGTTGCCATGTACCTGATCGAGCGCGGCTCCGCGTCGCTGCGGCGCGTAGTGCGCGAGCCGAAACGGTGGGACCGCATCGTTGCGCTCGCCGCCGAAGTTGGCGTAAAACTCCCCGACAAGCCCGACAACGTGGCGTTGAGCGCATTCCTCGCGCGCCGCCGCGCCGCCGATCCGGAGCATTTCGCCGACCTGTCGCTCTCAGTCGTGAAGCTCCTCGGGCCTGGCATCTACGTTCTCGAGCGCCGCCTCGGCAACCGCCGCGGAGCCGGACACTTCGGGCTGGCCATCGCCGACTACGTGCACTCGACCGCGCCCAATCGTCGATTCGCGGACCTGGTGACGCAGAGGATGCTGCGTGCAGCTACGTCGGGCAGCTCCTCTCCCTACTCCGACGCACAGCTGACCGAAATCGCGAACCGCTGCACCGAGCGTGGTGAGGCCGCGCGTAAAGTCGAGCGCACGATGCGCAAAGTCGCGGGAGCTTCGATGCTGGCAGAGCGCGTAGGCGAGAGCTTTGCCGCAATCGTGACCGCGGCGTCACCGAAGGGCATCTATGCGCGCGTGCTCAATCCACCGGTTGAGGGTCGCATTGTACGCGGCGGGAAGGGACTCGACGTCGGTGACACAGTGAGACTCAAGCTCGTGGTTGCCGATCCCGTGCGCGGATACATCGACTTCGAGCACGAGACGGATGGCGCGTCCCGAAAGCTCGAGCGCAGCCGTCGCAAGAAAGCGGCGGCGGACAGGCTTCGCCCACGATTAGGTGAGACGTTCAGCGCGCAGGTGACTGGCGTCTCCGACAGCGGCACCTACGTGCGGCTGGTCGACGGATCCGCCGAGGGACGTGTCGTGCGCGGCTACAAGCCGCTCAAGGTGGGGATGATGGTACCGGTGAAGCTGATTGGGACTGACAGCGTGCACGGCTTCATCGACTTCGAGTACACACAGGGCATCGATCCTGCGAAAAACGAGCGCCTCGAGCGGAAGCGCGCGGCTGCAGTCGCACTGCATGATCGTGTCGGTGACACTTTCCGCGCTGTGGTGTCGGGAATGTCACGCAAGGCGACGTGGATCACGACTGTGCCGACCGGCGTCGAGGGCCGCCTGGTTCGTGGCAGGAGCGGACTAAAGCCCGGTAGCGAAATTGGAGTCGTATTGCTGGCAGCCGATCCGGTACGCGGTTTCATAGATTTCGCGCGCGAGGACACTGTTCTGCCAGCGGTGTGACCTTGTCAGGTGTAGCCTCCAGGACCCGGAAGATTTAATATGGCAGGCAGACACCAAGGAGTGAGTCATGTGCCGGAACATCAAAACGCTCGCCAATTTTGCGCCTCCTGCCACCGATGATGAGATTCGCGCGTCGGCGCTGCAATTCGTCCGCAAGTTGAGCGGCGCAACCCACCCATCGCGCGCGAATGAAGCGGCGTTCAACCTCGCCGTCGAGGAAGTGACGGCTGCCGCACATCGTTTGATCCATTCGCTCCACACCAGTGCGCCCCCACGAAACCGCGAGGAAGAAATGCGCAAAGCGAAGGAGCGATCCAGACAGAGGTTCGGGACACCCGCTTGATGCGGGTGCGCACGAGAAGCGCGACGGACGGATGATTCTCTAACGGAGATCAAATGCATCCCATGATTCGAAGTGCGCTCGTCCTGTTCGGCGGTGTCGTCATCGCGGTGATTGTCGTAATCCTGATGGATGCACTTGTCGGCCGCATCTATCCGCTCCCGCCCGGAATCGACACACGCGATGAGGAAAGCCTGCGCCAGGTAATCGCCGGATTGCCCATTGGCGCCTTCGTACTTCTGCTCACTGGCTGGATTCTCGCCGCGGCGACTGGGTCCTACTTCGCTACTCGCCTCGCCACGCAAGCCCGAGCGACTCACGGGCTGATCGTCTCGATCTTCGTGCTGGTGGCGACGATCGCGAATCTGGCGGCGATTCCACATCCGATGTGGATGTGGCCAGCGGCGATCATCCTGATCCCGGCGGCCGGCTGGATTGCAGCCCGGCTCGTCGTCCGTTCCGCCGCGGCGCCAGCGCCGACTCCGCCGGCATAGCGATCAAGGTCGTGGAGCGCTGCAGCTGGCCGCAAACCGATCTCGACATCGAATACCACGACACCGAGTGGGGTGTCCCGGTTCACGACGACCGCCGATTGTTCGAGTTTCTGACATTGGAAGGCGCGCAGGCCGGATTGAGCTGGTCGACAGTGCTCAAGAAGCGGCCGAATTATCGGCGCGCCTTCGCTGAATTCGATCCTGCTCGCGTCGCCCGCTTCACCCCGGCGCGCGTTGAACAGCTGCTGGAAGACCCGGGAATAATCCGCCATCGGCAGAAGGTGCAGAGCACGATCAGCAATGCGAAGGCATTCCTCAAGGTGCAGAAGGAGTTCGGATCGTTCGACAAGTACGTTTGGCAGTTCGTCGGTGGCGAGCCGCGCAAGGAGACTCGGCGAGCTCTCGGCGAAGTGCCGGCGCGCACGCCAGAATCCGATGCCATGAGCAAAGACCTGAAGCGACGCGGCTTCAGCTTCGTCGGACCCACGATCTGCTACGCGTTCATGCAAGCCGTGGGAATGATGAACGACCACATGCTCACCTGCTTCAGGCACAGTGAGGTGAGCAAATCCGCATCGCGAGCGCCGCCTATTCATGCGACCTCCGCCTGAAGTTGTCGCCGCCACTCTGACTGGAACGCTAAGCGGTGTAGCGGGAGGGCTTCTTTTCGCCACGCTTCACGCGATGATCATCGTTCCAATCTGGACCAGAATGACATCCGGACTTCTTTTCGGCGCCATTGCCGGGGCGGGAGCCGGATGGGCATTCGCCGAGTTCTATCCCGAGGCGGTGCGAACACGAACGAGGCGGAGTGCGACCGTCGGAGCCCGCTTTGGTGCCACCCTCTGGCTGGTGGTGGCCCCCGTCACTGCAGCGGACGCTTTCCTGCGCGCCGTAGGAATCGCTCCCCGTTACGAGCTGTTCGCCGTCGGAGTGGCGCTTACGCTGGCCGTTGCGGGGGGAGCCACGCTCGGCTGGGTGATCACAAACCGAGTGCGCGGAGCCGTTGCTGGCGCAGTGGCCGCGCTTCTCCTTGTATTTGCGATGGCTGGACCCGTTCCCGTCGGCCGCAGCATGCGAGCGTTCAACATTTTTTTGGCGGTGCTGCCGGTGGCGCTCCTGGGCGGAACCGCGCTCGGATTATTCTCGCCCTCGATCTTCGCTCTGATCACTCGCGGGCGACCACCAGGGGAGCGCGCCCCGGCGTCGTGATTCACGTCGGGAGGCGTCGCTCGATTCAGTTCGCTGTTCGCGGGTCGATGATCTGCCTGACGCGCTCGATCTTGTTCGCGGGAAAGCCGCCTCTCTCGGCGTGCTGGCGCACCGCGTTCTCGTCGGGAGCGTCGTAGACACAGTAGATCTTGTCGCCCGTCACGTAGCTGTGCTCCCACTTGATGTTGGTGCCACTGGTGTTCATTTCGTTGAGGACACCGTTCGACTTTGTCGCGATACCCTTCAGGTCCGCGGGTCCAAGGTCGCCCGCCTTGGGGATCTCCCGCTCGATCACGTACTTTGGCATATACTCCTCCTCTGGTGTCGCGGCAGAACGGTCCGGGCGGATCGGAGCCGCCTCCTGTTATAACACCCACCCGCCCGGGAGGCCAGCCGGTGGTGATTTACGAAGTAACGGCGGTCGTGCGCCCGGATTTGACGGATGCCTACGAAGCCTATATGCGCCGGCACATCCCCGAGTTGCTCGCCACTGGGTGCTTCGAGGGCGCGAGCTTTGCTCGCTCGACAGCGAACCGTTATCGCATTCGCTATGATGCCCGTGATCAACAAGCTCTGGACCGCTATCTGGCCGACCACGCACCTCGGTTGAGAGCGGATTTCGTGGAGCATTTTCCGGCGGGTGTCGAGGTCTCTCGCGAGAACTGGCAAACTCTCGGATCCTGGCGGCCATGAGCGAGCGCACGATCAGCCTGGTGTTCATCGCAGCCCTCGCAACCTTGGGCTGCACGCCCGAGCCGCCCAAGCCGACAGTTGCTGCCTCGCAGTCTGTAACCGCAGCCACAGATTCTTTCGCGGCCGCACGAGAAGCGATGGTCAATCAACAGCTGAGAGCGAGGGATATCGAGTCGCCAACGGTTCTGCAGGCAATGCTCAGAGTTCCACGTCACAGCTTCGTTCCCGCGGAAGTAAGGAACCTGGCGTATGCCGACCATCCGCTGCCGATCGGATCCGGACAGACCATTTCCCAGCCATACATCGTCGCCTACATGACGGAGGCGGCCGACATATCTCCCGGAGACAAAGTTCTGGAGATCGGCACGGGATCCGGATATCAGGCCGCCGTCCTCGGCGAAATCGCGCGCGAGGTATACACCATCGAGATCGTCCCCGAGCTCGCTGAACGGGCGCGCAACACTCTGGCCGGGCTAGGTTACAAGAACGTGCACGTGAAGGCGGGGAACGGGTATCTTGGCTGGCCCGAGCACGCACCTTTCGATGCGATCGTCGCGACCGCCGCGCCGGATGAAGTGCCCCAGACGCTGGTGGACCAGCTGGCGGTTGGAGGAAAAATGGTAATCCCTGTCGGTGCGATCATGCAGGACATGATGATCATCGAGAAAACCCCGCGCGGCGTCGTCGAGCGCAAAACCATTCCGGTGCGGTTCGTGCCGATGACCGGAAAGCCGCAGTAGTGATCGTCGGACTTGCCGTCGTCGTCGCGTGCGTGCTGACGCTGGCGACGATGGGCCGCGCGACAACCGTGCTCGTGTTAGCGATGCTCGCGTCCTACGGCCTGTGGCTGACGCGACCGGTATGGCCTGGGGCTAGCCGCATCATGCGTTACTATGCCATCGCGGTCCTCGTTCAGTGCGCGCATTTTGTCGAGGAGTTTCGGGGCGGGTTCCACCGAGTGTTCCCGCCGGTGTTTGGGGCCGATCCGTGGTCGCCGCGCCAATTCCTCATTTTCAACCTGGTGTGGCTGGTGGTATTCGCCCTCGCGGGCATCGGCCTCGTCCGCAATCATCGCGTTGCGTACCTTGTCGCCTTGTTTCTCGCGATTGGAGGCGGGATCGCGAATGGTCTCGGGCATCTGGCCCTATCCGCGCGCGAGGGTCGATACTTTCCAGGAGCGTACACGGGCGCACTCGCTCTGCTCGTCGGAAGCGTGCTGGCATATCGACTCCTGCAAAGACCAATCAAAGTTCGACTATGAGACTCGCAGGCACACGGATCGCGATTCTCCTCGCGGAGGGCGTCGAAGATCTCGAGTACTTCGTACCGCTGATGCGGCTGCAGGAAGAGGGCGCCGAGGTCATCTCGGCGGGAATCGATCTCAAGCCTATTCATGGCAAGAACGGACTGGAGATCACGCCTACCACCCGCATCGACTCGCTGCGGGCTAGTGAGCTGTTCGCGTTGGTCGTGCCGGGCGGCTGGGCCCCTGACAAATTGCGGCGCCATGCCGCCGTGATGAACCTGACCAAGGAGATGGACGCGGCCGGCAAGACGATAGGAATCATTTGTCACGGTGGATTGGTTGCGATTTCCGCGGGCATCGTGGCCGGACGGAAAGCGACCGGCTCGCTTGGCATCAAGGACGACTTGGTCAACGCGGGAGCGAAATGGGTCGACGAGCCAGCGTTTCGCGACGGAAATCTCGTGTGGGGACGCATTGTCGCCGACATACCCGCCTTTTGTCGCGAGTTGATTGAAGCACTGGTCGAACGGGCGGACGCCGAATAGCGACTAAATTGAAAGGCCGTCGTGCCAATTACCTGAAATCGGAGTTGTCAGATGTCGATATTCGATCCCGCGCCAGCGCCTTGGCCGAGCCGCATGCTCAGCGTTCTCCGCATCGTTTCCGGAGTCGTGTTCATAACGTTTGGAACGATGAAGCTGTTCAACGTCCCGCCGATGCCGCCCGGGATGCCTCCACTCGATCTCATGTCGCAGTTGGGGATTGCCGGTATTCTCGAGACCTTCGTCGGCCTGGCGTTTGTGCTCGGCTTCCTCACGCGTCCCGTCGCGTTCATCCTCTCCGGAGAAATGGCCGTCGCATACTTTCAGGGTCACTATCCGCAATCTTTCTGGCCATCAGTCAACATGGGTACTCCGGCAATTCTCTACTGTTTCCTCTTCTTGTACTTCGTCTTTTCCGGAGCGGGTGTGTGGAGTATTGACGCCATGATCGCCCGCTCCAGGGGAACGGGAGCCAGCCGGATTTGAGCGAAGGAATCGCGCCGGCGGATGCGATCACGCCGGCGGTGGAGCCCGCGGCGCGTCCGCAGGCATCAACACGTTACGACCGTTCCATCGTCGAGGGGCCTCTGGCGCGGGCGGTCTGGAAAATCGCCTGGCCGACCATGCTCACGAACATCATCGGCGGCCTTCAGGGGATAGTCGATCACGTGCTGGTCGGCCACCTCGTCGGATACACCGGCAACGCCGCGATCGGCGTGGCCTGGCAGATCTTCATCATCGTGATCGTTTTCATCATGTCCTTGTTCACCGGGATGAGTGTGCTAGTCGCGCGCTTCGCCGGCGCCGCTGACGAAGACAAAGTCAATCGCACCGTCTATCAGGCCTTCCTCACGGCGGTAGGAATCGCGTTGCTCGTGATGGCACCGCTGGGTTACGTCCTCTCGCCGTTGTTGCTCGACCTCGTCAACGCGGCCCCGGCGGTGAAAGCGGAAGCGCTGCCGTTCATCCGCATCATGTTTCTCTTCAGCAGCGGGATGCTCGTCTTCTTCATGCTGAGCGGGGCGCTTCGCTCCGCCGGCGACGCGCGAACGCCGATGGTCCTCGGAATCGTGATGACGGTCCTCAACCTCGTGTTGAACATCGTCTTCATCCGTGGTCTCGGTCCCATTCCGGCCTACGGCACCGCTGGGGCGGCGATCGGAACAGTGCTCGCCTCCGGACTCGTAGCGCTGTACGCGATCTTCAAGCTCTGGCACGGCGGCTGGGTGGTTCAATTCCCGCGCCCGCTCCAGTTCCGTCCAGAGTGGGCAATCATCCGGTCGCTGTTCCGGTTCGGATTGCCGACCGGGATTCAGGGCATCGCGATGAACGTCGGTGGCGTGTTCATGCTCGCCTTCATCGGCTCGCTCGCTCAGAGCGCCGCGGCGCAGGCGGCGTTCGCCGTTTCGTATTCCCAGCTGTTTTCACTCATCACCTGGACATCGATCGGGTTGATGGGCGCCGCCGCGGCGGTGGCCGGCCAGAATCTTGGCGCCGGCAAGCCCGATCGCGCCGAGGACGCTGTGCATATCGCAGCGCGTTTCGGATTCGCGGGAGCTGCGGTAATCGGAATGGTATTTCTCTTCTTCCCGCGCGAGCTGCTCGCGATATTCGGGATGAACGAGCCCGAAGTCGTCGAGATCGGCGTACAGCTGCTGCGCGTGCTGAGCCTGTCGGGGCTCTTCATCGCCGTCGCGCTCACCTACACCGGCGGACTGCAGGGGACGGGCGACACCAAGAGCCCGCTTTACATCTCGATCATCTCGCAGGTCATCGTGCCGCTCGGCATCTGCTTCATCATCCAGCAGACGGGGACGCTGCAGCCAATACACATCTGGGTCGCGATTCTCGTTGGCCACGCGATACGCTGCGCGCTGAGCGTGGCGCGGTTCAATCAGGGGAAGTGGCGCGGGATCGCCGTAGACATCGGGGGACCGTCGAGGTCGCCGTCGAAAATCGCGTAACCACTGTAAGGGGCGCGCTCAGGACGCAGGCTTTGATCCTGGGCGGGACACTCGCTGTGTTCTGGGTGGTGTTCGTTGTGAACCTGGCTCTCGGCGGCGCGCTCCTCTCTCTCGGGGTCATTCCACGCACGACCGTCGGCTTGCGCGGCGTGCTGTTCGCGCCCTTTCTGCACGGCAGCCTCGATCATATCGTCGCCAACAGCATTCCATTCGTGGTACTCGGATGGATGGTGATGCTTCGGGACGAGCGACATTTCATTCCGGTGACGCTCGCTGGAATGATCGGATCCGCTTTGATGGCGTGGCTCCTTGGCGCACCGGGCTCGGTGCACATCGGCGCCAGCGGCCTGGTCTTCGGCTACCTCGGATTTCTGATGTTGAGCGGGTGGTACGCTCGAAGCTTCGGCAGCATCCTGCTCAGCGTAATCGTCACGCTGGTCTGGGGTAGCCTCGTGCTTGGGATAATGCCCGGCGTGCCGGGGATCAGCTGGCAGGCGCACCTCGGCGGGTTTTTGGGAGGCGTCCTGGCCGCACGGAGTTTCAGGAGCTCACGAGCAAAGAACATCCAACCAATCAACTGACGTTTTGCACTTTGCGTTAACAGCTGAGAGCTAACGGCTAAGCGGACGGCTGTGAACGGTTCAACGGGTAACGCATAACGTCAGTTATAGTCGGACGGCGCGAAAGTCTTACCTACCAATCCACCATGTGCCTTTGAGCACGAAGATGTTTTCCGGCGGCACTCCCCACAACTCGCTGAAGTCCTCGCCAAGGTTGAATTCACCGTTTCTGATCGAGCCGAATCGGCTTTGCTGCCACACCAGGAACAACGCCGAGCCCGGTCGATATTCCCATCTCAGCACCGCGCTGCCGCGCAGCGAGCGGCGGTTGAAATCGCGGTCGGAAAACGTGAACGGCGGCGCCAGACTGACGGGACCATCGGGGTCGACCGTATATGTGCCCGACGGGTCGCGCGAAATCGTCCCGGCATCCTGACCATATATCTCGAACTCGAACTGACGCGGACGCGCGAATTCCTTGTAGTCCTGAAAATCAGCGGCTGCGAGGAGCGGCTGAGCAAAAAGCTGCAGTGAGAGCGCCGGTGTGAATGCCCAATCGAGTCGATTCACGATCGCGAGCTGGTGCTGATCGAGCGTCGCGAAGACATGGCGGGCGCCGTAGGTATCGGCGGCCATCGCATCGCTTACGGTCGTGACGAACTGCGCCATCGCGTGCGTGCGCGTGTAGGTCGGCTGCAGTGTGATCCGCAGCGCCGTGGACGGTCGCAGCGTCGCTCGCGGGCTGATCTGGTGCGACCAGCCGCCGGCCGAATTCCATGAGCGGGAGCTGAACACACCGAAAGTGTAGCGCTTTCTGCGATCGGTATTCACCTCGATCTGTGCACCGCCCCCTGATACCGCTCGCGCCATCGGGCCACCACGGGTCAAGCCATCGTCGAACACCGGAGGCCGCCAGTCGAAACGCAGAAAGAGACCCCAGAAGTTGGGAAACTCAGCGAAGGTGAGCGTGCCAACACCGTTGTAGGTCATGTCGCCATCGAAATTCCACGTTGGATTCCAGAAGAGGAATTGCGACCAATTACGCAGATACTTGCCCGGACGGGTCTCGTCGTAATAGATCAACGGCGTAACCGACCGCATGTCGGTGCTTCCAAGAAAACCGATCTCGTTGAGCTCGAACAGCGGACTGTATTCCTGATAGCTGACCGAGCCCTTCCAGTGCAGGCCGGCCAGCTTGGCGAATGTCATCTCCGCGACGTAGCCGGTGAGGGATGTCTTGGTGGGATCGCGGCGGTTGTGCTCTCGATCTGGACGTTGGAGGGATCGGGCGGGGGCAAGCTGGAGCGCGTCAATCGCTTCGGCGCTCCCGAGATTGTGAGTCACGGCTATCGCGCCGTCGAACGCGTACTTGCGATTGGACCACGCGTGGGTCCAGTCGAGGCCGCCGACATAAGCTGCCCGGCGGAAAATCGGCTCCAGCGCGGAGTCGTCGAGGCTCCGGTTTACCGCCGTGGCAGCCACTCCGACCGTCGTGTTCGCTTCTCGAAGCTCCCGCTTCACTCTTCCGACGAAATAGTTGGCGCGTGGCTCCACTGTCGCGCGTTGCTCGACACCAAGTGTATCCAGGTATCGTGCTTCCTCCCGCATCGTTAATGCATCGAGGACTCCGAACGACCATCCACCCGGAGTCCGTCCCGTCAGCTTGGCTGCCGTGGCGATGGTGGTCTCGAGCGGCGCGTCAACGAACGTCACGTTTGGTCCGCCGAGGAAACGTTGAGGCTGGCGGCCGATGCGTCGAGTGTGCACGAAGTTGTAGCCGTTCGACGTGTTCTGTGTCCTCATTTCGCCGAAGCTGAAGATGCTGGCACCTTCGACGAAGAAGGGCCGTCGCTCCGGAAAGAACGTCTCGAACGCCGATAGGTTGACGACGGCGGGGTCGACTTCTACCTGACCGAAATCCGGATTGAACGTCGCATCGAGCGTAAAGTTGCTGGTGATTCCGTATTTGAGATCAAGTCCGACACCGGGAACGACGTTGTTCCTCTTGCGAAACGGATCGTTGCGCGCGATGCCGGGATGCTCGTTCTTCGCCAGCCCGTAGGGGACGAGCTCGATGCGACGTGGCGAAGGGAGCTTCCCCAACCCGGTCAGGTGGCCGTAGCGGTTCACTCCCTGCTGCTCCGCTTTCGGCGTGAAAGCGAAGAAGCTCACTTCCGCCTTGCGGGCGATCTTGCGCCCGAGTTGTAGCCCCCACACGTGCTGCGCCTGATTCGGATCGTACCGTAGCTGCGACAGCGGGATGCGGAACTCCGCGCTCCAGCCGAGCGAATCGACGGTCGCGCTTCCCTCCCACACGGCGTCCCAGGTGTTGTCGTTTGATCCAAACTGCCCGCTGACTGTCGCGTCGCGTCGCGCGCCGGCGGGAGAAAGCCGGAAAATGAACGCGCCCAGGTGGTCGTGATAGCTGTCGAAGGTGACCTCGACCAGATCGCCTTCGATGGACTCGTCGCGGCGGGCGAGCTGTGACTGGATTTTCTGCGGCTCGCTGTCATAAAGCCGCATGCCGACGTAGACCGCGGCGTCATCGATGAGAATGCGTGCTTCGGTCCGCTCCGATACGGGCTGTCCTTCGTTCGGATCGAACTGCCAGAACTCGGTGATGGGTGTCGCGGCTTGCCACGCGGCTTCGTCTAGCCGGCCATCGATCTGGACGGTGCCAGTCCGCCGCACAGCTACCGCGGAGGGAGCCTGGTCGTGGGGACGGACGGTTGAGGCTGGAGCGGCGGTTGACGCGGGTGGCGTTGTTTGCTGAGCCTGGGCCAGCGGCGCATAAAGGAAGCTGGCAACGACACCGAGAAGCCTTGTTCGACGGAGAGATGGACGCATCATGTATCGTATGACCGGGGAACGGGACCAGTGGACAATTTGATTTGACATCGCAAGGATGTAGAACGTTCGTACCGAAAGCCGCCAGCTGACCTCGGGTTCAATTGCAGTTGACGCCGGTCTGTTCAGCAGCGAGGAGGATCTATGTCGGACATGTATCACGAGGGCAGCCGCGAGCTTCAGGACCGGTTCGACACGCGTCGTCTCGCGGACCGGCTGGAGCAGGTCAAGGTGCACGACACTTTCACTGCGGCCGATCGCGAATTTATCGAGCGCCTCGACATGTTCTTCATCGCTACAGCGGACGCGTCCGGACAGCCGACGTGCTCGTACAAAGGTGGTGATCCCGGTTTCGTGCGCGTCATCGACGAGGCGACGGTGGCGTTTCCCAACTACGACGGAAACGGGATGTATTTGACCATGGGCAACCTCAAAATCAACCCCGCCGTCGGCTTGCTCTTCATCGACTTCGAGCGGCAGCGCCGGATGAGGGTGGACGGGACAGCCGCCATTCGCTACGACGACGAGCTGCTCGCGGCCTATCCCGAAGCACAGTTCATCGTGCGCGTCGCCGCGCACCAGATCTATCCCAACTGCCCGCGCTACATTCACCATTATGCTCTCGTCGAGCGGTCGACGTTCGTACCGCGCCCGCGGCAGACAACTCCAATCCCGGGGTGGAAGCAATCCGAATGGGCGGCAGATGTTCTTCCCGCCAACGACCCCGCGCGGACGAGCACGGCAGAAGACCAATAGAGCACGTGATGGAATCGCAATTGCGACATCCAATGGAATTGGCGCAATGCTACGTATTCAATCAGACCGCATTCCAAGAGGATCAATGCGCACTTCCCGCCTCACATCCATTCCGGCAAACGTTCTGATCGCTGCGCTCGCGGCTTGCGGCGGGGCGCCGCCCGCCGACAGCTCCACCGCCCAGGCCGCAGAAAGCGGAACTGCCGCTCAGACTTCGGCGCAATGCAAACCCGTCGAGACGCGGTCGCCCAACGCCTCCAACCAAAGTCCTGCGCGTCCCGGCCAAACTCGCGCTTGCGGGGTCACCTCGAATGTTGCCTTCGACGTCAGCGTCGTCGCGAAAGGCCTGGTCAATCCGTGGGCCGTCGAGCCACTGCCTGGCGGCGATTTCCTTGTCACCGAAAAGCCTGGCCGCCTCCGCATCGTCTCCGCCAGCGGAAACATTGGCCAGCCGATCGCCGGAGTCACCCAGGTCGACGCGCGCGGACAGGGCGGACTGCTCGATGTCGCGCTCAGTCCCACCTTCGATACCGATCGCACGATTTACTGGAGCTTCTCCGAGCCCAGACAGGGCGGGAACGGAACCAGCATCGCCAAGGGAGTGCTGTCGCCGGATCGGACGCGACTCGACCAGGTTCGGGTGATTTTCCGCGTGATGCCGACCTACGACGGCACCATGCACTACGGCTCACGCCTCGCGTTCGGCACCGATGGGATGTTGTACGCCACGTTCGGCGAGCGGTCGGACAGCCAAATGCGGCGATATTCACAGCAGCTCGACAGCCACCTCGGCAAAATCGTCCGCATCAGGCCCGACGGGACTGCACCGCCGGACAATCCTTTCGTCGGACAATCAGGCGCGCTCCCCGAGATCTGGACGCGCGGCCACCGGAACATTCAAGCTGCTGCCTTCGATCCGCAGGGTCGCCTCTGGGAGATCGAGCACGGCGCTCGCGGTGGGGACGAGCTCAACCTCATCGAGAAGGGCAAGAACTACGGTTGGCCAAACGTCGCTTACGGCATTGAGTACTCAGGCCGGCCGCTATCCGGCGCAGTCACGGCCCGAGCGGGTTTCGAGCAGCCCGTCTACTACTGGGATCCGGTGATCGCCCCGTCCGGAGCAACGTTCTACACCGGCGATGTGTTTCCCGCGTGGCGCAACAATCTGTTCATCGGAAGTCTCGGGCAGGAGCGACTCGTGCGTCTCGTCCTCGAGAACGATCGTGTGACTGGAGAGGAGCACCTCCTCACCGACCGCAGCCAACGCGTTCGCGATGTCCGGCAGGGGCCTGATGGACTTCTCTACATCGTCACCGATCAGAAAAACGGTGAGCTGTGGAGGATCTCGCCGCGGCGATAGCCGCGAGCTGCGGTACACATCTCTGTAGGGAGTCGGCGAGGGTATCCTCTTCGGCGCTGCATTCCAACCCGCGTGTGTGGCATCTTAATTCTCTGCGACGAGAACGAAGATTCAGCAGTAAGGCGCCCCAAAAGAGAAAAGAATGGGTGGGAGGTGCCAGTAGCATAGGTACGAGGCATCAGTTCACTACGCCACGACTTTTCCGGTGGCGTACCGCGCACAGGCGGCGAGCTTTGGCCCCCATTACGCCAACGAGGCAAGTCCCGGCGTCGTGAACTCCAACCTGGCACCTGCGCTACTGGCGCCTCCCACCTATTCAGTTCAGTTTTTTTGGAACCGTCCCAATCCTACACCGCTGCTGCGAAGATGTCGTTGCCGGTAGAGAACAACTTGACTTCCCACGGGCAGCACTACAACGCGATCGTTCTCGGCCTCGGCGCGATGGGCAGCGCGACGCTCTATCATCTCGCGCAACGCGGCTGGCGCGTACTCGGGCTGGAGCAATACAAACACGGTCACAGCCTCGGCTCCTCGCACGGCGACAGCCGGATAATTCGCGAGCTGTACTTCGAGCACCCGCTTTACGTGCCGCTGGTGCAACGCGCGTACGAATTGTGGAATGATCTCGAGGAGCGTAGCGCTACCAACCTGCTGACGATCACCGGCGGACTGATGATCGGTCCGCCCAACGGATCGGTGGTCACAGGGACTTTGAGAAGTGCGGCGCGGCACGGGCTTCCTCAGGAAGTCCTGAGTCCTGACCAGACGCGAGCGCGATACCCGGCCTTCCATCTTGCCGATAACCTCGTGGCGGCGGTCGATCCGCGCGCTGGACATCTGGACCCGGAGGCGTGCAACAAGGCGCACCTCGATGCGGCTCGGAACGCGGGCGCTGAAGCACACTTCGAGGAGCCGGTGCTCGAATGGAAGGCGGATGGTGAAGGCACGCGAGTGAAAACTCCCGTCAGCAGTTATAGCGCCGACTGGCTCGTCGTGGCGGCCGGAGGGTGGAGTGGGAAGCTGCTGCACGACATCGAGCTGCGGCTCACGGTCGAGCGCCAGGCGGTGTTCTGGCTCGATCCGCGGAGTGAACCCGCTCTCTACGACCGCAGCAGGTTTCCCATCTACGCCTACGAGTACAAACCCGGCAGCATTTGCTACGGATTCCCCCGATTGCCGCGCGGAGTAAAGGCATCCGTGATGCACGGCGGAGAAACGAGTGACGATCCGGCGACAATCAGACGGACCATCGATGAAAGCGATGTAAAGCCGCTGCGTGCCGCGCTGCGGCCGGTCTTACCGGAATTGTCCGCCGCGCCGATCCGGGAGACTGGCACTTGTCTCTTTACGAACACGCCGGATCACGATTTCATCGTGGATTTTCACCCGCTGCACCCACAGGTGCTCATTTCCAGTCCGTGCTCGGGGCACGGATTCAAGTTCGCGAGTGTAATAGGAGAGATTCAGGCGGAGCTACTGATTGAGGGGCGAACGAGGTTTAATCTGAGGCCGTTTTCAGTTGAACGGTTCATCAGATCGGGGTAACTGGCTCCAGGTGGTCTTACAGCGGATCCAAGTATTGAGTTGTCAGGGAGTCAGTTGTAGTTGCGAGTCAGTTCTCAGTGACTACCACTGACAACTCACTGACACACTATAACTCACGACTGTCCACTCACAACTTGGATCCCTTGTAAGTGCCCCCGTAGGGAGTGAACCTCAGAGTATCCTCCCCAGAAAGTTCAGCACGCCCAGCACGATGAGGATGCTCCCAATCAACACCCGGAACCCGGCAACCTTGTCGCCGGCACGAACCAGGTCGTCGCCCACATTTGGAACCGCGGCGAGCGCGCGCGCACCCAGCACCAGCCCGCCCAGGATCAGAAAGAGTCCCACCAGGCTGAACAGGTTCAGTATCCCGACGACGATCGCCATGACGCCGATGACGGCGTCGAACGGGCGAAGGCTGTCAACGACGCGCGACGCCCTGCCGGTCTGATTGAACACTTCGCCGAGCAGGAGCAGTCCCGCCAGAACCGCGATGACAGCCTTGATCATGATCGAATCTCCTGTGCGTGCGGACACGTACCGCCAATCCTTCCCAACGATGCGCACGCACGCGGAGTTTCACCACCCTCGTCAGAGCCGATCGGCAAACATCGTACGGTAGTGTCGGTACCAGTCGCTTTGAAAGCGCTCCTGCGGGTCGTATCGGCGCTTCAAGCGCAGGAAGTCGACGAACTCAGGGTACGCCGCCACCACTTGCTCGCGCCTCGCCCAGCGGTGATAAGTGAGAAAATAGCTGCCTCCGTATGACAGCCCGCGGTTGATGAGGCGCAGGAAATCCTGTCTCGCTTTCTCGACACCGGCGGCACCCGATTCGACGTGGAGATTGAAGATCGTGCACGCATATGGCTGCTTTGCCCAGGCGAGCATCGTTTCCATGTCACGCTCGATGAGCCGGACAGTGCCGTAAATGAGCTGCGCGCGGCTGGCCTGGAGATCGCCCCGCGCATCGGCGAGAAAGCGCACCAGCGCGTCGCGCGGCACATAGATCTCCGTGATCATCTCGGTTCCGTGTGCAAACTCGCCGAGCCGTGCCGCCTGTGCTTGATGGTAGTCGTCGATGTACGTGCTCATCTGGTGCTCATCGGACCAGTAGTACTGACCGGAGGTTGTGAGGTAGTACTTCGCGTACTCCTGAAACGCGCGGGCGCGGTCGACGTGGGCGAGATAGAGAAGCTGTCCCCAGGTCTCCGGAGAAAGCGCGGCACGGTTGGCCGGCATCGATGTCGAATCGTCGACGGGCTTGTAGCAGGAAAACACTCCCCTGCGCAGCGCGTCTCCTTCCAGATCCGTGGCGAACTGGAAATCGCCGTACAGGAACCCCTCGGCGATGCGCCGCTCGAACATCCGTGGCAGGTCGTCGACGTCGATGACTTCGACGATGCGCTGCACCTTGTTCCGCCTCGTGAGCCGCAGCCGCACGGTCGTAACCACCCCGAACAATCCGTATCCGCCGATCACCGCGCGGAACAGCCCCGCATTCTCCGTACGGCTGCAGCGGCGTGGGACACCGTCCGCGCCAACCAGCGTGAACGCGACGACGTCGCTGACGAAGGGAGGAAATTTGAGTCCGCGGCCGTGGGCGTTCGCGGCGAGCGCGCCGCCAATGCTCAGTCGGTCAGCACCCGTCTGCTTCTGGACGAAAGTCCAGGCACCGGCAGCCCCCTGCTGGGTGTCGAGCAGATACCTGTACAGCTCCGGCCACTGGATCCCTGCTTCAAGCTCGATCTCACCGTTCACTCGATCGAACTCGATCACTCGCGCGAGGCCGTTCATGTCGATCAGCGTCGCGCCGGTGGCGAACTGCTGCCCGCCCATCGCGTGCCTGCCCCCGGCGATGCTGAGAGGTCGGCCTTCGGCCCCAGCCTCGCGAACGATTCTTTCTACAGCCTCGAGCGACTCCGGCCGAACGATGCGCCGTACGCGCGTCGGGTTGAGCTGCGAGTGAATGTCGTTGACCGCGACGTCGCCAGCATGGAGGCCGGCCGCGATTTGCGGCGCACAACCGGGCAGAACTGCCGCGGCGGTACCGATCCGGGCGACCGATTCGAGGAACTCACGTCTGGATATCATGTGTTCTCCAGACGATGGGTTGAGCAGTGACGATCCACTGCGCCGCGCGGTAGATCATCCACAGCGCAATGCCCTGGATGACGTGGTACATCGTGTTGTGATCGAGGTACACGGGGTGCACCGTGACTCCGAGCTGCTGCACGGCAGCGCCGACGAAAACGAGGACGAGTCCCGCGACTCCCCACGCCAGCGACGGGCTGCGGCGACGACGATACGCAAGTGACAGCGAGGTGACGAGGAAGATGGTGGCAGGTAGATACGCGACGATCGCGACCAGGAATTCGCGTGTCACGAACAGCACGACAAGAGAAAGCACCACCAGCTGCGCGGCGGCGAAACAGCGAGCCCACAGGGATGCGCGCGCATCGAGCTGCAGGATTGCTGCTATCGACCAAGCGGCGAAGCTGGTCAGCAGAATCGCCAAGAGCGTACCCGTCCACAGGATCGTCCGCACGGGACTCGCGGAGTACTCGAAGAACCCGTGCATGGTGCCACCCAGCAGCGAGGCAGCGGCAATCGATGCAAAGAATGTCACGAACCACCCGCGCAGGAGCGGATCGCTCGCCGGCCGCCGCACGAGCAGCAGCGTGAACACCGCGCATTCGATCGCCAGCGCGAAATCGGTGAGACTGACGGCGGGGTTGGTTAGCTCTATCAAGGCTCGAATAATGGGGGTGGCGGCTGGTCATGGATTGACGCTAACTCGCGCTGGCGCTGGCGCGCCTACGCATTGTTACGTAGTCGTGTCGCGGGCAAGGCGTAGAGGCCTTTCCATGATTTGCCTGATCGAAACTGGACGCGGATAATTAACGTCATAAGTCACAAGCGGGCTCTTCAACCAGGGAAAGAGGCAATGTTGACCGTTACGACGCACACAGTCGAAGGCAAGCGAATCAAGAAGCACCTCGGCATCGTCACGGGTGAGGCGATACTCGGCGCTAACATCTTCAAGGACTTCTTCGCCGGAATCCGCGACATCGTCGGCGGCCGCTCGGCTGCCTACGAGAAGGAACTGCGCTCGGCGCGGGAGATCGCGCTCGGGGAGATGCAGGAAGCCGCGCGCGCTATGGGCGGCAACGCCGTGATCGGAGTCGATGTCGACTACGAGAACATCAGTATGGGACAGGGTGGGGGAATGCTGATGGTGAGTACTTCGGGGACAGCGGTCGTTCTGGAGTAGCAGTCGCTCCGGTCACTGCAGACAGGGACCTCGCGGATTTATTCGCGGCTTGTCGACGACCAGCCTCTGATCACGGTTCGCAATCGCCACCGCCACATTACGCACGAGATCCGAGACCTCGGCCAGCCCCTCGAAGTCGATGTACTGCGCTTCGTCAGTCACCATGTGATAGGCTTCGTGATAGCCGCGCGAGAAGTAGGCGATCGGGATTCCCCGGCGCAAATAGTTGTAATGGTCGCTCCGGCAAAGGCGGTTGAGCGGATGGCGCGGGGCATCATATGAGTAGTCGATGCGGAACGGAGCTGCGCGCGCGCTGTTGACCGACTCGACGACATCGCCGAGCTGCGTCGAGAGGCGCCGTGCTCCGATGATCTGAATCGTGCGCGGTGGCGCACGCAAGCTGTCCGGCCCTCTGCCCACCATGTCCATGTTGAGCTGGGCGACGATCGAATCACGGTTTACTGTCGGATTGTCCACGAACCACGCCGAGCCGAGGAGTCCGCGTTCCTCGGCGGTGTGCCAGACGAACAGGATCGAGCGCCGTGGCCTGGCACCGGATGCCATCGACTCCGCGATCTCCAGCGCGGCGACCGAGCCGGAGGCGTCGTCATCCGCCCCATTGTTGATCGAATCCCGGCGTGGCGGTGCTAGGCGCCGGAGGCTGTCGAGGATGGCTCGGATGCGAACCCACTCATCGGCGGTCGGAGCGCGCAGAGGGGTTTGTATTCCTTCGGGGCGCATGACTTTATTGAAGGCGCGCAGCGAATCGTGATCCACGGCCCGCGTAGCGAGCCCGATATGGTCATTGTGCGCGCCGACCGCCACGAACTGCCCGCGTAGACGCGGATCTGACCCACGCAGAATTCCGACGACGTTTCGCGCCGGTGCGGCGACGGCCTCGTCGAGAAATCCGATGCGCGCGCTTGCAGTGCGTCCGGAAGCTCCGGGACGAAGCGAGTCGAGTGGCGCACCCATTAGTCTCTCCGCCGCGCGCCGTGAGATCAGCAGGGCAAGCGGCGAACGGTCGGGATAGGAGCTCAGTCCGTTCCCGCGCCCACGTATTGAAGCCTTACCTGCCGCGGTCAGGAGGTCGAGCGCGGTGACAGCGATCCCTGCCGCCGACGGAAACCGGCTCACCGACAATCCCGTCGGCGTCGCGTATACGGAAGTGGGTCTTCCATCGCGTCCAAGCGGAGCGTCGAGCACGACGATCTTTCCGGCGACCTGGTCGGGCCTGAGCGAGACTGTAGTATCGCCCGCACGACCCCCATAGATGATGCCTGCACTCTCGACGACGAGTCCCGTGCCGGATCGAAGCGAGGACGTCGGCCGTATGGGCGCAAAATCGCCGAACAGCTTCAGCGCCTGGCCCTCGACTGCAAGCGAAGACGCGGGATCGACGATCCGCCGAACCATCGGGACGGTCTGGAAGTAACTCCCATTCTCCCCGGCCGGCTCGAGTCCGATGCGCGCAAGCTCGCGGGCGAGATAATCCGTCATCATGACGTTGCTCGTCTCGCCCGCCTCGCGGCCCTTCATCGAATCGTCCGCGACCAGGTAGATGCGAGAGCGGACGTCGGCAATCGTGATACCAGGCTGCGTCTGTGTCCCCGATCGAACACGTAGGCTGGGAGTGCATCCGAGCGAAGCGGCCAACAGTACCAGGATGGATGAGACTCGGATCGTCACTCTCTTGCTCGATGCATCGGTATCGATGGTTCCCTTATCGTGATTGCTCGGCGACCGAGGATTGCGAGGCAACGTACATGCCGTCGTTTTCAGCGCTGCCTTTCCCTTTCAGTTTTGAGTTTCCGTGCTTGCGTTCTCCGTTCATGCGTTTTTTGCCGCGCAGGCCCTAACGCAAAAACGGACGACGCAAAAACGGTAAACTCAAAACTCAAAAGAGGGTCAGCCCTCCGGTAGGTGCTCTTCCAGGGCGATCGAAGGACTCCTTCTAGCCGCCAAGCCAGAGCTCGGTACCGTCCAGACCGCCGGATATCGTGTCAAGGAGCGCCCTTAGTTAGCGCGCCGGAAGTACAGGTAGAACGGCACTCCCAGCGCGACCAGCACCAGTCCCGCTGCCGATTCCACGGGACTCGTCTTCAGAGTATTCACCACCAGCCACGCGGCTATGAGGACGAACAGTGCTGGCACCACCGGATAGCCGAGTACGCGATACGGTCGCTCTGCATTGGGCATTTTGCGTCTCAGCACGAACACCGCGGCAGCCGAGAAACCGAACGTGAGCCACTGAGCGAAGATCGCGGACGTCGTGAGCTGATCGAACGTGCCGGAGAGCGCCAGCAGAGATCCCCAGATCCCTTGTACCCAGATCGCCCGGACTGGTACGTGCGTGTGGGGATCGACGTGCCCGAGCGACTGGAAGAACAATCTGTCGCGCGCCATCGCGAATGGGACCCGCGAAGTCATGAGGGTGACTCCATTGAGCGCCCCGACCACTGACATCAGAAAGAGGACGGATATGACTTTACCGCCGGCTGTGCCGAGGAAGCTGTTCGCCGCTTTCGTTGCGACGGGAAGCGCATCGCGGTGCGCGGTCGAGCTGGCGGTGAGTATTTCCGCGGTGGGAAGGGCGTAGAAGTAGGCGAGATTGGTAATGAGATAGACGACGAGCACGATCACCATTCCGTAGATCAGCCCCCGCGGAATGTTGCGCCCTGGATTGTCGATCTCGCCGGCAGCCATTGGCATCTGGCTCCAGCCCTGATAGGCCCACAACGCCGCCACCATCGCCGCTCCGAATGCGCTGACTGTCGCGGCCCCTCCTGCTGCAGCTGCCGCCGCGCTCGCGGCGGGATCGCGCAGATTTGCCCACGATCCCTGCCGCGACAGGAGAAACGCGCCTACTACGATGATGGCGATGCCAAGAATCTTGGCGGCAGTGAGAACCCACTGTATTTGGCCGCCGAGCGCGACTCCGCGGGTATTCAGTCCCGAGAAGAGAAGGATTATCGCCACCGTTACTACCTGCGCGATCCCGATGCGCCAGTGAACGTCCTCTCCGAGAAAATGAAAAGTCCGCTCGATCCAGACCGCATCCAGAGGGATGAATACCGACAGGAAAGTGGCGAACGCCGTTCCCAACGCCGCGATGACGCCGGTCGCAATGACGGCAACGCTCGTCCAACCGCTGAGAAAAGCGGGAAGTCTTCCGTACGCTTCACGCAGATAGACATAGTCGCCGCCGGCTTTCGGCAGCATCGCGCCGAGCTCCGCGTAGGTCAGCGCGCCAGCGAGCGAAAGAATCCCCGCGGCGAGCCAGGCAAGAAGCACGAGCGAGGGCTTTTCGAGCAGCTGGGTCATCGGTGCGGCCTTGAGAAATATCCCCGTGCCGATGACGCTTCCGATGACCAGCGCTGTAGTCTGCCGCAGCGACAGCGCGCGGAGGAGCTGGCCGTGACCCCCGACTTCGGGTCCCTCAGTCACTCCGGGCGAGCGATGTCGTCAGGGCCAGGGCGAATGAGATCGTCCGGGGCTATGTCGCGCGGCGGTGGCGTCGGGATCACCTCACGCACCGGCGCGGGGTACGTGGGCCGCACGTACTCGTCGTTCGTCGAGATGCCCTCCGCGCGGTCGATCTCGCGATTGTCCCGCTCGATCGTATCCCGCTCTTCCTTGTAACGCCGATACCATTCGCGGCTGACTTCGCCGGCCAGGTCGCGGTTGCCGAGGCCGAATGAAAGGGAGAGCGCGAGCGCGACGGCACCGAAGAGGATCGCGAATGCGGTCGTCACGATCTCCGTTGCCACGCCCAGCTCCTGGAGGGACATGAACGTCGCCAGCATGATCACGCCGCCCTTTCCCGCTCTCGCCAAAGTGGGTCCGCCGTGGAGCCCGCCTGCGGACGCCTTGATGAGACCGCCGACGAAGCTTCCCAAAACGATCCCCACGATCATGATCACGATGGCCGCGATGACGCTCGGGATGTAGCTCACCAGCTCCGAGAACACGTTCGCGAGCGACTGCAATCCGAGGGCGTTGGCGGCGACGAGCATGACCGCGAACATCACGAACCAGAAGACAAGGCTTCCGGCGACGCGTGTCGGATTGATGTGGGAGCCCGACCTCTCGACGGCCTGCATCACTCCGCCCTTTTCGAGAATCTGGTTGAAGCGGATGCGGCGCATCAGCCGATCGGTTCCCTTCTCGAGCAGTCTCGCCAGCAGGTAGCCGGCGAAGAGGATGACGAGCGCGCCGAACAGAGCCGGGATGTAGCCATAGAGCTGCTCGAAGCTGCCCTGCAGTCTCTCGCCGAACGTGAGCGCCATCGTCGTATCCACTAGAACCTCACCGTAAAGAGCGAGTGCGTGCCCCGCGTTTTGGTCGCGAGGCCTATCAATCCCGCCGGGTTGAACACGACCCGAACGCGCTGGCGCCCGGCGTCCGAACGCGGATCGCGGCTGCGCTCGGTCACTACGAGCCCGGCGAGCCCACCGACCGTCGCCAGCGAAAAGACCAGCTGCGGATGGAGATCGTTGTCGATCAACGCTGCAACGCCCGCGCCTATCAGTCCGCCGGCTGTAGTTCCGAGAAAAAGCAGTCCCGCGTCGGTGCGGGTATGGTCAGCCCGGCGAACGAGGAACCGGTCCCCCGCCAGGACTCCAATGATCCCGCCCGCGGTTATCGCCGCCCACGCCGTCGAGCTCTTCGGGCTGTCCGGTAGAAAGGAGACGCCGGCGCTGACGCCCAGAAGTCCAGCGGAAATCAAGGTCTGAATGTCGCCGGGCGTCACGTTGTAGCTGGAGTTCCTCGGATAGAGAATTCCGAGGGGGTACCCGATGAGGCCGGCGGCGATGATTGTGAAAACCTGGAGCTTGTGGCCGGGCCTGTCTTCACACACGGTGAATCCATTGGGGTCCAAGGTGCACTCGGAATCGCCCTGGAGCATCTCAGTCGTTCCCGCGGCGATCAGGGCACCGAGGTGCGAGCCAAAGCCGGCCCCTACGGCTTCAGCTTCCGTCAACCCGCGTCCGATGCGGAGCCCGAGCGCCGTGCCGGCGAGTCCTCCGACAAACGCTCCCGCCGCCTGCGCATTGTCGCTCCCGCCAACGATGTACACCGCACCCCAAGTACCCAGCGCTCCATTCAGGCCGGTGTTGAACGACATGTCGTTCTGGGCACGCGTGATGAACAGTCGCCGCGCGATTTCCGACGCGGCAAAGAAGGTTCCGCCGGCGACGACGAGATAACCAGCGACCGCGCTCGCGGCGGAGTTCTCACCGATCGCGTAGGAAAACGCGGGAGCATATACCGCGAGCCCGAGCAGCGACTGGTTCCGGATGAAGGCATTGCCGGCATCGGTCTGCTCGCGAACGACCTCGGGCGGCAGGCGCGATACGCTCACGCGAATCGCCTCACGGTCTGCCAACGCGAGTGAGTAGCGCTCTACCACACCTGACGCGCGCCTCACCGTCAGGATGTAGGTCGAGTCCGTAACCGTGTAGAGTCTCGCTTCGACAAAGTCACCACTCACCGGCCATGATGGCGCCCGCAGTTGCGCCCTGTCGGCAATCAGCGGCGTCATCACCATCACGTGCGCGGCGCTGTCGAACGGAACTGGCCGCTCGATCACTTGTGCGGCGACCGGCACGGTGAAGCAGAAAAACAAAAAGGCGCCGAATAGTGAAGGGCTTCGCATCAAGTATCCCTGGGTAAGAACGAGTGGCGTCTGCTCATGCAAAGATACGACCCCGCGGCCGCTTGCCTAGTTTCGCGTGCCACGCTTGATGTCGTAAATCGCGCTGCGCCGGCACTTCGGGCAGATAAGCCAGTCACGCTGGCGCGCATACCCAAGCCCGAACGATCCGCCCCCGATCGGTCTCCGCGTCATTGCCACGGAGCAGCGTGGACACTGCGCGCTGTTCCCGGCGATGAACTCCTCACGGATCCGCTGTAACTCGAGCGGCGTGTACTGCGCGCGCGCATCACTCATTCCGGGATGCGTACCACGACTTTCCCGAACTGCTGGCCGCTCTGGAGCCGCTCGAACGCCTTGCGTGCCTGGGATATCTCGAACACCGAATCGATGAGCGGAGTCAGGCCGCCGGCCGCGAACTGGCTCGCGACGGCATCGAATTCTGCTTCATTCCCCATCGTCGATCCCATGATGTCCCACTGGTTCCAGAACAGCCGCCGGATGTCCGTTTGCACGATTGGCCCGGACGTCGCGCCGCAGGTCACGAGCCGTCCGCGCTTGCCCAGCGCGCCCAGGGACTGCGCCCACGTCGCCTCGCCGACGGTATCGAACACGACGTCGACTCCACGCTTGTCGGTACGCGCCCTGATCTCCTTCCCCACATCCGTATTGGTGTAGTTGATCACGTTCTCCGCCCCGAGTCCACGCGCAAGCGCAAGTTTCTCGTCGCTGTGGGATGTCACCCACGCGGTCGCGCCGATGCGGCGGACGATCTCGAGCGCGGCGAGCGCGACACCGCCGCCGATTCCCCAGATGAGGACGTTGTCGCCCTTCTTCACGCGGGCGCGCGTGACAACCATACGCCACGCGGTCAGCGTCGACAGCGTGAATGCTCCGGCAGATTCGATCGGCTTGTCCTTCGGAATGCTCCGCGCGTTACGCGCGGGAATCGTGATGTACTCGGCGAGGGTTCCCGGAGACTGTTCGCCGAGTATGCCGAACTTGACGCAGAGCGAATGTTCCCCCGCCTGGCAGAACTCGCAGGTATGGTCGCTCAATCCCGGGTTGATGATGACGGTATCGCCCACTTTGATGTCGCTCTTGGCGTCGCTCAGGTCCCCGATTGCATCGACGACCCCCGCCGCATCGGCCCCCAACACCCAGGGCGGGACGATCTTTACGTTGGGAATTCCCGCCAGAACGAACAAATCCAGATGATTCAGGCCGACCGCCTTCACGCGCACGCGCAGCTCGCTGCGCTTCGGCTCGGGCTTCGGCAAGTCGGTGCGGTACTCGAGTTGATCGAGCCCGCCGTGCGCCGAGATGGTCAGTCCTCGCACGCTATAAGGGGAGCGTTATATTCAGTCGTGACGACGAGCTTACCGGCATACGGTTGAATCTACCGTCCCAAAGCCGGTTTTACCGTCCTGAACGCTCATTTTTACGGCGCAGTGATTGAATCCGCGGTGAGGCCCAACAACTAATGCTCTCCATAAAGGTTCCTCCCCTCGGAGAATCCATCGTCGAAGCCACCGTATCGCGGTGGCTGAAGAAGCAGGGTGATGCCGTCGCCGCCGGCGATACGCTGGTCGAGCTCGAGACCGACAAGGTCACGGTGGAAGTACCGGCGCTGAAAGCTGGTGTGCTGACCAAGCAGGCCAAAGCTGAAGGCGATGTAGTCAAGGTGGACGAAGTGCTGGGCGAGCTCGATGAATCCGCCGTAGCGGCCACCGCCGGCGCGACCGCGGCATCCGCATCGGCCTCGACGACTGCATCACGGGGAGCGACGCCGCCACCTACTACACCAGCTTCCCCCTCGCCGGTCGCTGAGACGAAGTCCTCTCCCGCGGCCCGTCGTGTCGCCGACGAGCGAGGCATCGACATCGCCGCGATAGCGGGGACCGGACGCGGAGGCGCGGTCTCCAAACCGGACGTCCTCACCAAACAGGCCGGTGTCGGCACGGCACCGGCACGCGCGTTGACCACGCCCGCTCCCGCACGCGCGCCAGTACAACCGCGCGGCGGGAATGGCGCCACGGCATCGGGTGAGCGGGAGACGCGCGAAAAGATGTCCACGCGCAGAAAGCGCATTGCCGAGAACCTGGTCCAGTCGCAGCACAACACAGCTCACCTGACGACGTTCAACGAAGTCGACATGTCGGTGATCAACGGGCTGCGCGAGAAGTACAAGGAGAGAGTCGAGAAGGAGTACGGCGTGAAGCTCACCTTCATGCCATTCTTCGTGAAGGCGGCGTGCGCCGCGCTCAAGCAGTTCCCGATGGTCAACGCCCAGATCGACGGCGATTCGATCATCTACAAGCACTATGTCAACATGGGGATCGCCGTCGCATCCGATCAGGGACTCGTCGTTCCCAACATCAAGGATGCCGACCGCAAGGGTACGATCGAGCTGAGCTCGGACATCTCGTCGATCGCCAAGCGCGCGCGCGACGGTAAGCTGACGATGGACGATCTCACGGGCGGCACGTTCACCATCACCAACGGCGGTGTGTTCGGCTCCCTCATATCGACACCGATCATCAACTACCCGCAAGTCGGCATCCTCGGCCTTCACAAGACGCAGGACCGGCCCGTCGCGATCAACGGCCAGGTCGAGATCCGCCCCATGATGTACGTTGCGCTTTCCTACGACCACCGGATCGTCGATGGACAGCAGGCGGTCCTATTTCTCGTACGCGTGAAGGAGCTCATCGAAGATCCGGCCGCGATGTTGATCGAGTAGATGGTCGATTGTGATGTGGCAGTCATCGGGGGCGGTCCCGGTGGCTACGTGGCTGCGATCCGCGCCGCCCAACTGGGGCTCAATACAGTTTGCGTGGAGATGGACAAGACCCTGGGCGGAACGTGCGTCAACGTGGGCTGCATTCCGTCGAAGGCGCTCCTCACATCATCCGAGCATTACGAGTTCGCGCGCCTGCACGCGGCCTTGCACGGCGTCACGGTCGGAAACGTCTCGCTCGATCTCGCTACGATGATGAAGCGGAAGGACACGGTCGTCGGCCAGAACACCGCGGGTCTCGAGTTCCTGTTCAGGAAAAACAAGATCACCTGGGCGAAAGGCCGCGGCACGCTCAGGAAGGGCAACATCGTCGATGTCGCCGGTGACGACGGAAAGAAGCAATCCTACCGCGCCAGGAATGTCATCATAGCCACCGGCTCGGTGCCCGTCGAGCTGCCGTTCCTCAAGTTCGACGAGAAGCGCGTGCTGTCCAACATCGGAGCGCTCAAGATAGATTCGGTGCCGACCCATCTCGTCGTCATCGGCGGCGGTGTGATCGGGCTCGAGCTCGGCTCCGTCTGGCGACGTCTTGGATCGAAGGTGACGGTGGTGGAGCTCATGCCGACCATCCTACCTGGCAACGACGAGGAGATCATCCGCGAGGCGGACAAGATTTTCCGCAAGCAGGGCCTCGAGATCCGGGTCGGAACGAAAGTCACTGGCGCCAAGCTCGAACGCACCCGTATCCTCATCAACATCGAAAAAGATGGAAAAGCGGAGACCCTGGAAGCGGATCGCGTTCTCGTGTCGGTCGGCAGAAAGCCGGCGCTGTCCGGAATTGATGCCGCTGGACTCGGTCTCGAGCTTGGCCAGCGCGGTGAGATAGCCGTCGATGCGCAGCTGCGAACGAATCTCCCGAATGTGTACGCCATCGGGGACGCCGTGGGTGGCAAGCTCCTCGCTCACAAGGCCGAGGAGGAAGGAGTGATTGCCGCTGAGACAATTGCCGGGCACAAGGTCCACATGGATTACAAGTCGATGCCGTCGGTGGTCTACACCTGGCCGGAAATCGCGACGGTGGGATTGGCGGAGCACGAAGTAAAGGCGAGCGGACGGAAGTACAAGACGGGTAAGTTTCCGTTCTCCGCCAATGGCCGCGCGCGTACGTCCGGCGACACGACGGGATTCGTCAAGTTCATCGCCGACGCCGAGACCGACGAGCTGCTGGGCGCACACATGATCGGCCCCAACGTTTCGGAGATGATCCAGGAGGCGGTGCTCGCCTTTGAGTATCGCGGATCGTCGGAGGACATTGGTATCACTGTTCACTCTCACCCGACGCTCAGCGAAGCGGTGAAGGAAGCCGCGCTCGGCGTTCTCGGCAGGTCGATACATATATGAACCGGAAGATCAGGCCGCTCGTTCCCGCCGACCGCGAGGGTGTGATTCGAATCCTCGAGAGCTCGGGCAACTTCACGGCCGACGAAGTCGCCACCGCCCTCGAGCTCATCGACGAATGGCTCGAGGGTGGAGAGGAGAGCGGTTACCTGACTTACGTACTCGATCCCGTGGGCGAGGACAGCATCGGCGTGCTCGGTTACGTCTGCTTCGGCCCGACTCCACTCACTGAATGGACGTACGACATCTACTGGATCGCGGTGGACAAGTCCAAGCACCGTGGTGGAGTCGGCAAGACGCTCTTGAAGTTCGCCGAGGAGGAAGTGACGCGTCGCGAAGGACACCTGCTACTGATCGAGACATCGTCGCAAGAGACCTACGGCGGGACGATTCAGTTCTACGAGCGAACCGGCTACGAGCTTGTCGGCAAGATCAAGGATTATTACAAGCTCGGCGACGACAAGCTGATTTTCGCGAAGCGGCTCGGGCTGCCAGTGAAAACCGAAACGCTCTTGGCGCAACCGGCGATGGTCGAATCTTCGAATGGCGACGGCGTTCCGGTCGAAGCCCCGGGTGGCGCCTAGCGGATCACCGCGATCGCCCAGACCGGCACGTGATCGCTGGTCGCGCGGCCGTTGAGGACTGTCCCCGCGCTCAGAGTGTCCGGTGAGCGGAGGCCTTTGAGAAAGATGTGGTCCCAGCGTCCCCAACTGGTGGTTTTCGGGCCGCTCTCGGTGGGCCACGTGTATCCCGCCTCTCGAGCGACATCACCGACTGACTCGCTATTCAGGTCTCCGCCGATCACGACCCTGTCGTAGCGCTCGGCGTCCTTGAGAATCGCGCGAAGCTGATTGCTTCGTGCCGACGCACTGATGTCGAGCGGGGTACCGAGATGCGTCGAGTAGACGCGCACGATCGTCGTTCCGATGAGGATGGTAGCCGCAGTCGCTGTGCGCTGCGTGCGCGCATAGCGCGAAGGGTGTGGGAGGACGAGTTTGGCGTCCTCGACGATTGGCCAGCGCGAAAAGACGGCGTTGCCAAACTGCCGGTCTGCCCGAAGATGAAAGATTGCCGGATAGTAGACGTACCAGACCCCGAGAGCTTCGGCGATACGCCTTGACGCGCCCGAGTCCATCTCCTGGATCAGAATCACATCCGCGCCCCGCAGCGCGGAGTCAGTAGTCAGAACGACGATCGCGCTATCTACTCGCCGCGAAAACTCGACGTTGAACGAGACAATGCGGAGGGTGTCCGTGCTGGCGGGCGTGGGAATGCTATCAGCCGGCGCGCCGGCATAACGCGGGCCTTCGGTGCCCGGATAGTTGCGGCCCGTCCGGCAACCCGTGATGACCAGCAGGAAGAGCAGCGTGAGTTGGCGCATATGTGCGCCAGTCTTCAAGCCGCGGGCCGTTTTATGCCGGATTGAGGCTTCGCGTAGTGGCCATTGGCGAGACGGACGCCACAATCGCATCCGCGATCTCATCCTCCACCGCGAAGATGTCTTCCAGATCTCGGTCGAAGACATCGGCCCACAGCATCACGTCGTCCTCGGTGCTGGTGAGACGCGCCGTCACCCGCAGCCGATCGCCCGCGCGCTCGACCGTCCCCTCCAGCACCAGCGCCGCCGAGATCATGCCGCTGGCGGCCGTGTCGCCCATGCGCTTCACCGAGCGGGGTCTACCGGGCGCGAGCACGCGCAGTCCGCGCGTTCTCATCAGCTTTCCCGCGACCGCGTTGGTCACGCCGGTCGCCAGGCTGGCGTTATTCGAGTCCGCGCCGAGGTTGACGAACGGGAGCACCGCGATGAGCCCGATGTCGGCCTTGGCCGCGTTCGGGCCGGAGGCGGTCAGCGCCACGGCGGTGTTGGGATGCGTGCGGGTGTAGATCCCCGCGCTGACGGCAACGGCGCCAACCAGCGCCAGTGCGCCGACGACGAGCGCGCGTGCCCGCCGACTCCCGCGCGCTATTCGCCGCGTCGCCGCGAACGCTCCGCTGATGACATCCGGCTCGTCCAGCGCTGCGACCAGCTCTGCGGCTGACTGAGGACGATCAGCCGGATCGATCGCCAGACAGCGCGCGAGCAGGAGCTCGAGCCCGGCCGGCACATCCTTCCGCACGATCGAGAGCGGCGGAGGCGGCAGCGTCAGTCGCGCGGTGAGCATTTCCCGCGGACTCAGCTTCGCAAACGGAGCGTAGCCGGCTAGCATCTCGTATGCGGTGATGCCCAGCGAATAGATGTCCGCGCGGCCGTCGATTTCCGGATCGCCCGCCGCCTGCTCGGGCGCCATGTAGAGGAGCGTCCCGAGAGACATCCCGGTGTAGGTGAGACCAGCATCGGTCTCGCCGGACCTGCGCGCCGTCGACAACGCCTTGGCCACTCCAAAGTCCGTCACGGTCGCCGATCCCGAGGCGAGCAGTACGTTGCCCGGCTTGATGTCGCGATGAACGACTCCGCGCTCGTGCGCGAACGCGAGTGCGCGGGCGACGTCCTTGAGGATGCCCAGCGCTTCTCGCACGCTCAGCGTGCGGTCGCGACGCAGCCGGATGTCGAGCGACTCACCATCAACGTACGGCATGACGAAGTAGGGCAGCCCATCCAGGTCTCCTGCCTTGAGAACGGGGACGATGTGAGGATGCTGAAGTCGCGCGACGGTGAGGATCTCGCGCCGGAACCGGTCCGCCGACACGCTCGCAGCCAGCTCGGGCGGCAGGATCTTGATAACCACCTTGCGCGCGAGATCCAGATCGTCGGCCACGAACACGCGCGCCATGCCTCCGCCAAGGAGCTCGCGCTCGATGGTGTAGGCGCCGCCGAGTGCGGCGAGCAGACGTTCGGAGATCTGAAGCATCGTGGGAGGGACGGAAAAAGATCAGGCAGCACCTGGCAGTATTTATTAGATAGCTCTGGGGGCAGGAGGGTTGGCAGAGTGTTTCCTGCGACACCTGCGGGATCGACCCGTATTGCTCCCTTCGGCAGGTGTTTGGTTAACGTGCTCGAAGCACACTCGTCTACCGACACGACGAAACGCGCAGGCAGGTAAGTAGATGCGGCCCAGGACAATAGTTCGTTTAGCATTCACGCTTTTCCCGCTCGCCACCACAGGCGCAGCGGCACAGACGGCTGTTGCCTCCGCCATCGCGACCTCCCAGCACCGCGAGCTGCCCGCTGACCAACAGATAATCCACGCGCTGAGCCGCCTGACCTTCGGGGCGAAGCCCGGGGACGTCCTCGAGGTCCGCGCTATCGGTCTCGACAAGTGGATCGACCAGCAGCTCCACCCCGAGCGGATCGACGACTCCGCTGTCGAGGCGTTCGTGAGCCGTTATTCAGCCATCAATCGCGACCAGCACGACCTCCTGCGTCAGTACGCCGATCAGCTGCGACAGCGAAGGGAAGCGAGGCGCGATATGACCGACAGCAGTATGACCGGGACCGACAGTGTTAGGATGCGCCGCGAGCTGCGGCAGCTCGGCAATTCCCGGCGCGACGTCGTGAATCAGCTCCTGTCATCTCGCGTAGCACGCGCAGTCGCCAGCGAGCGACAGCTTCAGGAAGTGATGACTGACTTCTGGCACAATCACTTCAACATCTTCGCTCAGAAGGGTCTGCCCGAGCCGTACTATCTGGTGGACTTCGACCAGAACGTCATTCGTCCCCGCGCGCTCGGGAAGTTCCGCGATCTACTGGGTGCAGTTGCGCAGAGTCCCGCCATGCTCTTCTACCTCGACAATGCGCGCAGCAGGGCGGAGAGGCTCAACGAGAACTACGGCCGCGAGCTGCTGGAGCTGCACACGCTCGGCGTCGACGGCGGATACACCCAGCAGGACGTGATCAACGTCGCCCGCGCGTTCACGGGCTGGACCATCCGGCCGCCGCAACAGGGCGGAGGATTCATCTTCCGCCCGCAGGTGCACGACGCCGGCGAGAAGACCGTGCTCGGACACAAGCTGGCGGCGGGAAGAGGCCTCGAAGACGCGCAGGATGTTCTCGACATCCTCGCGCGCAGCCCAGTCACCGCGCGCTTCATTGCCACCAAGATCGCGCGGCGATTCGTGAGCGATGTTCCACCCAAAGCTCTGGTCGATCGCGCCGCCCAGGTTTTTCTGAAGACTGATGGCGACATCCGCGAAGTCGTTCGCACGATCGTGACGTCTCCCGAATTCTTTTCTCAGCAAGTGTTCCGCAGCAAGGTGAAGTCGCCGTTCGAAGTGGTGGTGAGCGCGATGCGCGCGCTCAATGCGCGGCCTGACAGCACGCCGCGTACCGCGCAGGTGATCGCGTACCTCGGCCAGCCGATCTTTGGGCACCAGGCTCCCAACGGCTGGCCGGAAACGGGCGAGTCCTGGATGAATACCGGCGCGATTCTCAACCGCATCAACTTCGGGATGGCCGCGGCGGCGGGACGCATGCCCGGCATCGACATTCGCGCGATTCCCGCGCTCGACACGATCCGATCCGCATCCCGCGAGACACAGGTCGATGTCGTCGTTTCCACTCTGCTCAACGGAATGGTGTCACCTGACACGAGGGCAGTGCTGGTATCCGGAGAAAATCCGCTGATCGCCAACACGAGCAAGGTTGGCATTCCCGATGTAACGGCGGAGAGCGCAGCCGCGGCGAACGAAGCCCGGATGGACGGCGGCCGGCGCGTCGCGAACCAGCGACGTGTCATCGGCAACCTTCCACCGCTCAACGGACTGCAGCAGATCGTGGGGCTGGCGCTCGGGTCTCCCGAGTTTCAGCGACGCTAGGAGATCACGCTCATGGAACGCAGAGCATTCGTGAAGTCCGGCGCGATCGCGCTCGTCACAATGGGGCTGAGTCCGAGCTTCCTGCGACGCACGACGTTCGGCATGGAGCTGACCAGGGCCGCCAATGGCAAGATCCTCATCTGCCTCTTCCAGCGCGGCGCCGCGGACGCTCTCAACATCGTCGTTCCGCACGGCGAGCGCGCCTACTATGCGATGCGTCCTTCGATCGCGATTCCTCAGCCCTCCCGGGTTTCCGCGGGAGGAGGGGGAGCAATAGACCTGGATGGATTCTTCGGGTTGCACCCTTCGCTGGCGCCACTCAAGCCGCTTTATGATCGCGGTATGCTCGCACCGGTCCAGGCGGTTGGGAGCCCGAGCACCACGCGCTCGCATTTCGACGCGCAGGACTACATGGAGAGCGGCACGCCCGACGTGAAAAGCACGACCGACGGCTGGCTCAATCGCTACCTCGCCGCCAAGGGCACGTGCGAAGAATGCGAGCTCGGCAAACGGCCCTTTCGCGCGGTGTCATTGACCCCGCAGACGCCTCGCGTTCTCGAAGGGCCGTCTCCCACTGTGGCGATGAACAGCCTCGACGAGTTCAGCGTGCGCGCGACGGGAAGCTCCGTAGAGAGACTGGAAGCGCTGTATCGAACCGGATCAGCGGATCTCGTGCACGGCGCCGGTGCGGAGATGTTCGACGCGGTGAAGATGTTGCGCGCCGCGAATCCGCGGAAATACCTGCCGCGCAACGGGGCCGAATATCCGAGATCGCAGTTCGGCCAGCGCCTGCTGCAGATCGCGCAGCTGGTCAAGTCGAACGTCGGCCTCGAGATCGCGTTTGCCGACATCGGGGGCTGGGACACCCACGTGAATCAGGGAGCGTCGACGGGCCAGCTGGCGCAGCGTCTCGACGACTTCGCCAGATCGATTGCCGCGCTCGTCACCGATCTCGGCGACAGGATGGACGACGTCGTCATTCTCACGATGTCGGAGTTCGGGCGGATGGCGCGCGAGAACGGCAATCGCGGCACCGATCACGGTCACGCCGGCGCGCTCTTCGTCATCGGCGGCAACGTGAAGGGCAGCAAGGTGCACGGCAAGTGGCCGGGGCTGGAGCAGGAGCAGCTGTACGAGGGACGCGATCTCGCACTCACCACCGATTTCCGCTCAGTCTTCGCCGAAGTGGTGTCGGATCATCTCGGAGCCCGCGCCCTCGACCGGATCTTCCCCGGGTTCACCGCGAAGCCATCCAGTTTTCTCGGCCTCGTTTGAGATCTCTGTAAGGGTCAAGGCTGGGGCGCTGCGTAGCGACTCTCAGCGAGCGACAATCATGAAGAGATCAGAACTTGAAGATCTTGCCCAGTGCCTTGCCGATTTTCTTGCCGAAATCGTTGCCCCATTCGCGCTGATCCGGCCAATCGGCTTGCTGCTCTTCCCACATGTCGGGTCCGTGCTCGGGGCATTCGACGTGCGGCTCGGTGCCGGGCTTGAAGTATTCCTGCTGCCTGATCGGACACCACTCGCCCGCGAGATAGCCCGTCTGCGGATCGATCACGCGCGGGATCATTCCGGGCGGTGCCGCCCACGCGCTCGCATCCGCGGTCTCGCGCCAGCCATTCAGGTAGAACTCAGCCCACGCGGGCGCTGCCAGTCGTCCGCCCGACGCATCCCAGCTGATTTGGGCGGGCGTGTCGAAGCCAAACCAGTATCCTGCTACGACCGTCGGCGTATATCCGATGAACCACACATCCGTGCCGCTGTTGGTGGTTCCCGTCTTTCCAGCGACAGGTCCGCGAACTCCGTAGTCGCGGATGGCCCTGCCTGTCCCGTGATTCACCACCGACTGCAGCATCGCGGTTAGCTGATACGCATCCTTTGGATCCATCACCAGCACTTTCGGCTCGATCTCCCTGCTCCACAGCACGGTTCCATCAGCTGCTTCGATACGCTTTACGAGACGGGGCTTAACCCGATATCCGCCATTCGCGAACGGGGCGTACGCATTGACCAGCTCGAGGGGCGTCACCTCACCCGATCCCAGCGCCATCGCCGGAAAATTCGGAATGTCGCTTACGATTCCGTTCCGGTGCGCAAGGTTGATGATATTGGGAATTCCGACCGCCTGACTGATGCGCACGGTCGCCGCGTTTGCCGAGCGGATCAGCGCGCGGCGAAAGGTGATGCGGCCCGAGTACTCGTCGTTGTAATTGGCGGGCGACCAGACGTCGCGCCCCTGGATCACATCGACGGGATCATCGTCGACTTCCGACGCTGACGAATAGCCCGCCGCCAGTGCGGCCGCGTATACGAACGGCTTGAACGCCGAGCCGGGTTGGCGGTGGGCCGACAACGCGCGGTTGAACGTTCCACGCTCGAACTGTCTTCCGCCGCTCAGCGCCCGGATGTCGCCGTCTCGCGGGTCGATCGCTACCATCGCGCCCTGAACAGGTGTACGACGTCCGGTTTCCGACTGTATCGCCGCTGCTCGGCGTCGCAGCGCACGATCGGCTGCAAGCTGCGCCCTGTGGTCGAGAGTCGTATGGACGGTGAGGTCGATGATATCCGACTGACCACCCTTGATTACCGAGTCGACAAGCGCGCGCACGGCGTCGAGCGCGTACGAATCGTTTTCGTTGCGTGGCCGCCATTCGTCGCGGGCGACGCGGACTCGCTCTGCCTGGAGGCCGCGCAGACGATCCTTCGAGACATATCCTTCCTCCACCATCAGGCTCAGCACGAGATTGCGGCGACTGAGAGCTCGCTGTGGATGCCGGCGTGGTGTGTAGGCGGATGGACCTTTCGGCAATGCGGCGAGCATCGCACCCTGAGTGAGCGTGAGCTGGTTCACGCTGCGGCCGAAAAGGTCCTTGCTCGCGGCCTCGACGCCGTAGACGCCGTTGCCCATGTAAATGACGTTGAAGTAAAGCTCGAGGATCTCGTTCTTGCTGAGCGATCGCTCCAGCAGCCGCGACAGCCGAAGCTCCATCAGCTTCTGTCTGATCGACCGCATCCGGTATTTCCGCACCGCGAACGTATTTCGCGCGACCTGCATGGTGATGGTGCTGAAGCCCTGTCTGGTTTCACCGGCGCGCAGGTTGGCGGACAGCGCGCGCATGAAGGCACGCCAATCGAGGCCGTTGTGCTTGTAGAAGCGCCGGTCTTCGGTGGCGATGAATGCCTGACGTACGAAGACAGGCACACGGGTGAGAGGAACGTTCACGCGGCGGACGTTCTCGAGGCGGCCCATCATGATGCGGCCGGTACGGTCCATTATCTTGCCGCCTTCGTCCGGCTTGAACTGCTGGATCTCGCGCGGCGTCGGGCAGCCGTCGAAGCCACAGCTCGCAAGCCACACATCCGTGATGCCGACCGCTAGAATGCTTATTGCGAGCAGACTCCGCAGGATAGCTTCCCGCCTGGTCCTCATCCACAAAATAAGCCTGGAAATATGTTCCGTTCTCTTACCCTCTCAGTCGTACTGCTTGCGTTCGCGTGCAAAGTAAAAGCGGGCGGTGATCACACATCAGACACCACAAGGTCGGTCGCGGGTCCCATTTCCCCTACGGACCGCGCATCCGCGAGGTTCGTTTCAAGGGACAGCGCAGGGAAAGCCGCTGTTTCGACCGCCGAATCAAGCACCACCACCTCGGGGGGCGGAAGGCCCGACCGCGATCCCAACGAGCTGGGCCGTATCATGGTCGTCGAGTACCATCTGTTTGGCGACCGTAATACAACTTACTCGAGAGAGCGAGCCAGTTTCCGAAAGGACCTCGAGCTCCTCTATCAGAGGGGCTACCGGCCGGTCAGCATGGCGCAGGTTCTGGACCGGAAGCTCGACCTCCCGCGGGGGTTGTCCCCGGTCGTGTTCACGTTCGATGATGCTTCACCGGAGCAGTTCAGCTACGTCGAGAAAGACGGAAAGCTGGAGATCGATCCCAGGAGTGCCATTGGAATCTGGCTCGACTTCAAAAAGACACATCCCGACTGGGAGAACAAGGCATTGTTCTGCCTGCTGTCAGGTGCGGAGGCCGGCCACAATTTTTTTGGCGACAAGAACATTCAGGGTCAGAAGACCGCGTGGCGGTTTCCAAAGGTGAGATGGCTGGTGGAAAATGGATTCGAGCTGTGCAACCACACCGTGTGGCACGCGCAGCTTAGCAAATACCCGGACACGTTCGTTCAGGAGCAAATCGCCCGACTGGCGATGTCCGTCGATTCGGCGGTGCCTGGTTACAAGATGAGAACGATGGCCCTGCCGCTGGGACTATGGCCGAAGAACCGCGCGCTGGCGAGCAAAGGATCGTGGACGGACCCACGCAGCAAGAGAACGATCGCTTACGAGTACGATGCCGTGCTCGAGGTTGCGGGCGGTCCCTCGCGAAGCCCGCACGATCCCGCGTTCAATCCTCTCAAAACGCCCCGCCTGCAGGTGATCGGCGATGCTATCGCGCGAACGATCGATCGTCTGGAAAAGTCCGGCAACGCTTACATCTCCGACGGCAATCCCGCTACCGTCGCGCGGCCAGCAGCTGCTGCTCCGGTAGCTTCAACTCGATCTTCGGCTTCGAAGCGATAGCGTTTACTTCTGAGTCATTCGCGGGTCAGCTCGGCGAGGACTACGACGTTGACAACCGCGCAGGACTTTCCGAGGATCACAGGCGCGTGCCAACTGCAGCGCATCGCTGAGCCGCGCGGGAGTGCGATGCGGATCGACCACGGGTTGGACGAGACATTTTCGTATGGGTGCGCGCGCTGTTACAGACTGTGTAGGGAGGTGAGGGTGTCCAGCGGCCGAAGAGGATACCTTCGCCGACCCCATACAGAGATGCCAATCGCAGCGCGCACGACGAACCGAATGTCAGAATTTCCAACCTTTGAGCGTGCGTATGGCTTTCTCGAGCGCGGCTCGTTGATCGGGCTGCCGCGCCGTCGCGAGCAGGGCCTCGTAAGTAACGATGGCGAGATCGACGGCGTCGTAATCGTGCTCGGCGCCGGCGAGACTCGCGGCGTTATCCGCGAGATTGGCGCGCGCGAGGTCGTCCTGGGGAAACCGTTTGGATACCTGCTGCCAGCGCGTCACGCGCTCGCGCGGATTCGACTCCGCCAGCGCCCACAGGTGCCACGCCGCCCGGCTCTCCGGGTCCGACGCGATCGCGCGCGAAGCGAGGTCCCCGACCACCTCGGGCCCCGCCCCAATCAACCAGTAATGGCTGGCAAGCGCGACGATCGCCTTTGCGTCTTCGGGATTCTCTTCGACCGCGCGCTCCAGGCCGGGAAGCGGGTCAGTCAACGACTCAGTCATGCGCGAAAGGTATCGGCACGGTGTCGCTGGACAATACGTGCGCGGTGCCCTACCATTCACCCAATTGCTGGACATTTCCGGCGACCGATAGTACCATTCTTGCACGAGCGTAGCCGTAGCGGCACGCCTTTCGAACAGAGTCGGGTTCCGGTATTCGCGTGAGTTTTCCCCGCGGTCCCCGAGAGCCATTCAAGCAGCACTTTTCTTCTCCAGCCACACCACAACTGCATGAGCGAACGCCGACGTCCATTTCGTCGCGGCCGCCGGCCCCGTCCGTCCGGCAATCAATCTTCCTCTCCCGAATCGTACGGAGATATCGATCCGTATCTGGAGCCAATGGATCCCTCAACTCCCCCGCCCGACGCCGCGCAGATTCCTGATGCGCGCGACAATATGACATCACCGACGCTGCCGTCTCCCGCTCCTGCCGATGTACCCGCCCCCGTCGCCCCCGTCGCCCCCGTCGCCCCCTCGGCATCACCCGGCGTTTCTCCCTCGTCCGCTTCGGCCGAGGCTCCGCCCGTTCCCCAATCGCCACTCCCAAATCAGCAGCAGTACGATCCGCAGTCGATGAACCAGGGTGGCGGACGAGAGGGAAACCAACAGCGGCCGCCTGGCGGTCCACGCGAGCGCGACCACCGGCACAACAATAACGGCCGCCGCTCGCGCAATCAGCGAGGCAGGGGGCGGCCGCAGCGACAGCAGCAGAACGCCCCACGTGGAGATCAGGGCCCGCGCGCCCCGCTGGCCCCTGTGATTCCCGACGGTGAGACGACCGGCTGGTTCGACCCGCAGCGCGAGGGCGGGTTCGTGCGCAGAGCCGCCAACAGCTACCTCGCCGAAGCAGGCGACGCATACGTACCGACACAGGTCGCTCGCCAGTACATGCTGCGCCGTGGCGACCTCCTTCTCGCCACCACCGGCCACGACCATCGAAACCGCGTCGTCGTCGTAGATGTTCAGCAGATCAACGGCGCCGACCCCGCGGCTGCCGCGAGGCGTCCGGATTTCGGATCGCTCACCGCATCGTACCCCGAGCGCAAGCTCAAGCTCGAGACGGGAAGACCGGCGAAGGGCGGACCGGAGCTAACCCGCCGCGCCATCGATCTCATCGCTCCGATCGGATACGGACAGCGCGCGCTCATCGTCGCTCCGGCGCGGGCCGGAAAAACGATGCTGCTCCAGGCGATCGTCGAGGGCGTGGCGATCAACCACCCCCAGGCGGCGCTGCTCGTCCTCCTCGTCGACGAGCGTCCCGAGGAAGTGAGCGAGATGATCACCTGGGGTTATGGCGAGGTCGTTGCATCCAGTTTCGACATGCCCGCTGTCCGCCACACCGATGTCACCGAGATGGTGCTCGAGAGAGCGCGCCGGCTCGTGGAGCTCGGCAAGGATGTCGTCATCGTGCTCGACTCGATCACGCGCATGGCGCGCGCGTACAACACCGTGGAGCGCGGCACCGGCCGGACCCTCAGCGGCGGACTCGATTCGTCGGCGATGGCGAAGCCGAAAGCGTTCTTCGGTTCCGCCCGCTCTGTCGCCCCCGAGCACGGCGGCGGGTCGCTGACGATCATCGCGACTGCACTGGTAGAAACGGGATCGCGCATGGACGACGTGATCTTCGAGGAGTTCAAGGGAACCGGCAATTGCGAGATCAAGCTCGATCGCTCGCTCTCGGAGAAGCGAATTTTCCCCGCCATCGATGTCTCTACCAGCGGCACGCGGCGCGAGGACAAGCTGTTCCGGCCCGACCAGCTAGAGCACGTCTACACGCTTCGCCGCGGGCTGCAGCAGATGCCCTCGAGCTCCGCCATGGAGTGGCTGATCAAGCGCATCGCGGGCACGACGAACAACGACGCGCTGCTGGAAGGCTTGTAAGCCCTACTGGCCGGTGACGCGCTTCGTCGTCCTCCTCGCCGGCGCGCTGCTCCTGGCTCCGGGAAGTCTCTCCTCTCAGGAGACGGCAGCGAGCAACCCGGAGGTGAGGGAGCCGACCAATCCGGAGGTCGTCAACCTCACGCTCAGGGGCGTGAACGTCGTAAAGAAGGGCGAGCTCCTCCAGAGCATCCATACCACGGCTTCGCACTGCAACAGCTTCATCCTCAAGCCGTTCTGCTGGATCAGCAAGGCGAAGTATTTCTACACCAAGAAGTATCTCGACCGCGAGGAATTTCAGCGCGATCCGCTCCGAATCAGGGTGTTCTACTGGAAGCGCGGGTATCGCGAGGCGACGGTGGATACCGCCGTCGTGGATCGCGGACGCAACCAGGTCGGCGTCACCTTCACGATCAACGAGGGCCCGCCCACGATCGTCACGAACGTGATCGTCAACCAGGCCACCCAGCTGCTCACCGAAAAAGAGATCGGGAAACGCGTCGTCCTCCGCGCGAACGGTCCTCTCAATCTGATCAGGCTCGACTCGTCGCGGGTATTCCTCATACAGAGTCTATGGGACAGAGGCTACGCTGACGCGGAAGTCGACACCGCCATCGTTCTTGATTCGGCCTCGCGCGCCGCCGTCGTAAGCTTCACGCTCAATCCCCGCTGGCTGACGACGATCGAAGACATCGTCATCGACGGAAACGGGGGCGTGAGCGACACCACCGTCATGAAGGCGCTGACCCTCAAGATCGGCGACATTTTCCGCCGCTCCGATCTGCTGCGCAGCCAGCGCGCTCTCTACGAGTCGAACCTGTTCCGCCGCGCCGCCATCGAGCCTCGCCCGCCCTTCGACGTCTCCACTCCCGATTCGGCGAAGATCATCGTGGTGACGGTGCAGGAAGCGCCGCTGCGCGAGATGCGGCTCAGCGCCGGATTCAACACCATCGACTTCGTGCAGGTCGAGGGGCGATACGTCCACTACAATTTCATGGGCCACGCGCGGCGGCTGGAAGTTCAGGCAGTGGTGGGAAATCTTTTTGCGCGCTCGCTCACCGGCCGCGGGATATTTCGCGACGTGACCGAGGTAGCGACGAGCGAACGTGCGCGCTATTTCGCGCCGACTTACAACGCCAGCATCGACCTCCGACACCCCTGGTTCTGGTCGCCGCTCAATGAGGCGGCGGTGAGTCTGTTCACGCATCGCCGCAGCGCGCCCGGTATCTATGTCGACCGGGGGTCTGGCACCAGCTTGACCTTCACGCGCGAAGTGGCCGAGCGCGCGCCAGCGAGCGCCAATTATCGGTTCGAGATCAGCAACGTGGACGCCGGAGACGTGTACTTCTGCCTCAACTTCGGTGTTTGCGACCAGCCGACCCTCGAAGCATTACGCGGGAACCAGCGCCTGTCTCCGTTCGCGATCACCACGGCAATCGACCGCACTAACGATCCCTTCTCACCCAACCGGGGGTTCCGGGGAAATACGGGCGTCGAGCACGCGTCGGGCATGACGGTGTCGGACTTCCGCTACAATCGGGCGACCGCCGACGCGGCCGGCTTCTTTCCGTTCAGGAACCGTGGAGTGATCGGCGGCCACGCCCGCATTGGCTGGGTCAAGGCGTTGGGTAGCACGCAGCAGGCGGTCGGGATCGGGGCCGGGGTTGGCGACGGAATACTGCACCCGCGAAAGCGCTTCTACGCCGGGGGGTCGCACTCGGTGCGGGGATTCGGCGAGAACCAGCTCGGCCCGCGGGTGCTCACGGTGTCGATCGATGTGCTGCAGCGGAACGACACTACCAACCTCCCCTGCACCAGTGGCACGGACGTAACCGCCTGTAATCCCAACGCCGGGACCCTCGCCGACCGGGATTTCGACCCCCGCCCGCTCGGGGGCAACTTCGTGATCGAAGGCAGCGTCGAGGCGCGCTTCCCGGTGTGGAGGGGGCTGATCGGGGCCGTCTTTGTCGACGCCGGAATGGTCCAGCAGAAGTCGAATTTGGGGCTCCCCACCCGCCGGATGGCCATAACCCCGGGCTTCGGGGGGCGGTACCGCTCACCTGTGGGACCGATTCGTGCCGATATAGGGATCAATCCCGGCACCACCGAGTCGTTGCCGGTAGTCACCGAGAATGTTGTTAATGGCCAGAAGAGGCTAGTCACATTACAACAGCACCGCGTTTATACACCAGCCCGCAGCATCCTCAGAAGGATGGTCCTTCACCTGTCCATCGGCGAAGCGTTCTAAGGCCCAGATGGTGGGTGCGCCTTCTCGGCGTGCTCGCCGTGGTGGCCGTGCTGCTGATCGGAGCCGTCCTCCTTCTCACCAACACCGACTGGGGACGCGGGCAGATTCGCAACTATCTCGTCAACGTTCTCGAGAACAACAGCCATGGAATAATTCAGGTCGGTGAGGTCACGGGGAATCTGCTCAAGGGATTCACCGCGCACGACGTCGTGATCACCGACAGCGCCCGTGCCCCTTTCGTGAAGGCGGATGAGATCTGGGCTCGCTACAGCCTCGGTACTCTCCGCGGCAAGCGCATCGAGTTCTACGAGGTACGCCTCGTGCGCCCGGTCATCGTCATCGACAAGCAGCCGGGGCCGGGCGAGAGGTGGAATTTCGATCGCATCTTTCCTCGCGACACGATGACGCGGGCCGGTCCGCGCAAAACAGGATGGGGGACCTGGATTCGATTCAGTAACGCCACTATTCTCGATGGCGACATCACCGTTCGCTCTCCGTGGCAGCCCGACCGCGATCTCACCGGCGCCGAGCGTGAGGATGCGGTCAGGCGAGCGTTGAGCCCGGAGGGAAGGCTCAAGGTCCTCAGGGTCGCCAAGGGATACCAGAAGGAGTCGCGGTTCCGCCGCATCAACGCCCTCCTGCCGCTGGTTCGGCTCGAGGACCCTGGGTACAAGAACCGGCTTGTTGACGTCGCCGCGCTCAAGATGATCGCCGAACCGTTCAATCCTCCCGTAGCCGATGTGCGCGCGCTGACGGGCAGGTTCGAGTTCACCGGTGATTCGGTGTGGTGGAGAGGAGCGCGTGCGACGCTTCCCAACACGCGCGTGAGCGGTGATGGGCGCTACCTCATGACCAACGGCGATCTGCACCTGCAGCTGCACGGCGATCCGGTCCGGCCAGGTGACATCCGCTGGGCGGTTCCCGATCTCCCCGAGAACGGATCGGGCAAGCTCGACTTCGCGATGCACTGGATCGGTCCCACGAGCATCTACGAAGCGCACAACATGGGCGTCAACGTGGGCGGCTCCAAGGTGCAGGGTGATATCGGGGTCACGGTGACCGACACTCTCGCCTTCCGCGACGCGGATCTCCGCTTCAGCTCGCTCGACACGCGATTGCTGGAAAGACTTTTTCCGATCGGTCCCCTGCCGCGACATGGGCTTCTGGCCGGACGGGCGGAGTTCGACGGGGGCCAGCATTCACTTCGGGTCGATGCCGACGTGACCTTCGACGAGGAGCGATCCGGCCGCAGCCGCGTCGCCGCCGTCGGAATTCTCGGGCTCGACGATGGCGTGTTCAACGCGCGGAATCTGCGGGTGAGAATGCTGCCGCTCCAGATGGAGCTGGCGAAAGCTGCGTCTCCGACGCTCCCCATGCGCGGCACGCTCACCGGCACTGCTACGCTCAACGGCTCGACTGCGACCCAGATGATCGCGGTTGGAGACGTCACTCACGTGGATCGCGGTGCGCGCTCGCGCGCGATCGGGCGCGCGACGGTTCGCACGCGAGGCCTGCGCTGGTTCGACATCGACGCGCAGATGGAGCCGATCTCGCTGGTGACGGTCGGTCGCTTTGTCCCCGATCTTGGTCTGCGTGGAAGCGCAACAGGTCCGGTGAGGCTGCGTGGAACACTGAGTAATCTCGCCGTCAATTCCGAGCTCACGTTCCCTGACGGGGGATTCGCCGACCTGCGCGGCACTGTCGATCTAGCCAGCAGGGTGAAAGGCTACAACCTCGATATCGCGACGCGGCTGTTCAACGCCAACGCCATACTCGCCAGGGCGCCGCAGACATCCATCACCGCCGTCGCCAGCGCGCGCGGCCGGGGTTTCGATCCGGCAACGATGCAGGCGACGCTCATCGCCGACATCAGCGCGTCTTCCTACGACACCGTCTCGATCGATCGCGCCAACGTCAGGGTTAGAACGGCAAACGGACTCGCCACTGTCGACACTCTGGCGGTCGAGATACCCCAGGGCATCGTCCAGGCGCGCGGCACGTTCGGGCTGGCACCGGGACGCAGCGGCGATCTCAGCTATCACATCGCAATCGACTCGCTCGCTCGAGTGGCGAGCCTGATATCGCAGGACACCGCCATCGTCGCGCCGCGACCGGGTATTCTCGCCGGCCGCGTTGCGCGCGCCCGCGCCGACTCGATCCGGATTGCGCACGAGACTGAGGTCGAGAGAGCTGCAACCGGGCGACCCATGCCCCGCATCGCGGTGGATACTCCGAGCTCGATACGGATGAACCAGCTCTCCGGCTCCGTTAGGGCCGACGGCGTGGCCACCGGCAACATCCGGAACTTCAGCGTCAAGGGAACGGCGTCCGGCGAGAACATCGTCGCACGCGGTAATACCATTGGATCGTTCGTGTCCGGCTACACGTGGCAAAATGCACTCACCCCCCAGTCGGACGTGAGCATCGACGCACGGGCCAAGCAAGTGCGGGCGGTGGGATTCGACCTCGACAGTGTTTCCGCCAAGCTCACCTACAAGAAGCCGAACGGAATGCTTGAAGTCGTCGTAAACCAGGACGACGCCCGCAATTACGCGGCAAACGCGCAGTTCACCCTTGACAGGATCCGGAACGCGCTCAGGCTCAATAACCTGCGACTTCAGTTCGACACCAGCGTGTGGGCGAGCACGCGTGTGGCGTCGCTCCATTGGGGAAGGGCCGGAGTGGAGGTCGACAATCTCGAGCTGCGCAACAGTACGAATGGCCGCCTGTACGTGAACGGCTTCATTCCCAGGGAAGGCAGCGCGAACCTCGACATCGCTGTCGAGAATCTCAACGTCGAGGATGTGATCGCTCTCACCCAGAGCGACATCAACGCGAGTGGCTTGATCTCCCTCAACATCCATGGGACCGGCACTCTGGCGGATCCGGTGTTCAAGGGCTCGTTCGGAGCCACGAACCTGCTCTACAACGGCACCAGGACGCCTGAGCTGCGCGGCAGCGTCGAGTACGCCGGCCAGACACTGACCGGCCGCGCGGAAGCGATGCGCGAGGGCGGGCGGCCAAACCTCGTCGCTGAGGGCTCGGTGCCAATCAACCTCGCCCTCACTGGTGTCACGGGATCTCGCTTTCCAACCGACCGCCAGATCGCGCTTACGATCAACGCTGACAGCCTGCCGTTCGACATGGTGCCGCAGTTCAGCGAATACCTCAGCAACGTGCGCGGTCAGGCCAGCGGCAACTTCGGGGTTGCCGGCACATTGAATCGACCCGTTCTTACCGGGCAGTTCGCGCTCCAAAATGGCTACGCCCGCGTCGTTCCGCTCGGCATCAACGTCAGTAACATCGAGGCATCGATCCGGATGCTGCGCGACACGGTGGTGATCGATTCCATTGTTGGCACGAGCAAGGACGGCCGCGTTGCCATCACCGGCGGCATCGGAATCGGATCGCTGCGCGAGCCTTCCTTCGATTTGCACCTCACCGCCAACGACGCGCTGGTGCTGAACAACCATCGCGGCGAGCTCGAGGTGAGCGCTCAGCTGGCGCTGCTCGGGCCCTACCGGGATCCGCACGTCACGGGCAACGTGCGCGTGCGGGACGGTTTCCTGTACATTCCGCCCTCCGACAACAAGAACATCATCGGCACGGACGATCCCGCGCTCTTCAATGTGCTGGACACGGCGGTGATGGCCAATCGCGAGCTCTTCCCCAGCCAGAATCCGCTTTTCGCCAACCTGCGCATGGATGTCAATCTCCGCGTCGACAGGGACGTATTCGTGCGCTCGCGGGAGGCGAACGTCGAGGTCTACACCGACACCGACATCGGAGTGTACGTAAATCGCGCCAGGGAGTCGATCGTGCTCGATGGAGTGCTCCTCAGCGAGCGCGGAGAGTATCGCTTCCTCACCCGCCGGTTCAACATCAAGCGGGGGTCGGCCACATTCATCAATTCCGACGACCTCAATCCGACGCTTCAGGTCACCGGCGAATACCAGGTGCAGCAGCCGAATCGGGAAGCGATCAGCATTCAGATTCTCATCGGCGGCACGCTGCGCACGCCGAACATCTCCCTCACCAGCAACGCCCAGCCGCCGATTCCGCAGAGCGATCTTCTCAGCTACCTCGCGTTCGGGCAGTCGTCGTCATCGCTGGTTCAGCTGGAGGGTTCCGGCCTCACCAGCGGCGGCGGCGATGACAACATCGTCGGAGCGGGTGCCGCACTGGCGAGCAAGCAGCTTGCCGGTGTCGCGCTGGGCGTCGCCGCCGACGAGGTGGCCGGAGAGGCGGCGCGGTCGCTGGGCGCCGATGTGTTCACGATCACTCCGGCCGACGTACAGACCGATGTCGGCGGATTCCTCCGCGGCACCCAGTTCGAGTTCGGGAAGTACCTCAGATCGCGCACTTTCCTCGCCGTCAAATCGCCGCTCGATCCGGCCGCGCTGGTACGCCCCGGCATTCAGTTCGTGCACAGGTTCGGCGGCTTGCAGGGTTACCGGATGGAGACGGGCCTCGAGGCGCGCTACCTCCTGCAGGAGCCGACGCTCGCGCGCGACCGTGGCGTTGCGACGACCAGCGTGTTCGGGGCATTTCTGATTAGGGAGTGGCGCTTCTAAAGCGACTCCGTGCACGGGCTGGGTGCATACGCCTTTTTACGGGAACGGCAACTGAATATGACGTCAGGGGGCAGCCGAGAGGTGGCGGCCCACAGGTGCAGGGATCGGGACATTTCTTTGGGCGTTCTATTGAAAGCAGTCGCAGGGTGTCACGATCGGCGCCTGTAACGTCCAGACGTAATTTGAGGCTCCGACCTGTCACCTTGCAGGCTGCCGCCTGACCTCTTGTTCAGTTGCCGTCGCCGCTTCAGTTGAATACAGTTGCCTAATGTGCGGCCGTGCCACGGTAGTGAACCCCGACGGAATCTCGGAGAAGGTCTATGGCTTCACCCGTCGCTTCGTGCCCACCGACTGGAAACCGCGCTACAACCTGAATCCCCGCGAGACGATTCCTGTCGTCTACTTCGATCCCGTGCTCGGGGAACGAGTGCTGCGGCCGATGCACTGGAATCTGATCCCAGCGAAGCTCGAGAGCCGGCAGGAGGTCGATTTCTTCGACTCGCGGTACTCCTGCTTCAACGCCAGAATCGAAAGCGTCGCCACCGCACCGACCTTCCGCGATTCGTGGCGCAGTCAGCGCTGTCTCGTCGTCGTCGATGGCATGATCGAGTGGGTCGGCGAGAGGAACCAGAAAGTCCCGCACCTCATTCGCCGCCGGGAGTCCGCTCCATTCGCCCTGGCCGGCGTATGGAGCCACTGGAAGGGAGCCGACGGCGACGAGCTGTGGTCGTGCGCCGTGATTGTCTGCGACGCCACCAAGTGGTACTCGCGGTTCCACGATCGCATGGCGATCATCGCATCACCAGAGATCCACGACGAGTGGCTGGATCCAACCCGGACGAGTGGGCAGCTCGACCTGTTCCGGAGCCACCCGTACCGGACGAGCGAGGAGATGGAATACTTGCCCATTTCACGTCTCGTGAACAACCCGCGTTACGACGCGCCGGACTGTCTCGAGCGGAGTGACGTCCCGACGTAGTGAAGCTGCGAGCTGTCACCTTGGAGGCTGTCGGCTGACTTCTTGTTCAGTTGCAGTTGCTAATGCTTAGCCCCGTACTCGTCCCAAAGCGTCGCCACAGCCCTCATCCCGAGCCGGAAATTCTCCTCGCTCATCCACTCGTTCGGCGCATGCGCATTCTCCCCGGGAAGACCGAACCCAAGCAGTAGCACCGGCGTCCCCAGAATGCGCTCGAAGTCGCCGACGACGGGGATCGAGCCACCCTCTCCGGTTATCACTGGCTCCTTTCCGAATGCGCTGTGCAACGACTTCCGTGCCGCGTCGAACAGCGGGCCGCTCAGCTCGGCGCGCCACGGCTTGCCGCCGTGCAGGTGCACGACTTTTACCTTGACACCTTTCGGGGCGATCTTCTCGACGTGCGCCTTCATCAGTCTCTCGATCTCCGCCGGCGTCTGCTTCGGAACGAGCCTGCAGCTCACCTTCGCCATTGCCTTTGCCGGCAGCACCGTCTTCGCTCCCTCGCCGGTGTAGCCGCTCAACAAGCCATTCACTTCGCAGGTCGGCCTGGTCCACAGCCGTTCGAGTACCGAGTAACCCTTCTCTCCAGCGAGCGCCGAGACTCCCGTCTCGCGCATCAGCTCCTTCTCGTCGAATGGCAAGGAGCGCATTTGCTCGCGCACATTCGCCGGCCACTCTTCCACCTTGTCGTAAAAGCCCGGGATTGCGATGCGTCCATTCTCGTCGTGTAACGTCGCGAGAATACGCGCCAGCGCCATGGCGGGATTTATCACCGCCCCGCCGTAGCTTCCCGAGTGCAGGTCCCCGCTCGGCCCCTGCACATGGATCTCGAAATACGCGAGTCCGCGCAGCGATGACAGAATGGAGGGCTGGCCGGGAGCGAACATCGCGGAATCCGAGATGACTACTGCATCGGCCTTGAGCATCGCCTTTTTCTTTTCGATGAAATCCGCGAGGTGGTCGCTCCCGATTTCCTCCTCTCCCTCCGCGACCACGATCACGTTGACCGGCAGCTTCTTGCGCACCGCGAGGTGGGCTTCGAGCGCCTTCACGTGAAGATAGAGCTGGCCTTTGTCGTCGACCGAGCCGCGGGCAAAGATCTTCCCATCCCTTACCGTCGGCTCGAATGCGGGAGAGGTCCAGAGGTCGAGCGGCTCCGCTGGCTGCACATCGTAGTGACCGTAGATGATGACCGTCGGAGCGCCGGGTGCTTTCCGCCATTCTGCCACCACCACCGGATGGCCGGGTGTCGGGTGGATCGTCGCTGGAACCCCGATCTTGTCGAGCGACGACTTGAGCCACTCCGCTGCGCGCTGGGTGTCGCCGTTATGCTCGGACTTGGCGCTGACGCTAGGAATACGCAGAAATTCGAACAGCTCGTCCTGGATCCGCCTGTCGTTGTCACTGAAAAATTGCTCCAGATCGGCGGCGCTTCCATCTCTTCGCAGAGAGCTACGCTTGGTCATCGAAGGAGACTCGTCGATGTTTTCTTCATCGGGGAATGTGGGACCAGCAAGGCGGATCACCGGACACGGCTTGCGCTAGCAATGCGTTCGTCGAAAGTACCTCAATCTATGACCCTCAACGGTAAGCCTGGTATCCCGGCTGCAGAGATTGTACCGTTATCGGGGTCATGCGCCGAGCTCGAACTGTCATCGCGCGAGGACTTGAATGCAGGAGCTTACCGGCGAAAGAGTGCTGATGCGAATTCACATCAGCGAAAGCGACAAATACGGGGGCGAGCCGCTCTCGACCCGAATAGTCGCGCTGCTGCGGGAAATGCACTTCGCCGGAGCGACCTTGTTTCGCGGCGCGATGTCGTTCGGGCCCGATGCTACTCTGCACACGGATCGAATCGAGCTGATGTCGCTCGACCTTCCGCTGGTGATTGAGTGTGTAGAGACGGAAGCCAAGATCCGCAAAGTTCTGCCTGATCTGGACCGCATGATCGGCGGCGGGCTGATCACGCTCGAGCGGGCGAACGTTATTCTTTATCGTTCCGGGCCCGCTGGCGAGACCTCCAGCGATGAACAGTGAGAATCGGCACATCATGAACGCATGAGCAGGATCGTTTGGTACGTCGCGATCGGCAGCGCGACTGGCGGTGTCGCGCGCCTGCTGCTCGGCAATTTTATCCAGCAAAGGTTCGGGCCATCGTTCCCACTCGGCACTCTCGTGATCAATATCACGGGATCGTTTCTGGTCGGATTTCTGATCAGGTACGCCCTCGGAACTCCCAATATCAGCCCGGAGATTCGCGCGATGATGACTGCCGGCTTTTGCGCGGGATTCACGACGTTTTCCACCTTCAGCTTTGAGACGGCGACTCTGATCGAAGACGGCCGCTACGAGCGGGCATCGCTCTATATCTTTCTGAGTGTGGCCATATCCATCCTCGGGGTCTTCGGCGGATTCGCTGCCGCCCGTCAGGTACTGGCCTTTCGCAGCGTTAGCTGATTTGTAGCAGTCGGCATTAACCACGGTTGGCGAATGGCGAGCAGGGGTCGATAGTGCACGGGTTCAAGGGTGAGCGGGTGCTGATGCGGATTCACATCGGTGAACGCGACAAGCACAACGGCATGCCCCTTTACGAGCAGATCGTGGAGATCCTGCGCAAGCGCAAATACGCCGGCGCGACGGTGTTTCGCGGAATCATGGGGTTTGGCGCGACCTCGAGAGTGCATCGAGAGCACATCTTCGGACTGTCGCTCGACCTGCCGATCGTCATCGAGTGCGTCGAAACAGAGGAAAGAATAAAGGCGATCCTTCCGGAGCTTGATGAAATCATCTCCGGAGGCTTGATTACGCTTGAAAGAGCCAAGGTGATCATGTACCGGGCCCACCAGCCGGAAGAAGAGAGACCGGACGACTGGACCATGGATATCACGGGCTCATGGGAGGTATTCAAGTGAGCGCGCCAGCAAAGAGCCCGCCGGCTTGACTGGTCAAAGCCAGCCATCGAGGAGCTGAACGCCCTCAAGAAAGGTTCGTCGTCAACGTCGGCCCTCGAGTTCCGCACGGCTCGCACGTTGCGGAGTGAACACCACATGCCGAACCGCCTCGCCAACGAGACGAGTCCCTACCTGCTCCAGCACGCCGACAATCCGGTGGACTGGTTTCCATGGGGGTCGGAAGCGCTCGAGAAGGCACGGAAGGAAGACAAGCCGATATTGCTGAGCGTCGGCTACGCCGCGTGTCACTGGTGCCACGTCATGGCACACGAGTCGTTCGAGAACGCCGAGACGGCGCGGCTGATGAACGAAGCGTTCGTGAACATCAAGGTCGACCGCGAGGAGCGCCCTGACATCGACGGCATCTACATGCAGGCCGTTGTCGCGATGACCGGCCACGGCGGCTGGCCGATGACGATGTTCCTGATGCCGGACGGAAACCCCTTCTACGGGGGCACATACTTTCCGCCCGATGATCGTCCGGGCCTGCCCTCGTTCAGGACAATTCTGCGCTCCGTGACCGAAGGGTATGCGCAGAAGCGCGACGCCCTCGGCAAAAGCGCGGAGCAGCTGAAGCAGATATTCCAGTCCAACCTCGTCAAGGGGCGCGCGGGGTCTGCGCCAACCGCCCTCTCTCTCGAGCTCGCCTACCGTGCCCTGGCGCGGAGCTACGACATTCGGAACGGCGGCTTTGGCGGGGCACCCAAATTCCCCGCCACGATGGCGATGGATTTTCTGCTTCGCTACTGGAAGCGAACAGACACCGCGTATGCGCTGGAGATGGTGCTCGACACCTTTCGAAAGATGGCACGCGGCGGGATCTACGATCAGATTGGTGGCGGTTTCGCGCGCTACGCCGTCGACGCCACCTGGCTGGTCCCGCATTTCGAGAAGATGCTTTATGACAACGCCCTTCTCGTGCGGCTCGGCGCACACCTGTGGCAGGCGAAGAAGGATGACGAAGTCCGCCGTGTTACGGTAGAAACGGTGGAATGGGTGGAGCGCGAGATGACGTCGCCCACGGGCGGATTCTACTCATCGCTCGACGCGGACAGCGAGGGCCACGAGGGCAAGTTCTACGTCTGGAGCGAATCCGAGATCGACGCCCTCCTAGGAGACGCCTCTCCGCCGTTCAAGCTGTACTACGGCGTCACGCGCGGCGGGAACTTCGAGGGAAAGAACATCCTCTTCGTCGCTGCCGATCGGTTGGCCGCGGCCGCGAGGGCGGGAATAACCGGAGTTCAGCTCGAATCGCTGCTCTCCCTGTCGCGGAAAATTCTCTACGCGACTCGGGCCGCGCGCGTGTGGCCCGGACGCGACGAAAAGATCCTCGCCTCCTGGAACGGACTGATGCTTCGCGGCGTCGCCGCCGCGGCCAGAGTCTTCCGGGATGAGCGATTCACGGCGCTCGCCCTGAAGAATGCGGAATTTCTCGCGCGCGAGATGGTGCACGATGGGCGAGTGATGCGATCACACAAGGACGGCGTGACGCGGATAAGCGGTTACCTCGAGGATCACGCCGCTGTCGCGCTCGGATTTCTCGCGGTCTACGAGCTGACGTACGACGAGAAGTGGGTCGATGCCGCGCGAGAGATTGCCGACGCAATGATCGAGTGGTTCTGGGATGACGAGATGGGAGTCTTTTTCGATACCGCCCGGGACGCGGAGCCCTTGATTACGCGGCCACGCGATCCAACGGACAATGCCACCCCATCCGGAACGTCGCTCGCCGTGGAGCTTCTGATGTACATCTCGGAGCTGCGGCACGATCCCGAGTACCGGCGTCGAGCTTCGTTCACGCTGGAAACGCTCGCTGATTCTGTAGCTAAGCACCCGAGTGCCTTCGGACATCTGCTCGGCAACATGGACATGGAGCTCCATGGAGCAATCGAGGTCGCGCTCGTTGGACAGCGCAAGGATCCCGCGTTTCAGGCCCTGGAGCGCGTGGTGGATGAGCAGTACGTTCCCTCACTCGTGCTCGCCGGCGGAACCGGAGATCGAAAGAGCTCGGTGAAGCTCCTCGAGGGACGCACCCTGAAGGGTGGGAAGCCGACAGCGTACGTCTGTCGCGGCTACACGTGCGATGAGCCGGTGACCGAGCCGCGTGAGCTCTCGCGCCAGTTGGAGAGTGCCCCCAGAGTTTCAACGACTGTTTGAAGGAGACAACATGGACCGACTCAATCGCTTCGTCGCACAGGTCTACGGCTACGCCGTCTGCCTGATCACCGTCATCGTGATGCTGGCATCCATCAAGAGCATCATAGATGCGGCGTTCGACCTGAGCGATCCTGTCCGCGCGCACGGTGGCGCGTATGGAAGAAGCGGCCGCCCGCTCACGAACTTCGAGCTGTACAAGATGGAGGCTCGGCGCGAAGGAATCAGAGAGCGAGGGCCGGGGCCGGATGGGCGTCCCGCAACCGCGGACACGGTCTCGTCGGATGCGGACCTCCGGCGCATGTACGAAGCGGAGCGTGAGGCCCAGATCGGAAATACGAAGTTTCAGGCGACGCGCTCCTTGTTCAGCGGTCTCCTGTTCATCCTTCTCGCCGGAGCTCTGTTTTTCATCCACTGGCGGTGGCTGCGAGGAATTACATCGGCGCCGGCCACTCCGTAGTGGCCGAACAAAAATCCTCCTTCACCCGCGGCATCTTCGCTGGTGTAGTTCTCGACTCGCTGCTCTTCCCGTACCCACGCCGATTGGAGGATCGGGACCCGGATGAAGCCGGCACGGTGCGTCGTCTCATCAAGAGCCTCAAGTCGCTGGAAGGCAACGTCATCGACTCCGCGAAGTTCGACGAAGAGGAGACGATTCCGCCGGGCGTAATAGCCGCATTAGCCGAGCTGGGCATGCTCGGCCTCACGATCCCGAGGAACTACGGTGGGCTGGGACTTTCCTCATCGGCATACGCGCGGGTGTTCCAGACGCTTTCATCCATCGATGGCTCGCTCGCCGTACTCATAGGTGTACACTGCGGACTCGGGGCGAAGGCGATAGTCCTTCATGGCACCGAGGAGCAGAAGGAGCGGTATCTGCCACCGCTTGCCCGCGGCGACTTCCTCGCTGCCTATGCGTTGACTGAGCCCGATGTCGGCTCCGATGCCCAGAACATCAAGACGACGGCAACACGCAGCGACGATGGCTCGAAGTGGAAGCTCAATGGGCGGAAGATCTGGATCGGCAACGCTGACCGCGCCGGAGTCATCGCGACCTTTGCCCAGACCAGGCTTCAGCGCCGGGGTCAGGATCACGAGAGGCCGACAGCATTCCTGATTCGCCCCGACATGCCCGGTTTCAAGGTTCTCGGCACCGTTCGCAAGCTTGGCATTCGTGGATCCACACAGGCTGAGCTCGACTTCAAGGACCTCGAGGTTCCCGCCGACCACGTGCTCGGCGGCCTTGGCAGAGGATTCAGCGTCGCCGTGCGCGTGCTGAACGCGGGCCGGCTCACCCTCGCGGCCGGTTGCACCGGCGGCACGAAGCGGACGCTCGATGCCATGACGTCGTACGCGGAGAAGCGCGTTCAGTTCGGCCATCCGCTCGCCGATTTCGAGATCACGCAAAGGAAGCTCTCGCGTCTTGCAAGCGACATCTACGCATCCGACGCCATGCTCGGCATTCTCGCGGCGCTCGTCGATCGCGGGTCCAGCGATTATTCCCTCGAGGCCGCGTGCGCCAAGGTGTTTGCGAGCGAGATGGTGTGGCGCGCATGCGACGACATGGTGCAGCTCGCCGGCGGCCGCGGATTCGTCAAGCCTTACCCGTACGAACGGAATTTGAGAGACGCACGAATCAACCGGATTTTCGAGGGTGCGAACGAAGTCCTGCGGCTGTTCATCGCGCTGAACGGAGTCCAGGCTCCGGCTCAGGCGCTAAAGGAAATCGGCTCGGCGCTCAGGCGGCCGCTCAGGAATCTCGGTCTCATCAGTGGATACGCCACATCCCGGGTGCGCCTGCGTCTGGGACAGACGTCAACTCTCGACATCGCGCTTCACCCGCGTCTCACCAAGCACAAGGAATATTTCGAGAGGCACGTGGCCGAGCTTGGCAGCGCAACAGACCGTGCCATCATTCGCCACCGTGAGAAGATCGTCGACCGCCAGCTGGTGCTCGAGCGTCTGGCGGACATGGCGATCGATCTCTTCGCCACCGCGTCAGTGATCGCCCGCACACAGAGTCTCATCGACGAACGAGGAGCGGAGAAATGCGAGCGGGAGATCACGCTCTGCGACCTCTTCTGCGTCGAGGCCGGCCGCCGATTCAGCGCCAACCGCGCCAACCTCGATCCTCGTGAAGAGCAAATTGACGACAACCGCCGTGCCATCGCCCAGTCACTCCGCGATCACGGTGGTTACTTCGTCACTGACGCGATACTAGACGAATAACTGCAACGGCAACAGAACAAGAGGTCAGCTGGCAGCTTTCAAGCTGGTAGCTGTGAGCTTCACGACATCGGGGCGGCACCTACTCGAAGGGTTGGCAGGAACTGCGGCGGACGTCGGTGCTTGGTCGCCTGCTCGTACGCATACGCGCAACGGAACAGCACCGGCTCGCTCCACGCGCGGCCAAAGAAGGAGATCCCCACCGGCAATCCGTGCACATGCCCCGCGGGCACCTGGATGTTCGGATACCCCGCCACTGCCGCGGGTGTCGAGCTCGCGCCAATGTAGTGGTCGCCGTTGATCAGATCGGTTGGCCAGGCGGGGCTCCCTGTCGGTGCGACCAGCGCGTCGAGCCGGTACCTATCCATTGTCGCGTCGATCCCCTGAGCCCGCGACATCCTCAGGTTCATGGCCAGGGCGGCGCGGTATTTCCTCTCCGAGAGCGGTCCCTTTTTCTGCGCCATCAACATGATCTCCTGCCCGAAATACGGCATTTCCTGCTCGCGATTGGCCTCGTTGAAATCGATGATGTCCTGTAGCGTGCGCACCGGAGCCTTTGGGCCGAGTGAGGACAGGTAGGCGTTGAGGTCGGCTTTGAACTCATAGAGCAGCACCTCGAACTCGCTGTCATCGAACTTCCCAGCGGTCGGAATGTTCGCCGGGTCGACGATCACCGCTCCGAGGCGCTTCAGCTGGGCGATCGCCTCATCGACCAGCTTGTCGGCCGCGCGGCTGTACCCGAAGTACTTCTCGCGCGCGACTCCGATCCTCGCGCCCTGCAGGCCGTCGGCATTGAGAAACTGCGTGTAATCCTTGAATCCCTTCGTCCTGCCGCGAGCGGTCGGAGGGTCGCGGGAATCGACTCCGATCATCGCGTTGAGGAGAATGGCCGCGTCCCTCACCGTCCGCGTCATCGGGCCCGCCGTGTCCTGAGTGTGGGCGATCGGTATGATCCCCGACCGGCTCACGAGGCCCAGCGTCGGCTTGAGCCCGACAATTCCGACCATCGCCGAGGGGCAAACGATAGAGCCATCGGTCTCGGTTCCCACCGCCACGGCGCAAAGGTTCGCCGCCACCGCGCCCGCCGAGCCGGAGCTCGATCCGCATGGGTTCCGATCCAGCACGTACGGATTCTTCGCCTGACCGCCGCGAGCGCTCCAACCGCTCGACGATTTCGTCGACCGGAAGTTCGCCCACTCGCTCATGTTGGCCTTGCCGAGCAACACGGCTCCTGCCTCACGAAGTCGCTGTGCGAGGAAGGCGTCGCGGCCCGCGATCGACCCTTCGAGCGCCAGCGATCCCGCCGTCGTAGTCATCCGGTCGGCCGTGTTGATGTTGTCCTTGAGCAAGACGGGGATTCCATGCAACGGACCCCTGACCTTGCCGGCCTTCCGCTCTGCGTCGAGGCTCCCCGCGACGGCCATTGCGTCGGGATTTGTCTCGATGACGTGACGCAGCGTCGGTCCCTTCTGATTGAGATCGTCGATGCGCTCGAGGTATTGCTCCGTGATCGAACGCGCGCTGAATCGTCCGCCGGCCATGAATTCCTGGAGATCGGTTATGGTCGTTTCCTCGAGGTCGAACACGAGTGTCGTTCGACTCTCCGGGTTTCCATTTGCGTGCGGCCCAGGCGATGCGGGGAAAAGCGGCATTCCGCCGAGCGGGCGTCCGCGCAGTGCCAGCGCTCCCGCTACAGTGCCCAGTCGAACGAAGTTCCTGCGATCCATTTGTGGCTCCTCGACGAAGTCAAAAGCTGCGAGAGTGTTCGGTTGTAGCGGGTACCTTAAGCAATCAGTCGAAATCCAGCGCGAGATCGAGCGCGGGTGCGGAATGCGTCAGCGCGCCCACCGAGATCCAGTCGACACCGGCCTCGGCGATCGACCTGACGGTGTCGAGAGCGACCCCGCCTGAAGCTTCGGTCACGGCGCGTCCGTCCACCAGTCTCACGGCCTCACGCAATTCGGTAGGTGTCATGTTGTCGAGCATGATTACGTCGGCGCCCGCGTCGATTGCCGATCTCACCTGGTCAAGATTGTCGCACTCAACTTCCACCTTGATCCCGAGCGGTGCCACTGCCCTGGCACGTTTCACCGCGACACCGATGTCGCCATCCACAGCGGCCAGGTGGTTGTCCTTGATCAGGACCGCGCTCGAGAGATCCATGCGATGATTCATCCCGCCGCCCGCGCGCACCGCGTACTTCTCGAGCCGACGCCATCCTGGCGTGGTCTTCCTGGTGTCGAGGATGCGGGCGCCGGTTCCCGCTACCGCCTCGACGTACCGCCCGGTGAGCGTCGCAATTCCCGACAATCGCTGCAGGAAATTGAGCGCGACACGCTCCGCCGCCAGCAGCCCGTGAGCATAACCGGAGAGGAACATCACCGGAGTCGCTTCCCCCACCTTCGATCCGTCATCCCGGTCGATGCGAATAGTCACCGCCTTGTCGAGCTGTTGAAAGGCCTCGCAAGCGAGCGGCAGACCCGCAATCACACCCGTTTGCCTGGCGACGAGCCGGCAACGCGCCCGGCGATCCGATAACACTGTCGCCGCGGTCGTCAGGTCGTGTTTGGTGTCGTCCTCTTCCAGTGCCATCGCGACGACGCTCGACACCTCTTTGCCCGTGAGAGGGAAGTGCAATCCTTCCTCTCGCGCGAAGCCGTTGGCGGCGAGGTCGCTGCCCTGGCCCTGACGGCGCATCATTCGCCAGGATCGACCGATGCTTCGGGAACCGGTGACAGCGAGGTTTGACCGCCTATCGAGACCATGCGCTCGATTGCCAGGCGAGCGCGCGCCGCTATCTGCGGGGGAACCGTGATACGGTGCTCCATGCGCTCGAGAGAGCGCAGCACCTTGGGCAGCGTCGTCACCTTCATGAACGCGCACACAGCGTCTCGATTCGCGGCGTGAAACGTCTTCTTCGGGTTCTCACGCCGCAGGCGGTGCAGAATGCCCACTTCGGTCGCGACGATGAACTCGTCGTTGTCGGAGATCGCCGGACGCCGGATCATGCCCTCGGTGGAAAGGATCTGTACTCCGACCGGATCGATGTCACCAGCCGAAACGGCTTCGACAACGCTCGTGGCGCAGCCGCACTCAGGATGAATCAGAAACTCCGCTCCCGGATGGGCCGCGCGCTGCAGACGAATGTCTTCCGGATCTATCCCTGCATGCACGTGACATTCACCCATCCACACATGCATGTTCTTCCGGCCGGTGATTCGGCGCACATGCGCGCCCAGGAACATGTCGGGAAGAAACAGCACCTCCTGGTCGGCCGGAATCGAGTTCACAATCTCCACCGCGTTGCCCGACGTGCAGCAGTAGTCGCTCTCCGCCTTCACCTCGGCCGTCGTATTCACATAAGAGACGACGACCGCGCCCGGATGCTCCGCTTTCCACTCCCGTAGCTGCGCCGCATCGATCGTCGCCGCGAGCGAGCAGCCGGCGGCGAGATCGGGCAGGAGCACTGTTTTCGACGGTGACAGTACGGCTGCGGTCTCGGCCATGAAGTGCACGCCGCAGAAGACGATGATGTCTGCCTTCGTCTTGGCGGCTTCGCGGCTCAACCCGAGCGAATCGCCCACGAAATCAGCCACGTCCTGGACTTCCGGTCGCTCGTAGTTGTGCGACAGGATGACGGCGTTCTTCTGGCGCGCCAGAGTCCTGATCTCCGCCGCCAGGTCGGACAGTTTGGCGGTGGTGCTCATTCGATCACCATTCGATGTGCTTGCCGCTCCATTTCCTCTTTGCCCGCGGGAAATCGCTTCTATAATGTCCACCTCGCGATTCCTTTCTCAACAGCGCGGCGTCGGCGATGAGCAGGGACGTCTGTACCATGTTCCCCTCTTCGGTCGCGCCGGCAGGAAGTCGTGATTCGATTCCCTTCAGCTTTTCGAGACCGAGCCTGAGTCCTTTCGCGGTTCGATCGATGCCACAGTAGTCCCACATTACCTGGCGGATGTCGTCGGCCGCCACCTGTGCGGCGCCACGGTCGCGCAGCACCGGAACTTCCCAGCTTTTTTTTCGCGGGGCTCCACTGAGCTTCTTCGAGTCGATCATGTCGCGCGCCACCCGCTCGGCGAAGACGAGCCCCTCGAGCAGCGAATTGGAGGCCAGTCTGTTGGCACCGTGAACGCCGGTCCGTGAAACCTCCCCGCACGCGTACAAACCGGCGAGGCTGGACCTGCCACGGAGATCGGTGACGATGCCGCCCATCATATAGTGTGCGGCAGGGGTCACCGGAATCAGATCTCGCGAGGGATCGATTCCGCGCGCTTTGCACAGCGCGAAAATTCCCGGAAAGCTCTTCGCGAAGCTTCGACCAAGCTTGCGCGCGTCGAGCCAGACCCGCCGTCCTCCCGCCCGCTCGCGAAAAATTTCGCGGGCCACTATATCGCGCGGTGCCAGCTCCCCCAGCCGGTGTCGCCTGGTCATGAAGCGCGCAAGCTCCTCGTTGAGGAGGGTCGCGCCTTCTCCGCGCACCGCTTCGGAGATCAGCGCCAGCGGATTCTCCGGCGTGTCGAGCGCCGTCGGATGGAACTGAACGAACTCCATATCCGCCAGCCTGGCGCCCGCGCGGTGGGCGATCGCGTAGCCGTCGCCGGTCGCCACCTGCGGATTGGTCGTATAGCGATAGACCTGGCCGCAGCCACCCGTCGCGAGCACCGTGGCGTCGGCGATGAGCTCCACCGGCTTCCCCGCGACCGCGGCGCGAACGCCATGACAGACTCCGGCCTGCACGATCAGCTCGAGAATCCGCGTCTTCTCGAGCACCTCGATGCGCTCGCTCGCCTTTACGCGCTTGATCAGCGTGCGCGCCACTTCTGCTCCGGTCTGGTCGCCGTGGGCGTGAACGATGCGGCGGCGGGAATGCGCCGCTTCCCGACCGAGCTTGAAATCTCCTCCCGGCTCGAGGTCGAAGCGCGCGCCGGCAGCGCTGAGCTCGCGCACCCGGGCAGGGCCTTCCTCCACCAGAACCTGGACGGCTGCGGCGTCGCAAAGTGCAGCGCCGGCGGCCAGCGTGTCCTGACGGTGCAGCTCGGGAGAATCTCCCGCTCCAAGCGCCGCGGCGATGCCGCCCTGCGCGTACGCGGTCGCGCTGTCGAAAAGCGAACGCTTCGTGAGAACCATGACGTCACCGCCCGCCGATGCGCGCCACGCGGTGTGAAGCCCCGCAACGCCGCTCCCAACCACGAGAAACCGCGTGCGAATTCGCTCGACCATGAGATGAAATCAATGTCTCGCGATGGGCGTTTGAAAGGGGCTCATTCGCCTTGCAAGGGGTTGGTATCTGTACGATTCTTCTGTTCGATGCGAAAGCTGATCATCGTCACTTCCCTCCTGCTGGCAGTGCACATCGCTCTTCTTTTCGTCCGGCGTAATGCCAGCGCCGAAGGGATGAACACCGCGGACGCGACAATCGGCATCGTTCTCGACGTCGGCGGGCGCGGGGACAAGTCGTTCAATGACGGCGCTTATGCGGGCGCTGACAGCGCGACCAAACTGCTCGGCGCCAACATCCTCTTCATCGAGCCCGGAGAGGGAGCCGACCGCGAGGCTGGGCTGAGACTGCTTGCCGCCGAAGGGATGGATCTGGTCATTGGCGTCGGTTTCATCTTCACTGACGACCTTGCCACCCTGGCAAACGAATACCCGTCGATATCCTTCGCCGGCATCGACTACGCACTCGCGACTGACAAGGATGGGAACGTCATTCCACCGCCTCCCAACATCGCGGCTCTCAAATTTCGCGAGGAGGAAGGCTCCTTCCTCGTCGGAGCACTCGCCGCGCTCGTCGGCAAGACCAAGAAGGTTGGATTCGTGGGAGGAATGGACATCCCTCTCATTCACAAATTCGAAGCGGGCTACCGCGCCGGAGTAAAACGGGTATGTCGCGATTGTGAGGTGATCGCGCAGTACGCCGGCGTCACGCCCGACGCGTTCAAGAATCCGGGCAAAGGCAAAGAGCTGGCACTCAGTCAATACCAACAGGGCGTCGAAGTCGTCTTCCACGCCGCCGGATCAACGGGCCAGGGAGTGTTCGAGGCCGCGCGCGCGACGAACAAGTTTGCAATCGGTGTGGACTCCGACCAGAACGACGAGGCGCCCGGTCACGTGCTGACCTCGATGGTGAAAGGCGTCAACGCCGTGACGTTCGACGCGATACAGCGCGTGCAGACCGGGACCTTCAAGGGAGGGATTTACTCCTTCGGACTCAAGGAAGGCGGGGTCGGCTACATCTACGACGAACGGAATCGCCCGCTGATTCCTGACTCCGTGCGTGCACGCGTCGAACGGCTCAAGGAAGAAATCATCGCCGGACGCATCAAGGTGCCCAGCACCCGATGAGTAGCGACCTCGTTTCCCAGGCGCACGGCACCGGTGCGGGGACGCTCGCCATCAGGATGGAGGGAATCGACAAGTACTTTGGCGCGGTGCATGCCAATCGTGGCGCCTCGCTCGAGGTCGCTCCTGGAGAGATCCACGCCCTCGTTGGTGAGAACGGCGCCGGAAAGTCCACGCTGATGCGCATCCTCGGCGGCCTCATGAAGCCGGACGCCGGACGCGTCGAGGTGAACGGCCGTGACGTGACAGGATGGTCGACCAGCGACGCGATCGCAGCCGGGATTGGAATAGTCCACCAGCATTTCATGCTGGTCCCAACGCTCACCGTGGCCGAAAACCTCGTGCTCGGATCCGAGCCGACGAACAAGGGCGTGCTCGATTATCCGCGTGCGGCAGAGAGCGTGAGGTCCCTGTCGACGGAGACGGGACTCGCCGTCGAGCCAGGTCGGAAGATCGCCGACCTGTCGGTGGGAGAAGCGCAGCGCGTCGAGATACTCAAGGTTCTGTTCCGCGGCGCCAAGATCCTCGTTCTCGACGAGCCTACCGCGGTGTTGTCTCCTCCCGAGGTCCGCGAGCTGTGGACAGTGCTGCGCCGTCTGCGCGACAAAGGCGACACCATCGTCCTCATTACGCACCGTCTCGACGAAGTCGTCGATCTGTCCGACACGATCACCGTCATGCGGGCCGGGAAAACCGTAGCGCGCATCAAGACGTCGGAAACGACGCCGGCGGAGATCGCGCGCGCAATGGTCGGCCGCGAAGTCGCGCTCAGTGCCGGCAAGCGCGTAGCTGCCTCGAGCGGAACCGAGTCACGTGGAAATCGGGGGCTCGAGGTTCGCGATCTCGTCATAAACGGCTCGCGCGGCACCAGGGTCGTCGACGGAGTGAGCTTCACTGTCAAGCCCGGCGAGATCCTTGGCATCGCTGGCGTCGAAGGAAATGGACAGACCGAGCTGATCGAGGGCCTCGCCGGCCTGCGCGCGATTGCCGGTGGGCAGATTCTCATCGACGCCGTCGACATTACCAGGCGACCGGTTTCGGCGCGGCATGACGAGGGGCTGTCGCACATCCCGGAGGATCGCCATCGCCGCGGTCTCATCCTCGAGTATTCCGTCGCCGACAATCTCATTCTCGGCGTGCAGGAAAGATTCACGAAGAGGACCGTCATTGACGGCGCGGCCGTCCTGGCGAACGCCGCCGAGCAGATTTCGTCCTTCGACATCAGACCGCCCGATGGCGCGCTACCCGCGCGCGCACTGTCAGGTGGCAACCAGCAAAAGGTCGTCATCGCCCGCGAGATGAGCCGTGGATTCTCAGTTCTGCTCGCGTCTCAACCAACGCGTGGGGTAGACGTCGGCGCGATCGAATTCATCCATCAGCGACTGCTCGAGGCGCGCACCGCCGGTAAGGCGATTCTCCTGGTATCCGCCGAGCTGAATGAGGTGCTGGCTCTCTCCGATCGGATCGCGGTCATGTACCGGGGCAGATTCCCCGTGATAATGCCTGCCGCCGAGGCGAGTGAAGATGTGCTCGGCGAATACATGATCGGCGCCAAGAAAGGCAACGCCGCTTGACCGCGGCACCGGTGGCGGAAGAAAAGCCGCGCATGTTCGCCGGCGTGGCGTGGAGGGAGCGCGCCGAAGAAGCGCTCATTCCTCCGCTCGTTGCGCTCCTCGTCGCGCTCATCTGCGGCGACCTGCTCATTCTCAGCTACGGCCAGTCGCCGGCCGAAGTCTACAGGCTGCTGCTGGAAGGAACGTGGGGCAACGCGTACGGATTCGGTCAGGTTCTCTACAAGGCGACGACGCTGACGTTCACCGGGCTCGCGGTTTCGTTCGGACTGCGCGCGGGCCTGTTCAACATCGGTGCTGAGAGCCAGCTCGCCGCCGGCGGGTTCGCGGCGGCGCTGGCGGGGCTCGCGTTGCCTGTTGGAACTCCGCTCATTTTCGCGCTTCTTGTCTGTATCATCGCCGCCGGGGCGGCCGGCGGAATGGTCGGAGCCGTGCCGGCGTATCTCAAGACGAGATTCGGCGCGCACGAGGTGATCGTCACGATCATGCTGAACTTCATCGTGCTCGCCTTTCTAAACTGGATCGTCGCCGCGCGCTTGCACGTGCCCGAGACCCTGCACACGCCCGAGATTCACGCCGGCGCGCTCCCGCGTGTGTCGGAGATCTTTCCCGCCTTTCACGGCTCCGCCGCAAATCTGGCGCTGATAGTCGTGCTGCTGGTCGCCGCCGCCGTCTGGTTCTATCTGTTTCGTACCAGCGGCGGCTACTCGCTGCGCGCGGTAGGTCTGCAGCCGGATGCGGCAGAGTACGGTGGAATCAGCGTTGGGCGAGTCTGGCTCCAGGCACTGACGGTTTCCGGCGTCATCGCCGGAATGGGCGGCATCAACTATGTCCTCGGCTACAAGCACTACTACGAGGATGGATTCGCGGGAGGCTCCGGCTTTCTCGGCATCGCGGTCGCGCTCGTCGGCAGAAATCATCCTGTGGGCGTGGTGATAGCGGCTTTCTTCTTTGCGACTCTTTCGCAGGGCGGACTGGCGATCCACGCATTCGTGCCAAAGCAGATGATGGATGTGCTCCAGGGCGTGGTGATCCTCGCGGTGGCGATGTCCGTTCCTGAGGTTCGCCGCGTGCTGCGTGACAGTCGCAGACGGAGCGTCGCATGAACGTCGCCGATTTTCTGACACAGATGATTCGCATCGCGATCCCGTACCTGTTCGCGGCCACCGGGGGCGTTGTCGCGGAGCGGGCGGGAATCGTCAGTCTCACGCTCGAGGGATTCATGCTGAGCGGCGCTTTCGGCGCAGCGCTCGGAACGCACTACTCCGGGAGTCCGCTCGTCGGACTGCTGAGCGGCATCATGTGCGGGCTCATCTTCTCCCTGATCCACGCTCTCGCCACGATCCGGTATCGAGCCGACCAGGTAGTGGTTGGAGTCGCGATCAATCTGCTGGCCATAGGAGTGACGCGCTTTTTTCTCAAGCTCGCTTTCGACAGCTCCTCCAACTCTCCAAGAGTGCCCGGCTTCGGCGGCAATATCGCCGCCGCCGGGTTCGACAATCCGTTGCTCTGGCTGGGATTACTGATCGCTCCGGTGGTTGCCTTCGTCATCTACCGCACGCCGTATGGTCTCCGAGTCCGCGCCGCCGGAGATCACCCGGATGCAGCAGAGAGTGTCGGCGTCAGCGTCAAGCGCGTGCGCTATGGAGCCGTCGCCATTTCCGGAATTCTGGCCGGGCTCGGCGGAGTCTATCTCGCCCTCGATCAGCACCAGTTCACCGATCAGATGACCGCGGGCCGTGGCTTCATCGCGATCTCGGCCGTGATATTCGGAAGATGGGATCCGATTCGTGCCGCGCTCGCCTGTCTGCTCTTTGCCGCGGCCGAGACGCTGCAGATCCGGCTGCAGGGGAGCCATGCGATTCCGTCGCAGTTCATCGAGATGATTCCCTACATCCTGACCATCATTGCATTAGCCGGCGTTGTGGGACGAGCCGTGCCTCCGGCCGCCCTCGGCAAAGCGGCAGACTAGAGTGCCATCACGGGTGCGAGGAAAAGTCTCCGCCGTGACGAGCGGAAAACTTTTCGTCCTCATCATCACGAACTTCGTGGACATGGTGGGGCTGTTGATGGTGCTCCCACTCCTTCCGTTCTATGCGACGGATCTGGGCGGCGGCGGGTTGGTGGTCGCAGTGCTCGTCTCGGCATTCACCGCCGCGCAGCTGCTGAGCGCGCCATTGTGGGGAAGGTTCTCCGACAAATACGGCCGGCGGCCGGCACTGCTCGTGGGGCTTGCGGCCGCGGCGATCGCGTACGTCGTATTCGCCTACGCCACGTCGCTGTGGATGCTGCTGCTCTCGCGCATCGTGCAGGGTGCCGGTGGTGGGACGGTCGGCGTGATCCAGGCTTACGTCGCCGACGCGGTCGAGCCGGAGAACCGCGCCAAGGCACTGGGCTGGCTCTCGGCAGCAACCAATGTCGGCGTGGCGATCGGACCGGCGATCGGCTCCGCGGCGCTGGTGATGGGCAGGCCAGGACCGGGTCTCGCGGCGGCGGCGCTCTGTCTGCTCAACATTTTCTTCGCCTGGCGATTTCTGCGTGAGTCGCGCGACATGACGGAAGTGTCGCACAAGAAGGCGGGTACTTCCCGTGCCATGATTGCCCGTGTCATCACTCATTCCAGTGAGCCCGCCCCGAAACTGATCTGGATTTACGCGATCGGGATGGGCGCTTTCTCGGGCCTGATGGCGATTCTGGCCCTGTTCCTGGCTGACAGGTTCGGCGTCAACGAGGACAATATCTGGATCTTCTTCAGTTACGTAGGCGTGATCTCGGTGGTAAGCCGGGCGGTCATACTCGGCCGAGCGGTTGACCGATTTGGAGAGGCGCGGCTGTCACGTTTCGGACTCGTTTTGCTGGCGCTTGGCCTGGCAACGATTCCGTTCGCACGCGGATATCCAACGTTGGCTCTTTCGGTTGCATTGATCCCACTTGGCACCGCCTTCACTTTTCCCTGCGTGACGTCGATGCTGTCGCGCGTGATCCCGAGTCACGAGCGTGGACTGTACATGGGAGTGCAGCAGACATTCGGAGGGCTGGCGCGCGTGATCGTTCCGCTCTGGGCCGGGTTCGCCTACGATCATTTCGGCAAGACGGTTCCCTTCTTTACGTCAGCCGTACTCGTCGGCGGGGCAATCTTCATCGGACTGGGAGTCGACGACGGAAGAAGGCGCGTCTCGCCCCCCGACGACGCGCTGGCGAAGCTGCCCACCGAGCGCGTGGTCAGTTAGTCGTTACCCGGATCGAGCGGCGCCTATAATTGCCGGAATCGCGCCGACCAGCCACACAATCGCAGCTGCGATCGCAGCAGATTGCCTTGGAATCCTCCCCACGACGTGAAGTCCGATTGCCAGCAGCACGGTAATCCAGATCGTGAACACATCCACGCGTGCCGCCATAGCGATGAGCACGGGCTGCGCCGTCGTCGGATCCATGAATCGCGCCAGGCTGAGGCTGACACTGTGTATCGAAGTAATGCTCTGCGGATCCATGAATAGCCCCTGAGCCGCCGAGACCAGAGACTGCACCAGCCGCGGCACTTGCGAGTAGGTCGCGATCATGAGCGCCGCCGTGAGCGGCTCCTTCGCGTCGAACAGCTTGCCAACTCCCCACAGCACGGTTCCGGTCAGGAGGACGGTAATCGGGAAGATCACCGCAAAAATCACCGGCCCGAAGGTCTCGAAGAACTGGCGCCCCGATGCCAGCTGCTCGGAAGTCATTTGCGGGTTCGCGCGCATCATTTCCGCGCTCCTGAACGAAAACTCGGCGTCCATCACCGGCTGCATTGCGTTCTTCGTGAGAAAATAGAGAACGATCCCCGCCAGCGTCAGGAACAGCAGTGGCATTCCGAACTTACTATCCCGTCGGCGCGCGAAGACTTCGGAAGGAGCGTAGAAAATGTCCACGAAGTCTTCCCACAGACTTGCGGGCTGCGCCGAGGCGTCGACTGAGGCGCTCGCTGGATCTGGTTCCGAGTCCCGACCGTGACGTGCCATGGTCTCGCTCCTGAGAGAGGACGCAAATCTCGCAGGGGAATTATGTCACCAGCCTGGGAAAATCGAAACTGCAATGAGAACTGCCAGGCTGCCCGCTACCCGCCATCCGCTGATCGCCGCCAGCTACCTACGTCACCGATTTTTCCGAACCGCAATCCGAATTCCCGGCTGACGCAACAGTCTTTCGCTTCACTCTCCTTCTGCCTGTGCCGTCGCGCGATCAGTGGCATCCCGACGAAGTGAGGCGGGCGGCGGTGAGCGATCAGCGGACAGCCGGCAGCCTGGCAGTTCTCAGTTGCAGTTACCCACTCCGTGCGTTGATCTCCACCGGCTTGTAGCGCTCAACATCCGTTATGAGCCGAACCCCACGCTGATACGTGAAATACGCGTACGCCCACTGCAGTAGCACACTTAGCCGGTTGCGGAAGCCGACAAGATACATGATGTGGATGAACAGCCAGAGGAGCCAAGCGAGACGTCCGGCGAATTTTACTTTGCCGAAATCGGCGATCGCGCGTGAGCGGCCGATTGTGGCGAGGTCGCCCTTGTTGAAGTAGCGGAAATTCTTGCGTGGCTGGCGCCGCAAATCGCGCAGAATGTTCTTTGCGGCCGCGGCGCCCTCCTGATTCGCCGCCGGGGCCACTCCCGGTACCATCCTGCCGTCCTGCACGATCACGGCGAGGTCTCCGACGGCGAAGATTTCAGGATGACCGGGCACCGACAGGTCGGGATTGACCTCCACACGTCCGGCACGATCCAGCGGGGCACCGAGAAAAGCGCCGAGGACCGACGCTTTATTCCCCGCTGCCCAGAATGCCGTGCGCGCGCGGATCTTCTCATCGCCAATGCAGACGCCGTCCCGCTCGACTTTGGTCACGGTTGACCCAACCCGCACCTCGACACCGAGATCCATGAGATCCCTGGCTGCACGGCGAGCCAGGTCTTCGGGAAACGTGGAGAGTATTCGCGGTCCGGCCTCGATCAGGATCACCCGCGTGCGGCGGGTATCTATCGACCTGAAATCCGGCGCAAGCGCTTTCCGCGCGATGAACGGCAGTGCCCCCGAAAGCTCGACCCCCGTCGGTCCACCTCCGACTACCACGAACGTGAGATACTCGTCGCGCTCGACTGTATCCTCACATTTCTCCGCGATCTCGAAGGCGAGCAGAAACCGGCGCCTGATCTCCGATGCATCCTCGATGGCCTTGAGCCCGGGCGCGTACGGTTCCCACTCGTCGTGACCGAAGTAGGCGTGCCGTGATCCAGGTGCGACGATCAGATAGTCGTACGGGATCGCCTTCATCTCGTCATCGATGAAGACATTACGCGCCTGCGGATCGATTTTTCGCACGTCTCCCATAAGCACGCGCGTATTCCTCTGACGCCGGAGAATCCACCTGATGGGAGCGGTGATGTCACTCGGCGCCAACGCCGCCGTCGCGACCTGGTAGAGGAGCGGCTGGAAGATGAAGTGATTGGTTCGATCGATCACCGTTACCTTCGCCGTTGATCGGCGCAGCGCTTTCGCGGCCGACACTCCCGCGAACCCGCCGCCGATGATCACCACCCGCGGGGCGTTTCCGGTGCTAGGCAAGCCTCTCCTCGAACGACCTCGCCGCCAGCGTCATCAACAACACCAGCAGAATCAGCAGCACGCTGTAGGCCGCCGCTGTGCCAAACGCGAGTGCGCGCAGCTGTGCCAGGATCTCCATCGAGATTGGCCTGTTCGCGTGTGTGTACAGCACGACGCTGGCAACGAACTCGCCAACTGCTGTAACCGCCGCCAGCAGCGCACCCGCCACGAGACCCGGCCGCGCCGCCGGCAGAATGACACGCCGCATTGTAAGCAGCCATGACGCTCCGAGTCCGCGCGCGGCGTCCTCCAGCGACGGATCCATCTGGCGCAAAGAGCCCTCGACTGCCGATGCCACCAGCGGAATGTCCCTGATGAAATACGCGAGCGGCAGAATCCAGAACGTGCCTACCAGCAGCACCCGACCGCTCAGCAAGTCATTCTGGTTGAACGTCGCGGCGAGCCCCAGCGCGATCGCGGTAGCCGGTATCGCCCACGGCAGCGCGACGAGGAGCTCGAGCAGTCGCCTGCCGCTGAATCTTCGGAACACGATCAGATAGGCGGCGAGAAAGCACACTACGACGTTCGCCGCGGTGGCCACGAGCGCCATTGAAACGCTGTTGGTGATCGGTCGCCACAGCTCCGGCTCCGAGAACAAGCGCCGATAGTTCTCCAGGGTGTACTCAGGCGGGAGCACCTGCGTCGTCCACACTCCGTCGCGGGCAAACGAGACGAGAATCACCATCAGATGCGGCAGCACCAGCGTCATCACTATCAGGGCCGCGGCGAAGCTCATCGCGATCTGTGCTCGCCGCGATCCGACCACGCGTCGGGTGCGGCCGCCCTTGCCGGCCAGCGTGTACTTCCGCTTCCGGTCGATCCAGCGAAAGAGCAGCAGCCCTGCCACCGCGCTGAGCGCCAGCACCGTCGTCTCAACGTACGCGAGGCCCATCGCACCGTTGATCTTCGATGCCAGTATCTGTGTCGACAACACGCGGAGCCCGCCGCCAAACACGTAGGGAGCGGAGAACGAGCCGAGCGCATTCATGAAAACGAGCAGCATCGAGCCGGCGACGGCGGGCATAAGCAGTGGCAGAGTGACGCGACGCAACCGCTGCCAGGTGTTAGCGCCCAGGCCCGACGCGGCTTCATCCAGCGTCGCATCGAATCGCTCGAGCCCGGCTGAGACGAAGAGAAAGACGTACACGTACATCGTGTAGGCATGGACGAAAACGATTGCCCCCACGCCCTGTAGTCGCCACGGCGCTTCGACCATGCCAAGCATCCGCTGTAGCGCACGCGTGACGACGCCACTCTCTCCGTACAGAAATAGAAATGCGATCACGCCGACGAGGGGAGGCAGGGCGGCAGGAAGGGTTGCGACAGCGCGAAGAAGCCGGCGTCCGGGGAACTCGAATCGCCCGAGGAGAAACGCGAGTGGAACGCCTATCGCGAGCGATGCCAGAACGGACGCGACTGAAATGACGAGACTCGTTCTGAGCGCCTCGCGATCCGCGGGACTCGCCGCGAACTCCCGCCAGTGCTCGAGTCCGTTCTCGAAGCTGCCGACGATTACCGCCGCGTTCGGGTACACCACCGTCCACAAAAGCAACAGCATCACCGGCAGGGCGATCACCCAGCTCTGACGGTGGGTCGAGGATCTCACCTTGGTACCAGAGGGAAGGATCCGGACGAAGGCCGTACTCCGACCGCGTCGCCTTCACGCGCTGTCCCCGACGCGGACTCGACTTCGACGATGACGTCTTCGGCGAGCTCGACTCGATACATCACCGCTCCACCCGCAAAGCGGCGATTGATGATGCGACCCGGCCATGCCTCCGGATCATCGCTGCTCGCCAGCTCGAGCGCATCAGGGCGCAGCACGACGTACGCGTGCTCGAGCCGTGGAGACACACCGCGAGCCCGAATGACCGGGACCTCGTTGGTCCGCGCGCCGATCGTCACTCCCGCACGATCACCACGGTCCACCGCCGGGAGAATTGTTCCGCGCCCGATGAACGCCGCCACTTCCCGCGAGACCGGTGCGTGATACACCTCCTCCGCTGTTCCGGACTGCAGCAGCTTGCCGAGCTTGAGCAGCGCGATTCGATCGGAGATGGCAAAGGCGTCTTCCTGGTCGTGGGTCACAAAGAGTGCCGGCACACCCACGCGGCGCAGCATCGCGCGCAGATCGTCGCGCATTGTCTGACGCAGAGTCGGATCGAGATTGGACAGCGGTTCATCGAGCAGGAGCGCGCGTGGCTCGATGACCATCGCGCGCGCGAGCGCTACGCGCTGCTGCTCGCCTCCTGAAAGCGACTGAATCGCTCTCTCCTCCGCACCCTTGAGCCCGACGGCAGATAGGGCATGGCGCGCCTTCTCCAGTCGTTCCGTTTTGTTCACGCCACGTGCTTCGAGCCCGAACGCGACGTTGTGCGCCACTGACATGTGCGGGAAAAGCGCGTAGTGCTGGAACACCATCCCGAATCCACGCTGCTCGGGTGGAACGGTCGTGATATCCGTCCCGCCAAGCGTCACGGTCCCGGCGTCCGGAGCTTCGTAGCCCGCGGCAATGCGGAGCGTCGTTGTCTTGCCCGAGCCGGATGCGCCGACCAGTGCGAGCAGCTCGCCGGGTCCTACCTCGAAGGAGATGTTGTCCACGGCGGTGTAATCGCCGAAGCGGCGGGTGACGCCGCTCAGCGTCAGAGCGCCTTCATTCCTGCCTCGCGCTCTCGGCGCGGCGGTCACTGCTTGTTTCCGCGGTTCCTGATGTTCGCGTCCCAATACTTCATCCACTCATCGAGATGGGCAGCCATGAGATCGCGGTCGACCGGCATTGGCTTGATCTTCTCCAACGCTTCCCGGATCCACGATGGAAGTTTCTCCGGAGGAATGTCCTTACGGGTGGGGATGCGCAGAAACTGGTCGGCAGACGCCAACATCGCCTCGGGAGTCGTGACGTACTCGTAGTATAGCTCCGCTTCCCGGCGGCGCTCTGTTCCGCGAACGATGGCGATGCCGTCCACCAGCAGCGGCGTCCCACTCGACGGAATGACGTACTTGATCGGAATCCCCAGTCGCTGCTGGAGAGTGGCGATGTCCGGCATGTCCCACAGGGTAATCACGCCTTCCTGGCGCCCGAGCTTCTGGTAGAGCAGAGTGGGATTGAGTACGTACTCACGGGTGTTGACGTCCAGTTTTCGCAGCCACTCGTAGCCGGCGTCGGGCTTGCCGGTCTGCGCCATCGATCTTGCCATGATCGCGCCGAAGATGGCGCGCATCGTCCCCGAAGCAATCGGATCCCTGATCAGAACTTTGCCTTTCCATTTGGGATCGAGCACGTCGTCCCAGTCACGCGGGGCATCGGCGTCCTTCACCGCCTCGCTGTTGTAGCCGATCACTTCGGGCGTGAGATACGTTCCGTACCAGTGATGTCCTGTTTCGCGCGTTTCGGCGTCTACCTGGTTCGACCACGTCGGGGTATAAGGCTCGAGCAGCTTCTCTTTCGTCGCGCGGTCGAACGCTTCGGCGGGCGCGCCGAACCAGACGTCGGCCTGAGGGTTCGCCCCTTCGGCGCGGATGCGCTCGAGAACTTCCTGCGAACCCATGTCCACCCACTGCACATCAATGCCGGGGTTCGCTTTCTCGAAGCCGTCCTCGTAGTACTTGAGAAGATCCTTGCCGTGGGGCGAGTAGATGGTGAGAACAGTTCGATCGTCCGAGCTGCACGCTGTCGCGAGCATTAGCGCCAGTCCGGACCAGCAGCGGCTCATTTTCATCTTGGCCTGCTTCCGCCGAGGAGGTTCGCGAAAATTCTTGCGCCGCCGGGCACACCAGCGGGAAGCTGACGAAACAGCGCCAGCGATGTGTACACGTAGGTTCCCCGTCCATATTGCGCCTCTAGGAGAGCGCCACGCTTGGCTTCTTCGCCCGGGTCAGTCATCGCCAATGGCGCATTGTAGCGCGAGTCGAAGGTGAAGGGCATGTATAGCGCGCGCTCCTGCACCCAGTCACTGAAATCAGCAGCGGTGATGCGATTGGGAGAATTCAGAACCGGTGAACTCGGAACGACGATCGAAACCGGCGCCGTTTCCTCGGTGACGCGATCGTGCGGTCGCCGGATGGTGACAGGATACGGCAGTACTCCTGGTCGCATCATCTCGTATTGTCCGTACTGGACGACCATGCGGCCGCCGTTGCGGACGTAAGTGAGGAGATGGTTGTTGTTGTCGATGAGAGCTTTATTCGCCTCGTAGGCGCGTGGCCCGACAACTATCGTCGAGAAGCGCGAAAGGTCAGTAGCCGGAATCTCCTCGGGACGCAGGATCGTCACTAGTACTCCCAGCTGCTGTAGCATCGGAGCTGCGTTGTCACCTACACCCGGGATGTAGCCAACGCTCAATTCCGGCGGAAGCAGCACGTCGATGGAGTTGATGGTAAGAGTCGCCGGACGATAGATCCGGTCCGGGTCGATATGCTCGTATTCGATCGGCACATATCCCGAGCGAAACTGCTGCCCTTTCGCCTCGGCTATCGCGCGGATATCGTGCGTTCCCGCGGGAAGAGTGCCACGCACCCGGAAGGTCACGGTTCTGGTCGCCCCCGGGGCGAGTGCAGCAGTACGACGCACGGAATCGGCCGTCAGGCCTTTCGGGAGCTCCAACGCAACGGACGCAATCGTGGTGTCGCCGAACGCTGAGCGCAACGTGATGTTCACAAAGCGGTCGAATGCAGTCGAAGCCGGCGCCAGCTCGATCATGCGATCGAACGTGACCGAGATCCCGGGCGCAACGAACAGCGGACGCTGAACATCGCCGCGCACCGGATCGACGTAGTGGTAAACGATCGGAGTCCTGAGCGTGACACCGGCCTGGCTGGTGCCGGTTGAGATGGTTATCGCGGGCCAGTGTTGTTTCACCCGCTCGTCTTCCGCCGCGGCTCCGATTGGCGGCGTGAACAGATCGCCGGTGCGCGCAGAGGCGAGCCACCATGGCTGAGTGATCTCAGAGCGCGTCACGGAATCGACCCAGCGGTAACTCGAATCTGGCAGCACCACGATTGCTCCGATGCCACCACTGCGAGTTGGGGCCTCGAACGTGATTGGAGCACGTCCGCGATTGTACACTGTCTTCGTCACCCGTGCCCACTCGCCTAATGCCAGGGCCTGTCGGTCCGCGAATGCCTCGAACGCGACCGACGACATCCCCATTGATGCCGGCGTAGCAGCGGACGTGATGCTGAGCTGCCGCACCTCATTGCAGAATCCGCCACTGTTGCGATTCTGGTAGATCTTGAGGAGAGTGTCACCGGGGGCGGTGGCAGTCGCTAGACCGTCAAAAATCGACCGCTCCTGTTTCGGATCTGCCGCCGCCGGAACTCTCGTGTGCTCACGCGTCACGTAATTCCAGACGACGCCTTTTCGTCTTAGCGCTCCAAATCCCTGGGATTTGTGCTGCGACCGGCTTTCCGCGGCAATCTCGGCATACGACTCTCCAAGCACCGGATTGAATTCACCGATGTTGATCCGGAGCGTCGCCAGGGCGGGGTTGAAGCGGGCTGTTCGGTAGAATTTTTGAGGAGTCCATGCCGGCCCGAATCCTCTCACCGGAAATCGTAGGGTATCGGACGCCACATCGTATGCTTCCCGCGCCAGAATCGCGGAAACCTGGTGGTGCCCGTGACCGTCGCGCTGGGTTCCTGAAAAGAGCGCGAGGATGATGTGAGGGCGGAATGCGCGCACGACTTTGACTACATCGCCGAGCAGCTCCTCCTTTGGCCAATGACGGTAGGTTTCCGGGGCAGACTTTGAGTAGCCGAAGTCGTACGCTCGCGTGAAATACTGATGCGCGCCATCGATGCGCCGAGCCGCCAGCAGCTCCTGAGTGCGAATCACTCCCAGCGGCTCACCGAGCTCGTTGCCGATCAGATTCTGGCCCCCATCGCCGCGCGTGAGAGAGAGATACCCCGTCTCGACATTCCGCCCGCGCGCGAGCCACGTGATCAGCCCCGTATCCTCATCATCGGGGTGCGCGCCGATCGACAGCATGCGCGCGGCGACTGACGACCCTGGAGGGCTGCTCTCCCGCTGCGGTGCCGGCCCGCCCTGCTGCGCACTGTTTGTTGCGGGCAGCAGCATGACCGCCACCATCACGGCGAGCCATGTACTCCTTCTTACAGTGGAGACGCCCGACAGCAGCCGCGCTCTCAGGATTTGAGCGCCATGCCCCGGCGCTTAGCTCCCGGCGGGTGCTGTACCGGCGCATTCACCTCGTTGACAATCCGCTCCTGCTCGGCCTTGTGCGCTTCGGCGTATCCTTCGGCCGGGCTCGCGCGCTCGGGACGACCGACATAGCGGAGTGGAATTGCGTTTCCCGTCGAGACTCTCAGGCGCGGAGCGGCGTACGTCCACGCGCCGCTGTTCTTGGGTTCTTCCTGCGCCCATACCACTTCCTCGACAATGGGATACAGATCGACGATGCGCGCGACGTGGTCTCCCGGCCAGGGATACAGCTCCTCCACGCGTACCAGCGCCACATGAGGCGCGCGCTTCGCCGCCAGGTCGTAATAGACCTTCCCCGTGCAGAAGACCAGACGAGTGATCGCTTCGCGCCGCTCTGAGGCGACCAAATCATCCACTACTGGATGAAAGCCGTCGCTACTGAGGGCGGAGAGCTTCGATGCGGCCTCGGGCAGGCGCAGCAGGCTCTTCGGCTGCATCAGTATGAGCGGTCTCCGCTCGTACATGAGAGCTTGCCGCCGCAGAATGTGGAAGTACTGGGCAGGGGTGGAAGGATACGCGACGCGCATATTGCCCTCGGCGCACAACTGGAGAAAGCGCTCGAGACGTGCGCTCGAATGCTCGGGCCCCTGCCCCTCGTAGCCATGCGGAAGCAGCAGCACCACCGAGGAATCCTGTCCCCATTTGGCGCGGTCGGCGGCGATGAACTGATCGATGATCGGCTGCGCGACGTTCACGAAATCGCCGAACTGCGCTTCCCACAACACCAGTGTTTCGTGGGCCGCGGTGCTGTAGCCGTATTCGAACCCGAGCACCGCCGTCTCCGAGAGCGGACTGTTGTAGATCTCGAATGATCCGTGATCCTCGCCCTCCGCTACGTGAGCGAGAGGAACGTATATCTCGCCGCTCTCCGCGTCGTGAAGCACGGCTTGACGATGGGAAAATGTCCCGCGCTCCACGTCCTGACCGGTCATCCGCACCGACTTGCCATCGGTGAGCAGCGATGCCAACGCCAGCGCCTCGGCGTGTCCCCAATCGATACCGCCTTCGTCGCCCATCGCTTCGCTGCGGCGCGCAAGAGTCTTGGCCAGCCGCGCATTCACGTTGAGTGTGGCTGGCCATTTCAGCATGCGCTCGTTCAGCTCCTGCAGGTGATCGGCGTTCACCGCCGTGTCGCCGCCACCCGCTCCGGAAACGTCCACCTCGGCTTCGTTCGCCAGACGATGTTCGGGCGGATGCAGCTCGCCGCTCTTGGTAGCGGACTGGATGCTCTCCAGGTTCGCGGCGACTTCCGCGTCCACCTGTTTCACATCGTCCGCGGTGACCACCCCTTCCTCCACCAGTCGATTGCCCCACACCTCTCTCGGAGAAGGATGCGCGCGAATTCTCTTGTACAGCGTCGGCTGCGTGAATGACGGCTCGTCGGTCTCGTTGTGCCCGTGACGGCGATAGCCCACGACATCAATCAGGAAATCCTTGCCGAACCTCGCCCGATACTCGATGCCGAGGCGGACGACCTGAACGCATGAAGCCGCGTCGTCGGCGTTCACGTGGACGATCGGAACCTCGAACCCCTTGGCGAGGTCGCTGGCATAGTGCGTCGAACGCGCGTCGACGGGATCCGTCGTGAATCCCACCTGGTTGTTCACGATGATGTGAAGCGTCCCGCCGGTGCGGAATCCGGTGAGGCCGGAAAGATTGAAAGTTTCGGGAACGACGCCCTCGCCCGGAAACGCGGCGTCTCCGTGCATGCAGATCGGCAGCACCAGTGCCTCGTTCCGCTGCGCAGTCGAGCTCGCCAGCACTTGCCGCGCCCGCGCCACACCCTCGAGCACCGGGTTGACGACTTCGAGGTGGCTCGGATTGGGAATGAGAATCACCTCGACTTCGCGTCCGCTGGGAAGCTTTCGCTTTCCGCGAGCGCCGAGATGGTACTTCACATCACCGGTCTCGCTCTCGGCATTCGTCGCCGCGTGCTTGCCCTCAAACTCCTCGAAGATCGTGCCGTAGGGCTTGCCGAGTGTGTGGGCCAGAACGTTGATGCGGCCGCGGTGGGCCATGGCAAGTCCGACCTCGCGGGCGCCGTGCGCGGCCGCGGCTTCGATCGCGACATCGAGCATGGGAACGAGGATGTCTCCGCCCTCGATCGAGAAGCGTTTGTAGCCTTGATAGGCGCGCCCGAGAAAACGCTCGAGTCCGTCAACTTCCGAGAGCCGACGAAGTATTGCTTTCTTGTCGTCGTCGCTGAGGGGACTATTGAGCTTTCCGCTCTCGATCGCCTCGCGCAGCCACTCGCGCTCCGACGCCTCCCCCAGGTGGGAAATCTCGAAGCCAATACGCGAGGAGTAGAGCTCTCGCAGCCGGGCAACGACATCGGCGGCGCTGCCACCGGTGGCGCCGAGCGCAATGCCCGGAATGCTGGCCAGATCTTCTTCGCTGAGCCCGTGAAATTCCGGGGTCAGCTCCGGAGTGCCCTCAGGAGGAGTGCCCAGTGGATCGAGTGGAACGGCGAGATGGCCATAACTCCGTATCGCGTCCACGAGCTTGGCCGCCGCCGCGACATCGCGGAGAAAAGTCGGATCTGTCTGTCCCGGAAGAAGCGGCTCGCGAACGGCGGCGGGCCCGCTCAGACTCTCGGCGAACTTGAAGAACTGTCGCCATGACTCATCGACCGACGCCGGGTCTCGCCGGTATGCCTCGTACGCTTCGCTTATGTATCCGTCGTTGAATACGCCCGTAATCGGGTCGGAGCTCATACCCTAAATTTAAGCGAGGTCGGGAGTCCTCGGAGCGTGCGACGGGCGGCTGAGAGTCAATTTTTGACGCGCGGCTGCGGCTTTCAGAATCTTCATCGCGGGCGCGTGCTCGAGCGTCGGCAGGTAGAGAAATCCGGCGATGCCAGTGGTGTCGAGCAGGTGGAGCTCCTGCGCCTCCCGCGTGAGACTCACGGCGATGACGGGCGTTTGGGAGAGCAGCTCGTTGCCTTCCCAATTCTCGAGAGGGATCGTCGCCAACAGATCGTAATCACAAATGACGACGTCGGGCGACATCGCGACCGCCCTCAACACGGCTTCCTCGAGACCCACTGCATCACTGGTCACGACGCCCATCGCGGCGAAGTACCTTGCCAGATGCGCGCTGAGAAAAGAATGGCGCGCAATGCAAAGCGCGCGCAGTGGTGCGGACTTATCCGGTAAAGTCGCCGGATTTGTCTGATGATTCATGCCCGCTCATCGTAAGGCCCGAAGGCGACCAACACAAGGCACCGACTTAAACGCCCTGCACGTCAGACGTGCAGGGCGTTCAGTCGTAACCTTTCCAGTACCGCTAACCTTCTAGTACCGCTCCCGACTGACGTCGACGTTGTTGCCGATGACACCACCGATGATGGCGCCGGCAGTCGCGCCGATGATCGCGCCCTTCACCTTGTTCCTGCTGGTGGCAGCACCGAGAACTCCACCGGCGACGGCGCCAATGGCGGCGTCACGCTTGGTGTGCTTCACGATACGCGTCCGCTGTGGCGCCGGAGCGCTGTAGACCGGTGCCGAGCTGCGGCGTGCAGCGGTGCGGCGCACGGGTGCCGAGCGGGTGCTCGTCAGAGCAGGTGCGGTTGCGGCGGCTGCGAAGCCAGCGCGTTCCGCGGCGGAGATGCTATCGAGCGGCATGTACGGCTGAGCTTGCGCCGCAGTAGCCAGGTCCGCGTTGAGGGCGTCATCCACCTTCTTGTCGTTTCCAGAGCACGCGAATGCGAAAAACGCGGCCGGGATAATCATGAGCTTTTTGAACATTGAAAAACCTCCAGAAATGACCACCGCGCAACGCGACGGTCCCTCTCTGAAGGGCAGGGGACGTGCCAGTTTGGAGGGCTGGTTAAGCGGCCGTGGCGGCAGATAACTCAGGCGTGGGCGCAAAATTGTCCTCTAAAGAGGCCGGCAATGTGAGACGGAAGGTGCTGCCGATGCCGAGCGAGGAATGCACGGTCAGCGACCCGTCCAACAGCTGAGCTAGCCGCCTTGAAATCGGCAGCCCGAGGCCTGTACCCGGCTGCTTCGATTCCGACACCTGAACGAACTCTTCGAAAATCCGCGGGATGTCCTCCTGGGCGATTCCGACGCCCTCGTCCCGTACCTCTATTTGTACCCCGCCATTCTGGATCTGTTTGCAGGAGACGTGGATCGGCTTGCTCTCCCCGAACTTGATCGCGTTGGAGAGGAGGTTGAGAATGATCTGCCGCACGCGGCGCGGGTCGCTCACGATGTTGAACGGATCGCCGTCCATTTCGAGGGTCAACGTCGACCCGTACTCGTCAGCGAGCGGTCTCACGGTGACGAAGAGGTCCTCGATCAACGCCGGCCACATCACCGGCTGCAGGGTAAGCTCGATCTTGCCGGCCTCGATCTTCGACAGGTCGAGGACATCGTTCACCAACTCGAGCAGGTGGCGCGCGGCCTTGAGCGTCCGTTGCAAGCCTTCCTTCTGCTTGGTGTTGAGCGGGCCGTAGATGTTGTCGAGCATGAGGGTGCTGTAGCCGATCACCGCATTGATCGGAGTACGCAGCTCGTGACTCATCGATGCGTAGAAGCGGTTCCTCGCGCCCATCGCCTGCTCCAGCGCGAGCTGCCGCCGGTGCAGCTCTTCGTTCATTTGCGACAGCTTGGCCGCCGAGCGTGCCTCGGCTTCCAGCAGCGACGTGCGATGCTCGAGGTCCAGTTCGCGCTTCTGGCTTTCGCGCAGCAGCTCACCCTGACGCTGGATCTCGCGCTGCTTGAGATACAAATCTACGAACACGGCAACCTTGGAGCGCAGAACGTCGGGATTGAACGGCTTGAAGACGTAATCGACCGCGCCCATCGAGTAGCCCTTGAAGACGTAAGCGTCTTCCTTGTTGATGGCGCTGAGGAAAATGATGGGGATGGTCCGCGACCGCTCGCGCGATTTGATGATTTCCGCCACCTCGAATCCGTTCATGCCGGGCATCTGCACGTCGAGCAGGATGGCGGCGAACTCGGTGGAGAGAACTTTTCGCAGCGCTTCCGGCCCGGAATCAGCGCGAACCAGCTCCTGGTTCAGCGGCTCCAGGATGGCTTCGAGCGCGAGGAGATTCTCCGGCCTGTCGTCGACGAGGAGCAGCCTGACGCGATCGTCGCTCATACAGTGAGCCTCTGCCCACGGAGAGCCGGCTCGAGACTGAGCTCGATCAAACGTGGGGCAAGCCTATCCAGGGGAAGTACTTCGGCGCTTGGCGCGGCCTTGATGGCGGCGGCGGGCATAATCGGAATTTCCGCCGTTTTCGGATCCTGCACCAGAGCGCGGCCGCCCCGCTTGACGATATGGCGCAATCCACTGGAACCATCCTCATTCGCACCGGTGAGGATCACTCCTATCGTCCCGTCACGGTAGGCATCAGCCGCTGACATGAACATGACGTCGATGGAGGGACGGCTGAAGCGAACCGGCTCTTCGATGGTGAGCGAGATCGATCCTTCATCGATGAGCGCATGGTAATTGGCCGGAGCAAGGTGGACCGTTCCCGGTGTGAGTGCATCCTTGTCTTCCATCTCGCACACCTTGAGATCAGTGGCATCCTGGAGCAGCTGTGGCAGCAGCTGCTCCGAATCCTTGCCGCGATGCTGTACTACCGCGATCGGAATGCCGAAGTCGGCGGGCAGAGCGCCCAACAGCTTGACGAGAGCCGTCAATCCACCCCATGAGGTGCCGATCACGGCGATCGAGTACCGCATCACCGGACCTTCCGGAAAATCTTTTCCGGCGGCGCGATCTGCTGGTACGCGTCCTCGTGCGCCATGAATCGCAGCGTCTCCTTGCTGCCGAGCACGAGCACGCCGAACGTAGCGAGGCTGTCGTAAAACAACCCGTGCACCTTCGACTGCAGTGTCTTGTCGAAGTAGATGAGCACGTTCCGGCAGAGGATGACGTTGAACTCGCTGAACGAGCGGTCCGTCACGAGGTTGTGCTGCGAGAAGATGACGTTCTTCGTGAGCGCCTGGTCGAAGAGGGCGCCGCCGTATTTGGCCGTGTAGTACTCGGAGAATGACGCCTTCCCACCGGCCCGAATGTAGTTGTCCGTGTATTCCTGCATCCGCTCCAGCGGAAAGATTCCCGCTTTCGCGCGCTGGAGAACGACCTCGTTGATGTCCGTGGCATAGATCCGCGACCTGTCGTACAGGCCTTCCTCGCGCAGCAGCATCGCCATCGAGTACACCTCTTCACCCGTCGAGCAGCCGGCATGCCAGACGCGGATGAAGGGGTATGTCCGCAGCAGCGGGACGACGTGCTCGCGGAACGTCGCGTAGAAATTCGGATCGCGGAACATCGCTGTGACGTTGATGGAGAGATCGAGCAGCAGCTTCTCCATCATTTCCGGGTCGTGCAGCACGCGTTCCTGCAGGGCGCTCACACTGGAGAGACGCTCCTCTTCGATCCGCTTCCACAGGCGACGGCGGATAGAGGCGTACGCGTACGCGCGGAAATCGAATCCGTATTGGCGAAAGACCCCCTCCAGCAGCAGCTCGATCTCGATTCGCTCGAGATCGGGCTTGAATGCGTGCCGATCGGGCTCTCCGGCAGTCTTGGGTACTTCCGCTACCTGTACAGCCACACGCGCAGGAGTGACAAGAGCTGCTCGGTGTCTACGGGCTTCGTGATGTAATCCGAAGCTCCGGCGGCGATGCACTTCTCGCGATCGCCCTTCATCGCCTTCGCCGTGAGCGCGATGATGGGAAGAGCCTTGAACTGATCCATCGCCCGGATCGCTCGGGTGGTCTCGTACCCGTCCATCTCCGGCATCATGATGTCCATCAGCGCCGCGTCGACGTCCGGATCCTTCGCCAGCTGATCGAGCGCCTGCCGTCCGTTCTCGGCGAAACGCACGATCATGCCGTGGTCCTCCAGCATGCTCGTCAGCGAAAAGATGTTTCGGACATCGTCGTCGACCACCAGGATCTTCTTCCCGGATACCACCGAATCGGCATCGTGCAGGTGCTCCAGCATCTTCCGCTTCGGCTCGGGGAGCTTGGCCTCGATGCGGTGCAGGAAGAGTGCGGTCTCGTCGAGGAGACGCTCGGGAGACTTCACATCCTTCAGGATGATCGTCTCCGCGTACTTCTTGATGCGCGTCTCGTCCTGCTGGCTAAGGTCCCGGCCGGTGTAGATGATGATCGGCAAGTCCCGCTTCTCATCGTCGGACTTCACCTTTTCGAGGAGATCGAAACCGCTCATCTCCCCTTTGAGGCCGAGGTCGAGCACCATGCAATCGAAGTGTCTGTTGTCCAGCTGGAGCATGGCATCCTCCGCCGACCCGACGGCGACGATCTCAACGTCGTCGTGCGCGATCAGCTCGACGATGCTCTGTCGCTGCGCGTCGTTGTCCTCGACCACCAGCAGGCTCTTCGGAATCGTGTCGATGAAGGAGGAGATGCGGGAGAATGCGGTGTCCAGTGCCTCCTTGCTCACGGGCTTGGTGAGGTAAGCCATTGCTCCGGCCTTGAGTCCCTCACGCTTCTGCTCGACTCCGGAAATGATGTGTACCGGGATGTGGCGGGTTTCAGGATCGCGCTTCAGGCGATCGAGAACCTCGAGCCCGTTCATTCCCGGCATGTCCACATCGAGCGTAATCGCGTCGGGACGAATTTCACGCGCGGCTGTGAGTCCGGCGTCACCATCCAGCTCGACGACTCCCTTGAAGCCCTTGTCGCGCGCCATGTCGAGCAGAACCTTGGCGAAGTTCTGATCGTTCTCGACGATGAGGACGGTGCGATCTCCCTCTTCGATGACCTCGCGGTCGTCGGGAATTATGCTCTGGGCGACCGAACGCCTCTCGGGGCGATACTGGAGCGCGTCGCCCGCCGTCTTCTTCCGTTGCTCGCGGTTTGGACGCCGTGGGGGAGCCGGGTAAGGAGTAGTACGGGCGGGCGCCTGCATCTCCCTGGCAACCTGCCGGCTCGACGATATGAACTCGGTCGTATCCGAATTCGACCGCTCATATTCCGTTCCTCCCTCGGGTGCGATGTAGCGCGCGGGCAGGAACAGCGTGAATGTGCTTCCCTGATTCTCCGTGCTCTCCACCTTGATCTCTCCGCCGAGCAGGCGAGCGATCTCACGACTGATGGAGAGTCCAAGACCCGTTCCTCCGAACTTCCGGCTCGTCGTTCCGTCAGCCTGCTGGAAGGCCTCGAAGATCAGGCGCTGCTTGTCTTTGGCAATTCCCACACCGGTATCGACGACCGCGAACGCCAGCACGTCGGCGGCGGCTTCGAGGGCGGGGTTCTGGAAACGACGCCCCTTCTCCGCCCGCCGAATGGTGAGCGTGACGCCTCCTTCCTGAGTGAACTTGAACGCGTTCGACAACAGGTTCTTGAGCACCTGCTGCAACCGTCCGCCATCGGTATGTACTGCCGGCGGCAGGTCGCGTCCGATCTCGACGCTGAAGCTGAGATCCTTCTGCTCGGCCAGTGCATCGAAGTTGCGCTCGACGAAATTCTTGATTTCCTCGAGACGGACGTCGGTGGTGTTCACATCCATCTTGCCGGCTTCGACCTTGGACAGGTCGAGCACGTCGTTGATGAGCGAGAGCAGGTCGCTGCCCGATGACAGAATCGTCTGCGCGAACTCGACCTGCTTTGGTGTGAGGTTCCCGTCCTTGTTCTCGCTGAGCAGCCGCGCCAGGATGAGCAGACTGTTGAGCGGTGTCCGCAGCTCGTGCGACATGTTGGCGAGGAACTCCGACTTGTACTTCGAGCTGAGTGAGAGTTGTTCGGCTTTCTCCTCGAGAGCGAGGCGCGCGGCTTCCACTTCCTCGTTCTTCGATTCGACCTTGCGGTTCTGCTCGGCGAGCAGTGAAGCCTTCTCTTCGAGCTCTTCGTTCACCTGCTGCAGCTCCTCCTGCTGGTCCTTGAGCAGCTCCTCCGAAGTGCGCAGCGATGTCGCCTGCGCTTCGAGCTCCGAGTTCGACCTCTTGAGCTCCTCCTGCTGCTTGCGCAGCTCCTCGGACTGGCTCTGCAGCTCCAGCGTGAGACTCTGCGACTGCTCGAGCAGCTCCGCGGTTCTCATGTTGGCGGCGATCATGTTGATCACCACGCCGACGCTCTCCGCAAACTGGTCGAGGAAGAGCTGGTGGATCTGGCTGAACGGCAGGAACGATGCGAGCTCGATCACTGCCTTCACGTCACCCTCGAACAGTACCGGCAGCACCAGGACGTTGCGCGGTGGCGCTTCGCCGAGGCCTGAGGTAATGCGGATGTAATCCTCCGGCACGTTCGTGAGAAGGATCGGCTTCTTCTCGAGCGCCGCCTGTCCAACCAGGCCCTCTCCGAGGTGGAAGCGGTTTCCGACGTGCTTCCGCTCCTTGTACGCGTAGCTCGCAATGAGCCTAAGCACCGGCGTGCTCTTGTCGCCCTCCATGATGTAGAAAGCGCCGTGGTGGGCGGAGACGAGTGGAGTCAGCTCCGACATAATCAGCTTGGAGACGGCCTCGAGGTCCTTCTGACCCTGCATCATGCGGGAGAACTTCGCGAGGTTGGTCTTCAGCCAGTCCTGCTCGGTGTTTTTCTCCGTCGTCGTCTTCAGGTTCGCGATCATCTGGTTCAGGTTGTTCTTGAGCTCGTCGAGCTCTCCCTGCGCCTCGACCGCGATTTGGCGGCTCAGATCTCCGCGGGTCACCGCCGTCGCTACGTCGGCGATCGCACGCACCTGCAGCGTGAGACTGTTCGCCATCGCATTCACGTTGTCGGTGAGCGCTCTCCACGTGCCTGCCGCGCCGGGAACTTCCGCCTGACCGCCAAGCTTGCCTTCGGTTCCGACTTCCTTGGCCACGCGCGTCACTTCGTCGGCGAACACTCTCAGCGAGTCCACCATCGCGTTGACGGTGTTCTTCAGCTCGAGGATCTCCCCGCGCACTTCGACCGTGATCTTCTGCGAGAGATCTCCCTTCGCCACGGCGGTGGTGACCAGCGCGATGTTTCTGATCTGGCTGGTCAGGTTGCCGGCGAGAGTATTTACGTTGTCGGTGAGATCCTTCCACGTGCCGGCGACGCCCGGCACGTTGGCCTGGCCGCCCAGCATTCCTTCCGTTCCCACGTCGCGGGCGACGCGCGTCACCTCGGAGGAGAATGCGCTCAGCTGATCCACCATCGTATTGATCGTGTTCTTGAGCTCGAGAATCTCCCCCTTCACGTCGACCGTCATCTTGCGGCTCAGGTCGCCCTTCGCCACCGCGGTGGTGACGTCGGCGATGTTTCTCACCTGACCGGTGAGGTTCGACGCCATGAAGTTCACGTTGTCCGTGAGATCCTTCCACGTTCCCGCGACTCCGGGCACGTTGGCCTGCCCACCGAGCCGGCCTTCGGTTCCGACCTCGCGTGCGACGCGCGTCACTTCCCCGGCGAAGACGCTCAAGCTGTCGACCATGGTGTTGATGGTCTGCTTCAGCTCGAGAATCTCTCCCTTCACGTCGACGGTGATCTTTCTGGACAGGTCGCCCTTGGCGACCGCTGTCGTCACGTCGGCGATGTTCCTGATCTGACCGGTCAGGTTGGACGCCATCGCGTTCACGTTGTCCGTCAGGTCCTTCCACGTGCCGGCTACTCCCGGCACACTGGCCTGACCGCCCAGTTTTCCTTCGGTTCCGACTTCCTTCGCGACGCGCGTCACTTCGTCGGCGAATGCGCTCAGCTGGTCGACCATGGTGTTGATGGTGTCTTTCAGCTCGGCGGTTTCACCCTTCGCCTCGACGGTGATCTTCTGCGACAGATCGCCGCTCGCGACCGCCGTCGTCACCGCCGCGATGTTGCGCACTTGTCCGGTGAGATTTCCGGCCAGCGTGTTCACGTTGTCGGTGAGGTCCTTCCACGTTCCGCCGACACCAGGTACCTGCGCCTGTCCGCCGAGCTTTCCTTCGGTTCCCACCTCGCGCGCGACACGCGTGACTTCCGCGGCGAATGCGCTCAGCTGGTCGACCATGATGTTGATGGTGTTCTTCAACTCGAGGATCTCTCCCTTCGCCTCGGCGGTGATCTTCCGGTTCAGATCGCCCTTGGCCACGGCCGTAGTGACGTCCGCGATGTTTCTCACCTGTCCGGTGAGGTTCGAGGCCATGAAGTTCACGTTGTCGGTGAGGTCTTTCCACGTTCCGCCGACGCCCGGGACTTCAGCCTGGCCGCCTAGTTTTCCTTCAGTTCCGACTTCTTTCGCGACACGGGTCACTTCGGAAGCGAACGCGCTCAGCTGATCGACCATGGTGTTGATCGTGTTCTTAAGCTCGAGAATCTCTCCCTGCACATCGACCGTGATCTTTCTCGACAGATCGCCTTTTGCGACCGCCGTCGTTACGTCGGCGATGTTTCGGATCTCACCCGTCAGGCTGTTGGCCATCGCGTTCACGTTGTCGGTCAGGTCCTTCCACGTTCCGCCGACACCAGGCACCTGCGCCTGTCCACCGAGCTTTCCTTCTGTTCCCACTTCCTTGGCGACACGCGTTACTTCGGAAGCAAAGGTGCTGAGCTGATCGACCATCGTGTTGATGGTGTTCTTGAGCTCGGCCGTCTCGCCCTTTGCTTCGACCGTGATCTTCTGGGAGAGATCGCCCTTGGCGACCGCGGTGGTGACGTCGGCAATGTTGCGCACCTGACTGGTGAGATTGCCGGCGAGAGTGTTCACGTTGTCGGTCAGGTCTTTCCATGTTCCGCCGACGCCCGGCACTTCGGCCTGGCCACCCAGCATGCCCTCGGTACCCACCTCGCGCGCTACACGGGTGACTTCCGCCGCGAACGCGCTCAGCTGATCGACCATGATGTTGATCGTGTTCTTAAGCTCGAGAATCTCGCCACGAGCATCGGCGGTGATCTTCCGCGACAAATCGCCGCGCGCGACCGCGGTGGTCACGTCGGCGATGTTTCTCACCTGGCCGGTGAGGTTCGACGCCATGAAGTTCACGTTGTCGGTGAGGTCCTTCCACGTGCCGGCCACATGTGGAACCTGTGCCTGTCCACCGAGTCGTCCCTCGGTGCCCACCTCTCTGGCGACGCGCGTTACTTCCTCAGCGAATACGCCGAGGGAGTCGACCATGGTGTTGACCGTATTCTTTAGCTCGAGGATCTCGCCCTGCACATCGACCGTGATCTTGCGCGAGAGGTCTCCCTTCGCGACGGCCGTGGTGACGTCGGCAATGTTTCTGATCTGACCAGTGAGGTTCGAGGCCATCGCGTTCACGTTGTCGGTCAGATCCTTCCACGTGCCGGCGACGCCAGGCACCTGCGCCTGTCCCCCCAGGTTTCCTTCGGTACCTACTTCTCTCGCGACACGTGTCACTTCAGATGCGAAGGCACTGAGCTGGTCGACCATCGTGTTGATCGTGTTCTTCAGCTCGAGTGTCTCGCCCTTCGCTTCGACGGTGATTTTCTGTGAGAGATCTCCCTTTGCCACTGCTGTTGTGACGGCGGCAATGTTTCTGACCTGACTGGTGAGATTGCCGGCGAGCGTGTTCACGTTGTCGGTAAGGACCCTCCAGGTGCCTCCCACTCCGGGAACTTCGGCCTGCCCGCCCAGCTTGCCTTCCGTGCCCACTTCGCGAGCGACGCGCGTTACTTCGTCGGCGAAAGCGCCCAGCTGATCCACCATCGTGTTGACGGTGGTGCCGATGCGGAGGAACTCACCCTGGACCGATTTGCCGTCGATCTCCAGGACCATTTTCTGATTCAGATCGCCTTCGGCGACCGCGGTAAGCACGCGTGCGACTTCGGATGTCGGAGAGACCAGGTCCATGATCAGCGAATTGATCGAATTGACCGTCGTCCTCCAGCCGCCGGTCACGGACCCGAGGGATGCGCGCTCGGTCATCTCGCCTTCGCGGCCGATGGTGGTGCTGACGCGAATCATTTCGTCGGCCAGAGATTCGTTGAGCTTGGCAATGCCGTTGAAGGCGTCGGCTATCTCGGCCAGCAGCGGCTCCTCGGCGAGGGGCAGCCGGACATCGAAGTCGCCATCGCGCAGATCGCGTATTGCTGCCAGCAAGCGTCGCAGGTCTATCTCGCGGATGCGCCCGCCGGCGGCGAGGACGGCGTCTTCGCCGTCATCTTCGCGGTATGCGCCGCTTCTCCCATTTTGCCTACCATTTCGGCCCTTGCCACCGTTTCGGCCGTTCTTTCGGCGCGCGGCTCTAGTGGGCGCGCCAGGCGAGCGGGGCGGCGATTCGTCCGCAACCGCTTCTTCGACTTCGAAAGTGTCGCCGATCTCCACGACTGACTCCTTGATTTGACTGCTTAAGCCCCGCAATTGGCGGGTTCTACTATGCCCCATCCATGCAGGGCTGCCCGAGGGAGGGGGGATTGGTCTTACTGTTCAAAAGTGGGACCGTTCTATGAATGTGTTGGGACCACGGGTTACCCTGGGGGGGGAATCTCGACGCGATCGCCCAAACGGACCTCGCCCTCGGCGATCACCCTGGCGCAGACACGGCTCCAGCCAGGGTGGACTTTCTGTGAAATCCTGACGAAGCGCCCGTCGATGAACGAGCGGCGGATGGTCTTGCACGGGGAGTTAAAGGAGGTGATTTCCAGCTGGACCTCGTCACCGATCCGCAGCCGCGAGCCCGGCATGACCGACTCCCAGCGAACCCCTTGGACGGTCAGATTTTCCCCAACGCTGCCGACCTGAATCGGGTGCCCTTCCGCTTGGAGCGCATGGATCCTTTCGAGGGAATAGATGCAGACCGCGCGCTCAGGGCCGCCGTGGTGCACCTTGTCGTCCTGTTCGTCTCCTTGAAGCCCTAATCGCGACACTTTGGCGTCAGTAACGCGCCGTTTGGGGACTCCACCGCCCGAAATGTTGATTGAAGCCAAAGTGCCCGCAACGCGTTTTTCCTGGGCAAGAAAAGCTACGGATATACCACCGTTGCGGGTGCTGAACCTGGCCCGGAGGGGCAAGCCCGTCTGCCTGGCAAGAGCGACATCGGACGTTAGAATGCCCAGCCGCCACCCCTCCGCGGACTTTAGTCTCGATCCAAGCTTTGCATACAGATTACCGAGTGTGTCCGGTTCCCCCAGGCGCACTCCGTAGGGTGGGTTGGCAAGGATCCACCCGGGTTTCTGGAGACCCTCCAGTTCCTGCAGCGAAGCGGAGAGGGGTTGCACCTCGAACCGGGTGTCACCCCCGACGCCAGCTCGCTCTGCATTACGTGCCGCGGCTTCGATCGCTCCACTGTCCCGGTCCGCGCCCAGGATGTCGAGCTCGAGTCTCTTGCCTGCCGCAGCATCCTGCGCCTGGCCGAGGATCTTGTCCCATCGTTCCTTCTCGAACGTGGGCCATTCCATGAACGCAAAACGCCTTCGGAGTCCGGGAGCAATGCCGCGCGCGAGCAGAGCCGCTTCGATCGCAATCGTTCCCGAGCCGCACAGCGGATCGATCAGTGGCTCTGTCGGTTTCCACCCGCTCGCCAGCACCATCGCGGCTGCCAGCGTTTCCCGTAGCGGCGCCTTCCCGGTTTCCTGACGGTAGCCGCGCCGATGGAGCAGCTCGCCCGAGGCGTCGACGCTGATCTCGCATTCGTCGTCGACGATGCGAACTACGAACAGCTGCCCCGGTGTCGCCGCGCCGTCGACTGCGCCGGATACGCCCGCGTCTGCCTCTCTCGCATTTAAATCTTCCTGATCAGCATCGTCCCCAGCGCCGGACTGGGCCTCCGCCCGCAGTGCTCCAGGCGCGGCGAGTGCAATCGCGGCAAGCACGCGCTCAGCGACGGCGTCCGAGTGGTACAGTCGGGATTTTCTGCAGGTCGCGCGTACACGCACGGTTCCGTTGACAGGAAGGAACGCAGCCCACGGGACGCGCTTTGCGCGTCGCTCCAGCTCATGAAAAGTGCTGGCGTGAAAGCGCGCCAGACGCACGACAATTCTCCCCGGAGTACGAAGCCAGAGGTTGGCCGCGTACATCGTCTCCGCATCTCCACGAAACGAAACGCCTCCGGCTTCAGCTTTTCCCTTGATTCCCAGTCGCTTGAGCTCCCCCAGCGCGACTGATTCCAGTCCCGGCGCAGTAGCTGCAAACAGGTCGGTGATCGATGAGGACGGCATTCTTCGGACGTTAAGTGGTTGGGGCAAACGTTGTAAGAGTGGTCAACTACAGTTTCGAAACCCGCCCTGGCCCCCCAGCCAGTCTCGACGGGAATACTTTGTGCCTGTACCCAGGTAGTGCAAAAAAGAATTGACAAAGAGGCAGCCCGTACGCTGCTCCGGGATCGTTTTGGCCACCCCGATTTTCGCCCTGGCCAATGGGAGCCGTTGAGCGCGGTTCTATCCGGCGAGGATGCGCTGGTAGTGATGCCCACCGGCAGCGGAAAGTCGCGGATCTATCAGCTTCCCGCGGTCATCCTGCCGGGCCTGACGATCGTCGTCAGCCCGCTCATCGCGCTGATGAAAGACCAGCACGACAAGCTGTCCGCGCAGGGCGTCAGCTCGGTGGCAATGCACTCGCACCTGTCCACGTCCGAATCACGCGAAGCGCACCGCCAGATCGCGTCGGGCGAAGGCGAGATACTCTACCTCACGCCCGAGCGTTTCAAGGATCGCGCGTTCTTCGAGCATCTCTTGTCCCGCCCTATCGCGCTTTTCGTCGTCGACGAGGCCCACTGCGTCAGCCAGTGGGGACACGATTTCCGGCCGGACTACCTTTCACTGGGCGGTATCGCCAAACGGCTCGGACGTCCGCCCATCCTCGCTCTCACCGCGACGGCCACCGCACACGTGCAGAGCGACATCGTCAGACAGCTGGGCATGAACGACCCGCACGTGACGATCACCGGATTCGCGCGACCCAATCTGCGCTTCGAGGTGATCCGCACCGTCAACGATGGCATCAAGAATATTTCGCTCCGGCAGTCGCTACGTGAATTCGAGGGGTCCGGGGTCATTTACGTAGCGACGGTGAAGGAGGCCGAGCGGCTGTACGCAATGCTCGCAGAGGAATTCAGTGTAGGGCTGTATCACGGCAGGCGACCCGCGGCCGACCGCAAGGAAGTTCAGGACCGGTTCATGGCCGGCGATCTCAAGGCGATCATCGCCACCAACGCCTTCGGGTTGGGAATCGACAAGCAGGACCTGCGCTTCGTCATCCACTACCATTTTCCGGGATCGATCGAAGCCTACTACCAGGAAGCAGGCAGGGCTGGCCGTGACGGTGAGCCGGCGGTGTGTAGAGTTCTCTACCGCGTCGAGGACAAGCGCATTCAATCCTACTTCCTCGGCGGAAAATATCCGGAGGTGCAGGAAGCGGCACAGGTCGCTCTGGCGCTCGAGAAGTATCCTCTCAAGACACCGGTTCTCCTCGGAGACATCGTGGAGCTCACCGGAATACCTTCACGCAAAGCAAAAATCGTCTTCGCGCTTCTCAAGCGACACGGCCTGGTACGCGAGCACCGCGGTGGAAAATGGGAGCGGCTCAGCGAGAATCTGACCGCTGTCGACCTAAGCAAGGATCTTCAGGACTACGAGGAACGGCGGGCGATGGATCAGGAGAAGCTCCGCACCATGATCCAGTTCTGTCAGACAACTCAGTGTCGGACGCGCTACATCCTCGAGCACTTCGGCGAGGAAGTCGATCCGGAGTGGCAGTGTGAGAACTGCGATGCCTGTGATGAAGCAGCGGTGCCTGCTCTGGCTGTACGCGCGTAGCCTCGTAGCATAGCGCTCCTCGGCGCATCGGGCGTGATACATTATCAGCCCATGCAAAACACCCTGGCCGTCAAGCTCCTGCGCGGCTCGTATTTTTTCATCCTCGCGCTCATTTCGTCCATGCTGCCGCGGCTGCTGGACCTCCCGGAAAGCGCGGACCAGCCCTCCAACATCGCGACGATCATTGCGCTGTTCATGCAGGGGATCATCTGGACGAACATCATCGTCGGGCATTTCGTCCAGCGCTACGCCACCTACATGTCGACCGAGGGAAGCAGCATCACGACGTTCAAGGCGATCGGCGTCCTCGTCCGCGTCGCCATCTGGATCATCCTCGGATTGGCCGCTCTGGCCGCCCTCAAAATCCAGATCAAGCCGATCCTCACCGGTCTCGGCATCGGCGGACTCGCCATCGCCTTTGCCGTTCAGACGACCCTCGCCGACCTGTTCGCCGCCATCGCCATCGTCGTCGACAAGCCGTTCGTGGTCGGAGACTCGATCTCGGTCGAGAACTACCGGGGCAAGGTGGAGCACATCGGGCTCAAGATGACGCGGGTGCGAAGCGATTCTGGCGAACAGATCATCTTTTCCAACGGCGAGCTGCTCAAGAGCAAGATCAGGAACTACTCCCGCTAGACGAGCCTCGCCTCGAGACTGATGTCAACATTGCCCTTGAGCGCCTTGGAAACAGGACATCCTTCCTTAGTCTCCTTGGCGATCTGATCGAATTTCATCTTGTCGATCTTGGGCACGCTCGCCTGAACAGTCAGCTTGATCTTGGTGATGCCGAATCCGCCGGGGACGGCCTCGACGGTGCAGGCCGCGGATGTTTCGATTCGCGTCGGCGGAGTTCCGGCCTTCTCGAGGCCACCGCTCAACGCCATGCTGAAGCACGCAGCCTCCGCTGCCGCCAGCAATTCCTCCGGGTTCGATCCGGTGCCGCTCTCGAAACGCGAGCTGAAGTTGTATTGCCCCCCGATCGCGCCGCTCTCCCCTTTGAAGCTCCCTTTCCCACCCTTGAGACCGCCTTCCCATGTCGCGGTCGCCTTCCTGGTCGGCATTCATCCTCCGTCGCGTTGTTAACGAACCGTGAGCCAAAGCTAATTAAGGCACTAATATACTTGACGCACCTAATGCGCTAGATTGGGTGTGTCGAGTAAGGGGGACATGACCAAATGTCCCGAATCATTGGCCCCGTTAGCCTTGCCCTTCTGTCCGCGTATGTTGGTCGAGAGTTTCCTGTTGTGACTGTCATCTCCAGTTACTTCGACGATAGTCGTCACGGCGGTATCTACGTCATGGCGGGCTACATCGGTAACGTGGAGATGTGGGATAGGGTCTTTACTCCTGCGTGGCAGGAAGTTCTCGACGCCGCGCCTCACCCCCTAACCGAGTTCAAGGCGTCGGACTGTCGCCAGCGAAAAGGCGAGTTCACTAACTGGACGAGAGAGGAGTGCGACGATTTAACCAAGGCGTTGGTGGCAGTCATTGTAGAGGCGTGCCCCTACGAGTGGCTTGTCGGCGTTGCTAACGCCATTGTGTTCCCGAGATACCATCACGTCCCGATCGTGGGGAAGCAGATTCATGATTTGGGGGTGCTTTTTGCGCTCCGTCTTACGTTAGCTGATTCCCTTGAGATCGGCACCCCGCTAGCAACGCACGACAATGATGAGTTTCAGCCGATCTTTGACAACCAGCCAAAGTTCGTTAGACGCATCGTAGAGCATTTCGAGCAGGCGAAGGGTCATCTCTCGCCCGAGGCTGCCGCACGTGTGAGCTACCCGATTTTTAGGGACAGTAAAAAAACACCACCGATTCAAGCGGCAGACTTACTAGCCTACGAAACTTTCAAGGAGGTAAGAAGCCGCATCGAAGCGCCGCGCCGACCCGTCAGCAAAGCGCTCGAAAAGCTCGTCGAGGGCCGGTTCCATCGAGCCGATTGCGTTGACTGGCATTTGTTGAAAGAGTACCGAGAAAGGATGAAGGCGGGTGAGCCACAAAGTCAGTTCACCCCCGCGCCGCTTCTCTATTACTCTGATCGCCCCATTAGAGATGTTGGCTTATGGGCGGTCTAGTGCGTGGTTACCGGCAGAGCCTAAGGGCAGACCGTAGCTTAACGCCATGGCTAACTGGAGAAACCGCAAATTCCTGGGTGTCTCGGCGGGGAAATGGGCTGTTTACGTCGCAGCGCTCGGCACGCTCGGGGCTCCGTTCCTCGGGGAGGCGGTAAACATGCTCTGGCTGTATCTGGGCACCCTTACGCTGCTTACAATCGGCGGTCTGATCGCTCTTGAGAGAGAGGAAGGAAAGCGGGCCGAAGATGAGGACCGAAACGATGCGGGGCACGCCGAAACACATCGACTGCTGAAGGACTTCACAACCAAAGTCAGCCCACCGAAGCCGAGTCATGGGGCCGCCGGAGGCGGCCGGTTAGATGCCGCGCTCTACAACGATTGGCTGGCGTCGGATACCATCGGCAATATCCTTCGAATGCTTGCCGAAGGCACGCTTAGCCCAGCCACGCGCGATGCCGGTGTCCGTGATCTTATTCGGGACTATGTAAAGGATCGCAAACGGCTCTCCGCATCGCGGGAGGACTCCGCCTAATGGCGCTTGGGTTTCTGTCGCTTAGGCTTGGGCAATTCCTCTTTCCGCACGCGGACAATCCGCCGCGTGAGGTCGGTCATCTTCTCAAGCGGCGTTTTGCCGTTCGTCTTGGGCGGGTCGGGCGGTTTCATTTCCGTTTCCTCTTTCCGCGCTTTAGTTGTTTCTTGCGTTTAGCCTCACGTCGTAGCGGGAGCGAGGTTCGCCCCGATCAACTGCTTGTAGGTCAGCCGTTTTCCCATGATGGTGCTGACCACATGGGCGAAGCGAAAGCTGTCGTTCTCTTTCCGAAGGTTGAAGCGGAAAGTCTGTTCGTCCAAATAGCGGAACATGTGGAACGGGTCAACGCTCACATAGGTCCCCTTGATAGTGCGCTTCAAGAGGCTCCAGAAGTTCTCCAGTCCGTTAGTGTGGACGAGCCCGCGAACGTAAGCAACGCCGTGGTCAATGATTTCGTGCCGGTAGTCGCCCTTGAGTCCACGGTAGCCGTTCCACTTGTCAGTGTAGAGAACGGAACCACGCTCGACGTTGGCGCGGATAGCGGCGTGGAGGTCCTTCGCGCCGATCTTAGGGACAAGTACAGTCCTGACGGACGAGGGCTCCTTATCGTCGGCACGCTGGAGATGCCCGACGATAGCGGTCTTGTCGGTGGTGCCAGTGCGAAGATTCAGCCTCTCCTTCTTCGACCTGTGCATGTTCTTGCCGAGGCCACCGATAAAAGTTTCGTCAGTCTCAACAGACCCGCTCATTTTCTTGAAGCTCTTGGTCTGCATGGCAAGGCGGATACGGCCAAGCATGAACCACGCGGTTTTCTGAGTGACGCCCAAGCTACGCGCCATTTCGTAGGAGCTGATGCCGTTCTTGCTGTTGGCAAGCATCCAGATTGCGGGGAGCCATTTGTCCAGCCCGAGCGGGGAATCCTCAAAGACCGTCCCGAGCTTTACCGAGAATTGCTTGCGGCAGACCTTGCACTTCCAGATGCGGCGGGTTTTGAGGAACATCGGGTCAGGCGCATCACAGTGCGCGCAAACGACGCCCTCGGGCCAGCGCAGGAATTGCAGGAATTGGAGCGACACGTCGGGATCGGCGAAGTAGGTCATCGCTTCACGCAGTGTCTCGGGAGTCTTGATCTTTGTCATGCATAGAAATGTATGTCAAATGGGTGGGTGTGTCAAGTATATTGTTGCCCTAATTAAATTGCGAGTATGCCGGACGCTCACTCGCCTTCCACCCTGCCTCCATCCATCGAGCGCGCGCTGAGACTCTTTCGCTCGATGGGACGCGAGGAAAAAATGCAGGCGCTCGTCCAGTACTCGAAAAAGCTCGAGCCCCTTCCCGAGCGTTTCACGGACATCGACCGTCGAAGCTTCACGGTTCCCGAATGCCAGACCCGCGTCGACATCATCCCCGAGCTGCGCGACGGCCGGATGTACTTCTACGCCGACCTGAACGTCCGTCAGTCCCCGACCATCGCCGCTGTTCTCGCCATCATCTTCGCCGCGGTCAACGGCCAACCGCCCGCGACGACGCTGGCAATCCCGACCGACTTCGTGCGCACGCTGATGGAAAGCATCGGTTTGGGTGCGCGCGAGCCGGGACTCAACGCGATGATCACCCGGCTCAAGCGCTACGCGCGGGAAGCCGAAGCGCCCCCGACAACAATTCCCGGCGTCCTAAACTGAAATCTGGGATCTACGCTACCGGCACCTCTCACCTGTTCCGTTCGACCCGCGAATACGAATAGATTGCGACAGTTCCGCAGCCTTTCTTGAACTTCCGGTCCCCGACAATGGCAGATGTCACGATCCACGTCCGCAGGAACGGCCCGTACAGAGTCGAGGGCCCGATCAATCTCGTGGACCACGATGGAAATCCCATTCAGATCCCCGAAGGCAAGCCTTACATCTCGCTGTGCAGGTGCGGGGGATCGGTGACCAAGCCGTTCTGCGACGGCACCCACAGCCGCATCGGCTTCAAGGGCGCGGAGGAAGCAATCGAGAAATTCGACGCTACTCGCCCATCGCCTTGAGCAGAACACGCTTCGGCCGCTGTCCATCCCACTCGCCGTAGAAAACGCGCTGCCAGGGGCCGAAGTCGAGCTTCCCTTTCGTCACCGGCACCATGACCTCGTGACCCACGGTCAGCGAGCGCAGATGCGCCGCCGCGTTGTCCTCTCCCGTGCCGCTGTTGTGCCGATACTCATCGGGTGACCAGGGGGCAATCCGCTTCTCCAGCCAGTCGAGGATGTCCTTCCACAGTCCCGGCTCGTGATCGTTGACGAATACCGAGGCGGAGATATGCATCGCAGATACCAGCACCATCCCTTCGCTGATGCCGGCCGCGGCCCGGCACTTCTCGACTTCCTCTGTGATGTCGATGATCTCGTGGCGCTTCTTGGTGGTGAACGTGAGATAGGATGTGTGCGTCTTCACGCTGGCTGACCGTCGTGCAGCAGCCCCGCGTGCCACGACTCTCCCGCCTCCAGCTCGAACCGCGCGCGCCACTCGCCGAGAGACGTCACCGTCGGATCGAAGACTCTGGTGTGCGCCGATATTTTTCCGGTGTTCGCGAGTGCCGTGAACTGTTCGCGGGGTGTGCATTCGATGCTGCCTTCCGCATCCCGGAAGTACACGCACCCGGTGGTGACCATGCTGGCTCCGAGCTTTGGCTCGAGCGCTTTCAGCGCGCGAAACAATCCATCGATCGAGCAGCCCGATGCACCCGCCGTGGATTGATCGACGGCGATCGTCAGAAACCGGTCATACTTCCAGTCTCTTCCCGCGGTCAGGGGAGTGCCGTGCGCCTTCCATTGCTCCAGAAACCGGTCGACTTCCTCGAGGAGGATCCTGGTCGCGTTGGCGTCTAGCGGGTGATCGCTGCCAAAGACCCAGACCCTGGAGGTTTCCGGCAGATCGTCAATTTTCACTATCGGCATATGCGTCTCCTCATAGCAGGCAGTACTGGTTGGCGACGAACCAGCACCGTGTATACGGTGAATTCTTGAAAAACTCGAGCAGGATCGTGGCCACTTTGGTTTCCCCGGTTTGCGACGGTTGGATGCCGTCTTCCTCGAAATCGGATCGCAGCCATCTGAGGCCATCGGAGCGGGGGGTTGCTCCATCTGCCCACAGGTAAGGACCCCACACCAGGATCGGCGCCGCTTTCTTGATGTAATCGAGCGTACCGGCCCGCGGATTGGCGGCAGTCCCGCGGACCTCGCCCATCTGGGATACGATCGCCCATTTCACCGCAAACCCTTCTTGGTATGCGAACGGCTCGGGACTGAGGTCGATGGTCGCGTACCCGCCGTAAGTCCGGCTCGAAAGAAAAACGAGCTCGAGATTGGGATAACGAATCTTCAGAGTGCGAAGCACCTGACCAAGGCCGGTGAGGAAGATATGGGCATCGGCCGTATCGGATGGCAGTCCTGCCACCGGCCGGGCAGCGGAAAGCTTCACCCATGCTGCCTGCACCTGATTCTCGCTGAGGCCGAGGGGATTGAGGCGCGCCGTTCTGATGCGCTCGTAGTTCGGCGAGGTGGGAGAAGTCCAGGTCGCGACATCCTGTCCGTCCTGGGCTCCGTTGACGATCACGAGCGAAGTGCGGTTGACGGCCAGATCGGTCGCCGCGCGCCCCATCAGGCTCCACGAAGTACAGGGAGGGGCACCGCTCGGCGAGCACCACTCCTGGGTGGTGTTCGACAACCCGATTGAGAGAAGGACGTATTTGCCAAAAGGATGCTCGTCGCCGTTGACATCGAGCGGACGAATCCTGTTGCGCCGCGCGCGCACCGCCGAGTCGTGGAAGGGCGGGGGCTGGTTCAGGCCGCCCTGGTACAAGCCGCCGACATAGCCGAAATAGGTCCTGGCGGCCAGGTCCATCAACGGGATCCGCAACGTGTCTCTGGGCGGTCCGGAAGGTACGGCAGCGGGTCGTGCAGTAGAAGAAGGCGGCGCTGCACATGACACGAGAGCGACCGCCAGACCCGCGCAAACCAGAGCGCCTAGCCCGGCCTGCATTCTTTAACGCGCTTCTGCGCTCTTCCTTCTCCGTTCCAGCAGGGCCTGGCTCTTAGCTTCTCTCGCGATCTCGGCACTGGAGCTTTCGGCATCCATGTGGACCTTGAGCGCGCGCCAGGTGGCTTCGGTCGGCTCCGCGTATCCGATCAGGACGGCCGACAGCTCGGCATTGCGAGCGACGCACATGTTCTTGTCGAGCGGAACGACGGCGTGGGCCCGGTCGTCGGCGAATATCATGGTCCGGCGCATCTGATGAAGCGTTGCCGGATACACCGGCGTCGAGGCAGTCATGCTCAGATTCTCGACGGCGCGGAACGATCCGTCGCGATCCTGGAAATATCTCTTGTCGGGCTCGATCTTCACTTTCACCGCCATCCGTTCTCCACGCTCAGATTGTCTCCTTGAAATCTAACTCCAAACCGGCCAGTCTGAGAGGAAAACGACGATTTTTCCGGCTTAATCGCCCGAGCGCGGGATCGGTTTGGGGGTGTCGAGCAGCCGCCACAAGTACCACGAAGCAATCGTGCGGTACGGTGCCCATTTAGCCCCGACTTTTTTCACCTTCTCGGGCGAGGGGAGCTTGCGCAGGCGATACGCCTGCTGAACCCCCTTCTGGATGCCGAGGTCGAGATCGGGCAGCACGTCGGGCCGCCCGAGACGGAACATGAGGAACATCTGCGCCGTCCACCGTCCAATCCCCTTCACGCGAGTGAGCGCGGTGATTATTTCCTCGTCGCTTAGCTCATGAAGGCTTTCGACGGGCAGCTCGCCCGACACGACGCGGGCGGCGAGATCCTTCAGATACGCGGCCTTTCCCCGCGAGAGGCCAACGCTCCGCAGGTGTTCATCTGGCGTGGCGACAAGCTCGTGAGGCAACGGCGTCCTTCCCCCATACAATCCTTCGAACCGTCCATGAATGGTGCCCGCCGCCTTTCCGGACAGCTGCTGAAACACGATCGAGCGGGCGATGGCATCGAAGTGTGTCCCCGGACCACGTGGCTCCAAGGTGCATCGGCCGACCTGCTCGATGACGCGGGCTAGGACGGGATCGACTGCCTTGAGATGTCCAACTGCCTTTCGTGATCGAGCGGGTGAGAGAACAGGCTTCATCCTGTCGTTGCTTGGCGTGGAAGTTCGGATCGGCGAATGGGGGCGGAGAATAGGGAGCGAGAATATATAGAGGGACGGCACGCTGCCCAAACGGGGAAAGAAAAAAAGTGAGACTTAGCGAAGCGGGAAACAGCGGGTCCCCCTGAACGCCATGAAAGAAAGTCCGGCCCCGTTTACGGCAGTGCCAGCTCGCGTTCCAGCGCGTGCCCCTCGTGTTTCCTCGAGCCGGCTGCCTCGGCTGGGTTCTCGGGACGAAACACCAACATTGAAGTCGGCGAAGACCTGGTGATGGCGTCTGCGACGCTGCCGCGAACCATTCGCGCCACACCTCCCCGCCCATGCGTCGCGATAGCGATGAGATCGGCTCGCTCTCTGGCGGCGTAGTCACCGATTGCTTGCGAGACGTTACCGGCGACCATGATATCCGAGACCACCGAAAGACCCTCTCCACGCAACGTGCCGGCGATTCGTGCGAGGTAGGCGCGCGATACCGCGATGTCACGGTCCCACCAGGGAGGCATTGAGTCGGACCGCTCTCCAGGCCACGGCGTTTGCGGCACCAGCACGTGCAGCAGAGTCACCTCCGATTGCTCGAGGTTTGCGAGCGCGGAAACGCAGGGTAGCACCTGCTCGGCGAGCGTCGAGCCATCGAGCGCAACGACAATGCGCTTGAATGCATCGGATGCCTGCGGGTTGAGATAGCTGGATGACATCTTCACCACCAGCACGGGAATCTTCGTGTGCCTGATGAGGGAATCAGTCACGCTTCCAAGAGCGAGGCGGGAAATTCCGCCACGGCCGTGGCTGCTGATGACGATGAGGTCGATGTCATTGCGGTGCGCATAGCCCTCGAGCATCTCGGCGACGGGTCCGTCGAGCAGGTCCGCTGCGATAGGCGCGTCACTCATACTTCTGCATTCAGCAGCGAGCGCATCGAGCTCGCTCTCCACGGCGTTGCGCTCTTTGAACGTTATCTCGGGAGAGAGCCCGACCGCTTCGGGCGATGCCGCCATTCCGAGCATTGTCGCCGATGATACGACGCGAACGAGGCGAACCTTGGCTCCGCTTTTCTCCGCTATCCGCAGCGCCACGCGAATCGCTTCCCGGTCGAATCCCGAGCCATCTGTAGGTACCATAATCACGTTGTACATCTGTGCCTCCAGGTGGAACAAATCGAAGGGATAAGCCATGCAACGGGCTTCTGCACCGGAATCTCGTTCGGTTTCGTGTGACCGGCAGTCAGCCTCGCCCTGATCTATTGTCAGGCGTTTTCCCCTTCCGTTCAGGGATTCAGGAGGGTAGCGGCCCTACGTAGGGGTTTCCCTTTCACGCGTCCGGGGAATCACCCCAGAAATCCCCGCCGCATTCCCACAAAAATCGAGGCGAACTCCGACAGGCCAGCAGAACGGAAAATCGTATCCTCATTACACAACAGGCACTCGCAATCGCCAGCCAACGAGGATACGACAAATGACAAGGATTCTACTGATTGTTTCAGCACTGATCGCTGCCAGCTCGGCGGTCTCCGCGCAGAGTCCGAGCGCGATCCGGCTTCGACTCGAGCCCGGAAGCGTGTTGAGCATCTCCGGCACATCATCGATGCACGATTTCGCGTGCAAGACGGACAAGATGGCCGTCTACGTCGATGTCGATCCCGACTATACGAAGGATCTCACTAAGGTCTCGCGTCCGATCGTGAGCGTGCATGTGACCATTCCCGTGAAGAACCTCAAATGCGGAAAGGGCGCCATGGACGACAACATGTACAAGACGCTGAAAGCCGACAAAGAGCCGGTGATCAAGTACACGCTTTCAGGCTATGACATTCTGGATGGCACCGCGTCTCCGGCTGGATTCGCTGCCAGGACGAAGGGCACTCTCACCGTCGCCGGACAGCAGAAGGACGTCGACATGCAGGTCATTGCGCTGCGTCTCGACGCTGGCAAGGCGAGCGCGGAAGGCGAACAGACCGTGCTGATGACCGATTTCGGAATCAAGCCGCCCAGCTTCATGCTCGGCACGCTGAAGGTCGGCAATGAGATCAAGGTGAAGTTCAACATCAAGGTCGGTCCCGAGATGCTGGCGCAGATCGCAGCGCTCGGCCGCCCGTAACAGCAGAACGCGCTCACATCAATCACCGTTTTCAACACTTCAGGAGATTACAATGACACGCCTCGCCGTCGTTCTCACCACAGCGTTCCTCGCCTGCGTTCTCACGCAGCGCTCGGAGGCGCAGGACACATCAGCGACCGTCGCACCCGGGTCGACAGCCACGGTTGCGACCGTTGCGCCAGTCGTCCCAGCCGCGGCCGAGGACACCGCCAAGCCGGCGGTCCCAGCCAAGAAGAAACTCAGCTTTCTGGAGATGGCACCCGGAATCGAGGTGCAGAACTATCGCCCCGAGGACAAGCGTGGGATCAACGTATTCGAGGCGCCGAAGGATGAATCGGTGGAATACACCGGCTTCAAGCTCCAGTGGGGTGCCGCGTTCACTCAGCAGTTCCAGGCCCTCGACCACGGCAACACCGCCGCTCCGCGACCGGTCACTGTCAACGGCGTAACGACGGATGGCAACGCGCTGGTCCGCATCGGCCACGGTCCCAATAACGCCAATGCGAATCTGTTCCTGAACGGTCAGCTGGCTCGCGGCATCCGCGTGTCGATGACCACCTACGCCTCGTCCCGTCACCACAACGAGACCTGGGTCAAGGATGGTTACCTCCTCGTTGACGCTTCGCCGATCGACTGGGCGCCTCTCAACAGCATCATGAAGTACGTGACGATCAAGGCGGGTCACTTCGAGATCAATTACGGTGACGCGCACTTCCGCCGTACCGACAACGGCAACGCCATTCGGAACCCGCTCGTCGGCAACTATATCATGGATGCCTTCACGACCGAGGTTGGAGGCGAGGTCTATGTCCGCGCCAACGGATTTCTCGCAATGGCCGGTGTGACAGCCGGGGAAAGCCGGGGCATGATCGCCAACCCCGACAAGCGCTCACCGAGCTACCTCACCAAGTTGGGCTTCGACAGGAAATTCAGCGACAATCTCAGGATTCGCCTTACCGGCTCAGGCTACGCGACATCGAGCTCGGTGAACAACACTCTGTTCAGCGGCGACAGGGCAGGCTCGAGGTACTACGACGTGCTCGAGAACACGACTTCGACCGAAGCCGCGCAGGCATGGTCCGGCGCCATCCAGCCGGGACTCAGGAACAGCATCCACGCCTACGTAATCAATCCATTCGTGCAGATTCGCGGCCTCGAGCTGTTCGGAAACTTCGAGAGAGCAAGAGGACGCGCGGCCGCCGAGACGGAGAATCGCACCTGGACCCAGCATGTCGGGGAAGCGGTTTATCGCTTCCTTCCCGACCAGCGTCTGTACGCGGCCGCGCGGTACAACACCGTGAAGGGACAGCTGACCGTTGGAACGCCTGACGTAAAAGTCAATCGCTTCCAAGCGGGTGGCGGCTGGTTCATCACACCGAACGTCCTCACCAAGCTCGAGTTCGTGAACCAGAAGTACAATGACTTCCCGACGACCGACATCCGGAATGGCGGGCAGTTCAAGGGATTCATGGTCGAGGGTGTAGTGGCCTTCTGATCGAAGAAACAGGCTCGGGTCGCAGGGGTGATCCTGCGATCCGGGTTTTGCCTGAAGCGATAACGCGAACACAAGAAATGGAGGAGATGTGGTCCCGGTTCTCGAAGCAGCACCAGGTGCAGGCATGATCGGGGCGAGCGTCACAATCGACCAGCGCTCCACGCTCGTGCTTGCAACTGATGGAACGACTCAGTCCGAGCACGCAATTGACATTGCCCGTCTTGTGGGAGCCCGCACCAAATCCGACATCAGAGTACTGACAGTCGTCGATGAGCTTCCTGTCCCGTGGGGCACTCCCGATTCAGCGAGTGCGATTGAGTACGAGCGATCCCTCAGGGCAGAAGCCTTGGACACGGTAAGGCGCCAGATCCAGAGCTTTGGCGACAGCAAGTGGCCGATCGACGTTCGCTCGGGTGATCCCGCCGAGACGATTACGGCCAGGGCCGTTGAATGCGATGCGAAGCTGGCAGTCGTAGGTCTGGGAGGCCATGGAGGTACCGCTCGCCTCTTCGGAAGCGAGACTTCTCTCCGCCTCGCGCGGGTAAGCAGGACGCCGGTGCTGGCCGTCGAGCCGCATCTCACCTATCCACCCAAGCGGATACTCGTCGCCATGGACTTCAGCGAGGCAAGCATCGAGGCCGCGCGACTCGCCCTCGAGCTTGCCGACGAATCGGGCTCAATGGTGCTCGCGCACGTCGTGCCCTGGAGGCGTACACCGTATGTTCCGGAAGAGTGGATCCGCACGCACGAGGAATCCGTCAGCTCCCAAATGAGTCGTGTCATCGGTTGGTTGAATCGGCAGTCTCCATTCCGAATCGGGCAGAGAATCCTCTACGGTCGACCGGGACACACTCTGCTCAAGTACGCCGAAGAGCTGGATGCGGACCTGATCGCCACCGGAACTCATGGCAGATCGGGGGAAAAGCGCCTGCTCGGAGGTCAGACGGTCGACAAGCTAATCAGGGGAGCTCGCTGCTCCGTCCTCGTCTTTCCCGCGGCAGCCGCTTTTCAACGGAAGACGGCGCCGTCCGAAGTCACGCTCAAGCCAGTGCTCCAGGATGTCGGCTAGCCTTCGACAGGCACCGACCGGGGAAAAGCTGGAGTTCCAGCCTTCATCGACTGGTTCCACTGGTGTTTCGCCCCAGAAAAAAGGACTTCCGGCTGCGCCAGCGCTCGCGCTTCTCGCGCTTGGTGCCATCCTGCTCGGCGTGTGGGAACGGTTTTTCTATCATCTTCCCGTTCCCGCCGAAGCAATTTGGCTGCTGGGTCTCGTCGCGGCTGGGTTTCCGGTCGTTTGGCGGAGCCTCGGCGCTGTTCGCCAGGGAAAATTCGCAACTGATTTCGTGGCGAGTCTCTCGATCGTCACAGCCATTATCCTCAGCGAGCCTCTGGCCGGTCTTGTCATCGTTCTGATGCAGACCGGTGGGGAATCTCTCGAGAAGTTTGCCGAACGGCGCGCTTCCACTGCGTTACGTGAGCTCGAGAAAGCGGCACCCAGAATTGCTCACCTCTTGAGCCCTGCCCGCGGTCTCGTGGACGTTCCCGTCGACGAAGTGGAGCCGGGCGATTCCCTACTCGTCCGCCCCGGGGAGCTCATACCATGCGATGGAGTAGTTCAGAGCGGTATCTCCGAGATCGACGTGTCGCAGCTGACCGGCGAGCCGATCCCTGTCGTCGCGCAGGTCGGAACGCCGGTGATGAGCGGATCGTTGAACATGCATGGGCTTCTTGGCATTCGCGCCACGGCTCGGGCGGCGGAGAGTCAATACATGCGGATCGTCGAGCTGGTGCGTACCGCGCAGGCATCGAAGGCGCCGCTCCAGCGACTCGCTGACCGGTACGCGGTGTGGTTTACACCGGCGACGCTCACGGCGTGCGCAGTCACGTTTGCCGTCACCGGAAATTGGCACACAGTGCTCGCCGTGCTCGTCGTCGCGACTCCATGTCCTCTGATCGTTGCCACCCCGATCGCGATAATCGGCGGAATAAATCGCGCGGCGCGAAGGATGATAATCGTCCGGCATGGAGGGGCGCTCGAAAGATTGGCTGACGCAACGATCGCCGTCTTCGACAAGACCGGGACGCTGACAGTCGGCAGGCCGCGTGTCAGCGCAGTCGTTCCGCTGCCGGGCTTCACGCCACTCGAGCTGATGAGATATGCCGCAGCGATCGAGCGAGGGTCGAGTCACCTCCTCGCGCGCGTCGTGGTTGAGGAAGCCGAGAAGAGCTACGGACCGGTCCCAGACGCGACGCAGCACCGCGAATCTCCGGGTGAGGGCCTGGAAGGAGTGGTGGACGGTATCGAAGTGGTAATCGGCAGCCGCTCATTCGTGGCAAAGCACGTTACGACGTCGCTCGATGCATTCGCCACTCTGGAGGATCGGCCGGCCGGGTTGCGAGCGTACGTGCTCGTTTCGGGACGTCCTGCCGGAATCATCGAGTACGCCGACAGCGTTCGCCCCGAGCTGGCCGAGTCGCTGGCGGCACTTGCTCGACTGGGACTCTCGAGGACCGTCCTCTTGTCGGGGGACAGCATCGCGAACGCGAGGAGCATCGGGGCGATTGCGGGAATCGACGAGATACACGGCGAGCTTCTGCCGGCGGACAAGGCCGCAATGGTGTCGCGCCTCAAGGCACGGGACGAAGTCGTGATGATGGTGGGGGATGGCACGAACGACGCGCCGGCGCTGTCGGCGGCCGATGTCGGCATCGCCATGGCGGGACACAGCGGCGGGATTACATCCGAATCCGCCGACGCCGTTATCCTGATCGACGACCTGCGGCGCGTCGGAGAAGCTGTCGAGATCAGTGGTCGAACGATGCGTCTCGCCCGTCAGAGTATTGTCGCTGGACTGGTGATGAGCGGAATCGCGATGGCATTTGCGGCCAACGGGCAAATCCAGCCGACGCAGGGCGCTATCCTTCAGGAAGTTATCGACATCGCCGTTATTCTCAACGCGTTGCGAGCAAGTTGGTCATGAACGGCTGATAGACTGTCGGGAGCCGGTTGACCCGTCACCGTCCACGGCGGTGATCGTCGCTGTCGCCGCATCATTGGGCGTGCCCTTCGTGATCAGCACCCCACCGAATGCCATGGCAGTAGCGAATGGCTTGCGCTCCCGTGATCTCCTCGTGCCGGGACTCCTCCTCATGCTGGGAGGATGCGCGGTGATCGCTCTTACCGGACCCTGGGTTCTGCGTGCTGCCGGGATCCCGTAGCGGTCGGCGGTTTTCCACCGCAGCGCGTGTTCTGCGACTCGATCGTCATCACCGTGGTTCCCAGGATGGGCATCTTGCTCTGAATCCTGGCGGGCGCCCTGCAGGCGTCGTCCGTGAGGTGGATCCGAATGATCCCTTCGCCCTTATAGTGGCGTGGGTCACGGACGCGCATCTCCACGAGAAACGTCCGCAGCTCACCCATGGGGGTCGGGATCGTCTCTCGACGGATCATGTGAACGGTTACCGGATTCCGCGACAGATCGAAGTGACGGTCGAAGCGGTGCACCGCTCCCGGCGTCAGCGGCAGCGTGCGAATGAAGTAGATGAAGGACAATTCATCCAGCGGGAGGTCATCGGGGCTTTGACCTGCCGCGCCTTCCGCGCCGGTCCATCGCTTCTGGTCGGGGAACATTTCCACCGATTCATCGTGATGAGTGAGCGGATTCCGCTCGTGCTTGGAATATTTTAGTGAAGATCAGCGCCGGGGGTCGAACCATGAGGAGCTGCGGCTGACGCCCGTGACGAAGGCGACCTTCACGCGGGAATCGAAGCGAAGCAGGTAGGTGCGCGTACCGCGCACATCGATGGGCCCCTCGACCCACATTGCCGCTTTGCCCACTTTCCCGGCTCTTTCCACGCTCACCTGATACGTGAGCCTCTCGCCGATGGCGAAAGGCAAACCGTTGCCGGCGTCTGTACGCCAACCGGCGGCGCAAACGCTGGCAGCGAGCAGAGCGCACAAAGCTACCACACGGAGCAGGGTGGTCCGCTGTGGCGAGCTCGGAAGCCCCACGGGATTGGGGGCAGCAGAGATGCGTGGCATAGTGCTTCAACATGCGTGGTGCCGCTACAGCGGTCTGTAAGGAACTCCGAAAAACTTTTCAGCAATTAGGACCGCCATTGTGAGGAAAAACCTTACGCGCCGAACCGATGCGGTCCCTTCAGGATTGCTGAGGGAGCCTTCCGAGACCGGCGCCTACTCCGCGAGCAGCCCGAGCTTGAGCGCGAAGTCGACGTAATCGCTGCGGTGCGCTATCCCCAGCTTCTCGTTGATCCGCTGCTTGTACGTATCGACAGTCTTGGGGCTGATGAACAGCTTCTCGCCAATCTCGGGCGCGCTGTAGCCGCGGGCAACGAATTTGAGGACGTTCTGCTCCCGCTCGGTGAGCTTCTCGAACTTGGTGCGCTCGTCGGCGTGCTCGGCTCTCCGCTGGATTCGCTGCGCCAGAGCGCGAGCCGCCGACGGCTGCATGTAGACGTCGCCATGAGCGACGGCGCGAACCGCGTCGATCAGCTCTCGGTCGGCGGCGCTCTTGACGAGGTAGCCGCTGGCCCCCGCTTCGAGAAGTGGAACCAGATACGAATCCTCGGCGTGCATGGTGAGGATCAACACTTTGGCGAGCGCTTTCTTTCTGACCAGCTCCTTGGTGGCCTCCGCGCCGTCCATCTCACCCATCGAGAGGTCCATCACGATCACATCCGGGTTGAGTCTCTCCGCGAGCGAGATGGCATCCTTGCCGGTAGACCCCTCTCCGATCACTTCGATGTCTTTCGCAGTGCCGAGCACGGCTTTCAGACCGGCGCGCACAACCGCATGGTCGTCGACGAGAACCACTCTGATAGCGCCGTCTCTCAAGCTGCCTCCGTGTCCATTCCCACCCACGCGATAACCCGCGTACCGCCATCCTGCACCTTTTCAATATGCAGCTTGCCGCCGGCAAGTGAGAGCCGCTCACGCATGGCGGCGAGGCCCGATTCCTCGCGTTTCCTTTCGGGTGGGCCATTGAGTCCACCGCCGTCGTCGCTGACCTCGAGCTGTACATAGCCGGGTCTGACTCGGAGCGACACCGTTGCGTGACCGGCGTCAGCGTGGCGCTCGACGTTGCGGAGAGCTTCCTGCGCAACTCGATAGAGCGTAGCCGACAACGCCGCGGGGATGACAACCCCCGAAGTGTCCACGTTGACCCTCACATCCACAAGCGAGCGCTGCTGCGTGGCGTCGCCCAGCGCTTCCAGCGCGCTGGGGAGGCCGAGGTCGCTCGCAACCCGGGGATGCAGCGAGCGGGATATGTTCCGGATTCCCTCGAGCGCGACACGCAACAGCTCGCGCACCTCGGCGAGGCGGGTCGATGAGGCGTGATCTCCCATCTCGTGGGCGACAGCCGCGATCTGGTAACTCGCTGCCGCAAGCGTCTGTCCAACCGAGTCATGAAGCTCGCGGGCGATTTCAGCGCGCTGTCTTTCCTCGGAATAAACCACTTCCGCTCCGAGCTTTCGCATACGCTCGCGCGCGTCGGCAAGCGTGTCGAGCATGTCGTTGATCGTGCTCGAGAGCTGGCTCAGCTCGCGGTCCGCTACGATTGAGGCTGGTATTCTCTCGGCGAGTCGCCCCTCCGAAACGCGCCTCGTGACGCGCTCGAGAGTGTTTATGGGGCGAAGCGCGAGACGCACCAGGGCAAAGTTCGCCGCTGCGCCAATCATCAATCCAAGGACGACGATGTATGCGTCAGTCACGCGGCCCGGTTGAAGTCGCATGGGACCGAACAGCATGATCACCGCCATGCCGGCGATAATCAGGTTGGCCCCGAGCAGCTTCAGCTCGAGGGGAATACCGAGGATTGCGCGTAGCCACCGTGGAATGCGCAATCCGCGCTGAAATTCGCGGCGTGAGCCCTTCTTGCCGATTAGGGCGTCGGGCATCTTTACGCGTTCAGTCTCACTCATGGTCTTCAATTGATATGGGTTAGGTCTGGCACCAGCCCAAGTTATGGCCGCATCTGAAGCGGCTCTGTCGTGGGTTGGAGGATTGTTCAAAGGGAAACGACCCCTTCCTTGTAGGGGATACTCCGACACACCATGCCCAACCGGATCACGCACGACATTTTGGCCGAGATCGTGGAGATCGCCGCGGATGCAGTGATCTGCATGGATGCATTTCAGCGAATCACGTTCTTCAACAAGGGCGCTGAAGCCATCTTCGGTTGGACGCCTCAGGAGATCATCGGCCAGCGGATCGAAACCCTGATTCCGGAGCGGTATCGAGCGAACCACGCACGCCAGGTTGCCGAGTTTGGCCGCTCAGCGGTGAAGGCGCGGCGCATGGGCGAGCGGCGCGAGATTGCGGGCCTCAGGAAAGGCGGCGAGGAGTTTCCCGCCGAAGCCGCGATCTCTCAGGTGCACCAGGGCGACACCGTTGTCTACAGCGTCGTGCTGCGCGACGTAACGATCCGCAAACGCTTCGAACAAAGACAGAAGTTCCTCGCAGACGCCGGCGAGAAGATGGCCTCATCCTTCGGATCGACCGAGACGCTGACACAGGCGGCACGCCTGGCGATTCCGGTCATTGCCGAGGGATGCATTCTCGAAAACAGAGTCGGCAATGGATTCCTGGCGGGAGCGACTGCGCACGTCGATCCGGGGATCGAGGCAACGCTCGAAGCCGTCAGCGAGGCAGGCGTTCGCATTCCGCCGCCTGGTCATCCGCTTACGGAGATTCTCCAGAGGAAGGCGCCGGTGCTCTTGCAATCCGACGCGGCTACCCGCCTTCTCGATGCGAGCGTGAATCCCGCATATCTCGACGCGGTCAGGGCAATGAATCCTCACTCCGCCCTTTTTCTCCCGCTCGTCGCGCGCGAGCAGCTCATCGGCGCGCTTTCACTGTTTCGCGCCAAGGGTGGGTTCGACGGCGACGATCTCGCGTTCGCGGAGGATCTCGCGCGGCTCACTGCGCTGGCCCTCGACAACGCGCGACTTCACGACACCGTCCGCGCGAGCCTGCGCGCACGGGATGAGATGGTCGGCGTCGTCTCTCACGACCTCAGAAACCCGGTCGCGGCCGTGAAAATGTTGAGCCGTGCCCTGCTCCGCGCTCCGCAAGTGGACGGAACGTCGGCGCAAGAAAGCATCGAGCTCATTGCCCAGGCGGCCGCTCACATGGACGTCCTCATCAGAGATCTGCTCGACGTCAACCGCCTGGACACTGGAAAGCTGGTCATATCGGCGGTGGCGGTGGAGCCTTCGGTGATGCTCACGGATTCGCTGCAAACACTGAGGCCTCTCGTCGAGGAGAAGAATATCGGCCTCGATGTTCAGATAGAGTCTCGCTTGCCGAAAGTGATGGCGGATCCGGAGCGTATTCAACAAACGCTGTCGAATCTCGTCGGGAATGCGATCAAGTTTTCCCCAGCTGGATCCAAGATCGTGGTCCTCGCGCGGAAACACGCAGAGGAGATCATTATCTCCGTCATCGACAAGGGCAGAGGCATTGCCACCGAGCACCTGCCGAGGGTATTCGATCGCTATTGGCAGTCCTCTCGCACGGACCGGCAGGGCGCGGGCCTCGGCCTCACGATCTCCAAAGGCATCGTCGAGGCGCACGGCGGACGGATATGGCTCGAGAGTGTCCCGGGCCAAGGCACGACGGCCTCATTCACCCTACCGCTGGCGTGATCCGATCAGGTAGCTACGACTCGCTCGCTCTTCCCTAGTCTGGCAGCCCTGAGTCCCCAGACCGCCAAAAAGGCCGCGGCCACCGCGATCACACCGGAAAGCGTGCGTGGGACGCTCCAAGCGCCCATCTGCACCGGAAAATCGAGCACGAAGCGCCACGCCTGCATGAGCGCCACGAGTGCAAACACGACTGCCGATGTGATGCTGTAGTTCCTGTTCATTTGCGCTCCGTCGTCAGGGATCGTTTCGCTCGCGAGGTTTCATCTTTGCTTCCCGGCCGCGGACGTCGCCGACCGCAATTCGGAATAGCGTCTGCCGGAATGCGACCGGGTCGTGCTCGGTGAGTGCCCCGGGCACGATGCTGCTCACCAGCTCGGCAGCCTTTGCCCACAGCTCCTCGGCGCGCGGGCTCCCGCGCGGATGCAATATCCAGAAGCTCCCGTGGATCACGAGGCTCCGCCAATCGAAGAGATCGCTGATTTCGTCCACTTCGAATGCGACCCATTGATTGTGCGTCAAAGTCGAGATCTTGTCCCCTTCCGAGGTGCGCCCGTATAGCCAGCCGTGTTCGTATATGTAGTGGATCGGCTGGATGTCGACGCGATCGTTGAAGGAAAACGCAATGCGCCCCACTCTGTTGCGCAGAAGCATGGCCTCGATCTCGTCACGAGCCAGCTCGCGAAAAACAACCTGACCCGCGCGGGCGGCCAGCTGCTGCGGCACCCTCTCTCGCGCTGCCATTTACGCCTCGACCGTCGCTTTGGCGCCGGGGGGTTCGTGGCTGTCGTCGCGGACGAGGTTGTGCGCTGGATCTGGATGAAACACCAGCACCGAGGTCGGCGATTGTCTGGTAACCTTGTCGGCGACGGTTCCGAAGACGAGCCTGCTCATTCCACCGATCCCCCTCGTGGCGATGGCCACCAGGTCGGCCCTCGACCGCACCAAGTAATCGATGATCGCGGTGGCGATGTCGTCACTCAGCACGACCTCCTTGGATACCGTCAGTCCCCTCTCGGTGAGGTAGACTGAGGCATCAGCCAGGTAGGCCTCTGCTTTCGCGATATCGTTGTCCCACCATGGCAGGCCTGGCTGCATGATCGCGTTTTGCGAATAGGTCACGGGCGTGAGCACGTGGAGCAGGCTTACCGTCGAGTTCAGTGGCGATGCCAGCTCTGCTACTCTCGGCAATATCTCTTCGGCCAGCGTCGAACCGTCGAGCGGAACGACGATCCGCCCGAAGAACACGTCTGGTACCACTCCCACGGGCGACTGCTCCTGCTTCGAGACGATCACGGGAACGTTCGAGTGGCGAATCAGATAATCCGTAACACTGCCCAACGTCATCCGCTTCAGTCCGCCGCGGCAATGACTGGACATCACGATCCAATCGACGCCGAACCGTTCGGCATAAGCGACCAGCGTTGGCCCTACCGGGCCGTCCTCGAGCGCCGTTGTGACGTCGATGCCGGTGAGCTTGCTCCAGTCGGCTCCCATCGCCTCAAGTTTGCGCCGCCTGGCCAGGCGTGCATCGCGAAGCGTGCCCTCGGTGATTAGCAAAACCGGCGGAGCCGTTGCCGCTTCAGCCGCGAACGGTGGCGTCTCGACCCGGACGAGACGAAGCTCGGCGTCGAATCGTTGGGCCAGCTTCACCGCGAGGGCTATCGCTGGTCTTTCGCTGTCCGAGCCTTCCGTCGGAACCATGATCACTTTCCGCATCGCTCCTCCTGTCATGCTGCCATTGATGGACGGAATCTCGCGACTATCGCGAAACGCCTCCGGTGTCCGTGGCGCGGAGGCCTTTCCTCGTAAAATCCCATACTGAAACTTTGACATGCGTGGAGTCCGTGTCCGTCGGAGATATGCTGTTCTTTTGTGAGAGTTTTCCTCACTCAGGCGCTTCCCTACGCAGTTTCCGCATCTCTTTTCGTTCGATGAACCGTCCCTTGCGGGTGCTCGGGCGGGCTGTATAGGGTATAGAGGCGGAGCGGCTTGTCGGGCGATGTGTTGATGACATTGTGCTCGACACCCGCGGGGATCACAACCGCCGTGCCGTCGATCAAAGCGCTGTCTTCGCCATCCAGAACCGCTACTCCGGTACCAGTCTCCACGCGAATGAATTGATCGTGATCGCGATGCACCTCCAGCCCAATGTCCTCGCGTGGCTGAAGCGTCATCAGCACGAGTTGAATGTTGGGGCCCGTATAGAGCACGCGGCGAAAGTCACCGTTACGAATTGTTTCGCGCTCGATGTTCGTCACATATCCGCTCATGTTGCACCTCGAGGTGTGGAGTGGGCAGTCTTCTCCTCCATAATGCGCATCGCTTCACGAAGTGTGAGTCAGGGGTTGCTGGATGGCACGTAAAGGAAAGACGAAGCGCGGCGTCGGCCCCGCTCAGCGATCTATATTTCCGCCGATGGGACCGCAACGCGACATGCCAGCGGCTGACTTCCGGAAGCATGGGCATGATGTGGTCGATTGGATCGCCAGCTATCTCGAAAAACCAGACATCTGGCCTGTCCTTCCGGAAACGAAGCCCGGCCAGCTCAGGCAGCAGCTCCCGTCCGCGCCGCCGACGCAGCCTGAATCGATGGATGCGGTGCTCGAGGATTTCAGGAAGCTCATCGTTCCGGCGACGACCCACTGGAATCACCCCGCCTTCATGGCGTATTTCGCCAATTCGTCGACCGGCGCCGGCGTGCTCGGCGAGACGCTCTCCGCGGCGCTCAACGTCAACGCGATGTTGTGGCGTACCGGTCCCGCCGCCACCGAGCTCGAACAGGTAACGCTCGACTGGCTGCGTCAAATGCTGGGACTGCCCGCAAGCTTTGTCGGCACCATCAACGACACCGCGTCCTCGAGCACACTGTACGCTCTGGCGGCAGCCCGCGAGCTGCACCCCGAGCTGCGACTCCGCGAAGACGGAATGTCGGGACGGCCGGATCTGCCCCGCATCGTCTTGTACTGCTCGGAGGAGGCGCACTCCAGCGTCGACAAGGCGGTAATGACTCTCGGCTTCGGTCTCGGGTCTCTCCGCAAGATTCCAACGGACGACGGGCTTGGCATGGATGCAGGCGCGCTTGCCAACGCAATCGACGCTGACCGAAAGGCGGGGAACTTCCCGCTTGCCGCCGTCGCGACGGTCGGTACGACTTCAACGACTGCGGTTGACCCAGTTCCGGTGATCGCCGACATCTGCGCGCGGGAAAAGCTGTGGCTGCACGTCGACGCAGCATACGCTGGGACCGCCGGAATTCTTCCCGAGATGCGTCACATCCTCGCCGGGTGCGAGCGAGCGGAGTCATTCGTGGTCAATCCACACAAGTGGCTCTTCACCCCGGTGGATTGCTCGGCACTCTATACGAGGCGTCCGGACCTGTTGCGCCGCGCTTTTCAGCACATCCCTGATTACCTCCGGGTGTCCGAAGGTGAAAGCGCGCTCAACCTGATGAACTACGGCGTATCGCTGGGTCGTCGCTTCCGCGCGCTCAAGCTGTGGTTCGTGATGCGAAGCTTCGGAGTGGAAGGCCTGCAGTCCATGGTTCGGGAGCACATCCGGCTGGCGAGGGAGTTGAGCGGCTGGATCGATGCCGATCCCGAGCTGGAGCGCATGGCCGAAGCCCAGTTCTCGACGGTGGTATTCAGACACTGTCCGCCCGGCGTGACCGGAAAAGCACTGGATGACCACAATGCGCGGGTACTGGAGCGCGTAAACGGAACGCACGAGGTATATCTTTCACACACGAGGGTCCGGGGCAGCTACGCCCTTCGGATTGCCATCGGTAATATCCACACGACGGAAGCCCACGTGCGGCGCGCACTGGAGATCGTGAAGGCCTCAGCGCGTTGATCCGTCATCTCGTCAGGGTCCCTCAGGAACGAAGAATGCTGGGCGGTATATTAACGGACCCTGACCACCCGTTTTCCATTAATTCAGCAGGAGATCATTGATGAGAGGTATTGTGAAGGGATTCGCCGCCGCCGGTGCCGCCGTGCTAGGCGCCGTTGCGTCGCCCCTCTCGGCGCAGGTAGCGTCGACCTGCGATCCGACCGGCAACTCCCGCGGCGACATCGGGAAGGCGCACTTCGCGATCACGCGCGCCATCAGCATCGGCGAAACCGGCGATCCCACGAAGGACTTACAGGAAGTGCTTCGCCTGGTCGAGGCCGGCAACGATAACCCGGTCGCCCGCAACTATCTCAAGGGCGAGGCATACATTCTTCTCCTCAGCCGTCCCAACGCACCTGCCGTCTGGACACGCTCCCAGCTGGGGCTGACCAAGGATCCGACGGTCACCGTTGATCTCTACACCGCCGCCGATTCAGCGTTTACCGCGGTCGTGAGTGCCTCACCCGAATGTGCTAGCCTCGTTGGTCAGTGGCGGCAGCAGAAGCCCTGGCTGAACGCGCTCAACGCGGCGATCAACGCTCTCAACGCCGGTAACCTCGATTCGGCGGAGGTATTCGCAAAGCGCTCTCTCATTCTGGACCGCAATGCACCATACGCGTATTCGGTGCTGGGATCCGTCGCGCAGAATCGACGCTCGTCCACTACGGATGCGGGTCAGCGTGCGGCACTAGCCCGGGCGGCGACCGAGTACTGGCAGCAAACGCTCACGGCCGCGGGAACCGACACTCTGTACGCCGATGTGCGAAGCAAGACCCTCTACGAGCTCGCGTCCGCGGCTTCGGAACGAGCCAATCAGGAGACGGGCACCGCCAAGCGTACTGCCGCCCGCGAAGCGATCAAGCCGTGGCATGACTACATGGCGACGGCGATCAACGACCTGCTGCTGGCCGATGCTGTCGACCAGGCAGCAGCGATGTATTACGCTGCCGGTGACAGCGCTTCGATCCCGAAGCTCTACGCGCCGATGCTCGCCAACCCATCCAAGTACGGAGAGCTGGCGCTGGTGCACGCTGGAGTTGTCGCCACCCGCAATGGTCGCTTCGCTGACGCCACGACGTTGTTCAACGCGACGCTGGTGCAGAATCCATATTCGCGGGATGCGGTAAACAACCTCGCTGCTTCCTACATCCAGACCAATGAGTATTCAAAAGCCTTCCCGCTGATCGACAAGCTGGTAGCGATGGACCCGAGCAATCCCGACAATCCAATGCTCTATGCGTTCGCTTATCAGGGGCTGTACAGGGGAACCAAGGACAAGCGGCTCCAGAAGATCTACACCGACTCGCTCATCTACTTCAACAACAAGTCGGAGAATGCACCGGTCAAGCTGTCGGTGGCGGAATTCTCCCGGCGCCCGAGCGAGACCACCTTCAGCGGATCCATCAAGAACCTTGGGAAGGCCGCGAAGACCTACACGTTGAGTGTCGAGTTCCTCGACAAGAATGGAAACGTGGTTGCGACGGAAACCGCGAGCGTCGGGCCGGTGGCGGCGAATACGACCAAGACGTTCAAGATCACCACTGCCAGGGGCGGTGTGTACGGGTACAGATACAAACCGGTGACCTAAAGAACTGCAACTACGGAAATACGACTACCGGCCCGGGGCTGTCGGCTTCACAGCTGATGGCTCCGGGCTTTGTCATGAGCTACGGGGCAGCATCAGCGGATCTGTCTCCACCGTCGCGCCCACTATCCAGAACCGCTGTCCGCCGAACCAGAAGATGGCGACCTGTTCCAGCTCCCGCGCCAGGTCGATTGCCTCCTGCTGCGGCATCACTACCGCGACGCTTCGCTCGCAATGCGAGCGGTCGGGCGAGCAGCAGTCTACGCGAGTGATGCGGTGCCCGTTTTCAATGAGTCGGCGCTCCAGGTCGCGGGCCCGCCGCTCATTCTCCGCCGCGGGGAGATTTTCGCCGCGCGGATCGAATGCCGTCACGATGGCGAAGGGTTTTCCGAGCCCCACGGCGTTGAGTGTCGTCAGCGCGCCCGCTGATGGGATTGAGCGCAGGTCGATTTCGAGGGGTGGTTGCGTCGAGAAGGTCGCGATCGTTTCGGGATATTTCGGCCAGTCCGGGTCGTGCGAGTCGGGTGTCGATCTCATGCACCCCGTGCTTACAAGGTTCGCACCATGGTACGCTCTTTGACCAAGTTCCAGCCCGTGAAATCCACCCAGATCTGGCCGGACCTTCTTTATGTCGTCCGGCACGGTGAATCCGCCGGCAATGTCGCCCGTGACGCCGCACTCGAAGCCGGCCACTCGACGGTCGACATAGAGATACGCGATGTCGACGTTCCACTGTCGCCGCTGGGCCAGTCGCAGGCGGAAGCACTTGGCCGCTGGTTCGGCGCGCTGCCCGCAAAGGAGCGGCCGAATATCGTGCTCACATCTCCTTATCTGCGCTCGCGTCACACCGCTGGCCTCATCGTCAAAACCGCGGGAATGCGCGAAGACAGTTATTCCCTCGTCGTCGACGAGAGATTTCGCGAGAAGGAGTTCGGCGTGCTCGACCGCCTCACCGCGATCGGAGTCAAGGAACGCTTCCCCGAGCAGGCGGAGTTTCGCCGGCTGCTGGGAAAGTTCTACCACCGCCCGCCGGGTGGTGAAAGCTGGTGCGATGTGATCCTGCGCCTACGCAGCGCCGTCGAGATGATCTCGAGGCAATACTGCGGACAGCGCGTTCTCGTCGTGTCGCATGCGGTGATCGTGCTCTGTATGCGCTACCTTCTTGAGCACATGACCGAGTCCGAGCTTCTCGCGATCGACAAGCAGGCGGAGATTGCCAACTGCTCGGTGACGCTTTACGAGCACGACCCGAGGCTGGGACCGCGCGGTAATCTCCGGCTGCGCAATTTCAACTTCGTTGCTCCGCTCGAGGAGGCCGGGGCTCCGGTCACCTCCGAGCCCGATGCAAATGTCGGCGCGCGCTAAGAGCCGTGCGATCCCCGTCACCCCGGCGCTGCTGCGCCGCTGGCCGCTGCCAGGAACCGGTGCCGAGGGCGACAAGCAAAGCCGCGGCGTAGCGTTGATCATCGGCGGCGCGTCCGAGACTCCGGGCGCGCTCCTGCTCGCCGGCGTCGCGGCGTTGCGGGCTGGTGCCGGCAAGGTGCAGTTGGCAGGTCCCGCCAGCAGCAGTGCCGCGCTCGGTATCGCGGTTCCCGAGGCTCGTGTTTTTCCTCTCCCCGAGACGTCCGCCGGCCGTCTCGATCGACAGGCGGGTCAGCGAGCGGCGGAGCATTCCGACGGCGCCGACGCAATACTCGTTGGGCCGGGAATGCTCGGCGAAGACGCGATTCAGAAAATGATGGAAGCGCTCATGCCGCGGATCTCGAATGGCCCACTCGTGCTCGATGCGAACGCGTTGGCCGCGCTGAGAGGGGGACGACATCGGTTCTCGCCCGACGCCCGCGTTCTGCTGACTCCGAACTACAGCGAGATGGGACGGCTGATAGGCGATACGCGCGAAGCGGTTGAGCGCGATCCCGCCGGCATCACCGCGACGATTGCCCGCACCCTCGACGTCGTCGTCGCGCTCAAGGGACCGGATACTTACATCGCGACTCCCGACGGCGAGCTGTTCCAGTACTCCGCCGGCAAGGTAGGCCTGGCGACGTCGGGTTCGGGCGACGTGCTAGCGGGAATCGCGGTGGGTTTGCTCGCGCGCGGAGCGACGGCGGAGCAGGCAGGAGCGTGGGCGGTCTACATCCACGGTGAGGCCGGGAACCGTCTCGTCCTCACGATGGGTCAGGTCGGCTTCCTCGCGCGCGAGCTGCTGCAGGAGATTCCGCCGGTAATGAACGCCCTCGACCGCCGATAGCTTCTTAGCGCGGCACTCTGCGGGGAATCGTCGAGTCACCCGGAGCGGCGCGCGGAAACCGCTCGGGCATGTCGGCCGCGACAAACGCCAGCACTGCCATCGCCGCGACGCACTCGGCCATCTCTCTTGGGGAGAGCTTGTCCATGGTGTCGCCTGAAGAGTGGTGGAACCAGAAATATCGGGTGCCGTCTACGATCGGTGCGGCGGCTGGAACGCCACGCTCAGCGAGCGGAGAAACGTCGGCTTGCGGTCCGCCCCGCTGCACGTCAGTCGCGCCAAAGGAGGAAAGAAGCGACGCGATTTGTCTCGCCACTTCCATCGCCGCGTCGTTGCCTGCGATGTAATAACCCAGCGGCTTGAAGACTCCATTGTCCGATTCGATTGCGAGCACGTGCTTGTCGATCTCGCCCAGGTGCGCGTCACGATACGCAGTCGCGCCGCGAAGTCCGTTCTCCTCGTTGGTCCACAACACGACTCTGATAGTGCGACGGGGACGAAGCCCGATCTTCTGAATAAGGCGAACTGCTTCCCAGGCGGCGACGCTTCCTCCTGCATCGTCCATCGCGCCTTGACCCACATCCCAGGAATCGATGTGACCGCCCATGACGACGATTTCATCGGGCTTTTCCGATCCGCGCAGTTCCGCCACTACGTTGCGTGATTGCGCGTCGGGGAGAGTTCGCGCTTCCATCTTCAGGGTCAGCACGACTTCGTCGCCCCGCTGCTGCATCCGATGCAGCATCATCGCGTCCTCGGTGCTTAGAGCGGCGGCCGGAATCCGCTTCACCGCGCTATCGTACTGCATGCCCCCGGTGTGCGGATTCTGAATCGAGTAAGAGCCCACCGATCTGATCAGGCTCGCAACCGCTCCCACCTTCGCTGCTTCGATCGCACCGATGGAGCGATATCGCACTGTGGCGCCGTAAGTGGTGAACGGGACATCGAACAGCACGATCTTGCCGGGAACCTCTCTCGCTCGCGTGGCAAGGTCCTCGAAGTTGTTCACGACTATCACCGGCGCCGTGATTCCTTCCGGCGGAGTGGCAATGCTCCCTCCGAGTCCGATCATGTTCAGCTTCACGGAGCGCGGCCGCACCAGCGTCGCTGATTCGTTCCCTCGCACCCAGTGCGGAACGGTCACCGGCTCGCCGTGGACGTTCTCCAGCCCATCGCGCTTCATCTCGGCGATTATCCAGTCGAGGGCATCTTCGAGAGATTTCGATCCGCTCAGCCGGTGGCCGAACTTGTCCGTGAGTGTAGCGGTGCGATTCCATGCCGCGCTGTCAGCCAGCGCTGCCGCGATGATGCGGTCGGCTGACAAACGGTAGGTCGCAGCGAGTGAGCCTGTCCGTGTTCCGGTCTGCTGAACGGTCGCACACGACGAGACTCCCACCAGCAACAGGCCGGCGAAGAAAGAACGCATCATTGGTGTTCCTGTTGAGTGTTATGCCTGCAGGGAAAGGCGCGGACCAGTCGTCGTATCGCGCCGTTGCACAGTCTCGCCAGCGGGAGCCATCAAGGGAAGTGTGAGCAGGAAAATCGTCCCCGCGCCCACACGACTGGCGACCGACACATCGCCGCCGAGGAGGCGTGCCAGCTTCCGGGTCACGCTCAAACCGAGTCCGGTGCCACCCGCCTTTCTGGTAGCGCTCTGCTCGACCTGCCAGAAAGGCTCGAACACGGATTCGATGTTGCCCGCGTCGATACCGACCCCGGTGTCGGCAATTCGTATCTCGAGCGATCCGTTTCGCACGGAGCTGGTGAGTCGCACTTCGCCCTTCTCCGTGAATTTGACGGCGTTGGAGAGCAGGTTGACGAGCATCTGCCTGAACTTGCTCGCGTCGGTCTGTATCGACTGATCCTCGTCGAGCAGCTCGATCACGTATTTCAGTTTTTTCGCGGACGCCATCGGCTCGATCAGTGATGCCCCGTCGCTGAGCGTCTTGTTCACCGACATCGACTCCCACCTCACGCGCTCGCGGCCGATGTCCACGCGCGCGAACGTGAGAATTTCGTCGATGAGCCCGAGCAGGTGACGCGCACTGGCGTTTATTCTGCCCAGCTGCTGGCGCTGCAAATCAGTGACGGGGCCGGTAATCCCGTCCGAGAGCAGCTCTTCGTAGCCCATTATCGCCGTAAGCGGCGTGCGAAGCTCGTGCGACATGACGGCCAGGAAATCGGTCTTGATCGTGTTGGCGCGCTCCGCATCCGCTCTCGCCGTTTCGGCCTCGGCACGCGCGCGCTCGGCGATCAGCCGCGCCTGCTGCTCCATGGCCAGCAGGTCGACGCGCTCCTTGTCGGTCTCGCGCAGAACGCGCGCCGACCATAGCACCAGGACTACGAAAGTTACGATGCTGAAGACGGCGAACAGCGAGACGCCGAACTCCGTTTCATACAGCGCCGCAGTTTCACCCCCGAGGCGGATGAGTCCAAGCACTACCGGCGCGATGACCGCTGCGGGCAGCAGGCGCCTGGTAAGAACGCCCGCGGCGCCTTCGTCCATAAGTAGCGCGGGAACTCCTCGTTCTCGGTTCACGAAAAGAATTCCGACGCCGAGAATCAGGTGGCTAATTGCCGTCGGAACCGCCATGCCTGTCGAGTGAGAGATGCTGTACATGCCTCTCACTCCGAACACGTAGCCGAGGATGGCGACGAGCGGGATGAGCATCGCGGGAAGCGCGAACATCTGGGCGCGAACGTCCCGCTGCCGCTGGTCGTGCGGGAGAGAAAGAAGCGCGAGGGCCAAAAGCAGGATCGTGGCGGCGCTGTTGATCGAGATGCGACCCGGTGGCTGCCACGGCGTGTTGACGAGCCTATCGTGGAACAACAGCAGATCGATCCCGACTCCGCTTTCGCGCGTGTACTCGTAGATGGTGATGACGGCGATGGTGCCCGTCAGCGCAGCGAGAGTCTGTTGAATCGCTTCGCTCGTCGCGCTGCGGCGCCCACGGACCGCCATGATCAGTGAGCCACCGCCGAGGACGAAGCAGAGCGCAGCCAGCGGGATCATCGGGAATCCGCGCGGCGCCGCCGTGACGACCCTGAGGTCCAGAGCCCAGCCAACGAGGACGAAAGCGCCGAGTACTACGACGGCGCCGCCCGCTATGGAAGGGACCCGCTCGAACAAGCCTATCATCGGGCGGTAATTGCCCGATGGGCTGGAAGCAGCTTGCTGGGGATTGGCCATGTTACGAGTCGAGCTAAAGAACCTACCCGCGCGATTGGGCCGGCGCAATTCTCAGAGCGAGACCTCGACATCGCGCAGCCGCTGCTCCACGGCAGCGATGTCTTCACGACTCGATAGGTCGAGGACGGGCGCGCGCAGCGTTATCGCCCTCAGCTTCAGGCCGTGACTGTCGATGGCCAGCTGAACCGCGCGCGGCAGCTCCAGCTCGCCGCGCGGCGAGAGCGGAACTTCACGACAGGCGCGGAAGATCCCACTCGGGAAGCGCCAGCAGTTTATGCTGGCGTAAACTTCTCCGCCCCGTCGCAGCATCAATTCGTCGGGCTTCGCGAGTATTCGTCGCAGGTATCCATCTTCGCCGATATCCAGCGCGCCGAATCTTGTCGCGCGAGCAGCCGCGATGTTGCCGAGCTCCAGCAGCGCGCTGCGCGCGAAGGCAACGACCCCTGGCTCACCGAGCTGGCGCAATCGGGCGAGGACGAACGGCGGATAGTAATTGTCCGAATTGAGGACGGCGAAAGCATCGCCGTCGGCGAAACGCTCGGCGGAGAGAACCGCGTCGGCGGTGCCAAGCGGTCGCAGCTGCTCGGCGAAGTGGATACGGAGCCGTTTTGGTGCCGCTTCCTTCTGGTAGTAGTTCCGGATCACCGAGTGTTCGGGGCCGATGACCAGGCACACATCGGTGAATCCCGCGTCGGCCAGAGAGCTGAGCACGTAATCCAGAAAAGGACGTCCGGTTGGTATCATCGCCTTGACACCAGTTTCCGCGATGCTGGCCTGATCGGCACTGAGCGGCACGGAGGAGCCCGCGCGCATGCGCGATCCGAGTCCTCGGGCAAGAATGACCGCTTTGTCGGTACGCTGCACTACCTCAGCCCCGTGCCGTGACGGTTCGCGCACTGGCTGATAGCGATCGCGAGGTGCCTGCCCCGCTGCACGGAAGCCGAGTCGGTGGGAATGGAAACAGGCGCGAGCGTGACCTCGTACTCCGCAGTTCGGGGATGACACTGAAGTTCGGCATCCGCTGCAGCGACAGCAATAGCACGCACGTGATTCACGCACGCTCGACGCAACGTACTCCGCGGGCTATCCTACAGCCCGATGCTACTGATCGCGCTCACATCGGTGTTGCAGGTCGCCGCACTCACTCAGACGGCGGTAATTCGCGTCAATCAGCTCGGATACCTCCCCGACGCACCGAAGGTGGCGGTGCTGTGCGGACTGCGGCCGATGGAAGTGCGGAGCTTCGTCGTGACCGGACAGGATTCGAGTGTTGTGCTCGAGAGTCCGGTCGTCGCCGCAAAATCATTTGGCCCGTGTGTTACCGCGTATCGCCTCGACTTCTCCGCAATCCGGACCGAGGGAGAATACCGGATCACTGCCGGTGGAGTCAGCTCACCGACGATCCGAATCAGGAAAAACGCATACAGAGGCGCCGCAGATACGCTCCTCTACTACATGAGGGAACAGCGCTCCGGATTCAACCCAGTGTTCAAGACGGTGGTGCATTTGCACGACGGTATCGTCGTGGACGACTCTGCGCGGGCCGGAAAGTTCGTCCCTGTTACCGGCGGCTGGGCGGATGCCTCGGATTACCTGCAGTACGTAATGACATCCGCGAATGCGACGTACGTGATGTTGATGGCATATCGGGATCACCCGAATTCGTTCGCCGATTTCTTTGATGCGCGCGGCCTGCCCGGCGCGAATGGCGTTGCCGATGTGCTCGACGAAGCTCGTCATGGTCTCAACTGGCTGCTCAGAATGTTTCCCGCGGAAGACGAGATGTACAACCAGCTCGGCGACGATCGGGATCACAGTTTCTGGGATCTGCCTCCCACCGATTCATCGGATTACGGGTGGGGAAAAGGAAAAGAGCGCCCCGTTTATCCCTGTACGGGAAAGCCACAGGGCCTCTTCACCAACAAGAATCGATCTAGCGGTCTCGCCTCAACTGCGGGCAAGTACGCTTCCGCGTTCGCGCTCGCCGCATCCATCTACCGGAAGAGTGATCCCGGATTCGCAATGCGGCTGCGGCAGAAGTCCGTCACTGCATTCGAGATCGGAAAACGCAGTCCGGGCGTGTGTCAGGGCGCGCCGGCCAAGGCACCCTACTTCTACGAAGAAGACAACTGGGTCGACGACATGGAGCTCGCGGGTGCCGAGCTTTATGCGCTGACGCGCGAGCGGCAATATCTGCGTGATGCGCTCGATTACGCAGCGCGGGAGCCGGTGACCCCGTGGATGGGGGCCGACACCGCGCGCCACTACCAATGGTTCCCCTGGCACAACAACGGACACTACGCGATCTGGAGGAGCACCACGGGCACGGATCGCCGGAGAATGGCGGACCACTATCGAAAGGGATTGGCGGCTGTCGTTGCCCGTGCCGATAACGGGTTTCGCATCCGTATTCCGTTCATCTGGTGCTCCAACAATCTCATGGTCTCCTTCGCCACGCAGGCGTACCTGTACCGGCGCATGACCGGCGACAACCAGTTCCGGGAATACGAGCAGGCTGCTCTCGACTGGTTGTTCGGAACCAATCCGTGGGGAATCTCGATGGTGATTGGACTGCCACATGATGGCACGTTCGCCCGCGATCCACATTCGGTCGTCGCGAAGGACATGAAGCTCGAGCTCACGGGAGCGCTCCTCGACGGACCGGTCTACACATCCATCTACAGGAATCTTCGCGGCATCAGCCTTCACGAGCCCGACGAGTACGCCGCCTTAAATACGGGATTCATCGTCTATCACGACGATGTCGGAGACTACTCGACGAACGAGCCGATCATGGACGGGACGGCCAACCTCTCCTACCTGCTCGCGGCGATGAGCCGGTAGCAGCGCAAACGTGCCCGAGCTCCCTGACATCACCGTCTACATCGAAGCCCTGGAATCGCGCCTCATCGGTCAGCGCCTGGAGCGAACCCGCATCGCGAAACCATTTCTCCTGCGGTCGGTCGATCCGCCGATTGGTGAGGCCGCAGGAAAGCTGGTGACCGGAATGCGGCGCATGGGAAAGCGCATCGTGATGGAGATGGAAGACGATTTGTTCCTCGTCATCCATCTAATGATTGCCGGCAGGTTGCGCTGGCTTCCAACCGGCGCGAAGGTGCCGGGCAAGATCGGTCTGGCAGCGTTCGATTTTCCGACCGGCAATCTCATTCTCACCGAAGCCGGTTCCAAGCGTCGTGCTTCACTCTGGTTGGTACGTGGCGAGCCGGCACTCGAGCAGTTCGAGCGGGGCGGTCTCGAGGTGTTCGAGAGCACTCTCGCAGATTTCAGCGAGCGCCTGACGCGGGAGAACCACACGCTCAAGAGATCGCTGACCGATCCCCGATTGTTCAGCGGAATCGGCAAGGCTTATTCCGACGAGATCCTTCACCGCGCGAAGCTATCGCCGGTGAAACATTCGAGGCGGCTGAACGACGAGGAAACGGCGCGGCTGTTCGCGGCAACGCGCGACATTCTCACCGAGTGGACGGATCGCCTTCGAAACGAATCAAAGGGGGAATTCCCGACGAAAGTCACCGCGTTCCGTGAGGAGATGGCGGTGCACGGAAAGTTCGGGAAGCCGTGTCCGGTGTGCGGGACGCCGGTGCAGCGCATCAGGTACGCCGACAACGAGACGAATTATTGTCCGCGCTGTCAGACCGATGGAAAGCTGCTCGCTGACCGCGCGCTGTCACGCCTGCTGAAGCAGGATTGGCCGCGCTCCATCGACGATCTCACCTGGAGCTGACTGCCGACGGATTGGGCCGCGGAGCGAGCGCCGACATGGCGCCACCCAACCCCATCAGCGACTGACCCCCATCGCACACGACAACCGCGCCCGTGATGAATGCAGCGGCGTCACTCGACAAGAAGAGAGCAAGGTTCGCGATCTCGTCCTTGGTCGCGAATCTTCCCAGCGGTACGCCGCGGGCGAAATGGCGACGAATCTCCGGAGTTGGAGCGAGACGCTTCATGCCCTCGGTGTCGTCTACCGCGCCAGGCGCGATCGAGTTCACCCGCACGCCTTCCGGACCCCACTCGATGGCAAGGCATTTGGTCAACATGTCGATGCCCGCCTTCGCTGCGCAGACGTGAGCCTGCATTGGCGTCGGCGTGAACGCCTGCATCGCCGAGATGTTGATGATCGACGCTCCCGGGCGCCGCAAATGCTCGAACGCTGCCCGGCAGGTGTTGAAGGTGCCGAGCAGGTCGATATCCACCACTGACTTGAATCCGTTCGCCGACATCCCGAGCACCGGTGCCGGGAAATTTCCAGCCGCGCCGCAGACGACGAGATCGATCTCGCCGTGCTCATCGCGCGCTGCTCTGATGGCGCCAGCCAGCGCGTCGTAATCGCGCACATCGGCGGGGTGGCCCGATGCGACTCCACCGCTTTTCCGGATTTCAGCTGCCGCGTCATCGAGCTTCTGCTTCGTCCTGCCGATCAGCGCGACCTTTGCCCCGTTCTCAGCATAGCGGCGTGCGATGGTGAGGTTGATTCCGCTGCCGCCGCCGGTGATGACCGCGGTTTTTCCCGCAAGCAGCTTGTCCTGGAATACGGGAGTCATGGCGCAAACCTATCCCGCCACTGGGTGACTGGCCACCTATATGGGTCTGGGTCCTGGGTCAACTGCAACTGAGAAAATCAGCTGCAGTTAGTTGCGTGACTCAGCGTTGACAGCCGCCAGATCCCCGATCCAAAACGAAAACCCCGTACCCTTTCAGGTACGGGGCTGGCTACTGGTGGCCCACCCGTCCTACAAGCGCAGCCAGTAGCACTAATCATCGAGTTCCGACACCGGCTTCAAATAATTAGACCACGCGACCGCGAAAATCGTTTAGCGGCGGCGTTTGCGGGTGGTGAGCAGCTGCAGTTCCCCGGTCGACGAGAAGAGCTCTCGCTCTGCCGCTGCCGACAGTGCGACGAGTGTTTCGCGATTCAGGGAGAGCCGCGAGGATCCTCCTTCAGCCTGCTCCGTGATCAATCCCGCCGAGCGCAACGCCTGGACGTGATGGGTAATCGTGGGCTTGGAGACTTTGAGGCTGCGGGAGAGGTCCGCCGAAGAAGTCGGATTTCTAGCCAGGATCGAAGCGATCGCGTAGCGCGTGGTATCTCCCAGCGCGCGAAAAACCGCTTCCGCGTCTACGCTTTCCACCTTTGCTCTGGACGGTGGTCGGCGCGCGCCTTCCCTTGCTCTGTCGTCGCTCGCAAGCGCGTTTGCCGACTTCGCTCCACTCCAAACCGGAAAGTAGAGCGTGATATGCTCGCCGGTCGTGTCGTACTTTGCCCACCAGCGTCTGCTGTTGAACGCTGACGGCATCAGGTAGCACCGTTCGATGCGATCGAGCGCGATGGCGGTACCGCTCTTCGTCTGCATTACACCGGCGTTCTCATCGAAGGTGACGGGTAGTCGCAGCTCCTCCGCGACACGCGAGAGAGACTCTCGGTCACAGCGCGCCTTCAATTTGGCCGCATCTCGGCGGAGACCCGGTTCCAGTACTGACCAGTCAGTGCTGAACACTGATTCCCAGAATTTCCGCAGCGCCACGATTAGCGCGTCGCGATATGACTCACGATCCGACAAAAGCGTGTCGATCGTAACCGCAGCCGGTGAGCGCGGCGTGTACGGCAACAGCCCGAAATGAGAAAGCAGCTCTCCCGGTGCGCGGTCGTCGGTGAGGACGCTGCGGAGAGTTTGCTTGCGTGTGAGCAATGCGTTGACTGTCGCCCGGTCGTGAAAGATTCCCGCCAGGATGTTGGCCGCGAGGTCATCGACGGGCATCGAGCTGAGCGTCGAAAGAATGTCATCGAAGCGCAGAGCTCCGGCCGTGTCTTGCAGCGCGTCGGCGAGCAGCGGCCAGAAAATCGGTACGGGCGCTACACGCGTTGCGACGCGCGTGAAATCGCGCGGCATGCGTCGCACTGCCTTGTCTCGCCATGGCTGGAGCGGTGTCGCCGTGTCGCTCGTCAGCGCATGCAGGGCATAGAACACGTCGAAGCGGGGCGTGACGACGATTTCGAGCGGAATATCAGGAGGCTGGGGCACGTTAGTTAATAATCTAACTATCTGCGTTCCGCGGGGAATCCCCTTGCTACAAGCCTGGCCTCCGCACCGCGAATACGCCGTTGGTTATGTCGACCCGCACTATCCCTGCGTTCCAAATGTCGCCGCCCATCACACCATCGAGGGCAACCAGCACCTGGTACACCGGCGCACGGACCAGCGCACCGCGGACTATCAATGGGAAGCCGCGCACTCTGACGCGAAATTCCGGAAGCACCGGAGCGCGCATCACCACCTCCCCGCCCAGACCTCCCACCGTGCGACTCTCGATGCGTTTTGCCTGCAATTGCAGCTTTTGGAGCAGTGTCTCGGTGACGAACGTGACCTGGGCTCCCGTATCGAGCGCGAAATGGAGCGGAATCCCATCGGTGCTCACGAGCCTCACGAGCGGCAATCCGACCCAGAACAGGTTGCGCTCACGCGTTGTCTCGGAGTACGCTGGGTCGCGCAGCTTGAGCACCAGATCGAAGTAATCGACCTCGATGTCGAGTCGTCGAATTATGTCGAATCCGATTATGCCATCTATCTTGAGCTGCTGCACCTGCCCTACCTGCTCCGGCTCCCGCATTCTCATCATCGTCTCGTTGACAACCATCGTCGGCACGTTGTGAACGACGAGATTCCCAAGCCGCAGCATTGGAATGAGCGCCGGCTGCGCCGCGACCCGACCCGTGCTGGTCACGATCTCCAGGGTATCCGTCACGAGCGGCGTGATACCGAGTGAGCGCGCGACATCCGAAGCAAGAATGGTGAGGCTCGAACCCGTGTCCAGCCAGAAGTGAAACAGTCGGCCGCCAATATGAGCTTGAATCAGTGGAGTCCCGACCGCCGAGACGCTCATCGGTACATCCTCCGACCGTCTGCGAAACTCCGACCGCCTTGGCGGGATGCTGCTGAAGGCGCGAGCCCACAGCTCAATCCTCGCCCTGTTTGGTCGCTCGTCGGCGCGGCGGGCGGTGTCACGCGCAAGGTCTGCCAACTCCGCCCACTTCTCCTGGTATTGAAGAGTCGCGATGTACATCACCCGAGCTCCGGACCTGACCACCGGATCCGAGCTGAGACGCCGCAGAACGTCGAATCCCTGCTCCGCCTTCTGGATGTCGCCTGTCAGGAGAGTCTTCAGCGATTCGGCGAAATCCTTCTCCGCCTGGGTACGCGCCGTCGCAGCGGCCCGTTCAGCATTGAGTCCGGCTAGCGCCTCCCAGTATTCGATTTCCCACGCGGCTCGTTGGGGCTTTGGTATCGAGGTGCAGGCGAGCAGAGCAAGGAGCACGAGCAAAGACTTTGCTACCATTGGCAGAAGGTATGAGCGGGAACAACGATATTCCACCGGATTTATACAGTCGCACCTCCTCACAAGCCCGGGAGCTATCAGATGAGTGACAAGATCAAAAAGACGGACGAAGAGTGGCAGAAGCAGCTGACCCCGGAGCAGTACCGCATCGCGCGGAAGAAGGGAACTGAGCGCGCCTTCAGCGGCGAGTACAACGCGAGCAAGGACCCCGGCACTTACACGTGTGTCTGCTGCGGAACACCGCTGTTCGATTCAGATGCGAAGTTCGACTCCGGCACTGGTTGGCCCAGCTTCACCGAGCCGGTAACGAAGGACAATGTCCGCACTGAATCGGACACCAGCCTCTTCATGCGCCGCACGGAAGTGCTTTGCGCTAAATGTGACGCCCACCTCGGCCATGTATTCGACGACGGCCCCGGCCCTACCCACCAGCGCTACTGCATTAACTCGGCATCGCTCAAGCGCGAAGACAAGTAACGACCGAGGGCGGATCTGCTCCGCGCTGATCTTAGCGCGGCGTGATCCCCACTACCACTGGCGCGCTCTCGTTCCCCGTGCGATCCACGGCTGTCACCACCGCGGCGTCAACAGGATTTGGACCGATCGTAAGCGGGAAGGTGTACGCCGCCGTGAATCCCGGCGCGATATCCGTAGTCCATTCTGTTCCCGCACGCGCACGTATCACCCAGAGCCAGGTCGGCTCCGCGCCCTGAGGCCGGAGACTGAGAGTGATCGCTCCGGTTCCTGGATCGCGTCCGGCTCGCACGATAGGCATCGCGGGCGGCGTGTTGTCGAGCCAGGGGGATGCGGGAACCAGCGCCTTGGTCGCGTAAGGACCCGACGCGATGCGCTCGGGCAGTCCTGTCGTCGCATTCATCAGCGAGCGCATGCTGAAGTACACGTTGCCGGTCGCGCCCTGCTGCTCCCGAGTGGCAGAGATCTGGTCGAGGATCTCCTGCGACTCCCAGTCCGTACCTCTGCTTCCCACTTTATCGCTGTAGTTGCCCGGCCAGATGTGCTTCCCTGTTCTGTTCTGCTGCACCCACCACTCGAGCAGCACGGGATAGCTCACACTCTCCCGGTCGATCTCCCAGTACAACTGCGGCGTGAAGTAGTCGCCCCAACCGTTGTTCACCCACTTTCGCGAGTCGCCGTACAGCTCGGAGTACGAATCCAGCCCTCCAATCGATAGCGGATAGCCGGGACGCCACACGCCAAACGGGCTGATTCCGAATTTGACCCACGGTTTCGATGCTTTTATTCCCACGTACACCTGGCGCACCAGGCTGTCGACATTTGAGCGGCGCCAGTCGTCCCTCGACAGTCTTCCGCCCGACCTGACATACCGACGCCAGCTCGTTGCATCGGGGAAATCGATCACCCGTCCGCGCCGATTCCGCTCCTTGTACGGATAGAAGTAGTCGTCGATGTGGACGCCATCTATGTCGTATCGCTTGACCACATCGAGCACGACCTTGATCGAGTGCTCCCGAATAACCCGCTCGCCGGGATCCATCCAGAGATGAGTCCCGTACTTCTTGACGAGGCGCGGGTGAGTGCGGCTGATATGGTCGCGCGATGCTGCCGACTTGCTCGATGGATGCCGTGCGCGGTACGGGTTGAACCACGCATGCAGCTCCAGTCCCCGCCGGTGTGATTCATTGACCGCAAACTCGAGCGGGTCGTAATAGGGATCCGGCGCCTTGCCCATTTGTCCGGTCAGGTACTCAGACCAGGGCTCATGGGGCGAAGCATAAAGAGCGTCGGCAGCCGGCCTTACCTGGAGAATCACGGCGTTGAGGCGCAACGCCGCTGCCCTGTCGAGTATCTCGATCAGCTCGTCCTTCTGCTCCTGCGTCGACAGGCCGGGGACTGAAGGCCAGTCGATGTTGCGGACCGAAGCGATCCATACCGCCCTGAACTCCCGGCGCACGGGCGGCGGAGTGAGGACAGACAGTGAAGGAGCGGTCTGTGCGCTCGCGGCATCAAATGCGGCGAGCGCGAAAAACCAAGTCAGTAGTGCGCGGCGAATGGGCATGAAAAAAAGGTAAACGGTTCGCACTGGTTAAGTTCCAAAGCGTGGCGATCTCGACGACAAACCCGGCAACAGGGAAGACCCTCAGGACGTTCGAGCCGTTTCCGGCGCAACGGGTGGATAGTTGTCTCGCCCAGGCAGCCGCTGCCGCGCGTACTCATCGGCGTACCTCGTTCTCCGATCGCGGGCAACGCATGCTGCGCGCAGCCGGGATTCTCGAGACCGAGAAGCGGAAGCTCGGCGAGCTGATGACGATCGAGATGGGCAAACCGATCGCTGCCGCTGTCGCCGAAGCGGAGAAGTGTGCGACCGCCTGCAGATATTACGCTGCCAACGCCGAGCGTTTTCTCGCCGATCAGCAGGTGCAGACGGAGGGAGGACGCAGCTGGGTCGCGTTCCAGCCGATCGGTGTCGTGCTGGCCATCATGCCGTGGAATTTTCCCTTCTGGCAGGTTTTTCGGTTTGCCGCCCCCGCGCTCATGGCCGGCAATGTCGGAATTCTCAAGCACGCATCGAACGTCCCGCAATGTGCGCTCGCGATCGAGGAGATCTTTCGTCGCGCGGGATTCCCCGACGGTGTGTTCCAGACCCTGCTCATTGGAACGGACCTGGTCGAGGGAGTTATCACCGATCCTCGCGTCGCCGCAGTTACTCTCACCGGCAGCGAAGGTGCGGGGCGGGCGGTAGCTGGCACCGCCGGCAGGAGTCTCAAGAAATCCGTGATCGAGCTCGGCGGCAGTGACCCGTTTGTCGTCATGCCGAGTGTCGATCTCGATGCCGCGGTGTCGACCGCTGTCACGGCGCGGATGATCAACAATGGTCAGTCATGCATCGCCGCGAAGAGATTCATCGTCCACAAGGATATCTACGCCAGATTCGTAGAGCAGTTCGTGTCCCAGGTGAGCTCACTGCGAATCGGCGACCCGATGGACGAGCAAACGCAGCTTGGCCCTCTCGCCACGGCAGCGATACGCGACGAGCTGGACGCTCAAGTGAAGGCTACGGTCGCTCGGGGGGCGAAGGTCCTCACCGGTGGAAAGCGCCTGGAACGGGCGGGATACTTCTACGCGCCGACGGTGCTCGCTGACATTCCGCCGGATAGCCCCGCGGCGCGCGACGAGCTGTTCGGGCCTGTTGCATCGGTCTTTCGGGCAAAAGATCTAACCGAAGCGATCGCTCTCGCCAACGGAACGAGCTTCGGCCTGGGCGCGTCAGCCTGGACTCGTGACAAGAACGAACAAGCCCGCTTCATCGAAGAGATCGAGTCGGGTCTTCTCTTCATCAACGGGATGGTCGTGTCCGATGCGCGTCTGCCATTCGGCGGCGTGAAGAACTCGGGATTCGGCCGCGAGCTCGGCGAATTCGGAATCCGCGAGTTCGTCAACATCAAGACGGTGAAGGTCGCGGAGACGTGGCGGGCCAAGGATCAGCGATCCGCAACCGAATAGGGCCTCTACAGCTCCATTACCAATCTCACATCCGGATCGATGGCAGCGGCGGCTGTCTGACGGGTAAGCCACGACACCAGAAAGAAGATCAGGAACGAAAGCACAAGCGCGACGGCGGAAGCGGTGACTCCGGCAGGAAAAGTGAAGGCCTTGTTGTAGGCGGCAATTTCCAGCGCGAGTGTGACGATCAGTCCCGCCGCCATCGATGCCATCGCTCCCGCCTTCGTCGCGCCCTGCCAGTTCAAGCCGACTGCGAGCGCCGGGACCAGCGTCGAGGCGAATAGTCCCCACCCGAAAATCCCGAGAAACGCGACCATCGAGCCCGACAGCTGTGCCGTTATCGCGGCGGCAGCCGCGATGAGAATCGTCACCGCGCGCCCCCACAGCAGCTCGTTCCTGAGGCGCCGGCCGAAGGCGATCGGGAGATCGTGCATCACGATCGCGGCACCGATGTTGATGAATGAGTTCGCCGCGCTCATCGTCGCCGCGGCGACTCCCGAGAACACGAGTGCCGCCAGCACTATCGGCGTCACATGGAGGAGCAGGCTCGGTGTCGCCTGATCGGGGCTCGCAAGCGGCGCCATTCGTCCACTCTCGACGAACGCTTTCACCCCCACTCCAACCCCGAAGTACAGCAGCAGCACCAGCACCAGGCCGAGGGTCTTGAGCAGCGGATACCATTTCAGCTGCAGCGGGTCCCGCAGCATGTAGTACTTGTGCACTGCCTGCGGCTGTCCGAGCGAGCCCATCGAGAACACGAAGAAAAAGGACAGCGCGGCGAGCGGTGTCAGCTTCCCCCATGGTCCGAGAAACGCGGGGTCGGCGCCCAATATCGTTTGCGAGATCGCCCCCAGGCCGCCGCCGAAATCGAGCACGAACAGAAACACCAGCACCGACGCAACCGCCATCAGCGTGCCCTGGAACACGTCGTTGTAAATGCCGGCGAGAATTCCGCCCGACGCCGAGTACGCAAGCGTGATCCCCATGCCGATCCAGATTCCCCAGCCAAGCCCCACGTCGAAGATCGAATTGATCACGACGCCCATCGCCAGCGCGTTGGTGGCCATGTATCCGACGATCCCCACCAGCATGCCCACACCCGCGAGTCCTTGCGCCGCCGGCGAGCGGTAGCGGGCACCGATCGCATCGGGAATCGTCATCAGCCCACGGGCTTCGCCGAGGAGGCGCATTCGCTTCGCGAGCACCCACGCGCCCATGACGTTGGTTACCGATGCAGGGAGCACGATATACATCGCTCCCAACCCGACAGCGTAGATGAGACCTGGTCCGCCGATAAATGCGAAACCGGAAACGGAGACCGACACCGATGCGACGGTGAGCGCGACGAGGCCGATTCCCTTGCCGGCGACGAAAAAGTCGGTCGCCGTTCGGGTCCTTCGGGCGGCCCATACGCTGATCGCGATTACGACCGCGAAATACAGCGCGCCCACCGCAATGACGGCGGGCTGCGCGGCACTGGGGAGTGAAGTCTGGATTAACAGTATGAATCCCGAGAGGCTCGTCACGACGACGGATCGTCGCTTGCAGCGGACGTCGTCTGGTTTTTTGCGATCTCACGGGCAAGCGAGCGCACGCGCTCGATGTCGTCGGCGGTGAGCGTCTGGCTCTCGAAGGTCAGAGCGTACGCTACCGGCAGTACGATGATAGGGAGGAGCCCGATACCATAGATCACGATCGCGGCTCGGGCGGGAAGTCCGAGCCAAAGCGTGCTGGCTGGACTCTCGGTTGCGGGCAGGATGAGCGCCGCGCAGAAACCCACGGCGAGTGTGACGATCACAAACGCGAACGGAATCTTGAGTGGACCCACTCCGCGCGCTCCTCGTGCGGCGCCGAGGATCATGATCGCACCAAGCGAAAATGGAATTCCCAGGGCGAGGAGCCACGGCGCCCAGTGCGGCGCTCCCGTTGGGAAAAAAGCCGACCCATAGGCAATCGCAATCGCCGACAGCGCAATGACGAGCACACCGCGGGCAAGGCGGCGAGTCGGATCTTCTTTTAGTGGTTCGATGTGGCCTCCAGTGCAAGCACCGCAAAAGTGGCCAGCCAATGCTCGCCCATGTAGTGTCCCGCGACGTAGGGGAGACCCGCTTCGAGATGCGTTTGCGCCGCGCTCAAAGCCAGGGCGCGGCGCGGGTCTCGCTCACTCCAGGCGCCCGCGAGCGATCGCCAGCACCAGGCACGACTGAGGTTCAGGCCGTCGAGGTGCGCGATCTTGCCGTCGCGGCGATCGCTCACCACTACCGGTTGAAAAAGTGCGGACGGACGCCGCTCCGCCAAACCGGGCAGAAATCCCGACATCCAACGCGTAAACTTGGAAGCAACAAGTGCTCTCCGCATGCATTCGGCTTCAATGAGCGCCGAGGAGAGGAAATCGTCGCCACCCGGCTCCCACGTCTGGCAATCCACATCACTGCCGTACCATGAGAGCGCCTTGTCCACGAGCAGCTTTCGGAAATCCTCATCTCTCACCGCGATTGCGTATTCGAGCGCAAGCGACAGCGCGAATGCGCTGTTGAAATGAGTGCCGACTCGTATTGGATACGTGGCCTTCGGCAGAAAGCTGCGGAAGCGGGCGACGAACGCATCGGTCAGTGGCTGGAGAACGCCGCGCCAGTGTTTGCCGGCGCGCGTCTCATGGCGAGTGAGCTCGGCCGCGAGCATGAGCAGCCATGCCCATCCATAGGTCCGCTCGAATGTCGCGCGCAACGGCTGTTGGAGATATTCGACCTCAGTCGCGATGCCGGAGTCTGTGAGCTGTGCATCGAACGCGGTGTTGATCTGCTCCGCTTCCGGCAGCGTGGGAAAGCGACGGAGCAGCGTCGCCAAGAGCCAGTAACCGTGGACGCAGGAATGCCAGTCGAAGCTCCCAAAGAAGACCGGGTGCAGCTCGCGCGGTGTCCTCACTTCGCTTGGATCGTTGGCCACGTGATCCAGCTTGTGCGGATACTCCCGTGTCAGGTGTGCGAGCGCGAGCTTGGCAAAGCTTGATGCGAGCTCCGGCGTAAGCACCATCCCCGAAACTTTCAACTCCGGAACACGAAAAAGTTCATCAACAGAATGTTGGCGCCAAGCAGCAGGAGGGCAGTCGGGATCTGTACCTTGATCACGGCATTTTCATCCGGAAGCTCCAGCAACGCGACCGGCACGATGTTGAAATTCGCCGCCATCGGAGTCATCAGCGTACCGCAGAATCCGGACAGCATACCGATCGCCGCCATAATGGTCGGGTCTCCTCCGAATCGCTGCACGACGAGCGGGAGGCCGATTCCCGCTGTCATCACCGGGAAAGCGGCAAACGCGTTCCCCATTATCATTGTGAACACCGCCATTCCGATGGCGTAGGTCGCCACCGCCGCAAAGGGGCTGCCGAGCGGAAGCCAGCGGCCGGCCAATTCACTTACCACTGTTCCCACACCCGCAATGGCGAACAGCGCACCCAGTGCCGCCAGCATCTGCGGCAGGACTGCCGCCCAGCCAATGGCGTCTAGAAGTCGTCGCGCTTCCTTTACCGGCGCCAGCAGTGGAGGACGGAGCATTATCATCCCGATCGCCAGTGCGACGAGCGTGGCGATCGCGAGGGATATCACGGTGACCTGCCTGCCATCGACGACCGGTACGCCGCCTACTGTTATTCGTTTTAGCACGAAGGTGCCGAGCACCGTGAGCACCGGAATCGTCAGCGCCGGGATGAACAGCTTGTTCCCCCAGCGCCTCGCGCTTTCCGCCTCTTCATCCCGCGTCAGCTTCTGCGCTCCCTGGCCGAGACCACGGATGCTTGCCACCAGCACCATTCCGATCAGAAGGAATCCGCTCACCAGGTCGGAGAGGTACGACCCGACAAGAAAGGTGGTCGCGTAGATCCCCCAGAATGCGGTGTTGTTGAGGCGGCGCGGATTGGTCGCATCGCGCGCGTTGACGAGTGCGACCCCGGCGGCCATGAGTCCGGTGAGCCAGTAGATGTGCTCGAGGGTGATCACGGCTTTTCCGGTTCGCTCGCAGAAAGCTCCGCCCGCAATAAGCGCTCGAGCAGCAGCAGGCGTATACAGTGGATCACGAATGCGCAAATGGCGGTGGGGATCGCCCAGATCGCCAGTTGTACCGGCTCGACGTGAATCCCGTTCTGATCGAGGAACCCGCGGATCAGGAGGATCGATCCGATGGCGATGAAAATGTCCTCGCCGAAGAACAGAGCGATGTTATCCGCGGCGGCGGAATGCGCGCGAATCCTGCGCCTGACTGGCAGCGGGATTTCTCCGTATTGGTTTTCTGCCGCGGCTTCCGCCATGGGGGCAATGAGCGGGCGCACCATCTGCGCGTGACCGCCAAGCGATGTCAGCCCCAGAGCCGAGGTCACCTGTCGCACAGTAAAATAGGCGAGCAGCACTCTCGACGTGGTGGCGGCACGAAATCCGCTTATTACCGTGCGGGCTCTTTCTCTCAGTCCCGCATGCTCGAGGAGACCGATGACCGGCAGCACCAGCCACACGATCCCGACATACCGACTTGTGATGAAAGCCTTGCCGAAGGCAGCGACTACTTCAAGAAAATTGAGACCGCTGGCCAACCCGGTGGCGAGCCCCGCTACCGTGACGACGAGCAGCGGATTTATCCGCAGCACGAAGCCGATGACGACGACCACAACACCTACGAGTGGTAGCACGAAATCTGTATTGAGGTAGTCCTGCCGTGCTGGTCGTTCGACCGGCTCAAAACTTCGGAGCCCGACAAACATCCAACAAGGTGCCGACGGAGGAAATCAGATGCGGAAGTGGCTGCGAAACAACGGACTTTCCATAACGATGTTCACTCTGTTCGCCATCTCGCTTGTCGGACAGCTCTACACTGGCCACAGGCATTACAACTCGGACCAGGTCGAGCACGGTCAGCCGGCGGTGGAGCTGGGTGAATACGTCCGGTCGGGCCATTTTGTGGAAGCGGTGTTCGAGAACTGGGAATCGGAATTCCTGCAGATGGCCGCGTTTGTCGTTTTCACCGCTTTCCTGTATCAGAAGGGGTCGCCCGAATCACGGAAGCTCGGAGGGGAGCCGGATCTCGACAAGGATCCGAGGAGGGCCAAGACTGAAAAGTCACCGTGGCCCGTGCATCGGGGCGGCCTCGTGCTCAAGCTCTACGAGCACTCTCTTTCCCTGGCGCTGCTCCTTCTCTTCGCGATCTCGTTTTTTCTGCACGCCGCCGGTGGTGCGAAAGAGTACAATCAGGAACAGATGGAGCACGGCAGTCCCAGCTCGATGACCACGCTCGACTACATCCGGACCTCGCGGTTCTGGTTCGAGTCATTCCAGAACTGGCAGAGTGAGTTTTTGTCGGTGGGAGTGCTGATCGTTCTTTCCATATTCCTGCGCGAGCGCCACTCCCCCGAATCGAAGCCCGTGGCTGATCCGAATTATGAGACGGGTGGTTAGCAGGAGAACACGGTTTTTCCATCGTTATTGCTCCCCGTATCAGGCAGCGACGCTCACGATCGAACGCGCCCGAGTGAGTGCGTCGTCCAGAGTTGCGCAAAGGTTGCCTTCTCCGATCTCGGCCAGCAGAGCCGAACCCGTTAGCGCCACGAGGGGCTGCATGTGAACGTCCGCCAATAGGACAGTGGTGCCATCCTGCCTGCTCCGGTGCACAACGTCCTTTAGGGCGTGCATGGCGGTCGAGTCGAGCGAGAGCACATCGCGCATCCGAATGATCAGGACTTTTGGCTTCCCAGCGATACGCGACAGCGTGTCCTTGAACATCTCCGCCGCGCCAAAGAAGAAGGGCCCGGTAATCTCGTAGACCTCTACACCCGGAGGAATGTCCTGCCGCCGCAAGGTGGCTACGTCCTCTGCATCCGCGTCCGACGACTCCTGGTCGAGCTCACGGGTCAGCGATCGCACGTTGGTCACTTCGGCCATCCGCCTGATGAATAGAAATGCCGCAAGCACCATCCCAACGCTGATCGCGACCGTGAGATCAATGATCACCGTGAGCGCAAACGTCGTGAGAAGAACCACTACGTCGCTTTTCGGAGAGCTGAGCTCGGCGCGGAAAGTCCGCCATTGGCTCATTTGATAGCTGACTACAATCAGAATTGCCGCCAGCGTCGCCATCGGAATCAGCCCGGCCCAGCGCGCCCCGAACAATGTGATCACGAGCAGCGTCAGTGCGTGGACAATTCCGGCGACTGGAGTCCGGCCACCGTTCTTGATGTTGGTGACAGTGCGCGCGATGGCGCCCGTGGCGGGAATCCCTCCGAACAGCGGCGTCACGATGTTCGCCACGCCCTGCGCGATCAGCTCCATGTTCGAGCGGTGACGGCCACCGATCATCCCATCGGCCACGACCGCCGATAGAAGCGATTCGATCGCGGCCAGCAGCGCGATCGTGAACGCCGGCCCGACGAGCGCGCTGACCTGGGCGAACGACAGCTCAGGCAGCTGGATGCGCGGTATCGAGGCGCTGATCTCCCCGAAGCGCGAGCCGATCGTCTCGACGGGCAGATCCATGAGTGTAACTGCCACCGTCGTGACGATGAGCGCGACGAAGGTGCCTGGAATTCGCCGCGTTACTCTTGGCCAGACCAGGATTATCGCCAGGGCGAGTGCGGAAACTCCGACCGCGCTCGGCGTGAACCCGGATGCGGTCTGGACGTACGCAATCCACTTGTCGACGAAGCTTGCCGGCACCTCGCCCATCTGCAGGCCGAGAAGATCCTTGATCCCGCCGGAGAAGATGATGACGGCGATTCCGCTGGTGAAGCCGGTGATGACCGGATGCGGAATGAACTTGATCATCGCGCCGAGCTTCGCGATGCCCATGATCACCAGTATCACTCCGGCCATCAGCGTAGAGATCGCCAGCCCGTCCAGACCGTGCTTCTGCACGATGCCGTAAACGATGACGACGAACGCGCCCGTCGGTCCTCCGATCTGAACGCGTGAGCCGCCGAGCGCGCTGATCAGAAAGCCGGCGATAACAGCCGTCCAGAGACCGCGATCGGGCGTCACGCCGCTCGCGATTGCGAACGCGATGGCGAGTGGAAGCGCGACGACGCCGACGATGACTCCCGCGCCAAGGTCGCCAAGAAACTGCTCCCGGTCGTAATTTCTGAGGGCTGTTACGATTTTTGGGACGAACACAGGAAGTCGCTGTCTAAGGAATCGCGGGCGGGTGCTTCGCCCACTCTAGACGAGCGGGATTGAACAGGAGTAAAGATGAGACGAATGATGCTTTCCCGACTCACCGTTGCTTGCCTCTGCTTCGTCACAGCATCCTGTGGCCGCGCCGATCAACCCGAAACAAGCGCAACGGCTGGTCCGCCTCGTGATAGCGCGGTAGGTCGAAGCGCGCCGTCTGCCGCAGTCGGTCAGGCGAGCTCACCGTGTCCGCGCACGGGTCGCTGGGCCGTTTGCAGTCTGGAGAAGCGTCTCGAGCAGTCCGGTTTCGTTCTCAAGAAGGGGCAGGGTGAGCCTGCTCGCCGCTCAGGCTTCAGCGTCAAGCCGGTCGTGTACACTCTCGGCGGCAGGGCGCGTCTCGAAGTGTTCGTTTATCCCGACGAGGCCGCGCTGACTCGTGACGTCGCGAAGATGGATACGGCTCTCGCGGCACCCCGTGGCCAGAGCAATGATTGGGAGATTCCCCCTCGTTTCATACGCTCGGGAAATCTGGTTGCGGTGCTTCTCACAAGAAACGAGCTTCAGGCCGAGCGTGCGACGCTCGCAATCACAGCGGGCGCACCACAGCCCGACCCGTGAGACAATGCCCTACAAGTACGTGACAATCTCCAGGAGACCGGGAATGGTTGGTCGATTCTTCAAGGTGTTTGCTCTCTCCGCCCTCGTCGCCCAGACGGGGTCGGCCCAATTGCGCGCATCTCCAGCCGATTCACTGCTCGCGCGTTCCATCCTCGCCGAGCTTGTCGGGATAAGATCGGTCTCGAGTACGAGGGCGACTGTCGATGCCGCCAACGCATTGGTTCGCCGGCTGCGAACGGCCGGGTTCAGCGAGCAGGACGCGTTCGTCGCCGGCAAGGTCGACACGATCGGCAACGTGGTAGCCCGCTTGCGCGGACGCGGCCTGGCTCCACCGGTCCTGTTGATGGCGCATCTCGACGTCGTTCCTGCCTTACGAGAGGATTGGTCCACCGATCCGTTCGTCATGACCGAGCGCGATGGCTGGTGGTACGGCCGGGGCACGATCGACAACAAGGAAGGCGTGACGACGATCGTCACGAACCTGATCCGCTGGAAGCGCGACGGATTCGTCCCCGACCGCGACATCGTGGCGGTGCTCACCGGTGACGAGGAAACAACTTCTGATCAGATCGAGTGGTTCGCGAGCGGTGAGGGTCGCCGGCTGATCGGCGATCCAGAATTTGCGATCAACTTTGACGCTGGTGGCGGGACCATCTACAACGGGCGCGAGGCGGTTCTGGGCGTACAGACAAGCGAGAAACTGTATGTCACATACCGGATGACCGTGCGTAACGCTGGCGGTCACTCGTCGCAGCCGCGGACCGACAACGCCATCTATACGCTCGCGCGTGCGCTGTCGCGTCTCGCTTCCCACCGGCTTCCGATCGAGGTGAGCGCCACGGCTCGCCTCGCTCTCGAACGCTCGGCGCCATTCGAGGCAGACACCATTGCAAGGCTGATGCGGCTTGTCGCTCGCCAGCCGATGGATACCACGGCTGCCACGAAGCTGACAGAGATCACGCGATTCAACGCGCAGCTTCGGACGACGTGTGTTGCCACCCGTCTCACCGGCGGTCACGCGGACAACGCTCTTCCACAGCTGGCACAGGCGACGGTGAACTGCAGGGTTCTACCTGGGACCGACACGGCCGTAATCATTCGCGCACTACGGGAGGTGGTGTCGGACAACGCGGTCGAGTTTGCGGAGGCGCAGCCGGCAACTGTCTCTCCGCCGTCACCACTTAAGCCAGCAATCCTTCAAGCAGTAGAAAGTGTTGGGACGCGTTTCTGGCCGGGCGTTGTCGTCGTACCGGTGATGTCATCCGGAGCGACCGACGGCATGTATGTGCGCAAGGCCGGAATTCCGGTCTATGGAATCGGGGGGATTTTTACGGAGCCGAACGAGTCGAGAGCGCACGGCCGCGACGAGCGCGTCGAGATCCGAAGGTTTTACGAGGGATTGGAGTTTGCCAAGTCGGTGGTCGAGAGATTGGCTAGGCGTTAAAGGGGCCGCGCATCGAGAGTTCGGAGTAGGGAGAGTGGATGCAAGTTTTGAGTGGACAGTCTTAAGGTTGTCAGTGTGGTCGATCTTGAAGAACGGCTCGGTGACATAGCGCCCATCTACGCGAAACCGGTGCGACTTTGCGATTCGCCTCGCATCGAAGCCGGAGACACGAGCGTACGTCTCGCGCATCCAGTCTCTCATATTCATTATAGTTTGCACAATGGGATCCTCCGGTCGACCATTCCCTGTCAACCCCTGTCGATGCCAGTCAACAGCGCTCGAATTCCGTACCGCAACTTGATAGTTGCAGCCGTAATCACAGCCATCCTGACCAACGTGATCTTCGGGGCGGTGGGATTCAGGTACCGATGGTTCAGTGAGCCGTTCGACTTCGGGAAGCTCGCGATCGACCTCGGCACCTGGATAGTCATCTACACGCTGAGCTTCTGGGCAGTGAGTCGCGCCAGCGCCCGGACCTAAGAATTTCGTGAGATGAGACGGTTCTTGACCTGATTCCTGACCCGCTTATATTACCGTGTAGTTATACAACGGTGAGGTTATGAATGCTGGCCACCACTGCTCCCGACAGAACGCTCAACGCCACGTTTGCCGCGCTCGCGGATCCGACGCGAAGGGCCATTCTGGCGCGGCTAGCTTCCGGCGAAGCATCGGTAGCTGAGCTGGCCAAGCCATTTTCAATGAGCCAGCCGGCGATCTCCAAGCATCTCAAGGTGCTGGAGCGAGCTGGCCTCGTCTCCCGCGGCCAGGATGCGCAGCGACGCCCCCGGCGTCTCGAGGCGACACCGCTCGCGGATGCTACCGAATGGCTGGAGCGCTACCGACGGTTCTGGGAGGGCCACTATCAGCGCCTCGACGCCCTGCTCGTAGTGATGAAGACCAAGCACAAAAAACGTCCACGCACAAAGCGATAGGAGAAATACCATGAAAGGCGCCACAAGGAACGTAGGAAAATTGCAAGTGACCACTCCCTCGGATCGGGAGATCGCCATGATCCGGGTCTTCGATGCTCCACGCAGTATGGTCTTCGACGCCTGGACGAAGCCCGAGCTGCTCAAGCAGTGGCTGGTTCGCAGCGGCTGGACGTTCCCTGTCTGCGAGATCGATTTGAGGGTCGGCGGCAAATACCGCTGGGTATGGCGGTCTCCGGCCGGAAAAGATATGGGGATGGGCGGCGTCTATCGAGAGATCGTCCGCCCGGAACGGATCGTCGCAACGGAAAAATTCGACGACCCCTGGTACGAGGGTGAGGCAGTCGACACCATGACGTTCGTCGAGAAGGGTGGCAAGACAACCCTCACGACTACGGTGCTCTACGCGTCGCGGGAAGTTCGTGACTCCGTGCTCAAGTCCCCAATGGAAAAGGGAATCGCCGAGAACTACGATAATCTTGACAAGGTGCTGGCATCGACCCGGAAGGCAATATGACGAATCCAATCACGCCGACTAACAACGTAGAGGAAATCTTCCATGCAGAAAATCACGCCGTTCCTGTGGTTCGACGGCAAAGCCGAAGAGGCAATGAATTTCTATGTTTCGATCTTCAAGAACTCGAAGGTCGTGAGCGTCACTCGTTACGGAGATGCGGGGCCGGGGCCGAAGGGGTCGGTAATGTCGGCGACGTTCCAGCTCGAAGGGCAGCAGTTCTACGCGCTGAACGGTGGCCCGCAATTCACTTTCACGCCAGCCATCTCGATGTTCGTGAGCTGTGAAACGCAGAAGGAAGTCGACAAGCTGTGGGAGAAACTGTCCGAGGGCGGCCGGAAGGACCGGTGCGGCTGGTTACAAGACAAGTACGGCCTGTCGTGGCAGATCATTCCCACTCTCCTGGGCAAAATGCTGCAGGACAAGGATCGCGCGAAGGCAAACCGAGTGATGCAGGCGATGCTTCAAATGGACAAGATCGACATCAAGCGATTGAAGCAGGCGTACGATCAGAAGACGGCGTAGCCGCGCTGGATGAAGCGCGAGATACGTTGCAGAGATCTGCAGAATTGCAAGTCCAGAGAGAACCCACGCGGATTCGGACGCGGTTTGACCGCATCGGTTGGAGAGTTTTTGAGACCTTAGCTTATACCTGTGTCCAGCTTTTGTCCAAATCCGCTGGTGCGTTACGATTATGAACGGCCTCAACAAGGACTTGCAGGCGTGACCCTCTACGAATCACCGTCCGGCAGCTACCTCCGCTCAACCTCTGCCGTCTAATGCTCGAAGTCCCGCTGGATCTTCTCCAGACACTCACAGTCGCCGCCGTCGTCTACTTCATCGGGATACAGGTGAAGAAGCGAATCAGCTGGGTGGATCGCCTGAACATTCCCGCCGCGGTCGTGGGCGGGCTGCTGTTCACGGGGCTTACCGTGCTGGCCCACAACCGCTTCGCCACCATCCAGCTCGACACGACGGCGCAGCCGGTCCTCAGCGTTGCGTTCTTCACGTCGATCGGGATGGGAGCGAGCCTCGCGTTGCTGCGCCGCGGCGGAATTCAGGTCGCGATCTTCCTCGCCTTCGCCACCGTGTTCTGCTTCGTCCAGAACTTCATCGGAATCGGCATCGCGCGCGCCTTCGGTGAGAACCCGTTGCTCGGCGTGATGGCTGGATCCGTGACTCTGGTCGGTGGACCGGCGACAGGAATGGCTTTCGCGCCGGTGTTCGAGATGGCGGGGCTAGCGGGTGCGGGGGAACTCGCGCTCGCGGCGGCGACAATGGGGATCGTGTTCGGCGGTCTGACGGGAAGCCCGGCAGCCACTTTCCTCATCAAGCGCCAGGGGTTGCGGTCCACCGTCGCCTCCGCCGCCGAGGTGCGGGCCGAGCTCGAGACTCCAGAGCCGGCGCTCGTCGTGGAGGTGGAGCAGGAGGACACACCGCTCATTCGGAACATGGTGATCCTCGCGCTCGCCATGGGCATCGGCAGCGTCGTCAGTCTATGGATCCAGTCACTCGGCGTCACCCTTCCTGCCTATATCGGCGCGATGCTCATTGCATCGGTGATCCGCAACATCGATGACGCGACACACTGGCTCAGGATCGATCAGCGGGCGATGGAATTCATGGGAAACCTCGCGCTGAACATCTTCCTGACCGTCGCGCTCATGGACCTCAAGCTCTGGCAGCTTGCCGGTGTCGCGCTGCCGCTGATCGTGATCCTGATCGCGCAGGTAGTCGCGGTCGTGCTCGCCGCGATCACCGTGTCCTACGTCTTAATGGGTCGTGACTACGATTCGGCGGTCATGTCCAGCGGCTTCGTTGGATTCGTGCTCGGCACGACCGCCAACGCCGTAGCCAACATGCGCGCGCTGGTGGCGCGGTACGGCCCGGCGCCGCGCGCGTTCCTCGTCGTGCCTCTCGTAGGTGCGTTCTTCATCGACTTCACCAACGCCATCATCATCACGTTTTTCCTCAACTGGCTGAGCTGAACACGCGTCGCCAGCCGTGCTGTCTCCCGCAGAGGCGCCGGTCAGAATCGAACTGACGAATAGCAGATTTGCAGTCTGCCGCCTTACCACTTGGCCACGGCGCCGTGCCTACAAAGCTATTGGGTTGAGAGCCCCCACAGCAATCGAGCCACATAGATGGCCAACGCAATTCCACCGATTACGATCGCGACCAGTACCGTCAGCGCCAGAAACGAGGCGCCGACTACGCTGCGCTCGCCGTCATCAGTGTCATCGAACGAAACCAGGTGCCCCTGAAGCAGCACCACGTTCTTGGTATTCGCCTTCCACGCGGCGTCGAAGAGATCTCCGAGGACAGGCATCACTCCCACCAGAGTGTCGATGCCGACGTTGGCCAGCATCCGCACCAGCGTCATCGTCGGTACCTGTGCGCGCGCTGCTTCGAGAATGATGTATCCCGAGAGCAGGCCGCCCACCACATCACCGGCGCCGGGAATCAGTCCGATCACGGCATCGAGTCCGATCGTCCGATTGGTGCCGGGAATCGGAATCGAGCTGTCCAGCAGCTGGCCGAGCACGCGAACCCTCCGTGATCTCCGCGCCAGCTCGGTGCTGATCTCGCCGGTTTCTCGCTGTCTCATGCCTGCAAAGATGCGACTGACAGCCGGTTCATGCCTGCAAAGATGGGACTGACATCCTTTTCATACCGCCTAAGATGCCATTGACAGTCTATTCTGCCAGTCTGATAATCCGCCGATGAAGACCAGCCACTCGAATAAGTTGAGAATTGTGCCCGCCGGCAAGGCGGACATTCCGCTCATTCGCGCCTTCATCCTGGAGCTGGCCGAGTACGAAAGGGCAAAACCGGGAGAAGCGCCGGTAACTGAGGCGGATCTGGCCAAGACCCTGTTTGGGCCGCGTCCCGCCGCCGAAGTGCTCATCGCCTACGTTGGTGACGAGCCCGCTGGCTTCGCTCTCTTCTTCCACAACTATTCGACGTGGCTGGGCAAGAGAGGCATTTATCTCGAGGATCTTTTCGTGCGCCCAGCCACCCGGCAATACGGAGTCGGTTACGCGCTCTTCCGCGAGCTGGCGCGCCTTGCGCTCGATCGTGATTGCGGAAGAATCGACTGGTCGGTGCTGACCTGGAACGAGTTGGCCATCTCGTTCTACCGCCGGATTGGGGCAAAGCCGATGGACGACTGGACCAATTTCCGGTTGACAGGACCCGCCCTCAGGGATATCGCGGGCGTTTCTTCCCGCTAGCTCACCGACGCTCCGTGCGCCGTCGTATTGTATGCAGTGGGCTTTCCCTGACTCCGGGCTGACTCGATGATTTACGGCCGCAATGTGCGACAGCTTGTCGTCGTGTGGGTATTATCGTTCCTGCTGCTGATAGGACTCTATCTCTTCGAGCGGCGGTTTCCCGCGTTCCACGAGATATTGTTGCCGCTTTACTGGTTGGTTTTCGGGATGGCGGCCTTTCTAACCTGGCGTTGGTTGCGCTTACGGTCTCGCGGAGATCGACGGGAAGGTGATCGTCGCCACACGGCACGACGCGACGATGCTCAAAGCGCGCCGGGCTCCGCGGATTCTGAAGGATGAGAAGCCTGCCCCGGCTGTGAGCGGGGCTTGATCCCCTCGAGGCTCTCAGCCACCGCGGCAACCATCTCGACGAAAACCTGAGTCAGCTCGTCGACCCTGTCGTGGACGAGCACGTCGCTCGCACGTGAGATGCTCGCGGCACGCTCGGTCACATCGTCGATCGCGAGTCGTACGGTGCCCGCGCCGTTCTCGGCGAGCATTCGTGAGACGGCAGCCGAAGGGGCGAGCTCTCCAGCCAGACATTGCACGAGAATTGCCCGCACTTCACGTGGCTCGATCCGCTCTGTGAGGCGACTGATCGCTTCCGCTTCCTGTCCGGCCCGAGTGGTCATGGCGGCGCCGTCGTATGAGAATCCCGCAAGTCACTTCGCACCGATGGATTCTTCGGCACAACATGAGCCACCCCGACAAGAGTCCGACTCAATTCATCCCGGAGGAGCACAGGAATGGCGGCTAGAAAATCTTCAGGTAAGCGTAAATACGGAAAGGCGGCATCAAAACGCGTGGAAAGTGCGATGCGCCGCCGCAAGAAAGGGACGCTCAGATCCGGCAGCGGGCAAAAGGTGAAGAGCCGCAAGCAGGCGATCGCGATTGGATTATCGGAGGCTCGGAAAAAGGGGGCGAAGGTGCCGCGGAAACCGAAAAAGTCCGGTGCGCGCTAAACCTCATTAGTTAAATAATTATCTAACGTAGTTCGGGACTTGCGTGCCCAACGACTCTTCCTGATAACTACCGGCCATTATTTCGTAGTTAAACCACCCTTTCAGTATTTAGCTAGATAGTTATCTAACTCCCACTGCGACACCTGGCTGATGTACTCCTCCCACTCCTGCCGCTTGGCCGCCAGGAATTGGGTCGTGATGTGCTCGCCCAGAGCGTCGGTGATCACGTCGTCCTTCTCCAGCTCCGAGCACGCTTCCTCCAGATTGTGCGGCAGGTCGTCGATCCGCAGCCGCCGCTTCTCCCGATGCGACATCTCCCAGATGTTGGTGTTCACCGGCTCGCGCGCGTCGGCCCTGGTCGCAATCCCATCGAGGCCCGCCGCCAGCTGCACCGCCAGAGCCAGATAAGGATTGGCCGCGGGATCCGGTATCCGCAGCTCGACCCTCGTTCCCGATCCGCGGCGGTCGGGAATCCGGATCATCGGCGAGCGGTTTCGCATCGACCACGCGACGTTGACCGGCGCCTCGTAACCCGGAACCAGCCGCTTGTATGAGTTCACCAGCGGGTTCGTGATCGCCGTGAATCCGCGCGCGTGGCGCAGGAGTCCGCCGATGTAGTGGAGCGCCGTCTCCGACAGCTCCCACTGCGCGCTCTTGTCCCAGAATGCGTTCTCCCCGCCGCGAAAAAGCGATTGATGCGTGTGCATTCCGCTTCCGTTTTGCCCGAAGATCGGCTTCGGCATGAACGAGGCGGTGAGCCCGAAGGTCTGCGCCACATATTTCACCACAAACCGGAAGGTCGTGATGTTGTCGGCTGTCTCGAGCGCATCCGCGTAGCGGAAATCGATCTCGTGCTGCCCGTGCGCGACCTCGTGGTGCGCGGCCTCGACTTCGAAGCCCATGCGCTCGAGCACATCGACGATCGCGCGCCTCGCGTCCTCGCCCAGATCGGCGGGCGCCAGATCGAAATACGCGCCCACATCGTGCGTTACCGTCGAGGGTGCGCCGTCCGCCCTCGGCTTGAACATGAAGAACTCCGCTTCCATGCCCGCTTTCATCGTATAGCCCGAGGCCGCGCCGGTAGCTATTACTTTCTTGAGCACACCTCGCGGGTCACCGGGGAAGGGCTTACCGTCCGGAGTGTTGATGTCGCAGATGAGCCTGGCGACACGGTTCTGCTCGTCGCCCCACGGGAAGATCTGGAAAGTGGTGAAGTCCGGTGCGAGCAGCATGTCGGACTCTTCGATGCGAACGAATCCTTCTATTGAAGAGCCATCGAACATGATGTCGCCGGCAAGCGCCTTCTCGAATTGCGACGCGGGAATCTCAACGTTCTTATTTACGCCGAGGATGTCCGTGAATTGCAGTCTAAGGAAGCGAACGTTGTTCTTGGTCGCCAGCTCGAGGATTTCGGCTGGGCTGGCCCCGGCAGTATTGGGGATCCGGGAGCGATGTCGAGACATGCCCGGAATTGTAGCTTTGCCAAGCCATTTGTGCAATTCGTGCACGGGGCTGTGCTCATTTCTTGCATTTCAAGGCTCGATCAGCCAAGTTGAGCGCTTAATCGTGCTGATTTTGCAGATTGTTCCATCCCCAGCCCATCCATGCGAGCCGAAAGTATGAATTCGCGCAAGACAGTTCTCAGCGAGATCACGAACCGGTCGGTGCGGGTCCCGCCCGGTCTCAATGACGAGGTCCCAGAACCCACTTCGCGGTATTTCGGCTGCAACACCCTAGGTGTCCGCCAGATGCGGGACAAGCTGCCGAAGGAGGTCTACCAGAGCCTCGCCGCGTCGATCAGGCACGGTAAGAAGCTCGACATCGCGATCGCTCCGATGATTGCACAAGTGATCAAGGAGTGGGCGATCTCGCGGGGAGTGACTCACTTCACCCACTGGTTTCAGCCGCAGACCGGGCTCACAGCCGAGAAGCACGACGCTTTCCTCGCCTTCGACGAAGACCGTCAGCCGGTCGAGAGCTTCACGGGTGACCAGCTCAGACAAAGCGAGCCCGATGCATCGAGCTTTCCATCCGGCGGATTGCGCGCAACATGGGAAGCACGCGGGTACACTGCGTGGAATCCGGCGAGTCCCGTCTTCATCGTCGAGACCACGGGCGCCCGCACGCTTTGCATCCCCTCGGTCTTCATCGGCTACAACGGCGAAGCGCTCGACGAGATGACGCCGCTTCTCCGCAGCTCCGATGTTCTCTCCGAGAAATCCATCGACCTCCTCGAGCTCCTCGGCGACACCGGTGTGCAGCGCGTGTTCACCACCCTCGGCGCCGAGCAGGAATATTTCCTCATCGACCGCGCGCATTTCAGTCTGCGTCCCGATCTCGTCATGGGCGGACGCACGCTCATCGGCGCTCCGCCCCCGCGCGGGCAGCAGCTCGAGGATCACTACTTCGGCGGCATTCCCGAGCGCATCCAGGCTTGTATTTCCGAGGTGGAATTCGAGTTGTACAAGCTCGGCGTACCCATAACGACGCGACACAATGAAGTCGCGCCCTGTCAGTTCGAGATGGCGCCGTACTTCGAGGAGACCGATCTCTCCGTCGACCACAACATGCTGGTGATGGCCACTCTCAGACGCGTGGCATTACGTCACGGGTTACAGGCGGTGCTCCACGAAAAGCCCTTCGCCGGAATCAACGGATCCGGAAAGCACTGCAACTGGTCGATGTCCATTTCCGCCGATTCTCCCGAGCTGAACGGGAAGAACCTGCTCAAGCCGGGCAGGACGCCGCATCAGAACGTGCGCTTCCTCATTTTTCTCGCCGCCGTACTGCGCGCGGTGCACAAGCATTCGGGCTTGCTGCGGGCCGGCATCGCATCGTCGGGGAACGAGCACCGCCTCGGCGCCAACGAAGCACCACCCGCTATTATCTCCGTCTTCATGGGCGACATGCTGACGCGGGTGCTCGATGAAATTGCCGCCGGCAAGACGTCCGGAACGGCGGAGCAGCAGATGATCAAGCTCGGTGTCGAGCGCCTGCCCGAGATCCAGCGCGACAACACTGACCGCAACCGCACTTCTCCTTTTGCTTTCACGGGTCAGAAGTTCGAGTTCCGCGCCGTGGGATCCTCGGCGTCGATTGCTTTTCCAATTGCGCTGCTCAACACTGCGGTAGCCGAATCGATCGGCGAGCTCACCGACGAGTTGAGAGAGACGCTCAAGAAAACCAAATCGGTCGATGACGCCGTGCTCAAGGTCGTGCGCGGTGCATTCAAGGTCAGCACACCCGTACGGTTCGAGGGCAACAACTATTCTGAGGAATGGGTGAAGGAGGCCCAGAAGCGCGGACTCCCCAACCTGCGTAGAACGCCCGAGGCGCTGAAGGAGCTCGTCACCAAGCAGTCACGCGCGCTCCTCACCACGCTCGGCGTGCTCACGAAGGAGGAGCTCGAGTCCAGGTATCACGTACGCGTCGAGCGGTATGTGAAGGACATGCTGATCGAGCTGCATACCATGCGAGAGATGGTTGACACGATCGTCATTCCCGCCGCTTATGAGTATCTCACGCAGCTCTCAGATTCCGCCGCGAACGCCAAGGCGGCCGGGATCGTGGTAATTCCGCAGGTGACAACAGCCAATCAGGTGGGTGAGCTCGTGCAGGAGCTGCAGGAATTCCGTGAGGATCTGAGCGACGTGATCGCCCGCGCCGAGGCGCTGCACGAGGATCCACCGGCCCAGGCGGAGATGCTGACATCCGAAGGCGCTGACACGATGGCCGAAGTCCGCAAGGTTGCGGATGCTCTGGAGCTGATCGTGGGCGACGCTTTCTGGCCGCTACCCAAATACCGTGAGATGCTGTTTCCCGTCTGATACATCACGGTCGCTCTCACGGGCCTACGGTATGCGGGTTTTCGCTTGACAACATCCCGCCAACCGTCAGAGGTCACCATGACTAAAGCCTTTCTGTCCGTATTACGAGTCGCGCCCGTGGCATTCGCGTTTGCTCTGGTAACTGGATGCAGTTCGACGCCTGTTGAACCACCTGGGCCTGGTTTTTTGGCAAGAACCATTAGCGTAGAACAGGGAACGAACGGTCGCGTCAGCGTCCTGATAGATGACTTCCCACCCGCTCCAGACGGTTATCAGCAGGTGGTTCACATTGACCCCGCCACGCCTGTCGTAAAACGGCGACCAGACGGCAGGTACGAAAGGGTTAGTGCAGACCAGATAGCCGTTGGATCGATTTTGCGAGTGAAGACAACAGGGATTTGCACGCGCAGCCTCCCGCCGCAATGCGACGCAACCTGGATTGAGATCAATCCTCCCGTGCCTGCGTAGGGAGCGTTCGTAGCGGGCCGTGACTCGGGCATAGGCCAAGGACCTCAGGGTTTGTGCCTGCATAAGTGACAGAGAGGGGCTCGGCGCGCTGCGCTGCGCCGGGCCCCTCTCGTATGTAACTTGAGCGAGATGACGTCACCCTCCTCGCTCAGCCCTTCCAGCGTGTGTCCATCGTGTGGTGCCGCCTCGACTGGACGCTTTTGTGCCAGCTGCGGCGCCCCTCTCGCTGGCGCGACGTGCCCATCCTGCGCAGCGGAGCTTTCTCCGGGCGCAAAGTTCTGCCACCGTTGCGGCACGCCCGTGGGCGCCGGTGCCGCGACTCGCGCGGAGAAGACGACCAACCCATTGCCGTGGGTCGTCGCGGCAATTGCGTTCCTGGCGCTCTTCGCCATGGCGGCGGGACGCGGGTTCAACGCTCAGCGCGGCAGCGCGCTCGACGGCTCGCAGAACGCGCTTCCCCAGGCGGGCCTTGATGACCGCGGCGTTGCTCCACAGGGAATGCGCGCGCCTGACATCTCGAACCTCTCGCCGCAGGAGCGCGCCGATCGCCTTTACAATCGGGTGATGCTGCTCGCCAGTCAGGGAAAAGCCGACAGTGTGCAGTTCTTTGCCCCGATGGCGCTCACCGCTTATCAGCTTCTCTCACCGCTCAACATCGATCAGCGGTACGACATGGGACGTGTGAGTGAGGTCGCTGGCGCGCTGCCGCTGGCGCAGGCGCAGGCGGATAGCATCCTCCGCGAGAATCCAAATCACCTCCTGGGTCTGATACTCCACGCCCGATTGGCGACGCTCGCACGCGACACCGCGCGCCTCCGCTCTTTCGAGCGGAGATTGCTGGCTGCGGAAAAGAAAGAGCTGGCGACGAAGCGTGACGAGTATACGCGTCACCAGGATGACATCATTGCCTCGCTGGCGCAGGCCCGCACCAATCTCGGAGTGAAGCCATAACCGTGGCCGCGGCGACAACGATCCATCTCGCACACAGTCCCGACTCGGACGATGCCTTTATGTTCTACGCGCTCGCGGATGGCCGGATCGACACCGAGGGAATCAGCTACGTGCACGAGCTGCAGGACATCGAGACACTGAACCGGCGTGCGATGCGCGGCGAGCTCGACGTGACCGCGGTATCGATCCACGCCTACGCGTATTTGTCGGACACCTACGTACTCCTGCCGCATGGCGCGTCGATGGGTGATGGCTACGGGCCCAGGCTGGTCGCCTTGAGATCGATGACACCCTTGTCGGTTGCCGGCAAGCGGATCGCGGTGCCGGGTCTCATGACGAGCGCCTATCTGGCACTCAAATTATTTCAGCCCGATTTCGTTCCAGTAGTCGTTCCATTCGACCAGATCGAGGAGGCGGTGGTGCACGACGAGGCCGACGCCGGGCTGCTCATCCACGAGAGTCAGCTCACCTACGAGGACGAGGGATTTCATCTCGTCGCTGACATGGGTGCCTGGTGGCTGGACAAAACCGGCTTGCCGCTGCCGCTGGGAGGCAATGTCATCCGGAAGGAGATGCCGCGCGAGCTGCAGAAAAAGGTGTCGCGGCATTTGCGCGCTAGTATTGCCTACGGTCTTGCAAACCGCACGAATGCGCTCGACCACGCGATGCGCTTTGCGCGCGGGCTCGACCGCGGCAAGGCGGACACCTTCATCGGGATGTACGTCAACGATTGGACGTTCGATTACGGCGAGCGTGGGCGAGCCGCCATCCGTCTCTTTCTGGACGAGGGCGTGAAGGCCGGGATCATCACCAGGCCCGTGACGGTGGAGTTCGTTGACGACTGAGCTCGTAGCGGAGCTTCAGCGCCGCGCGGCACGCTTCGCTGCCGTCGCGACGGTACAGCAGGCCATCTCCGCCACAATTTCTCTCGACGAGGCCTACCGCGAGATCTACAAGGCCGTTGCCTCGGTCGTCGATGCGCCGTGCTTCGCGCTCATGATCGCCGATCCGGTGTCGGAAAGCTTTCATGCACATTGCGTTGTCGTCGACGGAGAGGAGCGCGACAGTGAGAGCCTGCTCGATTTCCCCATGGGAACGGAAACTATCACCCGCGTTTTTCAGAGCGGAGTACCCAGCATTTCGTCGGAGCCCGAGCGCTGGTGGACGGGAACCATTTATCAGGTGGCGGCCAAGCGCGAGGTGCAGAGCGAGATCACGGCTCCGCTCGTGTACCACGACAACACGCTCGGCGTGATGCAGATCCTGTCGTACAAGCGCAATGCGTACGACTCGCACGACATGGAGCTGATCATGCTCATCGCGCGGCAGGCAGCCGTCGCGATCGAGAACGCGCGGCTCTTCGCCGCGCAGCGCGACGAGCAGAAGCAGACCGAAGCCGCGGAGGAGATCGCGCGTCTTGCCCTGCGCAAGGTCACCGTCGTCGATGCGTGCCGCGCCATCCTGACGATCCTCGAAGATGTAGTCCCATCGAACGGCAAGGCGATCGGTGTCATATCAGCCGACGATCGCCAGCTCACCTGTGTCGCGGCGTCCGGCTCCTGTGCCGCGATGCAGGGGCTCGTTGCGCCGGTGGAGCTGACCTCGGTGCGATCGGCGTGGGCCCGCGGCAAGCCCACCTTCGTCGAAGACCTGCGTGAGTACTCCAGCGATCCGTCGCGAGTCCCCTCTGAGCCCGCCATCAGTATTCCATTGATCGCCAGCGATCGCCGCATCGGAGTCCTGGTCGTGACCACCGAGGAGCCGCATCCGCAGACGGGGCCTCACATGGACGCTCTGCTTCGCCTCGCTCCGGCAGTGGCTCTCGCTGTCGACGTGCTCCTGCTCGGCGAGCACGAGGAACGAACGCGCGGACGTGAGCGCACTCTCGCCGCCGCGCTGGCGACAATGGACCAGCCGGTGTTGATCCTCGGCGTCGATGCGCGAGTGGAATACGCCAACGCGGCCGCGATCATGGAATACGGGTACGATGCGTCCGAGATCGCTGGTCTCTCCGTCGATGATTTCGTTGTCGCTTCGGCGGAGCTGTCACATCGTGAGACCATACCGCCCATTCCGCAGGACAAGTCGCTCTGGACCGGAGAGCACGTGCATCGCCGGAAGGACGGTACCGAGTTCCCGGCGGCGGTGACGCTCAGCCACATCCGGGATGGCGAGGACAAGATCGCCGGACTGGTGATCGGCGTGCGTAACCTCACTGAAGAACGTCGCATCGCCGAGCACATGAGGCGCACGGAAAGACTGGCTGCGATCGGCGAGCTCGTCGCGGGCGTGGCGCACGAGCTGAACAACCCGCTTACTGGTATCTCGACGTTCGCGCAGCTGTTACTCGAGGACAAGCTCCAGAACGAGCAGTTCGAATCGGTGAATCTCATCAAGCGCGAGGCGGACCGCGCGATCGGCGTCATCCGCGACCTGCTACTCTTCGCTCGCAAGACCGAAAGCCGTGAAGTTCCCATCGATGTCAATACGATCGTCAGGCATACGGTGCGGCTGCGCTCACTCGCATCGCGATCGGGAGGCATCGAGGTCCACATGCACCTCGATGTGAAGAATCCCCAGGTTCGCGGTGACGAGCAGAAGCTGCAACAGGTGCTGCTCAACCTTCTGGTGAATGCCGAGTCGGCGATGCAGAGCACATCGGTGCGCCACCTGTCGGTGCTAACGCAGCAGCGCGACGGAGTGGTGAACATCATCATTTCCGACACCGGGCGCGGAATGTCCGACGCGGTGCGACAGCGTGTGTTCGAGCCCTTCTTCACCACCAAACCGCCCGGTGAGGGGACCGGCCTCGGTCTCAGCGTGAGCTATGGAATCATCCAGGCCCACCAGGGATCGATCACCGTCGACAGCATCCCGGATATCGGCACTACGTTCACGATTACTCTCCCGCAGTATCAGGGAGATGAACAATGACGCGCATTCTGATCGTGGACGATGAGGAGACGATCCGCCTGGCGCTGAGAAAGTTTCTGCGTTCGAGGGGCTACGAGGTGGAGATCGCCGGGGCAGGCGACCAGGCACTGGAGATTCTCGAAAAGCAGCCGTTCTCGCTGATGCTCTGCGACGTGCGCATGCCCGGCATGACGGGAGTTCAGGTTGTGCCGCGGGCAATTGAGAAGGATCCCGACCTCGCGATCATCATGCTCACTGCCGTCAACGACGCGGCCACGGCGACGGAGGTCCTCTCCTACGGGGCAACTGACTATCTCATCAAGCCTGTCGAGCTCGCCGACTTACAGCAGGCAGTCGACCGCGCGCTGACGAAACGTTCCGAGCTCATGGAGCGCCGTCGCCTGGACCGTCTGATCCGTGAGGAGGTTGCACTACGGACAGTCGAGCTGGAGCGCGAAAAAGAGGCGCTACGCGTGATGTCGGTGAGCATTGCGGAGACGCTGATCAACGCCATGGAGGCGAAGGATCTCTATCTGCGCGGCCATTCCCAGCGCGTCGCCGAGCTATGCGCGGAAGTCGCGCAGGAGCTCGAGCTCGATGATGCGATGGTAGAAGATCTGCGACTCGCCGGTCGCCTTCACGATGTCGGCAAGATTGGCATCCGTGAAGAGATTCTGAACAAGCCCGGCCGTCTTACCGCCGAGGAATTCCAGCACGTGAAGCGACACGTTCAGATCGGGTTGGACATCCTCGCTCCCCTGCACCACATCAAGGTGCCGCTCACCTACATCGAGCACCATCACGAGCACTGGAACGGTGCCGGATACCCGCACGGGCTCGCGGGCGAGAGAATTCCACTGGGCGGCCGCATACTCTGCGTCGCGGACACCTTCGATGCCCTCACCTCGAAACGTGCGTATCGCGATCCGCTCTCGCCGCTTGCCACGATCGAGCATATGAAGGTGGACGTGGGAAGACAATTCGACCCCAAGGTCTACGAGGCGCTGGTCCGGGTTGTCACGAGGCGCTTTGGCGCCGGGGAACCCAGATCGGATTGAGGCACGACTGGTCCTCTTGACCTCCTGCCTCCGGCGTCGTATTCGGAGTGCAATCAGATACGCGTGAACATACGAGGCACGCGACGTGCAGCGGGCGAATTCGAAGGTGGCGCGCTCCTTCAGTGCGTGTGCTGAAAACTTTATGGGAGGACCCATGCCGAGCGGGGAACCACGTGAGCCACTGCGCTTTGCTGACGACGACGACGCCGACGATCTCGGTGGCTTCAGTCGCGGCAAGCGATCCTACGACGACGATGAGGACGAGGACGGTGGCTGGGCGATCAATGAAGATCACAGCGACCGCCTATGGGACAGCGCTGAAGATGCGGACGATGATGAGGAGCCCGATTCCGATGCACCGGTCGTAGCGGAAGGCGAGGAGGTCGAGGAAGAAGAGGAAGAGGAAGATCTTTTCGGGGGCGGAGCCCCGAGAGGCAGAAGGGGCCGGCCGAAAGGGTCGGGCAAGAAGCAGGAATCGACCCTGGCGGGGGGTGGAACGCCCGGGCCGGGAACCGGCTCCGGTTTTGGCACAAACGCGCGCGCGGCGACGGGTGGATCTCCTGCCAGCGGGGGTGTGGTTGGGAGTGGCTTTGGCGGCGGAGCTGGCGGGGGTGGCGGACTGGGCTCGACAGCGCGTCCCGGGTCATTTGGCTCCGCCGCCGCGTCGAGCTCCTTCGGCCGGAGTACTACCGGCTCCACAATGGGAGTCGGTAGCGCAAGTCGTTCAGGCGTAGGAAGTTCGGCTCCTACCCGTGCCCGAAAGAAGACAGCCTCGAAAGCAAAGAGCGCCAAGAAGGTCGGCGGGCGCAAAGTGTCGGGCTCCAAGAAGTCGGGTGGCGGAAAGAAGAAACGGCCCGCAGCTCGACCGAAGAGTAAGAGCCGGAAATCCGCGTCAAAAGCCGGCGCTCGCCGGAAACCGGCTCGCCGTTCCGGCGCCGCCAAGCGCAGGTCGAAGCCACGCGCCAAGAAGAGCTCGACGCGGCGCGGCGCTTCGCGGGGCCGCTCGCGAAGATAGATTCCGGTTGGCCCGTGCGCGGCACCCAAAGCGCGGTTACTCTCTAGTAACCGCGCTTTGCCTTGACCGATCAGAGAGGAGTGATGGAGGAGCACGACGAACGCGAAGGACCTTGGCGCAAAATTCTGCTGGCGGGCACCGCCATCCTCGGAACGGCAGCAGCGTACAATGCTTTTGCGCGAAAGGGCGTCGACCAGCTCACCAATCTCATCGGCGGTGAGGAAGGCGGTTTCGATTGGCGCGACCGGAGAATCGCGTTCACCAAACACGGCGAGGGACCGCCGCTCCTTCTCATCCACGGCATTCACGCATCGGCGTGGTCGTATGAATGGCGACGCAATGTCGAGGCGCTCTCGCGTAGGAACACCGTGTACACGATCGACCTGCTTGGATTCGGGAGATCCGATCGGCCCGCCATTCGTTACTCGGCACGCCTCTACATCTCCCTCATATCAGATTTCGTAAGCCGGGTCATCGACGCGCCGACTGTCCTGGTTGCCTCCTCGTTGTCGGGCGCGTACGCGATCGTGCTCGCGGCGCGGGATCCGCACCGCTTCCCTGGTGTCGCTCTCATCGCCCCTTCGGGACTGGTACGCCTCAATGAGCCGGCCAGCATTGGCGGAGAAGCGAGCAGGCTGGCAGTCGACACTCCCATCGCGGGCACCGCGATGTTCAACGCGCTTGTGGCGCGGCCCAACCTGCGGCGCTATTTGCGCAACGCATACTCCGACGACTCATTGGTGACACGCGAGCTGGTGGAAGTCCACTACGCTACTTCACACCAGCGGGGCGCCCGTCATGCTCCAGGAGCATTCATGTCGGGACATCTCAACATCGATGTCAGGACTGCTCTGCGGCGCCTGAGTGCGCCGGCGTTGCTCATCTGGGGCGAGGAGGGGTCAGCCGCGCCTGTCGAGGAATTTCGCGGATTTCGCGAGCTGAAACGCGACCTGGAGATCTCCGTTCTCTCTCCTGCCGGCGACCTTCCGCACGACGAGCGAGCAGAGGACTTTAATGTTATCCTATCCACATGGCTGAATCGCCTGTCGCTCTCCTCCGCGCTCACGCTCGTCACGCACCCTGGAACGCACGCGGACTTGCCGCACACGCCACAGCTCTCGTAGACGCAGCCGGAGTTCGACCAACCAACGCCTCAGCGCGTGCGGCTCCGAGTGCGCGCGCGGTTCGCTTCTACGTGGCGAGTGGATTGCTCGATCGGCCGGAAGGCACCGGCACCGGCGCGACCTACGGCTACCGCCATCTGCTCCAGCTGCTCTCCATCAAGGTTCGTCAGCGCGAGGGCCAAAGCCTCGACACCATACGGTCGGAGCTGAAGGAAGTCACGGGTGATGCCCTGGAGAAGAGACTCGCGACATCCCTCGCGCCGGCGCTGGGCGCTGGCGCCGACGAAGCGGTCGCGCATGATGGAGACATGGTGCTCAGATGGAGGAGGCTCACCGTCGCGGACGGAATCGAGATTCACGTTCGTGAAGACTCACCGGCCGCGAGAGAGGATGCGGTGGTCGCGATGAGAGAGGCGGTGCGGGCGGCGTTGGGGCGGGCGGATATTCGCTGAGGAATCTAGAGTATGCGCCTGAGTTTCTGCGCTCCCCATTCGAGCATCTTCCCCGTGATCGACCGCTGCCGGAAAGTCTCCAGCCTTATCTCCTTCGACCACCTAAGGTCATCGAGGAAGATCGAATCCATTTGCGCACCGACTCCCCGATCGAGCACCACCAGATTCGATTCGTCATTGAAGACGATCGATCTGTTGTCGAAATTCATGGACCCGATGTACGACCAGATACCATCGACCACCATCGTCTTCGCGTGGATCATCGTCGGCGAGTACTCGTAGATCCTCACCCCGCCTTCCAGCAGCTTCTCGTAGTACGTGCGGCCGGCGTACCAGGTTGTCTTCACGTCTGTCTTTTCACTCGGAGCGAGGACGCGGACATCCACGCCGCGGCGCGCGGCTTTCAACAGCAGCTGCATCAGATTCTCGCCGGGGACGAAATACGAGTTGGAGATGTAGAGCGTCTTCCGAGCGCCGGCTATCGACAGCGCGAAAAACCGTTCGGCCGGCGTGCTGCCGATGGTGGGGATGCTGTGCATGAGCCCGGCGTGGACGTTACCCTCAGTCGAGAACGATCCTCTCGGAAAGAACATGTCGCCCGTGATGAGCTCCCCTGTTGCTTCGGCCCAGCCGGAAGCAAATGCCGCCTGCAGCGCCCCGGTCGTAGGTCCCTCGAAGCGCGCGTTGGTCTCGCGCCACTGATTTTCCTGATGACCATTCCCAAGCCAGTAATCGGCGAGACCAAAGCCGCCCGTGTACCCGATGCGGCCATCGATGACGATCGCCCGCACGTGCGAGCGGTGTGCTGCTTTGTGGAGCGTATACCATTTGAGTGGACGCAGCCACGCGAACTCGACGCCGGCCGCCTTGAGGCTGTCCACCCATTCCGGCTTGAGTGGCCCCCCGCCAAACGCATCGATAAGCACAAGCACACGTACCTTCGCACGCGCGCGCTCACTCAGGTACTTGGCCATCGTGTCGGCGACGGCACCCGGCTGGCAGAAATAAAGTTGCACCGTAATGGTTCGCTGCGCTGACGCGATGTCCTTCCACAACGGCGGGTAGCTGCCGTCGCCGTTCAACAGGATGTCGACCTTGTTGCCCGGATCGATGTGAGTCTTCGTGAACAGCTCGATCGTGGGCGCGAACAACGGGTCGCTGACGCTCGGCGGGCCCTCCAGATCACCTTCCGCGATTACGCTCTTCACCGGGTTGTCGCGAGTCAGCGACAATGCCCCGATTATCGAGAGTATCAGGACGATGAGAATGAGTGCCGTGATTGCGATGTACTTGATCAATGCGATATTCTCACTGTATGACCTTCGTGGCCCGTCGGCGGATGGCGACGCGAGCTATCGTTCTCGACCGGTCGCTGGAGTCGCTTCCCATCTTTCGACTGAGCGACTCAGCCGAGGACTCGGCAATCTCTTTCTCCCCCGAAAGCGGTGGGCGCTGGCGTGTACTGCCCACGCCTGGTGACAGACTCCCCGGCACTTTCGACCAGGACGTCTACATCGAGCTCCTGCACCGTTATCACGAGGCGAGGTTTCCCGAGGACGGTGTCGTCACATTCACACTTCATGCCTTCCTGCGCTCCATCGGTCGCCGCGTGGATGGAAGAACCTACGAGCAGCTTCGCTCGGCGCTGACGAGACTGGAGCGAACGACACTAGAATCAAGTGGGGTCTACATTGCAGCAAGCGAAGGCCGCCCGCTAGAAGGGCAATTCACGATCCTGTCGGCCGTGGCAATCGCGCGGCGAAGGTTGGCCGAGCGTGAGCAGTTTACGCTCTTTCCCGTCCTCGCTGCATCCGAGCCCGGTGACGCACGGGTCACCATCAGTCCTTTCATTCGCGCCAATATTGCGGCCGGTTACACGGTTACGCTCTCTGCCGCGCACTACCTGTCCCTCACAAACCCCGTCGCCCGCAGACTTTACCGCCTGCTCGAGGTGGCGCGAGAGGAAGGCGTGGTAACCTGGAGAGTTCCGCTCGCTTTGCTCGCGGAGCAGCTGCCGCTCACCCAGCGTTATCCCTCCCATTTGCAGCGGGTTTTGCAGCCCGCCCATGAGATGCTCCTCGCCGCTGGCCTGCTGCGGGACGCGACTTTCAGGCAGCTGAACCGCGACTGGCTCGTCGACTACGTTTTGGCCTCCCGCGCTGCCTGAAGCCGTATCCCGACGGGGGTTTGTGCGTCAAGGAACACTGCCCACTCGAAGGCGTATCTAGTAGGTTAGAGCTACCTCTCTTCCATCAATTAGACCCGAATGTCCAGATCCCGTAAAAGCCTCCTCGTCGGCCTCGCGTTCATCCCGCTCATGGCTGGGGGCTTCGTAGTTCAGCAGCAGGACAGCCAGCAGGGCGCCCGACTACTCGACCAGGTCCTCAACATTGTGTCGACCCGCTTCGTCGATACCGTCGACGCCGCTACCCTCTACGAAAAGGCAGCGCGCGGCCTCGTCCACGAGTTGAACGACCCCTACAGCACGCTCCTGTCGCCGAAGGAGCTCTCGGCCTTCAATGCCACGACCAACGGACGCTACGCCGGAATTGGGATGGAGATCGCCGAGATTCAGGGCTTCATCACAGTTCAGACGGTGTTCCCGCATACTCCCGCCGAGCAGGCAGGGGTTCAGGAAGGCGACCGGATCAATTTCATCGATACCGTCAACGTGCGGGGCTGGACCGTTACGCAGACATCCGATGCGCTGAAGGGCAGGCCGGGCAGCAAGGTGTTCGTCAAATTCTCGCGTTCGGGGGTTCCCGCGCTAATTCCCATCACGTTTACCCGCGCGCTGATCAGCATTCCCGCCGTACCGTACGCCATGATGCTCGACGGCAGGATCGGCTATATCCTGCTGCGGGTTTTCAACGAAAGCGCGAGAGACGACCTGGAGTCTTCGATCAAGCGGCTCAGTCGTGAAGGCGCAAAAGGACTGATCCTGGACTTGCGCAACAATCCTGGCGGAATTCTGGATCAGTCGCTCACCGTCAGCAATCTGTTCCTGCGGAAGGGTCTTCAGATCTCGAGCATCCGTGGCCGCAGCGGCGAGAACCAGCGTTTCGCGGCGAGTGATGAGCCGGTGGCGCCGACGATTCCTCTCATCGTTCTCACCGACGGGAGAAGCGCCTCGGCGTCCGAGATCGTGGCGGGTGCGCTCCAGGATCATGATCGCGCACTGATCATGGGAACGACATCCTTCGGTAAGGGTCTCGTGCAGTCGGTGTTCCCGCTTGAAGGCGGCTATGCACTGAAGATGACGACGGCCAAGTGGTACACGCCGAACGGCCGCTCCATCCAGAAAGAGCGCAAGCTCCTTCCCAACGGAGAGTTCGTCGAGGTGATGCCTGATTCGCTGGAGACCGATTCCGTCAGGCGCTCGCGTCCGGCATTCAGATCCGACGCTGGCCGCATCGTTTATGGCGGCGGCGCCATCACGCCCGACATCATCGTCCGACCCGACACGCTCAGCAGCGCCGAGCAGAAGGTCTTCAACACGTTCGCGCCGAAGACGGCCGACGTGAGAGCGACGTTGATGGAGTACTCGATCGAGCTGAAGAAGACGGTGCGTCCCAATTTCGCCGTGCCGTCTGCATGGCGCGACGAGTTCTATCGCCGCCTGCAGGCCAAAGGTGTAACCGTCGATCGCGCCCAGTATGACGCGGCGGCTCCTGAGATCGACCGGCTCTTGGGTAACACCGTGGCGCGTCTCGCGTTCGGCGATTCTGCCGCCCGCCGCCGCAGCATTCCTTATGACCTGCAGCTTACACGCGCTTTACAGGCAATGAAGCAAAGCCAGTCGCAGCAGGATCTCTTCGCCCTGGCGGCGCAGCAGCAATCGAACACGGCAATGGCCGAGGGAGCGCGCAAGAAGTAGTTGCGACTTCAGCGGGCCTGACTCGCATTGAAAGGCCCCACTCTCGCGAGAGTGGGGCCTTTTTCATAATATCAGTGATCTCCAAGGGGGCGGAATGGTAGGGCTGATCGTGCTGGGAGTTCTCGTGTTGTTGGGCGTCTTCATCGTCACGAAGTCGTTCAAGGTCGTAGGCCAGGCCGAAGTGATGGTCATCGAGCGTCTCGGACGCTTTCATCGGCTGGCCCGTTCAGGATTCAACGTCCTGATTCCCTTCGTCGAGCTGCCTCGTACGATCGACGTCCGCTATTTCGAGAACGATATCACCGGACTCAAGCGCGTCACATCGGGCCATACGGCGCGCATCGACCTGCGCGAACAGGTACTCAACTTTCCCAGCCAGCCGGTGATCACGAAGGACAACGTCACGATCGACATCGACGCTGTCATCTATTATCGCGTCGCCGATCCGCAGAAGGCGACTTACTCCGTTCAGAATCTCCCATACGCTCTTGAGACTCTCACCCGAACGACGCTGCGCAACATCGTCGGTGAGATGGAGCTCGATTCCACGCTCGGCAGTCGCGACGTCATCAATCAGCGTATGCGGGAAGTGATCGAGGAAGCATCGATCGGCTGGGGTGTGGACGTTACACGTGTCGAGCTTCAGTCCATCGAGCCGCCACGCGACATTCAGCAGTCAATGGAGCTGCAGATGCGCGCCGAGCGTGAGCGTCGCGCCGCCGTCACCAACGCCGAAGCGGGGAAGAGAGCGGCAATTCTCGAGGCGGAAGGCGTCCGTGAATCCCAGGTGCGGCGAGCGGAAGGAGAGCGGGACGCGTCGGTCTTGCGGGCAAAGGGCCTGGCCGAAGCGCGGCTCGCGATGGCGAACGCGGAAGCGGAAGCGATAGCGAAGATCGGAAGCGCGCTCCCCGAGGGTCAGGCGGCAATGTATCTCCTCGGGATGAAATATCTGGAGGCGCTCCCAACGCTTGCCCAGGGCAAGAACTCCACGATCTTCCTGCCTGCCGAAGCGGCGGGTGTGATGGGCGCGATCGGTGGATTGCGCGAGTTGATCAACAAGACCGCGACTCGCCGTCCCGAGGGAGACACTTCGCCACCGTCGCTGTTCAATCCGGCCAAGAAGCAGAAGGACTGATCTTGTCCGCGATCACCCAGGCCCGCGCGGAGAGAATCGCGCGCGGGCACGCGTGCCCCAAGTGTGGCGAATACAGCTTCAAGAAGGTCAGGGTGAAGCGCGCCAGTAAGGCGCACCAGCAAGCGCTCGGCGAGATCTGGCACTTGACCAAAATCTGCGGCGTGTGCGGAACGCCGGACGAGATCGGGCTCGATGCGGATGGAGAGATCGTTTACGGGGGTTGAAGAGCGAACACACGACTACCGGCCGGGGGCCTTGGGCGTGCCGGCTGAGGGCTACGTGCGGACGACTGTCCCGCTACCTGATTGTTCTTCGAAATTGCTGCTTCTAGAGCCCGTAGCCATCCATGACCGACCCGCCCACTGCCCCTAGCCGGTAGTCTTAAGTAAACGTTTCGGACCATGATGAACTCAAGGCGCGCACCGGAACTGATTAGATAAGAATCTAATCCTTCGCCATCCGCGGCCACCAAGTCTTGTCCGAATAGTTCCTTCCGAACACCGCCCTTAAGGTCGGACGCGGGTCTTCCGCCTCCACGACGACATCGATCCGCTCAGTAAGAAACAACGGCTTGGAATAATCCCGGTACCGCCGGTAGCTCCGGCAGAAACACCATGGTCCCTTCCTCGTTGTGTTGCCAAGTGCCATGTCGGGAATGCCGAGTATCGTCATGGCGTAGAAGAAGTTAAGCGTCGCGAACCGCGGCAGATCGTTTTCCCTCATCCCCCGCGGGAAGCTGCCATGCTTGCCCCACTGGATGTTGACCACCACCTGAGATTTGGGCCAGGTCGTGTGCAGGATGTTGGTATGCCAGTAGGTCCACAGCTCGTTCGGCGCGCCGCTCGCGTCGTACCCGACCCAGATGATTTCCTCATCGGTCGGGACCGTGAACGGTATCCATGATCCGTGAACGTCGTCTCTCCACAGAAGATGGTACGCGATCACCCTTCGTTCGGGGTGGAGAACCGCTACCGCCCGGCTGAGCGGGAACGATTCATCGCGTTGCTGGTATAAGACCGGTGCCAGGCGCCGTGCCAGAATTGCCATGCTGTCAGAAGGAGGAAGGGCGCCCGGCAGATTCGGCGGTCGTGGGGGAATATTTGCTCGAGGTCCGCAGGCTGTCACCAGCAGCAGGAAGAGCCCGATGAGCATTCCCTCTCGGATCCGGATGGCGCGTCTCAGCGGACGCCTATCCAATGTCACCCTTACCAGCGTCACGCCGCCGACGGCTGGGTAGCAGGAAATGGAGAGCTCATGCGCAAGCCACGTCCGAATGCGTACAATCCCGCTCAGGCACTTTTTCTCATCAGCAACGATCGTAGCGGATCTCCCCTCAGTTGCCCTTCGTGCTCCGGCTCGATCGAGCGTGATCCGCGCCAGATACCACCTCCGCCGTACACCCACGTGACGCTTCGCTGCAAAAGCTGCGGACGATCAGCGCATTACGTCGCAGGGGCGGCGTAATCCGGCCTCTTGCACAAAACTTGCCCTCCACTGAGTTCGCCGGATCGCTAGCACGTTCGCACTGAGCGGAGTAGTTCAATGGCACGCATTACTGGTACGGTCAAATGGTTCAATGACGCCAAGGGATTTGGCTTCATTTCACGAGAGGGTGGCCCGGACGTCTTTGTCCACTTCAGTGCGATTGGCGGGTCCGGTTTCAAGTCTCTCGCTGAAGGCGACAAAGTCGAGTTCGAAGTAGTCCAGGGTCAGAAAGGCCCGCAGGCAGCAGACGTCACCAAGGTCCCTTAACAGAAAGTTTCGAAGAAAACTGAAGCCCCGCTCGGCGGGGCTTTTTGTTTGACTAAAAGCCGCCTACCGGGCATATGAGTTGCTTTCTGTCACCGATCAACGCTAACTCGAATCGGGAGGCAGAGATGGCTGCAATCTGGAAGGGCTCGCTGACATAAGGCGCACGCATGGCAGTCAAGACGAGTGAAAGGGCGAAGCCGAGCGCTCGCGCTCAGCTCGCCGAGTACCGAAAGAAGCGGGACTTCACTCGGACGGCGGAGCCGTCGGGCGACGCAGCTCCGCATTCTAGGCGCACCGGCCGTCTTCGGTTTGTCGTCCAGAAGCACGCGGCCCGTAATCTCCATTTCGATCTGCGTCTTGAGCTCGACGGAGTGATGAAGAGCTGGGCGGTGCCGAAGGGTCCGAGCATGGATCCGTCGGTGAAGCGCCTCGCAATGCAGGTCGAAGATCACCCGATCGACTACAACACTTTCGAGGGAACGATTCCGAAGGGAGAGTACGGCGGCGGAACCGTAATGCTCTGGGATCGCGGGACTTACACCTCGGATGTGACGACGTCCCCCGACGCGGAGGAAGATGCGATCCGCGAAGAGCTCAAGCGCGGTGACCTCAAGATCACGTTTCACGGGGGGCGCCTGAAGGGATCATTCGCGCTCATTCGCATGAAGTTTTCGCGCGATGGATCCTCGTCCCCCAAGCCGCAGTGGCTGATGATAAAGCACCGCGATGAGCACGCGACAACCGAAGACGTGGTCGTGGAGAACATGACTTCGGTCGAGACCGGTCGCACCATGGAGGAGATCGCTTCGGGCAAGAGCAAGGTATGGCATAGCAACCGCGAGCCCAAAGCAAGCTCCTCGAAGCGATTCCCGCTGGCGCCAAAATCTCGTCCTGTTGCAACGACGGCCAATCCCGATCAACCGCCAGAGGCCGCGGGAGTCGGCGGTGGCATTCTCGAGCCGATGTACGCCAGCATCGGGGGCGAAGTCCCGGGCGAGGGCTGGACATTCGAGCCCAAGTACGATGGGATTCGCGTCCTCGCTTACGTGACATCGCGGAGCGTCAAACTCGTTACCCGCAACGGCAAGGACAAAGCGCAGCAGTTTCCGGAGATCGTTGCCGCCCTCAAGAAGCTGGCGAGCCAGGCGAAGCGCTCGCTGGTCCTCGATGGAGAGATTGTCGCGCTGATCGACGGAGAGCCGGCCCGGTTTCAGGAGCTGCAGTCCCGGATGCACGTGAAGGAGTCGCGCATGATCGAGCGACACTCTATCTCGACGCCAGCGGCCCTCATCCTCTTCGACATTCTCGTCGACGGCGACGATGTCCTTATCCGTAAGCAGTGGAGCGCGAGGCGCGAGCGGCTCGAGAAGAGGGTCGGCAAACGCACGTCGACGCAGATCCGCCTTATCGACTCAATCGAGGGCGACGGTAAAAAGATGCTGGAGAATGCACGCCGGCAGGGTTGGGAAGGGATCATCGCCAAGAAAACCGATTCCAAGTACGAGCCTGGAACGCGTTCGCGCGCCTGGCTCAAGCTCAAGATCGAGTTCCGTCAGGAATTCGTGATCGGCGGCTACACCGAGCCCCGCAACTCGCGGGAGCACATCGGCGCGCTGCTACTCGGCTACTTCGACCACGACCGGTTCATTTATGTGGGTCACACCGGCGGCGGTTTCACGCGCCAGGGTCTCACCGATATGTACCACAGGCTCAAGCCCCTGGAGACCAAGACGTCTCCGTTCGAAGAGACTCCAAAAACGAACGAGAAGGCTCACTGGGTGAAGCCGAAGATCGTGGTAGAAGTAAAGTTCAATGAGTGGACCTCGGACCGGCGGTTACGCCAACCGATCTTCCTCGGACTCCGCGACGACAAGCCGGCATCGAAAGTGGGACTCGAAGCTCCGAGCGTTCAGAAGAAGTCCAGCAGCAGGCGGTCCTCGAAAAAGACCGATGACTCGTCGATCCTCGAGCAATTGACCGCGATTGAGAAGAAAGCCGGAGGTGGCTCGCTGGATTTTGGCCGCGGAAAGACCCTCAAGGTATCGAACCTGGACAAGGTCTTCTTTCCCAAGGAGAAGTACACGAAGGGAGACCTGATGCGGTATTACGCCCGCATCGCTGATTTCATTCTGCCGACTATGCTCGACAGGCCGTTGGTGTTGCGGCGCTTCCCAAACGGAATCGAGGGCGAAGCGTTCTACCAGCAGAAACCCTCCGACACCACTCCGCCTGAGGTGCGTGTGGAAGTCATCGCAAACGAAGAGGGAGAGAAGCAGCCGAGAATTATCGGAGGAGACCTGCTCACGCTGCTTTATACGATTCAGCTCGGCGCGATATCGGTGGACCCCTGGCATTCGCGGGTGCAATCCCGCGAGTATACGGATTACACGATCGTCGACCTGGATCCGGGGCCGCGGGCGAACTTCGAGCGCGTGAAACAGGTGGCACGATGGGCGAAGGAAGCAATGGATGGCTTTGGCCTGAACGCCGCCATAAAGACGTCAGGATCGACGGGGTTACATATCTATCTTCCGCTTCCGCCCAGGACGCCGAACCAGGCGGCCACACTTGTCGCCCAGCTGATCGCGACCAAGGTGGCCGAAACTCATCCGAAGGAAGCGACGATCGAACGGTTCGTGAAGGCTCGCGGGGGTGCGACCGTTTACGTCGACTATCTCCAGAACATAAGGGGAAAGACAGTGGCCGGTGCTTACTGCGTTCGCGCCCGCCCCGGGGCTCCGGTCTCGACACCGCTCAAGTGGACAGAGCTCACGGACAGTCTCGATCCCCGCGATCTCACAATCGCGAACGCGCCCGACCGTTTTGAGAAGGTCGGCGACATTTGGGGTGAGACGATGAAAAAAAGAAACTCGCTGCGGGCGCTGGTCTAGCGCGAGCTAACGGGCTCCGTTCCCCACTTTACGGAGCGGGAGTTCCATCTGTCCGGCCTCGCCCGCCGGCTGCTTCGCACTGTCGCCGAAAATCGGATCGCTCGATTCGTCAACCATGTGCGTGAGCTTGTAATAGAAGTGGAGCGCGTGAATGGGGGCCATGAAGCTGCGGTTGCCGGCTTTGGAAATGGCAACGGCTTCCTCGCGCACACGGCGAGGGAGATCTCGCGCTGAAGGCAGAGCGAGAAGTCGCTGTATCTCTGTGCTATCTCGTGCGAGCAGGGCTGCGCACAAACTATCCAGATAGGCGAGCATCTACCGGGCTCCCATTTCGGGCTTGTCTTGCCTTAGGTACACATTGCAACTAATACACCGCCAACGCAAGAGGTTCCGGGGATACCCGGACCCCTTGTTTCAGGGGTGTAACAGGTCGAAGCGTACCCCCCGCTGGCCCCGACGCCTTTTCTTCGGCGCATACCGATAGAGCTGCGCCGGCCTTCCCCTTCCCTCGCTTCGCCATTCATCTGTTGGTTCGACGAGCCAGGCGGCTTGCAGGGCACGGCGGAAGCTCGCCTTGTGCAAGCGTTTACCGAGCAGGAGCTCATAGAGCTGCTGGAGCTCGCTCAAGGTGAACATCGGGGGCAGGAGCCGGAAAGCGATCGGGGCTTGGTCGAGCCGGGCCTGGATGGTCCGCGTCGCGCCCTCGACCATCGAGCGCTGGCGCGGAGAAAGCGGGGGAAGATCTCCCACCGGAAACCATGTGTTCCCCGGTCGCGGCGATGCCGTTTCGTGCGGCGCGAGTCCAACGAAGGCCACTGAGATGTCGGCCTCACCGGGATGTCTCTTTCCGTCCGCGAATGCGCCGATCTGCTCGATCCACGTCGGTGGCTCGCCCAACGCGTCCTGCGCGATGCGCGTTGCGGCGACATCCAGCGCTTCCCCGCTTTGAGCGGCTTTCCACGGCAGCGACCAACGTTCCCGATCAGTCGTGCTTCGCGTGAACAGGATCGCGAGCTCGTTTCCCATAGCTGTCACGACAACGACATCGACGCTGTGGGAGGATCGGGAGGAGCGGTCGCGCATAGCCTGCGAATTAGTCACCTTTTGTGACTAAAGTCAATACCGCGTCCGGGAATTTTTTTCTTGGGGCTGCTCGACTATTTGCCGAGCGAGTTCAGGCGGGAATTAATGATATACTGTCAGCCGATTCGCGCGTCAACAGATAATTTCGTTACAGGTCGTGAGCCACACCGCCGCAACAAGAAACAACCGGAGCTCAGCGCGGCCGTACCGGTCGTTCCTCACCCGCGCCACGACTGACGTGTGGCGGAATGCTGATTGGTAAGTGCCCTGAAATCGCGGATGTTCCCAGCAATGCACGCGCTGCTGCCTGTTGCGAGATCGGAAATCCACCCCAGGCAATGAGATAACCGGGGACAGCTGGCACCTGTCGCAGCAGGTATGGATTTCCAAACGCGACTACGATCGGTTTCCTGCCGCGCGCCACCAGTGATTCCACGAAGCCAGCGAATGCACCCGGCGCGTTGGCGGTGACTGCGTCCCAGCTGTGCCCGATGTACGATCCGATGATCGTCACATCTGCCGAATCTGCAGCGGCGAGGAGCCTGGGATAGTTGGCCGCTCCGTCTTCAGTGGCGACGAACTCCGCGCGCAGATTCACCAACCCGGTTCGCAGCTCGGCATTGAACGCCGCGCCAGCGGACAGGTCGGCGCGGCGAGCCAGCGTGATCGAGAGCACCCGCGCGGTGCGCGCAGTTAGAGGAACCTGGCGCAGAGAATCCTTCACCAGCGTTATTGATTTCTCGGCGACCCTACGCGCTACCTGCAAGCTGGCACTGTCCCCGATCCGAAAGCGTAACGTATTGATGTCAACGAGCTTGCTTTGCGGCAAGCCGATCCGCCGTTTTGATTCGAGCACCCTTCGCACCGATGAATCGAGCCGCGCTTCCGTGTATCGGCCCTCGGTCACACCGGCGACAACCGCGTCGATGGCCTGCGTCACATCCTGCGGCTGGATCAACACGTCGCACCCCGCAGCGATCGCCCGCTTCACCGCCTCAGCGGCGCCAAACTGATCCAGAACCCCGCGCATGTCCATCGCGTCGGAGATAATGATTCCGTCGAAACCCATTTCGTGACGCAGGAGCTGAGTCATGACTTTGGCCGATAGCGTTCCCGGGACGTTCGACGAGTCAAGAGCCGGCATCGCGCCATGGAACGACATGATTGCCCCCACGCCACTCTTCACCGCGGCACGGAACGGTACGAGCTCCACCGAGTCGAGCCGGCTCCTGCTTACTGTTACGACCGGAAGAGCAAGATGAGAGTTGACGCCAGTGTCGCCATGACCGGGGAAGTGCTTCCCTGTCGCGATCATGCCGTGATCCTGCACGCCGCGAATGAAGGCAGCGCCCATGCGCGCGGCGAGCCGAGGATCTTCGCCGTATGAGCGCGTATTGATGACGGGGTTGTCGGGATTGTTGTTGACGTCGAGCACGGGAGCGTAGGCGATGTGGATCCCTAGCGCCCTCCCTTCGACCGCCGTCAGCCGACCCACCTCGTAAGCGAGAGTGGTATCACCGGTTGCGCCGACCGCCATCTCCGGCGGAAACACTATTGCTCCGCCAAGGTCGATGGCATTGGGAACGAAATAGCCGCCGCGCGCGCGAAAGCCGGCGCCGGCTTCCAAGTCGGCCCCGAAGAGAAGCGGAACTGTGCTCATCGATTGCAGCGCGTTGAGCTTTACAGCGATTTCAGTGGGCGAGCCAATGGAAATCGTAAATCCGCCGACCTTGTCTTCGGTGATGTACTTGGTGAGCAGACGCCATTGTCTGGAATCCCCCGAGACGTAGTCGCCATAAACGCTTGGCCATACGATTTGCGCCGCTTTTTCCCGCAGAGTCAGCGAAGAGAGGACCGAATCGGTCCAGCGCTCCGATGCCGGACCGTATCTCGAGGACACGGTTCCCGCCGGTCCTGGAGTCTGGCAACCCGCCGCTGCGAACAGAAATGCAGGCGCAAAGCTGAGAACGCGAAGTCCCTGGCGCATTGTCAGTGGGATATGGTGCCTTTCTTCGACGTGTCGACTTCCGACTCAGTGCCGGTCTTGAACAGAAAGGCGGACATGTTCCTGGTGAGGAACGAGCGGGCCTCGGGATCCATCACGTTGAGTCCATAGTGATTGATCAGCATCGTCTGCTGCTTGAGCCACTCGCCCCAGCACTGCGTGCAGATCTGTTCGACTACGCGGGCGCCGATCTGACCGGGAAAGGGCGGCTTCACGAACCCTGCGCGCGTCTGACCGCACCGCGCACAGGTGACTGACTCGGGCACGCGGCTACCTACCTGCGTGCGTAGGAGATCTTCGCCAGACCGAAGAGTGAGAGCAGTCTGAGGTAAAACCAGCCGATGTCGAACTCATACCACTTCGCCTTGAACTTCGCGGAGTGCGGGTCGGCGTGGTGGTTGTTGTGCAGTTCTTCTCCACCCAGCCAGATCGCGATCGGCGAGATGTTTCTGCTCTCGTCCTTTACCTCGAAGTTCCTGTACCCGACAGCGTGGCCGACGCCATTGATGATTCCGGCAGCCCAGAACGGGATCCAGATCATCTGCACTCCCCAAACGAGTGGACCGACAAGGAAGCCGAACAGGTAGACATCTACGACCAGCATGACCAGAATTCCAACCCAGTTCAGCGGCGACAGCAGGTGCCGCTCGAGCCAGTCGTTCGGCGTCCCCTTTCCATACTTGTCGAGGATGCCGGGCTGACGGACTGCCTTTCTATAGTAGAAGGCTCCCTTGAGAACGATGTTCCGGAGTCCTTCCATCAGCGGGCTGTGTGGATCGCCTTCCCGGTCGGCAAACGCGTGGTGCTTTCGATGGCATGCGACCCACTCTTTGGTCACGATTGCCGTCGACAGCCAGAGCCACAGTCGCATCGGGAGAGCCGCGAGATAATGCAGCTTGACGCCACGGTGCGTTTGCGCACGGTGGAGAAACAGCGTAACTGACACGTTGGTGAGATGTCCTGCTACGATCACGAACACCAGCGGCTTCCACCAATCCGTCGCCCAGCTTCCAAAATCCGGCATTGCCTTGCTCCAGTAATCTGTTAATCGGTATACAGTTGCAATCTATCGGGAGGACCCTCCCTAAGCCAAACGACCGCATCGCGCGGTCGTAACGCCAATTGTCTTGTCGGCGGCGGGTCGCGGCCTTGCGAGAGTTGCCGGACCGTCGTAGCCTCCCCGCAATGAGGCGACCGAAGAGATCGGAAGCATTCGTCGGGGGGTGCGCGACAGCCCAAGGGACAAGCCGATTCCGGAAGCGATTCGCCACTCAGCGCGACGACCATTTCTACCGACCTTTCGTCCGTGGTGCGCTCGTCTCCTCACTGGGCATGGGGACCTATCTCGGTGATTGCGACGATGCGGAAGATGCGCGCTATACCGCAACCGTGGTCGAGGCAGTCAATCACGGAGTAAACCTTCTCGACACCGCGATCAATTACCGGTGTCAGCGTTCCGAGCGCGCGATTGGTGAAGCTCTGCGGAACATCATCGGCCGCAGCTCGGTGTCGCGCGACGAGGTGGTGGTCTGCACCAAAGGCGGGTACATCCCGCTCGACCGCACTCCTCCCGGAACGAAGGAAGGGTACCGTGGGTTCCTGCAGAGCGAGTATTACGGCCCCGGAGTGATGACCCCAAGTGACGTCGTTTCCGGCGGTCACTGTCTTACCCCGCGGTATCTCGACGATCAGATCCAGCGCAGCAGAACGAATCTCGGCATCGCGTCGATCGACGTGTACTATCTGCACAACCCCGAGCAGCAGCTCGATTCAGTGGATCGCGCGAAGTTCCATGACGTAATGCGGGCGGCGTTTACCGCGCTCGAGCACCAGGTGAGTGAGGGAAGCATTTGCACCTACGGCTGCGCAACCTGGCAGGGCTTCCGTACGCCTCCCGGCTCGCGCAACCACTTGAGCCTGGAAGAGCTCGTTTCGCTTGCCCGCGAGGTGGGTGGTCCTGAGCATCACTTCGCAGTTGTACAGGTTCCGGTCAACCTCGCGATGACTGAAGCAGTGCGCTTCGCAACCCAGAGTTTCGGATCGGATCTGGTTCCCCTCCTCGAAGCAGCAAATCGTCTGGACATTGCTGTCGTGGGCAGCGCTACGCTCATGCAGTCGCAGCTCACACGCGCGTTGCCGGCCGAGCTGCATGCGGCTTTCCCCGGTTTCACCACCGATGCGCGACGGGCGATCGCATTCTCACAGTCGCTTCCACTCGCTTCAGCCCTTGTGGGAATGAAATCGAAGACGCACCTCGAGGAGAATCTCGAGGCACCCCTCCTCAGCTAGTAGGCTGGAGGTGCATCAGGTTCCCGCTCACCACCGTCCAGGCGGGGGGTTTCGGAATCCGTGGGCTTCAGCCCGCAATCACGGCTTCCTCGATTTCCTGAAGTGGACGCTCGTCGACCGGCGGAAGGATCCACTCCGACGACGGCCGGAGCCTAGAACTTTTCCCAGGGCGATTCCCGCCGTCGTATCTCCCCGCCCCGAGCCGTCCCTATCGACGATTACCTGGATCGGACACTCCACCTTTCTGCTGCAGATTGGTGGACTCAACATCCTGCTCGACCCGATCTGGAGCGACCGCGCGTCACCACTTCGCTTTGCCGGCCCGCGCCGGCGCGTTCCACCCGCTGTGGACTTCGACGCGCTGCCGCCAATCGACGCTGTCGTTCTGTCGCACGATCACTACGATCATCTGGATTCCATGACGGTAAAACGTCTCGCTCACCGTTATCCGGCAATCGTCTGGTTTGCTCCTCTCGGCGTCGGAACGTTCCTCCGCGACCGCGGTGCACGTGAGATGGCGGAATGTGACTGGTGGGACGAGGCGGGCGTTGGCTCACTGAAACTCACCTGCGTGCCGGCGCAGCATTTTTCGGGAAGAAGGCTCGACAACAGAAATGAGACGTTGTGGTGTGGCTGGACGATACGGTCAGGCCACCATTCCGTATTCTTTGCGGGCGACACCGGACTTCACGCGGAGTTCTCAACCATTGCGGCTCGGTGCGGTCCACTTGATGTCGCCATTCTGCCGATTGGAGCGTATGAGCCCCGCTGGTTCATGGGGTCGGTTCACATGAATCCCGAAGACTGCCTCCTTGCTATTGCGCAGCTGGTCGAGGGGCAGAACGGCACGCAGCTGGTGATGATTGGGGCGCATTGGGGCACTTTCAAGCTCACCGACGAGCCGATCGACGAGCCCCCGATTCGGACGCGTGCAAACTGGCGCGCGGCGGGGCTGCCAGACAACGATCTTTGGGTGATGCGGCACGGGGAAACGCGCGTCGTAAGGCGACTGACTACGTGATGCAATCTCTGTTGCGCCGCTGGCCCAAGTGCCGCAGCATTGTTGTGCGCGAATCTTGCTATTTCGTTCCACGAACCCTCCTACATGGAGCTTTCCTATGGCTGCAGCCAAGAAGTCCAGTTCACGACGTCGTAAGAGCGCGGCACGCAGGGGAGCCGCCACTAAAAAGCGCGCCGCGGGCAAGCGCAGGAAATCGGCACGCAAGGGGGCCGCTACCAAGAAGCGCGGCGGCAGCAGGCGCAGGAGCTCGGCTCGTAAGGGGGCCGCTACTAAGAAGCGCGCCGGAAGCAAGCGCAAGACCGCACGCAAGAGCGCGCGGCGCAAAAGGCAGTCACCGGTGGCTCGCGTCAAGCGCGTGGCAACTGGGGTTGTTCAGCAGGGAATCGGACTTGGTGAGCGCGCTGTTGGCTCCGTGACCGAATTCGTTCAGGACCGGTTCTAAACCTCGGGCGTCAGGTAGCCGCTCTGGAGTCAGCGGCGGCTGCCGCGCCACGGGTGTGCGCATCGAGCCACGCCCTCACCTCGCTGTAGACTCGCTCGCGTCCGTAGTCTACTGTGATGACGTGGCCGGCACCTTCGGTCCATACCAGCTTCTTTTCCCGCGCGCCCAGCTTCTTCATCGCTTGCTCCGCGCCGCGGGGCGAGCACCGTGGGTCGTCCCGGGATTGAATCAACAACGTCGGCGCTCGCACATCAGCGAGCGCTTTTCTTGCGCGCCGGACGACCTTTAACAGCTGGTACAGGCCGCTTCCGGTTACAGTGCCGTAAGCAAGACTCCTCTCGCGCTCAATCAGATCGTGAATCGACTGCGGACTCTGCGCGCTGATCTCGCCGGCGAATCTTCCCCAAAGCCGGTGTGTCGATGCTGCGAGGCTAAGCACTCGCGGCATCTCGATGTAGGGCGCAATCAGTGCCAGCGCGGGCACATCCTGGACTTCGGCGGTGAGCGCGATCGCCAGTGCACCCCCCATTGAAAGTCCGACGATCGATACAGAGCGGTGACGGCGACTCATGTCCACGAACGCGCTCCTCGCTGCCGCGGCCCACTCATCCGCACCCGATTTCGTAAACGCGGCCAAGTTTCGACCATGACCGGGCAGCAGCGGCGCATGCACTCCGTATCCGGCGGCTTTGAGTCTTTTCGCGAGAAGAGCCAGCGTCTGCGGCGTGTCCCCAAAGCCATGCAGGAGGAGCGCTCCATGTGAGCCCTCCTCCTGCAGATCGATCGGTTCAGCGCCAGCCGTTATTGCTTCGGCCTGCTTCGGCCGCGTTTTCTTTACTCTTCCCATTCAGGGGAAAGCAGGCCGCAGCATTTCCTGCGTCAGCGGTGCCGCCGTGTTCGCGCTCCCTCCGTTGGTCGATCCCACACCCAGCGAGCCCGGCTGGATGAGAAACGTCATTCCGTTCCGCTCCGCGATTCCGGCGGACACGAGACGACTCAAAGCCAGCGCTATCGACTCGCGAGTCGCGCCGACCATTTCGCAAAGCAACCGGTGATGTGAGTTGTCGAGCTTGAGGCGGCCGTCGTCGGTGGTGAAGGCGCGGTCGGCGCTGAGGTGTGAAAGCGTCGACATCAGGCGCTGATCGACATTGAGAGCCGCCAGCTCGTGGAGCTTCTCGAGCAGGTAAGCGCGTTCCGACATTGCCTGTGACAAGAGCGGGAGCGCCTGACCAGGCTGCTCTCTGACGAAGGCACGAAACTGTGCGCCGCTCAGAAAGAGAGTGCAGGTCTCCTCCGATGCGTTCGCATCGGTGACGTAATGACTGTCTGGCGAGAGGCCTTCGCTGCCAAAGGTCTGTCCAACCGTGGCGATGACGGGAACGAATCCACGGCCAACCTTGATCTTGTTCCGCAGCAGGACATGGCCATCTAGAACAATGAAGACGCCATCGGCTGGGGCACCACGCTGATAGAGCTGAAATCCCGCCGGCCAGCTTGCCTTCGCGCCAAATGCCGCGATCGGAACGAGATCGTCCGGAGTTAGGCGCACCTTCCGCACCCGCGTTTGTCCGTTTTTCATCTCTTGGAATTGCCCGTTGCAGTTGCTCGCTTGTCTAGGCCACACTCTCGCAATGTCCGGGCCCATAGTGCACGACCGAATGCGATGAAAGAACGACGGTGCGGTAACGCACATTGTTGGGGACGATACCCGCGAGGGATGCTCACGCGGCCGTTCAACCATCCAGCTGCTCCAGCGCTGCAGTGATAGCTTCTCGCAGCCGTTGCTCGCCGTCCGCACCCGGCTGAACTCCACCCGCCAACGCACTGAACGTGGACAGCATTTCCGCCTCGATGAATTTCTCGGGCGTGCGCGCACCGAGCTGCTCCAGCGATCTCTGGGCAAGCCGACGCAACAGATCAACGGTGGTTTTTTCCAGTCCTTCCAGGGAAGCCGGCGCATTCTTGACGAGGTGCTCCTCGGGATGACGCTTCCGCCGTGGCGCTTCGAGGACAGCAGAGATTGGCGCCAGCGTCACCACGAACGCGCCCGGCGAATGCTCTTTCCACTCGCCCACCACTCCGCGGCGGCGAAGCGATGGGAAAAGCGCCTTTACACCCTCACGCACCGGTGAAACACCATCGGGGCTGCTGTTTCCCCGACCCGTAATGATCAACACTTTCCCGGCTCGGCTCACCTGCCGCTCGCGCAGCCACTGCTCGGCGCGGTAGCGCGCGTCGGCGACCGTCGGCAGCGACTCCCTCAGATTAAGCGTGTTGGACGCGCTGAATTCGGCCTCGTCGAACGCCTTCCAGAGGCTGGGCGGCGGCGGTTTGGCTTTATCGGATGGCATTGGACAGGACGCGACCATCCAGCCTTTCAGCCGGCGTCACGCGTAACACGGCGGCGAGTGTCGGCGCCATGTCGACGACCCGAGCAAACTGCGCATAACGGCCGGATCTGAAGGGCGCGCCGTAGAAAATGATCGGCACCCGCGCGTCGACATCATTCGGAGTTCCATGCATCGCGTATGTAGTGAACCAGGAGCTGTAGGGAGATGGCGTGACCACGAGCGCGGCCTGATCCTCATTTCCGAAAGCATGCAGCCAGCGCCGCGCGATGTGATCGGTCACGGTATCGCGTTGCAGGAGCTCGCTGATGCGCTCCGCCCATGCAATTCCGGGCAGGCGCAGAAATGCAGTCCGAAATTTCTCGACGAGCGAGTCCGCATTGATGCTCGCAGCGCGGAGCGCTACCCGGTCGAGCTCGAGCACCCCGGAATCGAACCGAAAGCCGTTCCCGCTGTACACGCCCAGTGTGTATCTGAACCCGGTGCCTGGAACGCCCGCCGCAGCGAGGGAGCTACTCATCTCTCGCAGTAGCGGCTGCGGATTGACGCGTTGTGCGCCGGCAGTCGGATCGTGGGATGAAACTCCCGGAAACGGAGTCATTCCGTGATCAGCGGTCAGAGCGACTATTACATCGGTCGCGTTGCGAAGCGTGAACAGCGAATCCAGAAATTGCCCGAGCGATCGGTCTAGCCGAAGAATCTGGTCGTGGATCTCCCTCGAATCCGGGCCGTAGCGATGACCGATTATGTCGGTCGCAGAAAGTGAAATCGCCAGCACATCTGTCTGCGGACCCGTGCCGAGACCGAGTGCTTGCGTTCCCTGAAGCGCAAATCGCAGTGTCAGCTCATCGAGCCACGGAAACTGGTCCAGCATACGCGTGGCTGAGTCGATGCTGGAGGAAAGGATATGCGGGAACGTGTACTGGATACCCTGGCTACCCTGGCTCTCCACGGGCACGCTGTCGGGTTCGGCGTATTCGCTTTCCGGAAGCAGCAGACTCCAGCTCTGGCCAGCATAGCCCGCTGGAATCTTGCGCGCGTTGAACTCACGCACCCACTCTGGCAACGTTGGGCCGTAATAGGTGCTCGTCGTGAAGTTCCCATTTGCCGCATACCAGAACACCGGCTGCTTCGAGCGGCCGATCGGAAGAATGGCGCCGCGATCTTTCCTCGATACCGACAGTGCGCGAGTGCGCGGATCTTTCGCGGTTAGCCAATCGACGAGCGTGCTGCCGCGAGAACGAAATGGTGACGCGCCCAGACCCTGGGCCTCGAGAACCGGCGAGTTTGGGTCCTCGACTCCGGCGAGGTTGGTGGCGATACCGGTGTTGATCGGAAATCGTCCCGACAACATCGCTGAATGACCAGGTGCCGTTTCTGTGATGGCATGGTCCTGATACCCGTTGGTGAATACCGCACCATCACGGTACAGCCGCGCCAAACCACCATCTAGCTGTTTCTCGAATCGAACCAGGTAGTCTGGGCGCATGCCATCGATCGTGATGAACACCAGCAGCTTGGGAGTGGTCGCTGGCCCGACCGCGCCTGCGCCAGGCGTGGAGCTGCACGCGACAATCGCTAGAAGCAGGAGAGCGTGGTACAGCCTGGGTTTCATCTTGACCTGGTGCGAGACGTGGATTTTCTACTGCTCTACTTGCACTGGGGAGGCATTCCGGGCGGGGTTCCGAACGCAGTCGTAACCGCGATGCGCCAGCCGGCTGGCGTTCTGACGAATACACGCTCCGACACGCCGTGCGAGGTCGTGTCTCGCTGCGTCACGCTGTAGCAGTAAGTGCCGTAGACGACACCCGGCGCGACCGGCACCACTTGCAAGTTCCTAGCAATCAAAGTGTCAGGCCAGGAGGTGTCGTTTCTCGCGCTCCAGGTCTCATAACCAAGAGAGAGTCCTGTCGGTCCGTTTCGCGCCAGTGTGCTGGTCTGAAGATAAGTGGCGAGATAGCGAGTACGGTCACGCTTGTGTATCGCGTCGATGTTCTCCTCGAACAACCGGCGGGCTTCTACTGTGTCACGTGCAATCGACGCGACGTCGGGAATCGGCTGGCTTGCGGGTACGGGCGCGCACGCCGTTGCTGCAAGCATGCCAGCGATGAGTCCCGAGGCTCGGAAAAAGGGCGAGATCATTCAGCCTTGCGAGAGGTTCCCGTTATGTTAACCGGGAGTACCACAAATGGCGACGTTGCCCCGCTACCCGGTGATGATCTTCTCGAGAATCGACAGGCCGCGCGCCAGATCGTCGCGATCGATGACCAACGGCGGCAGCAAGCGGAGAGTATGCTCGCCGGCAGTCAGTATCAGTAATCCTTCTTCCCACCCGCGCTTCACGATGTCGTTTGCCGGCTCCACGACATCCAGCCCCCACAGGTAGCCCATTCCGCGAACGGCACGGACCTTCCCCGAGCGTGTTGCGATCGCATCGAGCTGCTCGCCAAACCACACGCCGTTTTCGCGAACCGTGCGAAGTAGGTCGGGATCGGATAGCCTCTCGACCACGTGTGTCGCAACTTCGGCTACGAGTGGACCACCACCGAAAGTCGTTCCATGATCGCCAGCCTGAATCGTGGCCGCGATTTCTTCCGTCATCAACACGGCACCCATCGGCAATCCGCCCGCCAAAGGCTTGGCAAGCGTAAGCATGTCGGGCACGACGCCAAAGCTTTCGTACGCGAAGAGATTGCCGGTGCGACCCAGTCCACACTGGATCTCGTCGAAGATGAGCGCAATACCGCGTTGCTTCGTCAGCTCCCGCAGTCCATGGAGGAATTTGCGGTCGAGCACCCGCACACCGCCCTCTCCCTGAACGGGCTCCACCACCACCGCCGCGACGGTCTCGCCATCGAGTGCAGCGTCGAGGTCGCCAAGGTCACGCTCGCAAATGGAGATTCCACCCGCCAATGGGCGGAACGGCGCGCGATACGTCGGCCGATCGGTGGCGGCGAGCGACGCGAACAGCCTTCCGTGAAAACCGCCGCGCAGGGCAATAATCTCCACCTTTGCGCCACTCCCCGTCGCACGTGCCCACCGCCGCGCGAACTTGAACGCGCCCTCATTGGCTTCCGCCCCGGAGTTACAGAAAAAGACCTTTGAGGCGAACGACACCTCCGTAAGCAGAGTCGCGAGGCGCTCACCCGGTGCCGTTCGATAGAGATTCGAAGTGTGAATCAGGCCGGTGGCCAGAGCATTCGTCAGCGTCTTGGCGATTCCGTCGTCGGCGTAGCCCAGGGAGTTCACCGCGATTCCGCTGGTGAAATCGAGATAGCGCTTCCCTTGCGTATCGATCAGCTCGACACCTTCCCCGCGCACGAATTCCATCGGTGCGCGCTTGTAAGTTCCGAGGATGCGCGACGGAGCCACGGCGGACCCGAGGATCTCTTCCTCGACGGGCAACGAAACTGAAGTCATGAGGCTACGCCTTGAGCTTGTATGATGAGAGTTCCGCGCTCCGTGTCGGCAAGTCCGGCCAAGTCGGAGATCCTCACTCGCTCGACTCCCTCGACGAGGGCGGCATGCGCGGATTCCAGCTTGGCCGCCATCCCACCAGTAGCCACGCCGTCATGAATGAGATCACGCGCAGAATCAGCATCGATGTTCGCGATGATCTCTCCGCCTTCGTTCCGCACACCTTCGACGTCAGCGATGAGAAGCAGCTCCGCGGCGTTCAGCGACACGGCGATGGACGCCGCGGCGTCGTCACCATTCACATTGAGCGCTCCACCTGTACCGCTGGAGACATCGTATGCGACGGGAGAGATGACGGGCAGAAAGCCTCCGACGAGCAGCGCACGGATGATGCCTGGCTCGATACGAGCAGGACGCCCAGCGTAGCCAAGTAAGCCAAAGTCGATCACTTCGGCCCCGATGAGCGCACTATCCTCACCTGAGATTCCAACTGCGGCGATACCCTGCGTTACTAGCGAGTTCACAATTCTCTTGTTGACGACTCCCGACAACACCATCCGGAGAAGCTCGAGATCCGATTCGGACGTGACGCGCCTGCCGCCGACGAATGCCGCTTCCCTGCCGAGTACGTTCTGCATCGCCGTGATCTCGTCGCCGCCACCATGCACGATGCACAGCTCTCCGGGACCCGCTTCCCATGCTTCCCGGATCTTGCTCGCCAGTTGGGGATCGGCTTGCGCCCTGCCCCCTATCTTTACGACGCGCATCACGCCGGCAATCCCGCCTGCTCACTGAGGCCGAGCAATACGTTGGCGTTCTGAAGCGCCTGTCCGGCGGCGCCCTTCATGAGATTGTCGATCGCGGAGATGATGATGAGCGTTGGCTGCCTGACATTGGCGGCTTTTGTTACGCTGATCCTCACCACGTTGCGCCGTACCACATCGCGCAGTGCCGGTGGCTGCTCGACTACTTCGATGAACGGCTCTCCCTCGTAGCAGCGGCGCCAGAGGAAAAGCGGGTCTTCGGCATCGCGATTGACCGGTACGGTGATGGTCGCGAGGATCCCGCGCGCTACGGGCAGGAGGTGTGGAGTGAACAAGATGTCGTTGCTCTTTCCGCCCAGCTCGTCGGCCACGGCGCGCATCTCCGCCAGATGCCGGTGCTCGTTGCCGACAGCGTAAGCGCGAAAATCCTCGGCTACTTCCGAAAAGAGGAGATCGGGCCGCGCCGCATATCCAGCCCCGGTCACACCACTGGCGGCCGACACATTGATCGTACCACCGGGAGGGATCCACCCTTCGCTGAGGAGGGGAGCGATGGCGAGAAGTATCGCGGTCGGATAACAGCCCGGATTGGCAATGATCTCCGAGCCGGGAAGCTTGTCTCGCATCAGCTCTGTCAGCCCGTAAGGAGCGACAGTGCCAGTGCTGGCCCCGGGCCGGAAATCGGAAGAAAGGTCGACGACCCTCGCTCCCACTGCGCGTGAGTTCCCGACCCAGGTCGCCGCCGCTCCGTGCGGAAGGGCGGTAAAGACGACTTCCGCCTTCCCGAGCGGCGCGTCTTCGGAAGCTACGAATGTGATCTCGGAGCCTCCGATTCTCGCCCGCTGGCCGCGTTGCTCCTGGGCAGCCGCGAACACCAGCTCCAAGGACGGGTGCCGGGCGATCAGCCCGCATAGCTCCCGACCCGCGTAGCCGCTGGCTCCGAGGACTCCTACCGGAACTTTATGCATAGTTAATGCATAACATTACACACCGGTTGCGTCAATGATCCGCTCGCGCAACGTGCCTGCAGATGCTAAACTCCGTTCTTCACATGGCCAACAAGCGCGAACGGCACGACACCATCCTCGAGATAATTGACTCTCGCTTCGTGAGCAGTCAGGAGGATCTGCGCAAGCTGCTGCTCCAGCGCGGGTGGGACGTTACCCAGGCCACCCTCTCGCGCGACCTCCGGGAGCTGCGCCTGGCACGGGTACCAACGGCGGAGGGAGCAAGGTACGCCGTCACCGACGGCACCATCGAGGAGAGCAGGGCGGCTCTCGATACGCTCCTTCCCCAGCTTTTTCTGCGCGTCGATGGGGTGAGCGAGATGCTTGTCCTTCGCACCGTGCCCGGCGGGGCGCAGCCGATTGCCGCAGCTCTGGACGGAGAGGGCTGGTCCGACATTCTGGGGACTGTCGGAGGCGATGATACCATATTGATCATATGTCGGTCGGTGGCCGCCCGGGATCGGGTCCTGCGCCGTCTCCGTTCCCTCGCCGGCGAGCCCTGACCCGCTATTGACGGGCGGGTCGAGACCGACTAAATATTCAGTATCTTTGAATAGTTATTGAGGTTACCCTGTGATTCGCACGATTGCCCTCGCCTACTCCGGCGGTCTCGATACATCGATCATCGTCCCGTGGCTGAAAGAGCGGTATGGCGCGCGCATCATCTGCGTCGCCGCCGACATCGGCCAGGGCGAGGAGCTGGAGGGCGTGCGTGCCAAGGCGATTGCCTCGGGAGCCGACGAATGCTACGTCGAGGACCTGCGCCAGGAATTCGTCGAGAGCTTCGTCTGGCCGACATTGCGGGCAGGAGCGGTCTATGGCCGTAAATACCTGCTTGGCACCTCAATGGGGCGGCCGCTCATCGCGCGTCGTCAGGTGGAGATCGCGCGACAGGTCGGCGCCGATGCCTTGGCTCACGGCTGCACCGGGAAGGGTAACGATCAGGTCCGCTTCGAGCTGACCTATGCGGCGTTTGCTCCGGATCTGCCAGTGATCGCGCCCTGGCGCGAGTGGGACATCCGGAGCCGGGAGGACGCAATCGCGTACGCGGAAGCGCACGCCATCCCGATTACCGCGACACGCGAGAAGATCTATTCCCGCGACCGAAATGTCTGGCACATCTCGCACGAGGGTGGAGTGCTCGAGCAGCCGGACGAAGCACCGCCCGCCGATCTCTTCATGCTGACCTCTGCGCCGGAAAACGCACCTGACGAAGCGGACGAAGTCACGATCTCATTCCGCTCCGGAACTCCGGTGGCCGTAAACGGCAGGGAGCTTCCCCCTGTCGATCTCGTTGTCGCTCTCAACAAGATCGGTGGACGGCACGGAGTGGGGCGCATCGATCTCGTGGAAGACCGCCTCGTCGGCATGAAGTCCCGTGGCGTGTACGAGACTCCGGGCGGTACTCTGCTCTATTCCGCCCACAGTGAGCTCGAACAGCTCGTGCTCGACCGCCGCACGCTGGCCGCCAAGGACCTCATCGCACCACGCTACGCCGATCTCGTCTACGAGGGACGGTGGTGGACGACCGAACGAGAGGCCTACGACTCATTCGTCAACGTCACCCAGGAGCGCGTGACTGGATCCGTCAGACTTCGCCTTTACAAGGGCACGGCATCTGTCATTGGGCGCGAGAGCGAGTTCGCCCTCTATGACGAGCGCTTCGTCACCTTCGGAGAGGACAACGTCTACCAGCAGAGCGACGCCGCGGGCTTCATCCGCCTGTACGGGCTGTCAGCGCGAGTCCGCTCCCTCCGCGATCAGGAGCTGGCTGCCCGCAACGGCGAGTCCAAAGCAGGGGAATCAACTAAGTCGGCTGCCCTGGCGATCGCTTAACGGCGGCGTCCCCATGTCGGACCATACATCTCACAAGCTCTGGGGTGGCCGGTTTTCGGTTCCGACCGCGGCTGCGCTCGAGGCCGTAAACCGCTCCATCGGCACCGACTATCGCCTGTGGCCGTTCGATATCAATCTATCTAAGGCTTGGGTCGTCGCGCTTTGGGGAGCAGGGGTCGTCACGCTCGAAGAGAGCAAGAAGATCGAGCGCGGGCTTGCCACCGTGGGTGAAAAGCTTGCCGCCGGCGCCGCTCCCCTTCCCTCCGACGAAGACGTGCACACGATGATCGACCGCATGCTCCACGAAGAAGTCGGCGACATCGCGTCCAAGCTTCACACAGGACGCAGCCGGAACGATCAGGTAGCGACTGCCACACGACTTTGGGCGATGGACGCCTCGATCAAGCTCGATGCGGCGGCACGCTCACTCCAGCAGGTGATGCTCGATCACGCCGCGAGTCTCGAAGACACGCTGATGCCTGCCTACACGCATCTACAGCGCGCACAACCTGTGTCGGCGGCGCACTGGATGCTCTCGCATTTCTGGCCACTGGAGCGCGATCGCGCGCGCATTGCTTCCGCTTCGCGTGCGGCCGCAGTCCTTCCCCTGGGCTCCGGTGCGGTCGCCGGCTGCGCCTTCCCCGTTTCACGCGTGCTGCTCCAAGGGAGCCTCGGCTTCACCTCCGTATCCAGGAACAGCATCGACGCTGTCGGCGACAGGGATTTCGTCGCGGAGCTGTTGTTCGCCGTCGCAATGATGGCAACGCATCTCTCCCGGCTTGCCGAAGACCTGATCATTTACGGATCGAGCGAGTTCGGCTTTGTCCAGTTCGGTGACGCGTTCACCACCGGCTCGAGCATGATGCCGCAGAAGCGGAACCCCGATCCGCTCGAGTTGGCACGTGGCTCCGGTGCTCGCGCGATCGGCGCCCTCACTACCCTGCTCGCCACCCTCAAGGGATTGCCGAGCGGATACAATAAGGATTTGCAGGACGACAAGCGCGTCTTGTTCGACGCGGTGGACACCGCGCTGCTCGTTCTTCCCGCTGTCGCGGGGGCTCTGGCCGAAATCCGTTTCAACGCCAAGCGGATGCGAAGCGCGATCTCGAGCACGATGATGGCAACCGATCTGGCGGATTATCTGGTGGAGAAGGGAACAACGTTCCGTGAAGCCCATGCTGCCGTCGGCGCGTTGATCCGCGAGAGTGAGCACGAGGGTTGTGAGCTCGACGCACTTCCCAAGGCATTGTTCGCTGCCGCGCATCCATTGTTCGGGGACGATGTCCTGGACTGGCTCAGCCCCAAGCATTCTGTTACGCGGCGCGACGTGCCCGGTGGAACCGGTCCGACGGCGGTGAGCGCTCAGCTCCGCGCAGCACGCGAGGCGCTGCGCCCAGTCGCAGAGGCAGCACGGGGAAACGAGCTGGTTCTTCGCGCCGTGTGATTCAGCGGGTCACGAACAAGAGGGGCGCACTGTCCTGCCCTTTTTTTGTCGTCGCTCTAGAACACTAGCCCGAGCGTGATGGGCGCAAACTGGATGTTCCCTCCGTCCGCCGCCTCTCGCGAGATGCCGTGGTATCTGGCCTCGATGAATGCGGCAAGCTGACGCACTCCGAAGGTGGATCCGAATCCAACGCTATATCCAAAGTCGTTTTTTGAGCGAACACCGGGGGCATCGGCTTTGATGTTGTAGATACCGCCTCCGGTTACGAGGTAGGGCTTCGCTGAGGTGCCGGGAAAGCTGTAAATGAGATTTCCGAGGACACCCATCACCCGCGTATCTGGATGGGTCGTACTCCCACCCCCGGTAGCCGTAACGGTCCGGCCGGCGAAATCATTGTAGATCCCATCGAACCGGACGCCGAGTGGCAGGTCGGGGACTCCGAGCGCAAGGAATAGAGCACCAGCGTAGCCCGTGGACTGGCTGCCACCTAACTTCCCGGTGGGGATCGCCGCGCCCCCCGAGATCCCCAGCGCGTAGCTCTTCTGTGCGGAGGCACTGGGCGCGAGCCCGAAAAGGGCAGTGATCGCGAGGGTCGAGTAAAGGACGATCTGTCTTGGCATGGTAGCTCGGGTCAAAGTAGTGCCTACGGATTGTTGGAGGATGGTGGTCTTAACTTTATTATCCTATCTAGTTAGGATAATAATGTGGCTCGGGCCTATACTGTTGGAACTGTTGCACTTGCATTGTCGATTCCCAAAAAGTGGGTCGACAATGTTCTATCCCATTACGCCGTCGGCGGTGTAGTCCAGCGACGTCAGGGAGTCTCCCGAAAAGTAAGCCTCGACGGAGTAGTGAACCTCGCTCTCGCCGCCAACCTGATCCAGGACCTCAAAATCCCGACCCCGAACGCACTTCGCCTTGCCGCCATGCTCACCGCAGCCGGCGGCCATCACCGCACCAAAGCCGGCATCGGTATACGGCTGGATCTACCACGGCTCCGGGCCGCTCTCGAGGCTCGTCTCGCTGACGCGGTCGAAATCACCCCCATCCCCAAGAGAGGTCGCCCTCAAGGTAGTTAGTTCGCAGTCCGCAGTTAGTCCGCTATCCGCAGTCTGGACAACCAGCCAACAAAACGGGGCGCCTCACCAGAGACGCCCCGCCAGATTGTACCAGTGAAGCCGACGTGGCGTCAGGACGCCTTCGTCACGTTCTCGGCTGCCGGACCCTTTTGACCTTCGACGATGTCGAACTCTACCGCGTCGCCTTCCGCAAGGGACTTGAAGCCCGAGCCGGAAATCGCGCTGTAGTGAACGAAGCAATCCTTCTGCCCGTTGTCAGGTGTGATGAAGCCAAAGCCCTTCGCATCGTTGAACCACTTCACTTTGCCGGTCGTACGCATTCCCTGCTCCTGAAAAAATTTGTGTCTCGGGAGCGGAAACTTCACCCGACCCGCGACAATCTGTCCGCGGGTCCTGATTTAACCCGCTTTGGTTTTGAGAGGGAAACACGGACCTTCTTGCGTCGGCCCGTGGCCTCCCTGCTCGACTTGGCTGAGAAAATAGCAAGGACCGGCTGAGCAGACAATAGGAAGATTCAGAGAGTCGCGGCACGGACGTTTGTAACAAAATATTCCGTCTCTCCGAAGCAGTTCGTCGGAACCCCCGGGTGCTGTTCGTAGGTCAGCGAGACTCTCTTGCCGCTCTCCTTGAGAATGAGTCTCGCGATCGAGTCGCTGCGCACGGTGAAGGCGAATATCTGCGGAGTGACCGAGCCGGGGAGGTTGACCATCGCCAACTCCCCTTCCCACGTCTTGCAGAGCCAGCCCTTCTTGGAAAGCTTCTGTACATACCCGGCACGTTCCCCCGAAGCATAGACATAGCCGAGCGTGATCCAGGCCCAGAAAGCGAAGATCAGAACCGGCAGCAATACGATGGCGAGAGGTAGCAATAGCCATTTCCGGCGTGATTTCTTCTTTTCCGGCACCGGTGGTTGGACTTTTTCTGCTGCCGGCGTTTCAGCTGCCGGCGTTTCAGCTGTCTTACTTGGCGGGGTTTTATCTTCTTCGGGCTCGTCAGCCATCTGATCTCCAGTGAAACCGGGAAGAGAGGTGTGCGTCGTCTTACCTGCACCGCCCAGGCCAGGGAATTAGCTTTCGAAATCATCCTCCGCAAGCACAGTTGCCCACTATGACCCGTCGACAGACCGTATCCGCCGTAATCGGTGACGTCCCCGTGGGGTCGGCGCATCCGATAGTCGTGCAGTCGATGACCAACACCGACACGGCAGAACCCGCCGCGACCGCCATCCAGGTCGCTGAGCTGGCACGAGCCGGCAGCCAGCTGGTACGAATTACGGTCAACAACGACGAGGCGGCACGCGCTGTTCCGGAAATTGCCGTCCGTCTCACGGACCTGGGCGTCGAAGTCCCTCTCATTGGAGATTTTCACTACAACGGCCATCTGTTGCTGGCAAAGTACCCAGCCGCTGCGCGGACGCTCGCCAAGTATCGCATCAATCCCGGAAATGTCGGCGGCAAGCGTCGCGACGAGAACTTCAGGACGATCATCCGGATCGCGCTCGACAATCGCAAGCCGGTGCGGATCGGAGTCAACTGGGGTTCTCTCGATCAGGATCTCCTGACTTCGATGATGGACGAGAACGCCCTCAGGGTAGATCAGCGCACCGCCAAGGAGGTGTACATCGAGGCGATGATCCAGAGCGCTCTCCGCTCCGCGGCCGTCGCGGAAGAAATGGGACTCGGTCACGAGCGAATCATCATTTCGGCTAAGGTCTCAGGAGTACAGGATCTTCTCGATGTCTACAGGCAGCTGGCTTCACGCTGTGATTATCCGCTTCACCTCGGGCTCACCGAGGCCGGGCTTGGATCCAAGGGAATCATCGCCAGCACCGCCGCGCTTTCTATCCTGCTCTCGGAAGGCATCGGTGACACGATTCGGGTATCACTGACCCCAAAACCGGGCGGCGACAGGACCGAAGAGGTCCAGGTCGCGCAACAGATCCTTCAGTCCCTCGAGCTGCAGAGCTTCAATCCGCAGGTGACTGCGTGCCCAGGGTGCGGCCGCACTACGTCCACCTTTTTCCAGCACATGGCAGAAGACATCCAGACGTATCTGGGTGAGAAGATGCCGGTGTGGCGGGAGAGGTATCCGGGCGTTACCGAGCTCAAGGTCGCGGTCATGGGGTGCGTGGTGAACGGTCCGGGTGAATCGAAGCACGCTAACATAGGGATTTCGCTACCGGGCACGTTCGAGGATCCCAAGGCCCCGGTGTACGTTGACGGCAAGCTGCTGGTCACGCTCAAGGGAGAGACTATAGTTCCGGAGTTCCTCAGGATTCTCGAGGATTATGTGGAGCGGACCTACGGGGCGGGCATGACGGCGGGGGTTTCGTAAGGCAAACTACGAAATGAAGACTACGGGTTGCAGTTCGTTCGCTACCCCATTCCCTCGAGTTCCTTGGTAACTCTCTCGAGTTCCCCCATTATCGGCGCATTGAACCCAACCTCCCGCAGTCGCTCGTAAACCGCCCGGTACCAGAGTACGACATTCGCTCTTCCGCCGCCAAACCGGTTCCAGACGGTGTCCGGATCCATCGTTCGTCGCAGGTCAGCGAGGATGGTCGAAGCATTGTGAACTTTGTCGGCGGCGCATACCCACCTTGCTTCTTCGCTGGCCTTGGCGAGTCGCTCGAGGTAGTCGTCCTTTCGATCGTCGTTCGACATCTCGACACCGTCGTCGTCGTGACGCCGATATGTCACCGCCAGCACCGTTTCCAGAACCTGCGGGCCGAACTTGTCGCCAAGGCGCTGATCAAGGATGTCGCGCGTATAGCCATCGCGCACCCAGTCCGCGACAACGTCGTGCAGAATCCCGGCGACGACGGTGTCGTCGCTGCGGCCGTACCGGGTGAGGATCACGGCCACGTTCGCGGGATGAGTGAGGTAGGGAAGCTTGGTCCCCTTTCGCACCTGACGGTCGTGGTGCTTCGCCGCGAAGGCGAGCGCATGGTTGATGATGTCGGAATAGCCGCTGACTGTCATTGCCTCGCCGCTGAAAACCACGACACCAGCCGCTCCAGCCCGCGTTGGTCTTCCCGATCGAAGGAGTCGAGCTGGGCGGAATCCACATCCAGGACAGCGATCAGGTCACCTCGCGCATTGGAGACTGGAACCACGATTTCCGATCGCGCTCTCGCATCACACGCAATGTGCCCGGGAAACTCTTCCACGTCCGGAACGATCACAGTCCGGCGCTCGGCGGCGGCCGTGCCACAGACTCCCCGGCCGAAAGCGATCTCGAGACAGCCGAGACTTCCCTGGTATGGACCGACGCGAAGTAGCGCTCCAGGCTCGACGACGCGATAGAATCCCGTCCAGAGATATCCGAACGCGTTATGCACCAGCGAAGCAATCGTCGCCATTCCGGTAATCTCGTCCCTGATACCATTGAGAATCGTCGCGCAGTGTCCCTCGAGCTCCGTGTACGCCCGGGCTTTAGGGATCCCTCTTAGATCCGGAATCATCTCGGCCATTGATGGACCTAACGTGCCGCTGCGAGCTCGGGCTGGTAATTCCCGGTTTGCTGCGCTGAGGAGCTCAGCATCTCTTCACGCGTTTCGAGCTGCGGCATCTCCGCATCCCACAGCACGAGCCCGTGAATCCGCATGTCGGCTCCGCGAAGGCTTTCCACCGCTGTCTTCAACGCCCCTACTGTGGTATGAGCAATCCGGGCGCAAAGTATCACGTCCGGCGCGGGTATGATGCTCGATGCACTTCGCTGAACGTAGCTGGTCGGCGCGGCAATGATGATGAAGTCATAGCGGCGTTGCATTCGCGCCAGCTCGTTCCGAACTTCGGCGACGATCTGCGGCTCGGGCAATCCCGCGCGCTTGGTACCGCTTGGCAGCACGTCGAGCGGACGGTCGCGACCGATGGTAGTCGGAACCATAGCCTCCGGCCACGTGGCTCCGCCCGTAATTATCCCGGACAATCCGGGATCCGGTCGGATGCGCAGCACGCTCGCGACACTACAGGTGGTCGGATCGACATCGACGAGCAAAGTGCTTCTCGCTTCATATGCGGCTGATGCCGCGAGGTTAGCGGCGACGGTTGCCACGATGGCGGGGTCGTCACCCGTGATAGTAACGATGGGGACGCTCGCATCTACTGCGGCGATGTGAAGGTAGAGTGTACGGTAGCTCTCGGAGACGACGTCGATCAGCGGCGGGGCCTCGACATCCACCTGCCTGCGACTGCGCTCCACCACAATTTCCGGAGGCCTGACGACGGTGAGGACGCGTGCGCCGCTTATCTGTTCAGCCTCTCTTGCATCAGCGATGTGGGGGCGCTTCAGCTCGGTACCGAACGAGGCGGCGAATCCGAGCGCGAGAGCGAGCACGACAGCGGCCGCGAGCATCGCCCACGGCGGCGCTCCCACATTTGCAAGCTCTCGCGCTTGTGCCGTCTGGCGGTCAATGCGCGCATTTTTCTGCCGGACCTGATCGAGCTGGCGTGAAGCGGCAGTGTATTGCTGCTCCGCCGACGCACGCTGTGCGAGGAATTTCGCGGTATCGATGGTTATCTCCGGCTTGGGCGCGGGTCGGGCGATGGGACGGATCATTGCGAGCTGGCCTCTCACTTCACCGCGCTTGGCGTCGGCAATGCCCTGGATCGACCGCCCGATCGCTGTCGCTCTGGATGTCAGTGCGAGATAAACCGGATCCACTCCTCCCACGGCTCCAAACGCATTTCGCTCGCGCTCGATAGATGCGAGCGAATCCAGCAGCAGGCGAACCCGGGGATCTGCGGCCACGGCGGGAGATGCGGCGAGTGCCCGGTACGATGTGGGAAGCGGCGCGTTTTCAGCGCGGGCGATTAGCCTGTTGAGTGTCACCAGCTCGGCGTTTAGTGATTCTCGCTGCGCTTTCACCGCCGGTGGAAAAGTGTCGATGATAGTGGGAGGAGCGGGAATCGCCGCTCTTCGCGCCACCGCCAGCACCGAGTCCGCGGCGGTGATCTCGCCGAGATAACGGTTCTTGATTTCGGCGGTGGGAGTCGTGTCGGTTCGCGCCTCGATTCTCGCGGCGACCGCCTGCGCTTTTCTCGATGCGCTCCGTGGCACCAGAACGAACGCGATGAGCGCAGCAACGAACACCAAGCCACTGACGATGCCGAAAACGACAACTCTGCGCAGGGAGTTCCTCGCCCTCGCTGCCATCCACAGGTAGGCCGATCCACTGCCCATGCGCGTGATGCTGCGACCGGTCATGCCTGAAAAGATACGGCGCGGGAGACAGATACGACAAACGGCGGAAGTATGCGCTCCCGCCGCTTGTATCTCATCCCGCAGTCCGTACTACTGGACCGTAATGACGCCTCTCATGTTCATCGCAAGGTGAGGAACACAGTAGTAAGGATATTTTCCGGCCTTGATGTTCGCGAACGAGATGGTGATGGTCTCGTTGGGGTTCATTTTCATGCTGCTCGAGAGCTCGCCCATCTTGTCGGTCCCCATGTTCGCATCGAGCTGGGGCTTCACGTCAGCCGGTATGGTGGCAGCATCGAAAGCAACATTGTGGGGTCCGCCTGAGACCATTAGGAACCTGATCCCGTCGCCCTGCTTCACCGTGATGTTCGCTGGCTCGTAACGGTAAGCGCCCGTCGCGACGTCACCAAGCATCCTCACCGTGTGCGTGGTACCGGTGATTGGCGCCATCGCTCCCGACGCCGGTGCCGGTGTCATTCCGCCAGCTGGGGCGGGGGTACCTGCGGGTGCGGATGTATCGATAGCAATTGCCGTCGTATCTCCAGGCCGCTTGTCGCCACCGGCGCACGCGCTCAGTGCAACAACTCCAACCATTACTGCCAATCCGTAAAACCGCATATTCAGGAGGCCTCCAAAGCCGTACTGTTGTACATCCAGGATCGCTCGATTTGCCAAACATCGAAGATTGTGAATTTATTCACAAGATCACCAAACCGCAATCATTGCAACGGCTTCCGCTTCTCATGATTCGTGCCGAAACCTCCAGCTCCCAGTGATCGCGATCCCCGCTCTCGATCTCCGGGATGGCGCGTGCGTACAGCTCGCCGCGGGCTCATATGACAATGAAGTGATTCGAATCCCCGATGTGCTGGGGGTCGAATCTGCCTGGAGGCAGTACGGATTCCGCCATCTGCATGTCATCGATCTCGACGCGATCACCGGACGGGGCAACAACACGGAGCTCATCCAGACGATCCTCAGCCGAACCGAAGCAGAAACTCAGGTGGGGGGTGGCGTTAAGACCCGTGAGTCGATCCAGCAGCTGTTGAACGACGGCGCCGAGCGGGTGGTCATCGGTAGGCGGGGCCTGGAAGATCCGGACTGGCTGGCTGACATGAGCACGTTGTTCCCTGGATCCATCATCGTTGCGGCTGATGTGCGTGATCGGATGGTCCTCGCCCAGGGGTGGGCCCGAATCCGGCCGATGCTGGTGCTCGATCTCGTCGATGAGCTCAACCGCTTTCCTCTCGCCGGCCTGATCGTGACCGTCTCGCAATACGAAGACATGACAGGCTCGCACCTGTCGCTCATGGAAGACGTTGCCGAAGCTGCGGATTTTCCAGTGCTGGCGGCCGGACCCTTCGCCAGCATCAGCGATCTGCGCGCTATCTCCGATCGCGGCGTAGCAGCCGCGATCATCGGAATGGCGCTCTACGCCGGCGCCATGGATCCGCGCATTGTCGCTGAGGAGTTCGCCGAGTAGCTGCCGGACATGTCCGCGCCGGTGCCCCTGTTAAAAAAGGGTGAGCGTGCGCGGATTCAGCTTTGAAGGATCGCCCACGTACGCGAAGCGGAAGCCTTTCATGTATCTGCGCGCCACGCGCTGAACGGCTTCGGGGGTGACGCTTCTCAGATCACTCACGAATCTGTCGGCCGTGCGGTAGTCACCTTCGTACATTTGTGCTCTGGCAAGGAAGTCCGCCTGAGCGGCATTGGTCTCATTATCGAGGAAGTATTCGGTGATAAACTGCTGCTCCATTTCCCTGAGCCCAACGGGGTCCAGCAATCCCTGCTGGAGGTCGTTGATCGCCACTCTCATCAGCTTGAGCGTGGTGTCCGGTGAAGCTGTCGAGACGTAAAGACCTCCGACTGTCGCGGCTCGGTCCACGAACGGTGCGTGGACATCATAAGTGAGATTCTGACGCGTCCGGATCTCGGCGAACATGCGGCCAGTCAGGACGGACGTCGCGACGCGAAGCGCCCTGTAATCCGCACCGGTTGCGAGCGGGCCGCTGTAGTAGCCAATGAGGTAGTTGGTCGGCATCTGACGCCGCTCGACCACCATCGCCGTCTCGCGCTCTGGAACACGAGGAGGCGCTGTCCATTTGTAGCTGCCACGTGGAAGCTGTCCGAGGGACTGGGTCACCAATCTCTCGATGCGGGCGCGGTCGACGTTTCCGACTACGACGAGCAGCATCCGGGATGTCACGAATTCCCGGTCGTGATAATTTCTCAGCGCGATGGAGTCGAGAGCATGGATGGATTTCTCGTTGCCGCTGACTGAAACCGAGTACGGGTGGCCTTCGAAAGTGATGCTGTCGGCGAGATAGTTGGCGAGCGCGTCGGGGTCGTCACGGCGCTGTCGGATTCCCGACAGGTACCGGGCCTTCACCAGGTTGACATCGGCGCTGGCGAGCGTCGGTCTCATCACCCGATCGGCGAAGATCGCCCAGGTGGAATCGAAGACCTCGGTGCTCGATCTGATACCGAACATCGTCCAGTCGGCAGCGGCGGTCGTGACGATCTCGCTTCCCAGCCTCGACATCGCGCGGCGGAGCATGTTCTTCGGATAACGCCGCGTTCCACGCTCCGACACCTCGAGCAATACCGGCTCGATGCCGGCATTCGCGGGGGAGACCTGCCTTGCACCGCCCAGCAGATACAGATTCGCTGCGACAACGTTGTTAGCGGCATTCTGGCGGAGGATCACTCGCACGCCCGAGACATCAAAACTGGTCGTGAGAGGCGCCATCGCACCCGATAGCGCCAGCGCAATAGTGAGCAGCATCAGCGCTTTCCTCTGCCGATCAGATCTTCAGGCACGAGCTCGAGCGACTGTCGCGCATCTGGCGCGATCAGAACTCCCGCGATGTAAGGCTTGCCGAGAATGTATCGGCGGGCGTAAGAGCGCAGGTCTTCGAGCGTTTGCTGTGCCATGTAGTCGACATACCCCATGTAGTACTCGAGGCTGGCGACGCTCCACCAGAAACCGAGCGTGTGTGCGAACCCCGATGAGCGCTCCCGGTCGAAGGCTGAAGTAACGGCGCGATGCGCCTTGACTGCTTCCAGCTCTTCGGCCGTGAAGTAGTCGGGCGAATCAAATTTTGCGATCTCCGCATAGAGTGCGGTGACCGCTTCACGCAGCTGCTCCGGCGATGTTTGACCGCTAATCGTTATCGGCCCCGTATGGTTGAGCGTGTAATAGTTCACACCGACGGCCTGCCAGAGCCCGCTGTCGACCAGCCTCTGCTGAAACTGCGAGCGCGGATCGTTGAGGACATCCGAGAACACATCGGCCGCATAAGTGGCATTCGGATCCTTCCCTACGCTTGGACCCTGCCACTGAACCAGGAAGGTTGCAGCGCCAACCGGCGCCTCAACGATAATTCCTTCGCTCTTCGTGAGGGGCGGAATGGGCGGTATCGGATCGGCAACGAATGGATCCGCTCCACGCGGCCATTTCCCCAGCTCACGCTCAGCCAGCGCGAATACAGCCGCCGGATTTACATCACCGGCAACGATCAGCGCCGAGTTGTTAGGGACGTAATACTTCTTCTGGATCGTCCGCATTTTCTCCGGAGTCGTGGTGAGGATGATCTGCCGATCTCCGATCGTATTCTTCCTGCTTGCATTCCCGGGATAGAGCTTGCGATCCAGCTGTTGGGTGAGCTCAAAGAAAGGGCTCGACTCGTTGCGATCGTACTCGCCGATCACTACCTGACGCTCACGCTCCAGCTCGTCCTGCCGAAACAGGGGCTCCCGCAGAGCGATCGCCAGGAGGCTGATCGCATCGCCGACCTTCTCGGCGGGCACCGTCATGTAGTAATTGACCCGTTCTTCCTGGGTCGTGCCGTTGAACACCGCGCCGAGATCGGACATGCTGTCCATGAACTGGCCGGGCTCGGAGTACCGTGAGTTTGACCTGAAGATCATGTGCTCGTACATGTGCGCCAGCCCTTCGAATTCGGGTGACTGCGTGAAGGACCCGTTCTTCACGTTCACTTCCACAGTCGCTAACGGCACACCGTGATTCTCGACCACGATGACTTCCAGTCCATTCGGCAGGACTTTGCGCTGAATGATCTTTTCGAGCTCGGCTCTCTGACCCCACGCAGCGGGAGAGAAGACAAGAGAAATCAAAAACGCCAGAGTGGCGCAGTAGGGAAGGATACCTTTTCTTTCGGACATGTCAGATTCTGGGAGTTCCCGCTCGAAATCACACGGGCAGTTGATTGCCAGGCTAAGCGGCGGAAGGCTCAAGCGCGACGAGCCGCTTGCTCAATACACCACGTTCAGGATTGGTGGTCCCGCCGACCTCTTCTACGATGCAACATCGACGGACGATCTGGCAGGGGCTGTGACGGCCGCCCGCGAGCTTGGAGTCGATTATTTCGTGCTCGGACTAGGCGCCAACATCCTGGTCGGTGACAAGGGCTTTCGCGGCCTGGTCATACGCAACACCTCGAGCCATCTGCGGTTTGCCAATGACGGGAAGCTGTGGGTGGAGAGCGGCGCGGTGATGGCCAAGCTTATCCCCCAGGCCGTTGAGCGTGGATGGTCGGGCCTCGAGCATTACGTGGGAATCCCGAGCACCGTCGGCGGGGCGGTGTGGCAGAACCTCCATTTTCTGTCTCCGGCTCCGGAGCGGGAACGCACCATGTTCATCGCCGAAGTTTTCGAATCCGCCGAACTGTTGATGGAGGAAGGCGGCCGGCGCACAGTCGACAGGGAGTACATGCAGTTCGGTTACGACACCAGCACGCTGCACAAGCGGCGTGACATCGCTCTTGCCGTGACGTTCCAGCTCGAGGCGTGCGACAAGGCGGTCATGCACCGCATCATGCAGGAGAATCTGAGCTGGCGGGGCGGCAAGCACCCGTGGCTGGAATACCACCCCAGTGCCGGCTCGATCTTCAAGAAGATCGAGGGCGTTGGGGCAGGACGCCTGATCGACGAGGTCGGTCTCAAGGGTTTTCGTCAGGGCGACGCCCAGATCTCTCACATTCACGCCAACATCATGGTGAATCTCGGGAATGCCACCGCGAATGATGTGCGTCAGCTGATCGCCATCGCGCAGGAGAAGGTCGAGGAAAGGTTCGGGCACCACCTCGAGGTGGAAATCGGATTTATTGGCGAGTTCTAGACATCCAGGACCACAACCTACTGGGAACCTTACGGGGGATCCAAGTGTTGAGTTGCCAGTGGTGAGTGGTAGTTTGCCAGTGGTTATCAGTGGTCGACGGTGCCAAACTGTAAACCACTAACCAACTACAGCTCACGGCTGTTCACTCATTACTTGGATCCCCTAGGCCCAACCCAGTACTTTCGGCTTACGTAGCAGCCAGCCCCTCGAGTTTCTCAGTCGCAGTAGTCCATCTCGCCAACGCGCCATCGAGCTTGCGCCGCAAGAGATCCAGCTCAGCGCCCGCGGTGAGTGACTTCTGCGTTCCCTCACGCGTGGTGTACAGCTCCGGGTCCTCGAGCAGCGCCCTGATCTCGGCGATCCTGCTCTCGAGGGTCGCGATCTCCTTCTCGATGTCTTCGACCTTGCGGCGCGCATCGCGGATGGCCGCGCGGGTATGATCTCCCTCGACGTCGCGCCTTCTCGTCGCCTTGCGTTCCTGCACGCGGCGCAGCGATTCCTGTTCGGCCGCCGCTATTGCCGCGGCGTGTGCGCGCTCGTGGCTCTGCTCTTCCCACTCGCCGAATGACCCTGGGAAATCGGTGATGTGCTCCTCATGTAGGACCCAGACACGAGATGTGAGAGCTTCCAGCATGGCACGGTCGTGACTCACCAGCAGGATCGTTCCTTCGTAGGACGACAGTGCGTCTTCGAGCGCTTCCACGGATTCGATGTCCAGATGGTTCGTCGGCTCGTCGAGCACGAGAAAGTTCGCGCGCGTCAAAACCATCATCGCCAACGCCACTCTGGCCCTCTCCCCACCTGAGAGCGTATCCGCAGATCGTTGGGATTCGTCTCCGGAAAAACCGAAACGCGCGAGATGGCCCTGCACCATCCGCCGCTCCCATTGGGGCCGAAGCTCGCTGATCACCTGGAACAACGTGCGGTCCAGAGGCACCTGCGCCATGTCCTGTCGGTAATAACTCGGTCGCACCGAGCCGCCTAGCCTGAGCTCGCCTCGCGTAGTTTCCCAGTCACCGATCAGGGCGCGTAGAAACGTGGACTTCCCGCTTCCATTCGGTCCGACGAACCCGACGATTTCGCCACGCTGAATCGTACCGGTAAAGCCTTTGATGAGCGTTCGCTCGCCGACCGCGATGGTGACATCCCGCGCAATGGCGACCTGGTCTCCCCCTCTCTCCGATACATCCAGTCGCAGTGCCATGCCGGTGCCATCGTCCGCAGTCGGCCCGGTAAGGCGCGGCAGTCGGCTGAGGCGCTTGCGACGTCCTTTTGCCTGCCTCGAGTTCTGCCCCGCGATATTGCGGCGGATGTAGTCCTCTTCGTCAGCAACCACCTTGCGCTGTTTCTCGAAAGCTCGCTGCTGACTGAGTCGACGCTCTTCGCGCTGCAGGACGAAGGACTCGTAGCCGCCGTTGTACGGTACGCCGCCTCCTCCTTCCAGGTGAAGCACGTGGTCGACGACGTTTGCGAGAAACGCGCGGTCGTGGCTGATGAGTAGAATCGTCTTCTGCGTGTTCCTCAGGTAGTCCTCGAGCCAGCGCGTAGTTTCGAGATCGAGATGGTTGGTGGGCTCATCGAGAAGCAGCACATCGGCCGCGCTCACCAGTTGTCTGGCCAGCCCAAGCCTGCCTCGCTCGCCACCACTCAACTGCGCCAGCGGCTGCGTGCGTGCTTTCTCGGCATCAAAACCCAGACCCTGCAGCACCGCATCCACGCGTGGAGCAAACGTATAGCCGCCTTCCCGCTCGAAGCGCTCGAGATCGCGATCGTAACGCGCCAGCATCTGCGGCGTGGCGCCTTCGCCCACCTCGGCGAGCTGATTTCCCTGCTCCGCCATCGAGTGCTCGAGCGCGAGAAGCTCCGCGTATTCTCCCGCGCCTGCTTCCCACACCGTTTGCGCTGTACCGAAATCACGGTGTTGCTCGAGCAGCGCCATTCTCAGTCCCGGGTGGCGCGTGATCGTGCCTTCACTGGGCTGCTGCGTTCCGGTAATCAGGCCCAGGAGGGTGGTCTTTCCGCTGCCGTTGCGGCCGAGGATCGCCCAGCGATCACCCTCGCCGATGGTGAAGGCTATTCCCTCGAAGATCCTCGTGGCGCCAAACTCTACACCGACATTCGATAGCGAGATCTGGGTCAAGACTGCAGGGCGCCGGCACAGGCTGAAAGACAGCGGTCCAGGGATTCGACCGTATGATCGCCCATGTGTCCGATTCTGAATGTCGAGCTCTTGAGCTTTCCGTAGCCGTTGCCGACGACGATTCCGCGCTCACTGACGCTCCGGGTAAAGCCTTCCGCCGGCAGGTCGCTCGGAAGCCTGATCGTCGAGACCGTTGGTGACTGGGATCCGAGCGGAGCGATGTTGGCCAGCTTCTTTCCCGTTTCTCCACTTACCTTCGTCAGCCATTGCTGCGTGCGCATCGCCATTGCTTTGTGACGTGCCCAGCGTGCCTCGACACCTTCCGATATTATCGATTCCAGCTGGGCCTCGAGAGCATAAAGCAGGGAAATCGCCGGCGTGCTCGGAGTCTGACTTCTCCGCGCAAAGACGTCGAGCTCCACCAGATCGAAGTACACCCCACGTCCCTGCGCGCTTTGAGCCCGATCGATCAGTTCCGGTGAACCCACCGCGAATGAAATCCCGGGCGGAAGCGCAAACGCCTTCTGAGACCCTGTCAGTACGTAGTCGAGCTTCCAATCATCGAACAGCAGCTCGGCACCACCCACTCCGCTCACGCTGTCGATCAGGCATACCGCCTCGTGCTTGTGCGCGGTGTCTGACATCGCGCGTACATCGTTGAGCGCACCGGTTGATGTCTCCGAATGCACCACCGTGATGGCGACATACTTCCGGATCGACAGTCGTTCCTCCAGCTGCGGAACCGCATGCACCTGTCCCCAGGGAACTTCGTACCTGTCTACGTCGCGCCCGCACATTGAGGCGATATATGCAAACCGCTCGGAGAACGCGCCGTTGACGAGACAAAGCACGCGACCCGGTGGGAGCGCACGGATGCCGGCTTCCATCATTCCGGTCGCCGAGCAGCTGTTGATCAGCACTGGTCTGTTTGTCTTGAAGACGGACCGGAGGCCACGCTGCAAGCGCTCGAAAAGCTGCTCGAATTCCGGACCACGGTGCGGAATCATCGGGTTCATCATCGCCGCGAGAATCTGGGGACGGACCTCAGTCGGCCCTGGCAGAAAAAAAGTCCCGAAAGACTTATTCATGCGAGTACCAGTTCGCGCAGTTGGTCAAAGCTCTCCAGCACATAGTCCGCCCGCGTTATGACCGATTCCCGCCGTGTGAACCCTGTGAACGCCGCGAATGCATCCACCACTGAAGCAATCTCATAATCCGTAATTCCGTCGCCAACCGCCAGAACGGGCCCTCTAAGCCGCAAGCCTTCTATCGTTTTGCGCTTTCCGAACTGACGCGTGAGTGGCGAGCTCTCATCGAAACCGGCGTATTCACCGCGATCGTCAAAACGCAGCCGCACCGCGTGCACGTGGTCGATCTCAACCCCAAGCTCGGAAGCAAGCGGAAGTATCGCCTGATGAAAGCCGCCACTGGCAATCGTCAGGTCGACTCCCTCCTCGCGTAGCTGCGCCAGCGTTTCCCGCGCCATCGGCGCCATCCGCTTCACGTATATCGTGGCCAATTCCTCGATTTCGGGCCGCGTAGGTCTGACTGAATTCAGCCGCTGACCGTAGATCGCCTCGAGAGGAATCAGCCCCTGCATTGCCTTGTCCGTCAGCTCGACGCTGCGCGCTTCCGCTGCCGGGCCACGCAACGACGCAAGCCAGTCGATCCCTTCGATTCCCGACAGCGTCGAGTCTACATCCAGAACGACAGAGTTGAAGCGCTTCACAGGATGTTACCGGGCGCCAGAATTCCCAGGGGATCGAGCTCGCGCTTTACGGCGGTCATCATTGCGATCTGCAGCGGATTCATCTGCAGCGGAAGCCACCTGCGCTTGATCTTCCCGATACCGTGTTCGGCGGCTACCGTGCCGCCCAGGCGCAGTACCGTCCGCAGAGTTTCCTCGATGACCCCTTCTATGGTAGTAAGCTCTTCAGCGTTGTGGGCCACAAAATTCTGGTGTGGGTGGCCGTTCCCGGCGTGACCGTAAATGACAGGCTGCTCGAGGCCGCGGCTCGCAACAAGCGTCCGAGCAGCATCGATTGCGGCTTCGAGGTTCCGATAGGGAACCGCCCAGTCCGTAGAGATCTTTCGTCCACCAGCTGTACGATGCTTCCCGCCTCGCTCGTTCATAGTCGCGGGTACGCTGTGGCGCATGCGTCTCGCCTCGCGCAATTGCGACTCTCCCTCGAACACCAGCGGCTCCATTCCGGAGGACACGCTCTCCATCAGCTGCAGCCAACTGTCGAGAGTTTCTTCCAGGCCACTCGATATCTCTTCCTCGACGTATACCATGGCACCGGAGGCTTCCGGCCACTCGACGGCTGGTCCAGCCGACCGGGTAATGTCGAGCGCCATTGAGTCGAAGAATTCGATGCATCTCGGTGAAACGAAGTTTGACTCTCTGGCCATGACCACGAAGCGAAGAGCATCGGCTTCAGTCCGGAACGGAGCAGCGAGCCCAACGACGCGGTTGGGCAGCGGCAGGAGTGAGAGCTCGGCCTCGACGATGACTCCCAGAGTTCCCTCGCTGCCGATGAACCAATCGATCGGATCGTGGGCGAAGGCATAGCCGACAGTGTTTTTTTCGAGCTCGGTGCGGCGGAATTCGATGGCTTCTCCATTGGCCAGAACCACGCGAAGCGAGCGAATGTGCTTGCGCGTCGCGCCGTATTTGTACGTCCGTGCTCCTGAGGCATTACAGGCGATGGCTCCGCCGATCGTCGACTCCTCTTCGCTGGTGGGATCGGGAGCAAAGAGAAGACCGGCTGCTGCGACAGTCCGTTTGATCTCTCCAACGAGAGCGCCAGGGCCTACTCTGATCGTTTTTGCGGACTCATCCACCTCGGCAATCTGATTGAGTCCCCGGAGCGAGAGGAGCAAACCCTTGTCGGTGATGGAAGCGGCGGTGGTGCTGGTTTGACCTCCGGCACAAGTGATCGGTGTTCCATCACTCCCGGCACGCTTGACGAGCTCGATTACCGCTTCAACACTGTCAGGACGCGCTACCAGGTCCGGCAGAAGATGGATGCCTGACGCGTCTGCATCGTATGCCTCACGGACGCTCTGATCGCTGCTTACTCCAGTGCTCACCCTGGCTGGAAGCAGACGACTGCAGCCGACAGGACGTCCGGAAGCCTGAGCAGTGATTCACGAACTGCTTCGCTGACATTCCCGTCGACTGACACCGCCGCCAGTGCCTGCCCACCTTGTGCCAGGCGTGCCTGGTGATATTCAGCGATGTTGACTCCGGCTTCGCCTAACAGTGTACCCACTCTTCCAATGACTCCGGGCACATCGTTGTTGGTGAGAATGAGCAGGGTGTCCCGTGGGTGCACATCGACATGGAACGCGCCGATTTGCGTGAGGCGTGGCGCCGCACCCGGTTGCGCGATTCCCGCGATGGCGATCTCCCGCATCCCACCACTGAGTCTTACTTCCACGGCATACGGATTCTCCTGCGTGGCTGTCTCGGTCGTGGAGAGATCGATACCGCGATTCTCGGCCATTGTGCGGGCGTTGATCAGATTCAGCCGTTCCTGTTCCACGGTTCCCTCGAGAAGTCCTCGCGCTGCCGCCGCGATAAGGACGCTTCTCGCGCCGAGCAGCGCCGACCCACAGCGAAGATCGAGTCGCTGTACGGCACGTGTCCCCTGAGTAGCGAGTATCGCCCGTCCGACTGCGGCTGCACGTCGCACCAGTGTCAGTGCCGGCTCGATCTCCGACCATTCACCCCCGACATCGGCGACGTTGATGGAGCGCGACAGCTCGCCACTGAGTAGTGCGTCACGCACGGCGATGCAGACATCGACGGCGACGTTGCGCTGTGCTTCCAAGGTGGATGCGCCGATGTGCGGCGTGAGAAGGACATTCTCCATTTGGCGCAGTGGATGGTGCGGCTCCAGCGGTTCCCTCTCGTACGCGTCGATTACCGCTCCGCCCAGATGCTTGTTCTGCAGTGCGTCGAGCAGGGCGGCTTCGTCGACGACTCCCCCACGGGCGAGGTTGACCACTATCGAGCGCTGTGGAAGCCGCGCCAGCTCACGGCGCCCAATCATCCCGGTGGTCTCGTCGGTAAGAGGCGTGTGGAGCGTCAGGACAGCCGATTGCTCCAGAAGAGCGTCGAGAGTCTTCGCCTCCTGAACACGCAGTGACTCGAACCGCGATTGCGCGATATAGGGATCGTATGCCGACACATCCATCCCAAAAGCGCGGGCACGCGTTGCTACTTCTCCTCCAATGCGCCCGAGCCCGACGATACCAAGTGTGCGACCCTTGAGCTCCGAGCCAAGCAGTGAAGACCTGTCCCATCTCCCGGAGTGCATAGAGCTGTCCGCACGCGGGATGTGGCGGAGCAGCGCGATCAGAGAGCCAAAGAAAAGCTCGACCACCGCAATCGTATTTCCCGCTGGGGCATTGATCACCGCGATCCCCAGAGAGGTCGCGACATCAAGCGCGATGTTGTCGACACCGACGCCGGCGCGTCCCACCACTTTGAGCTTGCGTCCCTTTTCCAGCAGATCCGCGGAGATGCGCGTGGCGCTACGGCCAACTATCGCGTCATAGTCGCCGATGCGACGCAGCAACTCGTCCTTCGGCAGTGTCGGCACCTCGTCGACACGCAGCCGCGGATCCGCAGCAAGAACGGCTACGCCCTCGGCGTCGATTTCATCGGTGACGAGTACGCTGTAAGTCACTGGCGCGTGGTAGTTTGAGCGAAAGAGCGGGGAGTGCAATATCGCCCGTCTCAGCTTACCCCCACAAGCGAGAACCGCATCAGCGACCTGTCCACTGCCGCCAAATACTTTCGTCGGCTCCTATCATTACCTGGCTGCCGCTGCGCACGAGCGGAAGCTTGAGCAGAAGCGGCTCGTCAGACAGCTTCGCCAGCCAGCGCTCGTCCGACATTTGCGCGTAGCGGAGATCCAGCTCGTCGTATCGCTTCGAATCCTTGTCAATCAACGCTGTTATTCCAAACTTCTGAGCAAATCGCCGCAGCTCTCCCAATGAAGCAGGTTTCTCCATCAGATCCACGAAATGGGTCCTGATACGGCGCTCGGAAAAGAACCGCAGTGCCTTACGGGTATCGGCGCTCTTCTTGACTCCGAAAATCTGTACTTCCAGACTGAGACCCTTCCTGGTGATTGAGATCGTGTGCAGCGACTGGTCGTTGCCATCGGTGAGATGAGCGATGGCACGTGAGATAATCTATTCGCCAGCGTGGTGGATTCCCGGCGGCCATCTCCAGACCTTGTGGGGAAAGCTGTTTCGCAGACAGAGTCCCGTGCCGACGACGCTGGAGCGATGGGACACCCCTGATGGAGACTTCCTCGAAATCCATCGGCTGGACGGCTCGAAGGGGTCGCCGCGATTGCTACTCCTTCACGGGCTGGAAGGATCAGCTCGCTCACACTACGCACAGGGACTACTCAGCGAAGCGGCACGGAGGGGTTGGGCCGCGGATCTTCTGATCTTTCGGTCCTGTGGTTCGGAGACAAATCGGACTAGAAGGTTCTACCATTCCGGCGAAACCACCGATCTGGCGTTCGCGCTCGAGAGGATAGTGGGTGAGTTTCCCGATACTCCGATCGCAGTGACGGGGGTTTCACTGGGCGGCAACGTGCTGCTCAAGTTTCTGGGGGAGAGAGGCGAAGATCTGCCTCCGCAGCTCGCGGCCGCGGCGGCAATCTCGGTTCCGTTCGACCTGGGTCGCTCGAGCCAGCGGATCAACCGCGGATTCTCGACAATGTACCAGCGGTTCTTCCTCAAATCGCTGAAGCGAAAGACGCAGGAGAAGCTGGCTCGGTTTCCTGATCTGGTACAGCCGGACTGGATCACGGCAATTCGCACTCTCCAGGACTTCGACAACATCATTACGGCGCCACTGCATGGTTACCGCGACGCGGATGACTACTACGCTCGCGCGAGCTCGCTGCCTTACCTGAGTAGAATTAGACTCAATACGTTACTATTAAGCGCCGTCGACGATCCGATGCTCCCCAAGGAGGTTCTGGAGGAGGTTCGAGAGGTGGCACGGAAGAACCCCGCGCTTCAGATCGAGTTCGTGCCAGGAGGCGGACACGCGGGCTTTGTCACTGGCTGGCTGCCGTGGCGCCCGTTTTATTATGCGGAGTATCGGGTCGGTGAGTTCTTTGCCGGCCGTTTCCAACAGATCGCGGCATCTGTCCCCGTCGCCAAACAATGGAGTCGATGATGCGTTTCGTTCCCGCGTGCCCAGTCCTGACCGCCCTGATCGCCTTGTTTACCGCTGCCTGCACGAGCAATCAAACGCCGAGCACTACCGCCCGTTCAGCAGCACCTTCACTGCCGCCCGATGCCACGGGAGCGCCGACGAGACTCACATCTTCACCGCGCCACGGCGAGTGGGTGACCATTCGGACCGGACCGGCTGACAGTGTCCGCGCCTGGGTCGTCTACCCCGAGCGAAGCACCAAAGCCCCCGTGATCCTCGTAGTCCAGGAGATTTACGGACTCAGCTCGTGGATCAGAAGCATCGCCGACCAGCTAGCCGCCGACGGCTTTATAGCGATCGCGCCCGATTTGCTAACGATGAAGAACCTTCCTGCGAGCTCCGACAGCGCGCTCGTTGCCCTTGCTCCGGCGGCAACACGCAGCCTCAACTCGGCCGATGTCCAGCGGCAGCTTTATGCGGTCGCGCAGTATGGAATGGGGCTGCCAGCTGCGCAGCAAAAGTATGGAATCGTCGGATTCTGTTGGGGGGGTGGAACCTCATTCGTGCATGCGGCCCATTCGCCGACGCTCGGGGCCGCCGTTGTCTATTACGGTTCGAACCCGGGGCCTCCGACGATCGACTCAGTACGTGCCCCCGTTCTTGGGCTCTACGGGAGCGACGATGACCGTGTGAACTCAACCATTCCGCGGGCAGATTCCGCGCTCCGTGCTCGAGGTCAAACCTACATACATAACATTTATGATGGTGCTGGCCACGGGTTTCTCCGGCAGCAGAGCGGTCGGAACGGCGCGAATCTGCTTGCCGCGCAGAAAGCATGGCCAGCAACGATCGACTGGTTCAGGAAATACCTCGGCTCCTGACGGGAGCATCGATCGCACCACCCGGTGATGACCAGATGTTGACTGCGGTGCGCGTCATTTTTCTAGTTGCCTTCATCGGCGGTCTCGTGCTCGCGGTTTTCTCAATGCTGCACGGAGTCGAGCGAGCCCGGCGGAAGAGGAATCGCGCGCGTGCGCCATCACCGTATTTCAACCTGCCGGCAGTCGCGGCATTCGCCACCGGATTTGGCGTTACAGGTTATCTCCTTACCTCCCGTACCGCTCTCCCTGTTTGGGCTGATTTTCTCCTTGGTTTGGCAGGCGGCGTCCTCATAGCGGGAGGTATCGTCACGCTCCTTGCTGCCTGGGCATTACGCGGGATGAAGGGCAAGCCAATCGCAGATGAGCACGATATTCAGGGACAGCCGGCGGTTGTGACTCGCGAGATCTCTCTCGCCGGACCGGGCGAGATCTCGTACGATCACCAAGGCAGCGAGATCCGCGTAACTGCCCGGAGTCTCGACACCAGGACATTGCCGGCTGGGGCGGAAGTAGTGATCGACCGCATTGAAGACGGCGTCGCCTATGTCGAGGAATGGGCGGTAGTTGAGCGCCGGCTCTAGCCGAATAAGGTTCGATAAGAGACTAACTGCGGCCTGCTTCGTCCGGTCGCTATGTTTCATTCTATGCCACGCTCCCGAGACCTAGAGACCGAATTCGACGTGGTGGTGATCGGTGCTGGTCACGCCGGAACCGAAGCCGCGGTCGCCGCCGCAAGATTGGGCACGCGCGTAGGCCTCATCACTAGTGCCCTCGAGACCATCGGTCAGATGTCCTGCAATCCGGCAATCGGCGGGGTCGCCAAGGGTACCGTGGTCCGTGAGGTCGATGCGTTGGGCGGAATCATGGGCCGCGCGACTGATCTGTCTATGCTGCAGTTCCGGATGCTAAACCGCAGCAAGGGTCCGGCAGTCTGGGCCCCAAGAGCTCAGTGTGATCGCGGATTATATCGCCGGTCAGCACGCTCTCTCATCGAGCAACAGGAAAAGCTGCAAACGGTCCAGGGAACCGTCGCACGTTTGCTGCTCTCGTCTGGAGAAACCAGAGTGATCGGAGTCGAGACGCTCGAAGGAAGACGGTTCGGTGCAAAGAGCGTCGTCATCACCACCGGTACCTTCTTGCGCGGCCGCATTCACATCGGCACGGAGACTCGGATGTCCGGCGGACGTGCCGGCGAAAACTCCGTGACACACTTAGCCGAGCAGCTCGAGGAGGTTGGACTTACGGTCGCACGATTCAAGACCGGAACTCCGCCGCGCATTGACGGAAGGTCGGTCAATTATTCGAAGCTGGAGATCCAGGAAAGCGAGATCGAGCAGTTCGACTATTCGTGGTCGCACTACTGGACTACTCCTCGACGGCAGGGATCGGAGACCAGGCATCCGGCGCAACTCCGATGTTGGATCACGTTTCTCGAAGGTCCCGGCAAGCGCATCATTCAGGAGAACATCGGCAAATCCGCGATGTACGGCGGAGCGATTTCTTCAAGGGGGCCTCGCTACTGCCCGTCGGTCGAGGACAAGATCGTGAAGTTTCCCGAAGCCGAGCGGCACCAGATCTTTCTGGAGCCGGAAGGACACGATACCTCCGAGCTTTACGTGAATGGGCTCTCGACTTCGCTCCCGGCACCGGTGCAGGTCGAGATTCTCCGCTCGATTGCAGGGTTGGAAGACGTCCGGATGAATCGCGCCGGGTATGCGATCGAGTACGACTACTACCCGCCTACGCAGCTGGATTCTTCACTCCAGGTGAAGACGCTGCCTGGTCTTTTCTTCGCAGGTCAGATAAACGGCACCACGGGCTACGAAGAAGCAGCAGGTCAGGGGCTCCTTGCCGGCATGAACGCCGCACTGAGCGCACAAGAGAAGCCGCCCGTCGTGCTGGGCAGAGAATCTTCCTACATCGGCGTGCTCGTCGACGATCTCGTCACGCGTGGAGTAGACGAGCCGTATCGACTTTTTACATCACGGTCAGAATTCAGGCTGACGGTGCGACAGGACAATGCGCTGAGGCGCTTGGGACCGATTGGCTTGAAGCTCGGCATGTATACGCAAGCCGAAGCAAGTGTGATCGAGACGCGCCTGCAACAGGAAAACACTGCACTCGACCTCGCCAAGACCACCAGTGTGCAGCCCGAGCAGGCTGCACCGCTCCTCGCAACTGCCGGGAGCTCACCGCTCTCACACGCGGTCAGAATCGTGGAGCTCGCCAGACGTCAGGAAGTTTCCCTGCACGCACTGTTCGAGGCGGTTGGCGTCGGGCATCAGCTCGACGATGAAGCGTTGGTGACAGCGGATCTCGAGATCAAGTATGCCGGTTACTTCGAGCGTGAGCGCATTCAGGCGGATCGCATGCGGCGCATGGGCGATTTCATCCTCGACACGGGTCTGGACTACGGCGAGATGCAGTCACTCTCGTTCGAGGCGAGGCAGAAGCTTGAGGCGCTCAAGCCACACTCGTTAGCGCAGGCCTCGCGGATCCCTGGTGTGAGTCCCAACGATCTCCAGAATCTCGTTTTCGAAGTGGAACGACGCCGACGCCTTACCGCTAAGCCGTAGCACCCACGCGCGACGAGCTCCATTGTATTAGGAGCACCGCTGCGGCAATCAGGAGTCCCCCGATCAGAGTAGTCGCCGTAAGCTGGTCGTGAAGCACCAGCACGCCGAGGATGGCGGTAAAGAACGGCTCCACTGTGGCGATGATTGCGGTTCTTACAGGCCCGAGAACCGCCAGGCCTTTGATCAGCGCTGAAAAAGCGATCACAGTTGCAACCAGAGAAAGCAGAAATATGTTCGCCCAGACCGCGGCTCCAGTCGGCACATGCAGTTCACCCGTGACAAGTGCAGCCACGATGAACGTGAGTCCCGCTCCTACAACGAGGAGAAAAGCAGACAGCATTGCCGGGACGCCTCTTTGAACGTGCTGGAGGGCCGGAAGATATACCGTGTAAAGAAGCGCTGACCCGAGTGCGAGGGCGACACCGATCGGATGTAACCTCTCGGCTGTGGGCGCGCCGACCATGATCGTTACGCCAATCAACGCCATCGTCAGCGCAATGACGCGTACCAGGGTGAGTCTCTCCGTACGCCGTACTGCTCCAAGGAGCGCCACCCACGCAGGGTACGTATAAAAAAGAAACGCGAGTGGACCGACCGGAATGTATTTGAGGGCGTAGAGGCTACAGTACGTGATCAGCGCTTGTCCCGTACCACCGATGAGCACAAGCCGGATGATCTTGTATCGCGGGAGAGATTTGAGTTGATCGAGTCGCGCGAGAAAAGCGAGCAGGATCCCCGCAAGCACGTACCGCCACGCCATTGCGGTGACGAGCGGAAGACCTGCTTTCGTTATGAGGAGTGTAAGTACCGATATCGAGCCGAAGCCGAGCGCGGAGAGGACAATAAGTAGTGTCGCTCTTCCGATCGTTGCTTGCGCTATTTGCACGACGCGGAATGTAGCGGAGCACAGATGTACATGCGCACTCGCGTCATGGTGAGAGTGGTGAGTTTAGCAATCACCCATTAAGTGATCCAGGTCTCAATGAACGCAGGTACGACTGACGAATACGGCAGAGAGTGTGCAGGGCGTTGGACCGAACGCGTCTTCATGTAGGGTAGCAACTCACAACTCCAGGGAAAGACAATGCAAACCAAATGGATAGTACTAGCAGGAGCGGTTTTAGCGCCGGTAAGCGGTCATACTCAGGACAGTAGGGCGCCATTAGGCCCGATTCCGCACATTTCTGCGGCTGCACAGCATGAAGTGAAAGTCTCACCTGACCGGGCGACCGTTCAGATCAGCGTGCAGACTCGAGGTGCAACCGCCGCAGCTGCTGGAGCTCAGAACGCAACCAGGCTCCAGGCAGTCCTTTCCGCGCTCCGCACACTGGGGCTGACCAACGATCAGCTCTCGACGGTCAACTACAACATCCATCCCGACTATCGTCACGTCCAGAACAAGGAACCGGAGATCATTGGCTACAACGTCACCAACACGATCGTCGCGGATGTCCGGCAGCTGAGCCAGGTGGGGCCGGTCATTGATGCTGCGCTGCGTGCCGGTGCTAATATGATGAGCTCTCTCCAGTTCTACGCATCGAACACGGAGGCAGCCCGACGCACTGCGATCGCGGCGGCGATAGCGAAAGCTCGAGGTGATGCGGAAGCTGCGGCCCGAGCGGCGGGCGGTTCGCTTGGAGCCCTCCTCGACATCACCATCGGCTCTTTTCCCAACCAGCCTCCTCGCCCCATGGTGATGATGAGAGGCTCAGTAGCTGAAATGGACGCTTCCACTCCAATTCAGCCGGGAGAGCAAACCCTCAGCGTGATGGTGTCAACTCGCTGGCGGTTCAACCCCGCGCAATAGCTCGCTATTTCCACGTGGAACATTGATTTCTCCGTTCCACGTGGAAACCGCTCCTTTCCTGGTTAGATTAGGCGCCTACCCTTCTCCGGCGCTCAGTGGCGAGAATAATCGCAATAGCAAATCAGAAAGGTGGGGTTGGAAAGACAACCACCGCAGTAAACCTCGCCGCCAGCCTCGCTGCCGCTGAGCAGCGGACGCTCCTCGTAGACGGCGATCCCCAGGGAAATGCCACCAGCGGGATGGGTCTGGAGAAGGAAAGCGTCCCGCTGACTCTCTATGATGTTCTTGTCGGTAATTCCGACCTGAGATCCGCCCGACAGCAGGGAATTCAGTTCGAAAAGCTGGACGTGGTGGGAGCTACGCCTGATTTGGCGGCCGCAGAGGTCGAGCTGATAGACCGTGATGATCGCGATCACGTCATGGGCCAGGCAGTGGAATCCTTACGAGATGACTACGACTACGTGATCATCGACTGTCCGCCCTCGCTGGGACTGATCACAATAAATATGCTGGCGGCAGCTGATGCTCTGGTCATTCCGCTACAGTGCGAGTACTACGCCCTCGAGGGATTGTCTCAATTATTGAATACCGTCCATCGCGTCCAGCACAGCGCCAATGAAAAGCTGGGAATCGACGGCGTGCTTCTCACCATGTACGATTCGCGCTTGAATCTCTCTCGACAGGTCGCCGACGATGCCCGCGAATACTTCGGGCAAAAGCTTTTCAAGGCGGTCGTTCCTCGAAACGTGCGACTCGCCGAGGCACCTAGCTTTGGCAAGCCGATCATCTTGTACGACGCCACATCCGTTGGGGCTCAAGCATACATGCAGGTCGCGCGGGAGCTAATTGAAAGAACTCCACAAGGAGAAGACGGTGGCCGCTGAAAAACATTCCCCTCCTCGGCGGCTCGGCCGCGGCCTTGAAGCTCTGCTGGGCAGCGCGGGTGGCTTGGCCTCGAGCGATGAGGGCGCTCTCAAGTCGATCCCGGTGAGCCAGGTAGTCCCAAATCCCTTTCAGCCGCGCAAGGAATTCCGGCCCGAAGAGCTCGCCGAGCTGCAGGAGAGCCTAAGCACGAGCGGATTACTTCAACCGATCACCGTGCGCCGGCGACCAGGGAGGGACGGGTTCGAGCTCATCGCGGGTGAGCGAAGGCTTCGCGCGGCTAGCAAGCTGGGATGGAAAGAGATCCCCGCCATCATCAAGGAGATCGACGACAAGACCATTCTCACCCTGGCTCTGATCGAGAATCTCCAGCGCACTGACCTGAATCCCGTTGAAGAGGGTGAGGGCTACTACCAGCTTTCGCGCGATTTCGGGATGACGCAGCAGCAGATCGCCGAAACGGTGGGGAAGGACCGAACCACTGTCGCCAACATGCTGCGGGTGCTGCAGCTTCCCAACAGTGTGCGGACGCTACTCGAGGAAGGAAAACTCACCCTCGGTCATGCCAAGGTCCTCGTAGGTCTGGAGGACGCTGCTCAGATCACACGCCTGGCGCGAGAGATCGTGGCCGATGGTCTAACTGTCCGTGAGCTCGAGCGCCGTTTGCGCGGAGAAGCAACACCGTCCGGGAAAAAACGCCCCGGCCGCCCCAGGAAAACCGAGCAGCGAGCGGAAGTCAGAAGACTCGAGGATCGGCTCCGCCGATTCCTTCAGACTGATGTCGGTATCACGGTTGGCAAGAACGACAAAGGCACCCTGACGATTCATTTCTTTTCATCTGATGATCTGGAACGGTTGCTTGAGATCCTGAGGGTTCCCGATTAATTAACACACTTGTACGCCTGAGGTGTAAGTTGTTGACCCGCAATGGGTTAGCTGGCTAGACATGTGGGGAAATCTCGCGTTCTCCACACAAATATTTCACGGACTTGAGGTCGGAATAGTCGTCATGCCTGCACCAGAAGAGCTCGCATCCTACGCCGATCAACTGCTCGATTCTGCTGGCACTCCCGATTACCCAAATGCATTGAACGGGCTACAACTGACAAGCAGGGCGCCAGTAAAAGCGATTTCAGCGGCCGTTGACTTCTCCACCCGCACAATCGAAAGCACGATCGAGAACGGTGCGAATTTCCTTGTGGTTCACCACGGAATGTTCTGGGGCGGACTGGAACGACTCGTGGACGTCAGCTATCGTCGACTTCGCTTGCTCATCGAGCACGATGTAGCAGTGTACTCCTCACATCTTCCGCTCGATCGTCACGCATCGCTCGGCAACAATGCACTGCTCGCACGAGAGCTGGGGCTCGAGCCAACGGGCTCATTTGCCCGACACAACGACATCTTCATCGGAGTTTCCGGTTCCGCGAACGTGGAAACTGAAGCACTTGCACAGCGAGCCCGAAAATTCGCGAAGAAATGCGGTGGCGAGATCCGCACAACTAGAATTACTCCCGGACGACGAACGAAGCGATGGGCTATGTGCAGCGGAGCAGGCGCATCAGCTGACACGCTGCACGAGGCAGTGACGGCTGGCTTCGATACACTGATCGTGGGAGAGGGGCCACACTGGACTGCCGTGAGCGCCGAGGAACACGACATCACTATCATCTACGCGGGGCATTACGCAACGGAGACGTTTGGCGTTCGTGCGCTTGCTCAGCATCTGAGCGAAAAATTCAATTTGCCGTGGAGCTTTGTCGAGGCACCAACAGGACTCTAAGTCACAACCGACTCTAATCAGCAGCCGGTGTACGCGCTTCTCCACCTGAATTGCCACTTTCCTGATGCTGTTCGCTCGAGTAGTCCGAGCTTCCCACCTTCGTCGTACTCAACGTTGACGATTGCTACGAGTCGTTTCGCCGATCCTATCGTAACGACTGACAGAAGCTCTGTCGTCTGGACATTTTCTTCGGCACCAGCAGTACGGCTGTAATAAGCAATTCTGTATTTTGCCTTTGATCGTGCCGGCCGTTCTCCAATGATAAAGAAATGCTCGAGCCGTGGATTCGCTTCCTCATTCACAATACGTATAACATCGGCAATCACACCTTCGACTGAGTCTGTTCCTAAAGTGTACGCCGATCGAACACGGAATGGTAATCCGCGAAAATTCGGATCGGATGCAACGGATAGTGCAGCTACGCTCTCCGCGATGCTCGTTGCAAGAAGAGTGGAATCCGCGCCTGACATTGCTTCGATGGAATCCAGAGCAACACCGGTAACACGGCCGCTGGCAAAGCCCACACGCCAGTCAGAGCGGGAAGCTCTCAAGCGTCCCGATGGCCACCACCAGCATTCTCCGGCACCTGTAGTACGAACAAGCGGCGATACCACAGCGCCCGAGGCAATCTTTCCCGTCCTTCCAAAGAGATCGACCCTCAGGTCAGACCGCAGCAGAGTGGAATCTTCATCAGATAGCGCAGTGCTGTCTGTCGCCTGCGGCAATACGATAGCAACACTGTCGGCATCGCCAAGAGATACGACCATCACGGGACCAGCATCGGTGTCCCAGTTCGTCACGTTCACCGATCCGGCTGAATCTCCTGTTGGTGGAGAGGATAGACCTGAGTCAGATTCGCCTTGTCGTCTGTCACTGCAAGCGATGAAGAGAAATAGAAGCAACAAGCGAAGACTGTTACAAACCGACCGAAGGGACATAGGGATAATTTGTCCGTCACTCGCTGGTTGCGCGAGGTCCTTGTCTCAGAGGTTCAGCTGACGGAATGAGCGCTGTCATGATGAACGGTGACCTGAACCCGCCACTCGCGCAGCCACGGCTGAGCGACCGCTTTTGCTCAGCTTGGTCCCTGACAATGGAGGGCGGACGCTTTTTCAGCCTGCGCAACGACCCGCTAGCTACTCCTTAGTCTCGAGCCAGTTCTTTCCCGTTCCGAGATCGACGACCAGCGGCACGGAGAGCTCCGCGGCATGCTCCATCTGCTGCTTGACCATGGTCTTGACCTGATCGAGCTCTTCAGGCCGTACCTCGAACACCAGCTCGTCGTGAACCTGGAGGAGCATCTTGCTGTCGAGTTTCTCTGTTCTCAGCGTGTCGTCGATCCTGATCATCGCAATCTTGATCAGATCTGCCGCCGAGCCCTGAATCGGAGAATTGGCGGCAAGGCGTTCGCCAAACGCGCGAACGCTGAAGTTCCGCTCACGCAGCTCCGGTATGTAGCGCCGGCGACCGAATATCGTTTGCACGAATCCGTGCTCTCGTGCAAACGCCACCATCGAGTCCAGATAGTTGCGCACTCCCTGAAACCGCTCGAAGTAGCGTGTGATGAATTCCTTTGCTTCCGCGTGCTCGATTCCCAGCTGGCGGGAAAGTGCGTGTGGCCCCTGTCCGTAAATTGTCGCGAAGTTGATGGTCTTCGCACGGCCTCGCATCACGCTGGTTACTTCGTCGAGCGGAACATCGAAAATGAGAGCCGCGGTTTGCCGATGAATGTCCCCGCTTGCCTGAAAGGCTTCGACAAAGGCAGGATCCTGGGAGAGGTGCGCCAGGAGTCGCAGTTCGATCTGTGAGTAGTCGGCCGCGAGCAGGACCCATCCTTTGCGCGGAATGAAGCCACGTCGGATCTCACGGCCCAATTCGCGACGAATGGGAATGTTCTGAAGATTCGGATCATTCGAAGAAAGCCGGCCGGTGCTGGCTACCGTTTGACTGTACGACGTGTGCAGCCGACCTGTTTTCGGATTTACCAGTCGAGGCAGTGCATCCAGATAGGTATTCTCGAGCTTGGAGAGCTCCCGGTAATTCATGAGTAGCGCCGGCAGAGCATGACCTGCGTCCGCCAGTTCCTGGAGCACACTCACATCTGTTGATGGGCCAGTACTGGTCTTCTTCAGCACTGGAAGGTTCAATTTGCCAAACAGGATCTCCCTGAGCTGCGGATTCGAGTTGATGTTGAACTCGATTCCGGCTGCCTCGTAGATCTGTTTCTCGACCGCTTCGCGCTCAGCCTGGAATCTCTGCTTGAGAGAAGCGAACCAGGGAATGTCGATGGCTATTCCCGTCCACTCCATTTCCGCCAGCACGTCGACGAGTGGGACCTCGACTCCGTCGAGCAAGCGCGTAAGCTCCTGCGTCTCGAGCTGGGGCTCGAAGACTCGACGGAGCCTGAGCGTCATGTCCGCATCTTCACACGAATAGTCACGCGCGGCTTCGATCGGGCATTCATCGAACGGAATTGCTCCACGACCCTTTCCGCACAGATCGGCGTAGGTGATCATGGTGTGGTCGAGAAACTCGAGGGCCAGCACATCGATGCCATGTGACCGGCGGCCCGGATCGAGCACATAGCTCGCCAACATCGTATCGAAGTCGAGACCCGCGAGTTTCACACCTGCCGAACGGAACACGAGACGGTCGTACTTGGCGTTCTGGACGGTTTTCTTGACCGAGGGGTCTTCGAGCAGGCTGCGGAGCGGCTCCATCTCCGGCGAGTCGAGCGGCGGAAGATTTTTGACACGGGCTGACGAGCTCGTTCTCAGCATCCTGGCAGCGATGCTCAAAGGCTCGCCTCGAGTCGTTTTCTTTTCGTCCAGACGGTCGGCGAAGGGCTCATCCCCGCCGCGAATGAGTCCCCTATCTTCGGGAGCGTCGGTCGCCGAACGATCGCCAGGGACGTCCACAAGCAGCTCTCCCTGGCCACCACGTGGCGAGCGGTGACGGAGCGGGAAGTAGTAAGCCTCGCCTTCTCCAACCGCGATCGAGATCGAGATCAGGGAGGACCGGAGCGGGTCGCTCGGCAGGGGGCTATCCGCATCGACGAGTGTCTCGGTGTCGAGGGATACAACTCCTGCCTCACGAGCGCGCGCAATCGCATGCTGGAGTCCCTCAATCGTGTCGACGGTAACGTAAGAGACTTCGTTTCTCGGCTTCTCCTCGACTGGCGCCTGCACAGCGCTATCCTTGGCAAGCGAGTGGAACTCAAGCTCCAGAAACAGCGATCGCAGGCGCTGGTGATCCGGCGTTTTTGTCTTCAGCGCTTCGAGGTCGAAGGGAACAGCTAAATCGTCCCTAATTGTTACTAATTCCTTCGACAGTCGGGCATTGTCGGCGTGCTCGAACAATGCCTCACGCGGCCGCTTCTTCTTGATCTCGTGGGCATGTGCGAGGATAGACTCGAGGTGTCCGTATTCCTTGACCAGCTCGGCGGCAGTTTTGTCGCCGATTCCACGAACTCCGGGAATGTTGTCCGATGAGTCTCCAACCAGTGCCAGGTAGTCGGTGACGAACTCAGGAGCGATTCCGAGTCGCTCTTCCGCGTTGTCCAATCCCACCCAGTGCTCCTCCACATTGGCTGGGCCGCCTCGTCCGGGATTGAGGAGCCAGACTCCTGGCTTCACCAGCTGCTGGAAGTCCTTGTCGCCGGATATCACCACGACATTGACACCCGCTTCGACACTGCGGGCCACGAGGGTGCCAATGACATCATCCGCTTCGTATCCCGGCAACGAGAGGATGGGAATCCGGTATGCATCGAGCATCTCGCAGATGCGATCCATTCCCCGGTCGAAGTCCGACTGTAGTTCTTCCGTCAGCTTTTCGCGGGTTGCCTTGTAAGCGGGATATCGCTCGTGCCGAAACGAGAGACCTGAGTCATGTACCCAGCCCAGGTATTCCGGCTGGTGCTTGGTGATGAGCCGCTGAAGGAAGTTGGCAATGCCCCAACTCGCGGAAGTATTCTCGCCCTTGCTGGTAGTAAGCGGTCGTGATATCAGAGCGAAGAACGCCCGATAAATCAGGGCGTAGCCATCGACAAGGAACAGTCGCGGGCTATTCGGAGTTTTCATTGACGCAATATAAAGCTGCCCGTCGAACGCACGTGAGGTGCCGACTACCTCACCTGTCTGCGCGCGTTCAGGGCGAAAAACTCTTGCTCGCTGGGCCTGGTGAGTTTCCAGCGCGACCCCATTTCCTCGTAAAAGACGAGCTGGCTGTTGTACTGCCTGTACTGCCAGATCTGGACACGGGTGCTGGGCGATACCTGGCTGGTGGAAAAAATCTGATTTACGTTCCGCTCGATTACCTGATCCGGCTCGCCCAACGAGACGAAGACCGTGCCACGATCAGACAGCCATCCCGGGTTATTGTCGCCCCGAAACTGGAGATTGGCGGTTTGAATTCTCCCGAAATAAGACTGCATCTCCTCGTTGGTCGGCGTCTCCGGTATTGGATCAGTCGCGCGCAGAAATTCCGCCCAGACAGTCGCTCGCCGTTCCGGTGGCGCTTCGCGCAATGCCCGTAACCGCGCAGGAGTGCTAAAGTAGCGCAGATATCTGAGCATGTCCTCGAACGACATGAGTGGGATGTCCTCGCCAAAGCTCACGAATATCGAGGCCCTCACGCTGTCCCGAGTGTCATGCCGGGTGAGCGTGACATTCGCTATCCCCACCCCAACCGTCGAGATCGGAACATTGACCAGTCCGTTGAACAGCGATCCATTGCGAGCCAGTGTGACCGAGTCACGCCAGAGCTGAGAGCCTTTATCGTTGCGAACGACATAGTCAAGAGGCAGTTGGGCTCCGGATCCATAGCCCTCGACGTAGATCGCTACCGTGCTGTCCCGTCCGAAAACCGCGCTCGAGCGCGGGCTGGCCAGCAACTGCGGCTCTGAATTGAGCACCGACCTGCCCTTGGCTTCATAAACGAGAATCGGAATTGAAAGGCGTCCGGTTGTAAGCAGCGGTATCGTGACCGCGACCTGTTGCGTCGACAGCTTCGATCCGCCTATGTCGCGCACTGCCGCTGACAGCGTGTACGCACCCGGCCGTACCCGCCAGAAGTGCTGAAAGATTATGCTCTCGTCGCTTCGGTTTATCTCTCTAAACGTGCCGACACGAACGATTTCAGTGGCGTTCACACTCGCGGCTTCCACGGCTCCTTGCATCAGCGAGAGTTTCACTTCGTAAGGTGCACGATACCTGTCGCCTTCCCTTGAAAAAGTGAGAGCACGATTGGGAATGGAGATGCTCACCAGAACGAGCGTCGTGTCCGGGGTGGTGGTGGCGAAGGAAGAGATTTTCCCGACGAATGGAAGCGGGTTAGGCGCTGCCAAAAGACCGATTTGCCGATAGAGCTCGCTCACGTCCACCGGCGCAGCACCTTCAGGAGGAAGCGCGCGGGGATTACCCGCCGGTGTCACGCGCGACGACGCGCCACAGCCGGTAAGGAGCATCGCTCCGAACACGACCAGGTTCAGAGAGCGTGTTGACGATGGCAGCATGAGTGATGAATACCCTGTCCCGGTCCCACGGTTTCTGTTAGTTTCGCGACGTGTCTCGAGATCAGCTGATCGGCACCAATGTAGGTGACTACACGATCAAGAAAGAAGTCGGCGAAGGCGGTACATCCGCCGTATTTCTGGCCGAGCACCCGAATCATGGCACCGTTGCACTGAAAGTGCTACGGGAAAAGCTACGCCAGGATAAGACTGCGGTGGCCAGATTCGTCCGTGAAGCGAAATACGGTGCCCGGGTGAAGCACCCGAACGTCGTGAACACCCTCGAGATCGGCCAGGCCGAGAATGGCCTTCATTTTCTCGCGATCGAATGGGCTAATGGCCATATCCTCGATCGTTACGCGAAGTTACACGCACCAATGCCAAAGGATGAGGTCGCCACGATCGTTTCCCAGATCGCGGCTGGAGTTCAGGCTGCGCATGACGCTGGAATCGTCCACCGCGACCTGAAGCCTGAAAACGTCATGTACGATCACGAGACAAGACGGGTGAAGCTGCTTGACTTCGGAATTGCCACCGACACTCAAGCTTCCGGTGATGAACGGCTCACCCGCGCAGGTTTCTTCGTCGGTACCCTCATGTACATTGCGCCCGAAGCACTGTCAGGAGAGATCGTCACCGCTGCTGCTGACCAGTACAGCCTCGCGACGATCGCGTACTGGCTATTGACCCGATACCTCCCCTACACTGCCAGGGCGCCACGTGAAATGTTCACCCAACTCCTAACCATGCCTCCTATTCCACTCAAGGATGCGAATGAGGAAATAAGGGTCAGTCCGGAAGTGGATGCGGCTGTGATGCGCGCTCTGTCCCGCCTGCCTGCCGCGCGATATCCAAGCGTTCTTGCATTCGCAAGTGCTTTCCAGGAAGCGGCGGCGGTGCCGGGCGAGCCACCCAAAATGCTGGACAAGTTCAAGGACCTACTTAAGCGCAATCGTTAGCTCGCTGGGATCAACCGGCAGCCAGAGCGTAAAGGTTGATCCTTTGCCTAATTCACTTTCCAGCTCGACCGTGCCCCCGAGCAGCATCGCCAGACGACGCGAGATCGCCAGCCCCAATCCTGTTCCCCGTAATGCCGAATGACCGCGAGGTCCCGCATTAACCTGCTCGAATTCCTCGAAGATGCGGCTTTGATCAGCCGGGTGAATTCCGATGCCGGTATCAATGACCTGAATCCCGATCCAGGGGTGGGCGGTATTCGAAGATCGCTCGGGGGCTGCACCGATTTCAGGTAGAGAGTCGACGAGACGCGTCCTGATAACAATACTCCCTTCGTTCGTGTACTTCACCGCGTTGCCGAGGAGGTTCATGAGGATCTGACGCAGGTGTGTCGGGTCAGTTCTTATCCTCGGCAACGCCGCGCCCATCACCAGCGAAAGGCTCAGTCCCTTCTCGCTAACGAGTGATTCGATCTCACTCGCGACATCGAGAACGAACGGCCGCAGATCGATTGTCTCGGTATGAATCTCGAGGCGTCCCGCTGCCATCTTCGCAAGATCCAGTACTTGATCGACGAGGTGGCGGAGATGGTTCGCGGAAGCTTCGATCCGCTCGACTGGCTTCACTTGCCGCGGAGCGAGCTCTCCATACACACCCTCGCGCAACAGATCCACGAATCCAACTATCGCATTCAGCGGCGTACGCAGCTCGTGAGAGACGTTAGCGAGAAATTCGCTTTTCATCCGATTCACGCGAAGCAGCTCCGACGACAGACGCTCGAGCTCCTTCGAGCGCTCTACAAGGCTACGCGCTTGCCGCCGTTCGTGACGCAGAACAAGCGCGAGACCAAGGACTGTCGCAAGTGATACGACCCACCCAACAAGACCGGTCCATTCACCGAAGCCGAGCTGCGAAAGCGCATGCATTGACTCCAATCATAAGAGTCCCTAACCTCTCGCACCATGACGGATCATTCGAGGCTGGTCACGCTTCTCGCGAGTCGATCTACCAAGCGTGGTCAATTCACACTGGCTTCGGGAAAGGCGTCTACTGTCTATATCGACGCCAGGCTGACAACGATGAGTCCGGAAGGATTGTCTCTCATCGGGTCGCTTGGCCTTGCCGCTTTGCGCACGGCAGGTTGGCAGATCGATGCAGTAGGTGGGCTCACACTTGGAGCAGATCCAATTTCCTACGCTATCAGCTATGCGAGCGCGTCATCGGACAAGCCGCTGAAAGCTTTCACCGTGCGCAGGGAGATGAAAACCCATGGTACCGGAAAGCTGATCGAGGGGCCGTTCATTTCCGGTGACCGTGTTGCGATTGTCGAGGATGTCATCACAACCGGCGGCTCGGCTCTCAGAGCGATTGAAGTTGCTCGAAAGGAGCAGGGAATCGTAGTGGGGGTACTGGCGCTCGTCGATCGAGAAGAGGGCGGCCGAGAGGCAATCGAGGCTGGCGGTGTCGAGGTCATTAGCATGGTACGCGCAAGCGAGATCATCTCGATGATGGAGGGTTAGCAGGCCGGTCCGGTCGTGGCTTTGGTATCCACCCTGGGTACGCCGCAGAAGGACGGAAGACACGCAGCACCTCCACATAGGGGAGGATCAGCTCGGTTCTGAAGTATTGCAGCATCCCCTGCCCATCGTACATGCTGCGAAACTTCACGGGCGACATCTTCATCACCGTCCGAACGTGACGACCAAAGCTTTGTGGTGACGAGTAGTCGAGATGGTTTGCTACTCTCGCGATGGACAGGCCCGGATTCTCAAACAGTCTCGCTGCTCGAATGAGCCGAGCCAGAGCGAGATAGCGTTTCGGCGGCGGGAGCTTGGCCCGAAAGAATCTGCTCATCAACGTGCTTGGCAGGATGTTCAGGTGACGCGCGAGCTGGCGTACCGTCGAGATCCGTGGTGAGGCATCGAACATCAGCTCGAAGAAGCGCCAGCAATCCTTGGAGACACCGGGAAGGTCCAGGCTGATCTGGGAGAGTGCCGAACGCTGCAGCTCATTGGAGCCTTGAGACGCGAGCAGGTTACGCAAAGTCTGCCATCCTGCTGGCAGCCGGGCATCGACCAGTGTACGAATCCCCAGCTGTCCGAGGGCAAGCGTCGAGTGAGGAGTAGAGTTCTGCGTCTCGGTAAGCAGCGCAACCGCCGGAACCCGGGGGAACTCTCGCACCATCGCGGCTACCCGTGCTGAGCTCTGGGAGCCGTAGCGCGTAACGGAGATGAGCACGAGGTTGGCTTTTTGCTGGCGTAGATCCAACAGCACCTCATCGAGCGACTCGCGGTGGAGCGCATTACAGAGACCCTGTGCTGCCGCATCGACATGAGATCTCTCCAGTGGAGTCAGAATGGTCGAGACTGGAGTCCGGATCACATCACGCTTTGGATTGGATGCCATGATTTCCCCCCGCAAGCAATTTTTCGGGGAAAGTATGCATGCCCGTTTGTTGCAGGTCAGCGCTTCGTCAGTCGATTTGTTTTTTGGGCATCTCGACTATATTTCAGGAGGCAATCGGTCGGACGATCGCGGGTTAGTATCCTTGCGATACTTATTCGAGGAAAGTCCGGGCTTCATTGGACAGACCGCCAGGTAACCCCTGGGCACAGGTGGCGAGAGCTGCCTATGTGACGGAAAGTGCCACAGAGAAAAGACCGCCACCTTTCGAGGTGGCAAGGGTGAAACGGTGGGGTAAGAGCCCACCGCGTTCGTGGCGACATGAACGGCACGGTAAACCCCGGTCGAAGCAAGGCCAAATATGCGGCGAGAGGCGTCCACCTCGATCAAGACGTCGCGGGTAGGCTGCTAGAGGACGTGGGTGACCACGCCCGTAGAGAAATGATCGTCCGAGCTACTCATGGTAGCTCGACAGAACCCGGCTTATAGACCGATTGCTTGCACCTGGAACGGCCTCCTGCGAATCTTCGTCGGAGGTCGTTCGTTTTCCATGAACCAGAGGAGCTACGTGAATCGGTCATTCGGCAACCGGCTTTTGGTTTTCCCGGCAATGCTGGCTCTTGGTTGCGGAGTATCACGCTCGGCGCCTAGTGCTCCTGGAGAATCACGCGTTATCCCAACCTCGAGAGTTGGTCCATGGAGCTTTTCTCACAGTTCTGGCACCAGAGCATACGAGATTTCAAGAACCGCCGCGGTTCAAGGCATGGCCGATTCTGAGGTCCGACAAGAGAAGGTCAGCAACTTTACACATGAGGTTCTAACGTTCGAGTCTGCCGGAGAACGGCTGGTTGTCAGGGCGTTGGTTGATGCATTTACTCTGAAGACCGAGGGAATCGTCGGGCCGGCGCAGCCTGTTGAGCTCCCTATCCAGCTGTCTGCAGCAATAACCCCATCAGGTGTTCGTATCGAGCCTTCGGCAAACAACGGCTGTAATGCCGCTGAGGCTACGATTGCGACAGATCTTCACAACCTGCTTGCACCATACCCACCACAGTTCTCAAAAGGTGCAGTCTGGCGTGACACAATCGTCGTATCCGGATGCCAGGCAGGGATCCCGATTACGACTACCACTCGGCGAACGTTCAGAGTATCCGGTGAGGTGATGTATTCCGGTCAGCCTCTCATCCTCGTTCGGCGAACGGACTCCCTCTCAGCACGCGGGGAGGGTGCGTACAATCAGCACCGAATGATGGTAGAGGGGAGAGGTGTTGGAACTGCGCTCTACTACCTCGATATCACGGCCGGGGAAATCTCCTGGCTGACTATGAGCCAGAGCTCACAGATACGGGTAACCACTTCGGGACGTCTGCACTCGTTCAGTCAGATCACAAGCCAGGAGTTTGTCCGGGTTCGTTAGTCCACCAGACGAAGTGGCATTACGAGGCACATATACGAGGCAGGATCCTTCCATCCTTCGGGCTCGAGCGTCGCTGCACGTTCCGGAGCCCTGAAGGTCATTCGAACTTCATCAGTCGGGATATAGCGTAGAATCTCGAGCAAGTAACTGGCGTTGAATCCAATGTCAAGCTGATCGCCAGTGAAGCGAATCGGTAGCTCGTCCTGCGCTTCCCCGAGATCCGGGGTCTGAACGCTGAACTTGAGCATTCCCGAGTTGAAGGAAAGCCGGATCCGGTGCGTCTGGTCGGAAGCAATTACTGACATTCTCTTCAGCGCACTGGTCAGAGCCATTTTATCCGCAATTGCTACTTTATCATTGTCCTTCGGGATGACCTGCTCGTAGTTTGGATACGGTCCTTCGATGAGGCGGGTAAATACGGCGGTAAACGGGGATCTGAACCCGATGTGATTGTCACCACGCGCGATTTCGAGCTCTTCCTCGGCAGGGAAGAGGCGGCGCACCTGCTCGAGCGCTTTCGGCGGCACGATCAGATCGCTCGAAGGAGCATCTACGGCGTTGATTGGCATCTCCATCTTTGCCAATCGATGTCCGTTTGTAGCGACCATCCGCATTTTCTCGGGACGCAATTCCCACAACACTCCATTCAGAATCGGCCTGCTTTCTTCAGCCGAGACTGCAAAGGAAGTATGTGAGATCAGCTGCTGGAGGTCCCCCGATCGTATTCTCCAACTCTCGTTAAATCGAACTGCTGGAAATGTAGGGAACTCATCCCGCGGTAATCCCAAGAGCTTAAATCTGGATCTTCCACATTCCAGTGTTACACGCTGTTCGCCAACGGCTCCAATCTTCACCGGAGCCGGCGGAAGCTCTCGAGCAATCTCAGTCAATTTTTTTGCCGGAATCGTAACAGCGCCAGCAACTTCCACATCCGCTGATACCTCAGTACTAACTGCAATATCCAGGTCTGTACCGGATAGCTTGATACCCTTATCCGTTGTCTCGAGAAGAATATTTGCAAGCACCGGCAATGTTGTCTTTGCCGGGATACTTGCAGCAACCGCCGCTAAGCCTTCCTGAAGTTTTTCCCTTGAGATCGTAAACCGCATCAGCTTTCTGTGTGGATTTCAGGTGGGCTGCTAGTACCTATCTATTAAAAGAGAGAATAGGAGTAGCGGTAGTAGAGAGTGTGGAGCTGTGTGAGGATGGTCTAAACTATGACTGGAGGAAGATTTCCGCTACGCCATTTAATGTGTGCTATCCGTCTATAAGTGATGAGGAAGAATTCTGGTGACATCGTTTGTCTAGAGGGATGGTTCTTTAGACAGAAGTACTGGGGATAAGATTCTGTAAGTTTGTCCGGATTTTGTGGATTCGATTTTTGAGGTTGATGTCCTGGGCTATTGCTTGTTGGACTTTCTCGAGGCTGTGAATCACGGTTGAATGATCCCGGCCGCCGAAACCATTTCCGATTTCGACGAGTTGCGTGGCAAGAAGCTCTCTGGTGAGATACATGGCAATTTGCCGCGGGATTGTCAGGGTCTTCGTACGAGTCTTGGATCGGAGTCCCTCAACCGTTACTCCCCACTCTTTTGCGACAGCCTGCTGAATGGTAAGGAGGGAGAGTGAAGCATCACTCTCCTGATCGGCTCCTTCTGCCGCCCTGAGCTTATCCCGTAAGGCTTCGCGGGCGACTTCAACTGTTATGTCCTTGTGCTTGAGCGAGGCATAGGCGAGCAGCTTGATGATAGCACCCTCGAGCTCGCGGACGTTGGATCTCACATGCTCCGCGATGAAGTGGATGACATCATCCGGAATCGTCAGCTCGAGTCGATCCAGCTTTGCTTTCTGCTTCAGGATTGCTACCCGATGCTCGAAATCCGGCAGGCTGATATCAGCCACCATTCCCCATTGGAAACGGCTTATGAGCCTAGCCTCCAGGCCTGCGATTTCCGAAGGAGGACGATCGCTGGTAAGAACGATCTGACGCCCGGCTTCATATAAAGCATTGAAAGTGTGGAAGAATTCCTCCTGGGTGGTTTCCTTGCGCCCTTTGAGAAAATGCACGTCATCGATCAGGAGTAGATCAGTCTCTCGGTAACGGCGGCGGAACTCAGCTCCGGTTCGATCGAGAATCGAGCCGATGAGCTCGTTCATGAACTGCTCAGTTCCAACGTAGGTGATGCGAGTCTCGGGACTGCGCTGTAGAGTCTCATGAGCAACCGCCTGCATGAGATGGGTCTTTCCCAGCCCTGTGTCTCCGTAAATAAAAAGCGGGTTATAGACCTTTCCTGGAGCTTGGCTTACCGCATGTGCCGCAGCTGCCGCCAGCTCATTTGATTTCCCGATTACAAAAAGGTCGAATGTGTACCGGTCGCTAAGAGGTGTCGACGTGTTGTTGCTCTGTGCGAACGCCGGCTTGACCGGATTTGGAGGAGGCGCCACAAAAAAGTCCATCTGGGAGCGCTTCTTTCGCTCCTCATGGACGCGGAAGACTACATTCATGGGATGCCCGAGCACGATTGGCGCGTAGCTGGAGACGAGCTCTGCGTGCTTCGAGTTATTCCAATCGGCCGTGAACTGATCGGGAGATCCGGCGAAGAGGGTATTGCCCTCGATCGCAAGCGCTTCGGTCGGCTCGAGCCACGCCTGGTAGGTCTGGTCTGGAAGCTCCTGGCGGGCACGATCGAGAAGGAGTTTCCACACTTCGGAGTGGCTGAGTGACATCACGTGCTACCCTAGCCCAGTTATGTGGAAAAGTCAAATGAACGTAGCGAGAAGTTCTTCAACTGACTTGATCTATCTTCAATGCTGGAATAGTTTTACCCGATTCGTTCGTGCAGCATGATTTGCTGGTTTCCGGAGTCTGATAATGGGCAAGCCCACGTACCGTCCTCGCAACAAGCGCCGAATTCGTACTCATGGATTTCGGTTGCGAATGGCTACTAAATGGGGACGTGAGGTTCTAAGCCGTCGTCGCAAGAAAGGTCGTAAACGGCTTACAGTTCAGTTGCCGACCAAATACGCTGGCGCGTAAACCTCTCAGCCTCCGTCGCAGCTGCCGGCTGACGAAGGAAGCTGACCTGGAAGCGGTAAGACGTGCAGGGAAGCGGATGCAAACCGAGCATCTTGAAGCTCGGGCATCTGCTTCCCTGTTGCTTCATCCACGTGTTGGTGTTGTAGTCCCTAGGTACCGACACAACATCGTGAGTCGGAATCGGGTGAAGCGACGCCTTCGGGAGCTGGCGAGGATCCGGCTGGTGCCAAATCTTGGCAGTGTTGATTTACTGATACGAGCAAAACCTCCTGCCTACGTTACGACCTTTGCGCAGCTTGCCTTGGATGTCGATGCAATTGCCCGTTGGGTGCCTACCATCACACCGCGATCATGATGCAGGCGGTGCTGATTTACCTGGTTCGCGGCTATCAAGTAGCGATATCACCCCTGTTGCCGGCCAGCTGCCGCTACTATCCAAGTTGCTCAGCGTATGCGCTGGAAGCGTTGGAGCGATATGGCTCGATCAAGGGAACGCGGCTGGCGATAGGCCGCATCCTGCGGTGTCACCCTTTCCGGCCTGGCGGCTACGACCCGGTTCCCTGAATGGATAAGCGTTTTTTTCTGGCGTTGTTTCTCTCGCTGATCGTCATTGCACTGTCGCAGCTGCTGTTTCCAGCACCTAAGCCAGCCCGGACTACTGCTGTACCAGATTCGGTTAAGACTGCACCTGCTGCGTCATCTACTGCCGGCGTGCTTCCAACCACGGGCAATACCGTACAGCAACCAGCGCGAAGTGATTCAATCCCGGCTGTCGTGACAGCATCGGCCAAAACAACCACGGTAAGTACGCCGAAGGCGAACTACACCTTTACGAATATTGGTGCAGCACCAGTGTCGACTGTGATTCTCGACTATGAGAATCGGTCAGCTGCAGGGGGACTTGTCGACCTCGCCCTTCCCGGCCACCCACTTATGGGCTTTCGACTCGTCGCATCGGGAGACACGCTGGATCTGCGAGGGGCCCCGTTCTCTCTCACTCGCAGCATCGGCACCGGACGGGAGATACTCACTTACAGCGCCGCCGCTGGGAGTCTTCAGACGACAATTAGCTACGAGATCCCGCACGACACGGCAGCAAGCTATGTGATGAACGTGAATGGTCGAGTGGTCGGCAGTCAGGGGCAGACATATGTGCTCGTCGACCTGCCGACCAGTCTGAGATCAGTCGAGAAGGATACCATCGGTGATCAGCAAAGTTTGGCGTACAGCTTCAAGCCGCAGAAAGACCATGCTGGCAGTGTGCTATTCGGAGATCTGGATCCTGGTGAGAAACGGCTCGAGCCCGGACCGCTCAACTGGGTCGCCGTGAAGAGCAAATACTTCGTCCTCGGCATGCTTCCGCCTGACGGAGCACCATTCAGCGAAGTGACGCTTGTCGGCGGCCCTCGTACCTCAAAAGTTGCTACCAATGCAGCAGCAACTGCCGTCCTTCCGGTAATCAACGGGGCCTTTGCATTTGAGGTTTATGCAGGTCCGCAGGAATCGCATCGACTCCACCGGTTAGGCAGAGATTTCGATCAGGTGAATCCGTATGGATGGGGCTTCATGCAGGGCGTCGTGCACCCGATTGCATCGGAGGTCATCCGCGGATTGCTCTGGATGCACAATTCCCTCAAGCTCAGTTATGGCTGGGTGCTGATCATCCTTGGTGTTCTGATCCGCCTGCTGATGTGGCCTCTCAATCAGGGTGCGATGCGCTCGAGCCTGAAGATGCAGGAGGTCCAGCCGAAACTCCTGGCGGCGCAGAAGAAGTACAAGGATCCGCTGCAACAGCGTGAAGCGATCATGAAGGTCTACAAAGAGGCTGGTGTCAGTCCGTTTGCGGGGCTGACAGGATGTCTGCCGATGCTCCTCCCGATGCCCATTCTCTTCGCGCTCTTCTTCGTGTTCCAGAATACGATCGAGTTTCGGGGAGTCCCATTTGCCTGGCTGCAGGACATCTCGGTCAAGGATCCCTATTACATCCTGCCGTTGTTGATGGGCGCATCTATGTATGTCCTCTCCTGGATCGGCATGCGCAATGCGCCTCCTAATCCTCAGGCCAAGATGATGATGTACATGTTTCCGGTGATGATGACGGTAGTTCTCCTCAACATGGCGTCCGGTCTCAACCTCTACTACACAGCTCAGAACATTGCCGCGCTCCCGCAGCAGTGGCTTCTGGCGCGCGAACGGGCCAAAGCCCGCTCCACCGGGGTGTAGGCAGTCGAAGATGCTGCGTGTCACGTATATTGGTCACGCAACGCTACTAATTGAGGTTGGCGGCAAGCGCCTGCTGACCGACCCGAATTTCGATCCCGCGCTGGGAAGGTTTCTGCCACGTGTGAGTGCTCCCGGAATAGCTCTCGAAGCGCTTCCCAGGCTCGATGCGATTCTCCTCACCCACGCTCACGCGGATCATCTTTCCTTCGATTCCCTGGACGCCTTACCGAAGGATATTCCGCTCTACGCTCCACCAGCGGTAGCCCGCTGGCTGGTGCGACAGGGTTACTCATACTCGCTACCGGTTGCGCCAGCGGAGTGTGTAACCGTGGACGACCAGGTGACGATCCGTGCTGCATCCGCAACGCACCAGGGGAATCGCTACGGCGTCGATCGATGGAGGAGTGCGACGAATATGTATCTGATTGAAACTAAAACCGTCTCCTGCTTTTTCGCAGGAGATACGGCACTCGTCGCGGACACTACGCAGCTGGTGGAGAGCCACCTCGCATCGTGCGGACGAATTCTCGACATCGCGCTGCTCCCGATCGGTCATGCACCGTGGTGGAAGCCTGGATTTCGAAAGGGACACCTGACCAGCGCCGATGCGCTCACGCTTTTCGGCAGGCTCAAAGCGCGCTACCTGATCCCGTACCACTGGGGAACCTTCAACCACGTGACATCGACGGCGTTCGATGCCATAGACCGGTTGCGATCTGCTCTCGAGAGTCACCCTTTCAGTTCATCGGTAAGAATTCTGGAGCCTGGCGAGGCCTTCGCCTTGCCGACGGCTGACCTGTGAGTGGACTTCCCGCCGCTGATCTCAAAGGGCGGCTCGAAGACACTATCGTTTCTCTGGCCACGCCTCCGGGACGAAGTGCGATAGCGGTTGTCCGGCTGAGTGGGCAAAACGCGCTGTCAATCGCCGCGAAGCACGTAAGGCCGTGGAGTACAGAACGGCGGAAAACGCAGCTTTGCACGGTACACCACGCGGGAAATGTGCTTGATCAGGCTCTGGTCACAGTATTCCGCAGTCCTGAATCATTTACTGGGGATGACGTCGTCGAGATCTCGACCCACGGTGGAATGCTGGTGCCCAGTTCGATAGTCGCGGCTCTGATTTCGTCAGGTGCCAGACAAGCATTGCCAGGCGAATTCACCCGTCGGGCAGTGATGAACGGCAAGATCGACATCCTGCAGGCGGAAGCAATCAGCGACATGATCGATGCACAGTCGCACGCGATGCATCGTACGGCACTGAGCCAACTGGATGGGGGCCTTTCACGTCGACTGCTGTCGCTCCGGGAAGAGCTCATTGGACTCGAGGCCCTCATTGCCTACGATATCGACTTTCCCGAAGAGGACGACGGACCAGTTTCGAGGGAGAGAGTCGAGAGTGCAATTCGCTCACTGCAAATGGCGCTTGAAGGACTGTTGGCTACCGCCTCGGCAGGAGAGCTGGTTCGGGAAGGAGCAGTTGTCGTGATCGCGGGGGCCCCAAATGTGGGGAAATCCTCCCTGTTCAATGCGTTGCTTGGCCAATCGCGCGCGATAGTGACGGAGATTCCGGGAACTACCAGGGATGCAATCGAAGCCGTGATCGATAGTGGGACGTGGCCACTCCGGCTGGTCGACACTGCAGGCCTCAGATCCACGGAGGACAGGATCGAGCGGATGGGGATAGACATAAGCGAGCGCTATCTGACTGCTGCTCATGTCGTTCTCGCCTGTGCCGATAGCGATTCAAGCCTCGACGAAACCGCTGCGATCGTGGCTGGAAAATCATCCGCAGCGATAATCAAAGTCCGCACCAAACGTGATTTAGTACCACTTAGAGACCAAAAACGGGTGAGGGATGCCATGCTGTTGAGTGCAGAGACAGGGGCGGGCCTTAGGGAGCTACTATCGGTAATCGATCGAACTCTCCAGGAGAGGCATGGAGAGATTGCGCTGGACTCGCCAATGCTGACCAGAGCGAGGCATCGGCAAGCGATCGGGACTGCACGGTCAGAATTGATACAGTTCGAACACGCCTGGCGGGAGGAAAAACTGCCGGCCACCATTGCATCGGTTCACCTGCGTGCTGCGGTTGGTGCTCTGGAAGAGCTGATAGGAGTGGTGGACGTCGAAGCTGTCTTCGACCGGGTGTTCAGCTCGTTTTGCGTGGGGAAATAGCTAGGCTGAAGCAGCCGCCGATGACGAGACGGAGGTGATCTCGCTGGCACTGGCGCGGATTGCCCATGACAGGCCTCGGGAATTGATGGCCTGTTCTGTCATCTTGGTGCCGAGGAAATAGCCGCTCCGCTCGGGAAAGACATGACGGTCGACCGTACGTGCGTCGTCGCTCATTCCTCCCGATAGATAGCGAAGCCTGAGGCCAAGGCCGGCACGGTCGAGCTCTGGCCCGATCGATCTCGTCATTAAAGGCTCGAGCTCACGAACCGCCGCATACTCTCGTCTAGTGTACCCGTAGTACTCCCACGCGGCATGACCAGGGCTGATAGCTCTCGATGCGTGGATGGCGAGCCCTTCATTGATCATCAGCTCCCGCAGAGACGTGCGTCTCCCGGTTTCCCAATACGAGTAATAGCCACCCGTTTCATCGACCAGCTGTTTCATCTCGCTTCTGCTCGTCGGAGACGTATAGCGGACCGTGTGTGCAATTTCGTGGGCGAGCCAGAGGGGAATCAGCTCCGGATCCAGTCCCAATCCCTGCGTCTCGGGATTGGTAACGCTGGTAAAATGCTCGAGGCAGACGAACGCGACTCCCTTTCCGTCGATTACCAACTCACCGGCATTGGCAGCGCCGACCCCAACCATGAGGTACACATCGAGGTCACTGTCGATGTCGAGAAGTGTCCTGCACTGCTCCTCGGTATTTCTCGTCAACGACACTACGTCGATTCTCTCCAGCATCGTACGAAGATCCACCCGGCTTGCAAGTGCTGCCGAGCGAACGACTTCCATGAAATGCGGTCCCGCTGGGTCGAGGACGTAGTTGTGCCAGTAGGCTTCCAGAAAGCGGCGGTGATTTTCGAAGTAGCGGAGATAGGCGGCGACACGGTCGGTACTGTTGTGAACTGCGAAAAAGTCGGGCAGCAGGTTGATGAGCATCAACGACCAGTTCGCGGGTGGGGAGCCTGTCGCGGTTTTGCGATGCGAGAAGATACAATCGCCTGAAACTCTCAACAAGACCGATCTCTTCCACCTGAAGTTGAGAAAGTGGCACAGATATTCCTTCTCTTCTTTTGCGAGAGCAAAGCGAGGAAGGAAAGGTGCGGCAATGACCACGCTACGTCAGATCGAGCTTCGTTGTCCCGTCTGTGACACCGAGTTCAAGTCCCAGAGCGTGGTCTCAACGAACGCGTTTGGAGGAAAGCGCACCGATTTTCACGAACGGGCCGCGGGAACTCAGCCTCTCGCCTATCTCATCCATATGTGCAGCGAGTGTGGCTACTCGGGTGCGGAAGCCGATTTTAAAGGTGCCGCCGATCTGAGCCCCGTTCTCAAACAGCAGATATTCCGCGAGCTGACGCCTCGCCGTCCTTCATTTGTCTCCGGATCGGAGAAATACGAGGCAGCAGCCAAGGTAGCCCGCTGGCAGGGAATGGATTCGCGCTACATCGCCGATCTGCTCCTTCGTGCGGCGTGGTGCTGTGTGGATGAAGGAGACATCGAAGCGGAACGCTACTTCCGGCGTCATGCCGTCTGGGCTTTTGAAGACGCGCTCAGATCCTATGACGGCGTACCACGGGAGGAGAGAGCAATTCTCACATATCTGGTTGGAGAATTATGGCGGAGAATCGGTGACGTCGCGGCCTCCACGCGCTGGTTCGAGTCGGTAACGGCTGAAGTGATCAGTCCGGAGAGCCAACAATGGATCGTCGATGCCGCCGACCAGCAACGGCTGAATCCGCGGGAGTGGTTCGGCTAGATCACCGGGTGCCGAACAGTCTGTCTCCCGCGTCGCCAAGCCCGGGCAGAATGTAACCTAGGGCATTCAGCTCGCGGTCGAGGGCTGCGCAGTAGATCTGCACATCGGGATGGGCTTTGCTCAGGAGTCGGACTCCTTCCGGCGCCGCCACCAGACAGAGAAAGCGGATGCGAGTGGCGCCTGCCTTCTTTAGCGAGGCAACTGCAGCAGCAGCGCTTCCACCCGTTGCCAGCATCGGATCGAGCAGAAAGAAATCACGCTCCGCCGGATCGCTTGGCACTTTGAAGTAGTAGTCCACAGGCTGAAGAGTGCTATGGTCGCGGTAGAGGCCGATGTGCCCTACGCGTGCCGAAGGCACCAGCCGGAGAATTCCTTCTACCATTCCGAGCCCAGCGCGGAGGATTGGAACTAGAGTCAGCTTCTTGCCGCTGATATGCCATCCTGTCGTCTCCTCCAGCGGGGTGCTCACATCCCTCGGCTCGAGACTGAGCTCACTGGTCGCCTCGTAGGCCATGAGCATCGCGATCTCGTCGACCAGCTCCTTGAAATGCTTGGTCTCTGTCTTCAGATCGCGCAGGATGGTCAGCTTGTGCTGGACCAGAGGATGCCGGATAATAGTCAGCGACGGGAATTCCTTGACGCGCTCGATCATTCCTACCCCGGGATTCCCTGTTCCAGGCGATTGTTGCTCACGGGCTCATAATCTAACTCCCGATGAAAGAATACCAGGCTGTCGTGGTGAAGCTTACGCGTCACACGCGCGAGGACGAGGACACTCTGACGGATCTTCTCAACGAGAGAAGCAGAGGGGGTTGGGAGCCGGCGCTCATGTCCCAGGACGAGCAGCGACTCACGATTCTGTTCCAGCGTGATGCGCTAGCTGAAGGCTAGCGACCCGGCTGTTGGAGATAACCTTCGTCGGTGCCGCCCGGGAAGTCACCGGATCGTGTCACCTGTTGCACGTCAATGGGTATACAGTCGCCCTCGACTGTGGAATGTTTCAGGGAAAGCGGCAGGAAACGGCGGAGAAGAACCGCACCCTTCCTCTGCCGATTGAGGACCTCGACGCCGTTGTCCTCTCGCACGCCCATATCGACCATTCGGGCCGGCTTCCCTACCTGATAGCGGAAGGGTACGACAAGACGATCTGGGCTACATCCGCGACCCGGGATCTTGCCGCGATCATGCTCGCGGACTCGGCCCATATTCAGGAGAGGGACGCCGAATTCCTGGCCAAGAGAAAGAAAGAGTTCATCGAGCCGCTCTATGGGCTCCGTCATGCGGTTCGCACCATGGACCTCATGGTCGGTGAGCCTTACAACAAGCCGTTCGACGTCGTACCTGGTGTCAGAGCTACCTATGTCGACGCAGGACATATCCTCGGCTCCGCTTCAGTCGTGCTCGACTGTACCGAAGGCGGGAAAACAAAGAGGCTGGTCTTTTCGGGTGACATTGGGCGTAGCGGCCTGGCAATCATTCGCGATCCTGTTCCTCCTGAGGGTGCCGACGCCCTGATAATGGAGTCCACCTACGGCAATCGAGATCATGAGTCCGTGGAAGAGGCAAGGTCAAAACTGGCCAAAGTCGTTCGTGAAACTGCGGCACGGGGCGGCAGAGTACTTATCCCGGCCTTCGCCGTTGGCCGCACCCAGGAGATGATCTACTCGCTGCACGCCCTCGTGAAAGAGGGAGCAATCCCATCCATACCCATTTACGTAGACAGTCCGCTCGCCATCGATACGACGACCGTATTCGAGATGCACCCTGAGATCCTTGACAGGTCGGAGGAAATGGTGGTCAAGGCTCAGGAGCTGTTTCGCTTCGATTTGCTGAACTACACACGCGACGTGGAAGAGTCGAAAGATCTATCTCGAGCACGCGGCCCCATGGTGATCATCGCCGCATCGGGGATGATGGAGTTTGGACGCATTCTTCACCACCTTGCTCAAGGGGCGAGCGACCCGCGGAATACCATTCTTGTCGTCGGCTTTCAGGCTGAGCATACGCTTGGACGCCGTGTCGTCGAGAGACGGCCGGTGTTGCAGATTTTCGGTGAGGATGTGGCGCTGCACGCGCGTGTGGAGATAATCAACGGCTACAGCGCCCACGCTGATCGCACGGAAATGACAACCTGGCTGGGGCGGGTAAAGGAGAAATCACCGCGGCTTGGTCCAATCTGGCTTGTACACGGAGAGCCGCCGGCGCAGGACGAGTTCAGGACTGCACTCACCGCCAAGGGGTACTCGGTACAATGTCCCGAGCCTCGCACGCGGCATGTTTTCTAGCGTAGCTTCCACCCATGCGAAGCGTAGTGCGGATCATACGACGAATCGTGATTCTGGGGATGGTCACGGTTTTCACCCTTTGGGTGATCTCCGCCGCCGCGGTTCTGATTTGGAGCGCACGTGACGAAGCGAGGCCTGCGCAGGCAATAGTGGTTCTGGGTGCCGCCCAGTACGCGGGAAGACCATCACCTGTCCTGCGGGCCAGGCTAGATCACGCTCTCGACCTTTGGAAGAGGAAGCTTGCCACCGTCCTGATACTGACGGGGGGAATAGGCACTGGAGACACTACCAGCGAGGCGGCTGTAGGGCGGAACTACGCAAAAAGACGCGGTGTGCCGGATACGCTGATACTGGTGGAGCACCAAGGGCGCACCACCAGCGAATCGATGAAAGCCGTAGCCGGGATGCTCGAGGTGCGGGGGCTCCACAGCGCCCTGCTGGTAAGCGACCCGTTTCACATGCTGCGGCTACGGATCCTGGCGAGGCGATTCGGGTTTACACCGTATACGTCGCCGACGCGCACGAGCCCGATCGAGCCGAATCGGGAGCAGCGCTGGAAGTATATCTTTAGCGAGTCGGTAAAGGCCCCGCTGGCCTTCTTTTTCGAGAGGAAGATGTGAGAAAAGGAACTCTTTTAGTCACACTCAGCTACTTATTTGCTTCGGTAGCAGCGCCGTTGCCACTGGCCTCGCAGGCGGCTCCGCGGATCAGCTTTGAGAAGTACACTCTTCCGAACGGGCTGCAGGTAATCCTGCACGAGGATCACTCGACCCCGATCGTCGCGGTCAACACCTGGTATCACGTCGGATCCGGGGATGAACAGATCGGCCGCACCGGTTTTGCCCACCTGTTCGAGCACATCATGTTCATGGGCTCCCAGAACGTACCCGTCGGGATGTTCGACAAGTGGCTCGAAGCTGCCGGGGCCGACAACAACGGCTCAACTACCGAAGACCGAACGAACTATTACGAGGTATTGCCCTCGAATGCGCTGGAGCTCGCGCTCTGGCTCGATGCAGACAGGATGGGATGGCTGTTGCCGACGATGGACCTCCCCAAGCTAGATCTGCAGCGGGATGTGGTCAAAAACGAGCGCCGACAGAGTTACGACAACGTGCCCTACGGCCGAGCAGATGAGACAATACTCGCGGCACTCTACCCGAAAACGCACCCATACTCGTGGCCGGTGATCGGGTCGATGGCCGACCTCAGCGCAGCTACGCTCGACGACACCAAGAATTTCTTCCGCTCCTACTACGCGCCGAACAACGCCTCGATCGCCATTGCCGGAGACTTCGATCCAGTGAAGGCAAAGCAGCTCGTCGCCAAGTATTTCGGCTCTATTCCGCGCGGTCCGGCGACCACGAAGCGAACCTCGGTTCCAGCGGTGATCATTCCGCGCGACACGTTTCTGGTTCTCGAGGATAAGGTCCAGCTGCCACGGTTGTTTTATACGTGGCACAGCGTGAAGGCCTTCGCACCCGATGATGCAGCCCTGAATCTGCTTGCATTGATCATCGCCAACGACAAGAACTCGCGTCTCTACAAGAAGCTCGTCTATGATCTGCAGGTGGTGCAGGCCGTGAGAGCCGTACAGGACGGAAGCCGCCTCGACGGCAGATTCCAGATCGACGTATTGCCCAAACCCGGGCAGGCTACTGCCGACATCGATAAGCTGGTTCAGGCCGAAATTGCCGGTGTCATCAACAATGGAATCACGCAGCGCGAGCTGGTGAGAGCCCAGAATATCTACCGCGCCCGGTTCATCGATCGCCTCGCTAGCGTTCTTGGCAAGGCCGACGGTCTCAATGCCTACAACTATTTCGCTGGAACTCCGGATTTCGTGCAGCAGGATGCCGCGCGCTATGAGAAAGTCACCACTGCGGATATCCAGAGGGTCGCGAAGACGTACCTCGGGAAGCCGAAGATTGTCCTGACCGTCGTTCCGGAGGGAAAGAGAGAATTGATGCTGACTACGCAGGGAGGCGTCCGATGAGAGCGCTCACCAAATTTGGACTAGGTGTGCTCGGACTCCTGGCTGCTCAATCCACGATTGGTGCGCAGGGTACCTTCGACCGCACCAAGCCGCCGCAGCTTGGACCGCCGCCCAAGGTCTCCCTTCCACCGATCGTCACCAGGCAGCTCCCCAACGGGCTCAAGCTTATGATCGTCGAGCATCACGAGCTTCCGGTTGCTGATTTCGTACTGTTGGTAGGAAGTGGCGGTACTGCCGATCCGGCGGGCAAGATGGGAGCAGCCAACCTTGCTGCGTTAATGCTGCTCGAGGGCACGACGACGAGAAAGAGTCTGGAAATCGCCGATCAGATCTCCTTCCTCGGGATCAACCTCAACGCCAGCAGCAGCTGGGAGTCGAGCACTCTGTCGCTTCATACTCCAACGGCACAGCTGGATAGCGCGCTTGCGCTTTTCGCCGACGTCGCGCTCCGGCCTGCATTTCCCGCCAACGAGTTCGAGAGAATTCGGAAGACACGACTGACCGACCTGCTGCGGCTCAAGGATCAGGGACCGGCAATCGCCAACATCGCCTATCCGGCGATCGTCTACGGAGGATCACACCCGTATGGCGCTCGTCTGCTTGGGAACGAGGAAACGGTGGCGGGACTTTCCGTTGCCGATCTCCAGTCCTACTACACGACGAACTTCAGGCCGAACAACGCCACTCTGATCGTCGTCGGCGACGTGACACCGGCCCAGGTTGAGGCAAAGATCAATCAGTACTTCGGCGGCTGGCAACGCGGGGACGTGACACCCGTTGCGTACAGCAACCCGCCCAAGCCAGGCACCACGATGATCTACCTGATCGACAAGCCAGGCGCGGCGCAGTCCTCGTTCCGGATTGCGACAGTCGGCGTTCCAAGATCCACGAAGGATTACTTCGCCCTGACGGTAATGAACACCATCCTCGGTGGATCCTTCACCAGCCGGCTCAATAACAACCTTCGTGAGACCAGGGGCTACACTTATGGTGCCGGCTCGCGGTTCGAGATGAGGCGTGCCGCCGGCCCGTTCCTCGCGTCCGCCGAAATCGTCGCCGCGAAGACGGATTCCGCGCTGCTCGAGTTCATGAAGGAGCTCAACGCTATCCGGCAATCCGTGCCCGCGGACGAGTTGTCCAAAGCGAAGCGGTACCTGCAGCTCCAGCTACCTGCCGATTTCGAGACCACCCAGCAGATTGCCGGCGCTCTGATACCGGTTGCCATGTACGGACTGCCCCTCGACTACTACAACAACTACGTGCAGAACATCGAGTCGATTACGCCCGCGGATGTCCAGCGCGTCGCGCGGCAGTACATCGATCCAGGGTCACTGGCCGTTGTGATCGTCGGTGACAGGAAAAGCATCGAACCGACCTTGAAAGCGGTTAACATCGGGCCGATCTCGATCAGGGATATGACCGGACAGATAGTCCAGTAAGCGGCTCTCGTTCATTCCGCAGTCGAGAACTGCAACGGAACAGGTGGGAGGTTCCAGTAGCAGAGTAACCAGGCGTCAGTTCACTACGCCCTGACTTACCCCAGTGGCGGTCTACCCAAAGGCTACAGTGAAAAGTCCCGGCGTTGTGAACTGGCGCCTGAAATCTTCGCTACTGGAACCTCCCACCTGTTCAGTTCAGTCTTCGATTGTTTTTGACTCTACGCTCTAACGCGGAGTTCGCGGCCGCGATCCCAATTGGGTCACGCTGTCAGCGCCACTCAATACCCAATTTGCTATTTCCAAAGGCCCATGAAGTCGGTGGATTACTTGCTCAGGGCCAAAATACATACCAGATGCTGTCTGGCCGACGCTGCGCTCAAGGATGACGAGCTGCGGAATCGAAGGTATAGCTGTTGAATCCCGCCAGATGAGCCGTACTACTGCGTCGTTGCCCCAATTTCTGCCGACGACCCACTGATCGAAGTCAGCAAGCTGGCGCAGGAATACCGCGCCCGAATCTATTTCCCAGTCCATTGCCACACCGGTTGCGCTGAATCCCACGCTGTCCCGACGGGCCTGTTGGGCCATTAGTCGTAATGCTGCACGGACACCCGGTACAAATCGCGGATCCCTAGCGCCGATGCAATTGCGGGTAGTAATCAAGACAGCAATTCGCTGGCGATCGTATCGAGGCCTCTCCGCTGTATCGCGCCAAACGGCTTGATAAGCCGGGAGGCTGAGGGTCGTCAAGCGTGCGACAATCGCAGGATCGATTTGGGGAAACACGCCCTGCGCGCCAACGCTGTGTGTGGCAATGCTGAGGAGAGTAACAGTGATCGCAATTCGTGCTGTAGTAGGCAGTTTCAAATAATTAGGACGCATAGCCGTTCTCCTCATCGGTTACTTGCCTGAGCCTTCATGCTTTCTGCAAAGATTAGGCTCTTGACTCACTTGATCGTGTCGAGCGCGGCTCTCATCCACTTCCAGTAATTGTCACCAGCTACATCGGCGAGGTCATTGTGCCCGGCATTCTCGATCTCCAGTAGCTGGCCTTTTCTCTTTGCGGCCTCGTACACCTCGATCCCCATTCGGAAAGGCACGACACGATCACGTTTGCCGTGAGCAACTGAGACGGGAACGTCCAGATTAGAGACCACCTGCTTCGTATCGAAGTGAATGCGGGAAACCGCTTTCCACGCAAGGACAACAGGTGGTGAGACGATCAGTCTTGCCATTGCCCGGGCAGAGCTAAAAGGCGACTGAAGAACCAATGCCCGCGGAGGGTGCTTTTGCGCCAACTCCGCCGCCACGGCACTGCCGAGAGAATGGCCGTAGTAAGCGAGTCGACTCGTATCTGCGCCCAGGCTGTCCCGTAGATGGTTGTAGGCTGCCTGCGCGTCGAGCTTGGTGGTTGCATAACTGGGAGTTCCTCCCAGCGACATGTAGCCACGAAATTCCGCCAGGAAGACCGAATATCCGGTGTGCTCGTGGACCGACCGCGCCCAGTCGAGTTGCCAGACGGCCAGGTCCGCGTTTCCATGAAAGCAGAGGAGCACCCCCGGGCTCGTTCTCGGATCTCCGACGACATAGCCGGCGAGCTTCTGTCCGTCCGCTGCCCTGTATTCAACCCGTCCCGGCTCGTCTCGTGCGTCGTAAAGTATCGGCGGCTGAAAGAGGATTCGCTCCTGTCCCCACCATAGCAACAGCAGCAGCCCCGACAACAGGCCGAGAAGCGCCAGCAGTGTGAAGGTCACGCGGGCGCGCAAAGGGGGTTCCAGAGGCTCTGCATGGCGGGCAATTTACGGCAATGCGAATTCCGATAGAAACCTTTCACCTCGACAATGGGCTTTTCGTCACGCTCTCCGAGGACCACACCGCTCCAATCGTAGCAGTGAACCTATGGTACCACGTCGGATCGGCGAACGAGAGGAAAGGACGCACCGGCTTCGCGCACCTCTTCGAGCATATGCTCTTTCAAGGCTCGGCGCACGTTGGATCTAATGAGCACTTCGAGCTGATTCAGCGCGCGGGCGGAACACTGAATGGATCCACCTGGTTGGAGAGAACGAACTACTTCGAGACCGTTCCCTCAAATGAGCTGGCGCTGGCTCTCTGGCTCGAAGCGGATCGAATGGGCGAGCTCCTCCCCGCCATGACTCAGGAAAAGCTCGACACGCAGCGTGACGTCGTGAAGAACGAGCGACGGTGGGCTGTGGACAACCAGCCATATGGGACGATGCTGGAGAGGCTTCAGGAGCTGGTGTTTCCTCCATCGCATCCGTTCCACCATTCGCTGATAGGCTCGATGGAGGATTTATCCGCCGCGTCGCTGGATGACGTGAGACAATTCTTCGCGACCTATTACACGCCGGATAACGCCGTCCTCTCCATCGCCGGGGACTTCGATCCCAAGACTGCGCGACAGTTGGTCGAGGCTTTCTTTGGACCAATTCCCAGAGGAAAGGGCAAACCACCACTTCCGCCAATGGCTCTGCCTCCGGTTTTTGGCAAGACTCTGCGGGAAGTCATTCCTGATGACGTGAGTCTGCCACGGCTGTTCATGGCATTTCGCACGCCGATATTTGGAAGTGACCAGTACTACGCCGCCAGCGTGTGCTCGGCGCTGCTCGGAATGAGAAAAGGCAGCCGTTTGCACCGCTCCCTCGTGCGCGAGCGTCAGGTTGCCGCCGAGGCTTCGGCGTTCACCTTCGACCTGGCCAAAGGCACTGATCTTCTCGTCGTCGACGTCACTGCGCGACCGGAAATGACTACGATCCAGTTCGAAGAGGAGGTGGAGCGCGAAATCGATCTGCTTGTCAGCGATGGGGTCATGCCCGAGGAAGTGAACAGAGCGGTAGCATTGATCGAAACCGACCTTGTTACATCGCTTCAGTCAGCAGGTGAGCGCGCGGACGGACTTTCGATGTTTGCCACGTATTTCGAAGAGCCCGAGCTAATCAACGAGCAAGCCGATCGCTATCGCTCGGTAACGGCCAAAAAAGTGAATGACCTGATTGCGCAGCAAATGGTGGAGGAAAACCGGGCGTCTCTTCTCTATGTTCCCAGGGACAGAGTAGAGTCGGAGGAGATTCTTGCCGCTGCCGCCGGTGCGAGCTGATGGTGACCGCGCTAAGACCCAAGCCTGGGCCAGCGCGTAGCTACCAGTTTCCAAAGTTCACCGACGAGGTTCTGTCAAACGGAATTCGCTTGGTAGTCGCTCCCGTCAAGAAGCTTCCAGTAATAACGGTTCTGGTCATTGTTGATGCCGGATCCTCCAATGATCCGATCGGGAAAGAGGGTGTCGCCACTCTGACCGCGAGGGCGCTCCTTGAGGGAAGTCAGCGATACGATGGAGCAGAGCTCGCGGAGCGATTCGAGCAACTGGGCACATCGCTGGAATCCGGGGCCGACTGGGACAGTGCGTTCGTAAAGATTACGGTGCTTTCCGACCGGTTGAGCAAAGCTCTCGAGCTGCTCGGTGAGGTCGTCAGGACACCGGTGTTCCCGGAGCGTGAGGTCGAGCGGCTTAAAGCTGAGCGACTGGCGGAAATCCTCCAGATAGAAGCGGAGCCACGCGCATTGGCAGACGAGCGTTTCGAAGCCTTTCTATATGCTGAAGGATCACGATACTCGAGACCAGATGGCGGCAATACCGATAGCGTCACCAGGCTCACCCGTGCAGATATCGAACAATATTATCGGTCGCGATTCGTAACTCGCTCAACTACTGTCATTGTAGCCGGCGACATAGAGCCACAAAGGGCCCGTGATCTGGTTGAATCGGCCTTCCGCGGATTTCCGACGGGATCAGCCCCGATTCAATCGGTCGTGGTTGCAAAGCGCGATGACAGACGGAATGTGCACGTCGTGAGCAGGACCGCGGCTCCTCAGTCGGAGCTTCGCGTCGGTCACATCGGGCTTCCGCGCAATCACTCCGATTTCTTTCCGACCATGGTGATGAACGCGGTGCTGGGCGGACTATTCGGCTCCCGGATCAACCTGAATCTTCGCGAGGCTCACGGCTATACCTATGGTGCGTCCTCTTACTATGACTGGCGACGTGGGCCGGGGCCATTCGTGGTGGCCACCGCGGTCGAGAGCGACGTGACGGTTCCGGCGCTTCGTGAGATTTTCCTCGAAATCGACCGCATCCGCGGCGAAAAGATCTCAGCGGAAGAGCTTTCACTGGCGACACAGTACCTCGAAGGGGTTTTTCCAATTCGATATGAGACGACCGCGGCCGTGGCCACGGCGTTGGCAAACCTCGTCATCCACGACCTCCCTCGCGATTACTACGACTCGTATCGCCGAAACATTCGCGAGGTGACAGTGGAATCAGTGCTTGAAGCAGCGCGCACTCACATCCATCCGGCGGAGCTGCAAACCGTGGTTGTGGGAAACGCGGCACTCATACGAGAGCCTCTCCGCGAGCTCGCCGCCGGTGCTGTCCACGTCCACGACTCGTGACCGGCCGGCTCCATTCCCGTCGTGCCTACACGGGGAGGGTCATCTCGCTCGATGTGGACGAAGTAAGCTTCCCGGACGGCTCCATCGGAGAGCTGGAGATAATCAGACATCCGGGCGCGAGCGCAGTGATTCCATTTCTAACCGACGTCGCTGCTGACGACCCGCAGATCCTTCTCATCCGCCAGTATCGGTATGCAGCGGAGGGATATCTCTATGAGATACCAGCGGGACGCCTGAACCCCAGCGAGGATCCGAGAGACTGCGCGCTCAGAGAGCTGAAGGAGGAAACCGGTTGCACCGCCGCGCACATGGAGCATGTCTTCACCATGTACACGACCCCCGGTTTTACTGATGAGAAGATCCACCTCTTCATGGCGACCGGCTTGGAGAGGGGAGAATCACGCCACGAAGCTGATGAGTTTCTTGACCTTCATCCTACACGGCTTTCCCAAGCTCTGCAGATGGTCGAAGCTGGCAAGATCCAGGACGCGAAGACCGCACTCGGGCTCCTCTTCATCGCCGGATTTCGCGCTGGTCGTTAACCATCACGGCCAAATCGGCGTCTAATCAATCAAGACTGCCGAAGAAATGTCATGAAAAGGGGACAGAAGGGCAGAATCTAGACAAGCTCTGGCGTAGCCCAGAGAGGCTAAGTCGTTAGGGATCAACAGCTTAGCTCAAATTCCAGCCCGGCATACCGTGTGCATTATATGGTAGCGGAGAAAGTTCCATCGGAGTTGTGCACGACCTTCCGGTCGTGGACGTCTCCTACATAACAGGAGAGAGGAATGGCCAACATCGTCCGTAAGCAAGCAGTTCCAGCTGTTGGGCCGTCCGTCAGGGAAAGACTACAGGCGATGGATGATTCAGCCGTCGTCACTGCTTTCCTGGGTGGTGAAGAGCGTGCGTTCTCGGAGCTGGTCACGCGCTACCAGACACGCTTGCTCAACTTCGTGTACCGCACGATCGGAGACCGGGAGAAGGCTGAGGATCTGGTGCAGGAAGTATTCATCAGGGTGTACCGGCACCTGCATCGCTTCGACCGCTCGAAGAAATTCTCGACCTGGGTGTACACGATCGCCTCAAATCTGGCGAAAAATGAGTTGCGCAACAGATCGCGTAACCCGCTCGTGCTCTTCCAGACGGTGCAGAAGAATTTTCAGGATGAGGAGCGGCCACTGCAGTTCGAAGACCCCACTTCGCGTCCGGATGATATGTACCGGAAGCGGCACCTGAGGGAGATCGTCGAAGAGAGCGTGGCGAAGCTGCCGGAACACCACCGCCACGTGTTCGTGTTGCGGGAGCTGGAGGGCAAGTCCTACGAGGAGATCGCGGAGATCACCGAGTGCAACCTCGGGACGGTAAAGTCGCGGTTGAACCGGGCAAGAAACTCGTTCGCGGAAATCATTGCTCCGTATGTAGATTAGGGCTGACGGTCGGGAACAGGAGAGACCCTTAAGGGTACCTGTTCCCGGACCCTCAACCTATCTCCATGGATTGTCGCGAGTTCTCTGACAAGCACCTTGCCTTCGTAGACGATACCCTTGCTGGTATCGAGCTGGTTCGCATGCAGCGCCACATCGCGGAATGTGAGATCTGCGCCAAGCAGGATGCGAAGATCCGCCGCGCGCTGCTCCTGTTCAGGAACCTTCCCGCGATCGAGCCCTCCGAGGGCTTTTCCGACCGACTCGAGGCGCGTCTCCAGGAGGCCCATCACGACGACCTTTTCCTGGCCACTACTACGCGCAATCTGAAGAGAGGCGCTGTAGCAGCCACGATCGCCAGTGTCGCCATGCTGGCCTACATCGGAAGCACGATTTACCAGACCGACCAGCCCCGGGATCTCATGATGGCGCCAGTGGTTGCAACTGCCACCGAACCCGATTTCACACCAATCACGACATCCACTCCGGCCATAGTCGCATCCGCTCCCGCCGGGCTTTCGATCTGGCCCGTAGCGCTATTCGCGGAAGAGGTACCGGTGCGTTTTGCCCACTCGAGGTTCGAGCTAGCGCAGCTCTCTCGCTAAGGCATCTCCGCATCGGCAGCCCTCAGGGGCTGCCCTATATTTCGAGGATGTCCGTCTCTTCGCTCAAGACTCTTCGTGAAGCCCTCAAGCGCCGCTCTTTTGACGGCGCTTATTACATCACGGGCGAGGATGATTATCAGAAGGATGATGCGGTCAGGCAGCTGATTGACGCCGTCCTCGATCCACAATCCCGTGACTTTAACCTGGATGTCCGGAAGGCGGGCGATGTCGATGCGGGAACCTTGGGCAGCCTGCTCAGCACCCCGCCAATGATGGCGGAGCGACGGGTGATCGTTGTTCGGGAGGTGGGGGCCCTCAAGAAAGACGCGCGAAAGGCTCTCGACCAGTATCTGGAGAACCCTGCGCCTGATCTGCTGCTCATACTTACCGCGGCAAGCGGCTCGAAAGAGGATACGGGGCTGTCCACGGCAGTGACATCACTGCAGTTCGATCCCCTGACCGGGGATCGCATTCCCAGGTGGATTGCACACCACGTCAGGAACACACTTGGCGTCGCGATTACGGAACCAGCTGTCGAGCTCCTTCAGGCAGCGGTTGGAAGCGATCTCCACCAGCTGGCAGCGGAGCTCGACAAACTTGCCAGCTTCACCCAGGGCAATGAAATAGATGAAGACGCCGTATCCGCAATTGTGGGGGTACGACGTGGAGAGACTCAGGCCGATCTCCTTGATGCGGTTGCTGATCGCAACGTCTCACGGGCCCTCGAGCTGATACCGCACATTCTCTCACAACCGAAAACCACGGCCGTCTCAGTCGTCATGGCATTGTCGACTCAGATGATCGCAATTGCCTGGGGTCGTGCCAGACTGGATGATGGAGTGTCGCGAGGGCAGCTGGCAAAGGAATACTTCGATCTTCTGAAGGAAACAGGCGCCTTTACCGGACGATCGTGGGGTTCCGCTATTGCGGTATGGGCCCGCGCGGCGGAACGATGGAGCAAGCAGGGGATCGATTACGCGCTTGATGCCATCCTCGAGGCAGACGTTGCGCTCAAGGAAAGCAAGGTCTCCTCGGAAGAACAAATATTGGCTACAGTAGTACTCAGCTTATGCGCGGCCGAGGAAACGAGCGCGGCAGCATAGGCCTCAACGGAGAGTGGTGAGAAATGTTCAGACGGATACTCCTTTCATGTGTGTTGATATTCTGTGCGGTTGTTACCAGGGCTGATGCGCAGTCCGCTGCCAGAGCGGCGGAAACGGCTTTTGCGAGAGCTCAGGAGCTGGCCAGTGACGGGAATAGCGCCGCGGGAAGGGCGGTGGTCGACTCCGTCATAAAGGCTACGTCGCCGACTTCTCCGATCTATCCACACGCACTTTTCTGGCGTGCAACTCTCGCCACCAATGCCGCGGATGCAGAGAGCGACTACCGGCACATCGTAGTGGACTACCCGCTGGCACCGCAGGCTGAAGATGCCCTGCTGAGGCTCGCACAGCTCGAGCTGGCGCGTGGAGACAGAGACGATGCCCTCGTGCATCTACAGCGCATTTCACGGGACTATCCACGCAGCAAGTCACTGGCGCGTGCCAGCTACTGGACGGCCCGCGTGCTTTTCGAGAAGAATGACATCGCAGGCGCGTGTACGGCGAACGCAAGCGCCATGTCGCAGACGGCAGAAAATGAGATCGAACTGCGCAACCAGATTCAATATCAGAGTCAGAGGTGCGCATCACACGCGGCTGCTCAACGCGTCGCGACCAATCCCGTTCCTCCGGCGCAGACTCAACCTGCAGCGGCATCTACAACTCCTGCCTCGACACCAGCAGCCATGACAGTAAAGCCTCCAGCGAATGCCGCGGATTCTTCTCCGCCAGCGGTGGCAACGGCAAGCCCCGCACAGGTCGCACCGACGCGGCCGGTGACTGCGCCGACCAAAGGCAGAGACACTGAACCCAGTTTGATCGAGCCGAAAACCGCAGTACCGAGCGCGGCCGAGGTGAAGAATACGGCGCCTTCAGGGAGGAGGACTTATTCGGTACAAGTTGCGGCCTACAACAAGAAACCCCAGGCGGAAAAGCTCGTAGCGAGCCTGGAAGAACGTGGCTATGAGGCGCGCGTCGATGGGACCGAGGCACCATTTCGCGTGAGAATCGGGCGCTACGCGAGTGCCAGGGAAGCCGAAGTAGCACTGAAAGAGATCAAGTCGAAACGCATGGCCGGGTTTGTAGTACGAGCGCCCTGAAGGTGGCGAGCAGCGCATCAACACCGTTGATGCAACAGTACCGGGAGATCAAATCGCGTCACCAGGACGCGATTCTGTTCTTCCGGATGGGTGACTTCTACGAGATGTTCTACGAGGATGCCGAAGTGGCATCGAGGACACTCGGACTCACGCTGACGTCGAGGAACAACGGTGGAGCGAGCGAGGTCCCCCTCGCTGGGGTTCCTGTAAAGGCGGCAGGCGAATACCTGCGGCGTTTGGTCCAGCACGGCTTCCGCGTCTCGATCTGCGAGCAGACGGAAGATCCCCGGCTGGCGAAGGGAATCGTAAAGCGGGAAGTCGTCGAGACCATCACTCCCGGTGCCGCTTATTCGGATGCCCTGCTGGATGGAACTCGTAATAACTATCTATGCGCGCTGAGCCGCTCCGGTGATGCGATTGGCTTTGCGGCAGCAGACCTCTCCACTGGCGAGCTGCGGCTCACGGAAGCAAGCATGTTCGACGCCGAGTCGGTGGTGTCGAGACTGGCTCCCCGTGAGGTCATCGTTTCCCGTGGCGTGTCTGATCTCGACCAGATTCTCAGATCACCGGCGGGAGAAGAAGGACCGCTCCTGACTGAGCGTGATGGCTGGGAATTCGATCCGGCACTAGGGCGCGACCTGCTCCGCCAACGATTCCAGGTGAGCTCGCTGGAGGCTTTTGGAATCGAAGAGAAAGATTCCGTCATAATCGGAGCGGCCGGGGCGCTGCTGCGGTATATCGACGAGCTTCAGCCGGCCGGCACGCCCCACCTTACGCGGCCGAAGATCGAACGCACAGCCGGAGTGATGCCGCTCGACGAAATGACGCGGCGTAATCTCGAGCTGGTCGAGTCGATGCGTGGCGCGGACACGTCGGGCACCCTGCTCAGCGTCCTGGACAAGACACTAACCCCGATGGGAGCGAGAATGCTGAGGCAGTGGCTGCTCGCACCACTCGTCGATCGCGCTCGCATCGAAGCGAGACTCGATGCCGTGGACGCCCTCGGCGATACTCTGATCCGGAGCGCACTGCGCGAAGCGCTCGACGGAGTACGCGATATCGAGAGACTGGGCGGCAAAGCAGCAACGGGCAGGGCATCGCCACGGGAGCTGGGAGCACTCGGCGATTCGATGGGCCGATTGCCTGCCGTACATGCCGCGCTGGAGCGGGCACGCTCCGCGCCGGGGGGATCGGACGCGGTGCTGCTGAGCGGTCATGCATCGTCCTGGGATTCGTGCGGCGATCTCTGTGGGGAGATACGGTCGCTGCTCGTCGAGCGACCACCAGTGGCAATCGGAGATGAGCCCAGTATTCGGGAAGGCGTAGACAGCGCTCTCGACGAATGGCGCGCGCTGAGAGACGGTGGCAAGGATGGAATTGCGCGCATCCAATCCGAGGAGCGCAAGCGCACGGGGATAAGCTCGCTGAAGGTCGGGTACAACAAGGTCTTCGGATATTTCATCGAAGTCTCGAACAGCAACTCGCATCTCGTTCCCGCTGATTATCAGAGGAGACAGACCCTGACCGGCGCCGAGCGGTACGTGACCCCATCGCTCAAGGAATACGAGGAGCGGGTGCTAACGGCGGCAGAGAGCGTGGAGGATAGAGAACGGGAGCTGTTCGAGAATCTGCGGGCACGTGTCGGTGCACAGATCTCCCGCCTGCAGTCGGTGGCGCAGGCGATCGCGGAGCTGGATGTGCTGTCATCACTCGCCGAGGTGGCGTCGAGCGAAGGATATGTGAAGCCGGAGCTGACCGACGGATTCGACCTCGAGATCACGGCAGGCCGGCATCCGGTAGTCGAGAGAATGATGCCGCGGGAGAAATTCATCCCGAACGACCTCGCCCTGACGCGGGACGCGCGGGTCATGATCCTCACCGGCCCGAACATGGCCGGCAAATCCACGATTCTGCGCCAGGTGGGGCTGATAGTGCTGATGGCGCAGATTGGCAGCTTCGTTCCCGCCACGCGGGCGCGAATAGGCGTTGTCGACAGGCTGTTCACACGTGTCGGAGCAAGCGACAATCTTGTGCGCGGCCAATCCACCTTCATGGTGGAGATGTCGGAGACGAGCGCCATTCTTCACACGGCAACGGGGCGGAGTCTGGTGCTCCTTGACGAAATTGGCCGCGGGACTTCCACCTACGACGGCATATCCATCGCCTGGTCGGTCAGTGAGCACCTGCACGATCAGGTAGGGTGCAAGACGATCTTCGCCACGCACTATCACGAGCTGACGCAGCTCGCCGACAGTTTAGTTGCAGTTCGCAACTATAATGTTCAGGTGCGCGAGATCGGGGACCAGGTGCTTTTCCTCCATCGCCTCGAGCCAGGAGGCGCGGACAGGTCCTATGGAATCGAAGTAGGAAGACTTGCCGGACTGCCTCCCGCTGTCCTGACGCGGGCCAAGGAGCTGCTCAGGGTACTTGAAGCGGAACAAATCGTGCCTCGATCAGCGCACGCCTCTTCACCGCCGCTTGCTGTGCGGGCAGGTGGAGATCAACTGGCCCTCTTCGGCCCACTGGCTCACCCTGTCGTGGACAAACTCGGAAAGATGGACCCTAATACGATGACACCTCTTCAAGCTCTCGACGTGCTTGCTCGACTCGTCGACGAAGTCAAAAGTGGCAGGGAATCGTGAGAATGAATTCGAGAGTCGACATTGGCGTGAGCCTTATGGTTCTTCTGGCGGTTGGCGCGTGTGGGGAGGGCAACGGAGGCGGCCTGCCGTTCCAGACAGTAGGAAGGCAGCCGGACATCGCGCCAGTCATGCTCAACAACGAGCTGCCGTTCCGATATCCTCCCGCTCTCTATGCGCAGCGGGTGCAGGGAAACGTGACGCTCCGCATTTACATCGACAAGAATGGGGAGATAGTAGCGGATTCTACTCGAGTAGCGGAGACATCGGGGTTCAGCGCGCTGGATTCAGCGGCAATGAAGGGCTCACGCGATCTGAGATTCGAGCCGGCGAAAACCCAGGGGCAGGCGGTTCCGGTGTCCATTCTCCTGCCGGTTTACTTCAGACATCCCGATGCTGCTCCGCTGGCGGGGGATTCCATCATTGGGCGTGATTCGGTCACCATCTCCCGGGCCGATTCGGCTCGGCGGGCTGATTCGGTAAGAAAGGCGGATTCGCTGCAGGCGGCCGCGGACAGAAATGCGGCCAAGACTCCCATCAAGAGACCGGTCCCCAGAGCGAGACGTGGCAGCTCCCGCTAGATGAAACACGAACGCAATCGCCGTCCCTACGACAGCGTCCTCGACACCATCGGCTGGACGCCGCTGATCAGACTGAATCGTGTCACGCGTGGCATACGAACTCCTGTCTACGCGAAGGCGGAATTCTTCAATCCCGGCGGATCGGTCAAGGATCGGATCGGGCTTCCGATCATTGAGCAAGCCGAGAAAGAGGGAAAGCTCAAACCGGGCGGAACGATCGTCGAAGGAACGAGCGGCAACACCGGTGTCGGTCTGGCGATCGCGGCGGCACTCCGCGGCTACAAGTGCATCTTCACGATGCCCGACAAAATGTCCCAGGAAAAAGTCCGGCTGCTCAAGGCCTTCGGCGCGGAAGTGATAATCACACCCACTGCCGTTCCGCCCGATCATCCGGATAACTACGTGATGATGGCGAAGAGAATTGCCAGGGAGACTCCAAACGCAATTCTCGCCGACCAGTTTTATAACGACGCGAACCCGGAGGCGCACTACGCCACGACGGGTCCCGAGCTGTGGGAGCAGACCGAAGGAAAGATCACCCACTTCGTTTCATCGGCGGGTACCGGTGGGACGATCACTGGCGCCGGCCGTTATCTCAAAGAGAAGAATCCAAGGGTTAAGGTGATTGCAGGCGACCCTGCCGGCTCGATACTGGCTGAGTACTGGCGGAGTAAGGGAGCCAACCGTATCGAGGGCACTCCCTACAAGATTGAGGGAATTGGGCAGGACAAACTTCCGGGAACTCTCGACATGGGCGTCATCGACGACTACCGGACCGTCAGCGACAAGGACTCGTTCGCCATGGCCCGGCGGCTCACGCGCGAGGAGGGTTTGTTCGTCGGTGGATCATCGGGTCTCATCACCTCGATCGCGCTCGACGTAGCGCGCGAGGTCAATGACCCGAACGCGATGGTGGTGACGTTCCTGTGCGACACCGGGGAGAGATATCTCTCCAAGCTTTACTCCGACGAGTGGATGCGCGAGAACCAGATGCTGGATACGCCGAAGGTGGCGCTCCATCAGGTGCTGGGCAGAAAGAACGGGGGTGCGCCCGCGGTGGTCAGCGTGGCTCCCAGTGCATCGGTCCGTCAGGCAATCGGTCTCATGACACTGCACGACGTGTCGCAGCTGCCGGTGATGGACGGTGCCAACTGCGTCGGGTCGGTGAGTGACTGGTCATTGTCGCAGAAGAGTCTGGAGAACCCCAAGCTCCTCGAAACGACAGTGAGCGAGATAATGGACTCGCCGTTTCCAATGGTAGCGTCCGATCAGCCGGTGGACAGCGTGGTGAAGCTGCTCTCGAAGTCGAACCCGGCGGTGCTGGTGCAGGAGCATGGAACAGTGCAGGGGATCGTCACGCGGTCCGACATGCTGCACTTCATGATGGCACGCTGATGGACACGGCTGGGTGTGAAGGGTGAGATCCTTTTTGCGTTTTGAGTTTACTGTCGTTGCGTTATCCGTTTTTGCTTTACTACACGGAACGCGAACGCAAAAACGGTCAACTCAACAACGGTCAACTCATAACGCGGAAAGAAAACCCGCAGCAACGAAGATGAACGTAGAATGAAGATTACTGTATTGATGGGCGGAACTTCTTCCGAGCGGAATGTCTCGCTGGCATCCGGGATCCGCATCGTGCAGGCGCTTCGCAGCAAGGGGCACAAGGTCGTTGCACTCGACCCGGCGCGGGGAGTGATTGACACCGCCGGCGAGAAGGTGCTGAGCAGCGGGAAGGTGGGCACCAAGCCACCGTCTCTCGAATCGCTGTTGAAGGTGGCGGAAGGGTCATTTCTCCCCAACCTCACTTCGATGAAGGAAATAACCGGCGCGGATGTAGTGTTTCTCGGTCTCCATGGCGGCCAGGGAGAAGATGGAACAATCCAGGCCTTGCTCGACATGGCGGCAGTGAAGTACACGGGGAGCGGTCACCTCGCCAGCGCGCTGGCGATGGACAAGGATCTCTCCAAGAAGCTGTTTCGTGCCGCCGATGTGACAACAGCCGACTGGCTGATGGCCCCCGTTTCAGTCGAGCAAGTCGAAGGCATTCTCGGACTTCCCGTAGTGGTCAAGCCATCGAAGGAGGGATCGACAGTCGGCTTGTCGTTGGTCAAAAAGCGGGAAGAAATCCAGCCAGCCATCACCGAAGCGCTCAAGTTCGACAACGAGGTAATGATCGAGCGGTTCGTTCCCGGCCGGGAGCTCACCGTGGGAGTGCTCGGTGATGTCGCACTTCCGGTTGGTGAGATCATACCGAAGCACGAGATTTACGACTATGAATGCAAGTACACGGCGGGAATGGCGGTGGAAGAGTTTCCAGCGAAGATCTCGCCAAAGGCAACGGAACAGGTGCAGCACCAGGCGCTTGCCGCGTTCAAGTCTCTCAAGCTCAAGGGGTGCGCGCGAATCGATTTCAGGCTCACGAGCGACGGCGAGTTCTACTGCCTAGAGGCCAATACGTTGCCCGGCATGACCGAGCTCAGTCTGATTCCGCAGGGTGCGGCGGCGATGGGAATCGGCTTTCCCGAGCTCTGTGAGCGGATCGCGAAGCTGGCGCTCGAATGAGAGCCGGCAAGAGGAACCCTTCGCCCTGCGTTGTGTCTTAAACTGTAGCCCTTCGCTTCAGGCCGGCATGTCCAACGAGCTCAACGAAGAACAGGAATCTCCACGCATGACACCCGCCGTTCAGTGGCTGCTGGCACTGAACGTAGGTGTGTATTTCCTCCAGGTCATGCTCTTCGGCGCCGAAGGGGTGTTCTCCCTTTTTGCCCTGAATCCGTCCCGCTTTCCTGGCACCTGGTGGACTCTAGTCACCTACATGTTCGTCCACGCGTGGCTGGCGCATCTCGCGTTCAACATGTTCACGCTCTGGATGTTCGGACCGCGGCTGGAGCAGGTGTGGGGAACGCGGAGCTTTCTGCAGTTCTTCCTGTGGTGCGGTCTGGGCGGGGGCATTGCCCATCTGATTTTTGCATCACATGCCTCCGTCGTCGGCGCTTCGGGCGCGATCAGCGGAGTGCTTGTCGCCTATGCCCTGCGCTGGCCCGACGAGGAGGTTTTCCTCTTCGGCGTGATTCCGATGAAGTCGCGCTGGCTCATTGCCGCGATGATCGGGATGAACATCATCTTCGCGCTCTCTCCCGGCTCCGGCATCGATTGGAGCGCGCATCTTGGCGGGATGGCATTCGGGTGGCTGTTCCTCAAGCTCTCCGCGGTCGGTGGCCTGAGCCGCGTGCGTGGTCTGGTGTCGTCAATGCCGGAGGATGCGGAAGGAATGCCGCGCGCGGTGCCAAGGACGAGATCGCCAATGCGCGACCGTGCGCAGGGAGTCGACGAAATCGTGGCGCGGAGCAATGCGGTAGTGCTGCGCGAGAGCAAACCACTCCAGCACGTTCCGCGGGAGGAGTCGCCCAAGGAATATGCGGCGCGAGTGAATCTCGTGCTCGACAAGATCTCGCAGCGCGGAATCGAGAGTCTCACCAGAGACGAGCTGCGACTGCTCGAGGAAATGTCGCGGAAGCTGCGCGACAGCTGATCTCCGAGGGCGGATTGCTCCGTCCCATGCCAGTGGTGCATCGTTCTTCATGCCCAAGCCCGAGCTCCTCGAGACGTTCGACAACCCGTATTCCGACCGTGACTACGAGATCCACATGGATTGCTCGGAGTTCACATCGCTTTGCCCCTTGGGCGGGATCGAGAGTGACGCGGAGGAATTGGCCCTCCTCAAGGGCGGTGCCCCTGACTTCGGAACGATCCGCATCACTTACATACCGGCCAAAAAGTGCATCGAGCTGAAGAGTCTCAAGCTCTATCTGTGGAGCTACAGGAACGACGGGACCTTTTATGAGCGGGCGGTCAACCGCATCCTAGACGACCTGACGGATAAGGCTTCACCCAAATGGATGCGTGTGGTGGGGGACTTCAACGTGCGTGGCGGTGTGAAGTCAGTGATCACTGTCGTACGGGGCAAGGCGCCGCGTTGAAAAAGCAGGCAAACCCCAAGAGCGTGGCCAAGACTCCGGGCTCCTCCAGATCGCTGGCGGAAGCGCTAAAGCAGGACGGTGAGATCGTCCAGCTGATGGTCGACAGCGTTTACGACTATGCCATCTTCATGCTCGATCCCACCGGGCATATCTCCAGCTGGAACAAAGGCGCTCAGAAGATCAAGCTGTACAGCGCGGACGAGATAATCGGGCGCCATTTCTCGATCTTTTATCCCGAGGATGCCGCCGCCAGCGGTAAGCCGGCGGTCGAGCTGGAAATCGCGACGCGCGAAGGAAAGTTCGAGGAAGAAGGCGCACGACTGCGCAAAGACGGCTCGGAGTTCTGGGCGAACGTGGTGATTACCGCCGTGCGTGATAAGGAAGGTACGCTGATCGGGTTTACAAAGGTCACCCGGGATCTGACGGAAAAGCGAGCGGCGCAGCAGAAGGCAATTGCGGACGCACGCCGTATTGCGGAGGTCGAGACGTCGAACAGGACCAAGTCCGAGTTTCTGGCGTCGATGTCACACGAGCTTCGCACTCCGCTGAATGCGATCGGAGGTTACACCGACCTGCTGAGCCTTGGGCTCGGCGGACCGGTGACCGAAGCGCAGCGTCAGTATCTCGAGCGAATTCGGCAAAGCCAGCAGCATCTGATGGGGATCATCTCAGACCTCCTCAACTTCAGCCGCATCGAAGCCGGTCATCTTTCCTTTGACATAGCTCCGATCGATCTGGCTGAAATGCTGGACACGGTGCTTGCGATGGTTCAGCCCCAGGCCGCAGTGAAGGGAGTAGAGCTCGAGCGGGGGCAGTACTCCCTCGAATTCAAGGTGCTCGCCGACCGCTCGAAGGTAGATCAAATCCTCCTCAATCTGCTCTCGAATGCGATCAAGTTTACTGATGGCGGCGGGAAGGTCAGGATCGAGGCCTCAACAAAAGACGAAGGTGCCGACATCTCAGTGGTGGATACGGGATGCGGTATACCTGCCGACAAGCTGCAGGCAATCTTCGAACCTTTTGTCCAGCTTGGGCGATCGTTCACCAGCACACACCGCGGGATCGGACTCGGCTTGGCGATCAGCCAGGATCTGGCCAAGGCAATGAACGGTGATCTGACGGTGTCGAGCGTAGAAGGTTCGGGATCCACGTTTACTTTGAGCCTGCCACGCGCCCCGTGACAAGCCCCTCCCGCCGATTGATAACAACAGCGTGTTCGTATTAATTGTGCTGTTCTGCTCATGTAGTGGCGGCTAGGTAGCTCAGTTGGTAGAGCAGCGGACTGAAAATCCGCGTGTCGGCGGTTCGATTCCGTCCCTAGCCACTAAAAATGGATCTTCTCACAGACCCACAGGCGTGGCTTGCCCTCGGGACGTTGCTCGCGCTCGAGATCGTCCTGGGCGTCGACAACGTAGTCTTCATCTCGATCCTGGCCGGCAAGCTGCCGGAGAACCAGCGGAAGCGCGCCCGAACCATGGGTCTCGCACTCGCGCTGATCACGCGCATCCTGCTGCTGCTCTCGCTGGCCTGGATGATCAGGCTCACCGCACCGCTGTTCTCGGTGTTTGGTCAGGGGTTTTCCGGCCGGGACCTGATCCTGATCGTGGGCGGCCTCTTTCTCATCGCCAAGAGCACTCACGAGATGCATGGACGCCTCGAGGGAGAGGATGGCGAATCCACTACCCGTGTCTATCCATCATTCTGGGGCGTGATCGTCCAGATTCTGCTGTTGGACATCGTGTTCTCGCTGGACTCGGTGATCACCGCGGTGGGAATGGTCGACCGGATCGAGATAATGATCACGGCCGTGATTCTCGCGCTGGTCGTGATGCTTGTTGCGGCAGGCACGATCAGCGGATTCGTGGAGCGTCATCCGACCGTGAAGATGTTGGCGCTCGCGTTCCTGCTGCTGATCGGCACCACGCTCATTGTGGAAGGCTTCGGTCAGCACATCCAGAAGGGCTACATCTACTTCGCGATGGCGTTCTCGCTATTTGTCGAGATCCTGAATCTCAGGGTGAGGAAGGTGTCGCACCCCGTCCAGCTGCATAGCCAGTACAGATCAGAATCGAGCAGTTAGGGATGGGAAGCCCGGCAACTGGTTTTAGCGAGCTCGAATCCGCGGACGCTGATCCTGCCGTGGTGGACGAGGTGCCACTTCCCTCGGCGCCGGAATGGAAATGGGCACGGCGGGCTCAGGGGAATCCGCGGGAATCCAGCGTTCGGCCCATACACTGATCTCCTTCAGCGCGCGCTCGAATGAGCGGCCCTTATCGGTCAGCTCGTATTCCACCCTGACCGGTGTCTTGGGAACCACTCGTCTTGTTACGAGTCCCTCGCTCTCCAATGAGCGCAAACGCTCGGAGAGCATCCGGTCGGTGATGTCGGGAATGGCGGCCCGGATAAGAGCGTAACGGGTTTTCCCCTGAAGCAGGGTCTGGATGATCGCTCCTGTCCATCGGCTACCGATGAGCTCGACAGCCCGGTGGAACCGTGCACAGACGCGGGGAACTATCTCAGGCATGACTCAAACTTGAAAAAGGAGCCAACTTGACACAAGTAACTTACTAAAGTATACTAACAAGCACCAAGTAAGTAAAGCCCTTTAGGGGCACGGCTATCAGATTCAAGAGGAGCAAGATGAGCGCAACTGCAGAGGCACCTACGAAAGGCACCGTAAGAACAGCGTGGAAGCTCGACCCCGCCCATACCCTGGTCGAATTTTCGGCCAAGCATATGATGATCACGACGGTGAAAGGCCGAATCGTTGACGTCGAGGGCAGCATCTACACGGACGAGAAGGATCCGAAGAATTCATCGGTGGAGGTAACCCTCAAGGGGGCCACCCTCGACACACGCAACGATCAGCGGGACCAGCATCTCCGTTCGGGCGATTTCCTGAACGTGGAGAAATTTCCTGAGATCAGGTTCAGGAGCACCTCGATCGAGGGGAACAAGGACGAGTTCAAGCTCACCGGAGATCTAACCATTCGCGACGTGACCCGCGAAGTGACTCTCGATGTCGAATACCACGGGCAAAATCGCGACCCATGGGGTGGAGAACGTGTCGGATTCAGCGCCTCCGGGAAGATAGACCGCCGAGAGTTCGGTCTGCTCTGGAATCAGGCGCTCGAGACGGGCGGTGTACTCGTCGGGAACGACATCAAGATCAACATTGAAGCCCAGGCAGTGAAAACCGCCTGAGATCGTCCAGACTCATTCCCGCTGACGATAGGCGCGCTCGCGCTCGTCAGCGGAATTTCTTCCCGTGTCGCGGCACAGAGCTCCGCGGCGAAGCTTTGGCTGGGGCCTGATCTATTACGTGGGCTATGCGCTTGCCGGCCGTCCCGACAACCGGACTTCCGCGCAGGCCGAGAAAAAAACCGGGCTGTTCCTGGTTTTACGAACGTGAGATGCTGCTCGCAAACCGCGAGTGGAGCATGTACTCCAAGCGCCCGCGATTCTACTCGATGTGCGTGCTGCGCACCTACGCGCGTAAGTTCGCGGCGTGATGATTACCTTAAACCGGATGCGGGAAATCTCAGGACTGGAGTAAGGAATGCACCGATGCTTGGTCGCGGCGGTAATGGTGTTAGCGGTGACGGAGACAGTGAGCGCACAATGCAGGGTGCCGTCGGGTAGTAACGAGGGGAAACTTCTCGCCTTCTATACGGCGCCAATTGCGTTCTCCATGGCGACAACTCCAGAGGTCACGATGGCAGGATCGATAAGGTTCGGTGCCGAAGGGGAGTATGTGCCCAGGCCCGACCCTGAGCTCGAGCAGACCGGAAGGTGCTTCACTCAAAAGAGCGAGGAGACATCGCTCTCCCCGGTTTTCGGCAGACCGAGAATTACCATCGGTATCCCACTCGGCTTCACGGTGGAGCTCGGTTACCTGCCACCCGTAACGATTGCGAAGGCAACGCCGCACCTATTCAGTTTTGCCATTGCGCACGCGACTCACCACTCGTTCGGTCCGGCTTCCGGGACAACAATCATATTCCGCGGCCACGGCACATATGGGAGCGTGAAAGGCGCTATCACCTGTCCCTCCAGTGCCCTGCAGCAAACCTTGCCCGACAGCCCGTGCTACGGTAACGAGCCGTCGAACGACACGTTTCACCCGGACATGTTTGGTGGAGAGATCGCTGCGGGCGTTACCGCCCCCTCACGCGCATTCTCACTGTATCTGGGAGTGGGCGCTAACCGGATCGACCCGCACTTTCAGGTCGGGTTTACGAATATTAAAGACCCGCCAGAGGTCGACATGACACGGGTCCAGCTGGAGGGTCCTCTTACACGCGCTACAGTATTCGGCGGCGTGACGGCGATAGTGGCACGAGTGTTCGATGTCGGGGCCCAGATCTATTCGGTTCCCTCCGATGCGACGATGGTCAAGCTCAATGGCGGCTTCAGGTTCAGATAACCGGCATGCTTCATGTATCGCATGAGTGAAGAACTCTTGTAGAGGATGACATGAAGCCAGGCTGGCAACACGTGAAGGAAGCGATCACCACCGATCAGAAGAACCTGACGGACGATGAGCACATCCATGAAGAGGAAAAGCAGGAGCTCAAGTCGAGCGAGAAGAAGGACGAGGGATACATTCCGAAGAAGGGAGCGAAGTTCTCCACCGGCGACAAGAAATAACCCATGTCCTGAAGCAGAAACGCCCCTCCATCGAGGGGCGTTTTTCATTGTCGTCACCGCCCACCGGTCACGCGCGCAGCAATCGCCCGAAACTGTCTGGATCAGTAGGCAACGTGAAGGAGTCGACTCCATGTCGTGCTGCGACGCGACGCACCTCGGCTTCGAACCGGAACGGGCTGAAGAGGATCGGCTTTGCTCCCGCCTCTCTCACCGCGTCGAGGAGAGCTTCGGTGCAATCCTGGTGGTCGCAGTCGACGACGACGACCTCAGGCCGTTCGCGACGAATTATATCTTCCGCGATATCGGCTTTAGCGAGGTACAACGGCTCCAGACCTCGGAGCTCCACCATCAAACCCAGCAACGCGGCGACGACTTCCTCGCGCGCGAGGATCAACACCTTACCCAATGCTGTCCGGTCCAGAGAGAAACGTTGTATGATCGGCAACTTGTGGACCGAGGCAGGAAATTTTGTGCTGGCGCCCTCCGCGTGCGCCTTAGATATTCTAGGAACAAATGTCCCTCCTGGCCCCATCTGGTCAGAAGTGCGGAATAACCATTTGCTCCAACGCGCGTGACCTCACTGTCGGAAACCACGATGAAAGAGTTACGGTCAGCGCTGACCGATCAGCTCAGGAAGCCTGATAGTCCGACGCCGGAGCTCGTGAATCTCCTTCGCAAAATCGGGCGCGAGGCTCACCAAAAACAAATACGTCCTGAGCAACTGATCATTATCTTCAAGCAGCTGTGGAATTCTCTCGCCGAGTCGTTGCGTCCCCAGAATGGGGATCAGTACGAGCGCATACGCCAACGATTGGTGACGCTCTGCATTCAGGCCTACTACGCCGAGTAGAATCGGACATCATTCTCCTCAGCGGGCGAGTCGAGAGCACGGCATACCTCTGGCGTTGACAACCTGACGTGGCAACAGCGATACCGCCCAAGGCGTCTCCAACAATCCTGAGTCGTCTCTTCGGCCGCTCCCGGAATGGAGTGGGCGAAGAGCTCGTCGGCCCTATTCGCGGAGAAGTTCTAGGTGCGGAGCGGCTTGGCGAGCGCGCACGCGCTGTCGCTCGTGCGCACCATCTGCTTCCGGCGCGGAAACAACGTGGCATCGGCCCGTTGCTGCTTCGGCTCGAAGACACGAGGGGTGTTCTCGACCGCGTCTACCACGAGCTGAACGACGGCGCCGAGCACGGTCTCGACATCAGCCCCGCCGGTGACTGGCTGCTCGACAACTTCTACATCGTTCAGGAGCACATACGGGAGATCCGCACCAATCTCCCCAAGGGCTACTACGAGGAGCTGCCGAAACTTGCGACGGGATCGCTGGCCGGGTATCCGCGCGCTTACGAAGTGGCAATCGAGCTGATCGCGCACACAGAGGGACACCTCGACCTCGACAACATCACTCTGTTCGTCCGCGAGTATCAAAGCGTCACTCCGCTCAGGATGGGCGAGCTGTGGGCGATTCCGACGATGCTCCGTCTCGGTCTCGTGGAGAACATCCGCCGCATGGCGCTACGAGTCGGAGCGCGGCTGAAGGAAGTCGAATCAGCAGACCGCGCCGCCGCGACTCTGCGCGAGGCGAGCGAGGAATCGCAAACGAAGCTCGCGGCGGCGCTGGCGGCGTTCGTCGACAATCACCCTCCATTCACACCGACCTGGGTAGCTCGATTCCTCCAGCAGGTGCGGTCGTACCAGACGAACTTCACCCCGCTCATCTGGCTCGAGCAATGGATAGGAGAAGACGGACCGAGCGCGGAAGAAGCAGCGACGCGCTCGAATCGTCGCGTCGCTCTCACGCAGGTAACGGTTGCGAACAGCATCACCAGCCTGCGGACGATCTCACGGCTGGACTGGAAGGACTTTGTAGAGTCGCAGAGCCTGACCGAGCGGCTGCTGCGTGAAGACCCGACCGGACACTACGCGGGAATGACGTTCGGAACGCGCGACCACTACCGTCACGTGGTCGAGCACATTGCCAAGCGGGTGAAGCGGCCTGAAGAGGAAATTGCCAAGGAAGTGGTCACACTCGGGAGGCAGGCGGACGCCTCCGACGTGAGGCACGCGCACGTCGGCTACTACCTGGTTGACAATGGTCGCGGCCTCCTCGAGCAGAAAGTCGGCTACGCTCCGCCCCCCAGAGAGCGGCTGCACCGCTGGACACAGCGTCACCCGAATACGCTGTATTTCGGCGGCATCCTGCTGTTTACGGGAATCGCGCTCGCCACGATCCTCGAAGTGGTGGAGGGAGTCCCTCTCTCGATACGGATTCTGATTGGCTTGCTCGCGCTCATTCCCGCGAGTGAGATCGGCATCAGCGTCATAAATCAGCTCGTTACCTTCCTAATGCCGCCGCGGCTGCTGTCGAAGCTGGAGATGCGGGACTTCGGGATTCCCGACGAGTACATGACTGCGATGGTGGTGCCGACCCTTCTCTCCAGCGTCCATGGCGTGGAGGAAGCTCTCGAGCACATCGAGGTTCAGTATCTCGCGAACCGGGATCCCAACATCCGCTTTGCAATCCTGAGTGACTTCACCGATTCCCCGACGGAGCACCGCGAGGGTGACGAAGCGATTCTCAGGGCCGCGACGACGGGAATGCGACAGCTCAATGGGAAGTATGCCAACGACGGACCCGACATCTTCTTTCTCTTTCACCGTCCTCGCCTCTGGAACGCAAAGCAAAACGTCTGGATGGGGTGGGAGCGAAAGCGCGGAAAGCTCGCTCAGTTCAATCGATTTCTGCGCGGTGGCGCCGGCGATGCTTTCAGCACGATTGTCGGCGATACGAGCCGGCTCGGCGAGGTCCGCTATGTAATCACACTCGATTCCGATACCGTCCTTCCCCGCGATGCGGCGCAGCTCCTCGTCGGAAGCATCGCTCATCCGCTCAACCGCGCGCGATTCGACCCCACAGTCGGCCGTGTCACTCGCGGCTACGGAATACTTCAGCCGCGCGTCGGTGTTTCTCTCACCAGCGCACATCGCTCGTACTTCGCGTCAATCCACTCCGGACATCCGGGCGTCGACCCGTACACGACGGCAGTGTCGGACGTGTATCAGGATCTCTATGGCGAGGGCAGCTTCACCGGAAAAGGCATCTACGATGTCGACGCGTTCGAGGAAGCGACTCACGGGAGATTCCCGGAGAATACGCTGCTCAGTCACGATCTGATCGAGGGGACCTACACCCGCGCTGGACTGGCGACCGACATCGAAGTCTACGACGACTATCCGGCCCGCTACCTCACCTTCACGCGTCGCAAGCACCGCTGGATACGCGGCGATTGGCAGCTGCTCGGCTGGCTCAAGCGCACAGTGCCGGGTCCAGACGGACCGGAGCCCAACCGACTGTCGGCGATTTCCCGCTGGAAGATCTTCGACAACCTGCGGCGCAGCCTCGTCGAGATTTCGCAGCTCGTGCTTCTCATCACCGGCTGGTTCCTGCTGCCGGTGTCCGCCCTCGAGTGGACGATGATCGTTCTGATCGCGATCGCATTCCCGTGGCTTTTTTCACTGGTAATTTCGCTGCTGAGGCCACCACGGGACCAATCGTGGATGGCCTACTACGTCGCAGTGGGCCGGGATGCGGTAACGAACGCGCAGCAGCTCTCACTTGCTGTTGCCTTCCTCCCACACCAGGCGGTGGTGTCGGCGGATGCCATCGTCCGGACGCTGTACCGCCTCCTGATCAGCAAGAGATATCTGCTCGAGTGGCAGACGGCATCACAGGTGGAGCGCGCCCTCGGAGCCGGCTCGCAGCTGGAGATGTGGAGGAAAATGTGGCCGGTGGGAGCGCTCTGCATCTGGCTGGTGGTGGCGATTTCCCTGCACGTAACGGTCGGTGCCGGCAGCGCGGATGAGCGGTTCGTTTTCGTGATGGGCACTTTCTCCCTGATCCTGCTCTGGGTCGCGAGCCCGAGCATCGCCTTCGCGCTCAGTAGTCCTGCCATACTCGGAGAGCTCCATCTCACGGAGGCCGAGCGAAAGGCCGCGGTTCGGTACGCAAAGCTCCATTGGGCGTTCTTCGAGGAATTCGTGACCGAAGAAACGCACTGGCTGGCGCCCGACAATTTCCAGGAAGATCCCACTCCGGTGGTGGCGGGCCGCACATCTCCAACCAACATCGGATTGCAGCTGCTCTCGTTCGTCAGCGCGGTCGATCTCGGGTTCATCACACGTGCGGAAATGATCGACCGGGTAGAGAGAGTCTTCCGCTCACTCGAGCGAATGCGCCGGTATCGGGGGCACTTCTTCAACTGGTATGAGCTGGGCGAGCTGCGAGTGCTCGAGCCTGGGTACGTCTCGACGGTCGACAGCGGGAACTTCGCAGGTCACCTGATCGCTCTGAAGCAGGGATGCTACGAGATGCTCAAGGATCCTTCCTGCACGACGGAGGATGCGAAGCGTCTGAGAGCGATCGCGGAACGCGCCCACGATTATGCCGTGGAGATGGACTTCCGTTTCCTGTTTGACGACAAGCGGAAGCTTTTCACAATCGGATATCACGTCGGCAGCAACGCCGTCGACAACTCCTACTACGATCTTCTCGCGTCGGAGTCGCGGCTGGCATCGTTCATTGCAGTGGCCAAGGATGACGTGTCGGTGGACCACTGGTTCAGGCTTGGCCGCTCGCTTACCGCCGCCGCTGGAACGCGGACACTGCTCTCGTGGAGCGGTAGCATGTTCGAGTATCTGATGCCGTCGCTGGTGATGAAGACCTTTCCGTTCACGCTGCTCGACCAGACTCATAAGGGATCGGTAAAGCGTCAGATCGCCTACGGCGCTGAGCGCGGTGTGCCGTGGGGCGTGTCGGAATCGGCATACGCGGTGCGAGACCGCGCGCACACGTATCAGTACCGCGGGTTCGGGGTGCCTGACCTCGCGCTCAAGCGGGGTTTGAGCAAAGAGCTGGTGGTCGCTCCTTACGCGTCGATGCTGGCAATGCTGGTCGAACCGCACCAGGCGCTCAAAAATCTCGCAGTGCTCGAAGGCGAAGGCGCGCTTGGTCCCTACGGCTTCCGCGATGCGCTCGACTATACCCGGCCGTCACCCGGGTCGAGGAAAACCGTCGTCTGTACCTACATGGCGCATCACATCGGGATGAGCATCGTCGCGCTGAATAACGTGCTCAACCGACAGGTCTGGCCACGCCGTTTCCACGTCGATCCGCTCGTTCGCTCGGCGGAGTTGATGCTGCAGGAGCGCATCCCGCGCCGGCTCACGGTGCAGGATGTCCAGGGGGACGATGCCGCCCGCGTGCCCAGTGAGACCGAGAAGCCCGCAGTGCGCGAGGTAGAGACGCCACACACTCCGCAGCCGGTGGTCGGAGTGCTTGGAAGCGTTCCCTACACTTCGCTCATCACCAATTCCGGTGGCGGCTTCAGCCGCTACGGAAATCTCGCCGTCACGCGGTGGCGTCACGACAGCACGCGCGACAACTACGGTCAATTCTGCTATGTGAAGGACCTCTCGACCGGGCACGTGTGGTCAACCGCGTACCAGCCGAGCGGGACCGAGCCGCAATGGTACAGGGTGCTGTTCGCCAGCGATCGGGTGACGTTCATCAGGCGGGATGGCGAGATCGATACCGTCACTGAGATCGCCGTAGCGTCGGACGACGCCGCGGAGGTAAAGCGTGTCACTCTCACCAACCGATCGCTGCAGCCGCGGGAGATCGAGCTGACCAGCTACTCGGAAATCGTTCTGACAACCCCTGATGCGGATCGCGGTCATCCGGCATTTCACAACCTTTTCGTGCAAACCGAGTGGCTTGCCGCCAATGCGGCTCTGCTCGCCACAAGGCGGCCGCGCTCGGCGACTGAGGCCGGAATGTGGTGCGCGCACGTCGCTGCGTGTGGTCCGGAGCTGGTGGGCAGCATCACCTGCGAGACCGACCGCTCGAAATTCGTCGGGCGGGGAAGGTCGGTGCGCAATCCGCTCGCTCTCGACGAGGGCGCGGAACTGAGCGGGACCGTGGGCGCGGTGCTGGATCCCGTGATGTCGCTCCGCGTCCGAGTTCTCATTCCTCCCGGTGCTTCGGCTCACGTCGCATTCACGACTTTCGTCACGGACCAGAAAGCGCGCGCCATCGAGCTGGCGGACCTGTATCATGACCCGTACAGCGCGCGCCGGGCGCTCGATCTTTCCTGGGCGCAGGCTCAGGCGGAGCTTCGCGATTTGGGCATCCCGCCGGCCGATGCCGCGCTATATCAGGATCTCGCCGGGCATTTGATGTTTCCCCACCCCGGCTTCCGGCCCCCACAGACAGCGGTCGAGCAAAACAGGCTGGGACAACGTTCTCTCTGGGGCCTCGGCATTTCGGGCGACTGGCCGATCCTCCTAGCGAACATCGAGACGTCGGTGGGAATGCCAAGCATCCGCCAGCTCCTGAAAACGCACCACTACTGGAGGCTAAAGGGGATTACCTGCGATCTCGTCATTCTCAACACCCATCCGGCGACGTACATGCAGGAGCTGAGCGACGAGCTGTTGGCGACGACGATCGCATCGAGCGAAGCCGGACTGCTCGACCGCCCGGGAGGAGTGTTTCTGCGACGTGCCGATCTGCTCAAGCCCGAGGAGATCACGCTCCTCAAGGCAATGGCGCGGGTCCAGATCAACTGCGATGGACTCGGGCTCGGGAACTTCCTGGAATTTCCGGGAGTCGAGGACAGATATCCTCCCAAGCTTGAGCACCCGAACCGCGACATCGTTCCGCTCGGCACGGTGCCGATTCATGCCGCGAAGCCAGACCCGGGAACAGGACTGACATCGTTCAACGGCCTCGGTGGATTCAACGCAGAGAGTGAATACGAGATTCACTTGGAGGGAAGCGATCTTCCGCCCGCACCATGGATCAACGTTATCGGCAATCCCGCCGGTGGATTCCTCGTCAGCGAAGGCGGCAGCGGCGTCACCTGGGCAGGAAACAGCTTCTTCTATCGCCTTACGCCGTGGCACAACGACCCGGTGCGCGACCCCTCGGGCGATTGCGTCTTCCTGCGCGACGACAGCAATGGAGATCTGTGGACGGCAACACCGCTGCCGATTCGAGAGCCGTCGCCGTATCGTGTGCGCCATGGAGCCGGATACTCCGTGTTCGATCACGAGCATGAAGGTGTCGCCACGTCGCTGCGAGTGGGCGTAGACCAGACCGACCCTGTCAGGATCAGCATCCTCACCCTGCGCAACGACAGCAAGGCGCGAAAGAAGCTGACACTTACCTGGTATCTCGAATGGGCGCTTGGCGTCGCGCGGGACCAGACTCAGCACTATGTGCGAACGAGCTTCGACGAGCGTACCCAGTCGATGCAGGCGCGCAATTATTTCGACGAGCAGTTCGCCGACTACGTCGCCTTCGCCTCGATCAGCGAAAAGGTCGCCTACTATACCGCCGACAGGCGCGAGTTCCTCGGTCGAAACGGGACGATCTCCAGTCCGGCCGCACTCGAGCGGGCCGGACTATCCGGTGCGATTGGCGCGACGATCGATCCATGTTGCGCGCTGCAGGCGATGGTCACGCTCGAGCCGGGTGAGACGCGCGAAGTCGTGATGCTGCTCGGAGCGGGTGAGAACGAGGCCACTACCCGCGCGATTCTGGAAAAGCTCCGCAAGCCGGGCATGGCTCGGGCTGGACTAGACCAGAACGTGAAGAGCTGGCAGAGACGCCTGGCGACGGTGACAGTCAGGACGCCGGAGCCGAGCTTCGACCTGATCGTCAACCAGTGGGCTCTTTACCAGGCGCTCTCCTGCCGGATGTGGGCACGCTCGGCGCTCTATCAATCGAGTGGCGCGTTCGGGTTCCGGGACCAGCTGCAGGATGTGATGGCGTTCGTGTACGCCGATGCACAGATCGCCCGTGACCACATCCTGCGCGCGGCGTCGCGCCAATTCGTCGAGGGAGATGTTCAGCACTGGTGGCATCCGCAGAGTGGCCGCGGGGTGAGGACACGGTTCTCCGACGACCTGGTCTGGCTCCCCTACGTCGTCGACCATTACGTGAGCGTTACCGACGACACCGGGATCCTCGACATGGAGATTCCGTACATCGCGATGCGACAGCTCAATCCTGACGAGCACGAGGTGTACGACACGCCGCAGCCTTCGCTCGAGTCGGGGAGCATCTACGATCACTGCGTTCGCGCTCTCCGTAGAGCCTGTACCAAGGGAGTGCACGGCCTTCCGCTGATCGGAAGCGGCGACTGGAACGACGGAATGAATAGGGTGGGGATAGAAGGGAAGGGCGAGAGCGTCTGGCTCGCCTGGTTCCTGATCTCGACCCTCAAAAAGTTTGCGATGCACGCGGAGAAACGCGGTGATTCCGCGTTCGCCAACGAGATACTGCGGACTGCGGACCAATATATCAGCGCGGTGGAAGGCTCCGCGTGGGATGGAGACTGGTACCGCCGAGCTTATTTCGACGATGGCTCGCCACTCGGATCGCGGACGAGTGACGAGTGCAAGATCGATTCGATCGCACAGAGCTGGAGCGTCATCTCGGGCGCTGGAGATCCTGAGAGAGCAGCAACGGCCATGGCGTCGCTCAACAAATATCTCGTCAATGAGGAAGCGCGGATCATCCTCCTGCTCACGCCGCCGTTCGACAAGACGACGCACGATCCGGGTTACATCCAGGGATATCTTCCGGGAGTCCGCGAGAACGGCGCACAGTACACGCATGCGGCGCTGTGGACGGTGCTGGCAACGGCACTGCAGGGAAACGGCGACCGCGCATTCGAGCTGTATCAAATGCTCAATCCGATCACGCACTCCGATACTCCGGACGCGGTAGACATCTATAAGGTCGAGCCTTACGTCATTCCCGCTGATGTGTATACCGCGAAGAATCATCTTGGCCGCGGCGGCTGGACATGGTACACGGGCTCGGCAAGCTGGATGTATCGCATCGGGCTCGAAGCGATACTGGGATTCCAGCTGCGCGGGAAGACCTTGTTTATGGAGCCGTGCGTTCCCGCGCAATGGAGCGAATTCACGATCGAGTACCGTTTTGGATCGGCGGTCTATGTGATAACGGTGGCCAATCCGGATCGTCTCGAGCGCGGAGGGACTGACCTCGTGCTCAACGGTCGCGAGCTGGAAGGGGGATTACCGCTCGTCGATGACGGACGTCGTCACGAAGTCACTGCTTTGATGCGACCGTCTTCAGCTTTGACCCAGACCCAACAGGCTGCAGTCCAACGATAGCGGGGCCGTTGACGACCTTGCCGTACGGGTCGAAGCGCGAACCATGGCACGGACAGTCCCACGTCTTCTCGGCCTTGTTCCAGTCCACGATACAGTAGAGATGCGGACAGATCGCTGATCTGGCGTGGATGGTTCCTTCCTTGTCCCGATAGATGGCGATCTTTCCTCTGCCACGTCCGACGACGGCGCCTTCACCGGCGGGGATCTCACGATAGTCGTCGACATCGCCCTCGGTGAAATAGTCCTTGAACTGTTCGGCGACGTTCACGTTCTCCTTCACGTATTCCGGCGCCGAGCGGATACTCACGCGTGAAGGGTCGTACAGCTTCGTCCATGGGTGCTTGCGTCCCTGTACGAGCTCGTTGAGAATGATGCCGGCGATGGTGCCGTGCGTCATCCCATTCCCTGAATCGCCCGTGGCAATGTAGATGTGCTCGTCGGCTCCGGGATTCTTGCCGATGTAAGCCATTCCGTCGACGGGCTCGATGATCTGCCCCGACCAGTGGTAATCGATGCTCTCGATCATCGCGAAGCGCTCGCGGGCCCAGCTCTCGAGACGGCGGAACGGCTCCTGGTGGTCCCCGTGTTCGGGCTGACCCGTCTTGTGGTCTTCGCCACCCACAATGAGAATCTCGCTGTCCGTTTCCTGACCCGAGGCGTCCTCGATCGGCTGAAGGCGGATGTAGTGGTAGGGATCCGGCGTGTCCCAGTACAATCCGTGAGGAATAGATCCTTTCGGAACTCGCGCGCCGATTACGTAAGTCCGATACGCGGCCTGCTTGCTGTGGATGATGAGCCAGTCGTTGACGGGAGTATTCGTGCAAACCACGACGTTGTCGGCACTGATAACGTGCCCTTCGCTCGTCGTGATCTTGGCCGGGATGCCGTCGACGATCCTGTCGGCGTGCACACCCGAGTAGATCTTCCCGCCGTCACGAAGAATGGCCCGAGCCAGGCCTTTCAGGTATTTTAGCGGATGAAAAGTCGCCTGACGCGGAAACCGCAGCGCGGCTCCTGTGTCCCAGAAATCAAAGGGTGCACGCGTAACGAGCTCGACGTCGGTCAGGCCAGCGCGGTGAGCCGCCTGGAGCTCCCGCTCCAGGTCCTTTCTCTTGCTGTCGCCGCCGAGGAACAGGTAACCGTCCACGCGCTCGAAGTCACAGTCGATGTCCTCCATCGACGCAATCGTCTCGATCCGATGAATGGCCGACATGTGGCTCTCGGCGGCCATCCGCGCGCCCTCCCGGCCGTGAAACTTCTCGATGTTGTAGTAACGATCATCGAGGGCCGCCGTCAGATGCGCGGTGGTACGGCCTGTCTCGCCGCATCCGATCGGGCCATCGTCGATGAGTGCTACGGCCCGGCCAGCTCGGGCGAGCAGGTAAGCCGTAGTCATACCGGCGATTCCCGCGCCGACCACGCATGCGTTAACGCGGAGATCCTGGGTAAGCGATTGGAACTGCGGGACTTCAGTTGTATCCATCCAGACGGAGGTCGTATGACCTGAGTCACAACGCATAGATGTCTCTGGGTTGGGTGCGGGCAGTGCTATTGTGGCAGAGGGAATGGCGCATAGGACATGCCATGTGCTACTGTGGAATCAGCACGCGAATTTCTACAACGCAAGCACGGTGAGGAAGCAACGGTGACCAAACGCAGCAAACATACGTGGGTTGTCGATGTCATCGAAGATGGATCGGCCTCGATAGAGATCGATGGCCGGATGGTGACGCCCGTGCCTGCGTGGATGCTGCCGGAGGGTGCACGCGAGGGCGATGTGCTTTCCGTCTCTCACACCAGAAAGGAAGCGACGTCGTCACTCGTGATCGAGATCGACCCCGAAGCCAAGGAGAAAGCGTTGGCTCGATCGGCGAGGCAGGTGGGGAGGAAGTCCAAGAACGATCCGGGTGGGGACATCAAACTGTAATTCAACTGCAACTGAACATGAGGTCAGGGGTTAGGCGCCAGTTGCTTTGCTTTTCGTTTTATGGATTGCACCCCGCCTGCTTTGACCTCCGGTCGCTTCCCCCGCTCAACGATATCCCTTGCTGCTCTGGCGTGATGGTGAAACCCCCGCCCCGAACCCCAGGCGCGCGGATCGTAACTGTCCCATTTCTGTCCGTTCTGTACCACGGTACCTGCGCCTGCCGGTAGACTCGTTTGGCTTGAGTGTGCACGTGGCCGTACCCGTTGCTCGCACCGAGTGAGGCGACGACCCATGCCGGATGCGTCAGCGCCAGATAGCGAGATGTCACTCCATTGCAGCTGCCGTGGTGGTCCGCCTTGAGAACGCTGACCACCATTCCGGGGTTCGAGGAGTATCCAGCCTGCTCGAACCAGCGCAGCGCCGCATACTCGGCGTCACCCGCCAGCCACATCGTGAACGACGCTGAATCAGGGCCGACCAGCTTGACGGCGGCCGAGCGGTTGTTCGCGCTGGCCGCACCCGGCATCGGCGCCATGATGTGCAGCTTCGCGCCGCCAGCCATGGTGATGGTGCAGATGCGAACGCCATTCGAGCACGGATCGTCGGTGTCGCGGTAGACCAGATTCCCGCGATCCATGCGGGCAAGAACGGAATCGCGTAGGCGCGAGAGCGTCACGGCCGCTGAAAGATCCTTGTTCTCGAAGAAGTAGCGCACACTGATGTTGCGCGAGGTTCTGAATAGCTCACGCAGCCCGGAGTAGTGATCCAGGTGGGCGTGCGACAGAACGACGACATCGATCGTCGAGTCGTTGAGGCCGAGGGAATCGAGGTAACGCCCGAGAGCCGCGGTACTCGGGCCTCCGTCGATGAGGACGCGGCTCGATCCGTTCTCGATGTAGATCGCGTCGCCCTGGCCCACGTCGAGCACGCGGACAACAAGCTCCGCGCCCACCGAGTCGGACGCGCCCGGTTGCTGTATTGCCGCGACCGGACGCGGGGTGAGCAGCATCCATGCGCAGATGAGCAGCCTGCGTCCGAACATCCGGTGTGTGGGAGCTACGCCACTATCTGGCGGAGTACCGCTCGTACCGGCGCGGCATCAAGCGCCATCAGCTTGAGCGGAAAGGCCATCAGCTCGTACATGCTTGGCGTAATCCTGCGCAGATCCAGGTTTTCCAGGATCGCTGCGTTCCCCCCGAACAGCATGTGATGAACGGGTAAGCTCTTGCTATCCCGCTTATCCACCGATGGAGCATCGACGCCGAGCAAGCGCAGCCCGCGGCCGAGCAGGGTGCGAACGCAGGTCTCCGACAAGGTCGGCCAATCTTCCGGGAATGCACCGCTCGCGATGGACCTGCCGGTTTTGAGCAGCAGCCGTTCGACGAACGGCAGCGATTGGATTTTCTCGAGGTCCTCGATCTCGATCTCGCCGGAAAGAGTTCCTACATCAACCACTATGGCAGGGCCGAAGAAGGACTCCAGAGACAGCTCGTGGGAGCCCGGCCAGTCATCGCGGACGTGCAGAGGCGCATCGGCGTGGGTTCCTACGTGAGGACTCGATGTGAAGGACGACACGTTGACACTGGCGCCTGAAGACATCGATGACGCCCAGCCACAACTGAACGCAGTGTCACCAGGCCATTCCGGGGTGCTGGGATTTAGTGCGACGCTGATGTCGCGGAGTGTCGGATCGCTTCCGTTCACGGCGTCACTGTCACGTGGGCTTACCGCCCTTCCTCACCATTGCCTTCGCCGTGTCCACGATCCGATCGACCGTCATACCCAGCTCAGAAAAAATTCTGGCCGCGGGTGCGGATGCACCGAAACGTTCGATTCCCAGTACCACTCCATCGAATCCGACCCATTTGTACCATGACATCGGGTGGGCCGCCTCCATTGCTATTCTGCGGATTCCCTTGGGCAAAACGCTGTCGCGATACGCGGCATCCTGCCGCGAAAAAATCTCCTGGCTCGGCATGCTGACCGCGCGCGCCCGAACGCCTTCTGCCTCAAGCTTCTTCTGGGCTTCGACGATGAGCGCTACCTCGGATCCACTCGAAATGAGCACCACTTCGGGTGATCCGCCCGGCGCGTCGGCAAGCACGTAGGCTCCGCGCGCCGCTCCTCTCGCCGATGCGTACTTGCTGCGGTCGATGAATGCCAGCTTCTGTCGGGTGAGTACGAGCGCGACCGGACCCTTCTTGTGGTTGAGCGCGGAACGCCACGCTTCCGCAGTCTCCGACGCATCAGCGGGCCGGATTACGGTCATACCCGGAATCGCCCTCAGGGCGCTGAGCTGCTCGATGGGCTGATGTGTCGGGCCATCCTCGCCCAGTCCGATTGAGTCGTGGGTGTAAACGTAGATGACGTGCCGCTCCATGAAGGATGCGAGCCGGATCGTCGGACGCATATAGTCCGAGAAGATCAGGAAAGTCGCGCCGTACGGGATCACTCCTCCGTGCAGCGACATGCCGTTCATCACCGATCCCATGCCGTGCTCGCGGATTCCAAAGTGGAAATTGCGACCCGCGTAGTTTGCCGCCGAGAAGCTTGGCTCACCCTTGATGATCGTGTTGGTCGAGCTGGCGAGATCAGCCGAGCCGCCGATAAGCTCCGGGATCTTCTCAGCGATGGCATTTAGGACGACGCCGGAAGCTGCCCGGCTGGCGACATTTCCGTCCTTCTCGGTGAAGACCGGGAGCGCGTCTTCCCAACCGTCGGGAAGATCACCGCGCAACCGTCGCTGCAGCTCCTTGTCCAGCGCCGGAAACGCTGCCTTGTAGCCTGTGTACAACTTGTTCCATTCACTCTGGACGCCAGCCCTGCGCTTCGCCGTCTCGCGCCAGTGGCGCAGCGCTTCGGGTGCGACGTAAAACGGCTCGAGCGACGGATATCCGAGCGCCTGTTTGGTGAGGGTGATCTCCTCGGCGCCGAGCGGAGCGCCATGTGCTTCCGCCGTATCGAGCTTGTTCGGACTCCCGTAGCCGATGTGCGACCGCACGATGATGAGCGATGGCTTGACCGTCTCTGCCTTTGCGGCGTCGATGGCCCGATTGAGGGCGGAAAGATCGTTTACATCCGGCACATGCTGGACGTGCCAGCCATAGGCGGCGAACCGGCCGGCTGCGTCGTCGCTGTAGGTGAGCGCGGTGTCGCCTTCGATCGTAATGTGATTGTCGTCGTAGAATCCGATCAGCTTACTCAGCTTGAGGTGGCCCGCGAACGACGCGGCTTCGTGGGAGACACCCTCCATCAGGTCGCCGTCACTGGCGATGAAGTAGACGTTGTGATCGATGACCGCGTGGCCTTCCCGATTGAATACCGCTGCGAGGTGCGCTTCTCCGACTGCCATGCCGATGGCGTTGCCCATGCCCTGGCCCAGCGGTCCGGTCGTTGTTTCCACTCCGGCGGTGTACCCGTATTCCGGATGTCCCGGCGTCCGCGATTCCCACTGCCGGAACTGCTTCAGATCCTCGAGCGTGAGATCGTAGCCGGTGAGATATAGCATGCTGTACAACAGCATCGACGCATGCCCGGCGGAAAGGACGAACCGATCGCGATTGATCCAGCGCGGATCGGCAGGATTGTAGCGCAGGTGTTGAGTCCAGAGGACATACGCCAGCGGCGCGAGAGCCATCGGTGTCCCGGGATGGCCTGAGTCGGCTTTCTGGACCGCGTCCATGGAAAGCACCCTGATGGCGTTGATGCACAGGTCCTCCAGAGAGCGGCCCGATGCGGACTGTGACGCTAGCGGGGCGGACGGCGAAGACGAACGGGGAGGAGGAGCGGGAAGGGCTGTATCTGCGATTTCGGACATTGGAAGCGATGCGAGGCCGAAAGGAGAATGCGTTTCCAGAGGGGCAATGGCAGTGGTGTGTCTCGACTGGAAGCTAGCTCATACGAGCGCGCGTTGCAGGGAGAACCAATCTGCCGCGTCTTTCACCTCGTTGGGCACGAGATTGTGTCCGCCCAATTGCCACTTTAGCGTAACCTCCGTGCCACGGGCTTCGAGCAGCTGCGCGAGTGCTTCGACGCTCGCCGTCGGGACGAGCGGATCGACACGCCCGGCGGAGATGAGAGCCGACGTTCCCGTCAAATCGGTCTCTTCCTCCGGCTGGAAGACGAGCATGGGGCGCAAGAGCACCGCCGCGCGGATCACACCGGGATCTATCAGCATCAGGGTAGACGCGATGTTGGCGCCGTTCGAATAACCGAGCGCGAAGACGCGCTTCGGATCACGGCCATATCGTTCCGCGGCTTCGCGGATGAATTTCGCCAGCTCCTCGCCGCGGGAACGGACTTCCGCTGGATCGAAAACACCTTCCGCCAGGCGACGAAAGAATCGGGGAGCGCCATTCTCCAGAACCTTTCCGCGCGGACTGATGACCGCCGCTCCCGGCGCCACCGTCTGCGCGATGCCGATCAGGTCATCCTCGTTTCCTCCAGTCCCGTGCAGGACTACGATAGTATCTGCGGATCCGGGATTTCCTGGGGGTCGAAAGCGGTGGACGAATCCGAGCTCGCCGTTCATGCGTTGGGTCCGTGCAGCTCGAGCGGCGTGTGAATGTTGGGAAGGAGAGCCTCGATCTCGAAGCGGCGGGACTCGAGCCAGGCCGGAAGCTTGAGCGTACGACCCAGAGAATCCGTCGGCTCGTCGAGGGAAAACCCCGGACCATCGGTGGCGATCTCGAATAACACTCCTCCTGGCTCGCGAAAATAGATGGACTTGAAGTAATCCCGATCCATCTGCGGGGTGACATTGTGCCCCAGAGCAGTGAGCTCGGTGCGAATTTCGAGCTGCTCTTTTTCATCGGCGGCGCGGAACGCAACGTGGTGGACCGTCCCCGCTCCCATACTGCCGCTCCAGATTCCGGGCACGCAGCGCAGGTCGACGATCGATCCTGGTCCTCCATTGCCGCTCGCGTAGCGGTAGATGCTGCCCTGCTCACGCACGAGCCTGAATCCAAGCGTGGTGGTGAGGAGCTGTCCGGTGCGCTCACACACATCGAGCCAGAGGGTCACGGAATAGAGACCGCGGATCGCGTGCTCGGCGGGAATCCCGGCAGCTGCCCAGCCACCACGCGTATCGGCCGCAGGATGCGCCACCAGCTCACCCATGAAGCCGTCGTGATCCTTGAACGCAATTACGCGCTCATCCTCGTACCGAGCGACAGGTTGTGCGAACTCGACCTGCTTCCTGATCAGCCGCTCGATCCAGAATCCCATCGAGCTGGGGAGAATGACGAACGACGTTACAGCTACCTGACCGCCCCCCTGTCTCCCCCTTCTCGCGTGCGGCCATGGGAAGAACGTGAGAATGCTTCCCGGGCGGCCGAGCTCGTCGCCGAAATAGAAGTGATATGTGGTGGGATCGTCGAAGTTTACCGTCCGCTTGACGAGCCTGAGGCCCAGCACTCCGGCGTAGAAGTCGAGATTTCGCTGCGGATCGCTGGCGATACCGGTAACGTGATGGATGCCGGTGGTACGGAAAGTCACGGCAACTGGTTCCGGGTTTGGCTGAGGGGATCCAAGTAGTGAGTTGTCAGTTGGTTAGTTGTAGTTATCAGTGGTTGACAGTTTGACCATGCCGAGGGCTGACAACCACTGACACACTAAAACTCAATTCTGTCGACTCATGACTTGGATCCCCCATAGGTGCCCCAGGACCTTCTTGCCCAGAACTAGGGTTTCCTCTTTGGAATCTCGCGCTGGTCGCTGCTCGTGCGCGGATCTCCACCTTCACCGCCGTAACCGCTCTTGTGCTGAGTCGAATGCGAAGGAACGTTCTCGGGATTCGGCTGCCCCGAACGTGTTCCCGGATCGCCGTCGCCCTGCTTCGAGGGCGTTTCCCCTCTCTGTCCACGCTCTTTTTTCGGTGCCATTTTATCTCCGATTCCAGTTTCCACCAGCAGAAGCAACGGATGTGCCGTATCTCTGACGTAGCGATGTGAGGCGCGCCAAGCCCTCGAAGAAGGTCACAAGAGTCCCGAGCCTGAGCGATCCTGCCACTCTCAGCGAGATGGCGATGCGACTGCAGGAGGGAATGTACATCGCGACGATGGACGGGAAAATCATTGACGCCAACCCGGCATTCCTCGAGATGTTCGGCGTCGGCTCGCTCAAGGAATTGAAGGGCTTTCACGCCACCGACTTCCTGAAGCCCGAGCTCCGTGCCCGGGAAATGGCGCTGCTCGAGCGCCGGGGGTCCATCCGCGACGTGGAGCTGCAGATCACCCGCCGCGACGGCGAAATGAGAACCGTCGTCGACAGCGCCTACCTCTCGGTGCACCCCAAGACAGGCAAGAAGTTCTGTCACGGCATCATGGTCGACATCACGCACCGCAAGGACCTGCAGACGCAGCTGCAGGAGCTGAGCATCCGTGATCCACTCACCGGGTGTTACAACCGCAGATATCTGAACACCCTGGTTCGCCAATGTGACGCGGTGCCCGACAGCGAATGGGGTTGCATCTATCTCGACATCGATCACTTCAAGCAGTTCAACGACACGAATGGCCACGCTGAAGGGGACAACATTCTGGTGAAGATGGCGCGCTACCTGATGCGCCACGTGCGCGCGGAGGAAGCGGTAGTGCGCGTCGGCGGGGACGAGTTCCTTGTGGTGTTGTGTGATGCTGGTGAAGAACAGACCAAGCAGGTGGCTAGCCGTCTTAGGGCAACCGCGCCCAGCTCCGCGCCGGCGCAGTTCTCAATGGGATGGGCGGCCAGGCGGGTTGGGGAGCCTTTCGAGCAAACGATGCAGCGTGCCGACCGGCGGCTGCTCGCGGTGCGGGTAGATGCACGGCGGCCCGGCGTCAGGAGAACGCCCCGGAAGACCCGGAAGCGCCAGGAATAGGGGGTGTGCAAGTAATGACGTGAGGCACGTCTCACAGTAGACCCGAACCACTGGTGCCTCATGCGCTCACTCCTCGTTGTTGCCGCCTTTTGCCTGCCCGCTCTCGCCCCCGCCCAGGAGCGGCGCCCAATCACGTCCCCACGACCCTGGCCCTGCCGGGTTCCGCCCCCATGCCCGATCGGCAGGCCGTGTGTGATTCCGGCGTGCGGGATACAATCGCCCGATGTCTTCCGGCAGCGGAGCGACGTGCGGGTGGAGCTGGTCGACCGTGTGCTGCGCTACGAGGTCACGGAGACATTCGTGAACCGTGGGTCCCGGGTCGGTGAAGCCGACTACATGTTCCCGCTCCCGAAGGGGGCGGCATTTCAGGACCTGAAGCTGTCGATTGATGGACAGATGGTCGCCGGTGAGACGATGAGCGCCGATCGTGCACGCCGCATTTACGAGGAGATCGTGCGCAGCCAGCGAGATCCGGCCCTTCTGGAGTGGATGGGATATGGGCTGCTGCGGGCGCGAATATTTCCAATCGCTCCGGGGGAGGAGAAGAAAGTCGTTGTCCGTTTTCAGGTCGTCGCCGAGCGCGAGGGTGATGCGCTGCGAGTCGACTATTTTCGTGGCCTGAGAAACGGTAGAGGAGAGGCGAGCCGACAGCCTGAGGGGAAAACGTCGTTTCTGCTCGTCTATCCCGAAGACCCCATTTACGGTGCTGCGTATTCTCCCACTCACTCCATCAGATCGAGCCACGGATCGGCGCGGCGGGTGGAAGTGAGTGACGTACGCGGCGAGGTGACTGTGCTGATCCCAGTCCGAAAGGCATCGCGGGCCGCGATCTCACTTCTCACCAATCAGCCAGGCAACGATGACGGCTTTGCGCTTGTCACTCTGTCACCGCCGGCTCTCGCGCCGCGAGCAGTGCCGCGCGACCTGACATTCGTGCTGGACGTTTCGGGCTCGATGAGCGGTGAGAAAATCGAACAGGCCCGCGCTGCCGGAAAGCAGTTCCTGAGGTCACTGTCTTCGATCGATCGCTTCAAGCTGATTGATTTCTCGAGCGATGTACGAACGTTCCGCGACGATTTCTCGGCAGCGACGAGGGACAACATTCGCGCTGCGGAGAGATATCTCGATGCTCTCGACGCGCAGGGATCGACGAACATATCGGGAGCGCTCGACGAGGCCCTGTCAATCTCGCCAACGCCGGGACGGCTCCCGATCGTACTATTCCTTACGGACGGCCTGCCGACAGTCGGCGAGCGCGATCCAGGCGCAATTGCGTCATCGGTGGCGAAGCGTCGTGGCTCGCGGCGGTTGTTTACCTTTGGAATCGGAGCTGACCTCAACGTGTCGCTGATCGAGCAGGTCGCGCTGGAGGGACGTGGCACCGCCAGTTTCGTGCGCCCCGAGGAATCCGTGGAGCGCGCCGTGGGAATCGTCGCCAGCCGCCTGACCAACCCGCTGGCGACGGATGTCCGACTCCGCGCTGATGGCGTGCGTCTCCTGAAAATGCACCCTTCAGGTCCGGTGGACATATTCGCTGGAGAGGACCTGGTGATTCTTGCCCGTTATGATGGGAGTGGGGCGGCGACACTGCGCTTCGAGGGCCAGACATCAAACGGACCTGTTAGCTGGGCGAGCAACGTCACATTTCCAGAGCGCTCGCGCGAGAATCCATACGTCGCGCGGTTATGGGCGACACAACGCGTCGGATATCTGAGCGCGGAGAAGCGAAAACATGGCGGCTCGCAGGAAGTCGATACCGAGATTCGCGAGCTCGGGGAGCGGTATGGAATTCCGACCGAGTTCTCGTCCTATCTCGTCCTCGAGCCGGGAATGAATGTGCAGCTGAGGGGAAGAGTCAGCGGCCAGCCAATGGAGCTTCAGGGCGTAGTTGCGACGGGTATGTCGCGTCGCGATGCCGCGGCCGCTGCTCCGACCGCCGTCCGTAATTTCGAGGCTGCCAAGACCGCCGCCGCGCAGCGCTCGGTGACGAGCGTGGCCGAGGCAGACGCAGCGAGTGGATTCGGGGACGAGGCGACAGTTCGGCGAGTGGGGAACCTGACCTTCGTCTTGCGTGACAGCGTGTGGACCGACGTCCGGTATAGGCGGGGGCTGCCGATGCTGCGGGTGAAGGCATTCTCCGAAGCGTACTTTACGTTGATCGAGAGGATGCCGGAGCTGCAGCAAGCGTTCTCCGTCAGCGAGCGGTTGAGAGTCGCCGGTCGGGCGATGACGATGGAGCTCGCCCCCGACGGGGATGAGCAGCTGACCGACCGCCATCTGGCGCTGCTCAGAGAGCACTGGTGATTCGGTGCCTGACGTAGAACGCCTTTTCCGAACGTACAACGCCGCACTCGTGCGTTACCTGACGCGCAGACTGGGAGATCGCGATTGGGCGGAAGAGGTTGCGCAGGAGACGTTCGTGAGAGCGTTGCGACAGACATCGATCGAGAACGAGCGCGCATGGCTGTTTGCCGTCGCGACGAATCTGGTGAGAGACGAGGCTCGGAAAGACATGAGACGCCGGAAGCACCTCGCACTGCTCGCCGAAGAGGAGAGGGGCGCGGTCAGTGAGCCGCAGGAGACTACGCTTGAGCGGGCACAGGAAGCGGCGATGGCACGGAAGGCAGTGGATGCGCTCGCCGAGCGCGACAGGCTGGCGCTTTTGATGCGCGAGGAAGGATTGGACTACAACGAAATCGCTGAAGCCTTGCAGCTCTCACCGGGATCGGTAGGTACCACGCTGTCGCGTGCGCGACGCCGGCTGGTAGAGAGCTACGAGGCTTTGCAGAAGAGTCGAGAAGAGAGGGAAAAGAATGCAGCATCCTGACGAAGGAACGATTCACTCCTGGCTGGACAATGCGCTGTCCGTTGAAGAAGCAGCGCGGGTGGAGTCGCATGTCGCTGGGTGTCCGCAGTGTGCAGCGGCGGTGGCGGAAGCCCGCGGCTTCATCGCAGCGTCTTCCCGGATTCTTACCGCGCTGGACGATGTCCCGCGTGGTGTGGTGCCGGCGGCACCGGCGCGTAAGCGTGACCTTCGCGTGCTGTGGCGTGCAGCCGCTGCCGTGCTCGTGGTAGCGGGTGGCAGTCTCGTGGTGATGCGCGATGGCGGTCAGAAGATGCGCTCTCCCGTGGCTATCGCGGATAGCGTCGTCGAGTCAACCGCACCCTCGACGGCAGCAGATGTAGCAGCGACGGCGGAAACGGGTGCGCTCGCTCAAGCGCCGCAGCCTGACGCGTCGCAGGCGTCGGAGTCCGACTCCAAACGACGAGCAACATCTCAGACCGTTCGTCCCAGCGGGCCACGCTCTTCCGTCGCTCTCTCCGCCAAAGGCCCACCCCAGGTGATGAGTGGTTCGGGCCGTGATGCGGTGGCACAAGCCGCTCCCGCGGATCTAGCCGTGCCTGCGATGGCGCCGAGGAACGAAGCGCAGTTTTCGGGAATTGTGGTCGGCGAGCTGAGCGGGGTTGCGCCCTTGAAAGAGCTGAGCCTCGAGAGAACTCTGGGCCGCCGCAGGATCGTCTACCAGATTTCGCCGACCGATACGGTGATCCTGACCGAGCTTGAATTATCCTCGCTTCAGTCGGTCGTTGTGACCGGAGCTGCATCTGCCCAGGACCGGCAACAGAAGGCACTCAGGACTCGTGATGTCGCGCCAATGCGTCCCGAGACTGTACCCGCCGCTCCGCCACCGGTAGCGGCGCCCGCTGATTCAGGGCGAGCGGACTCCGTGGCGGTATCAGCCGAAGGCGCGATGATGACTCAAGCAGCCGGGGCGATACGGCTCAGAGGGGCTACGTCGAGCCCTGCGCAAAACACCCTCCGGTGGGTAGAGTCGGCAACGGGGAAAACGCTGATCCTGTCCGGCAAGTTGCCGATCGAGAGGCTTCAGGAAATCAGGCAGCGGATCGAAATAGAGAGAGCCGCTGCTAGAAAAAAGAGTCCCTAGCGGCGACTCACTTCTGCGACTCGAGCTCCTTGAGCGACATGCCCATCGTGTGGTAGCCCTTGTCGACGTATACGGTGGTTCCGGTAATGCCGGTGGCGAGTGGGCTGGACAGAAACGCGGCGGTGGCGCCGACTTCATCCGCCTTGAGCGGATCGGGCAGAGGGGAATTCTCCGCGCAGTAAGTGACCATCTTGTCGATGATTCCAATCGCACTGGCTGCGCGCGAAGCAAAGGGCCCGGCGGAGATGGCGTTGACACGCACGCCGTATTTACGACCCGCCTCGAACGCAAGCACCCGGGTGTCGCTTTCCAGCGCGGCTTTCGCGGAAGACATGCCACCACCATACCCCGGAATCACGCGCTCGCTCGCCATGTAGGTGAGCGAGAGAAATGATCCTCCCGGCCGCGTCAGTGGAGCCAGGCGTGAAACCATCGACACCAGGGAATACGCGCTCACGCTGATGGCGGTGAGATATCCGGCGCGGCTCGTCTCGAGCAAAGGCTTCTTTACTTCGGGTCCGTTGGCCAGGGAGTGAATCACGATGTCGATCGATTTCGAACCGAAATCCGACTCGATCCGCCGTGCCAGGCCATCGATAGTGAAGTCTCCCGTCTCCTTGTATCGCTTATTCGTCTTAATGTCGTCGGGGACATCGGCGAGAGTATCATAGGCAGCGTCGAGCGGGTAGATCTTCTCGAACTCCAGGAGCTTGCCATTCGTAAGCTTGCGCGACTCGTCCATCTTGCCGCGCTCGAGCAGGTTCATGAAGATGTTGAGCGCCGGCGGCCACGTTCCGACGCAAATGCTCGCCCCCGCTTCGGCGAGGGATTTGGCAATGGCGAAGCCGAAGCCGCCGTCGTCGGCGACGCCAGCGACCAGCGCCCGCTTGCCGGAGAGGTCGATATTGAGCATTCGAGTGATATCGCGATTCGTCGTGAAATTGACAAGGGGTTGAAGATGCGAGCTTCTCTCGTCGCGAGTGATGCATGCAGCTGAACGGGATTTTCATCCTGGCGGAGCTCAAGGGAGAGGTGGGAGCGTGCATCCAGCAGATAAACGAACGTTACGATCCGCGCCTGGCACGACATAAGCCTCCACACATTACTCTGACAGGATCTTCGGGAGCGGGCCCCATTGCGCCGTTCGTGCCCACCGATGAAATGCGAGAGAAGCTTGAGCCGATTACGTCGTCGACCGGACCGATCACGGTCTCGTTCCTGCTGCCGCAGCGCTTCATGCAAACCGATATCATCGTGCTCCCGCTCGATCCACACGGGCCGCTAAGGGTGCTGCACGACAGGATCATCACCAGTGGGCTCCCTTTCGCCCGGGCGCGGTACACATTTAGCCCACATTGCACGCTTAGTCTGTATCAGACGCTGGATGCAGAATCGAGGCGCGAGCTGCTGAGTACCCGGATTTCCGAGCCATTCGTGATCGACGCGATCCAGCTCTATCACACCCGCGATCCGCAACCTTCAAGGAAGCTGCTGGAACTGCCATTGACCGGTGAATCCAAGAAAGATTGAAGTAGCGTGGCGTGCGCTGTGGATGCGTGTGATCGGACGAATGCTTCCAGGGCCCAGCCGGACCAACCCGCCCGATCCGGCGATCGAGGATTATGCCGTCCTGTTCATGCGCTATGAGCGCATCGGCGACATGATCATGGCGACATCGCTGATTCGTGTGATCGCGTCCGTGCTGAAGAGCGGAAAGGTGGACGTGCTGGCGACGCCGACGACCGCTCCCGTTCTGGACGGCAATCCACACGTAGGGAGAGTGCTGATGCTCGAGCGAAGCTCCTGGCGCAGCTACACGCGCCTGATGCCTGTCCTGCGGAAATCACATTACACGGTGATGGTGGATGGCCGAATCAACAACCCTCCGGTTTTCACCTCAACCCCGCTGCTCATGTTCGCCGGAGGGGCCAGATTCAGAGTCGGCGCAGGCGGCGAGAAAGAGCCGCGCATCTACAATGTCTCGCTCCCCGAGTGGGATCGTGTCTCCCACTACATCGATGGGTCGAAGCGGCTTGCGATCCCATTCGGAATCGATCCCGACGCGGTGGACTGGCAACCGGAGCTTTTCTTGTCGCCGGAGGAGATATCCCGCGCCGAGGAGCTGTGGCACGAAGCTGCGATCCGGGTTGCTCCAGGAGCGTCAACGGGCGCGGTGGGAATGGGGAACCGCCTCCTCGTCAATGTCTCGGCGTCCGAGCCGAAGCGCAGATGGCCGGACGGAAAATTCATCGCAACTCTCCAGACCGCGCGTGCGCGGGCGCCCAACATGCCGATCGTTGTGATAGGACTGCCGAGCGAGTGGGAGAGCGTGCAGGATGTGGCCGCAGCGGTGGATGCGGTAGCGGCGCCGACGCCGCAGCTCCGAGATGCCTTTGCTCTCGTCGGCACGGCGGACCTCGTCTTCACGCCAGATACCAGCATTTCACACGCTGCTTCGGCGTTCCGCAAACCGTCGGTGGTGCTGCTCAAGCGTGAGCACAAGCCGTATGCTCCCTACAACACGCCGGGCGAGCTCGTGTTGTGGGGCGAGGACCAGATCAAACAATTGCCGCATGAACGGGTGTCGGCGGCGCTCGACAAGCTGATTACGCAGTTCGGGAGTTAACAACCGGGCGTTTCGATCGTCTAAACAGGCACGTCCGAATTCTCATCAGCGACGAGGGAACATGGCACGGTCGACGTTGGCTGCAGTACTCATTCTCGCCATTGCTGGACCGCTTTCGGCCCAGCACGCGCATGATCTTTCGGCCGCTGCCGAGACTGGCCGGTCTGTTCGAGGGACATCCACGAAGAAGTCGGCCACTGGCGATTGGAAGATGGAAGCAATGGCAAGGCACATGGAGTATAGCGCGAGCCGTCCCCTCACCGCCGCCGATTCAGTCCGTGCCGCTCACGTGATCAACGAGCTTCGGCAAGCCGTGGTGAGATACCAGGATGTCCGGGTCGCTGAGGCAGACGGCTACAAGATGTTCGCGCCGCAGCTCAAGAATCAGCCGCAGTATCACTTCACCAAGAACTGGAATGCTGTCCGCAACTCGTTCGGATTCGACCCCGCGCGCCCGACTTCACTCCTCTACAAGCGCGACGCACGTGGTGAGATGGTGCTGACGGGCGCGATGTACACCGCCTCGAAGCGTACATCCGAAGAAGAGCTGGACAAGCGCGTCCCGCTCAGCGTCGCGCGCTGGCACCGGCATGTGAACTGGTGCGTGCCCAAGCGATCAGAGAAGGAACGCTGGTACGAGGTCAGGGACGGGCGGCCCGTTTTTGGTCCGCTGGGTGTAGCGACGGAAACGGAGTGCGAAGCCGCGGGCGGAAGATTCATCGCGCAGGCGTTCGGCTGGATGGTGCACGCCAACGTCTTTGCCGGAAACGATCTGCGCTCCATATGGCACGATGACCACATGGAGCACGATCACGACGCGATGCTTGGAGCCCGATAGACGTTCGAGCAGCCCGCCTAGCCCGCCAATGCGCGGACTAGGGTGCGCGTTTCGGCGCTAGTATTCTCTCTCGTCCCGTCAGATACAACAAGACCACCAGTATCGCGAACGGGATCAGCGCCAGGATGTCAGCCGCGGGTCCCGCGCGAAGTGGATTGCCTTCGCTCATGCTGGTGATCGCCTGATTGAAGCCGGCCATTGCCGGAACGCCTGCCAGGAAGGCGATGAGGATTCCCGCGATAGCTCCGCCAGCGATATAGCCTGACGCCATCAGCACTCCCGGGCTCTTGTCACCCTCCGCCACCAGCTGATCGTGAGTGAGCTGAGCGCCGGAGTGCTTACGGGCGATCCACCTGTCGACCAGCCAGCGAATCATGCCGCCCACGAAAATGGGCGCCGATGTGGAGAGTGGCAGATAGACGCCGACAGCGAACGCCAGAGATGGAATACCAGCCATCTCCAGCGTGATCGCGATCATGGCGCCCAGGAGCACGAGACCCCATGGCAGCCGGCCACCGAGGATTCCCTTGATGATGTACGACATGAGCGTTGCCTTCGGCGCGTCGAACTTGGGCACATCAGTGCCATTGGGAAGCTTGCGGATGGTGCCGTTGATCCCGGGATCGACGAAGAAAACCGGCGTCCCGCTCTCGTCAACCAGGTACTTCTCCGCGTTTCCTCCCGCTGGATCCTGCCGGTGCCAGACGAAATACTCCTTCGTGTCGGCTGGTCCGCTGGCGAGCGTGCCTTCGATTCTCTCACGGCGCGTCAGCGAGCTGACGTCGACGCGCTCTCCTGGCTGAATCCGTCCGGTGGAAAGCCCCTCGGCCGGCGCCGCGAGCGGGACGTAAACGGAGCCGGCGGAGTTCAGCTTAAGCAGAATCGGACCGAGCGCGAGTGCCGAGATGAGCGCGCCGACGAGAATAGCGATCTGCTGCGAGCGGGGTGTGCCGCCGACCAGAAAGCCCGTCTTGAGGTCCTGCGCGGTTGTGCCGCCGTTGGACGCCGCGATGCAGACGACCGCTCCAATCGAAAGCGCTGTCACGTAGTAGTTGCTGCCAGTCCAGCCGAGCACCACGAAGGTGAGAGAAGTGAGCAACAACGTCGCCACTGTCATGCCGGAGATCGGATTCGAGGATGAGCCGATCTCACCGGTTAGCCGCGCTGAGACGGTGACGAAGAGAGATCCGAAGATGATGATGAGCACCGCCGCGGCCAGTCTCGCCGCGGGCGGCGTCCCACCGATGTAGAGCGGACTGGCGAAGGCGATCGCAAGGATCAGCGCGATGATTCCGATTAGCACCATCTTCAGCGACAGATCCCAGTTGGTCCTGAGGGCGCTCGGCGCACCTGGAGTCTTTGATGCTTGGAAGTCGCTCATGCCGCCGCGGATGCCGTGGATGATCGTCGGAAGCGATCGGAACACACTGATGAGGCCGCCCGCCGCGACAGCGCCGGCGCCGATATAGAGGATGTAGGCATTCCTGATGTCGCCTGGGCTCATGTCGCGGATGAGCATCGCGCTGTCAGGAGCGACCGGAGTCGCCAGCGACTGGCCGAAGAAGCTGATCATCGGAATGAGCACGAGGTAGGCGAGCACTCCACCCGCGCACATGATTCCGGCGATGCGCGGCCCGATGATGTAGCCGACGCCCAACAACTCCGGTGAAATTTCCGCGGACACCGACGCGCCCCTGAACGGCGCGCCAAAGATTTTTTCAGGCACCTCCTTCCAGGAGTGGAAGGCCACCATTGCCGTCTTGTAAACGAGCGCGATTCCGAAACCCGTGAAGATCGTTCTCGCGCTCATTGCTCCGCCCAGCTTTTCGCGCTCGCGTCTTGCTTCGGGTGAGGCTGCGGCTTGCGACTCGGCTGATGCTCCTGCCTTGAGAACCTCAGCGCAGGCGGTGCCTTCCGGATACTTGAGGATGCCGTGCTGCGCGACGATGAGAGCCCGCCGCAGCGGAATCATCATCAGGATTCCGAGCAGCGCTCCCAGCACGGCGACGAGCATGACACGCGTGATCTCGAGATCGAAGCCCAGGATCAGAATCGCGGGCATGGTGACACCGATGCCGAAGGCGATTGATTCGCCGGCCGATCCGGCGGTCTGCACGATGTTGTGCTCGAGAATCGTCGCTTCCCGTGCACCGAATCGCGCGAACAGCTTGAAGACCGTGAGGGAAATCACGGCGACCGGAATTGATGCGCTGACAGTGAGGCCGACCTTGAGGACCAGGTAGAGCGAGGACGCGCCGAAGATGAGGCCGAGCAACGCGCCAACGACGACAGGAAGGGGAGTGAGCTCCCGCAGCTTTGTTTCGGCGGCGATGTAGGGCGTGAAGGGTTGCGGGCCGTCGGGCTGGAATCCGACTCTATCGGGGAGGCTTTGGGCGGGAGCAGTCATTCGGTCGCACCTCTTGGCTGGTGAGCGTTCGTGCGCATGTGCCTCGCGAGCGAAGCAGCAGGTGAAGCCGCTGCCGACGCAATAATGTAGGCGCCATCCCTGCCGCCCGTACCTGACGGACCCGCCAGCCCCGGCCAGGAGCCGGTTAATTTGTCCCCATGCCTCCACAGTTCATCTATGTAATGAAGGACCTGCGCAAGGTTGTCCCGCCATCGCGGGAGATCCTGCGCGGTATCTGGCTCTCGTTCTATCCCGGCGCCAAGATCGGCGTCCTCGGCGCCAACGGAGCCGGCAAATCGTCGCTTCTCAAGATCATGGCCGGCGTCGACCACGATTTTCAGGGCGAAGCGTGGCCGCACGCCGGCACCCGTATCGGATTCCTGCCGCAGGTACCCGAGCTCGATAACTCGAAGAACGTCAAGGAAAATGTCGAGAATGGGGTGAAGCCGACACGCGACCTGCTCAGGAAGTTCGAGGAGATCTCGATGAAATTCGCGGAACCGATGTCGGACGATGAGATGACGAAGCTGCTGGACCAGCAGGCAAAGGTTCAAGAAAAGATCGACGCCGTGAACGCCTGGGACCTGGACCGGAAAATCGAGATCGCTATGGACGCACTCAGGCTTCCTCCCGCCGATGCAGATGTGAACAGGCTCTCGGGAGGAGAGAAACGCCGGGTCGCTCTCTGCCGCACCCTGCTCGAGGAGCCCGACATGCTGCTCCTCGACGAGCCGACCAACCATTTGGATGCGGAATCGGTGGCGTGGCTGGAAAGGTACCTGGCCGAATTTCCGGGGACGGTGGTGGCAGTGACGCACGACCGCTATTTCCTCGACAACGTCGCCGGCTGGATTCTGGAGCTGGATCGTGGAGCGGGTATTCCCTACGAGGGAAATTACAGCTCGTGGCTGGAACAGAAGCGTACACGGCTGGCGACGGAAGAGAAGCAGGCATCGGCACGGCAGCGGACACTGGAGCGAGAACTGGAATGGGTGCGGATGTCACCACGGGCGCGCCAGACGAAGAGCAAGGCCCGAATCCAGAAGTACGAGGAGCTGGCGACGGCCGCCGAGGGTGAGAAGCTGATGCAGAACGAGATAGTAATCCCGCCGCCGGCGAGACTCGGCAACGATGTTGTGATCGCGAAGAGCCTGAAGAAAGCATACGGCGACAAGGTGCTGTTCGATGAGCTGTCGTTCTCTCTCCCACGCGGGGGAATTGTCGGCATCATCGGGCCCAATGGCGCGGGCAAGACGACGCTATTCCGGATGATCTCAGGCAAGGACAAGGCGGACGATGGGAAGCTCACGGTCGGCGACACGGTGCAGCTCGCGTACGTGGACCAGGATCGGGAGCTGAACGAGGGCAACACCGTCTACAAGGAAGTGAGCGAGGGCAAGGACGTCATCCAAGTCGGGAAACGCGAGATGCAGACGCGCGCGTATCTCGCGCAGTTCAACTTCAAGGGGCCCGACCAGCAGAAGAAGGTGAGCGATCTGTCCGGGGGAGAGAGAAACAGACTCCACCTCGCGAAGCTGTTGAAATCAGGCGGCAACCTGCTGCTGCTCGACGAGCCGACCAACGATCTGGACGTCGACACTTTGCGCGCGCTCGAGGAAGCGCTCGTCGATTTTCCGGGCTGCGCGGTGGTGATCTCGCACGACCGGTGGTTTCTCGACCGCATCGCCACGCACATCCTGGCGTTCGAGGGGAATTCGGAGACAGTCTGGTTCGAGGGCTCCTATCGCGACTACGCCGAGGATTTCAAGAAACGGAAGGGCGCCGACGCCGACAGGCCGCATCGCATCGCTTATAAGAAACTCGTGAGAAGATAAGGTCACCGACGTATTCGCACCGAGCTACGACATAAACGACTAGACTACACCTTGTCACGGCCGTCTGTCGTTTTGCTTTTGAGGCTTTGTTCGTTGACGCTTGATGTCTTCAGGCTCGTAAGGGCGGATCTGGCGTCTCTGGGCTAATAGTTGAATGCCTCTGTATAATGCGGACAAAACTGAAGGCGGAACCGGCGTTCCTTTCGCAGTCAACTCATCAGTTAAGACCTTAAGCCGATCTACTGTAGCAAGTAGTCGACTCTCCAGCATCGCCTCTCTTCGTTCCAGCAGCAAATGCTTGCGATTGAGATATAGGCGTTCTGCTATGTAGCGTGCGGCAGTGTTCTCTCCGGTAAGTTCCCCTTTTTGCGATACGGAAAACAGGTCGTTGTAATCAACGTCGCATGGCGAGGGATAGCACGCGTCATCCAACGCCGGTGTCGGTTCGTTGGGCCAATCTTCTCTCTTGAAAGAGTTACATACAGCGCAGCAATAAAAGAGGTTCTCAATTCTATTTGTTAGGAGAGTAAATCTGCTCTTTGGCCGGTAGTGCTCTACCTGAAAATTACGAAATCCTCCCCACGCGGCTTCTGGAATGGCGCAGTAGACGCATCGATACCGACCTTCGATAGCTAGTTGTGGTTTCCAATCCTTAAAGGTTCCGGATGACGGCTGGGGTATTCGCGGTGTAGGAATTCTGTACCAACGCACCTATTTGGATTGCCTCAGCTCATTGAGCCTAGCTTCCACAGCTTCGAGTTCATCGATGGCCCCCTCGAATGACCCGATCCACTCACTGCGAGTCGGTGTAGCCGCGTCGTACGGGATTCCCAATCGTTCCTGTAACGCATGCAGTTCCGCTACCTCCTCTGGATTTGCCTCTCCCACTGCGACCCTGCGAGACAAAACCGCAAGACGTTCGAGTTCTGCTTGGTGCTCCGCAAAAAACTTTGAGCCTGCCCGGAGAAAGCGTTCAACGTATTCGGCAGATTTGTCTGTCAAATCCCCTTTGACAATCACGTCTTCTACGCTCCCAAAACGGCTGTTCAGCGACTCTTCGTTCGGGTAGGCAGTAATGACATAAATTGGTAGCGAAGGGTATCGAGGTCTTAGGAAGTCTACGAGGTCATGCCCATTATAGGTGACGGCTTCACCGCCGTCCGATTCCGCTCCCTCGTGGAGGCGTTCATCTGTCAACACGACTGCTACGTCGTGCTCATCGATCCAGCCAGGATATTCGCGGAGTTCAGCTAAAGGAGGGACATCAATTATGCTCCACTCGTTTGCCGACTTTGTGTATAGAGAAAGCAAATCACGAAGGGTCTCTCGAGCAGGTTGCCGATCGTCAATTACTGCAATTGCTGGCATATGGCTAATTTGCTGGAAACCACAGAGTAAATAACGCTCCGCGCAGAGTCGGTTCTCGCGTTACATCCACGCTGCCACCGAGGTCATCAAGAATGGATCGAACGATCGCCAACCCGAGGCCAGTCCCCGTTTGACGCCCACGTTCGTCGGTTCTCGTCGTGAACAACGGCCGCCAGATCTTGTCGCGAAGTGAATCAGGAATCCCTGGACCACTATCTCCTACGGCGATCGAGAAACCCTTTTTCTCATCGCGTGAAAGGGCTTTTAGAGAAACCCTGACGATTCGCGACCGTTTTACCTGAAGGCATGCCAAATAAGCATTCGTGATAAGATTTAGGAGCACCGCCTCAATATCCATTTCAAAGGTGCGCGCCGTCACATGCTCTGCGGTCACTTGGAAATCAATTGAGGCGGACTTGAATGCTTCGTCTAAATCGTTCCTTAGTGCCCACACTGTACGATCGAGGCTGACCTTCCGGCGTTCCCTCTTATCCTTTCTCACTCTTGCAAGCGCGAAGGATCCCCATGCGCCGACTTGGCGAGCATATTTGTTTGCCTTGTCGAGCTCACGTCGAAAAATCTCTAGGTCAATCTCATTTGTCCGCAGAAGTTCCTGGCAGAGCTTCGTTGATCCCAGCAATGAGGATATTGCAGACTGAGTCTCGTGTCCGAATACCGAGGCAGCGATGCCAAGTGTAGCTAACCCCCTAAGTACTCCGCTCTCAGTGAGCGCATCGCGCATTGCGTCTTCGGTCGCTCGAATTCGCTCATCGATTACAGCTACCGAATCCAGAGCCCTCTCAACCGATCTGGCCATTCTCTGAGGGACTCCGCGCCTGACGATCTGGAGATCCGATTTTAGCGTAGCGAGCTCATCTTTCGCGTCGCGAACAGTTGAAAGCGGATTAGCGACAGGGGTCTTCTTTGGTCGCTTCTGATAGGATTCGTATCGGTGGGTTTCAAGAATGGCTAGGCACCCCAACACGAAGCGACGTAAGTCAGCTAGCGCTTCGTTATTGATCAAGCCTTCGCGGCCAGCGCTGTCGACGAGGGAAGGGTTCGCGTCACGGGAGATGAAAACAGCTCCAACTACTTGGTTAGCAGCCGCGCGAAATGATCTACGGCTGATACCTGCCGGGTCTCTACTTTTCCGTTCGGCAAGACCAAGCCAATCACCTTCAGCTGAATAGCTGTCGCCGTAGGGACGGACTCGAACGTTATCTCGGTAGATCTTGACTCCAGCATTACGGTCCAAGAACTCACGTAGGTCACTTAACCGGAATTCTGTTCCTAGCAGTGTGTCTGCTTTGCGGGGATAGAAAAGAAGTTTGAGTTCAACGGGCCCGGCCAATGAATTCTCCCGCTGAACAACCGACCGTGCAAACGCGGCACCCATTAGTTGTGGCCAGTCTAGTGTGCCCCGATCAGAACGTTTAGTGGCCTTCCTCCCAATTCTGTCACGAATCTCATACTGGATTGTATTGCCAGTGAGTTGCGCAGCCAATTCGATTTCCGCGACGTCATAAAATGGCGAGCTGATAACTCCATCTAGCGACGGCGCGACATCGTTCGCGAGAATGATCTCGAAGTCCTCTACACGACCGAATGGCGGCGTTAGGTACGAGAGCTCATCCTGGAGTGCACGAACATCCGACTCGCTCCAATTTTGGCGGAGCTTGGTCACCACGAGCTCTGTACCAGTTGTGGATTGTTTCGCTCCGCGCGTTGGAACTTTTGGGTCCGCTCCTTCAGAGAAAGAGAGCGGAATCGTTGCAAGTTCGCGATCACCCACATCGAACTTGTCCCAATCAACTGTGAGTTGGACCGCCACAGCATTCTTAGCGCGACTCCCAAGTCGTAATTGAGATCCTAGACGATCTGCGGAGATTCGACCGACTCCCTTCTCTCCGGTCTGCCGGCGCCTCCTTTTGCTAACCGTGTCCGAAAGCTTTTCCGAGAAACCGATTCGGAGCCACTTATCATCAATGTCTTTCTCAGTCATGCCTATGCCGTTATCGGCAATTCGTACAAAAGGCTCCGGCGCGTGTTGATAGATCTCAACTTCCACAGTGGTTGCGTCTGCGTCGTAGCTATTCTTGACTAATTCAAGAATTGCAGTCGTGTGATCCCTAATACTCTCGCGTCCGAACTGCAAAATCGCACGTGCGTCGACCGAGAATGTCTTCTTTTTGAGGTTTGGGCGAGCACTGGAGGTCATTCACTCACCCGTTGATTGGGGAAGCAGTAGCCCGCACTTGGAAGCCCCCCAGTCTGGAATCCCTGCCAATGAGCGTACGGTCAAATGTCGACAGCGGATACGATTATCGAGCCAATTGGTGGTGCGCCTATTCTGCAGGATTTTCACGATCCGCCGGCAGCCTGCGATGGTCCTATCAATGGGCATGAGTACCAACAAATGATTCTCGACAGCAACAGGCTCGCGTACCGCTATGATAGTCGCAACAGCACGCTCTGCATCACCGGGCCGCGAAGTCCGTCTGACCACTACGAACGGCCCGTAAAAAACGCGCCCGGAGAAACGCCGACTGCGCTGGATTCGCCGAACAACATCCGGAGATGGGATGGTTTTGGCGCATATGAACTTTCTCCAAGGCCCCAAGTTGGGGTCCCTGTGTGGAACGACAGGTCCGACAAATATTTCCGTGATGTCTCGCAGTCTAGGGGTCGGAAGTGAAAGGTTCTGAAGCCGCGGTCGAGCAGGACTATGGAGGAAGAAATGAGCGCTTCGCTTTTTGAGGTAGACCAAGAATACGTGAACATCGGTCCAAGAATCGAACTGACCGTGGAGCGCGATACGCTCGATCGAAGCGTGCTTTTGAATGTGCCGGCGCCATGAACTATACCTTGAGCCGCTCCTTAAGACATCCGGTAAGATTGCTAGTATGTGAGCGTCAGAGCGTGCTCGAGTGATACACGTGTCAAGAAAAACGGCCGCCTGGCTTGCCGAACCAGTTCCCCATGCGCAGAGCGGTGCAAGAGGGGCCGACAAGAAAGGAGGATTGAGAACGATATGAGTTGCCGTCTCAAGAGGTACATGCTCGGACAAGCCTGACCCGCGGTCTATCTTGTGAAGTTTTTCGCTCTCTGCATCAATATTCCATGGCTCGAAGTAGGCTCCTCTGTGTAAGGCGGCTAGCAAAATTCGGATTTTGGTCGCATCGACGAATGCCTTGTATAAGTCGCGGCCTACTAACTGATCTCCCCACACATTAAGCGTTCTCTGACCTGACTTGCTCAGTGGGAGATGTTTAGCGCACGCGACTAGAAGGTCACCGGCACCGCATGCCGGATCCGCAATAATGGAGCGTGCATCAAGTGTCGGGACGATGGGAGCAATCAGCTTCTCAGAGAGAGCCGCACCGGTAAAAAAAGCGCCGGCCTTTCGCAGCTGATCGATTGAAGTCAGCCGACGTAATTCACTAGCTGGCTTTCCGTCAAGCGCACCCGCGAGGGCATCCTTTACTACTTCGCGCTCCGCGGGGAGCGTGCATCGATCAGCAAGTTTTCGAAGCTGCCGGACGTACGGGCTAAATGCCTGCACTCAGCGCCCCCGAGTCTCGTCGTACAAGCATGCCTGACTCGTGCTCCGGTCTGATAGAGATGACAATATGAACCATTGTGGAAACGTCTCGGAAGATAGGCCTCGGCGATATGTGGCCAGTACCGATCTATTGCCTCCCTCTTTAATGCTGCTTGATGCGGGCGAATCCTTTCCACTTCCCGTCCGTCAGTCATCCTCTGCTGTGCGTCAGCGGGCCTGAGTAGCATTACGCTGTCGGAATTGGACGAAAGAGGGATTCGCTCCGGCTTGACCGCCGGCAGCAACCAGGGTGGGCAAAGGCTCGTACTGTCAATTGGAGGTGAGTCATAGAGGTGAGGTCCGATATAGTGCGCGGCGCCCTTCTAGGGCTGGTCATCCTCGGGGTTGGCGGCCGATTGCTCATGCGCGTCGTCGCGATCATGCAAGGAGCAACTGCCGGATGGACCGTCGGGGGAACCATGACGGTGGTCTTTCTCGGGACCGTCTCTGGGTTCGTCGCCGGACTCATCTATCATTTGCTGCGACGCTTCGTGGAAAAATCTTGGCTGCGCACGACCGCATTCATCGTGATCTGCGGGTTGATATCCTGGCGCGGCGTGAAAGGCCTGCCGCCTTACCAGCAGGCGATGTTCATGGGACTCGTACTCGTGTACCTGGTGATCGTCGATGTTCTTGGTCGACTTGCGAGCCGAGTCAGCCCGCAGCAGGATATGTCATTCACTCTCACGGGGTAATCATGCGGCCGCTCGGCTGGATTGGTGTGCTACTCATTGTTGCAGGCGCCGTCGTCGCGGCGATGGGCGGGATTGGCTACACGAAGAACCGCACGGATGTCGAGGTCGGTCCGATCAAAGTTGCCGCCGAGGAGAAGGGCCTGGTTCCGCCCATCGCCGGTTATGCGGCGATCGTCATAGGCGCGGTACTCGTCTTCGCGGGTCGAAAGCGGTCCGCGTAGGAACCAGACGTATGCCTCGGCTAAGCCGAGGGCTGGAGACTCACACGCTGATTGGTCCTCCGTCTCGTCACGGCAGGAAATGAAGGAGATCCGGCTCGAAACCGAACGCCTCGTTCTGCGCATGATGCGCGAATCGGATTTCGAGGATTACGCGACACTCTGCGCCGACGCCAATGTGATGCGCTATCTGCTCGGGAAGTCGCTGTCACGCCTCGAAGCCTGGCGACACATGGCATTCCTGATCGGCCACTGGGAGCTGCGCGGATACGGTTACTTCGCGGCTGAGGAGAAGAAGACGGGCAAGTTCATCGGCCGTATGGGATTTACGAATCCGGCAGGCTGGCCCGGATTCGAGTTGGGATGGACGCTGGCGCCTGCATATCAGGGAAAGGGATTCGCGATCGAGGCAGCCCGCTTCCTACTGGAGTACGCATACACCGAGCTCGATCAGGCTCACGTCATCAGCCTCATTCATCCCGACAACACGGCTTCGATTCGCGTCGCGGAGAGACTGGGTGAGAAACTGGAAGGACGGACCGAGGTGCTCGACATGCCCGTGCTCATCTATGGGATCAGTCGAGCACCCTAGTCCGTTTTAACTAACCGCTAATTTCCCTTCATCAACTGCTGCCGGTAAGCCTCGCTGGCGTATATCGCTACTTCGACCCGACGGTTCTGCTGCTTTCCGGGATCGGTGTCGTTGGTGGCGACCGGTTCGGACTCTCCCCGACCCGAGGTCTGAATGCGGGACCTGGCGACGCCCTGCGTCGCGAGATATGCGGCAGCTGCATCCGAGCGGCGCTGAGACAGACCCTGGTTATAAGCGTCGCTGCCGTCGCTGTCCGTGTGCCCGACGATGAGGAGTTGAGAGTCGGGATATTTGTTGAGACTCCGCGCGAGCTCGGTGAGGTTGGCCTGTGCCGCGGGCAAGACCACGTCGGAGTCGTACGCGAACAGAAGTCCCGATGCGAACGTTACCTGAATCCCCTCTCCAACACGCTCCACGGTCGCGCCCGGAATGCTGGCATCCAACTCCTTCGCCTGCTGGTCCATCTGATGACCGATGACCGCGCCCGCGGCACCGCCCACCACGGCGCCGATTATCGCGCCTCTGGCTGTCGAACCGGTCTGATTGCCAATCACTCCGCCGACGGCCGCGCCTGTGGCCGCGCCAACTACCGCTCCCTGCTCCTTCTTGGTCATGCCGGCGCACGCGCTCAGCCCGAGCGATGCAACGGCGAGGAGTACGGCGGCAGTGCGGTGGTTCACCATTTGTGACATTTTCATTGGAAGTAACTCACGTTAAGGACGGGAAGGACACTACAGGTTGGATGCAAACATGGTTCCAGCACAGCACGAACGGGTTAAGTGGCTGTTGAGGCAGCTAAGACTTCTTTTCGCAAGAGGATCGTAATGGCGGACAAGAAAATCATCGCGGTGGTGGGCGCAACGGGTGCGCAGGGCGGCGGACTGGTGCGAGCAATACTCGAGGACAAGAACGGTCCCTTTTCCGCGCGCGCGATTACGAGAGACGTCAACTCCGACAAGGCGAAATGGCTTGCAGAGGCCGGCGCCGAAGTCGTAAAGGGTGATGCCGACGACATAAAGAGCCTGAAGAAAGCGTTCGAGGATGCGCACGGCGCATTCTGCGTGACGTTCTTCTGGGAGCACATGAAGCCCGAGAAAGAGCTCAGCCAGGCGCGCAACATGGCGCAGGCGGCCAAGGACGCCAAGGTCGAGCACGTCATCTGGTCAACGCTCGAGGATACGCGGAAATGGATACCGCTCTCGGACGACCGCATGCCGACGCTTATGGGCAAGTACAAGGTTCCCCACCTCGACGCGAAGGGCGAAGCAAACGCGATCTTCACCGAGCTCGGAGTGCCGACGACGTTCCTGGTCACGTCATTCTACTGGGACAACTTCATTCACTTCGGCATGGGCCCGAAGAAAGGCGCCGATGGCAAGCTCGCCATCACCCTGCCGATGGGGAAAAAGAAACTGGCGGGGATCGCCGCCGAAGACATAGGGAAGACCGCCTATCGGATTTTCGAGGAAGGCGACGAGCATATCGGAAAAACCATTGGTATCGCGGGCGGGCATTTGACAGGCGCGCAGATGGCAAAATCGCTCAGCAAAGCTCTCGGTCAGGAAATCCGGTACAACGAAGTAACTCCGGAGGCATTTCGCGGCTTCGGCTTCCCGGGAGCCGACGATCTCGGGAACATGTTTCAGTTCTTCAGAGACTTCGACCAGGACTGTTGTGACGCACGCGGCATCAGCGAGACGAAGAAGCTCAATCCGGAGCTACTCACCTTTGACCGCTGGCTCGCCCAGAACAAGAGCCGGATTCCGCTGGGGTAGGGCCCGCGCTGCTTCCGCGTCGGTAAGCAGTCGCGTGAGAAAGCGCTGGCCTTCGCCAATGCGCTCGACTTCCAGGGATGTCGCTTCGAGCGCCTGCTCCATTCGACCTAGCCGCTCACCAAGCTCGCGCGGCAGGCTCGTGATTGTAGTGACGCTCTTCTTCCAGAACCGCCGCGCGAGGGCGATGGACAATGGCAGGAGAACTATCGCCATGAAGACCGTGCCTACGATGTAGACTTCCTCGGGGGGCCCTTGCCGTATGATGCGTGGAGTCTCGACGACAGCTCCGGGGACCGCCGCGGCCTGCGCCATGGATGCAGAGTTGGAAGCTAGCATTCCGTCGACGACCGAGATCTGCTTGTTGACGTCGGCCAGACGGCTCTCCAGAACGCTTCTTTCCGGGCTGCTGGCGGGCACCTGTAAGAGGTTTCTCGTAATCGACTCGCGCGTGCTCTCGAGGTCTTCGAGCTGATCGGTCAGCACTTCGCGCTGCGCCCGGAATCCTTGATAAACCGCGCTCGGGCTCGTCGCCTGGCCCTGGAACACGAAAGTGGGCGCGCCCGGTGGCAGCGGCGTTGTCGGTTTTTGTTGCATCAACGGGACCTCATGAGCCAGGGCGTAACGAAGAATCTGTCGGGATTACCATGGAAATGTACGGCTTGTGCCCAAGGATTTCTTCAACCGGCAGCATGTGCGCGAAGATGCCCGGTCCTGGGTCGCTGTCACGACTAGCTTTAGAGACCCGAATATTTCAATTCTTCAATCAAGGCGACACCCTGCCGTTTTCTTCACTAAAGCTCCACCCGAGCCTCCACAAAGGACTGAAAGAGCTCGGATTCCAGCGACCGACACCGATTCAGGCTGAAGCCATACCTGCCGCGCTCGAAGGTCGGGACGTGTTGGCGTGCGCCATGACCGGAAGCGGCAAGACCGCCGCGTTCGTGCTGCCGATACTGCATCAATTGATCGACAAGTCGCGCGGAAAAACACGAGCGCTCGTGATCACGCCAACTCGCGAGCTCGCGGCGCAGATACTTGCGGCGCTCGATTCAATGGCGGTTCACACGCCGATTACGGCCGCGGCGATCTACGGTGGCGTCGGAATGGCGCCTCAGGAGCACGCCATGCGTGCCGGTGTCGATGTGCTGATCGCCACCCCGGGCCGCCTGCTCGACCACCTCAGGGCGCCGTACGCGAAGCTCGACAACATCGAGTTTCTCGTTCTCGACGAGGCGGATCGCATGCTCGACATGGGGTTTCTCCCGGACATCAAGCGCATTCTCAAACTCGTTCCGCGCAAACGTCAGACGCTCTTCTTCAGTGCGACGATGCCACCGGCGATCGCGATGCTGACGCGCGAGATGCTGAACGATCCGAAATCGATCGACCTCGGACGACGGTCACTGCCCGCCGTCGGGATCACCCAGGCGATCTATCCGGTGAGACAGGATCTCAAAGTGGGTCTGCTCCTGGCGCTGCTCAAGCGCGACGATGTCACGCAGGCACTGGTGTTCACACGCACGAAGCACCGCGCCAACAGGCTGGCGGAGCAGCTGGTGAAGCGCGGCGTCAAAGCCGAGCGAATTCACGGCAACCGGTCGCAGCCGCAGCGCACCGCCGCGCTGGCTGGCTTCAAGAACGGTCAGCATCGCGTGCTGGTCGCTACCGACATTGCTGCACGCGGGATCGACATCGAGGCACTCGGACACGTGGTGAACTTCGACGTACCGCAGGCGCCCGACGATTACATCCATCGCGTCGGGAGGACGGCGCGGGCCGAAGCGGTCGGCGATGCTTTCACGTTCGTGGCGCCGGAGGAAGAAAACGACCTGCGCGCGATCGAGAAGGCAATCGGCAAGCGACTGCCGCGCATCACTCTTCCCGACTTCGACTATTCGGCGCGCCCGGAAGGCAAGTTCGAGGTACCGATCGGCGAGAGAATCGCGGCAATTCGCGCGCGGAAAGCGGACGAGCGTACTCGCGCCAAAGCCAAGGCGGATCGAAGAGGTCATCACCCAGCACTGCCCGCGCATGGTGGACGATCGGATCGTTCATCCCGACGCGGCAGTGGGAGATCGAATAGCGGGAGGCAAAGAGGTTAGGCCGCCGATCGAATGACTCCTCCACCATTTGCGTGGCCGCATGCCCTGATTTTCTGGGCGGTATACGTGTGGGCGTTCATTCCCGAGATGCGGATTCTCGGTCGCGCACGCGAGGGAGCAAGGGAGGGTGACTCAAAGGACCGGGGCTCGGTAAGGGTCATGATGGCGGGGATGACGATCGCGCTCATACTGGCGTTCCCGATCGCCTTTCTGGAGCGATCGGCGTTCCCCGCTGCGAGCTGCCGCTGGCTCTTCGTTGCTGGAATAGTTCTCATCGTTGTCGGGAGTCTTCTCCGTCGTTACTGCTGGCGCACCCTCGGCGAATATTTCACCGGCGACGTACGGGTACGCGCCGATCAGCCGATCATTCGTACCGGTCCCTATAGTCTGGTGAGACATCCCTCGTACAGCGCGGGATTGCTTATGCACGCAGGGATCGGACTGGCGCTCTGCAATTGGCTGAGTCTTGGGTTGCTGACCGTGGCGGCGATCGCCGCGTACGGCTACCGGGTACGCGTCGAGGAGCGCGCACTCCTCGATACTGTCGGTGAGCCGTATCGCACCTACATGCGGGAGCGCAAGCGCTTCATTCCGTACGTATTCTGAGGACTGCCGCTTGAATGTCGCCGGCGAAAAAAACCGCGGCTATGAGGAAGGAGAACGCGGCGGAACTCCGCCGAATGCGGCGATGATCGCCTTCCCCATGTTAGCGATCGTCAGCTGCGGCTCGGTGTCGAGGACCCAGCGTTGATCCTCGGTGGCGCGCTTCTTTCAATACGAGACCATTCAGCACCGGGCGCGCTTCTCAACTTGGGAGATGGACATGCCGCTGGATAATCGAGGCTTGAGGCTGACGCTGTTTGCGTTCGCCGTCCTGGTGATCGCGTGTGGCAAAAAGGACGATGCCGGAATGGACGGCATGGCCGGGGCAAGTCAGACGAATGACACCACGACGATCGGAACCGTCGCGGCTGGTGCATGGAACGATGCGAACATCTTCGCCGTGCTGGATGAGGTCAACGTGAGCGACAGCGCACACGGCGCGCTCGCCGCTACGAAGGCCACGAGCTCGGCTATCCGTGATTACGGACGGCTGATGATGCGCGATCACCACGGCCTCCGCATCCAGGGAGAGGTCCTGGCGAAGCGGCTCAAGATCACGCCGACGCCCCCGCCGAACGACAATCTTCCCGCGGACGCACAGAAGGCCTCGGACCTGTTGAATGCCACCGCCAAAGGCAAGGATTTCGACAAGGCGTACATTGATCACGAAGTCGAAAATCACAAGACGGTTCTCGAAATTGCGACCAAGGCGATGAGCGACGCCCAGAGCACCGAGCTGAAGAACATGATCCAGAAGGCTGCGCCGACACTGCAATCGCATCTGGACAGGGCTCAGTCGATTCAGCGCAGCATGCAGTAAGCCTTGCTGCGCGGAGTGATATTCGACATCGACGGCACACTGGTCGACAGCAATGATGCCCACGCCCAGTCGTGGGTGGACACCATGGCCGAGGCGGGCTACGATGTTCCGTTCAGTATGGTGCGACCTCTCATCGGCATGGGCGGAGACAAGCTGCTGCCCAAGACGATCGGCATCAGGCACGACAGCAAGGAAGGGAAGAAGCTGACCAAGCGGCGCTCCGAGATATTCCGGGAGAAGTATCTGCCCCATCTCCGCGCTCTCGATGGATCGCGCGCGCTGGTGATTCGCGTTCGTGCCGACGGTCTCAAGCCGGTGATCGCCACCTCGGCCAAGGACGAAGAGCTCCAGGGTCTGCTCAAAGCGGCGGAAGTCGCGGACCTGATCGAGGAGAAGGCGACAGCCTCGGACGCCAAGCGATCGAAACCGGATCCGGACATTGTCGAAGCCGCTATAGAAGAGGCCGAAATTGGAGCGGAGGATCTGGTAATGATCGGAGACACTCCCTACGACGTGGAAGCGGCGCTGAGGGCCGGGGTGCGAATCATCGGCTTCCGATCCGGCGGCTGGAAGGACGAAGATCTCGCCGGGGCGGTCGAGACCTATGATGGTCCGGCTCATCTCCTCGCCAACTACGAGTCCTCGCTGATGGGAAGGAAGACAGGGTAGTGTTCGCGCGCCTGTTCGATCATCTCTGCTGGGCCGACCGCAAGGTTCTGGAGAGCCTGCGCTCAGCGCAGAACCCTCCGGCCAAAGCGCTCGAGCTCTATTCGCACGTTCTCGGTTCCGAACATGTCTGGCTGTCGCGAATCCACGGCGTCGCCGCGGAGTTGGCGGTGTGGCCCTCGCTCACCCTCGCTCAGTGTGAGAAGATCGCCAGCGACAACTGTGAGGCGTTCACGACCATCGTGAAGACCCTCACTCCCGATTCTCTCGCCGGAGAGATTTCCTACCGTAACAGTGCCGGAGCTGGTTTTACTTCCACGCTCGAGGACATCCTGACCCATGTCGCCCTGCACGGCTCCTATCATCGCGGGCAGATAGCGGTGTCGCTTCGCGCGGCGGGCGAGACGCCGAGTCCCACTGACTACATTGCGTTCGCTCGTGGCTCGCCCGCGGCAACGCGGACGAACGGCTGACAATCGGAAGAACCGTGCACTCCCTCTGGAACGAGCCGGATCGCCAGAATCTGCTCAGCAGGTTTGACAAGCTGAGGCCTGACACCGAGGCGCAGTGGGGAAGAATGAACGCGCCCCAGATGCTGGCGCACATTGGAGACTCGATGCGAATGGCAATCGGCGCGATGAGAGTCGAACCCAGGCGGACTCCGCTACGATTTACTCCGATCAAGCAGCTGGTGATCTACGCGCTGCCCTCCACACCGAAGCACCTTCCAACCACGCCGGAATTGAGGAAAACGGCGCCGGGAGTCTGGAGCGAGGATTTACGCGACGTGAAGGAGCTGGTTAGGAGAGCGGTCGTGAGGTACGACCAGCGCACTACGAAGTGGCCTGATCATCCCGCATTTGGGAAACTGTCGCCACGTGCCTGGGGTGTTCTGATCTACAAGCATCTCGACCACCATCTGAAACAGTTTGGGGTGTAATGGCCTCGCTCATCAAGCAACCAAAGGCAAGAGCGTGGCGCCGAAGGGTTTAGCGCGGTAGGTTCTTGGCCGGAAGCCCAGCTGTAGGCATGTGAATTGCCCTTCAGAAGCGGCAGCCTTACACAGGCCTTGTAGAAAGATTCGCCGCAGCGTGCTTTGGAGGGTGCGTGAAGTCGGAAAAACTGGAACTGCAACCGCACGTCACTCCCCAAGCGCCGCTCGAAGCAAAGGCTGATGATCTCCTTCTGCTCTCCGGATTGGAGCAGCAGGAGGACCAGACGGCAGCGGCGACGGATTCACGGGCGAGCGACCTGCAGATGGTGCAGCAGGTGATCACGGAAAAACCGGCTAAAGAACGAGTAATCAAGCCGGCGGGACTCGTGATCGCCCCCGGCCGTGACGCTCGATACAAGCACTCGCCAGAGCTCACCACTGCCGTCCTCGACGGCATCGCTCAGCGCGCCGCACTCGCGAAGTCGAAGACAACTACGCTGGTGGTAGTCGCGCATCCGGACGACGAAGCAATCGGCGCCGGAGGACTGCTTGCCGGCATCCCGGACGCGGTAATCGCGCACGTCACCGACGGCTCACCGCGCGACGACAAGTACGCGCAAAGCAAGGGATTCCAGACGCGCGATGCTTATGCGCGGGAGCGCCGCCGCGAGGTCGTGAGCGCGCTGGCCCATGTTGGAATAACGCCGGAGCGTTGCCGCGGCCTCGGGTACGTGGATGGCGAAGCGAGCCAACAGATGGTCGAGCTGGTATTCGACGTCGCCGATCTGGTGGACGAGGTGCGCCCCGACATCGTGTTCACGCATCCATACGAGGGCGGCCATTCGGATCACGACGCAACGGCGTTCGCGGTACATCTCGCGTGCGGAATTCTTCGGCGCGACAAAGTGCCGGCACCGCTGGTGCTCGAGCTCACGTCATATCACAACTTCAGCGGACAGCGGAGGGTTTTGGATTTCCTCCCTTTCATCGGAACCGAGTCGCGGACGATCGAGCTCAACGAATCCGAACGGGGCGTGAAGAAGCGGATGTACGAGGAGTTCGCTTCGCAGAAAGTCGTCCTTGAGCGTTTCCCGATCGGGATCGAGCGATTCCGGGCCGCGCCACGCTACCTCTTCACGGTAGCGCCGCATGAAGGGCTCCTCGATTACGAGCGTTACTGCACGTTCATCACTGGCGCGCAGTGGAGGGACAACGCAGGCAGGGCTCTTCGCATGCTGCGCACACGCCGCCGCCGCTTTGTCCAGGCCCCCGTGCTGAGGTACTCCGCGAGGCACGTCGGCGGATAGCGGATTGCTTGTCGGTGGGGTGGCCAGATACTATGTGACTCAACCCACTCCAACCACATGAATCTGCTTTTCTCCTACCTGCGCAACTATCGATCGCTGATTCTCCTGGCGCTCGTGCTCGCCGCGACGAACCAGGTGTTCTCGCTGCTCGATCCGCTGATCTTCCGCCACGTCATCGACGATTACGCGACCCGCTTCCGCGACTACACGACGCGAGAGTTCGTCACCGGAGCGGGAAAGCTGCTTCTCCTGGCGATGGGCGTCGCCTTCGTTTCCCGCGTCGCCAAGAATTTCCAGGACTACTTCGTCAACGTCATCACACAGCGGCTTGGTGCCGAGATGTATTCGGACGGCATCCGCCACTCGCTGGAGCTGCCGTACTCGGTGTTCGAGGACCAAAGAAGCGGTGAGACGCTTGGGAAGCTGCAGAAGGTGCGCTCCGACGTGGAGCGGTTCATCGCCCTCTCGATCAATCTGGTTTTCACGACGCTGGTCGGCGTGGTGTTCGTGGTGATCTACGCCCTCACTGTGCACTGGATCATCGTGCCCGCGTTTCTGGCGACGGTGCCGCTGCTCGGCTTCGTCAGCTGGGTGCTGAGCGGCCGCATCAAGACGATCCAGAAGCAGATCGTCGCCGAGACTACGGCGCTGGCGGGATCGACGACGGAATCACTCCGCAACATCGAGCTGGTGAAGAGCCTGGGACTGGCGGATCAGGAGGTGATGCGGCTCAACGCGACGACGCAGAGGATCCTCAAGCTCGAGCTGAAGAAGGTGAAGTACATCAGAAGCCTGAGCTTCATCCAGGGTACCGCGGTGAATCTGCTGCGCACCTGCATCCTGTTCCTGATGCTGTACCTGATCTTCACGCAGAAGATCACGGTCGGGCAGTTCTTCTCGCTCCTGTTCTACTCCTTCTTCATCTTCGGCCCGATGCAGGAGCTGGGTCACATCATCAACGTCTACCGCGAGACAGAGGTGTCGCTGGGAAATTTCCGGAAGATTCTGGAGACCCCCAAGGATCCGAAGCCGGCGAATCCCGTCCCACTCGCCGACATCGAGGAGCTCGAGTTCGAGGATGTGGGGTTCATGCACCAGACGGCGAGCTCGCCCGCCCTCACCGACATCTCGTTCACGGTAAACCGCGGTGAGACCATCGCCTTCGTGGGGCCGTCGGGAGCGGGAAAGACGACGCTGGTGAAGCTGCTGGTCGGACTTTATCCGGCGAAAGCGGGGCGCATACTATATAACGGGCTGCCCAGCACTTCGGTCGACCTGGACAGGCTGCGCGAGCGCATCGGGCTCGTGACGCAGGATGCTCAGCTTTTCTCCGGCACGATCAGGGAGAATCTCCTCTTCGTCAACCCGCACGCGACCGATGCGCAGTGCCTGGACGTGCTCCACAAGGCGGCGGCGCACACGCTGCTGGCGCGGGCGGACAAGGGACTCGACACGGTGATCGGAGAGGGCGGCGTCAAGGTCTCGGGTGGAGAGAAGCAGCGGCTGTCGATCGCGCGGGCGCTGCTGAGAGAGCCGCACCTGCTCGTGTTCGACGAAGCGACGTCTTCGCTGGACTCGCTGACTGAGGAAGAGATCTCGCGGACGATGCGCGATGTGGCGAATTCCCGCGATGTGATCACCATTCTAATCGCGCACAGGCTCTCGACGGTGATGCACGCCAACCGGATCTACGTCCTCGAGCGCGGCAAGATCGTTGAGGCCGGCCAGCACGACGATCTGCTCCAGCAAACGGGCCTGTACTATGCAATGTGGCGCCAGCAGGTCGGCGAGCGCCGTACGACTCCGCAGCTTCCGGCAGCGAAGCCCGCGCAACTTGCTCCGGCGTGATCGCCACATTTTTCCTCTGACTTTTTGCGTCTGTGCCGGTACGTCGGAGGGGGGCCGGACTGCGCGGCTGCTCGCTTACACGCTGCGAACCCCGCTGCCAGCTGCCCGCTACGGCTTCGGATTCGCGGGCAAAAGCGTGCGGGTTTCTTGCTACGCGAGAGGCCGCTCCGCTCGGCCCCCCTCCGACTCCCCACGAAGATCAATGCCGGAGGACATTCTAGTCGTGGCGCCGCGCGTCAGCGCGCCGAGCGCAGCTCGGCATCCCCCTACAGCGATGTTAGTTGCAGCGCAGCTCGCGGCTATTCCAACCTTTGAGTGCTCGCGGGCGTCATATTGCGACCAGATGAAGCGAGTCGCGTTGGTATCTGACATAGCTGACGTGCCGATTGTCGGGGATGGGGCAATGGCTCTCGACTCCGTCAAGCGCGCGCAGGCGGGCGACGTCGATGCCTTCGAGCAGCTCTATCGCGAGCACTCGGGCAGGACGTACGCGCTATGCCTGCGACTCGTCGGAGGCGACGCGAACGATGCGAGGGAGCTCTTGCAGGATGTCTTCGTGCGGGCGTGGAGAAAGCTGGACTCGTTTCGTGGGGAGAGCGCCTTCTCGTCCTGGCTTCATCGGCTTGCCGTGAACACGCTCCTCGAGAACGCGCGGACGGATCGCAGGCGGACCGCGCGCGTGCTTCCAATGGAGGACACGACCCGGCTTCCCGGAGCAGCTCGGTCGAGCGGAATCGAGCTCCGGATGGACATGGAGGCGGCGATCGCGTCGCTGCCGAAAGGCGCGCGTCTCGCCTTCGTGCTGCACGACGTAGAAGGTTATCAGCACCAGGAAATCGCGGCACAGCTGAACGTGTCCGTGGGAACGATAAAGGCGCAGCTGCACCGTGCGCGCAGACTATTAAGGGAGAGGTTGGAGAGATGACACACGACGTCATCAAGCACCTGCTGGACGACTACGTGACCGGAGAGCTGAGCGAGGATGCGCGCGCTCCAGTAGCGGAGCACATCGCCGGCTGCGAGATATGCAATGCCGAGGTGGAGGGCCTGAAGCAGATTCTCGCTCGCGCGACGGAGCTGCCGAAGTCGATCGACCCGCCGGCCGATGCATGGTCGACCATCAGGCAGACAATCGAGCGCGATACGCAGGCTCTCACTCCGCGACGCTCGTTCGGAGGCTACCGCTGGACCCCCTGGGCAATGGCAGCGGCGGGTCTGATCGTGGCCGTGCTCTCCTCCGGCGGAACGTTCCTGTACGTAACGCGTGACGGGCATGACACAGCAACCTTGTCGCAGCCCACAACCTCAGGGGAGACGCCCGCCAATCTCGCCGCGTTCACGCTCGAGGAGAACAACTACCTGCGTACCGCCAGCATGCTCCAGGATCTGCTCGACAGCCAGCAGGCGGCACTCGCGCCCGAGACTGTCGCGCAGCTCAAGGCGAGCCTGCGCACCATCGACGAAGCGATTCTCGAGGCGCGAAATGCGCTGGCGCGCGATCCGGCCAACAAGATGCTGGTCGAGATGCTATCGGCCAGCTACCGCCAGAAAGTAGATCTGCTGCGTCGCAGCGCCGAGATGACGAGGGGAAGCTGAGTGAAGCGACACCTCTCCTTCCTGCTGGTCGCGCTCGCCGCGCTCGCCGCGCTCGCCACGCTCGCCGCGCTCACGACTCCCCTCTTCGCACAGAAGAAAGTCGAGCGCAAGCTTGCCGTCGGAATGGAAGCATCGATCCGCATTCACAACATGGTGGGGAGCGTCGTGGTTCGCGGCTGGAACAAGGACACCGTGTTGGCGCGCGCGACACTCGGCGCCGGCGACGAGTTCCACATGGGGGGTGGGTACACCGGCGCCAAGATGTTCGTGGAATCGAGCGACGAGCGGAGTCCAAAGCCCACCAGACTCGAAGTATGGGTGCCCGCCCGAGTCAGGCTCTGGGTGAAGACGGCGACCGCCAGCATCGAAGTGAGCGGCGTCTCGGGCGGACTCGACCTCTATGTAGTCAGCGGGACGATCGATGTGATGGGGAGCCCTCGCGAGCTGAATGCTGAAGCGATCGACGGCGACATCCACATTGCGGGATCGCCGCCGTGGCTGCGCGCCAAAAGCGCCACCGGCGCCATCACCTTTCGCGGCGCGAGCGCCGACATGGCCCTGTCGACTGTCAGCGGACCGATTCGCGTGGAGGGCGGTGCCTTCGAGCGCGTGAAGATCGAAACCGTTACCGGCAACATCACTTTTGGCGGGCAGCTCGTTCGAAGCGGAGCATTCGACTTCGACAGTCACGGGGGAACAGTGGACATCGCGATTCCCGAAAAGACCAATGCGTCGTTTGTCGTCGTCACCATTGCGGGCAGGATCGACAACCGATTGTCGAGAACGCGCCCGGTTGCGGGAAGATTCGGTCGCGGCCAGGAGCTGACGACCGAAGCGGGAGATGGAGGCGCCAGGGTCTCGGTGCGGACATTCAAAGGTCCGGTGACGCTCAGACGCACGCCGTAAGAATCGCCAATCCGTTTCAAACCCCTCGAGCGTGAGCGGCGTCGTAAGGGCGCAGAAAAGACTTCTTCAGGAGACAGTCATGAAACGCACCCTGCTTCGCTCGGCCACGCTCGCATCAGTACTCACCCTCATCGCCTTCAGCAGCGCTCTGGCCGGACCGCCCTGGATCGCAATCGAGTATCCGGCCAATCCGTTCGATCGCACCTCGCGCGATGGATTCCTCACCGTGCGTACCTACCACCACGGCAACCTCCAGGCGAGAACCCTGACGGGAACTGCAGAGGGTATCGTGAACGGCAAGAGACAAACGATGCGCCTCGACATTCGCCCCGGATCACAGCCGGGGATGTACGTGGTGAGATGGCAGCGTCCCGCGAACGGCCGATGGGTGCTGGTGATCAACGCCGGAGATCGTGGTGTGGTCGACGCCAGTGCGGTCGTCGAGATCAGTCCAACGGGTGGCATTGCCGGAGTCACGGTTCCGACGCGCCACGTGGGTGACGGCTGGATCGGTCCGAGAGCTGTTGCCGCGGCGGAAATCGAAGGCCTGCTTCAAGGCCGTGCGATCGTCAGCGCAGCGGGTCCCGCGCGAGCTGCGTCGCGCTGAACGAGCGGCCGTAGGGGATTAGTTCACTCCGGCCATTCAAATCTGTGCCGGTGCGTCGAAGGAGGGACCGGACTGCGCGGCTGCTCGCTTACACGCTGCGAGCCTCGCCTTTAGGAATATTAAGGATCGTCGTCGGCGAGTCTCTTGCTACGCGAGACGCCGCTCCGCTCGGCCCCTCCTTCGACTCCCCACGGAGTTCGATGCCACGGCACGCTCTCCTCGCGGCGCCGCGCGCCAGCGCACTGAGCGAAGCTCGGGGTCCCGGTGCTAGCGCTGGACCGAAAACACGGGCTGGGATGCAGCGCTTCGCGCTGCTTGATTCCTATACAGAGATGCCAATCGGAGCGCGACGAGGCGCTGAGAGCAGCCGCGCTAGCGGCCGCGGAGGCTGTTCAGGCTCGTCTGCAGCTGGTCGGTACGTCTCGCGGAATAGTCGGCCAGGCAGCGCGCGCGCACTCTTGCCCAGAGCGCGCCCTCCTGGCTGCGGGTTTGACCACGACATTCCTCGTCGCGAGTGGATACCCAGGCTCGCTGCTGATCGCGGAACCGCGTCTCGAGCTCCGAGCCCCCTGATATGCGGGCCTGCGCGATTACTTCCTGATAGACGCGGTTGAGGTTGACGTCCGAACGGGCGATTGCACGGTTGAGACAGGTACGCTGATTCTCGGCGCCCGGTGAATCGCAGGGATCACCAAGTGCGGGAGCGATGTCACCTGGAGGAATATTCGTCGGCGCGGGTGCGTCGTTCGCCCTCCGCGGCACGCGCGGCGTCGTTCCCGAGGGCGTCAGAATCTGACTGGCGCTTCCCGGAGCGCCTCCGATCATCTCCTGCACCTCGCCGTCGGTAGGCCGCGATCTCACTATCACGGGAATTGTGGTGTCGATGTCTGCCGCGGCGGTGTTCCTGTTCGCCTGTGCCAGGTCGTGGAGAAGCATCGTGTCCTGGACGGTGGCTACGGCGGGCCCCTCGTTCTCAGCGCGCTCGCACGACGTGACGAGCAGAGCCGAGAGAAGAACGGGAATGAGGAGAGGGGACAGCCGCCGAAAGAGAGTCTTCATAGTTCTGTGGTAATATGCTGAATCTAGAATCCGTCAGACGCCACGCACAGGGGTATCGGGAATCGCTTCTCAAATCTGCCGACCATGCGCCGGGTCCGCACTCGATACAGATTTCAGAGAACCAGTCGCGGAACGAGGAATGACGGACAATACCACGGTGATCAGGACGTTTGCCAATGAAGTCGAAGCTTATGTGGCGCAAGCAGTTCTGGACGCCAATGGGATCGACTCGGAGCTGATCCGCGATGATGCCGCCGGCATGATGCCATGGCTCCAGTGGCTGCATCCGATACGCCTGATCGTGCTGGAGTCGGACAGCGCCGTGGCGATCGAGATCCTCGATTCCCCGCCCGAGCCCGCCTGAAGACGCAGTTCCGGGCCGTGATTATGCTCTGAGGCCTCTAACTTATTCAAATGCAAATACTGCCCTCGAGCGCGATCCGTCGCGCTGCCTGTACGATTTCCGCGCTCGCTGTCATACCGACGATTGGTGGACTCACGAAACTGCAAGCGCAGCCAAGCGATGAGGATCTGGCGCGCGCCAAGCGGATACTGCGCCAGAGCCCGCTGGTAGACGGGCACAACGACCTTCCATGGCGGATACGAGAAGATTCGGTCGCCAGGGGAAACGTCGCTGCCTACGAGCTGCGGCAGCGAACGCCGGGGCACACTGACCTCGCGAGACTGAGAGCCGGAATTCTCGGCGCGCAGTTCTGGTCCGTCTACATCCCCGGCGATTACAGGGATTCGGGCTTCGCGCGTGTCCAGCTCGAGCAGATCGACATTGCACGGCGTGTCATAGAGAGATATCCGGATCGGCTTGCCTGGGCCCTCAACTCCGGAGACATCCGCCGCATCTTCAAGCAGGGAAAGATTGGATCACTCCTCGGACTGGAAGGCGGCCATGCGATCGAAAATTCGCTCGGCGCCCTGCGTGCGTACTATGATCTCGGCGCACGCTACATGACGCTCACCCACAACGTCACGCTCGACTGGGCGGACGCCGCCCTCGACTCGGCGAGGCACAACGGCCTCACTGCATTTGGTGACAGTGTCGTCCGCGAGATGAACAGGCTGGGAATGCTGGTGGATCTGTCGCACGTATCGCCTGCAACCATGACCGATGCGCTCAATGTCACCCAGGCGCCGGTGATCTTCTCCCACTCGAATGCGCGTGCACTGGTCGATGTTGCGCGCAACGTGCCGGACTCGATACTGCGCCGCCTTCCGGCAAACGGTGGAGTGGTGATGGTGACATTCGTCCCGTCATTCGTTTCGGCGACTGTCTTTCAGCACGAGATGTCTGCTCCGACGGTCGCCCAGCTGCAGGCGCAATACGGCAACGACACGGCTGCGATCACGCGCGCATTCAAGGCTTGGAAAGCGGCCAACCCGACACCGCCCGCCACTCTGAGCCAGGTTGCCGATCACATCGAGCACATCCGGCGAGTAGCGGGGGCTGACCACGTCGGAATCGGCGGGGACTTCGACGGGATTTCCGAGACAGTGCAAGGCCTGGAAGACGTCTCAACCTACCCCGCGCTATTCGCCGAGCTTGCACGGCGGGGATGGTCGGACACCGATCTCAAGAAGCTGGCAGGGGAAAATGTTCTCCGGGTGCTGGCGAGAGCGGAAGCCGTTGCCGCGCGGTTGAAAAAGGAGGCCGCTCGCACGCAATGAGGCGCGGGACGTTGACAGCCCCGTTCGTCAGTCGGGAGAGGTTCCCCGCAATTGCTCCCCGAACTCCTCGGGCAGGCCCGCCGCGTTGATCCCCCTTACCGCTTCGTCGATCTCGTAGCCGACGCGTCTGAACTCGACCTTGAGCTGCGCGTCACCGGCTGTGAGGATCACGTAGCACGGTCGCCAGTCGCCGTCCTTTGGCCGGCCCACGCTTCCGGTATTGATGAAATTGATCCCGTTGACCACACGGTGCCACGGCTTGTGGGTATGCCCGAAGCAGATGGCATCATTCTCCCGGGCACCGAGATCGCTCGCCATCTTCGAAAGGAACTCCTCGGTCCGATCTTCAGTTACGTAAACCGTGTTGAGCGTCTGATTGCCGTGGACGAGCGTAATGGTGGGACCGGAGACGTGACCGCCGAGCGGGCGAATGTCGATCCGGAAGGGAAGGCTCGCCAGAAACTCCTTGGTCTCGGCCGAGACATGGCCGCGCGTCCACTCATACGAGATGTGCGAGAGCTTTTCCTGCTCGGGGTTCTCCGATTGGCAGCCGCAGTGCTTGTAGCCGGTTGCAACGGTTGAATCGTAATTGCCGGCGATGCCCGGAATGCCACGCTCACGCAGCAGCTCGACGGTCTCGTTCGGCCACGGTGCGTAACCGGTCAAATCGCCAAGGTGATAGATCGCGTCTATGTCCCGCTTCGCAATGTCGTTCAACACCGCTCGCAGAGCGGGAAGGTTGGCGTGGATGTCGGATATTAGAGCGTAGCGCATCAGCCCGCCGTCCTTATCCGCACTCTATTTTCCGCAGCAGCTCGGACCGCAGCAGCTGGCCACCGGCTTAGTTGCTCGCACGAAAGCTCCCATGAACTTGCCATCAATCTGCGACGCAAAGCTGTCGGCTTCCAGTCCAGTCCCGGCTAGAAACGCCGCCGCGTCCTCGGCCTTGTAGATGCGGGTAGGCTCGATCGACGGGTTCTCGAACCCAACGCCGCGCAGCAACCCCAGGAATTCCTGCTCTTCAAGTGCCCCTGCCACGCAACCGACCCACAGCTCCATGCTCGTCCTCGCGGCTTCCGGAACGTCGCCACGAACGACCACGTCGGATACCGCGAACCTTCCACCTGGCTTGAGAACCCGAAAGGCTTCGGCCAGGACCTTCTTCTTGTCTCCCGACAGATTGATGACGCAATTCGAGATTATCACGTCGACCGATGCGTCAGGAAGGGGAATGCGCTCGATCTCTCCCTTGAGGAACTCCACGTTGTCGGCGCCGGCGCGTCGCTTGTTCTCGTTGGCAAGCGCGAGCATCTCGTCGGTCATGTCCAGACCGTAGACCTTCCCCGTCGGACCGACACGCTTGGCGGAAAGCAAAACGTCGATCCCGCCACCTGACCCGAGATCCAGCACGACCTCACCCCCGTTCAGCTGCGCGAGCGCCGTTGGATTGCCGCAGCCGAGCGAAGCAAGGACGGCTTCAGCGGGAACGCCCGCCTTCTGCTTCTCATCGTAAAGATTGGCAGTGATGGGATCCCACGCTTCCGTGGTCGATCCGCAGCATGCACTGGTGCCGCAGCAGCTACCCGTCGTCTCGCCCTGGCTCACGCGGCGTGCCGCCTCGCCGTACTTCTCTTTTACCATCTCCTTCAGTTCCGTCCCGCCCAGTCCCGCATTAATTCCGCTCACACGACCTCCCAACAAAGTTTTTTGATATATCGGCCAAAAAAAATCAGTCGCAACACACTTCGGCTCTCTTCCGCTTCGCGTCCGGCTTCATTGCCGCGACGAGCTGCTCGATCTCCTCGAACGCTTCCCGATCGAGCTCGTAGTGAACCCACCGCCCATCTTTCCGGTCGCGGACGATTCCAGCGTCCTTGAGAACTTTCAAGTGAAAGGAAAGTCGGGACTGAGCGGCATCGAGCGCGTCAGTCAGGTCGCAGACGCACCGCTCACCGCGGCCGAGCATCTCCACGATCTCCACTCGCGTCTCGTCGGAGAGCGCGTGGAACAGCTCCACTGAGCGGGCCGTGCGGGAAGCCAGAGAAGTTGCCATGAACTACAATATATCAAGAAATCTTAATACGTCAATACTCAGGGGAGCACGTCTGCGGGAAGGGCCGGGAGGGCTCTGGGACCAGGCGGTGGAACGTTGGCGAGAAAGCCACTGATCACGAGTATCGTCAGCATTACCACGATCTCCTGACTCACGGATCGCGACAGCTTCCTGCCCTTCCGTGAATCATCGAGGTTTGGCACCAGGCTGAACCGATTGTAGGCACCCAACAGTATCAGAAGGAGCAGTCCGCCGATCTTCGCCGAAACAAGGCGTCCGTAATCGGTAGATAGGAGATCCCAGGGCCAGTCCAGATACAGCAGCGCCTGTCCAACTCCCGATCCGGCAACCACTATCACTGCGATAAGCGCCGCCGACGAAACGCGGCGGGCCTCGATGCGGAAAGCAGTGATGTCACGCCGAAAAGTCCAGCCGAGCCAGAGCAATCCTCCCAGCCATATGGCGGCGGCGGTAAGGTGGACGATCTTTGCGGGGATAGCCAAGATCGGATCGATTGCGGCTGAATGACCGATCGCTCCGCTCACACCCAGGCATGTAAAGCCAAATAGGAGTGCGAGCCCTCGGCTGCCGGCGGCAACCGCCCAGAGGGCCAGCACGGCGAGCAGCACACGTGCCGACTCGGTCAGGCCGACAGTCGACTTCAACGCAGCGGCGCCGAAGACTCCACTCAACCCCTGCCCGGGAGAAATGTGGTACAGCCAGGCCGCCATGTGTCCGGCGAGGAGGAGGGCGCCGAAACCCAGGAAGCGAATGACGAGCGAGCTGGGGTTGAGATTCCTGCGACTCCCCGCCGCGCTTCCGAAAAAGAGCAGCCCGATGCCAGCCATCATCGATCCCAGTCCGAGGCCACGCAGAAGCGACGCGGTCTTTGGTGCCGGCTGTCCGTCGCCAACCGCGGGTTGAATGGGTGTGATCGATCCCGAGCTTGGAGGACGGGGCGAGGTGGTTCCCGGAATGATCGGCGGAAACAACGCCGAGTCCACCACGGTTGGAATCAGCGCAAACGAGAAAGTGCCCGCGACAGGATGCCCATCCGCTGAGACAACTCTCCACGCGACACGATGGCTGCCAGTCGATAATGGCCCAATGGTTCCGAAAAGGATGTGGGACTCGCGTGGAGCGTGTGCTACCGTGAGTTGTATCGTAACTCCGTCAGGTCCGGTCACGGTGATCTGACTCAGCTCCGCGACGACTGCCTCGCTGAAGACCAGCTGAATCGATTCCGGCGCGCGGGTGAGTCGCGCGCCGTCGACGGGAGCGGAGTAGAGGAGCCTGGCGTGCAGGAGCTTGCCCGCACCAGCTACGGCCGGCATGGCGCTGATGCCGAGGCAGAAGACAAAAGCCGCCGCCCGGAGCGAGCGACGGCGATAGAAATTGCGATGCACAGGTCGAATATACGGAGACTGGTGCGCTAGGAAAGCCCGGGAGGTGACAGACGCGCGATACGACCGAGCGCGGCGATGATGGTCAGGTCCGACTCGGGCGTCCATTCGACTACCCATCGAATGGTTTTCTGCACCCAGTCACGATCTACCGCTCCGCGCTCGAGCGCTTTGGCGCGCTCCGTTTGCAGGCGGAACTCGAGCTGGCCAAGCCGCTCGCGAGCGGAGTTCCCGTCCAGTGCCACCATCCCTTCAGTAGCCGCCCTTTGCGCCTGATCGATGGCCGCGTCGAAGGCGGTTTCGATTTCACTGGCGTCAGTCATGGGCGAAAGTAAGCGCCGGCCTGTACCCCGCCGCGACATACCGTCTTGGAAACAGCTGTGTAAGCAAGTGACTACTTGCATTTCTGATCGACCCTTGATACCATCGAAGCTATGGACCGCCGACACGAAATTCTTGCCGCTGCCGCTGGCGTTTTCGCGCAGCACGGATTTCTGGGATCGACGACGCGACGAATTGCCGAAGCGGCCGGCGTCAACGAAGTCACTCTCTTCCGCTATTTCGGCTCCAAAGAAGCGCTGATCCGTGAAGCGATGCAGCACGACACGCTGTCGGTCGGTGTCACGGAGCTCCCGGCGGTTCCCGTCGATCCGGCGCGTGAGCTGACGGTGTGGAGCGAGGCGTTCCTGAAGCATCTGAGACTTCGGAGCTCGATCATCCGTAAGACGATGAGCGAGATCGAAGAGCATCCGGAAATCGGACTTTGCGCCAGTCATGTGCCAAAACGGGCTTCCGCCGATTTGTGCGTGTATCTCGATGCGCTGAAGCGAGAGGGATTGGCAACTGGCGAGTTCGAGTCGAGAACGGCGGCCGCCATGCTGATGGGGGCGCTTTTCGCCGATGCGATGGGACGGGACATGATGCCTGAGGTCATGCCGCAGCCGGCGAACAAGGCCGCGGAGATGTATGCCACGCTTCTGCTTCGCGCAGTCGGTGTGTCGAAGAAAAACGTGGCCGGGAAGAGCGGATCCAAACAGAACAAGCAATCGAAACAACTTTCAAACTGAGACAGTGTCACAACAAGAATCATTGTCCGGTTCCCAACGCTCGGGGACCGGCAGAACGCTTGGGATTTTTTCAGCCGTTGCAGTGTCCGCCCTATTCTGGGTCGCGCCTGTTGTGGCTCAGCAAACTCCGACCAGTGTAGCTCGTACGCTGTCGCTCGAGGAGGCGGTTCGGACCGCCGAAGGCCAGAGTGAAGCGGTGCGCATCGCGCGCGCCGGAGTACAGCGCACACAGGGTCAACAGTACCAGGCGAGAAGTCAGCGACTGCCACAGATCAACGGCTCGGCGAGCTACACACGCACTCTCGCCTCTCAGTTTGAAGGAGGGTTCGGCGGCGCTCCCGCGTCCGACACGACACAGCCCCTGCCGCCGGCTCCGCCATGTAACGCCTACCTCCGCGATCCATCGGCGACGACAGCTGAACGACTGGCCGGTCTCGAGGATGCATCGCGCTGTGCGCAGGGAGAGGATCCCTTTGCCGGCTTCGCCAGCCTGCCTTTCGGCCAGGAGAACCAATACAGCATCGGGGTTTCATTCTCGCAGAACATCTTTGCCGGTGGACGAATCAACGCTCAGAACGCCGTAGCGAATTCGGGCCGTCGCGCCGCGGAGATCGAGCTGGCCGCGCAGCGCGCTCAGATCCGGCTGGATGTCACACAGGCGTACTTCGACGCGGCACTGGCGGATCAACTGGTAGCACTGGCCGAGTCTTCGTCTGTGCAGACGGAGAACGTGTTGAGACAGACCCAGCTGGCGCGCAACGTCGGCAACGTCTCCGAGTTCGATCTTCTTCGAGCCCAGGTGTCGAGCGCGAATCAGCAGCCAATCGTGATCCAGCGCCGGAGCGATCGCGACGTCGCCTACCTCAGACTCAAGCAGCTCCTGAATCTGCCGCTCGACAATCCCGTCCAGCTCACGACTCCCGTCGACGATCAGGTGGCCGCGACGAGCGCGCTTGAGCCGGGTTCCTTCGGAGGCGATACGTCCGCCGTACAAAGAGCGAGCGTGCGGCAGGCGGCAGAGGCAATCGACGCCCAGCGCGGATTGCTCCGCATTGCGAAGGCGCAGCGCCTGCCGACTCTAGCCCTTACTTCGCAGTACGGCAAGGTCGCGTTCCCGCTGAGCGGTCTTCCATCGTCGGGGGACTTCCGCACCAATTGGACGGTCGGGCTCGCTTCGCAAATCCCGATTTTCACCGGCGGGCGCATCAAGGGCGAGCAACTGGTGGCCGAAGCGAATCTTCGCGAGGCGCAGGCGCGCTACGACCAGCTGCGGGAATTCGCCGCGCTCGATTCACGGGTGACGCTGAATTCTCTGGCGCAGGCACGTGCCGCGTGGCAGGCGAGTCTCGGCACCGCCGAGCAGGCGGGGCGGGCGTACTCGATCGCGGAAGTGCGCTATCGCGAGGGCATCTCCACGCAGTTGGAGCTCAACGATGCGCGGATTCTGCTCGAGCAGGCCGTCGCCAACAGGGCGCTCGCCGCCCGCAACCTCCAGGTTGCGCGGGTGAAGCTCGAGCTCCTCCCCGACCTTCCGCTTCAAGCGGGCGGAGCGAGTCAGGCGGCGCAGAATCAGCCGTCTCCGGCGGAGCAGGCGCAACAGAGCAGCCAACAGCAGCAAGCAGCACAACAGGCCCAGTCACAGCAACAGCAATCCGGCATTCCACCGCAGTAGAACTCAGAGACTCAGATGAGACCGATGCATCGCAGGAAATTCAGAATCACCGCTCAGCTGCTCGTGCTGTCAGGCGTGCTAGCTCTGGGTGCGTGCAAGAAAGGTGAGGACGCTTCCGCCGCCGAAACGGCGAAGAACGCCGTATTGACGGTTGGCGTCGAGAATGTCGTGATCGCCTCGAATGGCTCGATCATGTCGGGGCCGCAGATCTCCGGTACCCTCGAGCCGGAGCGGGAAGCAGTGATGCGGGCGGAGATCGGCGGACGTGTTCTTCAGACGTATGCCGATCAGGGTCAGACGGTGAATGCCGGCACAGTGCTGGCTCGCATCGATGCGACGGGGGTCGAAGACGTCTACAATTCGGCGCGAGCCGGAGTAACTGCCGCGCGCAACGCCGCGGATGTCGCAGCGCGTGATCTTGACCGTAACCAGAAGCTGTTTGCCGCGGGCGCGATCGCGGAGCGTGACATCGAGCTGTCGCGACGTGCGTCGATCTCGGCGCAGGCGGCGCTCGAGGATGCGAACTCGCGGCTCGCGACCGCGCAGCGGCAGCTTCGGTCGACTACTGTGACTGCCCCGTTCAGCGGTGTCGTCAGCGAGAGACCGGTGTCGGCAGGGGATGTGGTGCAGCCGGGAGCGGCGATGTTCACCGTGGTGGATCCGTCGAGCATGCGACTTGAGGCATCAGTGCCGGCTGAACAGCTCTCGTCGATTCGCGTCGGCGCGCCAGTGGCGTTCACGGTCAGCGGCTACCCTGGCCGGCAGTTCGTCGGATCGGTCACGCGCATCAATCCCACGGCAGACCCGACCACCCGTCAGGTTCGTACCTATGTATCGATCCCCAACGCCGGGCGTGCTCTCGTGGGCGGACTCTTCGCGAACGGACGCTTGTCGACCGCGACGAAGGCGGGCCTCATCGTTCCGACCTCGGCGATCGACGTACGTGGAGCCGCACCTGTCGCGATGCGCATCCGGCAGGGGAAAGTGGAGAAAGTGCAGGTACAGATCGGCATCACCGACAAGACCTCGGAGAGCGTCGAAGTAATCGCCGGCCTTCAGCCGGGGGATACCCTTCTCCTGGGTGCAGCGCAGGGCATCACTCCGGGAACCGCAGTGAAAGTTTCAGCGCCCGTGGTTCGGCCTGTGGCAAACAGCGGAGCCTGATCGATGTTCATCTCTGATTTCGCCATCAAGCGGCCAATGATCACCGTCGTCACGACGGTGGCACTGGTCGTATTCGGGCTGTTCGCGTTGTGGCGGCTGCAGACCGATGAGTTCCCCGACATTCAGCAGCCGGTAGTTCTCACTTTCATTCCGTATCCGGGAGCATCGCCCGAGGGCGTGGAGCGCGAGATCCTCAAGCCGGTCGAGGATGCGATCAAGGGAATCTCCGGCGTCGACCAGATCTTCGGCACCGCCGGCGATGGCTACGCCCAGATCGTCACGGTGTTCGTGTTCGAGAAGGATCCGCAGGTGGGAACGCAGGACATCCGCGATGCGATTTCCACGATCCGAGCCGACCTGCCGGTAGAGATGAAGGAGCCGGTGCTCCAGCGGTTCGACCCATCTGACCTTCCTATCGTCTCGATTACACTCGCTTCGCAGACGATGTCGCCAGCGCAGCTGACGCGCATCGCCGATCCGGAGATCACAGGAATTCTTCGTGGCATCTCCGGTATTGCGCAGGTGCGGCTCGTTGGCGGCGTCGAGCGCGAAATGACGATTCAGCTCAAGCCGCAGGCGCTACAGGCGGCCGGGTTGAGCGTGAACGATGTCGTATTCGCGCTTCAATCCCAGAATCTCGCCGCGCCCGTGGGCCGCGTGAACGGGGACCTGGAGGAGCGGTCGATCCGGCTGCAGGGACGTCTGGAGGGTCCTGAGGATTTCATGAACCTCGTCGTCGCCGAACGCGGCGGGCGGATCGTCCGGCTCGGACAGGTAGCTGATGCGATCGACGGCACCCAGGAGCAGCGGACCCTTGCTCTCTATAACGGCACCGAGGCCGTCGGTATCGACATCACCAAGTCGAAGGGCTACAGCACGACTGATGTCAGCGCCAAGATCCGGGAAAGGGTGGACGAGATCCAGAAAACACTCCCGCCCGGGGTGAAAATGGAGATCGTGCGCGACGCCGGGCAGCGGGTGAAGGACTCTGTCCGCAACGTCGAGGAGGCACTGCTCATCGGCGCACTGCTCACCATCCTGGTCGTGTTCGTGTTCCTGAACTCATGGCGATCGACGGTCATAACCGGTCTGGCGCTTCCAGTGTCGGTGCTGGCGTCGTTCATCGCCGTCTGGGCGTTCGGCTTCACGCTCAACACCATGTCGCTGCTCGGCCTGTCGCTGGCGATCGGAATACTGATCGACGACGCGATCGTCGTGCGCGAGAACATCGTGCGACACATCGAGATGGGTAAGGATCACATGCGGGCGGCGCACGAAGGCACCGACGAGATCGGCCTGGCGGTCGCGGCAACGACGTTCTCGATCGTCGCGGTGTTCGTGCCGGTCGCGTTCATGTATGGCGTGGCCGGACAATGGTTCAAGCCGTTCGCGCTCACGATTGCGTCGTCGGTGCTCGTCTCGCTGTTCGTTTCTTTCTCACTCGACCCAATGCTCTCGGCGTACTGGGCCGATCCTCAGGTTGAAGCGCACGAGCGCCGGAATCCGATCGCCAGGGCGCTCGACCGTTTCAACAAGTGGTTCAACGGATTGGCGCAGAGATACAAGGGACTTATCGCCTGGGCGCTGGACCACCGCGCGGCGATGGTCGCGATAGCGTTCTTCTCGTTCGTCGGCGCGCTGGCACTCCCGGCGTTCGGGCTGGTCGGGGCCAGCTTCTTCGGGAGTGAGGACCAATCCGAGGTGCACATCGCGATCGAGACGCCACCCGGGTCCAACCTCGCCTACACCCGCATCAAGGCGGAGGAAGCGGCCCGCATCGCGCGCTCGCATGAGGAAGTCAGGTTCACCTACACGACGATCGGCGGTAGCACCGGCGACGTTAACGTCGGGAACGTATACGTCCGAATGCTGCCGAAGGCGGACCGCGACATCGGAGCCGAGGATTTCGGCCGACTGCTGCGGTCAGAGGTCGGCCGCATCGGCGGAGTGAAGGCCGCGGTATTCACCAGCGACTTCGGTGGCAACCAGAAACAGATCCAGATCCAGCTGCGGGGTGGAACGATTCAGTCACTGAACGCGGCCGCCGAAACGATCGCCGAACAGGTGAAAGCCGTTCCCGGAGCGGTCGACGTCGGCCTCTCGACGAAGGGTCAAAAGCCTGAGCTGAGCGTCGAGCTCAATCGCCCTCTGGCTGGAACACTCGGTGTCACCGTCGCTCAGGTAGCGCAATCAATGCGCGCCGCGTTCGCCGGCATCAAGGTGGGCGACTGGGTGGATCCGAGCGACGAAACACGCGAGGTCAACGTGCGACTCGCTCCCGAAGCCAGACAGCGCGCGACCGATCTCGAGCAGCTTCCGCTGGTGGTGCGCGGCGCGGATGGATCGTCGCAGACGGTTCCTCTCGGGCAGATCGCGACGATCAGGCAGTCGCTCGGGCCGGCGCAAGTCAGCCACCTCGACGGCGACCTCGTCGTGACGGTCGAAGCCAACACCTCCGGGCGATCGCTGACCGAGGTGATGAACGATATCAACGCGCGCACCGCCAAAATTACGCTGCCGCCGGGTGTGCGCATCACTCAGGGCGGGGAAGTCGAGAGCCAGAACGAAGTGTTCGGCCGCATCTTCTCGGCATTGGGCATCGCCGTGATGCTCATGTATCTGATTCTCGTCATGCAGTTCGGATCGTTCATCGAGCCGCTGGCGATCATGATCTCGCTGCCGCTTTCACTGATCGGGGTAATGCTCGCGCTCATGATCACCGGCTCGACGATCAACATCATGAGCCTGATTGGGGTGATTCTGCTGATGGGCATCGTGGCGAAGAACGCCATCCTGCTCATCGACTTCGCCAAGTGGGCTCGTGAGAGAGATGGGTTGAGGAGGCGGGATGCGCTGATTCAGGCGGGTGCCATACGGCTGCGTCCGATCCTGATGACGACGCTGGCGCTCATTGCGGGCATGATTCCAGTGGCGCTCGGGATCGGAGAGGGCGCTGAGTTCCGCGCCCCGCTCGGCCGCGCGGTGATTGGCGGCGTCATTACCTCGACGCTTCTGACGCTGGTAGTGATTCCGACGTTCTACGAGATTCTTGACGAGTGGCGCGAGTGGGTTCTTATCAAGCTCGGACTAAAGAAGCACGAAGATGTCAAACACGCCGAGCCGACCGGTCCCCGTCCGATAGAGAGTGGTGGGAGGCTGGAAAAGCTGGCGTGAGTTTCGAGCGGGTTGAGGCCGCCATTCTTCACGGAGACACAGCGATCACTGCAAAGCGCTTGCAAGGATTTGATGTGCTCCGCAGGATATGTAGTCCACATAATCATTAGTTAGAGAGCGCACAATCACCGTAGCAAGTGCGGTTTTGTCCATGAAGCTGCCTAAAGTGCCGTCGCTCCTGCTCGCGCTTGCGCTAGGCTTCCTTCCAGCGTGTACGCGGGCGCAGAATGCACCGTACAGCGCGTCCACTTGTTCATCTCAGGCGTTGACCCAGGTAGCAGACAGTGTTGCCGCGGCATTCGACACGCATCAATTCGTCTTCATTGGCAGTACGCACGGCGGGAAGAAGTCCCACGATTTTCTCCTTTGCGTTCTGTCACGCCCAGCCTTCCAGCGCCGCGCGACGGACATACTCGTCGAATGGGGGAATCCCGTTCACCAGGGATTGGTAGATCGCTACCTACTGAAGTTGGATCCGTTATCTGTCGACTCACTCAGGCCTGTGTGGGTCGATACCGATGCCCCGCAGCTCTGGGGACGTTTGCCGTTGATCCCGGAGTTCTACCAGGCGGTACGGTCGGTCAACCGCCAGCTTGATCCCACGCGAAGGATTCGCGTGCTCGGCGGCTGCGAGCCGATCGACTGGTCAGCGGTAAACACGGCGGGCGATGTCGCCCTGTATCCGTTCAAGAACAACTGGGCGGCGCACGTGATCACGGAGCATTTTGCCCCGGATCCGGAGCGACGCCTCTTGGTCGTGTATGGCGACGGGCACATTTACCATAACGGTGGCAACATGATGAACCGCCTCTACGCAAAGATCGACCGGCGCGCGCTGTTCGTCGTCGGGACAATCGACGCCCCGGAGGATGACGTGGCGCACCTCGCCCGGCTCGGAGATCCCGCTCGTCCATTCTATCTGAGCGGGCGTGGACTCCCCTCTGCCGGACCGTACCCTCGACGGTTGTTTTACGTGCGCGATGACCCACTCACACATCATGTAGATGCGGTCGTCTTTCTGGGTCCGGAGCCCGATCGTGACCTGTCGAATCAGATAGAGCTGACCCAGACCGAGAAGGCTGAGGTGAATCGCCGCGACGCGATCAAGGGTGATCTGCGGCAACTCATGCAGCTCAGGTATGGGAATCGGGATCGTTGGTTCCGATCCCATCCCAACGACCTACCTCTCGACCCGAGATAGGGCACATCCTGCGGCGCTCTCTAAAGACTTAGCCGCCACACGAACGCAATTGGAACATACTCCTCATGACAGAAAACAAGCGCACCGTACAGAAGTACATGGACGGCTTCAGGAAAACTGACCGTGAGGAGATTTTGTCGTGCTTGACGGATGATGTCGAATGGGAAATTCCCGGTGTGTTTCAGGCGCAGGGAAGGGACGCGTTCAACGACCACATCGTGGATCCTGGATTCGCGGGAAATCCCGTCATTGACGTAACTCGAATGACCGAGGAAAATGACGTTGTTGTTGCGGAAGGAACGGTCCTGGCAAGACGCAATGATGGAACGCTCCTGCCGCTTGCGTTCTGCGACGTCTTTGAGCTGGAGAACGGCAAGATCAGACGTCTGATCAGCTACCTGATGGAAACGAAAAAAGGGTAGCATTTCCAGCTCACGCACTCTGGGCTGCGGTCGTACTCCGGGCAGTCGTGATCAGAGCAATCGCGCAGATGACGATCACTGCCGCGACGCCGGTGCGTACAGACAGCGTTTCTCCGGCAATCGCCCAGCCAAGGATCACGGCAACGATCGGATTCACATACGCATAAGTGCCTAGCCGCGCCGGCGAGACCTTGTCGAGCAGCCAGATGTACGACGTGAATCCGATCAGCGATCCGAACACGATCAGGTAGATCCACCCTACCCACGACGCCGTCGATATGGCGCGAACGTCGAAGTTGGTCAGTTCGCCCGTGACTACGCCGGCGAGAAAAAGCAGCAGCCCTCCGCCCAGCATCTCCATCCCCGTGGTCATCAGACCCGACTCCGGCATGTCGGCGTCACGCGACCAAAACGATCCGATTGCCCATGAGAGAGAAGCGAATATGAGCACGGCCGCGCCGAGGATGCTGACTCCGTTGCTGCCCATGCTGCCCGGCCCGACCAGCACCACGATCCCGAGGAAGCCTACGACTAGTCCGATCAGAACCGCCGTACTCGGGCGCCGCCTGGGTGGGCGCGCCCACTCGATGATCACCAGCCAGAACGGGAGAATCGACACGAGTAAGGCCGTCAGCCCGGACGGCACGGTCTGCTCCGCCCACACCACGCCACCGTTGCCGCCCAGCAGGAGAAATGCGCCGGCAATGGTCGCGTTCCGCCACTGGAGCAGCTTCGGAGGAGGCGCACCCCGCCATCGCGACCACGCGTAGAGCAGCACTCCCGAGATCAGAAACCGGGTTCCAGCCATCACGAACGGCGGCATCGTCTCGACTGTGTACCTGATGGCAAGGTAGGTCGAGCCCCACACCACATAGATGGATGCGAACGCAGCGATGATCTGCCCGCGTGTGGCGCGGGTCCGTCCGTCGTTCAATTGCTGAGGGTGTTGATGAGAGAAGGAGCTATTGCGGCGGAAATCTAACTCGACCAATCAGCGGGAAAGGGATCGAAAGCATTAATCAAATGGTTTCTGCTGACGATCCTGTTTCTTGCGCGCGTGCCGCTTCTTTTCCTCGAGCCGCGCCTCCTTCGAAGCCCTCGTCGGCTTGGTCGGCCGTCGCTTGCGCGGAATTACCAGTGCGCGTCGCACCAGATCGGCGAGCCGCTCTTCGGCGAGATCGCGGTTCCGGCTCTGGCTCCGCATGTCGCTCGCGACGACGCGGATGCTTCCTTCGGTAGTCAGCTTCGAGCTGAGCTTGTCGAGCAGCCGCGACCGCTCGTCGTCCGACAAAGCTCGTGACGCAGGGATATTCCAGAAGATCTCGACACGTGAAGACGTCTTGTTCACGTGCTGTCCACCCGCGCCCGACGAGCGCGAAACGCGAACATCCAGCTCAGTGCGCGGTATGACCACCGACTCGTTGACTGTCAGAGATGTGGTCGCCGGCGTGGAGGAGCTCATTACATCAGCGCCAGCGGAACAGCTTGAGTGCCGCGAAGAAGCTGCCGACACCCCAGACGAGGATGACGAGTAGCTGCGGGGATACTGCCGCCAGAGATGCGCCTTCGAGCATGTTAGCGCGCAGCGCATCGTTCACCGCCGTAAGCGGCAGCAGGCGGATGAACGGTTGCACGACCTCCGGAAAGTTCGACGACGAGAAGAAGACGCCGGAGAAAATCCACATCGGCAGCATGACGAAGTTGGCGATTCCGGACACCGCCTCGACGGTCCTCGCCCGGGACGCGCAGAGAAGTCCCAGTCCTCCGAAAGAGACAGCACCCAGAAGAGCGATGAGCATGAGGGCCGCCAGCGACCCCCGGAGCGGTACGCCGAATGCGAAGTACCCGAATCCCACCAGGGTCACCACCTCGATGACAAGGAAAAACAGACGGGAAAAAAGAAAGGAGAGCAGGTACTGCAGGCGCGACATTGGTGTGGCCATGAGTCGCTTGAGCAGCTTCTTGTTGCGCGCTGTCACGATCGCGAATGCCAGCGACCAGATGCTCGATCCCATCAGGTTCATCCCCAGCAGTCCGGGGACGAGGAAATCGATGTAGCGTGAGCCGTTTTCGGTGACGTAAGTGTCGCTCGCCCGCACCGGATCGACCCGTCCCGCCCCCAATTGAATCGCACGGTCAACAACGAGCCGCGTACTCGCCGCTTCGCTCCGGCCCTGGTCGTAGACGTACTGGACCCTGTCGCGGGTGGCGCCCGGAATCACGAGCAGCGCAACCTTGCCGGTGCGCAATGCGAGCGCACCAGCACTGTCGTCGTATGCCTTGAGCACGAGCGTGGAGTCACGCCTCATCGCCGCGACAACGCTGGTATCCGCTCCCTGCCTGATGACCACGCCGACCTGCAGCTGCTCGAGTCCCTGCTGGCGGAAAGCGATGCCGAGTCCGGCCGCGAGCAGGATCGGAAACACGAACGTCCAGAACACGGCCTCCGGCTCGCGGATGAACTCGCGGAACCGCACCAGCGTGAGCTGAACCATCGGGTGGCCCTTGAAGCCTCGCTCCGCACGCGAGAGTCGCAACGCGCGCGGCTCCCGCGGCGACCTGATGACATTCACCTTGACGGCCTCACTCATCGCGCAAGGTCCTGCCTGTCAGCGACACGAATACATCCTCGAGAGTCGCGTGGGTCTTGCGGGGCTCGGGCGGCGGAAGATGAGAAAAATCGATCGAGTCGATCAGCTCTCTGGGTGTTCCGAGCGCGATGATGCGGCCGTGATCGACGATCGCGACGCGATCGCAGAGACGCTCGGCCTCTTCCATGTAGTGCGTGGTGAGGACTATCGTCTTGCCCTCGGCGCGGAACTCCGAGACGAGATCCCAGAGCTGGCGGCGCGATTGGGGATCGAGGCCGGTGGTCGGTTCGTCGAGGAACAGGAGCTCCGGGTCGCCCACCATCGCGCACGCTACAGCAAGCCGTTGCTTCTGACCGCCTGAAAGCGTGCCGACACGTGCGAAGCGCTTCTCCCCGAGCTCAACGAGGTCGATAACCTCACCAATCTCCCGGGCCTCGCGATAGAAACTCTGGAACACGGTGAGCGTCTCATCGACGGTGAGCTTTTCTGCGAGCTGCGTGTCCTGAAGCTGTATGCCAAGCATCTCCCGAAGGTCGTGCCCATCGGTCTCCCAGCTTTTTCCGAGCACGAGCACGCTGCCTGAATCGGAGGCGAGAAGCCCTTCGCAGATCTCGATGGTGGTGGTTTTGCCGGCGCCGTTGGGGCCGAGCAGGCCGAAGCATTCGCCGGCGCGGACCTCGAGATCCAGACCAGCGACGGCCACGACATCACCGTACGATTTGCGAAGCGCTTGTACGTGAAGCGCGGGAGAAGTTGTCACCATTAGGAGACGGGTGTCATGAAAAGAGGGCAGAACCGGCGGGAAACACACAGCATGAAACCATCTATAAGCTATTGCCGTAAAATGATATAACGTTGGCGGAAGACGGGGCACCGTCCATGCCAACTTTAGCGTTACATCACTCGGAGAAACTATGCGTTCCGCCCTCGTGTCGGTACTCGTTGCCGCATCCATGCTTCCTTCCGCAACGCTCGACGCGCAAGTCGTTTTCAACTCGCGGTCCGGTCCGTCGCGTTTTCAGCTGGGTATCGACGGCGTCGTGGCACAGCCGAAAGGAGAATTTGCGAACAACGTCGACAACGGTTTCGGCATCAACGCCACCGGCATGTTCCGGCTCGATCCCAAGGGATTCGTCAGCCTCCGCGCCGACCTCGGTGGTGTGCAGTACGGTCGTGAGGAGTTCAACATTCCGTTCTCACCCTTTACCAACCGAATCGCGCTCGATCTCGAGACGACGAACAACATTGCGTGGGGTGGAATCGGAGGCCATCTCCAGATCCCCGACGGCTGGCTCCGGCCCTATGCCAACGCCTCGATAGCGTACACGTATTTCTCCACGACGTCGTCCTTGTCGGGAAGCGACGATGACTACGAGTACGCTTCCACCGTGAACCAAGACGACGGATCGCGGGCCTGGATCTTCGGCGGCGGTGTGGTGATCCCGTTCGGCAGCCGATACGCGCTCGGCGGTCTCAACCTCGGAGCCCGGTACTACTACGGCGGCGAAGCGACGTACCTGCGGGAAGGCGACATCATCGACAACCCCGATGGCTCGGTCACGCTCAACCCGCAGAGGAGCAAGACCGACCTCATTCTCTGGCAGCTCGGTGTCTCGTTTGTGCTCCCACGCTCTTCGACTTCGACGCGTAACTGATGCTCGTTTTGCTGGCGGCAGCGCTGTTCGCGCAAACATCGGGATCAATCACCATCGGGGGCGGAAACCCTCCAAAGCCTGACAGCGCCAAGGCCGACAGCATTGAGGAGCGCCGACAGGTACGGCGCGATTCACTGCGCGCGCACCGGCAGGCGCGCGATTCAGCACGCCGTGTTGCCCGGATGGCCCGCCGGCCTCAGCTCACCGCGGCTCTTTTGGCTTCGGCGTTCAAGGATGCGCGGGCACGCGATCTCCTCATGCGCGCGCGTGAAGCGAGGCTGCGGCAGGATTCGACGCTCACAGCCTATGAGGCGAACGCCTACGAGCGTGTCTCGGTGGGAATGGGATTCAAGAGAATCGGCCGCGACCGCCTGCTCATGCGCGCCGAGCGTGCGGCCAACGTTCGCTGGCAGCGCGGGAAGGGCGCGACAATCAGCGTCACCGGCCAGAGGAGCGTCTTGCCCATGCTGGAGGGTGTCGGCCGGGGCGACATCAACCTCGGAACGATGAACGATGTTCCGTATTCTCCCGGCCGCGAAACGCTCTGGATCGGATCAGGACTGGCAAAGGCGGATGTGAGTGATGACGAGATGATCCATCCGCTCGCATCAGGGGCAGAGGCTTTCTACACCTATTCTTCCGGCGACTCGGTGAGCTTCCAGCTCCCTGGTGGGAGAAGGATCGAGCTGCGTGAGTTGCACATTCGCCCCCGCCAACCGAGATGGAACGTCGTCGTCGGCTCGCTCTGGTTCGATGCGTCGTCAGCCCAGCTGGTTCGTGCCGTCTATCGCATGGCGGAGGAAATGGATTTCCTGGCGGTTGCCAAGGAGGTCGATGGCGAGGATCCGGAGGACGAGATCCCGCGCTGGGTGAAGCCGATGATCACGCCGATGAGGGGCAAAGTCAGCGCGATCACCGTCGAGTACGGCCTGCACGAGGGACGATTCTGGCTGCCGCGCTCACAGACTCTGGAAGGCGACGCCCAGGTGAGCTTCATGCGCATCCCGGTCAAGCTCGAGCAGCGCTACACCTACGTGAGCGTGAACGGCACCGATCCGATGCCGGAGTTTACGATCGCCGCGATCGATACGGCGAGCGATTCGGTGTCACGCGCCGCGCGGCGTGAGCGTCGCCGCAGTGAATGCAAAGTGGGAACCGAGCGCGTCCGGACGGAAACCCGTAACGACGGGGCATTGCGTCTCATCGTGCGTATCCCCTGCGACACTGCCGGGTTGGCAAAATCACCGGAGCTGCCCGAGTCGATCTACGAGGAAGGGGAGACGCTGTTCGGCACCGCCGAGCGCGACGCGTTGGTGAGCGAAGCTCTCACGCTTGGCGCGCAGCCGGAATTCGCGCCACAGCTTCCGACGCTGTCTTACGGCCTGGCGTACACGCGATACAATCGAATCGAGGGGTTGTCGACCGCGATCGCGGCTGATCAGGTCCTCGGACGCGGGTACACCGCGCATGCACTGTTCCGCCTCGGCGTCGCCGATCTTTCTCCCAATGGCGAGGTCGCGCTCGAGCGCACCGACGGCCGCCGCAGCGTTACCGTCGGAGCATATCGCCGTCTCGCCGCCTCCAACGACTGGGGCGACCCGCTCGGGTTCAGCAGCTCCGTGTCGGCGCTCCTCTTCGGACGTGACGAAGGATTCTATTATCGAACGTGGGGCGGGGAGCTGAAGAGCGAGAAGCATGACGGACTCATCCGCACCTGGCGTCTGTTCGCGGAGCAGCACACAGATGCCCACGTGAAGTCGGAGTTCTCGGTCGCGCGCCCAGGCGGAGCGAAGGGCGAGCTCACCAACATCGATGCCTTGAACGGCACCATCGTCGGGTTGGCCGTGGGACATCACTCGTCGTTCGGGCTCGACCCGCATGGATTCCGCGCGCTTACGGACGTCAGGCTAGAGGGTGGCACCGGCACGTTCGACTATGGGCGCGGCTACCTGCACACGACCCTCTCACGCGGGCTGGGTCGGACGCTGGATGGAGCGCTTACACTCGGAGCGGGGACTTCGGGGGGTGCGCTGCCGATCCAGAAGCAGTATTTCATCGGTGGCGTTCAGACGGTGCGCGGACAGCGCGCCGGTGCCGCAATCGGGAATGCGTTCTGGCTCATCAGCGCCGAGCTGGGGACGAGCGGGATTGGTATCAGAAAGATACTATTTGCCGATCTCGGTTGGGCCGGTCCGCGGGAAAACTTCTCCAAGCCCGGGCGCCCACTCAGTGGCGCAGGAGTAGGGGCCTCGTTCATGGACGGGCTCATCCGATTTGACGTGGCTAAGGGGATCCACCCTGAAAAGGCGGTGCGCGTCAATCTTCACGTCGAAGCCAGGTTCTAGATCCGTACAACTGCAACTGCAACGCTGTCCGCCGCCCGCTAACAACGCTGCCCGCCATCAGCTGCAATCGTCGGGACGTTTCTGAAGCGAGTCTGGGGAAAAGCAGAGGCAGTTAGCGCTTACCCCACCAAAAGCGTCCCGAGTTGCGCTGTTAGGCGTGAGGGATAAAGTTCTTGACGGCGTTTCACGCGCCACGCCCACAGTCCGCCGCCACGTTCTTACCCTCGAGTCACATGCGCTCTCACGGTCTTCCCCTCCTGCTGCTTGCGGTGCCACTCGCCGCCCAGCAGCCGCGCCAGCTCACCGCCGAGGATTACGCTCGCGCCGAGCGGTTCCTCGGTGCCAGCACAGCACCGCTTGTCACCGGCCTGGGGGTGCGCCCGACCTGGCTCGCCGACGGGCGGTTCTGGTATCGCACGACAGTGCCGAGCGGGAACGCCTTCTACTTCGTCGACCCGGCACGTCGTACACGCGGAGCGGTCTTCAATCAGGCGCGACTCGCATCCGCCCTCGCCGCCGCGTCCGGTGGCCGGGTCGAGGCGGGCCGCCTGCCATTCCAGACGTTCGAGCTCGCGAAGGACAACCGTTCGATCACCGTCACCGTGGAGAATCGGCGGTGGAGGTGTGATCTCCAGGTTTACACCTGCCAGCCCACCGATTCGACCGCGGCCTCAGCCGCTCCGCCGAATTCGAGCGTCTCCCCGGACGGGCGGCGGGCCGTGTTCATCAGAGAGCACAACCTCTGGTCGAAGGACCTCATCTCCGGACGCGAGACGCAGCTCACCACGGACGGCGTCAAGGACTTTGGGTACGCCACCGATAACGCGGGTTGGACGCACAGCGACGACGCGATCGTGACATGGTCGCCCGACTCGCGACAGATCGCGACCTTCCAGCACGACGGGCGCGGGGTGCCCGACATGTACCTTGTCTCCACCAACGTCGGGGCGCCGCGGCTCAGCGCGTGGAAGTATCCACTGCCCGGCGACAGCGTGATCTTCCGCATAAGCCGAGTGATCATCAGCCAGGGGCCTGACAGGCAGCCACGGCTCGTGAGGCTGCGCATACCGCCGGACCAGCACCGCTCGACCGTCACCGATCACGTCGCCTGCAGCGGGGGCAAAGTCTGCGACGTGCAGTGGTACCCTGACGGGTCGCATCTCGCCTTCGTCTCCAGCTCGCGCGATCACAAGAGTGCGTGGTTCCGAATCGCCAACGCACAGACAGGCGAAGTGCGGACCCTCTTCGAGGAGCGCATGCCGACACAAGTCGGTGATGCGTCGCTCGCGGAGAACCTGTGGCGCGTCCTGCCCGCGTCGAACGAATTGATCTGGTGGTCGCAGCGGGACGACTGGGTCCACCTCTATCTGTATGATCTCACCACCGGCCGGCTCAAGAACCGGATCACGACCGGCGATGGGAACGTCAACGAAGTGCTGCGCGTCGACGAGAAGACGCGCACCATCTACTTCCTGGGATCGGGGAAGGAGCAGGGACGCGACCCATACTTCCTGCATCTCTACCGCATTGGATTCGACGGCCGCGGGCAGACGCTGCTCACGCCCGAAAATGCGAATCACATCGTCTCCTTCTCGCCTGACGGGAAGCACTTCGTGGACACGTACTCCACTCACGAAACACCGTCAATCTCGGTGCTCCGCGACATCGATGGGCGCGTCGTCCAGACAATCGAGCGCGGCGACATTTCTCGTCTACTCGCCACTGGTTGGAAGCCGCCGACGCCCATCAGGATGAAGGCGCGCGACGGCAGGACCGACATCTATGGCCTGATGTACACGCCATCGCGGCTCGATTCAGCGAGGAAGTACCCGATCATCAACCGCATTTATCCGGGGCCGCAATCAGGGAGCGTCGGTACGCGCAGCTTCTCACCTGCGCGCGGCGACAACCAGGCACTTGCCGAGCTGGGGTTCATCGTCGTCGAGATCGACGGCATGGGTACGCCGGGGCGATCGAAGACTTTCGCCGATGCGTACTTCGGCCGCATGGGAGACAACACGCTTCCCGATCAGATCGCGGGTATGAAGGAACTTGCCCGCCGGTATCGGTTCATCGACATCGACAAGGTCGGCATCTGGGGCCACTCCGGCGGCGGCTTCGCCACCGCCGCGGCAATGTTCCGGCACCCCGACTTCTTCGATGTCGGGATCTCGGAGTCCGGTAATCACGACCAGCGGAACTACGAGGACGATTGGGGCGAGCGCTATCAGGGTTTGCTCGCGAAGACCGGCAACAGCGATAACTACGCGGCCGAAGCCAATCAGACGCATGCGGCAAACCTTCGCGGCAAGTTATTTCTCGCGCACGGCGCAATGGATGACAACGTGCCGCCGTACAACACGCTGCTCGTCGCGGACGCACTGATCAAGGCGGGCAAGGACTTCGATCTACTGATCTTGCCACAGGCGCGTCACGGCTACGGCGCGGACGGCAACTACATGATGCGGCGGCGGTGGGATTACTTCGTCAGGCACCTGCTGGGCGCTGAGCCGCCGAAGGAGTACCAGATCGGAAAGAGGCCGATCGCGCCCTAGAGGCGAAACAACAACCGTTGCACTTGTCGTTCTAACGAGAGGATTTACTCCTCGGCCATGAAGGGATAGCGGTAGTCGACCGGGGGCGAGAAGGTTTCCTTGACCGTGCGAGGGCTGATCCAGCGCACGAGGTTGAGCTTCGAGCCGGCTTTGTCGTTCGTCCCCGATCCACGGGCGCCACCAAACGGCTGCTGGCCGACGACGGCCCCCGTCGGCTTGTCGTTGATGTAGAAATTGCCGGCGGCGTTGCGGAGGAGGAGCGATGCCTGCCGTATCGCCTGACGGTCGCGGCTGAACACCGCACCGGTAAGGGCGTACGGGGACGTCTGATCGATGATGCGCAGCGTCTCCTCCCACTTGGCATCCGCATACACGTGCGCGGTCACCACGGGGCCGAAGATCTCTTCGCAGAGAAGCTTGTAGCCCGCGTCCTTCGTCTCGACCAGGGTCGGCTCGATGAAGTATCCATCGTCGCCGCGTCCGATGCCGCCGGAGAGGATGCTGGCGTTGGCGCGCCCGTGATCCAGGTACTCGCCAATCCTCGTGAACGCCTTCTTGTCGATCACCGCGCCCATGAAGTTGCGGAAGTCGGTGACGTCACCCACCGCCAAGTCCTTCATGATGGCGACGGTGCGGTCGCGCACTTCCGGCCAGATCGATTGCGGCACGTACACGCGGCTCACGGCCGAGCATTTCTGGCCCTGGTACTCGAACCCTCCGCGCGCGATTGCCACCGACAATGCGACCGGATCGGCCGATGCGTGGGCGACGATGAAATCCTTGCCGCCGGTTTCTCCGACGATGCGGGGGTACGATTTGTAGCGCGACATGCTGGCGCCGATCGTCTTCCACATGCTGTTGAAAACGCCCGTGCTGCCGGTGAAGTGAACTCCCGCGAGATCACGGTGCGCGAGAACCTTGTCGGAGATCACGGCGGCATCACCGGCGACGAAGTTGATCACGCCTGGAGGCAGACCCGCCTCCTCGAGGAGCTTCATGATGTAGTACGCGCTCAGCATCGCGCTCGATGCCGGCTTCCAGACGACCGTGTTTCCCATCAGCGCTGGCGCAGTCGGAAGATTGCCGGCGATTGAGGTGAAGTTGAACGGCGTCACCGCGTAGACGAATCCCTCGAGCGGACGGTAGTCCAGCTGGTTCCACATGGTGCGATCGCTGAGCGGCTGCTCGTCGTACAGGTCCTGGGCGTAGAACGGGTTGAACCGCCAGAAGTCGATCAGCTCGCAGGCAGCATCGATCTCCGCCTGGAACGCCGTTTTGGATTGGCCGAGCATCGTTGATGCATTGAGCGTGGCCCGCCACGTCGTAGCGAGCAGCTCGGCGGCCTTTAGGAATACGGCGGCGCGATCCTCCCACGACCAATGCGCCCAGTCCTTCGCCGCGTCGAGAGCCGCGCCGACCGCCTGATCGACGTGCGCGGGCCCGGCACGGTGCCAGTCGGCAAGTACGTGACGGTGATCGTGGGGCATTACCGTCTGGGCGAGGTCGCCGGTGCGGACCTCCTTGCCGCCGATGATGAGCGGAATGTCGAGGCGCTCGTTCGCCATGGACGCCAGCCTCTCCTTGAGCGATGCGCGCTCAGGCGAGCCGGGGGCGTACTGTTTCACCGGCTCGTTGACGGGAGTTGGGACGCGTCGGTTTCCGTTGAACCCCGCCGCCACTTTGGCCTCCGGCGCCGTCGCCGGTGCAGAACCGTCGGGCGCTTGCTCGCGTTTCTTCGGCGGGCTGGGCTTGGCCGCGGCGGCGGGACGGGCGGTGGAGGGGGCGGAGGGGGCAGACATTCTAAATCCTGGAAGAGTGACTGGGCAGTGCACTTGAAAGATAGGCTCCACCGAGGGAAAACGAACCCCTTCGGGCTTCTCTCGTGCCTTGATTGAGACTAGAGTGCGCGGATGAGAAATCGGGTGCGTGTAATCCCGGCGCTCGGGCTGCTCATGCTGGCTGCATGCGCGAAGGAGCCCCTGGAATGGGGCGCGATTGCGTATCGCCCTTCGCGTCTGGGCGATCCCGATACCCGCAGCGCAATCATGAGTGCGAATCTCCCCGAAGTGCGGGGCACGGTGAATAGCTGCATCCGGTCCATTCGGGCCGAGGCAGACAGCCTCGATCTGTTCAGGGTGTGGTGGAGCTCACGCGCGGACAGCAGCGTAGTGCTTGCCGCCCAACGGTCCAGCGATCAGGGTCGGACCTGGCTCGCCACGGTCATCGTCGACTCAACCGATAGGGGACGCCGCGGCTGCGACCGTCCTGCACCCGGGACCGCGTTCGACCCACAGAGCGGTTTTCTCTACGTCGTCTATTACATCGAGTCGGGAATGGGCGCGGGGATGTACTTCGCCCATTCGATGGACAGAGGCGACCTGTTTCACTCTCCAGTGCCGGTGATCTACGGGAAGCGGCCGGGAATGGCGAGCGTCACGGGACGCGGTGACAGCGTGATAGTCGTATTCGAGGACCCAAACGCGAGTCAGTCACGAGTAGGGTATGCCCTGTCCCACACCAGCGGGCACTTCTTCGAACGACATGGTAGGGTGACGCCGAACGAGGAAGTCGCGACGGCACCGTGGGTCACCCTCGACGACGACGTCGTTACTGTAGCGTGGAAAAATGGCGCGCGCGTCGGCTTCCGCAGCAGCGTGTGGAAGTGACCGGGACGGGTTATCGCGCTGGGCCTGCCGTCGGTTCCTGCCGCTCCCGTCGCTCCGAGATTCCCTTCGGGACGAGAATCCATTGGTCGGGCCGAAGCAGCTTCTCCGCTTCCTGCACGGCGCGGTCCGAATTAGATGCCGCTTCCTGAAGCATCAGCGACACGGTGCCCGCCATCTGGGTGGCGTCGCCGGTCTCTTTCTGCCTGGCGATCAGGTCGGTGATGCCGCGGAAGAGAGCCGAGTTCTTCGCTTGCAGTGAGTCCGCAAGGTCAGTCAGCCCGACGATCTGTACGGCACTGAGGTGCAGCGGATCCTTGAGCGCGAGAATCTCCGCGACCGGGTTGGGAACTGTTGCCTCTCCGGCAGCGGGCTTGTCGCCCGCGCGACGGAGCGGCCGGTAGATGTCGCCCGTGACTTCGACCATCGAGAGTGCTACCGGTGCGCCGACGAACTGCAGGTCGACGATGAACCGCTCATCTGCTTCCGAACCGCTCGTTATGGTGCGCTGAATGGGAGAGAACCCCATTCTTCTTGCCGTCACTTGATAGCGAGGCGCATGCTCGGGGAAGACGATCCTGTATCGGCCCGTCGAATCGGTCTGCTGCGTGCGAGCGAGACCTGATTTGAGAGAGATGACCTCGATCTGTGCCTCCGCCACCGCACGTCCGGCCAGATCGGTTACACGACCGGTGAGAACGTCAGTGGCGGCCACTTCCTGCGCCTGGAGCGCGGCGGGTGCCAGCATGATCGAAAACAGTAGGACGGCAGCGGGTTTCATATGGCCAGGATCAACACTCAAGAATAATCAACACCTGCACACGGTGGGGCAATGACACGATTTCTCGGCGCGCACACGATCGACAATGGCGGGATCCACATGGCGGTGCTTCGCGCCGGCAATGCCGGCATGACGGCGCTGCAACTCTTCACGGCCATCCCCCGCTTCTATGGCGACAAGTCTACTATCAAACCCGAGCGTATAGCCCGTTTCAAGACGGCACTGGCGAAAACCCCGATCAAACCGGCCAACGTACTTGTGCACGCGGCGTACGTCCTGAGCGTCGCGACGCCCGACGACGAAAAGTGGGCGAGGGCAAGCGCGGGACTGACGAAAGAGCTCGAGCGCTCCAGCGCGCTCGGGGCCGGCGCGGTCTGCTTCCACCCGGGCTCAGCAGGCACCGGCGATCGATCGACGTCGGCGCAGCGGATCGCCAAAGCAATTGTGGTGGCGCTGGGGAGCATAGACTCGGGAACGAGACTGCTCGTGGAGAATACGGCCGGCGCAGGGAAGACCATGGGGAAAACCGCGCCCGAAGTGGGTGAGATACTCCAGCACGTACCGAAGGAGCTGCGAGCGCGTACCGGCTACGGCCTCGATACCTGCCACCTCTTTTCCTCCGGATACGACATCACCAAGTCGAGGCCGACGTTCACCGCGATACTGGACGAGTTCGAGAGGGAGACGGGAGAGCCTCCGTCGTTTTTTCACCTGAACGACAGCGAGGGAGAGCTGGGCTCCAACCGCGACCGTCACGTTCTCATAGGGGAGGGAAGGATCGGAAAGCAGCCCTTCGAGTGGCTCATGGAGGACGGGCGTAGCGAGGGAATTCCCCTCATCCTCGAGACGCCTCAGCAGAACTACGACATCGCCGATGACGACGACTCCCCGGACCCCTACGACGTCAAAATGATGAAGCTTCTCCTATAGGATTTCGCATTTCCCATAGGGAAAATCTTCGCTTTCCCTATTGCGTTCGCCTACGGGCGCTATACTTTGCTCCGCTGACGGACCGCGTTGCACTCTGTAACAAATCGCATCCGATCACCAAACCAGGAGAACAAGATGGCAAAGAAGAAAGGCGGAAAAAAGAAGTCGTCCCGGAAGTCTTCGCGCAAATCATCCTCCCGCAAGTCAGCGAGAAAGGGCTCTGCGAAGAAAGGTGGGCGGAAGAGCAGCCGCAGGAAATCGTCGGGCAAGAAGCGCACGCCCAACGCGGCATTCATGAAGCCCATGCAGCCGAGCAGCGATCTTGCCGCCGTCGTTGGCAGCTCCCCAATGCCGCGCACGGAAGTCACCAAGAAACTTTGGCAGTACATCAAGCGGAAAGGCCTTCAGGATTCGAAGAACCGCCGCATGATCAACGCCGACGAGAATCTCCGTCCGATCTTTGGCGGCACCAGACAGGTCTCCATGTTCGAGATGACCAGACTCGTCAACAAGCACCTCCGCAACCCATAACCTTCTTTGACATCATCGTCCAATAAGGGGCGCGCTCAAGAGGCGCGCCCCTTTGCGCAGCGGTCGTTCGGGCGCACCTCCTGGGAGAACGCGAAGTCAATCGCCGGCGCGCTGGCGATCTTTCTCTTCCTGCGAACGTTCCTCATCGAGGCGTATCGCATCCCGTCGGGAAGCATGATCCCCACACTGCTTGTCGGGGACTGGCTTTTCGTCAACAAGCTGGTGTATGGCCCGCACATCCCCTTCACGAGCACCAATCTTCCAGGCTACCGCGAGCCGCGGCGTGGCGACGTCGTGGTGTTTGTGTCGCCGTATCAGCCGGACGAGGAAGGACGCGGGGCCGATCCGACGCCGACGCTGGTCAAGCGCGTCGTCGGTGCGCCCGGGGACACTGTGTACATGCGGAAAGGCGAGCTGCATCTGAACGGCATCGCGCAACGGCAGGGATTCGGCGCGGAGGGATACTCGGAGGCGGTGGCGAATTCAGTCGACCCGCTCTTCGACTGGCAGAAAGCGGCGGGTCTCCGTACTTCGCGCTTCGGACCCGCGCCCGAGCAGCCGACGCACGACGACTGGGGCCCGATTGTCGTTCCTCCACGACGGCTGTTCATGATGGGCGACAGCCGCTACAACTCGAAGGACAGCCGCTACTGGGGCTTCGTCCCTCGGGAGAACGTGCGAGGGCGCCCACTGTTCGTCTACTACTCCTACAACGCCGACGACAGCGACCGGCCGTTGCCGTGGCTCACCGACATTCGCTGGAGCCGGATCGGTCACTGGATCGAGTAGCGATCACCATACACAATCCATTCGCGCCGACGCGCGCGAATTACTATGGACGGTTCTCCGTGGCTCATTACATTGGGCTCCATGAGCAGCCGCCCCTCTGAGAACAGGCGCCGCCCCTTCGCTCCAAGCGAATGGGACATTGAGGAGCCGGCTGCCTTCACGCGCATCGCACGCTCGCCCGTGGAGCTGGCTCTCATCACCGGTGTGGTCATCCGGCTCTTTCGGGCGCTCGTACTCACGCACGGTACTTCTTCCAGCGCCTACTTGGGCGCGGCTCTCGTGCTGGGCACGCTGTTCCTCCTCGGAATGGCGACGCTCCACCTGGGAAGATTTCCGGTGCGCGAGTGGCCATTTCGTGCACCGCTGTTCGCGATCCTCGAGACTACCGGCGAGATGGCGATGAGCCTGGTGCTGATTGCCCTGCACCGCGAGCCGTGGGGAACCGCGCGCGCCGAATTCTCCGACTGGCAGCCGATGGCCACCGGAGTCCTGTTCTGGAGGCTGCTCGCCGTTTCCGTTTGGGCGCTCCTCCTCGGCGCCACGGTTCAGTTCATTCGCGGCCGTGTGCTCAAGGAATCGGTGAAGGAACCGGAGCCGAAGACGCTCCCCGACGGGCAGCCATTCATCGAGCGCCGGCAGCGGGACGAATTCTAAGCCACGCCCGGTTATACTTCGGGATGTACCTGAATAGTCCGACCAATCGCGAGAGGTAATCGATGTACGATGAGAGATATGTAACGCCGATGCGCAAAGAGCTGACAGACCTGGGCGTGGCGGAGATGCGCACGGCGCAGGAAGTCGATGCCCAGCTCAAGAACTCGCAGGGGACGACGCTCGTAGTGGTGAACTCGGTGTGCGGCTGTGCGGCGCGGAACGCGAGGCCCGCCGTGGCGAAGGCGATCAAGGGCGAGGTGAAGCCGGATACGCTAACGACCGTTTTCGCCGGACAGGATATCGAAGCGGTCCAGAGAGCCCGCAGTTATTTCACAGGCTATGCGCCGAGCTCGCCCCAGATCGGACTGCTCAAGGACGGCAAGCTCGTGTACATGCTGGAGCGTCATCAGATCGAGGGCCGCTCCTCCGATGACATCGCGGCTGATCTCACGGGCGCGTTCGAGAAGTTCTGCGAGGCCCGCACCACCGCCTAGCCCGCGCGCGGCTGGGTATAGTCGCGCGTAGTAACGAGAAAAATCAGCGCGAGTACGAAATCCAGCGCGCCATCTCGCGCATGGTGGGCTTCTTTCCGTACATGAGCAGCCCGACGCGGTAGATGCGCGACGCCAGCCACAGCGCCGCAGCGCAGCCGAGCACCAGGAATCCAATACTGGCCGCCATCTCCAACGGCGGTACTCCCGTGACGGCCATGCGGATAGGCATGATGATCGGCGATGTGACGGGCACAAGCGACAGCACCAGCGCGGTCGTCCCCGTCGGATTGAGCAGCACCGGCTGAATGAACACACCAGCGAAAACGATCATGATCATAAGCGGTGTTGCCGCCTGTCTCGCTTCCTGCTCGCTGTTCACCGAGGATCCGACCGCCGCGTACAGCGACGAATAGAATATGAAGCCGAGAATGAAGAAGGAGAGAAATAGTATCGCCGCGCCCAGCGAGATCTCTGGCAGCGTGAAAGTCGTCGTCGGCGCGCCCAGCTTCGCCATGATCGGCTCGCGCGCCTTGAGCAACACGTAGGTCGTCGCTACCCACAATATCTGCTGAGTCAGGCCCACCGCCCCCACGCCGAGAACCTTGCCCACCAGCAGCGTATCAGTCGGAACGCTCGACATCACTACCTCGGCGACCCGGCTCGTCTTCTCCTCGATGACGCTGCTCATGATGGTCTGGCCATAGATGATGATCGTCATGTAGAGAAGAAATCCAATGGCGAATCCGAAGAACACGCTCGCCATGCCCGATCCACCACGCCCCCGATCGGTGATTCGATCCGTGCTGAACTCGAGCGGTATGAACGTCAGCTCCTTCGTGCGTGAGTTGTCGATTCCGATCTTCTCGAGCCGGGAAGCGAGGATGGTCTGCCGCAGCGCGTTCCGTATCTGCGACATGTCGGGGAGTGAGCTCGCGTTGCGCCCCGCATAACTCGCGGTCTCGCCGGCGACGGTCTGAGCCGTCACTACGAGATAACCGGTCTTCTTCTTCGACATGACGTCGCGCGTGGCGGTGCTTTCGGCTTTGGTCAGCTCGGCCGGGGGAAGGACGAGCACTTGGGGAATCTTGTTCTTGTCTGTCGTGTCGCCTGCAATCGCCGCGGCGAGTCGCTGACCGAAGCCGGTGCCGGTCGCATCGAGAATCGTGATGTCGTAGACCTCGCTCGTCGCCTTGCTGCGCGACGCCAGCCATGCGGGAACGATGATGATCGCGGCGAAAAACACAGGACCGAGAAAGGTCGCGATGAGAAACCACTTCGATCGAACGCGCTCGAGATACTCGCGCTTGATGATGGTCCAGAGCTTAGCCATGTCCGGTCATCCCCTCTTCGACTCGTCCCCAGGCATCACCCTCTCCGACTGGAGCGTTGCCGCCGACCTTCTCGAGGAAGATCTGGTGCAGGGAAGGCTGAATCATCTCGAAGCGCTGCACTGATGCTCCTGACTCGATGATGCGGCGCAGCAATACCTGTGGATTGGCGCCGGGTGCCATCTCGATCTCGAAGAAGCGGTTCGAGTCATCGGCGCGTCTCACCAGGGACCTATCGCGCAAAATGGACGCGACTGACTGCATTCCATCTCCGGCGAGCGCCAATGCGATGTTCTTCCTACCGTGCTCTTCCTTGACGGTTGTGACTGCACCATCGAGGACCTTTTCGCCGCGCGCGATGATGCAGACGGAATCACAGAGCCGCTCGGCGTTGTCCATCAGGTGAGTGCTGAATATCACGGTCTTGCCGCGCCGCTTGAGATCCACGACGGTGTCTTTGAGAGCCTGCGCGTTGACCGGGTCGAGACCGCTGAATGGCTCATCTAGAATTACCAGATCAGGGTCGTGCAGCAGCGTCCCGATGAACTGGACCTTCTGCTGCATTCCGCGCGAGAGCTCATCCACCTTCGCGAGTCCCCAGTCCTTCTCAGGTGTTTTTAGTGACAGGCGCTCCAGCCACTCGTTGATTCGCCGGTCAGCCTCACGGCCGCGCACTCCTTTCAGCTCGGCCAGAAATTTAAGGACGTTCCTCACTTGCATCTTTCGGTAAAGGCCGCGCTCTTCCGGGAGATAGCCCATTCGCTCCGTGATTCTCCGATCGTCGAACGGCTGGCCGAAGATGCGGATCGTGCCACTGTCCGGAGCGATGATGTTCAGAATCATCCGGATGGTGGTCGTCTTCCCGGCGCCATTCGGTCCGAGCAGGCCGTAGACGCTGCCCTGCGGAACACGGAGCGTGAGCTCGCGCACCGCCGTGTGCCCGGAGTAGCGCTTCGTTATGCCTTCTATGTCGATCGCGTTGTCGGCCATGTAGTTTCGCGGGAGCGGCAGCCAAATATACGGTCCTCGAACATGCCCTTGTCAGAGACGTTGATCATTGCCGTTCTTTTCTTCGCCACTGCGGCGCTGTACGCGTCGGTAGGCCACGCCGGTGCGTCAGGTTATCTCGCCGTGATGGGATTGTTCAGTCTGGCTCCGGCTGTGATGAAGCCGACGGCGCTGGCGCTCAACATTCTCGTCGCGCTGGTGGCGACGATTCAGTTCTACCGTGCGGGTCTCTTCTCCTGGAATCTCTTCTGGCTCTTTGCGGTCGTTTCGATTCCTGCTGCGTTCGTGGGTGGAGCCGTGACGCTTCCCGTGCGCGGATACAAGGTCCTCGTCGGTCTGGTGCTTCTCTACGCGGCGGTGTGGATGTTCCGTTCAGCTCGCCAGCTCCAGTCGACTACTGCTTTCGCGAATCCACCCGCGCTTCGGGTGGCATTGCCGGTAGGTCTGGTAATTGGTCTGCTATCCGGCCTGACAGGAGTGGGCGGCGGAATATTTCTCAGTCCGCTGATCCTGTACATGGGATGGGCTGACACCCGTCACACGTCCGGAGTGGCTGCGCCATTTATTCTTGTGAACTCGATCGCGGGGATGTTGGGGCATCTTACTGGTATCGCGGAGATACCAGGCAGCATTCCCATCTGGGGCGGAGCGGTGTTGCTGGGCGGATGGATCGGCGCGACCTATGGCAGCCGGCGCGCACGGCCGCCCGTTCTCCGCCAGCTGCTATCGGTTGTGCTCGTGATTGCTGCCTTCAAGCTGATCGTGTTTTGAGGTTCCCGCGCTGGCCCCGGCTTCGCCGACTCGTCCGATCGATTCTCGACGACGACCCGTTGGAAGTATTGACGTACCGCGGGTATGGGAGCCCGAGCCGTGCCCACGTATACGGTCGGGTATTGGAGAAGCGAGGAGTCAGCGCCAGCACCGACGCCGACTCGACGTTCAGAAATCTCCTCAACACCTGGCGTCGCGCCGAGAGCGACCCGATGGCGTTTGCCCGGGTGAAGGTCGAATACGCGACCGCTGTCAGCGAAATAAAAGCTGACGACGAGGGATTCTTCGGCGGCTGGGTCGACATCGACCCGCCTCTCGTGGATGACAAGGAGTGGCACCGGTACAAGGCGACTGTCGTCTCTCCGCTTCCCCCCGATGCGGGCACCGTGAAAGCCGTCGGCGAGATCCTGATTCCGCCGCCCAGCGCGCTGTTCGGGGTGATCAGCGACATAGACGACACCGTGATCCAGTCACGCGTCTCCAACTTTCTCCAGGCCGCGCGCACGGTGATGCTGGGCAATGCCCGCACGCGGCTTCCTTTCCCGGGGGTCGCGGCGTTCTACCAGGCGCTCAGAAATGGGGCCGGCGGCGACGAGCGGAATCCGGTGTTCTATGTCTCGAGCAGCCCGTGGAACATCTACGATGTCATCACCGAGTTCATGGATCTGCAGCGGATTCCACGCGGACCGCTGATGCTGCGCGACTGGGACATCGGCTTCGGATCGCTCTCTTCCGAGCGGCACTTCGAGCACAAGGGCGTCGCGATCAGAAACATCATGCAGCTGTATCCGGATATGCGGTTCATTCTCATCGGTGACACGAGTCAGCATGATCCGGAGATATATCACCAGATCGTGAGCGAATTTCCGGATCGCGTTAAGGCCATCTACATCCGCGATGTCACTGGCACCGCGGAACGATCATCGTCGGTGAAGGATCTCGCCGAAAAAGTGCTCGCTGCCCGGTCGACGCTCGTTCTCGCGGAGGATACGCTCGGCGCGGCGAAGCACGCGGCGGACCACGGATGGATCGACCCGGCTGCTCTGCCGGACGTGCAGAAGGAGAAGCGCGCGGACGAAGGGCGTGACGACAGCAAGGTTCCCGCGCCCGATGGAGGCGAGCCTACATCGGGAAGCCCGCCAACCGTTATCGGAACCTAGCGAATACGAATCACCTTGCTCGTCCTGGCAGCAGGTGTCGCCCCGATCTCCAGTCTTACCTCGTATTTCCCGGGCGGGACGAGCGAGAGGTCGAGCATCACGGCGCGCGCCGACAGCATCCCCGCTGCTCCATTTTCCTGCCAGCGGATATTGAGTGGGGTCGCCTTGGACGCGATTCTCAGGAGGCCAAGCGCGGCGCGCAATCGTCCGGTTTCCAGCGGCGAGATAGTGAGCGACACGGGAAGCGTGCTGTCGGCGGGCGCCGTTCCGTAGATCTCCCAGAACAGTCCGACTTTCGCGTCCCGGCGGAACACGGTGCCACCATGCGCTTGGGGAATCGCGTTGGCGAGGTCGTCAGGAAGCACAGTGCCATCGACAAATAGCAGATCGGAAAGGCTGATCCTGTCGGCCTCGAGCGGAATCTCCCCGAATCCGGAGCGCCAGCGAGCGGCGGCCGCGCTGTCGCTCGCGAGCAGCTCCACGCCAATCAGCTGCGATTTCCACGGCGTCGACACCGTCATCACGTGCCTGACGGGCGCCTCTGCCACTGCGGTCAGTGTGGCAGGCGTGGCCTCGTCGCGCATTGCAATCAGGCCGGCGGTGAATTTCCGCTGGCGGAAAAGCGTATCATCGCTGACATCATAGGCGGCGACCAACAGAGTCGAGTCGCCACGGCGGAATCTCGCTAGCTGCGCATCCAGCGGGGCGAACGTGCGCGCATACGGCGGCGCGTACATCTCCCGTGGCTCATTCTCGTCGATTTTCCAGAGTGAATCCGCGACGCCGTGCACGCTGTCGGGCGGCCAACGAACAGGGAAGAAATGGAACGCGGGCTCGCGCTCGTGACCCGTTACCGACGGTCTGGTTCCGGGATAGGCGCTCGGCGATGGCTGCTGCGTCCATTTCTCGGGCCACCCGAAGCGAACGGTGAGCTCAGCCAGATCGCCACCCCAGCTGATTCCGAAGGTGCTCAGTGCATCCTTTTGCAGCAGCGTAGTGTGCATCACGCGAGAGAAATGCTCGGTGCGTCGCTCGTTCCCTGGCGTCATGAGGAGCGGATCGGCCAGCCACCAGATCCGGGTCACCAGCGCTTCGCGTCGATCGCACGGCATGCGGCGGTATTCCCTGCGATCGGTGTCGAGGAGCGGAGCCACGTTGATCCAGTGGCAGCGCGTAGCTGGCGGCATGCCATCGAGCGCGAGCGAGAACGAGCTATCGGCGCCGGCAAAGTCGCCCTGGGCATGCAGCGCGTATCCGGTGAGCGCGTCACACCACCACCTTGTTGCGACGCACGCACGCGCGATGCCCACGGCCAAAGTGTCACGCGCCTCGACGTGATATCGAACGCGCTGGCCCACGATCCACTCGTCGCCGGGAAGCGCAGCCGCGGCTTCCTCCAGGCCGCGCAGCAGCTGTGTGCGAGCACGACGAATCTTGTTCCCCTCTTCGGGAATCACCACCTCCTCTGATCGGTCCGAATCCGAGTGGCAAAACCGCCCGACGATCACACATCGAGTCGGCGCGTCCGTGTAAAATCGTGGGAGCAGCTGGCGGCGTTGGCGCTCGAAATTCGCCTGGAGGTTTCGGGCCCGACGAACGACTGCTGCGGAATCAGGAGACCGAATTCCGGACTGGCCGAACTGTGCGGTCCGCGCCTGCGCGGATACTTGTGCCGCCGAATGCGTCACGCCAACGGCGCAGGCGAATACGACAACAGGGTGGAAGACTCGACGACTCACTGCGGAAGGCTCAGTAGAAACGGCGTATGACGTATGACTGCACGCTAGTGCTACGAAGCTCGCTGCGCCAGCGCGCTCTCCAAGGCGTTCCAGGCGAGGAGCGCGCATTTCACGCGCGCGGGGAAGCGCGCCACGCCCGAGAGCGCGCGGAGAGAGCCAAGCTTCGCGTCGGTGGCGGCGGTAGCATCGCCCAGCATCAGCTCGCGAAACCGGGTTCGAATAGCGTCGATCTCGCCCGTTGTCTTGCCCTTCACCAGCTGCGTCATCATCGAAGCCGACGCGAGCGAGATCGAGCAGCCACGCCCCGAGAATCTCAGATCGTCGACCCCGTCTCCGTCGAAATGGACCTGCAGCCCGATCTCATCGCCGCAAAGCGGATTCTTCATTTCGACGGATGCGTCTGCATTCTCCAGCACTCCCTTGTTGCGGGGGCGCCGGTAGTGGTCGAGGATCATCTCCTGGTAAAGCGCGGCAATTTCCGCGGAGCGCTCAGGCCGGGACATAACCAAATATGTCTCGCGCCTTCATGATCCCCGCCAGCAGCGCGTCCACGTCGCCTTCGTCGTTGTAGACGTAGAACGAGGCACGCGCGGTCGCCGTGACGTTGAGCCGGCGCATGAGTGGCTGCGTGCAATGGTGTCCGGCGCGGATGCAGACTCCTTCACCATCGAGGATGGTGGCGAGATCGTGCGGATGAACGTCCTCGAGAGTGAAGCTCACCACGCCACTGCGCTGGCCAACCGGCGGTCCGTATATGTGCAGGCCCTCGATCGCCGCTAACCGCTCCTCGGCCATCGCCATGAGACTCCGCTCGTGCGTGAGAACGCGGTCCATGCCGATCCGATCGAGGTACGCCACGGCCGCCGCCAGCCCGACGGCGTTGGCCGCGTTCGGCGTGCCCGCCTCGAACTTGTTGGGCACGACATTCCACGTGGTCCGGTCATCGTAGACGAACTCGATCATGTCTCCGCCGCTCTGATACGGGGGCATCTGCTCGAGCAGATCGCGCCGGCCGATCAGTCCGCCCAGCCCCATCGGGCCGAGCATCTTGTGGCCGCTGAATGCGTAGAAGTCGAGACCGAGGTCGTCGAAGCTGACGCGAAGGTGCGGAGCGCTCTGCGCCCCGTCGCACACGGTTATCGCGCGCGACTGATCGCGGACCATGCGGACGATGTCCGTGACCGGGTTGATCGTCCCCAGCGCGTTGGAAACGTGGTTGAACGCCACGATCTTCGTCCTTGATGTCACCAGCTTCCGCATGCAGTCCAGATCGAGCCGGCCGTCACTCGTCAGCTCGCAAATGCGCAGCGTCGCCCCGTTCTCGAGCGCGAGCTGCTGCCACGGGACGAAATTCGAGTGGTGGTCGAGAGCGGTCACCACGATCTCGTCGCCGGCGCGCACGTTGGCGCGACCCCACGAGCCGGCTACCAGATTGATCGCTTCGGTGGTGCCGCGCGTGAAGATGAGCGTGTCGGCGTCCTTCACGCCGAGGAAGCGGGCGATGTCGACCCGGGCGCGGTGATAGCGCTCGGTTGCGCGTACCGATAGTGAATACGCCCCTCGGTGTGGATTGGCGTTGCTCGTTTCGTAGAAGTCGCGGATCGCATCGATCACAATCCCCGGTTTCTGCGAGGTGGCCGCCGAATCGAGGTAATGGAGACCCGGATTGTTGGCGAGGATCGGGAAGTCGGCTCGCAGGTTCATTCGACCTTCGCGGCCGGGGTCTCGTATTTCGTGCCAAATCGCTCGGCGCGGGGACCGACCAGCACTGCGTCTCCTTCCACCCGCACCGCGAAAACCGGAAGCGGAGTTGTAGCAGGGCCCTGTTTCACCTCGCCGGTCTGGCAATCGAACCGGGCACCATGCCAGGCACATTGGACTGTCCCATCTTCGAGCAACTCGCCCTGGGAGATCGGAAAGTGCTCGTGCGTGCAGATGTCGCTGACCGCGGAGACCCGATCGCGGTGGCGAATGAGGCAGATGGTCTCTCCGTTGGACCGCACGCGCTGGACGACAGCACCCTCGGGAAGGTCGCCAAGGGAGGCAACGGCCTCGAATTCCGGGGTCCGGGCTGAAGAAGAACCTGGTGAAAAATGCCGTGGATCGCGCATCGCCGGGCCGCGTAAGTGCTGATGAGACAAAAGGATAGATACGGCAGAGTCAGCTTGACTATCCCGACAGGATTACTTTAGATTGAATCTATGAGGGGAAGTATCGAAACGCCAAGGAGTTGGGATGAGCTCGGCAATTGAGACGCTGGTAAACCGGGAGTATGCGTACGGTTTCGTCACCGACGTCGAGACGGACACCGTCCCGCCGGGGCTCAACGAGGACGTCATCCGCCTCATCTCTCAGAAGAAAAAAGAGCCACAGTTCATGCTGGACTGGCGGCTCAAGGGATACCACCGGTGGCTCACGATGAAGGAGCCGCACTGGGGCAACGTCAAGTATCCCCCGATTGATTACGACTCTCTCGTCTACTACTCGGCGCCGAAAAGCGTAAAGCCGCTCCAGAGCCTGGATGAGGTCGATCCGGAGCTGCTCCGGACATACGAAAAGCTGGGCATCTCATTGACCGAGCAGAAATTCCTCGCCGGCGTCGCGGTCGACGCGATTTTCGACAGCGTCTCCGTCGGAACGACGATGAAGGACGAGCTCGCGAAGCACGGAATCATATTCTGCTCGTTCGGGGATGCGGTGCAGAATCATCCCGAGCTCGTCGAGAAGTATCTCGGAACCGTCGTGCCGCACAGCGACAACTTCTACGCCGCACTCAACGCGGCCGTGTTCAGCGACGGATCCTTCGCCTATGTGCCGAAAGGTGTGAAGTGTCCGATGGAGCTGTCGACCTACTTCCGCATCAACAGCGCGAACACGGGTCAATTCGAGCGGACGCTCATCATCGCCGACGAAGGCGCATCCGTTAGCTATCTCGAGGGATGCACCGCGCCGAAGCGCGACGAGAATCAGCTCCACGCCGCGGTCGTCGAGCTCATCGCCATGGACAACGCGTCGATCAAGTACTCGACGGTGCAGAACTGGTATTCGGGCGACGCCGAAGGAAAGGGCGGCATCTACAACTTCGTCACCAAGCGCGGCAAGTGCGCCGGTGTGAACTCCAAGATCTCCTGGACTCAGGTCGAGACCGGATCGGCCATTACCTGGAAGTATCCGAGCGTCATCCTTCAGGGCGACAACTCGGTGGGCGAGTTCTACTCGGTGGCCGTTGTCAACAAGAAGCAGCAGGCCGACACCGGCACCAAGATGATCCACATCGGCAGGAACACGAAGTCGACGATCGTCTCGAAGGGAATTTCCGCCGGCGAAGGGAACAACAGCTATCGCGGCCTGGTGCGAGTGCTGCCGAAAGCGGAGAACGCGCGCAACTACACGCAGTGCGACTCGATGCTGATCGGCAACCGGTGCGGTGCGCACACGTTCCCCTACATCGAGGTGCAGAACAGCACCGCGACGCTGGAGCACGAGGCATCGACGTCAAAGATCGGCGAGGATCAGATCTTTTACTGCAAGCAGCGCGGTGTGAGCGCCGAGCACGCGGTGTCGATGATCGTGAGCGGGTTCTGCCGCGAGGTCTTCAAGGAATTACCCATGGAGTTCGCGGTCGAGGCCCAGCAGCTGCTCGGCATCACGCTCGAAGGGTCCGTCGGATGAGAACGCCTCCGACGTGACCTGACCCACCGCTCGCCCACAACTTCGATGGATCGACCGAGCGTTCAGGAGCGTGTGCGCGCAGGATGGACCTGGCTGCGCGGGGGACCGCGCACCCCGGGTTATCCGTTCACGGCCAACTGGTCGCTCTTCAGTCAGTTCGTATACGCGGTACAAACAACATTCAATCACTGGTTTCGTGCTCGAAATAAATGATCTGCACGCCGGCATCGGCGACAACGCTATTCTCAAGGGCATCACGCTCCGCGTCAACGCGGGCGAGGTGCACGCCGTCATGGGGCCCAATGGCTCGGGCAAGAGCACGCTGGCGCAGGTGCTGGCGGGGCATCCGTCGTACCAGGTGACCAGGGGTACCGTCACCTACAACGGACAAAACCTGCTGGAAATGGATGCGGAAGTGCGCGCACAGAGCGGGATCTTTCTCGCGTTCCAGTATCCGGTCGAGATTCCCGGCGTCTCCATCGCCTACTTCCTCCGCTCCGCCTATAACGAGATCCGCAAAGCGAACGGGATGAACGAAGTCGATCCGCTCGAGTTTCTCGATCTCGTCGAGGAGAAGCTGAAGCTCGTCGACATGGATCAGGCGTTGTTGAGCCGCTCCGTGAATCAGGGATTCTCCGGTGGCGAGAAGAAGCGCAACGAGATCTTCCAGATGGCGGTGCTCAGTCCGCGTCTCGCGATCCTGGACGAGACGGATTCAGGCCTGGACATCGACGCGCTACGTATCGTGGCGGAGGGTGTCAACAAGCTCCGTACGACTGAGAACGCCACGATCGTCGTCACGCACTATCAGCGGCTGCTCAACCACATCGTGCCTGATTTCGTGCACGTTCTCTATGGCGGCCGCATCGTGAAATCCGGTGGCAAGGAGCTCGCGCTCGAGCTGGAGGAGAAGGGTTACGACTGGCTCCAGGACGCTGGGACCGCAGGGGCTGCGGCTTGAACGAAGCTCCGGTGCGAAAGGCCGCGCGGACCAGTAACGCCGGCGACAGGAAGTCCGTGGATGCGGCGACGATTCAGGTCGCCGCTCCGATGAAGGCCTTCCGCGAGGACTTCGATCGTCAGCCTGAAGCGGTAGAGTGGCTTCGCGCGATTCGCGAGCGGGGAATGTCGCGCTTCGAGACGCTCGGATTTCCCACCAGGAAGAACGAGGACTGGCACTTCACCAGCGTCGCACCGATCGCTGAGCGCACGTTTCGCGCGGCAGCGGTCAGCTCACGCGGCGTTTCGTCCGAGGGCAGCACCGCGGGAATGGTCGCGTGGGCGGATCTGGAAAGATTCACCTTTGGCGAGCCCAAGTGGCACACGCTCGTCTTCGTGAACGGTGAGTTCGCCGCCGATCTCTCTTCTTATGCAGGACTCGCGACCGGGGTACGCGTGAACAGTCTGGCGCGCGCGGTACGATCGGGAACCGGACGTCCGGAGCGCCACATCGGAAAGATCGCCGCGTTCGAGCAGCACTCCTTCACCGCTCTCAACACCGCCTTCATCCGCGATGGCGCGTTCATCGAGATTCAGGCCGACGCGGTCATCGAGGAGCCGATCCATCTCGTGTTCGTCTCAGAGGGCCACGGAGAATCGGTGTCGCATCCGCGGAATCTGATCGTCGCGGCGCGGCATTCGCGCGCGGCCGTAATCGAGAGCTACGTCTCGGTCAGGGACAGCATCTATTTCACCAACGCCGTCACCGAGATCTCGCTGGGCGAAGGCGCGCACCTCGACCACTACAAGATTCAGCGCGAGAGCGAGAGCGCGTTCCACGTCGGGACGACGCAGGTGCGACAGGCGCGCGACAGCCAGTTCCACTCTTTCTCGTTTGCTGTCGGCGGCGCGCTCGCGCGCACGAACATCTACACCTCGCTCGATGGCGATGCGGCCACTTGCACGCTCAACGGGTTGTACCTGGCCGACGGCACGCAGCACATCGACAACCAGACGATCATCGAGCACATCGCGCCCAACTGCCCGAGTCACGAGGTGTACAAGGGAGTGCTCGACGGCCGCTCGCACGGCGTGTTCAACGGCAAGGTCTACGTCCACCCCGAAGCGCAGAAGACCGATGGCAAGCAGAGCAACAACAATCTGCTGCTGTCGCCGACGGCGCGGGTGGACACCAAGCCGCAGCTGGAGATTTTCGCCGACGATGTGAAGTGCACGCACGGAGCGACGGTGGGGCGGCTCGATGAGATGGCGATGTTCTATCTGAACTCACGGGGGATCGGGCCGGAGAGCGCCCGGACCCTGCTCACTTATGCGTTCGCCGCCGATGTTCTGGAGACGATAGAGCTCGCGCCACTAAAAAAGGCGCTCGAGGAAATGGTGCTGGAGAGGTTCGTTTCGATCCCAGGCTAGTGTCACCGGCGGTATGGATTGTCACTGAATCACCTCGCCGAGTGATCGTTTGTAGGACCGCCCTTCTTTGCTGGTCCAAGCCTCAGGCGCTCACGCCCTATTGGCTTCCAGGTGCCCTGAAGCTCTACCGCGCACTTTTGAACCTCTAACCGACGCATCTGACGACATTTCTGATGCTTCGCTGGTACCTACCCACCGGCTAGATCAGCTACGATGCGTGATGTGCGTATGTGCGCCTACGGCTCTCGCCGAGAATCGAAAAAGAGTAATCCCAAAGTGATATGAACCGCCCTATGGTTGATACATAATCGACGTAGACGAAAAGCGAATGGCATCTTAGTATGTGCTGCCCATTTAAGGAATTTCCTCTGATGCGTTGTTTCCACCTACGTCAATAGGAGCTACGTGAATCCTCTAAGGCCCCACAGTCTAATTGCCAAGCTCGCGGTGTGCGCTCCAATGGCTCTCGGATGCGGCACTCTGTGGGGCATCCGTGAATTCGAAACCTCAAAAGTTGCCATTCCGGCGCTACAGTAGGTCGACAAGCGACGCGCCGTGCCAAGCCACCTGATAAATGCCACGCCTCCGGCGCGGAGGAACGAGGCCAGAGCTATACGACGTGATCTGCCCAGCGACGAGCCTACCTTTGCCGGCACGGGTCGCGCGCTGCAAGCGCTGCTGCGGAGTCTCGACCTTTTCGGCCCCTATGACCACCTCCCGGTCCTGATAGAAGGGGAGACGGGCACGGGAAAGTCATACGCCGCACGAGCGCTTCACCTGCGCTCGCCGCGCGCGCGGGGCTCCTTCAGCGGGCCGATGGAAGCTACCTACGCATAGGCGGCGACGGATCGACGGCGCTGTATAAGCGCGTGGGCAGCACCAGTGTCTGGCGCGCCCCGGGATACTCGGGTCCGGACAGTCTCTTTCGCGACGGCAGCGGGAACATGCGCCGTCGCCTGCCTGGTGGCGCCCAGGTGGTCTTCAACGCCCAGGGCCGGCACATCAGCACAGAGCCGCTAGTGGGCCCGGCCACGCAGTACCTATACGACGCGTCTGGACGGTTGACGTCCGTAGTGCTCCCATCCGGGACGACCTCGGTGCGGTACAATGTCGTCTATACCTCCTCGACAGCGTATTACATCGACCTGAATGCCGGCGGGAGCATACGCAGGTCCGACTTCGAGCTCGCCAGCGGATTGATGACGCGCATCACGGAGCCGGACAGCCGTCAGGTGCAGTTTGCGTATGGCACCGGGAACGATGCCGCGCGGGTCACGGCCCGCATTGACCGCTTGGGCGCGGTCACTTCTTACACGTATGACGCCGCCCGCAAGCTGACCCGCCACCAGCTCACGCTCGCCGACAACAGCGTGATTGCGAAGGAGTTCCAACCAATGGAAAGCCGCGGGTTTCCGGGCACGGTGAACGCAGCCGCGCAACATCCGGATTCCGCTTATACAAGGATCGAAGGACCACGCAACGACGTTAGGGTCGTAACACGCATCTGGCTCAATGGCCATGGTGCGCCCACCCGGACGAGGGATGCGCATGGATGGGAAACACTGATCACGTACGACGCCACGTTCGCCGCGCTGCCGAAAGAGGTGCGCACCCCTGGTGGCACCGTCTCGAAGGCGTGGTACAACTCGCGGGGCCTCGTGGATTCGTCGGCCATCCTGAACCTCCGCAGCCCCGGCGATCCCGCCGCCGTCAGTAAGGTGACCTGGCACCCGTCGCTGGCGCTCGCGACGGTGATCCGGTCACCGACGGGCGACATCATGAACTACAGCTACAACACCAACGGCACGCTTGCGTGGTTGCAGCCCGGAACGAGCAGCGCGCGCCGCTCCACCTTCTCCTATCACACATCCGGCGCCGCTGCCGGACTGTATTTGAAGAGCACGGTGCCAGGTACGTCGGCGATCGACAACGTGGCGTATGATGCCGCTCTCGGAAACGTCAGCGCCGTGACGAATCGGCTCCAGAAGACGAGCACAGTCGCGCAGGACGAGTTTGGGCGGGTGCGAGCGACGGTCTCCGAGTTCGCCAGCGGAAAATTCCGGACGGATTCCACCTATTACGACTTGCTGGGGCGGGACACGCTGAGCGTGAGCCTGGCAACGGCCACGTCGTATACGCCGCAGTACGTGCTGACGGGCACCGTCAACATGCCGGTGATGACGCTCAGGGTGAGCCAGCAATATGACGCCGAAGGCAACGTCACTGAGGTTACGCGCCGGTCTGTGCCGGACCCGGCGGCCGCTAACGTGATGCGGACCAGCTATGCGTACGATCGCGCCGGCCGCAAGGCGACGGAGTTCCGCGCCGGTGGTGGCACCGACGCGCCGCTCTTCAGCGGGAGCCAGTTCTTCACTTACGATCTCGCCGGAAATCTGATCAAGCACCAGGAGGGCTCGGTGGTGCGGACGATGGAGTACGATGCGCTGGGCCGGCTCAAGCGGCGCGCGACCGCGAACCAGGTCTACGGAGTTACTGATTGCAGGGCGCTCGATCCTTCGGGCATCAACGGCCCCTGCTCCTACAAGTTTCCCCTGTCAACCGGTGGCACCACCGCAATCACGATCGAGCGGGACACGGAGCTGTTCGGCTACGATCGCTCCGGGAACATGACACGGGCTGACAATCAGCATGCGCTGATCAATCGCACGTATTCTCCCGGCGGGCTGCTGCTTACCGACACGCTCCGGATCAGGAAGCTGCTGTACGCCACCAGCGGCAGCGTCGTGCCAGCGCAGGATTTCACGCAGCACGTTTACGGCATCGTCTACGGTTACAATGCCGCCGGGCGGCGCACATCGCTCAGATTCCCCAATCAGCTCGATCCCTGTTCCAGTGCGTGCCCGTTACAACTATATGCGTACCAGTCGGGCACCGGCCTGCTCAGCCGGATCACAGACATCAGGGGGAAGATTTTCGACTTCACCTATACCAACGCCGGACAGCTGCTGCAGCTGACGTATCCCGGCACGGTCCTCGAGAAGATCGTCCAGTACGACGCCGAGGGCTCGCCCCTGGTACGGCAAGTCACCCGGTCTGGGGCGGCGTGGATCGCCGACACCGTGACGTATGATCCGCTGGGCCGGCCAACACGCGTCCAGGGCAGAAACCTCTCGTCGGGCGGATCCCAGGTTCTCTCCAACGCGTACACAGGCCTGGGCGCGCTGGCGATGCAGGAGTTCGACAACGGCGGCACGCCGAGATTGGAGCAGTACTGGACCGACGCGCTGGCCAGCCAGTACGAGGTGCGGCGCCACAACATCAGGCTGGCCCAGTCCGAGCGGAACCCGGCTACTCGCTACAC
>JBBDXY010000007.1:0-5036 GCA_040902085.1 Gemmatimonadaceae bacterium
CGCAGCCCGATCCGATCGGGATCGCGGGCGGGCTGAACTCGTATGGGTTTGCGAATGGTGATCCGGTAAATTTCTCAGATCCGTTTGGGCTGTGCACGCCATGGCCAGATTGTCTGTTCCAGAGTGCGGCGGATTGGGGCGCGCAACGTGGTGGCGCGGTTGGTTCAGCGGTACTTAACGGAGCGGCAGCAGCCAACGCCGCCGCAGAAGCGTTTGGTGCGAATGGGCTCGGTCAGGCCGTCGCGGAGGGCGATGCAGTTGGCGGAGTTGTCGCTCTTGCAGGCATGGTGCCCGCCGGACGCGCAGCAGGGGCGGCCGGCAGGCCAGCGCTTAGCACTGTCAAAAGAGCACTGGCTGATGTGCACGCTCAAGTTGGGAAACTCCCGAAGGGTGCGCCAGGAAAGTTCGGTAGCCCACAGCGCGGCAACACCACCAAGGGGTACCGTGTTGATCCGGCTCACCCGAATGCCAAGCCAGGTACACCCGAGGCAGGATGGCACATCAACTGGTGGGACTGGTCCGGCGGCAAGCGTGGTAGTGGAGGACGCTATGGCGCAGAGCCGATCCCGTAGGATGGGAGGGCTGCTGTGCACGATCTAAAACGCAAGAACTTTGAGGAAGCGCATCCGGAGGTTCCGTTTCCTCAGATAGACGCTCTGAGCGACGACGAGGCGCGCGAGCTTCGAATACGAATCGCGCGACGCCTCGGATGTCCTGAAGACGATGGGCTAATGCTGGTCAGGAGCCTTTCGGCCAGATCCGTCCCAGTAGAGGGAGTGAATGCTGAATCCGAGCACTTCAAGTTACTCGGAACACTCTGGAGTCTTAGACTTCGCCCGGAGCAGCCGACGGTTTACGTAAACTGGTATCGCTTCGATCAAATCGACCGCGTCAACCTTGAGGAGCTCGCAAGATATTTCGGTGACTTGTGGTACCCGTCGTCGGACGACATCGACATCTTTGATGACACCTGCGACTGGATTCTCTCCGTGGGCCACTCGGGTGATGTTCGAATTGCACAGCTGGGAGTGCGACGGACAGTCGGCGCTTAGAACGGAAACGAATCTACGGCGCCATTAAGGCGTACCGCCGGGTGGGCTACACGCACGCGGGCGGGATCGACCGGCCCTTGGGCGCGGTTCGCCATGGCGGCGTACAATCGCCTGGGTGCTCTAGCAGTTGCGGCCGACAACCAGCTGGACGACGGGCAGGCCGAGAAGTTCAGGGTGGACGCCCATCGGCAACCGCCACCGCCAATGTGTTTGGGCGGGGTGGCGGAGGTACGCTCGTCATCGGGAAGATGGATGACTTGGGGCGCGGGGTCGCTGCTGGTGAGCACACGTAGGGCGGGCAGCGCATAGCGGATCGCGGTCAGCGGACAGCATGGTACTTCTCAGTTGCCGTTCTTCTTACCTGCCGAGCAGATACAGGATGACGACGATGACCATGACCGCCGCCACGATCACGTTGGTCGGGACCTTTCGTGGTGCGTCAGGGTCGAGAGTCCCCGCCATGATTGGATGCTTGATGGTGTTGCGCCGCGTGCTGATGTCCTTCTCGCGATTGGCTGCTGCGGCGGGCTCGATCACCGACACGCCCAGCGGCAGTCGCTTGGTGGTGAAGGTGAGGATGGCGGAGCCGACTTCCACCTTGTCGCCTTCAGCCAGGGCCCGAGGTTCGGCGAGTGTCGCGCCGTTGACGGTCGTCGGGTTCACGCCGCAGGGATGCAGCACGAACTTCCCTTCTTCGGCCCGCAGCTCCGCGTGGTTCCGCGAAACCGCCGGCTCCCGGATCAGGATGTGGCTCGCTGCATCGCGACCAATTGTCAGTAGTGAGTTTCTGACCGGATAGGCGCGCCGTTCGAACTCGTATATGAGGTGGGCGCTTTCATCGCCCGGAGCTTGTAAGGCCATTGATTCTCCGTGTTTTATTGACGAACAAGGCCTCGGACAAGCCACATTTGTCTACTCCTGACACGAGGGGACTCGAAGCCGGCGCCGTCTCCACGTATTTTATCGCCAAGCAAGCACATTCAACTCCCCGGAGGGGGCATGGCGACGAAACTCGAGAAGGTCCTGAAGCGCGAGATCGACATCGACGGAAAGGCCTACATGGTGGCGATCTCACCCGAAGGACTGAAGGTCACGCAAAAAGGATTTCGCAGAGGGCAGGAGCTGAGCTGGCGCTCGATCATCAGCGGCGAGGCCGAAATTGGCCAGCAGCTCAAGTCCTCCGTCAACGCGACCGGAGGCGACTTGGGAGAGTAGTCGCTACTCCGGTGAACTCGGCGCGTCGGAAAGGTGTTCCTGAACGATCACCCACCGACCGCCGCGCATCGCGAAGACCGCGGTCCAGGCGCCCCCGATCACGTGCGGCTTTTCCTGCGGCGTAAGATGCGGAATTCGATATGTGCTCGTCATCACCGCGGCCTCGGCTGAAAGCACATCGATGGCCATGGAAGTCCACTCCCACCTGGGGTTCTGCATGTGGCTCCCGACATAAGTCCAGAACGTCTTGATCTGTTGCTCGAGCTGTGCGCGAGTGCGGACTACGCCGCCGCCGCTGGCCGACACGAGACTGTCACCGTCGGGATAAAGACTCATCAGGCTGGCGACAGGGTCCGGCTTTGACAGGTCGTACGCAGATACCACGAGCTTAGTCAACGAGTCGGCGATCGTTTTCTTCTCCGTCGCGGAGAGCTCGGCGTCGTGAGATTGCGCGCAGGCCAGCCCCACGCCAAGCGACATCGCCGCTATCAGTAGCCGTGGTCGCAGATTTTGCCGTCGCAGATTATCCATGCGGCGAACGTATCCTGCCGGCGGTCGCGGAACAAGAAAATCTCTCCTGTCCCGAAGTTGGGACACCAGTTGTCACCATTGGATGACAGGCACGCGTCGTTTTTCTAGTTGACCGCGTCATTACGGAGTCAACCGACGGCTCATGCGTTGCCCTCTATAGAGGCGCCAGCGGAAATCGTTTGGGTCTAGTGCTGGTTGGTACCGATGCATGCTCGTCATTCCCTTACGAGGGAAGGAGTTCCAATGAGGAAGACCTACCTGTTGTTCGCCAGCGCAAGCGTCGTTCTCTTGTCCGCTTGCGGCAGCCAGAGCAAAAGCGCGATCGACGCCGACCTCCGGAAGGATCTCGAGCTCGCTTCCTCGGACGATGGAATCTCCCTGGGCAACGGCGCCGTCACCTCGGGCCAACAGTTTGTCTCTTCGATCGAGCGGACCAGTCCTCCCGCTCGCAAAGTTGCCGCATCGGCGCGCGTAAAGCGCAACAAGCCTGCTCCTAAGGCGCCTCCGAAGGTCGTTCCGGCTGAAGCGCCTGCCGACATAACCGAGTCTGAAATCCAGTCGGTTGCGACCGCGCCAATCGAAGTCGCACCCGAAGCTCCGGTCTCTCCGCGCCCCCAGCCAATTGCGGTTTCCTATCCGAGCGGCGGGTCGTCTGTGGGTAGTGACGGTGGTTCGGCAGCAGGTGCAGTACTCGGCACCATTCTCGGGGCCGTAATTCGCGGTGGAGTCGTCGGCGACATCGATCATTGTGATGAGCGCACCGGCCGCCGCCGCGGGACTGTCATTTCGGTGAACAACCGGATGCCGTTCCCAACGGGTCGGTCGGGCCTGGGCCGAGTTGCGATCGGCCGAGGCCGCACCGGCGGAGACATAACGAGTCGCTTCCCCCACTAAACATTTATTGGAGGGGGATGCGGCCACGGGTGGTCGCATCCCCCTTTTTTTCTTTCAGAGACAAGGATCATGCAAAACAAGCTCTCCAGAATTGCAGCGGCGGCGCTCTTCACGGCGGTACTCACGGTAAGCGCATGCAAGCGCGGCGATTCTCCCGCGGACGTGCTCGCGCAGGACAGCACGCTCACCCGCGACCTGGCTCTGGCCAATGCCGACAGCTCCGCGCAGCCCCAGCTGACGGATGTTCCGGTGACTACGGCACCGATCGTCGGTCCGGCAGCACCAGCGCCTCGCGTTTCGTCCCGTCCGACACCTTCAGAGATTCTCACCCCGAGCAGAGCGTCCCGCCCAGTGCCGCGTCGAACGCCGCCGCCGGTTGAACGCCCACCCGAGCCTGTGGTCAACACCTCAGCGAACGGAAACACGGTCACCGAGACCGCAAAGGGACCTGAAGCAGCGGTAGGCATGATCGCCGGCGGCTCAGAGATCTCGCTTTATTCAGGGCAGCGCGTTTGCACCAACACCTATGCGGTGGGTGATCGGTTCACTGCCAGCGTAGCCGAATCAGTGCAGGGCTCCAACGGCGTTTCCATTCCAGCCGGTGCCACAGCGGTGATCGAAGTCACGTCAGTCAAGCGCAGCAACAACGCCAATGACAACATCGTGCTCGAGTTCGTGGTGCGCTCCATCGGTTTCAATGGCAAGACGTATCCCGTCAGCTCGACGGTGACCTACGCACAGGTCGACAAGGTGCGCGATGCAAGCACGAGCGACGACGTGAAAAAGGTCGCTACCGGCGCCGTCATCGGTGCCATTGCCGGACAGATCTTCGGCAAGAAGACCAAATCGACGGTCATCGGTGCCGCGACCGGTGCCGCAGCAGGAGCTGTGGTCGCGGGAGTCACCGCGAATTACGATGGCTGTGTGCCGAGCGGGGGTCGCATTTCCATGACTCTGAGCGAGGCGATGGTGGTCCAGCAGTCGGAGTGACTTTCGGCTCGACCTGAAGCAATAAAAAAACCCCGCGCGTGCCGCGGGGTTTTTTTAGTTTCCGTCCGGCTCGAAGATGTCCTCGATCCGCCGCCCGAACAGCCTCGCGATTCGGAAGGCGAGTGGCAGACTCGGATCGTAGCGCTCCGTCTCGATCGCATTCACGGTCTGGCGCGAAACCTTGAGCTTGTCTGACAAATCGGCCTGACTCCAATCCCGTTCCGCCCTGAGGACCCGCAGCTTGTTCCTCACCGGTAGCGTCTCGTCGCGATTCCTATCCCGAACAGGTAGAGCCACCACGACCTGCCTCATCTCGGTGATGAAGTAGTACAGGAAAAGCGCTGGCGGTGCCCT
>JBBDXY010000007.1:5136-117108 GCA_040902085.1 Gemmatimonadaceae bacterium
CGACCTGCCTCATCTCGGTGATGAAGTAGTACAGGAAAAGCGCTGGCGGTGCCCTTTGCCTGTGGCATTTTCGGTAACCTCGCGAATGAGACAGGGAATATAGTAAAGCTAGCTTGTCTTTATATCAAGGTCGCTTTACTCACTGTCTCAGCTGAGCTTGGGCCTACCACTGTAGCAACGGGTCGCCAAGGACCCTCCAAGACCACTGGTGAGGGTACATTGGTATTCAGACAGGGGTGCTGCGCCGGAGTCACCGGCCACCGAATGGAAGGCCAGCGCGCGGCTGAGAAAGTCCCTCAGAACCTGATCCGGTTAGTACCGGCGTAGGGAGTCAAACGATGGAAGCACGTACGCAGATGCACTACGCGCGTCGTGGCGAGACAACCGATGCCATGCGGTTCGTCGCCGAGCGCGAGGAGCTGCCGCCCGAGCTGGTGCGCGAGGAGATCGCGATCGGGCGGCTGATCATCCCCGCCAACGTTCATCATCTCGCCGGCGCGCTCGAGCCAATGGCGATCGGCAAGGTCTCGCGCGTGAAGATCAACGCCAACATCGGCAACTCGGCCGTCTCTTCCGACGTCGACGGCGAGATCGAGAAGCTCGAGATCGCCGTCAAGTACGGGGCCGACACGGTGATGGATCTCTCCACCGGCGGCAACATCGACGGCATTCGCCGCGCGATCATTGCCGCTTCGCGCGTACCGATCGGAACTGTCCCGATCTACCAGGCGGTGCAGGGTGGTCCCGATGGAAAATGGGACAAGCAGCTCGAAGAGCTTACCGCGAATGACTTGCTCGACATGATCGAGCACCAGGCGAAGCAAGGTGTCGACTACATGACGCTCCACGCCGGCATCCTGATCGAGCACCTTCCGCTCGTGCACGGACGCATCACCGGTATCGTGAGCCGCGGCGGATCTCTTCACGCCGTATGGATGATGGCGCACCGGAAGCAGAATCCACTCTACGAGCACTACGACGAAGTGCTGGAGATTCTCCGCCAGTACGATGTCACCATCTCCCTTGGCGACAGCCTGCGCCCCGGGTGCATTGCCGACGCCAGTGACCGGGCTCAGTTTGCCGAGCTCGATACGCTGGGCGAGCTGACGAACAGAGCTTGGGCCCAGGATGTACAAGTAATGGTCGAAGGTCCCGGCCACATTCCCATGGACCAGATCGAGATGAACGTCAGGCGTATGAAGGAGGTGTGCAATGACGCGCCCTTCTATACGCTTGGGCCCCTAGTCACCGACATATCTCCGGGGTATGACCACATCTCGAGCGCGATTGGAGCGGCGATGATCGGCTGGTTCGGATCCGACATGCTCTGCTACGTGACTCCCAAGGAGCACCTCGGTCTCCCCAATGCAGAAGATGTGCGGCAGGGCGTGATCGCCTACAAGATCGCCGCGCACTCCGCCGATGTCGCGCGGGGAAGAAAGGGTGCCCGCGATCGTGACGACGCGCTGTCACGGGCGCGCTATGCCTTCGACTGGAAGGAACAGTTTCGCCTCAGCCTCGATCCGGAGCGGGCGCAGGAGTATCATGATGAGACGCTTCCCGCCGAGTATTTCAAGAGCGCCGAGTTTTGCGGGATGTGCGGTCCCAAGTTCTGCTCTATGCACCATTCCAGAACGATCGAGGAAGGAATCGCGAGGATGGCTGAGGAAAAGGAACGCGAGGCCGATGAGAGCAAACTTCAGCTAACGGGTGTTTCGTCTGGCTGAGCCGATGCGTCGTACGGGGATGAGAAGCATCCCGACGCGGATAGCTCCGGGCGCGATGGCGGTATGCTGCGTCGCAGCGAGCTTTGCGTGCGTGAATCTGCGCGCGCCGACCGACTCAGCCGAAAACAGGCTGCCGCCGGTGATAGTGACGACCCCTGAAGGTCGATCCGCGCCGGTAAGACCGGAGCTGCGGCCGATGCTCGGATCCGACTCATCCTATTTCCGGGCGTATCCCTTGATGGTGCCGGTCGAGGGCGTGCAGCCGCGCGACCTCAGGGACACATTCCACGCGGCGCGGAGCAACGGGCGCATCCACATGGCAACCGACATTCTTGCCATGCGCGGGACGCCCGTGATCTCGGCCTCCGACGGGCGCATCATCAAGCTGTCCAACGGCGGGTCGGGAGGAATCACGATTTATGTCGCCGACGCCAGCGGGCGATACCTCCATTACTACGCCCACCTCGACGGGTACGCCCAGGATGTCAAAGAGGGGCTTCGGGTGAAAGAAGGCCAGGTGATCGGCTTCGTGGGAACGACAGGGAATGCGCCGCCCAACACCCCGCATCTGCACTACCAGGTGATGCGGAGCGACAAGAACTACTGGAACGGCACGCCGATCGACGTCCGTCCCTTCATGACAAAGCCGGGGAGGCTGCGGGATTGAACGGACGGGAGCGTGCCGAGCTGCGCGCAGAGGCACACCACCTGAATCCTACCGTCCACGTCGGCCAGCACGGTCTCACGCCGACGCTGATCGGGTCGCTCGACGATGCGCTGCGCACGCGCGAGCTGGTGAAGGTGAAGCTTGGCAACAAGGATGACGTCAAGCCGAAGGACGCCGCCAATGCTCTTGCGCTCGCCACCAACGCGGCGGTGGTCCAGGTGATCGGAAAGACGGCCACGCTTTTTCGGGAGAACCCGCACCTGGTGAAGAAACACGGCGAGCTTCCGCCGTGGCGGAGATAGTCCCTGCCGGTCTATTTTTCGCAAAGGATTGGCGCACTAACGGGAACGACATGCCTTACATAATCACCGAAGCCTGCAAGGACACGAAAGACCGTGCGTGCGTCGACGTCTGTCCGGTCGATTGCATTTACGAAGGCCCGGATCAACTGTACATCCACCCGGACGAGTGCATCGATTGCGGAGCCTGCGAGCCCGAATGCCCGGTCACCGCGATTTTTCCGGAAGAGGATGTTCCGGGAAATATGAAGCAGTTCGTTCAGATCAATCGCGATGTTTTCAAGAGTGAGAATCCTCCCGGAAGGCCAAACCGGTAGGCTAAGCGCCACATTCCGGCTGGATCAGGGAAGCCCCGCGCGAAATTCGTGTGGGGCCTTTGCGCGCAAAGTCGTATTTTTCTTTCCATCATGACGACACGCATTGAAAGCGGAAAGAACGGAATGCCCAAGGTGGTGCTCTCTCATCCATCTGGCGGCAGCGCCGAGATCTACTTGAATGGGGCTCACACCACGTCGTGGGTTCCCGCGGGTGGAGCTGAGGTCCTGTTCATGGGCAAGACCGCGGCGTTCGCGCCCGGGGACCCGATTCGAGGCGGAATACCGGTGGTCTTCCCGCAATTCGCCAACACCGGTCCGCTGCCCCAACACGGTTTCGCCCGCAAAACGGAATGGAAGGTCGCCGAGGACGATGAAGCCAGCGACCAGATGAAGGTCAAGCTGCTGCTGCAGGACGACCACAAGACGCGCGAGCTGTGGGACTACCGCTTTCGGACTGCGCTCTCGGTTTCCCTGGGCGAGAAGTCACTCGAGGTGAAGCTCGAAGTCACCAACATCGGTGAAGACCATTTTGCTTTTACGGCGGCGCTGCACACGTATCTCGCAGTGGCCGACATTCGTGAGACGGTTCTGCGCGGCCTCACCGGCAAGTGGTACGTCGACAAGACGCAGGGCGGGATCGAGGCGAAGGACGAGGCGAAGAAGCTCGTCGTCGCCGACGAGATCGACCGCGTTTATCTCGGGGCGCCCAAAAAGATCGAGGTCGAGGACAGGGGCAATTCCCGTCGCGTCGAAGTGCGGGCGGCCGGGTTCAAGGATGCTGTGATCTGGAATCCATGGGCGGAGAAGGTGACCGGCTTCACCGGACTCGATAACGACGACTACGCGAAGATGATCTGCGTGGAATCAGCGCAGATAGGCTCGTCGGTCAAGCTCAAGCCGAATGCTTCCTGGAGCGGTTCTCAGACGCTGAGCGTACTTTGAGATGCGAATGTTCCGCCAGTCGTCGTTCAAGTGGCAGTGCGATCATTGCGGCGCTTACTTCACGGCGGGCAAAGGTGGCGTGTGTCCGTCGTGCAAGCGCGCCCTGTGCGACGCCCACCTCTACGGGTCATTTTTCGCGAAGCTGAAAAGCTCGTTTTCCAGCAGCAGAGCAGTTTGTCCGGAATGTCGCGCGGCAGCCCGGACGTAGCATCGCTACTTTCACCCGTCTCGGAGGCTTAATGCACGCGCGTCAATGCGCCGCCTTGTTGCTGGCGGCAGTTCTCACCGTGCCACTCGGCGCTCAGCAAAGCAATGACCCCGAGTACACGGCGAAAATCCGCGAGCTCACGCCCACCGACGTGAAGTGGAAGTTCACCACCGAGCTGGTCGATCATCTCCCCGCGTCAGCCACCGTCCCGTCGCCACTCAAGGTGCTCGGCTACGTTCCCGGAACGCCGGGACATCTTTCCTACGTCGCGGACATCAACCGCTATTTCCGCGCGCTCGACGCGGCCTCGCCGCGAATTACGTTGCTCTCGCTCGGGATGAGCGACGAGGGGCGCGAGATGCTGATCGCGGCGATCGCCGACGAAGCGACCCTCGCGCGGCTAGAGGAGTATCGTACGATGCTCGGGCGCCTCGCCGATCCGCGCGGGCTGACGGCTGAGGAAAGGACACGGCTGCTTGGAACCGCCAAGCCGATCTACTGGCTCACGGGATCCATTCACTCACCGGAGATCGGCAGCCCCGAGATGCTGATGGAGCTCGCCTATCGGCTCGCTGTCGACGAGTCCGACTTCGTGCGCACCATCCGCTCCGGGGTCATCACGCTGATAACGCCGGTGACGGAAGTCGATGGACGTGACCGGATGGTGGATGTCAACAAGCTGACGCGTCAGCTCAAGCTCGGCCCCCAGGGCATGCCGCTCATCTACTGGGGGAAGTACACCGCGCACGACAACAACCGGGACGGCATGGTCCTGTCGCAAAAGCTGACCCAGGCAGTGATGAAGGCGTTTCTGCACTGGAAGCCCGTCGTTCTGCACGACCTCCACGAGTCGGTGCCGTTTCTGTACACGAGCACGGGCACCGGTCCCTACAACGAAGAGTTCGATCCGATCGTTATTCAGGAGTGGCACACGCTCGCGTACCAGGAGATCACCGAGCTCACGCGGCGCGGCCTGCCGGGCGTCTGGACGCACGGCTTCTACGACGGCTGGGCGCCGAACTACATGCTGGCGATCGGAAATCTGCACAACAGCATTGGCCGCTTCTATGAGACTTACACCTCAACGGGAACCGACTGTCAGACGGTGAAGCTGCCGGCGACCCAAACGGAGCGGCGTTGGGACCGCCCGAATCCGCCCGTCAACGGCGTGAAATGGTGCATGCGCAGCAACATCAATTACCAGCAATCAGGTGTGATGATCGCGCTCAAGTATGTCGCCGATCAATCACGCACCTTCCTCGACAACTACGTCGCGAAGGCCGAGCGGATGATCACCAAGGGAAAGACCTCGGCGCCATACGCGTTCGTGATTCCGCGCGAGCAGCGCCGCGCCGCCGAAGCCGCCGATCTCGTGAGCCTCTTCCGGGCGCATGGAACCGAAGTGCACGTCGCGGAAGGAGACTTCGAGCTCAAGGAGTCGGTGAAAGCCGGCGCAGCGGACTCTGCGCGCCGGGACGCCGGCGCCAAAGCAGCAACCACGCGCCTTGTGAAGCGCGGTGACTGGATCGTTCGGCTCGATCAGCCTTACACGCAAACCGTTCGCACCCTGCTGGCGATACAGAAATACAAGCCCGACGATCCGCCGCCGTACGACGACACCGGCTGGACGCTCGACGAGCTTCGACACGTCGTGACGCACAAGATCGCCGACTCCACGATCCTCGCGAAACCGATGCGTATGCTGACGGAAGACGCGAAGGTCGAGGGCGCGATCTCCGGCGACGGGGGAGTGCTGCTCGTCGAACATCTTGGCGACTGGAGATCGGCAATGCTTCCGTGGAAGGTCGGTGGCTCGCGCGTGAGTGCCGCCGAGCTGTCGTTCACGGCAGAAGGTCGTACCTGGCCGGCGGGAACGTACCTGATCGCCGACGCCCGCGACGGACGCGCCCGCGCCGCGGTGCGTGAGCTCGGCCTGACTGGCGTTGCGGTTGGGAGTGCGCCGCGGGTTCGATCACACGAGGTGCGGGCGCCACGTATTGCGCTCGTGCATTCGTGGCTCGAGACGCAGAATGAAGGATGGGTCCGCTACGCCTTCGACCAGTTCCGTGTCCCGTACACATACATCTCGGACCAGTCGCTGGCGCTGCCGCGCCGTCTCGACGCATTCGACGTGCTCGTCTTCCCGCACGTGAACGGTACCGCGCAGTCACTGATCAACGGCCGGCCGAAGACGGGACCGCCAATTCCCTGGCAGAAAACGGCGCTCACCCCAAACCTCGACAAGTGGGATACCACCGATGACATCCGTCGCGGGATGGGACTCGATGGCGCGGCCGCGCTGCGCCGATTCGTGGAGCGGGGCGGTGTTCTCATTACGTCCGGCAATACTTCACGGCTGCCGATCGCACTTGGCTTGAATCCCACCGTCAGCGAGGCCGAGGCTCGAACTCTGCGCGCGCGAGGCGGGATCTTTCGGGCGCGGGCGGACACGACGGGAAGCCCGATCCTGTATGGGTACGAGAGATCGACCTTCCCCGTGTACTTCAATCAATCGCCGCTGCTCGCAGTGCAGCCGCCCGACACGACCGGACGTCTCGACGCGGTCGATCCGTCGATCGTCGCCGACATCGATCGCCAGCGCGGCCGCGTGGTGCTCAGATTTCACGACAAGGCGGATTCGCTGCTCGTGTCGGGCCTGCTCGTGAACGGCAGCGAGATGGCGGGCAAGGCAGCTGTTGTCGACGCACCAGTGGGGCGTGGGCGAGTCGTGCTCTTCGGAATTCGCCCGATGTGGCGGTGGCAGTCGCAGGGGACATTCGCTCTGCTGCTGAACGCGATGGCCCACTGGAACCATCTCGGCGTCAGGACTGCTGGCCGAGCACCCGACTCTTGATGTAGAACGCGAGGATCAGCACGGCATACTGAAGGAACGTGCTGATCTCGCTCTTCCACGCCTCGCCCCAATCGTGCGGGCCTCGCGGCACCTCGCCGCGCGGTGGCCGGGGCAGCCACCGAGGCGTCTCGTTCTTGTAGTCGAGATACTCCCGCCCGAACGTCGACTCGAGAACTCCCTCTTCGTAGCGCACGATCAGCTCGTACTCCACCGCGAAGAGCACGATGGCGATTGGAAGAAACCACAGCACTCCGGAGATGGTGACGAAGCCCATCCAGATGAGGAAGTTTCCCATGTAGAGTGGGTTCCTGCACCAGGCGAAAATCCCGTATGTCACCAGCCGTTGAACGTTCCGTGAGCGCCGGCGCGTAACGCTGCCGGCAGCAGCGACCCCGGCGAGACGAATCGCTTCGCCGATGGCAATCAGCGCCAGCCCGACCTCCCAGCGGAATGGAGACGTTGATCCGGCCATCACCAGAGGAACGCCCAGAAAGACAAGCGGAAGCCAGCTGCGATAGCGGAACAGCGTCGCGCCGATGCGGGCGGCGAGCGAGCGCTCGGCGGCGCTTACCTGTGCTGCGGACGCGGCCTCGGCAGCAACGGGCTGTTGGGGATCCGTCATTTCGCTTTACCCGCGTCCTGGCCTCATGCCGGCTCCCATGGCGCAAACAGCGTGCGCCACTGATCCGGCACCGGTATCGGCTTCCCGTCGGGCGCAACGGTGACATAGACGAGCGACGCCTCGCAGACGAGCATGCCTTTCTGGTTGCGGACTTCCTGCTTGACGACGAAGCTCGTATTGCCGACCGAGAGGAGCCCGGTGCGAATGCTCAGATCATCCCCAGGGTAAGTCTGCGCGTTGTACGAAGCCTCGACCTTTCGCACCACCGCCCAGAGCTTCGACTTCATGTACTCGGCGTACGACATGTGGCGCTCTAGTGCGGACCACCGCGCGCGCTCCAGCAAGGTAAGCATGTGCGCGTGATTGACATGTCCGACCGAATCGCAATCGCTCGGATAGACGTGAACTCGGAACTCTTCGGTCATCATTCTGGAAAGATGAAGTGGCGGCCAGGAGTCGGTATGACGGAAAAATACGCCACCGGGCGCGGCAACACGAAGCCGCTAGATTTGGCGGATGGCATCCACAGAAACCGACAGCGCGCTTTACCTCGACAGAGCGGCAACGGTCGATCGGTTCCTGAACGAGATCGCGGACGTGAAGGAGTTAGCCCTCGATACAGAAGGCGCGAGCTTCCACCGGTTTCTCGACCGGATCTACCTGATCCAGATCTCGACGCGTGAGCGTAGCGCGATCGTCGACCCGCTGCCAATCGGAGCCCCCGCGAGGCTGGGTGCGCTGCTGGAGAGCAAGTCGGTCGAGGTCGTTTTCCACGACGCTGACTATGACTTGCGGCTGCTGCATCAGGACTACGGCTGGCACGTCGCCAACATTTTCGACACGCGCATCGCATCGCAGCTGCTCGGCATCAAGTCGTTCGGGTTGGCGGCGCTGCTCGAGCAATTCTTCGATGTGAAGCTGGACAAGAAGCACCAGCGCGCCGACTGGTCAATGCGCCCGCTCACACCCGACATGCTGGAGTATGCCGCCCAGGACACGCGCTATCTGCTTCAGCTGAAGGACCACATGAAATCGGAGCTGGAGCGGCGGGGCCGTCTTCATTGGGCGCAGGAGGAGTTCTCGCGCCTGGAGGGAACGAGGTGGGAGGCGGAGGAAAGCATGGAAGGCTTTCTCCGGCTGAAAGGCGCGCGCGAGCTCACCCGGCTTGAGCTCGCAGTGCTGCGCGAGCTCGTGAACTGGCGCGACAGGGTGGCGGCGCAGCTCGACCGCGCGACGTTTCGCGTGATGGGCAACGAGGTGCTGTTCGAGCTGTCACAGCGTCCGCCGCAAAACGTCGCGGCGCTGGGCGCGATCAGGGGGATGCCGAAGGGGATGCTGGATCGCGCCGGTGCCGACATCATCGCGGCCATTCGGCGCGGACTCGAGGTCCCGGAAGCAGAGCTGCCGCGGTTCCCCAGGCCTCAGCGCTGGAACAAGGACCAGGAATTCGACGCGCGTGTCGGGCGACTCAAGGCGGTCAGGGACGAGGTCGCGCACAAGCTCGAGTTGGATCCGGGGGTGCTTTGTTCGCGGGAGCGACTCGAGAACATCGCGAGGAGCGGCGCGAAGACCATCGAGGAGCTCGAGGCTGTACCTGATCTGCGGCGCTGGCAAATCGAGGTGATGGGACCGGGATTCATCGCGGCCCTCGCATAACGGAATAACGGATAACGCACAGCGTCAGTTGTGGTCATTCCGCGGTTGATCTCCGCCTAAAACCCGAGGTATGCCCTCACTCGCGGCTCCATCTTCTCCGGGGTCCAGAAGGGAGCCCACACCAGATTCACTTCCACCTTTTCGACGCCCGGCAATGATTTGATTTCCGCCTCGGCGTTGGTCATCAGCTCGGGGCCGGAGGGACACGCGGGAGAGGTGAGCGTCATGTCGACCTTCACCGTGGTGCCTTCGACGGCGATGGTGTAGACCAGCCCGAGATCGACGATGTTGAGGTTGAGATCGGGATCCTTCACCCGCCTGAGCGCGAGCTTCACCTGGTCTTCACTGACGACCCCACCGTCCACTGCCGCTTCCGGCAGGGTCGCTCCGGATTCCTCACTCATTTCCGTTCCTTTGTTGCCCCTTGACCAATCTAACTCTTTTTCGTCGTCTTCTTTACCGGGCGCTTGGCGGGCGTGGCCCTGGTGGAGGAAGCCTTCTTCTTGGCCGCACTCGCGCGGCTCTTTGCAGCGCGAGCTTTGACAGCGCGAGCTTTGGCAGCGCGAGCTTTGGCCGCACTCACCCGGCTCCTCGAAGCGCGCGCGATCGCCTGACGCCTGGAGGACGCGTGGCGCCTCTTCGAGACACGGCGCGGAGCCGGATTCCAACCAACTGCGCGATCCGAGCGGAAAGTCCTCTTGCCACCCGCGATTGCCGGGCCATCGAGCACGGCGAGGACTGCGGCATCGGAAAGATCGGCGCGCACATCCGAGATCACCTTGGCGGGACGAAGCGCCCGCGCTGCGTGAACGCGGTTGGTGAGCAGGATGACGAACATCTGCCGTTCGGGGTCGATCCACAGAGATGTTCCGGTGAATCCGGTGTGACCATAGGCGGTACTCTCGAGATATCTGCCCGCCCCGTGATCACCTTCGGCGGTATCCCAACCGAGGGCGCGGTGGCCGACGGATCTGCTCGTGAACAGCTCCACGGTCGGACGGCTGATGATCTGCACGCCGTTGTACTCGCCGCCGTTGAGCATCATCTGAGCGAAGACGGACAGGTCAGTGGCGGTGCTGAAAAGCCCGGCATGTCCGGCGACGCCCCCGAGAGCGAACGCGTTTTCGTCGTGAACTTCGCCGCGGAGTGGATAACCTCGCGGAGGCGTGACTTCGGTTGGAGCAATGCGGTAGCGCAGCGAGTCGGCGGGGCGATAGAACGTGTCGTTCATCCCCAGCGGAGCGAATACACGTCGATCGAGGAACTTGTCGAGCGGCTCACCCGAGACGACTTCCACGAGGAGGCCAAGAAGATCAGCGCCCAGATCAGAGTAGATATAGCGCGTGCCCGGGCGGGCTTCGAGCGAGGTGCCGACTACGGCCGCGCGCGCCTCCAGGGGACTCTGGGTGATGCGCCAGAGATCGCGTCCCGCCGGCAGTCCTGAAGTGTGGGTGAGGAGCTGGCGAATGGTAACGCGATCCTTTTCCCCGCCATTGAAAGTGGGGATATAGGTCACAAGCCGCTCGTCGAGGTCGATCTTCTTCTCGTCGAAGAGGATCATGATCGCGGCGGTTGTCCCGACTACCTTGGTCAGCGAAGCCACATCGTAGATCGTCTGCTGGGCATCTACCGCGGGACTGGTGGAGAGCCATGACAGCTTGCCGAAGCCTCTCTCCATGACTGCAGCACCGTTTCTTCCCACGACGACAGCGGCGCCAGGATAGCCGCCGGCCTTGATGCCGCGCGCGACGACACGCTCGATTGCTTCGAGGCGCGTGGCGGACATGCCAACGTCCGTTGCTGGCTTGACGGGTAGACCGTCGCCGGCACGGGTGACTGTGAGTGCGGTTAGAATGACCCTGAGCAACGCTAACTCCTTTACCTAACGAATTTATACTGAGCCACAAACACGTAGGTTCCCGCCCCGGGTGAGGGGGAGCCAGAGCGCTGTGGAATGGACGAGGGCCTACAGTTGCCGACGATTCCTGGAACGGAAGGTCACCTGGTCTGTACGAGGCAACTAAACCCCTGTGTCGCGTGACTAAGATAGCGTCCGAAATGCCCTTCGATCAGCTGGAAATCAAGCGCGCCATTGCCGGCGATGAGCGCGCGTTGCGGCGGCTTTGGTCGCGGCACGCGCCCCATATCGACGCCGTCGTGCAGCGGCTGTGCGGTGACCCGGACCTGGCAGCTGACATTTCGCAGGAAGTATGGATGCAGATCTTCAGGGCTTTACCGAGTTATAGGGGCGATTCGCAATTCGGAACGTGGGCGCATCGCATAGCGGTGAACCGGACGCTCAACGCCCTGAGAAAGATCAGGCGCATCGCGAAGCTGGAAGTGGACATCGAGGACGACTCCGCGTCGACGGAGACTGATACCGACCGCGCTTTCATCGGCGAGTCGATTGAAGAGGCCATGACACGACTTTCTCCTGGGGCGCGCGCCGTGTTCGTGCTCCACGACATTGAAGGCTACACACACGGCGAGATCGGAGCCGAGCTCGGAATCACGCCGGGCGGATCGAAATCACAACTGTTCAAGGCGCGTGCAAAGCTGCGCAAGCTGTTGGCGCACCTGGTAGATGAATCAACCCCTGTTAATGGGAAGGCACATGTCGCACCTATCTGAAGATCATTTTGACGAGCTCGTGGCCAAGGAGCGCACGCGCGATCACGCCCCACTCAATACCTGGGCACAGATCGCCGAGCGGGCACGAGAAGAAGGACTCATTCGTCAGGAGCGGCGGGATCGCTGGTCCGCGGGCGTGCCCTGGATGCAAGCTGCTGCCGGGATCGTGATCCTGTTGGGAGGAATCGCGATCGGCCGATCGACGACGGCGGCGTTGCCCGGAGCCCCTGCGGCGAGCTCCGCAACCGCCAGCGTTCCCACGACGGCCGCCGCCAAACGCATCAACACTGTCGAAGAAGCCTGGGCAACGCTCGACCGCGCCAGCGCCGAGTATCAGTCGGCGTCCGCCTTCCTCGCCGCGATGAACACCGCGGGTCCGGCGGTAGCCGACAGTGCGTCGATTTACCGCGCGCGACTCGCCGCTCTGGAGCAGCTGATGAACGCGACCGCGACAGCCCGCGAGAACGCTCCGCGGGATCCGGTGATCAATCAGTACTATCTCGCCGCTCTGGGGGCGCGGGAGGCCACGATGCAACAGCTCGGCGCGGTGCAGCCGGCCAGTCTCAGACGGACGGGGTTTTAGACGATGGAGAATTGGAGAACGATGATGAGAGCGAGCTACCTCGTCGCATTGGTGGGAGTGTTCGCGGTCACGGGCACAGCTTCGGCACAATCGCCAGCGGTGGTCGAACCGCCGAGCGGCTGGCTTGGCGTCACGCTGTCGGATGAAGGGACTTTCGACGAGCGGGGCACCCCATTCTTCGAGGGATATCCGGTTGTAAGCGAGGTCGACCCTCGCTCCCCAGCCGCAAAAGCGGGGGTGCGGCCGGGAGACATTCTCATGTCCTTCAACTCGCACGACATGCGCGGCGGTATAGTCCAGCTCCGGCACTGGCTCAAGCCGGGAGCGGCGTTCAAGCTCCAGTTGAGAGGCAACGATGGTGTTCGCATCGTGGAAGGCGTTCTCGGTCGGCCACCGGCAGGGTGGCAGAAGCGCGTTGAGTTCGCACTTAAACCATCGCAGGAGTTTGAGTTCCACGCACAATCACCGTCACGTCCGCCGTTCTTGGAGAATCGAGTCCAGGTGCTAGTTCCGTCCCCAACGAGAGTTCCTTCAGCTCTCATTCCCGCGTTTACGTTCGGAGCGGGCGTTTATCCGTTCGCGGGCATGGAGTTCACCGCGCTCAATGACGACATCGCGGAGGTGCTCCGCGTAAAACGCGAAGGAGTGTTCGTCACCAACGTGGTTGAGGAAACTCCTGCGCGCATCGCCGGCCTCAAAGGAGGGGACGTACTTCTGTACGCCGATGACCTCAAGCTCGAAACGCCGCTCGATCTGGTGGAGGCCATCGCCGAGGCCGAAGACAGGACGCTCCGTTTGCGCATCATCCGCAACAGAAGGCCGCAGACGCTAACGCTTCGCTGGTGAGCCGTTAGGGTTTTTTCGCGTCGCTGGTAATCCGTTAGGAAGCTTTCGCAACTCGGGGATCAGCGAGGCGTGAATGGCTATGGCGGCAACGGCGCCGCTCGCAGCCGCGACAAGGGCAAGCTGTGGACCCGGCGCTATGTCTCCCGCCGCGAATACGTTGCTGACCGAAGTATGGTTGCGGTCGTCGATGACGAGTCTTCCCATCTCGTCGCGCTTGCACCCTAACTGCGCGCCGAGATCATCGGCCGGATACTGGCCGATGGCGAAGTAGAGACGCTCACAGTCGAGCGCCATGCCGCCGACGAGATCGACGCCTCTGATCTCCCCGTCCTTGGATTTCACGCACTCGATGGGCGCGTCGAGCACCGGAATGTTGAGAACCTCGAGCTGGTCCAGCAGCGCCTGACTCATGTCCGGCTTTTCGCCATTGGTGCAGATGACGATGGCGGGGGTCCAGGTGGTGAGAGCGAGGGCCATTCCAACCGCTTTCCTGCCCTTGCCTACGACGATGGTCTTCTTGTCTCGAGTCTCGTAGCCATCGCAGTCGGGACACACGTGCACCGTCTCCCCGTATGCGTGCTCGAGGCCGGGAATGTCGGGCCAGACATCCTTGATACCGATCGCGAGAAGGACTCTGCGTGCCTCGATGCAGCCTCCATCACGCAGGTAAACCGCGAAAAGCTCTCCGGTTTCGTTGGTCGCGCGATCGACGATTCCATCGACGAAGGCCACGCCGAATTTCGCGCACTCTTCGCGAGCGATTGAGCGCAGCTCGGGGGAGCGGATACCCTGATGCCCGAGATATCCGTTGATGCCTCTCGTCTCCCAGTTCCGCGGATCGCCGGAATCGACCACTACCACTCTGTGTAGATAGCGCGCCAGCCAAAGCGCGCCGGCAAGCCCCGCGGGGCCTCCCCCGATCACCGCTACGTCGTAACGCTCCGTTGCCATGCTCCCGCGGCGTGCAAGTTCGATTCCTTGCACCAACGACGGGAGTGCGGCTTTAGAACGCGGTCGTCAGCGAGAGCCGGACCGCGCGCGGCGATCCCGGAGTGATGTTGTTGTTGTTGTGCGCCAGCGGGTAATACTTCTCGTTCAGCAGGTTCTCGAGATTCATCTGCGCACGGAGGTGCGCGCCGAGCCTCGCGAAAACGGCGCCATCCACGCGCGTGAATGCCGGCAGGCGGACAGTATTGTTGATCGCTGCATACATCTCGGTCTGGTGGACGACCCCAACGCCCAGGCCGAGTCCCGAAAAGAGCTGATATCTGTTCCAGAGAGATAGGGTGCTCCCCGGAACTACTGGAACGGTCGCTCCTGCCTGCGCGGCAGCAGTGGTGCTCGTGATCCGGGCGTGCTGTCTCGCGAAGCCGGCAGCGATTTCCCACCCGGAGATCACGCTTCCGCTCGCGCCGACCTCGTAGCCCTTGCTGCGCTGACTTCCGGTCTGAACCGTCAGGGCGGGATTGTCCGGCGAGGGCGCCGTGGTATTGGTGCGATCGAGGCGGTAAGCGGCTGCCGTAATGGCAAGCCGATCGGCCATGTCCCACTTCGCGCCAATCTCTAGATTGTTGAACCGCTCGGGCTCGAGGGCTTTCGTAACATTGGTCAGCGAGGAAAACTGGTCACCCGCGCTGGGCAGATGCGATACGCTGTAGCTCGCGTAGAACGATGCGGGCACCACCGGCTTCACGACGATGCCCAGCCTCGGCGAGACCATGGCATCCGTGCGTCGCATCGTCGAGCCGGTGCGATTGTCGTGGTAACGGATGCCGAAGCTCTCATACCGGACACCCGCCAGGAGCTGCAGGTGATCCGAAACCGCGATCTGATCCTGTGCGTAGATGGAGCGAATGGAATTCGTGACGTGGTTGTCGGCGTCCGTCGCGCTCTGCCGGAAAGTCACCGGCGTGAAGTCGGTCGGACTCGATACCGGCACCGAAACGGATGTCGATGCGTCGTTGAAGAAGGCAGTATTGCGGAAATTGTCGGTGACCTGCCGCCCGAGCTCCGCGCCGAACAGCAGGGTATGACTCACCAGGCCGGTCCGACCGGCAAAGATGAGATCCGTCTGATTGAGGAGATTGCGGCGGGTGTGGGCGTTGTTATACCCGGAAAGACTCACCTGGGCGCCGTCCGTGCTGACCGCGCCCGGGAAGATATTCTGGTAAATCTTGTCGTAGGTCGTGAAGCGCGCGGTGTTGCGGAGCGTGAACCCGCCAGTGCGCCGCGTAATAGTGGCCGCGGATGAATGCACACGCGCGTCCGAATAGCTGAGTGCCGGATTTCCGAAGAAAGTCGAGACGCCTGTCGTCACGGGTACTCCGCCAAAGGACGGTATTCCGCGATCGGCCGTGCGCTGGTCGATGAAGTTCTCGTAGCCGAGCGTAGTTCTGGTGTTCCCGGATTTGGAGACGAAGGTCACGGTTGGGTGTACACCCTGCCGCTGGACGCTCACGCCATCGCGGAAGAGATCCGAATCCTCGTAAATCGCGTTTACGCGTCCGGCGAGCCGGTCCGTAAGTCCCTGACCCACATCGAGGGTAGAACGCCTGTTGTGATACGAGCCCCCCTGCAACATCAGCTCACGAACGGGACTCCAGTCCGCCTCTTTCATGACCCGATTGATGACGCCGCCTCCGCCCCCGCGGCCGAAGATCATGGCGTTGGAGCCCTTCAGCGCTTCCACCCGCTCGACGTTGTAGAGATCACGAAAGTATTGAGCATCGTCGCGTACGCCATCGACAAAGAAATCCGCGGTCGTCGAGTTCCCACGAATGGTGGGCTGGTCGCGATTGCCCTCTCCCTGTCCCATGGTGATACCCGGAACGTAGCGGACCACGTCAGCCATTCCTCGCATGGATTGATCGGCTATCAGCGCGCGATTGATCACGGTGACGGCCTGCGGTATGTCGCGTAGTGGCAGCGGAGTCTTTGTCGCCGTGGAAATCGCGCGCGGGGCGTAACTATGCTGACCGCGCGTTCCAGACACCTTTACCGGAACGAGCACGGGCGTCGGCCGAAAAACGTCTCCGGTATCGACCACTGATGAGGGAACGACTGCCGTATCGACCGAGGGCGGGGACGTCACCGTATCGGTTGGCGCCGGAGAAACCTGCGCGTCGGCGCGAGAGGTGAGAGCGAGCGAAAGGGCAGCAGCTGCGATAAGATGAGAGGCTACGCGCGTCATTCGGAAATTCCGTTCGTTCGGGTCGTTATTTTCCAGGTGGTCACCGCAGAACCTAGTCAGCCCATTTAATCCAGACAAGTCCTGTCGGGATTTACTTCTCGAACAAAATCCAGCCTCGCCTCCTGACCAGATGAAAATCGCTGTCATCGATCCAGCCAGCGGTATCGCCGGGGACATGTTCCTCGGTGCGCTGATGGACGTCGGACTCGACAGGAATTGGTTGGAAGGGCTGCCCGGAGTACTCGGGCTGAAGGGAGTCGGCGTCCGAATCGCCGACGTCCAGCGCGCGGGCGTTCACTGCATCAAAGTGGATTTTGACATTCCACCGCAGCCGCATGGACGATCCGTCTCGGAGATTCACAGGGTGGTCGATGCGGTGCGACTACCGGAAAAAGTCGCCACGAGATCTCACGCCGCATTCGATGCGATCGCAACGGTGGAGAGCGCGATTCACGGGGTTACGACGGAAGCTCTTCATCTCCACGAGGTTGGGGCGGTCGACGCGATTCTTGATGTCGTCGGTTCGATCTGGGGTCTCGAGCTGCTCGGGGTAGAGAGCGCTTTCAACACCACGGTCTCGCTTGGAGATGGAACGGTGAAGACGGCGCACGGAGTACTGCCTATTCCAGCGCCGGCGACGATCCGTCTCCTCGAAGGATTCAGCGTGAGACACGGGCCGCCGGGATCGGGTGAGCTCACGACGCCAACCGGAGCCGCGCTGCTCAAAGTACTCTCGAAAGGCAACGCCCCCGCGGAATACAGTCCAACACGGAGCGGTTACGGAGCCGGCACCAGAGACATTCACGGCCAGCTCAATGCTTTGCGCATCATCCTTGGTGAGGCGAGTGTCGAGCAGCACGATGAAGAGCACCACCACCCGCACGTCGAGCATTTGCACGTTCTCAGCGCGGACATCGACGACATGTCGCCCGAGGAGCTGGCCGGAGCGGCGGAGACACTGCGAGCGCAGGGCGCGCTCGATGTCGTGCTGCTCACCACCACGATGAAGAAGGGCAGGCCCGGCACGCGCGTCGAGGCGCTGGTACGAGCGTCGGATCTTGCGCGCCTGGAGGAGAAGATTCTCCTGCAGTTCACGACGCTGGGCGTGAAGCGCGTCGATGTGGTGCGAACGGCGCTCGCTCGTGAATCGAAGGTGGTAAGATTCGGCGGCCACGAGCTTCGGGTAAAAGTGGCGATTCTTCCCGACGGAACTCGCCGGCCGAAAGTGGAGTTCGACGATCTCAACCGCGTAGCGCAGGAGACGATGCGGCCGATCTCCGAGATCCGGGCCGAGATAATGAGGTCGCTCGCGGAGACGAGCGAAAAGGAAGCAACGGTGAAGCGTGGCTGAGATCGACTCCGAGCAGCGGCTGCTGCGCGCAATCACATCGGCGGTTGGAAATCGCATCGCATACGTCTGCTTCTCGGGCGGCATCGACTCCACGGTGGTTCTGGCCGCTTGCCTTCGCGCTGGCGTGAACACTGTGGCGCTGCTTGGAGTCAGCGAATCACTTCCCGCCGCCGAGCGCGAAGACGCGCACCGAATCGGGTCAGCGCTGGGAGCGCGCGTGGAAGAGATTCGCACCAATGAGATGGAGAGCGACGCATACAGAGAGAACAGCGGCGACCGCTGCTATCACTGCAAGTCCGCGCTCTACCAGACCGTCGAGGCGCTGGCCGAGGAGCGACAGGCGCTCGGAGTCATCCTCGTCGGGACACAGCTCGACGACCTGGGCGAGCATCGACCGGGATTGAAAGCGGCAACCGAGAGCGGGGTAGTGGCACCACTGCTGGATGCGGGTCTCGACAAGGAGGGCGTGCGGTTACTAGCGCGACGGTGGAATCTCCCCAACGCCGAGAAGCCGGCCGCTCCGTGCCTGGCGAGCAGAGTGCCGGCGGGAACCGAAGTAACGCCCGAGCGGCTCGCCCAGATCGAAGCGGTGGAGGCTTTTCTGCGTGCCCGCGGAGTGTGGCCCGCGAGGGCGCGCTGGCACGGGGCGATCGTGCGGCTGGAGGTTCCTCCCGAGTTGTTTGCACAAGCCATCGAAGAGCCGTTGCGATCCGACCTGCGGCGGGCTTGCCGCAAGGCGGGATTTACCTTCGTCGCCCTTGACCTCGCGGGCATTCAGAGCGGCAGCCTTTCGCTCCCTCAGCTCGCGTCGTGACGGACATCCGCTGGGACCAGGATCGCGAGGCGCGCACCGGAGTTCCGGAAGTGGTGTTCGGACCGGGGAAGACGACGGCCCATCTCCGTCAGCTTTTTTCCGGAAGGGACGAGCTGCGAATCGCGTCACGCCTCAGCGACGAGCAGATGCAAGTCCTCTCCGGAATGGCGACGATCCATCCGGAAGCACGAATGGCGGTTCGGAATGAACGTCCGCTGCGCAGTATGCCGCCCGTCCCTGTGATCACGGCGGGAACGGCGGACGTTCCGGTTGCGCTCGAGGCGGCAACTATTCTGAGCGCCATGGGTGTGCCGACGACTAAGCATTTCGACGTCGGCGTCGCGGGAATTCACCGTCTCCAGGCGATACTGCCGGAGCTCGAATCGGCACGCGTCTGCATCGTCGTCGCGGGCATGGACGGCGCCCTTCCAGCCGTGGTTGCCGGACTGCTCCGCGCTCCGGTGATCGGTGTCCCGACGTCCGTCGGGACCGGCGTGGCGCAGGGAGGGACGGTCGCGCTCCATACGATGCTGGCGAGCTGCAGCCCGGGCCTGGCTGTGGTCAACATAGACAGCGGATTCGGCGCGGCGTGCCTCGCGCTCAAGATCCTTGGGAGTGGATCTCCGGATTAGCACCACTTATTGCGGACTGCGGACTAATTGCGCTCATTGATCGCGGCGAGCGCCCAGGACGCGTGCTCGCGCACGATCGGATCGTTATGTTTGAGTGCATTCTCGAGTACCTCGACATCACTCGAGTCGCCAACGTTTCCCAGAACGACTGCGGCGTTCCGCGCGAGCCCGCGCCGTTTCGTGCGCTTCATGGGCGAACTCCTGTAGGCAGAACGAAACTGGTCGTCATTGAGCGCAAGAATCTCCCGCGCCAAGGTGCGCGCGTCCTTACCCGCTAGCGCATCCCGTGCCTCAAATGCCGGCTCGTTTAATTCCTGCGCGAACTTCACGTTAAAGGGACAGGTATCCTGACAAATGTCGCATCCGTAAATGTGGGTGCCCATTTGCTCACGGAGATCCTCAGGGATCGCGCCTTTCAGTTCAATTGTCAGATATGAAATGCAGCGTCTCGCATCCAGTACGCCCGGCTCGACGAACGCGCCGGTGGGACATGCATCGAGACAGCGCGTGCAGGTCCCGCAACGATCGGCTTGAAAGGGCGCATCGGGGACGAGATCCAGATCCACGAGCAGTACGCCGATGAAGAAGAACGATCCAATGCGCGGGTTGACGAGGTTGGTGTTCTTGCCGAACCAGCCCAGACCGGCGCGACGAGCCAAGTCCCGCTCGAGAATCGGACCCGTGTCGACGTACGATTTTCCGGTTACGTCTCTTCCGAGCTCGAGCTCCAGCCAACGGTGCAGCTCGTCGAGACGCGCCGTCATCAGGTCGTGGTAGTCGTCGCCGCGCGCATATCGCGCAATTGGGCCGGCGGGCTCTCTTCCGCCGTAATCGAGAGCGACCACAATCGCGCTGGTCGCACCGGGCACGGGGAGACGCGAATCACGACGTTTGGCGGCTCCGCGCGGGAGGTAATCCATGTCGCCGGCGTAGCCCTGTGTGATCCAGGCGTCGAAAGCCGCCGCGGTCTCCGCCGGACCGAGTGTAGTGATGCCGACCAGGCCGAACCCAAGGCCGTAGGCCTGAGCCTTTATCAGCTCCTCGAGCGCGACGGACTCAATGCAGGCAGCCGTCATTCCGCCCCGGCGGACCAGCGGGCGTAGCGCTCGACATCCCGCGCCGAGGGGACCGCGTTGTAATCACCATACGCCGTGTACATGCGCCAGCGCAGGTACGTCGAGTCGGGAATGGGAATGAAAGGGAACCGCCTGTACCAGGCGCGCGAACGGAACCGCCAGGCCACTCTGATCAGATCGATCGCGAGGCCTGGCCGGCGAAATGCGCGGAGGGCAAGACGAGCCGCCAGTCGTAACCATGGCATGACGCTCCAATATATAGAATGAGGCATGGCTTCCATCGACACTCATATCGTCGGCCTGGTCTCGGATACGCACGGACTCGTGAGAGGCACCGTGCACGACGCCCTCGCCGGTGTTGAGCTGATCCTGCACGCGGGAGATGTGGGCGGCGAGGAGATTCTCGACGAGCTGAGGCTCATCGCTCCGGTGCGCGCGGTCTTCGGCAATACCGATCCCGCCGATCTTCCGGGTCTCGAGGAGGAGATCCTGTTGACTGTCGGCGGAGTCAGAGTACACGTCAGTCATGGGCATGAAGTCGGAACACCCACGCCGGCGAAGCTGGCGGAGCGTTACGACGCGGATGTGCTGGTGTACGGTCATACGCATCGCCAACTCGTGACGCGCCTTGGGGGGCGACTCGTCATAAACCCGGGGGCAGCCGGCCCGCGCCGCTTCAACCTGCAGCCAAGTGTTGGGCGATTGACAATATCAGGGCGGAAAGCAGAGGTAGAGATCGTTGAGCTCACTTGAGCTGACAGAAGATGAAGTGCAGGTATGGGTGGCATCGCTCAAGGTCTCTGATGCGCGGTACTCGGAGCTGGAAGGAACTCTTTCATCGGAAGAGCATGGCCGCGCGAAAACCCTCGCTCCTGCGCTGGCGCACCGATTCGTCGTAGCGAGAGGGATGCTGCGGGGGCTGCTTTCGGGGTTTACCGGTACCGCCGTCACCAAGCTGCGATTCAAGTACGGGAGCAGCGGCAAACCGTCCCTCGCGGGTCACGGAATTCACTTCAACGTCTCCCATTCGGCAGAGGTCGGACTGTTCGCATTCGCGCCCGATCGCCCGGTTGGCGTCGACGTCGAGAATGAGCGGCCGGTGAGACGTCTGCTCGATGTCGCGCAGCGATTCCTCTCGGAGGACGAGGTGCGTTCGCTGGCCGCGACCGCGCCCGAGCAGCGAGACGCGACTTTTCTCAGGTCATGGGTGGTTCGTGAAGCCCTGCTCAAGGCGGAAGGGAGGGGAATCTGGTCCGGATCTGAATCCACCGGCTCAATGGAAGGATTGACCCACAGGCTCTTCGCGCCGCGTCCGGGTTATATCGCAGCAGTCGCCGCCGCGGGATCGGATTGGCGGTTGTACACCTGCGCGATGATTTGAACGAAAGGACGCCCGCTCTTCGAGGTGTGACGTTCGCCTCCATCTACATGTCGCTCACAGGGCCGCTTCATGCTCTTGCGGAGTCCGGCCTTTGCGCTATTCGTGTACCGGCCGCTTATTTCAAAGGCTTGGACCCATTCCTGGTCCAGCTCGCCGTGGTCGACGACCAGCTCCAATTCGGTCCAGTTTTTACGGAGGCAGGATGCGGACAATTTCTCGTGTGCTTAGTGGTTTCATGCTCGTGATAGGCACCGCCGGTTGCGGTGGCGGTGGTGGAAATGGTGTAACTCCGCCACCACCACCGCCACCACCACCGCCGCCGACCTGTCCCGCCAACACGATCTGTATGAACGCAGCCGTGTTTACGCCGACGAGCCGGACAGTGGCCGTCAATACTGCCGTGACATGGACCAACGATTCCGCGGTGGAGCACAATGTCACGTTCAGCACGCCCTCGGCAGCTCTCGGCGTATCCGGCGGGGCTTCGGGGAACTTTTCGGCTCCCTCGCCAAGCACGAACCAACGCCAGTTCGCCGCCGCTGGTTCCTACCCCTTTACTTGCACGATCCACGGAGCCGGGATGAGCGGCACTGTGGTAGTGCAGTAGCAGTTGGCTGGCTAAAAGAACGAGACTCCGTCCAGAGTCTTCGGCGCGGTGATGCCGAGCGCCGTCAGGGCGCTCGGCATCACATCCACGGTACGGCGCGGCTCGCGCGACGGCCGGCGGTTTAGCAGGAGCGGCACGAGCATGTGCTCCCGGTGCAGCGCACCATGGGAGGAAACGTGTGGAATCGGCTCGTACCGGGCTCGATAGTCCCAGTCACGCGCGGCCGACAGAATGATGTCTCCGCTGCGGGGTGACGCAGTTAGACGCGCGATCTGGACCATGGCATCGGGATAATCGGTCTCCCGCGTTGCGTCATATGCTTCTTCGTCATCGAGCGACAGCTCCGCTCCCACGTTGAGCGGATCTCCTGATTCGGGACGATAGGAATAACGCGTCGCCGTCCATTCGAGTGTCGCCGTTCCACGTGTACGTGATTTGATCTTGCACGACGCGGGCCCGGTAGGAAGGATGACGAGGTCTACCGATTCCCTTATCATGAGATTGTCGACCAGCTCGTTCCAGCGCGCGCCGAGTGATGGCCACCAGGGCCGGGAGCGCTGGTCGAGGTCGAGGTAGAGATGCGCCATCGCGTTCCCGCTCACCATCACGCCCACATCGGCCAATCGCTTGAACACCCACGGATGGGCGAGCGTCTCGTATCCCCACTCAGTGATCAGCGCCGCGAGGTCCTCGTGCGTGCGAACCGGCGAATGCCCGTGATCGCTGGCTACCCAGAGATGCATCCTTTCCCATCGTCCGTCGCGCTCGGCGTCGCTGCGGATCTCGGCCACCGTCTTGTCGACGATTCGCATCGCCTCGCTGACGACCGGAGCCGAATGACCAGCGGCGTGCGACGTCTTGTCGATGCCGGTGAGCGCGACAAAGGCGAATTTCACCCGCTGCGTGCGGAGGCGGCGTGTGACTTCCGCGGCCACGCTGCGGTCGATCGCCAGCCAGCCTTTCACATTCCCGCGGAAATGAGTCGCAGCCGTCCGCGCGACGAAGCCCACGCTCTGACCAATCCGGTCGCGCCGCGGCAGTCCACGGCAAATCACGCTCAGGGCGCCAATGCTCGGCTTCGCGAGCTCGAACATCGTAGGAGATGCCTTGTCGATGTCGCTGTCCACGAAGCGCATGTCCGCGCCGACATAGCTGCGCGAATGTCCCAGCAGCCGCGCGACGCGGCGCGAGCGGTCGAACCAGCGGAGGCCCGGCAAACCGACGCTGCCGGGATAACGTCCCATGATGAACGGCGCGTAAGCGGGGCCGGTTACCGATGGAAAGGCTGAAGTAACGGAAGAGAGCATGCCTTCCGCGCGCAACCGCGCCAGCGCCGGGACCTCGCCACTGTCCATCGCATGCGCCAGCGCATCCGGCCGCGCGCCATCGGCGATGATCACGACGACCTGCGCGCCATCACCTGGCGGGCTTCCTGCAGAAGCACGCAACTTTAATTTCCGATTGAGAGGAGCAGCCGCATCCCGCTGTAACGGCCAACCATGAAGAAGAGAAAAGATATCCCGAAAGCCGCGCCGACGAAGCTGCGCACCGCAGGCAAAGGCTCGCGCGCGCGAACCGCGGGCGGGAAGAAGATGAACGCCGAGGTGATGGCGTCAGCGGAGCAACAGGCGCTCGAGGGGCTGAAGCAAAGGACAGAGGAGGGCCATCTCAAGGCGGGAAGAACGCCGCCGTCCCTCCAGACATCGGCCAGGCGTTCAGGCGCGAGCCGCGTCGTCGACGATGCAATCCGCAGCTTCGGTCCCGTTACCGAAGATGAGAAGCTGCTGCAACAGAGCTCGCCCCCGCTCGACTTCACGAGAACGGATCCGTGGCGGGTGATGCGCATCATGGGAGAATTCATCGAGGGCTTCGACACACTTGCCCCGGTGGACAAGGCCGTCACGATCTTCGGCTCGGCGCGCATCGGGCCCGACGATCCACACTATGATGCGGCGGTGGAGACCGCGCGCCTGCTGGCGAAACAGGGCTTCGCGATAATAACCGGCGCCGGCCCCGGCATCATGGAGGCAAGCAACAAGGGAGCGCAACTCGGCGGCGGCCGATCGATAGGCTGCAACATCGAGCTGCCGTTCGAGCAAGGCGCGAATCCGTACGTCGACACTCTGGTGAACTTCAAGTACTTCTTCGTCCGCAAGACGATGTTCATCAAGTACTCGGTTGCCTTCGTGATCTTTCCGGGCGGCTTCGGAACTCTCGACGAGCTGTTCGAGGCACTGACTCTCATCCAGACGGGGAAGATCTACCGGTTTCCCGTCATCCTGTTCGGCCGTTACTACTGGGCGGGCTTGCTGCGCTGGCTGCAGGCGCGCGTACTGAGCGAGGGGAAGATCTCCGAGGGAGATCTCGACCTCGTGCTCGTCACCGACGACCCGGCGGAGGCGGCGCAAGCAATCGTCACCGCCTACAAATCGCTGGGAAAGACGGCGGGCGATCAAATGGAAATGCTGATGGAGACCGACACGCGACGCGATGGCAAAAGGTAAAAAGAACGCCGCTTCAGGTGACGGGCGCGAGCGCGGCGGCTTCAAGGCATCGCGTCACGGAAAGGCATCTGCAGCCGGCCCGAAGGCGCATCAGAAGCTCGCCGCCGAAGAGCGTGAGAAGGCAGGTCTCCAGCACACCGCTCACGAGTCGAGCCGCTTCCTCAAGGGCCAGCGCATCGATCCGCGTCGCATCGATGGCAAGGAATCGGTCGCCGAGCTGATCGAAGGCACATACCTCGCCTACAATGCCGCGCGCCTGCGCGAGGCGTGTCAGCTCTTCACGCAGAAAATGCTCGAGCCCGATGTCACCGTGGGACTCTCGATCACGGGAGCGCTGACTCCCGCCGGGCTCGGCATGTCGGCGCTGATCCCGCTCATTGAGGCCGGGTTCGTCGACTGGATCATCTCGACGGGCGCGAACCTCTATCACGACACGCACTTCGGACTCGGGCTGGCGATGCACCGTGGCAACGCCCAGGAGTCGGACATCATGCTGCGCGAGGAAGGAGTCGTTCGCATCTACGACATCTTCTTCGACTATGAGGTGCTGCTCTCGACCGATGCGTTTTTCCGGAAGATCATCACGGGGCGCGAGTTTCAACGGCCGATGTCGAGCGCTGAATTCCACAACCTGTGCGGCAAGTACGTCCACGAGCGGGAGAAAACATTGAGACTGGAGTCGAAATCACTGCTATCCGCCGCTTACAGCTCCGCTGTGCCGATCTACACTTCCTCCCCCGGCGACAGTTCGATCGGCATGAACATCGCCGCTGTCGCCCTGGACGGTAATCGCCTGCTGCTCGATCCCAACCAGGATGTGAACGAGACCGCCTCGATAGTTCTCGACGCGAAACGGGGTGGTGGAAAGAGCGGTGTCATGATCCTGGGCGGCGGCAGTCCAAAAAACTTCATGCTCCAGACCGAGCCCCAGATACAGGAGGTACTGGGCATCGACGAGAAGGGTCACGATTTCTTCCTTCAGATCACTGACGCGCGTCCGGACACCGGCGGATTGTCCGGTGCGACCCCGGCCGAGGCGGTGAGCTGGGGGAAGATCGATCCCGACCGTCTTCCCGACGCGATCGTGTGCTACCTCGATTCGACGGTCGCGCTGCCGCTTCTCACATCGTATGCATTGGCGCGACACCCCCCGCGCCCCCTCAAGCGCCTGTTCGACCGGCGGGAGTCGATGATGAAGCGGCTCCGGACGGAATACGAGAAATCGGGATCGGAGCCCGTACAGATCGAGCACACGGACTCCAAGCTGCCGCAACATCGCTAAGGCGATTGCCTGAGGGCGCGGGACACCCTAGCTTGGAAGAGGGGCGCCCGACCGGTCACAGCGGTCGGGCGCTCGCTTTTCAGCAGAATTGTGGGACTCCAACGCCAGGCTCGGCCAAGCATGATTGAGCAACTCAAGAAAAAGCTCGGAGAGGAGGCAGAGCGCCTCCAGCACGAGCTGAGTATTACGCTGCCCCAGGAGATCCGACGCGCCGTCGAGATGGGCGATCTCCGCGAGAACAGCGAATACAAGGCGGCGCTCGAGCGCCAGCAGTTCGTGCAGGCCCGACTCGGCCAGCTGCGGCAGCGTCTGAGCAAGCTGTCCCAGATCGATGTGTCGCAGATTCCGCCCGACAAAGTAGGACTTGGCTCCCTGGTCATGGTCGAAGACGAGAATACCGGAGAGCGGGAACGCTACAGTCTCGTGTTCGGCGACTCGGTGGAGTTCGAGGAGGGACACGTGAGCATGTCGTCTCCGATCGGGAAGACGCTGGTAGGGCGCCGCGTCGGTGAAACCGTGGTCCTCAAGCTTCCGGCGATGACCCGCAAGCTGAAAATCGTGGAGCTAAAAACGATACACGACGCGGCTTAACCACGTCGTCACTCACTGATCCGACCACGGCTCGGCGATGACAGGAAGCATTACGGTCAACTAGGCGTCTTCTATCGAGAACATGCGTCCGACTTCGTGCCCGTAGGTACTGAGTTGGGCGCTTTTCTCATCGTTGCTCCAGCCGAGCAGCGGCGCGACGATGTCGGCCGCCAGAGGAGCGGCGCTCAACCCGTGGTCGCGTGTCTCGAAGGCAATGCGGGTGCGGCGGATCAACAGGTCGGCGAGTGTCAGCGCCATCTCCTCCTTCACTCCGTAGGCGAGATGCGCTCCCGTGCATCGCTGCTCGGGAATCAGCGGCGTCGCCAGCTCGGCGTTCTCCCGCTGCAGCTGCGCGACTTCGTCACCCCGGTCTCCCCCGGGCAGCTCCACGAGGTCAGTCGCCGCGCGCTCCCGCTTCCCGCCCAGCGCCACCTGCACGCGGTCCACGATTTCCGCGGCCATCGATCGGTAGGTCGTGAGCTTGCCGCCGGTCACGTCGATGACCCCGGCACTGTCGGTGACGATGGTGTGCTCACGGGAGATCGCCCCGGGAGTGGAGGCGGCGCCGCTCGCCAGCGGGCGTATCCCGGCCCAGGCGCTAATCACGTCCGCGGCTGTGAGCTCCGCGCGAGGGAAGTAGTGGTTGACCGAGCGAAGCAGATATGCCACATCGGTCCGGTGCGCCCTGACTTCCTCAGGCGATTCGCTGGTCCAGGTATCCGTCGTCCCGATGATCGAGAACTGCCCCGCCGGCAGACAGAACATCACTCGCCCGTCGATGGGAGAAATGAGTGTGAGCGCGTCCCGATTTCCTACACGCTCCCTCGCCACGGAGATGTGAGCGCCCTTGCTGCCGCGAAGCCGGCGGGCGCGATCGTCGACGCTGAAGCCGTTTTCCCAGATTCCGGTGGCGTTCACCACGACGCGGGCTCGCACTTCTTCCGTCGCTCCAGCGCGGGCGACGACCGCCCCGATAGCACGCTTTCCGTCGCGAAGGATGAATGTGACTCTCGCGTGGTTGACCACGACGGCGCCGTGATCACGCGCGGCCAGAGCGTTGGCGAGCGTGAGACGGGCGTCGTCAGTCGCGGCATCGTAGTATACAGCCCCGCCTGTGAGTCCAGCCTCCCGGAGCGAAGGCTCACGCTCGAGTGTGTCCGCTGCATTCAGGGCGAAGTGACGGCGCGATCGGCCGGCGGCCATCAGGTGGTAGACGAGAAGTCCGGCGCTTAGCTTGATCTTGCCGACTCGCGCGCCGTGGTAGACGGGCCAGGTGAATGCAAGCGGCTTCACCAGGTGGGGAGCGATCCGCAGAAGAATCTGCCGCTCCCTGATCGCTTCGTAGACGAGGTGGAGCTGGGCGTTCTCGAGGTACCGGATCCCGCCGTGCACCAGCTGCGAGGACCTTCCGGAGGTTCCGCTCGCGAAGTCATCGCGCTCGACTAGAGCGACACGCAGCCCGCGCATCGCCGCATCGCGCGCGACACCGCAACCGGTGATGCCGCCGCCGATCACTAATACGTCGAAAACCTCGCCGGACAGTGCTCGCATGTCAGAGTTCGGGGACGATTAGAGGGGATCCAAGTCGTGAGTGGACAGTCATGAGTTGTAGTTGTCAGTGGTTGTCAGCGGTTGCCGGGTCAGCTTGCTTCGTACTGGATAACTACGACTGACCCACTGATGACTCATGACTTGGATCCCCTTTCCCGATCTGGTGCTTTCTGTTCCGAATTCGACCACAAGATTCGGATAGTCCACTTGATTGAGCTCCCTCATACTGGAGCCCAGACCACTATACTCATACTCTGCTGCCGGTATCCACGATGACAATGCCAATGCTTCAGTCCGTGAACGAATCCAGTGCCTGGAACTCCGTGCTCGACCGCGACGGGAACGTGGACGGAGCGTTCGTCTACGCAGTCGCCACGACCGGAATCTATTGCCGCCCGTCGTGTCCGTCCCGGCGCCCGAAGCGGGACAACGTTCGCTTCTTTTATTCAGCGAAGGCGGCCGAACGGGCGGGATTTCGGGCCTGTCAGAGATGCCATCCGCAAGTCGCGGCGAGACCGGCCAGCGCCGCGGTTGAGCGGGCGCGCGTCTACATAGATCGTCAGCTCGCGGAGCGTGGTGGCGAAGCGATCACGCTCGACCGCATCGCCGGCGAAGCGGGATTGAGCCCGCACCACCTTCAGCGCAGATTCAAGGACATCATCGGGCTCACGCCCGCGCAGTACGCGCGCGCGAGAAAAAGCGAACGACTAAAGAACGAGCTCAAGCGCGGCGAGACGGTGAGTCGCGCGACATTCGGAGCGGGCTATGGGTCGAGCAGCAGGGTGTACGAGACCGCAGCCATACAGCTCGGCATGACTCCGGCGACTTATCAGCGCGGTGGGGCCGGCACTCACATCGACTATGTCGTGGCGAGAACTTCGCTCGGATATCTGCTGGTGGCCGCGACCGACCGAGGAGTGTGCGCCGTCACGCTCGGTGACGACACCGACAAGCTCGAATCAGCGCTCGCCGCCGAATATCCGGCCGCGACCCGCGAGCGTGTCACGGCGCCATCGAGCGCTCTCGGTGCATGGGTCGGCGAGATCGTCGCGTACCTCGATGGCGAGCGCACGGCTACCGACATTCCTCTCGACGTGCAGGCCAATGCCTTCCAGTGGAAAGTGTGGCGCGAGCTTCAGAAGATCCCGGTGGGAGAAACGCGCTCCTACACGCAGGTGGCCGTCGCGATCGGCGCTCCGAAAGCCGCGCGCGCCGTTGCACTCGCTTGCGCAAGAAATCGTGTGGCGCTCGTGATTCCGTGTCATCGCGTCGTGCGGCAGAGCGGCGAGCTCGGCGGGTATCGATGGGGACTCGAGCGCAAGCGCAAGTTGATCGAGAAAGAGCGCACGGTGCGGAAGACCGGCCCGTCCTAGAAAGATATACGACGCCCGTCTAAGTTCCCTGCATGGGTACATTCGGGAACGGTCGACGAGTCGCGATCGTTGCAGGCGTACGCACGCCGTTCACCAAAGCCGGGACAGTCTTAAAGTCGATTTCCGCGGTCGACCTCGGCAAGTTGTGCGTCGCCGAGCTGCTGCAGCGGACAAGTCTGGACGGAAAGGAAGTCGAGGCACTCGTCTTCGGGACTGTCATTCCTTCCGTCGTGGCCCCCAACATCGCGCGCGAAGTATCGCTCCTCCCCCTGCTACCCAAGGGAGTGCAGGCGTTCACAGTGGGTCGGGCCTGCGCCTCGGCGAATCAGGCGATCACCGATGCCGCCGACCAGATAGCGCTCGGACAGATCGACGTCGCGATCGCGGGCGGATCGGAATCGCTGTCGAACGTTCCGATTCTGCACTCGCAGGGATTCGCTGAGGCGCTGGTGATGGCGTCCAAGGCGAAATCATTGCCGGGAAGATTGAAGGCGCTGGCCCGCATCAGACCGAAAGATCTCATTCCGATCACGCCCGCGATCGCCGAGCCGTCAACCGGCGAGACAATGGGACAATCGGCGGAGAAGATGGCAAAACTGAATGCGATCTCACGGGAGGAGCAGGATCACTTCGCGCTGCGCTCGCACCGTCTTGCCGCCGCCGGTTCGGCGGACGGCCGTCTCACCGCGGAGATCATGCCTGTATACGTGCCTCCGCGATTCGAGACCGTACTGACATCGGACAACGGCATTCGTGAGGACACCAGCTACGAACAGCTCGCGGCCCTCAAACCGGTGTTCGACCGGAAGTACGGCTCGGTGACCGCCGGAAACGCGTCGCCGCTGACCGATGGCGGCGCGGCCGTGCTCCTCATGAGTGAAGACAAGGCGAACGCGCTCGGATATCCGCCGCTCGGATTCATCAGGTCTTATGCTTACGCCGCGCTCGATCCCGGCGAGCAGCTGCTGCAGGCACCGGTTCTGGCGGCACCCGTCGCGCTGAAGCGTGCCGGTCTGAGCCTCGCCGACATCGACCTCATCGAAATGCATGAGGCATTTGCGGCGCAGCTGCTGTCGAATCTGAAGGGCTTCGAATCGAAGGAGTGGGCAGCGCGTGCCGGCTTCGCCCAGCCAGTGGGAGAGGTGGACAGGGCGAAGCTCAACGTCATGGGCGGGTCGATAGCGCTTGGCCATCCATTCGGTGCGACCGGCGCGCGCATAACGACGACTCTCCTTAACGAGCTCCGCCGGCGCGGAGGAAAATTCGGGCTGATGACCGTGTGCGCGGCCGGGGGGATGGGATTCGCGATGGTGGTGGAGCGAACCTGATGACCGCTTCGGAAGCCTCGATCAGCGGGTTGGTCGGGACGCGCTGGAAGCCCGCGCTGTCGGTAGAGACAACCGATGGGATTGCGGTCATCACCTTCGACCTGCCGAACGAATCGGTAAACAAGCTTAGTCGCGCCGTTAAGGACGAGTTCGTTGCACTGGTCACGAGAATCGAGCGGGACACGAGCGTGTACGGCGCCGTGCTTCTCAGCGGCAAGCCCGACATCTGGATCGCCGGCGCGGATATCGAGGAGTTTCTCGAGCTGAGGACGAGCACCGACGCCGAGAGACTGAGCAGAGATGGTCAGATGCTGCTCGACTCGATCGAGCATCTGCGCATACCGCTCGTCGCCGCCATCCACGGCGCGTGTCTTGGCGGCGGTCTCGAGACGGCTCTCGCGTGCCGCTATCGCATCGCGACCGATCATCCGAAGACGGTGCTGGGACTTCCCGAAGTGCAGCTCGGCCTCATACCGGGAGCCGGCGGCACGCAGCGGCTGCCGCGCCAGATCGGCCTCACAGCGGCGCTCGACATGATCCTGACGGGAAAAAACGTCCGTGGAAGAAAAGCGGTGGAGCTGGGGCTCGTTGACGACCTGGTTCATCCCGCGATTCTGCGCACTGTCGCCATTCAGCGCGCCAGAGAAGTAGCGGAGGGCCGCCGCAGGAGCGAGCGCTTCAAGGGTGGAGTGAAAGGACTGTTGCTCGACGCGAATCCGGCGGGACGAGCGCTCGTGCTGCGCAAGGCGCGCGAGAAAACGCTGGAGAAGTCAGGCGGCCACTACCCCGCGCTCCTCGCCGCCATCGACGTCGTAGCGGCCGGCTACACGAAAGGCGTGGCACACGGATATCGCGAGGAATCGCGTCGCTTCGGCGAGATGGCCATGACCGATGTGTCGAAGCAGCTGATCTTTCTCTTCTTCGCCACCACTGCACTCAAGAAAGACACGGGCGTCGACCCGGCACAGTATCCGGACCTTCCCGTCTCCGCGTTCGAGCCGATGCCGGTGGAGAAAATCGCGATTCTGGGAGCCGGTTTCATGGGCGCGGGGATCGCCTCCATCGCCGTGCAGCACGCAACGCTCGTTCGCCTCAAGGACGCTGATCACGGCCGCGTTGCCAAGGGATACGGGGCCGTTCGCGAGGTGCTTCGCGATCTCCTCAAGAAAAAGCGCATCACTTCCGTGGAGTACAGCAACTACATGGCTCTGCTCGGCGGCACAGTCGACTATTCCGGATTCGGGAATGTCGACCTGGTGATCGAGGCGGTGTTCGAGGATCTCGCCATCAAGCACCAGGTGCTGCGGGAAGCGGAGGCGTCGATTCACCCGTCGGCAATCTTCGCCTCGAACACCAGCACGATTCCAATCGCGCACATCGCGCAGGCATCGAGTCGGCCGGAGCGGGTCATTGGCATGCATTTCTTCTCGCCGGTGCACAAGATGCCGCTGCTGGAGGTCATCACCACGGCCGAGACGTATCCTCAGGTCACGGCAACCGTCGTTGCTTACGGAAAGAGACTGGGGAAGACCGTCATCGTCGTGAACGACGGTCCCGGCTTTTACGCCAACAGGATCCTCTCGCCGTACATCAATGAGGCGGGACTGCTGCTCGACCAGGGTGTTGCGATCGACATCATCGACAAGGCGCTGGTGGAGTTCGGATTTCCGGTCGGTCCGATCATGCTGATCGACGAAGTCGGACTCGACGTCGCGGTGAAGGCGGGGAAGATCATGGCTGAAGCATTCCCCGACCGCATGCAGCCGGCGAAATCGATTCAGGCAGTCGTTGCCGCGGGTCGTTACGGACGTAAGTCGAAGAAGGGGTTCTACAGCTACGACAACGAAGGCATGAAGGGCGATGTCGATCAGGGGGTTTACAGTCTGTTCCTGTCTTCCGGACACATCCCGGTCGAGCACTCGATTGCCAGCACGAGCCCCGAAGCCGCACCGCTTCCGACAATGCCCGCCGTCCAGATTCAGCAACGCGCCGTTCTCGCAATGCTCAACGAGGCAGCACGCTGCCTGAGCGAAGGGATCATTCGGTCTGCCCGTGATGGCGACGTCGGCGCGGTCTTCGGAATCGGATTCCCGCCGTTCAGGGGCGGACCATTCCGCTACATGGACTCGCTCGGCGTGAATATCGTGGTACAGCGGCTGGAAGATCTGAACGCCCGCTTTCCCGGACGCTTCGAGCCGGCGGAGCTCCTGCTCGACATGGCACGGCGCCGGCAGGTTTTCTATGCGGACGACCGCGTGTGATGCTCCGTTCGTTGCTGCTCAACCGGTCGTTCGCTGGTGCGATCTTTACCATGGTGGCCACCCTCGGTTGTGCCACCGGTGGGACTCGCAGTAGTGCGCCCGCAGCTCCTCCCCGCACTCGTCCCGAGCTGACCGCATATCGGGAGACATCACGGTACTCCGATGTAGGGCGGTTCCTCGACTCTTTGGAATCACTCCGCCTGCCGCTCTCGTTCGGATCGATCGGCAAGACGACGGAACGCCGGGATATTCCATACGTCATAGCATCACGGCCTGCGGTAGCCACGCCCGCGGAAGCAAGACGACTCCAACGTCCGATTGTCTACGTTCAGGGCAACATCCACGGCGGAGAGGTCGAAGGAAAAGACGCGCTGCTGGCGCTGGTACGTGATCTCGCCCTTTCGTCAAAACCCAACACGCTCGACTCCATCGTCCTGATCGCTGTTCCCATCTACAACGTGGACGGCAACGAGCGTGTGGGAGACCAATCGCGGAACCGGGCGGACCAGAACGGTCCGGCACTCGTGGGTGCACGAGCGAATGCTCAAAACCTCGATCTCAATCGCGACTACGTGAAAGCCGAGGCGCCGGAGACTCGAGCGTCCCTTGCAATGTTCAATGCGTGGGATCCGGACGTGTTCGTGGACCTGCACACCACCAACGGCAGCTATCACGGCTACGCCCTGACGTACTCTCCGTCGCTCAACCCAGCCGCCGTATTCGGCGGCGTATATGCGCGCGATTCGCTGCTGCCGGTGCTTCGCGAGCGAATGCGTACCCGCCATCGCTTCGAAGTTTTCGACTATGGCAACTTTCTCAGCGACGAGAGAGTGGTGCCGGAATCGACGGCTCGGGAAGGCTGGGCGACCTACGACGCGCGCCCCAGGTTCGGGACGAACTACTACGGGCTGCGCGGCCGGATCGCGATTCTGAGCGAAGCCTATTCCCACGACCCGCTCGAGCGGCGCATCGCGTCGACATACGCGTTCGTGAGCGAGGTGTTGTCGCTCGTCGCCGAAAAGTCCGCATCCATCAGATCTCTCTCGGCGCGTGCCACGAGCCAGCCCTTGGCGTGGGGGCGTGCACCGGATTCACTTCAGCTCGTGGCCGTCCGCTCGGAGCTGGTCGCCACGCCGCAGACGCTCAATGTGATCAAGGAAGATCTGGAGAGAACGGGAGACTCCTCTTTGACGGAACCCGGAGTACGGCGTGGATACCGCCGCACGGGACGCTTCACCACGGTGCGCATGCCGGTCTTTGATCGCTTTACATCCACACTGGACCGGATTCCTCCGGCGGCATACGTCGTCGCTCCAGCCGATACCGCCGTCGTGACCCTGCTGCGCCGGCACGGAATCAGGGTCGACCGCTCCGATTCGGCATGGAGAGCGCGCGGCGAGACGTTCACGGTGGATTCGATCATCACCGCGCCGCGCCCCTTCCAGGGCCATCGCGAGACGCGCCTGCAGGGCAGATGGGAACGTGCACTGCAGACATTCCCAGCGGGATCGTTCATCGTCTCGACCGCGCAGCCGCTGGGAACTCTCGTCGTGTATCTACTCGAGCCGGAGAGCGAGGACGGCCTCGTTACCTGGAATTTCTTCGACACCAGCCTGAGAAAAGGCGAGAAGTTTCCGGTGCGCAAGGTTCTCGACATCAGCAGGAGGCGCGGCCGGTTCACGCCGCAGCGCTCCACGACGGCCGCCTACCCACTCCGCATGTCCAGAGAATGATCCGCAGCGCCCTGCTGTATCTCTCGAATCAGGGACAAGTTTTCCGATTTGTCCGCAACAACCGGGTGGCAAAGGGCTTCGCGAACAGGTTCGTCGCGGGTGAGACCCTGGAGACGGCGCTCGATGCCGTTGCCAAGCTCAACGCCCGCGGCATCAGCGCATCGCTGGATCTCCTCGGGGAGAGCGTGCACAACGAAGCAGAGGCGCGGGCGGCCGGGCGCGGATACATCACGATGCTCGACCGCATCTACGAGCGAAAGGCGGATGCCAACGTCTCGGTCAAGCTCACCGCGATGGGACTCGATGTCTCGCAGGACCTCTGCGCCGCGATCATGCAGGACATCCTCCAGCGCGCCCGCGAATACCGGACCTTCGTGCGCATCGACATGGAGTCGAGCGCCTACACTCAGCGAACCCTCGATCTGTTCGAGAAGCGGCTCTATCCCAGCTACCGCGAGAACGTCGGAATTGTGCTACAGAGCTATCTCTATCGTACTTTGGCCGACGTCGACCGCGCGAATTTTCTCAAGACCCGCGTCCGCATCTGCAAAGGGGCGTACAAGGAGGCGGAAACCGTCGCTTATCCCGACAAGAAGGACGTGGACGCCAATTACATCAAGTGCATGCACGCACTGATGCTGGACGGCAACTATCCGGGCATCGCCACTCATGACGAGGCGATCATCGCGGAAGCCAAGCGTTTCGCCAAGGCGAATCAGATAACGTCGAGCCGGTACGAATTCCAGATGCTCTACGGCGTGCGGCGCGATCTGCAGGATCGGCTCGTGCGCGAAGGGTACCGCATGCGAGTGTACGTTCCGTTCGGAACGCAGTGGTATCCTTATCTGATGCGCAGACTAGCCGAGCGTCCTGCGAACGTCGCATTCCTCACCGGTAACGTGCTGAAGGAATTGCTGGCACGCCGCCGCCGGTAGCATGGGTCAATTCCTTCCCGCCGACCACTCCAAGGGAGATGCCAACACCATCGGCGGGTACATGGCCGTGCACAATCGCCCTGCCGCGTTCGAGGGAACTGACGGCGCGTCCTACAGCGTCGAGATAGTCACGGATGTCAGCGATAAACGAGAGCACGAGTTCGGTGCCTATCTCCTGTTCGTCCGCTGGCGTGCGACTGATCCCGTTGCCACCGGACATCTTGAGACGGAGTTCATCGGCTACGGTGCGACGGAGGAAGAAGCCCGCGCCATTGTGGGAAAGCTGTCTCTCAACGAGGTGAAATCGCGCCTCGACGAGCTGATCAAGGCGCGGAAGGCGGAACTGCGACCCTGGTGGGAATCGATGCGGCAAGAGGGTAGCGCTTGACGCGACAGCAGGGCGTGGTGCTCAAGGGCACCGGCGGCATCTGGCACGTCCGCACCGAGTCCGGCCAGACCCACGAAGCATCGTTGCGGGGCAGGCTGAAGAAGGAAAAGGACGAAAGCCGCAAACTGGCGGTTGGCGACGACGTCGTGCTCGAGCACGATGAGACCGGCACTCATTGGGCGATCGCCGAGATTCTGCCGCGACGCTCGAAGCTGGCCCGGCGTGAGCCGGGTGGGGGACAGGGCGAGCGCATCGTCGCGGCGAACGTCGATCAGGTCGCGATTGTTTTTGCGGCGGCGAAGCCGGAGCCGCACCGCCGCATGCTCGACCGATTCCTCGTCATCGCCGAAGGCAATTCGCTCGAGTCGCGGATCATCATCAACAAGATCGAGCTGGCCGACAGAGTAGAGACCGAGCGCGCCTTCGCCGACTACTCCCGTGCCGGATATCCGGTCCACTTCACGAGCGTGAAGCAGAACATTGGATTGAAGGAGCTTCATGACGAGCTGGCTGGAAAGACTTCCGTGCTGACCGGACCGTCAGGAGTCGGAAAGTCGTCGCTCATGAACGCCATGTACCCCGGTCTCGACTTGCGCGTGGGAGAGGTAAGCGAGTCGGTGAACAAAGGCCGGCACACGACCGTAGGCGCGCTGCTGCACCCGCTACCGGATGCCGGCTACGTCGTCGATACCGCCGGACTGCGCGAAGTCGGGATGTGGGGGCTGTCGTCCGAGCGCCTAGATTCGTGCTTCAGGGAGTTTCGTCCCGAGCTGCCGGGCTGCAAGTTCGGCGACTGTACCCACCGCGTCGAGCCCGGCTGCGCGATCCGCGCCGCGGTCGCGGCGGGAAGCATCAGCGCCGAGCGTTACGACAGCTACCTCAGGCTGCGCGAGGAGATCGAAGACTCGGAGAGGAAATGGGCGCCCTACTCGGCTGCGTCGAGAACGCAGAAGCGGCGCTAGCGGAGATCGATCGTCCAGACCACCGGCATATCGGGGTCGAGTGAGTCCCGCACGGAACAGTACTTGGTGACCGCCAGCTCGACTGCCCGCTCGGCCTGAGCGCGCTCAATACCTTTGCCGCTGATCACGAAGTCGAGCGTGATGTGGCGAAAACGTCGGGGCGTCGTGTCGACTCGCAGCCCCACGACATCGATCTCCAGTGATTCGACCGGCGTGCGCCGCTTCGCCAGAATATCCAAGACGTCGACCGACACGCACGAGCCGAGCGCACTGAGCAGAGCCTCCGGCGGTGTCTGCGCGGTGATGCCATCGCCGTCGAACCGGGCGACGGATCCATTCTCGCGTCCTGTATCGAACTGGTGGCCGCCGGCCCACTTCACTCTGACCCGCGATGGCGGCTTGGGCTTCGCGCCAGATGCAGTCATTTCTCTCCGCCAGTTTCGATCGGAGCGCGAACGGCGTTTCCCCATTCCGTCCAGCTCCCGTCGTAATTCCTGACGCGGTCGTAGCCAAGCAGGTATGTGAGGACGAACCACGTGTGGGAAGAGCGCTCGCCGATGCGGCAGTATGCGATGATGTCATCGCTCTTCTTGAGTCCCTTCTCCTGCTCGTAGATCGCGCGCAGTGAGGCGGCGTCCTTGAAGCTCCCATCCGGATTGGCCGCACGCGCCCAGGGCACGCTTCGCGCACCCTTGATGTGCCCGCCACGCAATGTTCCTTCCTGTGGGTAGTCAGGCATGTGGAGCCGCTGACCGGTGAACTCTTCGGGAGAGCGCACATCGATGAGAGGCTTGCCGCTGTCGGAGTGCCTGCGCACCTCCTGAAAGAACGCACGGATCTTCTCGTCCGAGCGCTTTGGAGCCTTGTAGGCGCTGGGCTTATACCGCGGCACATCTGTCGTGAAAGCACGGCTTTCCTGCTCCCACTTGATCCGCCCACCGTCGAGGAGTTTGGCGTTGGTAAAGCCAAAAAGCTGAAACACCCAGAAAGCGTACGCGGCCCACCAGTTGTTCTTGTCGCCATAGAAAACGACAGTGGTGCTCTCGTCGATGCCCTTCGCCCGGAGAAGCTTCTCGAACTGCTCGGACGAGACGTAATCGCGCTGCACGGGGTCGTTGAGATCCAGATGCCAATCGACCTTCTGTGCTCCCGGGATGTGTCCGGTCTCGTAAAGAAGAACGTCCTCGTCACTCTCGATGATGCGGACCTTCGGGTCGTCGAGATGGTTCGCGAGCCACGCTGTGCTGACCAGCACTTCGGGTTTCGCGTACCCCTTTTCGGCGATGGCGGGGTCTCGAGCGTCGCGTGAAGTTGTCGCCGGCATGTGATGGATCCTCCAGTTAACCGAGCTCTCGTAGAATAATCGGTCGGGAATCAGTGTGTATCTTTTTGGAATGTCCGTCCCGACTTCACCGGAGATGGAAGCGTATTCCCGTCACGTGATCGTCTGTACGGGAAGCTTCTGCTCACCCGATCGCAAGGGGCGCGCACTCTACTCGCTGCTCGCCGAGCTCCTTCAGCGCGAGGACCTGCTGTTCGGTCCGACGCGGGTGAAACGCGGTGAGACGCCATGCCTCGGAGTGTGCAGCGACGGCCCGATCGTGGTCGTGTATCCCGAAGGCGTGTGGTATGCGAGAGTGACACCGGCGCTGCTGGAGCGAATCGTGGCCGAGCATCTGAAAGCCGGAAAGCCGGTCGAAAGCGCCGTATTCCACCGGCTGTGACAGTGATCACTGCCTCGCCAGGTCCTCGTCCGGCGAGGACCGCAAGGGTTAGCATTCTCGCTCCGTCCTCTTAGCTTTCACTGCATCCATACGAAGACCAAGTGATTTCACCATTCAACCCACGCAGATTCGCACTCGGAGCCGCGAAGAAGCTGGTCTTCGACAACGAAGACCCGGAGGCGGCGCTCGAGCGCATATCGGGACTGCAGCCGACGGCGGACGAAGCTGTTAGAGGGCCGGAGACCACTTCAATGTCACGTACGCGCACGGCGATTCTCAGCAATCTCGACGAGATGTACCGCGAGGCATTCGAGCGAGCCAGGACAGCCGGAGACGAGGCGCAGATGGCCACCCTCGATTTCGCGTACCGCAGGGAGCAACTCTACTTCGAGATCCTTCTCGACGTCCGCGACGCACTCGAGCGCCGCTAGGTTGGTCTCCCCCCTCGTCCGACGACCCCGGCCGTGAACAGCCTCTGGGGTTGGATCGGGTTCAATGTCGCGGTCCTCGCGATCCTCGCGCTCGACCTGGGTGTTCTCCATCGGAAGGCGGAGAAGGTCTCTCTCAAGGAGTCCGCTGCGTGGAGCGCCGTCTGGGTCACCCTCTCGCTGTCGTTCGCGTTCGGTGTCTACCGGACGATGGGGCGCCAGGCCGGGCTGGAGTTCCTCACCGGCTACCTGATCGAGTACGCGCTCTCGGTAGACAACATCTTCGTCTTCGTGCTGATCTTCTCCTACTTCAACGTTCCGGCGAAGTACCAGCACCGGGTGTTGTTCTGGGGAATCATCGGCGCGCTGGTTCTGCGCGGGGTCATGATTGTCGCGGGCTCGGCGCTGGTCTCCAGATTCTCGTGGACGCTGTACATCTTCGGCGCGTTTCTCCTCTTCACCGGCGTGAAGATGGCGATCCAGAAGGACAACGTCGTCTACGATCCGGAGAAAGATCCGGTACTGAGGCTGGCTCGAAGGATCCTGCGTGTCACCAGGGAGTACCACGGCAACGCCTTCTTCGTGAAGGAGGCCGATAAATCGGGCAGAAGCCGTTGGGCGGTGACGCCTCTTTTCATCGTTCTCATCATCGTCGAGACGACCGACGTGACCTTCGCCACGGACTCGATCCCGGCCATCTTCGCCGTGACACGAGACCCGTTCATCATCTACACTTCCAATGTCTGCGCGGTGCTGGGTCTTCGCGCCCTTTACTTCCTGCTCGCCAACGTCATGGACAAGTTTTCCTACCTGAAGCTCGGCCTCTCGCTGGTGCTCATGTTCATCGGCACCAAGATGCTTGTGGAGCCTTTCTTCCACATACCGATCGTGGCTTCATTGGGTGTGGTGGCGGCGGTGCTGGTGGCTTCGATCCTCGCCTCCCTCCAGTGGCCCCGTGAGGAGACCTAATCCGTCCACCGGCTCTCCGACTGAGCCTGGATCAGCCCGCCGACATATCTTGTTGGGACACCCTCACGCGATCACACCGATGACAAAGAGACTCGCAATACGGCTGGCCGGCGTCGTGCTCCTCGCACTTGCCCCTGTGTCGTTCACCGAGGCGCAGGTCGCGGGAAAGAACCTGGCGCTGGACTTTCGCTCGAGCACAGTGATTCAAGGAAGTCCCGATACGGGTGTCATCACCGGCCACATCGTCGGCTCGGGCAGCAAAGCCCGCATCGACATATCGGCCTCCGGTGGAACTGCCCCGACACCGCTGGCCAGCGATGGAACGGTCAGCATGATCGTCTCGGACAGCGGCAAGACCATCACATACCTCGATGCCAAGAACAGTCAGTACATGAACTTCCGACCCGGCGAGATGCTCGTACAGGCTGAGGAAATGGGGGGCGTGAAGATGGAAGTCTCCGGAACCGAGGCGAGAGTGGACCATCTCGGCGCCGGCCCAGCCATACTGGGTCATCCCACTAGGCGCTATCGCGTGGTAACGGGAATGACGATGACGATCACGGCGATGGGAAAGGCCCAGGAGTCGGTCAAGATCGCGAGTACGACGGATCACTATTTCCCGACCGATATCAAAAGTGCGTTCAACCCTTTCGCCAGCATGACGGGAACCGACATGGCGAACATGTTCGGCGGCAGCAGCAAGGCATTCGCGGACAAACTGAAAGCGGCGGAGGCCAAGCTGCCCAAGGCGCCGCCCCTCCGCACTTCGACCACGGCGACTGTCACGACGCAAGGCGTGACGCGGGTCACGAAGAGCCACACCGAAGTGACCTCGGTGAGGTGGGTAAACGCGGACCCGAAGGTTTTCGAGATTCCGGCGGGCTATGCGGCCGTGGGATTGCCCGGGATGAGTGGGCCGCCGCCGGATCCCTAGGTCAGAACTTCACGATCTCTTCGTAAGCCCGTTTGAACGTCTCGACCTGCGGCAGAATCGCGTCCTCCAGACTCGGCGCGTAGCCAACGAAGGTGTCGGCTGATCCAATCCGCTTTACCGGCGCATCGAGCCACGCGAAGCATTCGTCGGCGATCGCCGCCGCGATCTCGGCGCCGTAGCCCCACGAAATCGAGTCTTCGTACGCGACGATCACGCGCGACGTCTTCTTCACCGACTCGAACACCGCCCCGCGGTCCCAGGGACTGAGCGTCCGCAGGTCGATTATCTCGACCGAGATCCCGTTGTCGGAAACAGCGTTGGCGGCGGTGATGGCGCGCTGTACCGTCGCGCCGTAGGTGACGACGGTGATGTCGGTGCCCTCGCGCACGACTTTCGCCTTCCCGAACGGGATCATGAAGTTCGGACCGGGGTACGCCGACTTGTTGTAAGTCTGCCGGTAGAGGTGCTTGTGCTCGAGGAAGAGCACGGGGTCGTCACAGCGGATCGCGGTGCGAAGCAGTCCGTTGGCATCGAGCGCGGTCGACGGACAAACGACGCGCAAGCCGGGACAGTGCGTGAAAATCGAGGCCCCGGTCTGCGAATGGTAGATCGCGCCGCGGATATATCCACCGTAGGTCGTCCTGACGACGACCGGCGCCGAGAAGTTGTTGTTCGATCTCCAGCGCATCGTTGCCAGCTCGTCACGCAGCTGCATGTAGGCGGTCCAGATGTAATCGAAGAACTGGACTTCGACGACAGGCTTGAAGCCGCGCACGGCCAGACCGATCGCGCGGCCGACGATGTTCGCCTCGGCCAGCGGCGAATTGTACACTCGTGCGCCGCCAAACTCCTTCTGCAGTCCCCATGTGACCTTGAACACACCGCCTTTGCCTTTGACCTTGCCGAGATACTCCTCGCGGGAGACATCGGCGACATCCTGACCAAAGACCAGAATCTTCTGGTCACGCCGCATCTCGTCCTTCATGCACGCGTTGAGGAGATCGACCATCGTCGTCGGCTCGCCGGAGAACTGAGGATCGTCCTCCGTATCGAACTGCTCGCTGGTCGGATCGACATCCGGGGAGTAGACGCCGAAGTAGACGGTTTCAGCTCCGGGCTGAGGCTGGGCCAGCGCGTCGTCGGTCGCGGCGAGAACGAGCGCATCGACCTCATCCTGGATCTGCTTGAGCTCGCCTTCGGTCGCGTGTCCCTCCGCAACCAGCCACTTCGGAAACTGCGTCACGGGATCGTGCGCGGCGTCGGCATCACGCTCGGCGGGAGGCCGGTACATCGTTTCGTCGTCGGAAAGCGAGTGCGAATACGGACGGATGACCTTTGCGTGCACGAGCGCCGGGCCCTTCCGCTGACGCGCGTACTCGACCGCCTTCTGCATGGTGTCATAGCTCGCGAGAAGGTCGCAGCCGTCAACTTCCTCGATCAGGAAGTTGGGAAAAGACCTTACGAGCCTGGAGATGCTGCCGCCGGCCGTACTTACCTCGACCGGGACTGAGATAGCGTAGCCGTTATCCTCGACCAGGTAGACGACTGGCAGCTTGAGGTTCGCCGCGGTGTTGATCGACTCCCAGAATTCGCCCTCGCTGGTAGTGCCCTCTCCGGTGGTCACCAGAACGACTTCGTCGTCCTCGAATCCTTCCGTGATCCCGAGCAGCTTTGCCCTCAGTGTGGCCTCGGCCGACCCGACTCCCTGAAGAAACTGGGTTCCCGTCGGAGAAGAAGCAGAGACGATGTTGTAGGCTTTGTTTCCCCAATGGCTGGGCATCTGGCGCCCACCCGAGGCAGGATCGACCGCCGCGCCGACGGCTTCGTACAGCATTTCAGCGGGGGTCACCCCCAGCTGGAGACAGAGGGCGCGATCGCGGTAGTAGGTGTAAAACCAGTCGTACGCCGGCTTGAGAATCATCCCCGCAGCGGTCAGAATCGCCTCGTGTCCCGCGCCGGAAATCTGAAAAAAGATTTTGTTCTGCCGCTTGAGCTGAACTTCCTTGTCGTCGAGCCGGCGGGAGAGCAGCATGTTGCGGTAGGCCGCCACCAGTGCATCGGCGGTCAACCTGGCGCTAGCTGATCCGGATGTGCTCGATTTCCGATCGGGAAGTGTTCTGGTGGCCATGCCTGTCCGCGAGCTCGGGTGGGATTCCGTCTGCTGGAAAATAGCAGGTCGCGCGCCGCTCCGGCCACACGGCACGCCACGCAACGATGGCCGGCTTCATGCCGATCGAGTGTCGATCCATTGTGGAGAGATCGATGACTAAGCTGTTCGAGGGGATTCTGGTTGGTGTGATTCTGATCGGCGGCTGTACTCAGCCTGCGCCTACGAATGGTCCGGCCAACCCAAAGGATGACGCCAGCTTTGTGGTGACGGGTGACCAGAAAGCTGACTGGCAACGGATCCTCGAGCTCGAGGAGCAGGCCAAGGCGGTGATCAATGCCGGGGGCTGTACTTCGGCAGACCAGTGTCGCTCAGCGCCCGTTGGTTCCCGTGCCTGCGGTGGACCCAGATACTATCTGGTCTACTGCGCACGGGCGACTGATTCTGTGGCGTTGTACCGCAAGCTGGATGACGTCGCAGCGGCAGAACGCGCTTACAACGCGCGCTATCAGGTGATGTCGACCTGCGAGTTCAGAATGCCGCCCGACGTCTCACTATCCGGTGGGGTGTGCGCGGCGAAACAATAACGGCAACTGCAAACCGACAGGCTACCCGCTGCCCGCTTTCCGTTGAAAGCCGCCCGCTGCAAACGATACCGACTTTACTAGTAGTCGACTGGTCGAAGGTATGCTTCGCCGATCCCGCTCGGACTGAGCATTGCCACAGTAGGGAGCTTGCGCTTCCAATGCGTGCCGGCGAGCCGCTTCCGCACCAGCTCCACCTTTGCCGCATCGAAGCCGCGCTCGATCAGGGCGGCCGGACTGTATCCGCTGACGAGCCAATTGAGGATCTGATCGGCTTCCTCATAGCTGATGCCGAAGTCTCCTTCGTCGGTTTGACCTTCGATCAGATCGGCGGAGGCGGGCTTCGAAACGATTACGTCGGGGACGCCGAGGTGTCGCGCTAGCTCCCAGACCTGTGTTTTGAAGAGATCGCCGAGCGGGTTAATTGGGGGCGAGTCGTCAGCGTGCCAGGTGAAGTAGCCGAGCAGCCGTTCGGTTTTGTTGCCGGTGCCGACGGGGAGGGCGCGGTATTTCGCGGATTGATCGAACAAAACGATCATCCGCTCGCGAGCCATGACGTTTCCGCGGCGCGCGGGATCGGCATCCGGCTCGTGCGACAGGTAGCCGTCGACGGCGGGTGAGATGTCAATCGTCCGCGATTCGACGCCGAGCGCGTCGATGACCAGCTGGGCGTGGGCGAGTGATTCCGGATTCGATGTCCGATAAGGCAGACGGAAAGCAATGACGTTCTCGGCGCCAAGTGCGGCCGCGGTCAAATAGGTTGTCACTGCCGAATCCACACCGCCCGATAGCCCGACGACCGCCTTTTCGAATCCGCGGCGCTCGAACTCCTCGCGCAGAAACGATACCAGCCATCCTTCGGTTAGCTCGGTGTCGATCTCGAGCGGCGGCGCACCCCCGGGCGCGGCCGGTGCGTGAACGACGGTTATCGGCTCGCTCCCGTTGCGGCTCGCTTTCGTGGACTTCCTCCGCTTCGAAGGCTTCTGCGCGGGGCGCCGGGCGGTTTCTTCAGTCGATGGAGCATCCGCTCGCTCGCCATCACCTGCTTTGCCGGCGGGGGTGAGCGGACCACCTTGGGCGGGCGCATCGTCGTAGCTCAATGTGAGCCGCTCCCCGGCCTGAATGCGATCGACCGTCCGCATCAGATGTGGCATCATCGTCTGCAGGTCGGTGAGGAGCGGAGCGTCCGATCGGGCGCGGGTGAGATCGTTGGGGTCGAGCGTGATCGTAAGGATCGTCTCGTCCCAAAGCGGAGCCTTGGCGCGCACATCACCATGTGGACCAGTGATGATCGAGCCACCGTAAAAGCTTTTCCCGCCCTCCGTTCCGACGAGGTTCACCAGGGCCACGAATACACCCTGCTCTTCTGCAATGTCGCGCGCGAGCCGCTCCCACCGCTTGAGGTTTGCAGGCACGGGTCCTTCTTCCTCGCGTGGCCACACTCCCCGCGCGGGTGACGCGGACAGAATGAAGATGGTACTGGCGCCATCGAGTGCGGCTACTGTCGCCGTCATGCTATGCCACGCGTCCTCGCAGATCAGCATCGCGGCGCGGCCCCAATCGGTGTCAAAGGCGCGTACCTCAAACCCGCGATCCACGAATCGCTCTTCGTCGAACAACCCGTAGGTGGGGAGAAACAGCTTTCTATGCACGTGACGGATGAGCGGCTGCCCATTAGGGGCACCCAACGTCACATAGAGGGCGCTATTATAAAAGGCGTTGTTCCACACCTCGTAGAACCCGATGCACACATCGAGGGGCCGCGGTGTATCAACAGCCGTGGAGTATTGCGCGTTCAGATCTCGAGCGAACGCGCCGGCGGTCATCGCTACGTCGCGAACGCCGCCTTCCACGAAGTATCCGGTGAGGGCGGTTTCGGCGAAAACCGCGACATCGGGGTGTGGCTCGAGGGCGTCCAGTTGGGAGAAAACCCCGGCGAGGCGGGCGAGATTCGTGGCATAGTCGCCCTTTCGCGGCTTGAACTGAACTACGGCGAGATGAATAGACCGATGCATCAAAGTGAAGTTGCCACGAGGGCTGTACGCGGGCAACTACGGACAGCGACTCCGACCCTTGTAGTGGCGGCAGCGCTCACAATCGCGCTGCACTTCACGCCATCAGAAGCTGGCGCGCAGGCGCAACGGGCTCCGAATTCGGAGCCGTGGAAGATCGTATCCATGCCCCAGTCATCGATGGTTCTGGCGCGCGACGGGTCGCTGATCGGCGAGATCGGGAAGGAGGTCCGCACGAACGTGTCGATTCGATCGCTTCCCAAGTACCTGCCGCAGGCATTCGTCGCGATCGAGGATCACCGCTTTTATCAGCATGATGGGGTCGACATGGTGGGAATCGCCGGCGCGCTGAAGGACAACATCTTCGGCGAGCGGCGCGGAGCGAGCACGATCACCCAACAGCTGATCGGAAACATGCATCCGACGATCATCGACCGGACCGACCGCAGCATTGGGCGGAAGGTCAGGGAGCAGAACGCCGCCCGCGAGATGGAGAAGCACTACACAAAGGATCAGATTCTCGAGGCGTACCTGAATCAGATCCCGTTCGGGCGCGGGTGGCACGGCGTCGAGAGCGCGGCGCGCCACTACTTTGGCAAGAGTGCGGCGCAGCTTTCCCTGCCCGAAGCCGCGGCGCTGGCGGCGATGCCGAAGGGTCCGGCCCTGTATGATCCGCTCAAGTATCCGGATCGCGTGCAGCAGCGCCGGAACATCGTGCTGTCCTTGATGGCAAACGAGGGCTACATCACGCGCGAGCAGGCACGCCGGGCGCAGGCGACCAAGCTGGAAACGGCGGCCAACGGCGGGATGTCAGCCTATTCGCCCTGGTTCGTGAACGTCGCGCGCATCCAGGCCATAAGAGCGGGAATTCCCGTCATGCAGGGTGGATATCGGATTCATACCACTCTGGACCCGGTGCTCCAGAATGCTGCCGTCGAGGCACTGGTGGCGGAGACGGCGGAACTGGAAAACCAGCCTGGATACGGTCACCCGAAGTATCGGGCGGGGTCAAGACAGAGAGGGGAGTACCTCCAGGGAATGGTCGTGGCGATGGATCCGACCTCCGGCGATGTGCGCGCGCTGGTGGGAGGTCGCGACTACAGCGATTCGCCGTTCAACCGCGCCGTGGACGGCAGGCGCCAGCCGGGGTCTTCGTTCAAGCCGATTGTATACGCGGCCGCGATCGCCGACAGCCTCGTGCCAAGCGCCATGTTTTCCGACACAGCGCTCGCAATCACGCTCCCCAACGGAACGGTATACAGTCCGGCAAACTCCGATGGGGAGTTCAGCGGCCAGATCTCATTGAGGGATGCGCTCGCCCGCTCGCGCAACGGGATCGCCGTCCAGCTCGGGCTCATCCTCGGCATGGATTCGATAGCGGCGTTGGCGCGGCGCATGGGGATCGATTCCCGGATCGCGCCGTATCCGTCGAGTGCGATCGGGGCTTCAGCGGTGCAGCCGCTCGATCTGGTGGCGGCTTACACGACGTTCGCCAATCTCGGCACGCCCGTCGAGCCGCGGTTCATCTATCGAATTGAGGACAGGAACGGGCACGTGGTTTTTTCCCGTGAGGTCCGCGCACTCGCACCCGCGCTGGATCCGCGAGTCACCTACGTGGTGCGCGACATGATGCGCGACGTGGTGGAGCGGGGAAGCGCATCGACGATCAGGCGGTATCTCCCTGCGTCGATTCCAGTCGCGGGAAAGACGGGAACCACTAACGACAACACCGATGTTTGGTTCATCGGCCTCACTCCGGACCTGGTTGCGGGTGTCTGGCTCGGCTTTGACAAGCCCATCCCGATCGCCCCCGGGGCGGGCGGTGGATCGCTCGCCGCTCCGATCTTCGGCAAAATGGTGGCGCGCTATTACGCGGATAACCCTCAGCTCGTTGCCTCACGCGCCGCCACGCAATGGAATCCGCCAGTCGGGGTGATAACGGGTGAGCTCGATCGTGAAACGGGTGAGCTCGCGGATAACGATACGCCCTCTGAGCGGCGCTACACCGAGTATTTCGTGCAGGGCACCGAGCCGGCGTCCCTGCGCGTCGATCCGTGGAAGCTGTTTGCGTGGGGGCCGATCATTTTCTGACGGCTTCTTAGACCACTACAGAAGCAACAGGAGCCAGACACGGAGAACGACAGAGATGCGAGGGGTCAGAAGCGGAGATGCGAGTTACGAGAAATCTCGCAACCCGCATCTACACCTCTGACCCCTCGGATCTCTGTCGTTCTAGGTTGACCAGATGTTAGTGAGCTAAGCGACCTCTTTCATCTCCAGCGGCGCCGCCTTCTCCCCCGGCGTGGGCGGGACGAGCGCGACTTTCAGCACCTCGTTCAGCGTCTCCACTGGGTGGAACTCGAGCACGTTTCTCACTTCCTCGGGCACGTCCTCGATGTCGGCTTCGTTCCCCTTGGGAATGATGACCACCTTGATTCCCGCGCGGTGGGCGCCGAGGACTTTCTCCTTGAGCCCGCCAATCGGCAGAACGCGGCCACGCAGCGTGATCTCGCCCGTCATCGCGACGTCCTGCTTCACGGGACGATCAGCCATCTCCGACACCAGCGCCGTCGCGATCGCGATTCCCGCCGATGGACCGTCCTTCGGAATCGCGCCGGCGGGCACGTGGATGTGCGCCTCGATCGCGCCGAGCCTGTCACGCGGAATACCGAGCTTGGCGGCATTGTTGGTGGCATAGGTGAAGGCGGCACGCGCCGATTCCTTCATCACGTCGCCGAGCTGGCCGGTGAGGATGAGCGACACCGCTCCGCCCGGGCCGACCTGTCCGTTGTCTCCCTCGCGGTTGCCGTAATACCGGCGGATCGACGCCTCGACGAACATGATGTCGCCGCCCATCGGCGTGTAGTACATCCCCGTAGCGATGCCTACTTCGCTCTCCGACAATGCGTGTTCGGGATGGACACGCGGCCGTCCCAGCAGCTCGCGCACCCCATCGGCGTCCACCACGTGCTTTACTTCTTCGCTTGCCGCGATCTTGCGCGCGAGCTTGCGCGCCACGGCTCCGATCTGCCGCTCGAGCTGCCTCACCCCACTCTCGCGAGTGTATTTCGACACGATGGACATGATCGCGTCTTCGCTGACCGTGATGTCCTTGTCACTGAGCCCTGACTCCTCGAGCTGGCGTGGCAACAGATACTTCTTCGCGATCTCCGCTTTTTCCTTCTCGGTGTAGCCGGCGAAGTCGACGACCTCCATGCGGTCGAGCAGAGGTCCGGGAATGTTCTGCACGAAATTCCCGGTCGCAATAAACAGCACCTCGCTCAAGTCGAACGGAATCCCGAGGTAGTGGTCGGTGAACGTGTCGTTCTGCGCGGGGTCGAGAACCTCAAGCAGCGCGCTCGACGGATCGCCCTGGAAGGAAGTGCCCAGCTTGTCGACTTCATCGAGCAGGAACACCGGATTCTTGGTGCCGGCCTGCTTCATTCCCTGAATGATCCGTCCGGGCATCGCGCCAACGTAGGTGCGGCGGTGACCGCGGATGTCCGCTTCATCTCTCGCGCCGCCGAGTGCGACGCGCACGTATTCGCGTCCGAGCGCGCGGGCGATCGACTTGGCGATGGATGTCTTGCCAACGCCGGGCGGTCCGATGAAGAGAAGGATCGGCCCCTTGGCCATCGCGCGGGATTTCGCCTCGGTCTTGTCGGTGATGTTGTTGCGGTCCTCGAGCTCGCTGGTGTTGAGTACGGGCGTCGCCTCGTCCTTGTCCGGAAGAAGCTTGGCAGCGGGGACCTCACCGGTCTTGTCGACTTCGTCCGCGAGCTGCAACGCGCGCAGTTGTCTGACGGCGAGGAATTCGAGGACACGGTCCTTCACGTCCTTCAGGCCGTAGTGATCCTCTTCGAGGACAGTCGCGGCGTGATTCAGCTCGAGCTGGTCGTCTGATCTCTTGTTCCACGGAAGCTCGGCGATCCATTCCAGATACGTGCGAATGACCTGCGCTTCCATCGACTCCCGTCCGGCGCGCTCGAGCCGCCCCAGCTCGCGCTCGACTTCGGCTCGCGCTTCCTTGGGGAGCGCGAGCTTAGACAGCTTTTCGCGGAGCTCGGTGATCTCCTTGCTCGAATCATCGTCGCCCAGCTCTTTCTGAATCGCTTTCAGCTGCTCGCGTAGGTACATCTCGCGCTGGCGCTCACCGAGCTCTTCCTGGACCTGCGATTTGATGTCTTCCTGCGCCTCGAGCAGCCCGACCTGCCGCTGCACGTGCACGAGGATGCGGCGGAGCCGCTCCTCGACGCTCAACGTCTCGAGGAGACCCTGCTTTTCCGGAACAGGCAGCTCGATGTAGCCGGCTACGAGATCAGCGAAACGGCCCGGATCGGTGACGGAGTCGAGAACCTGATGCACCACCTCTTCGGGTAATCCCCTACGCTCACCGAGCTCGGCTGCCCGCTCGCGTGTTTCCTTCTGTAACGCGGTAAACGCCGGATCGTTTTCGCTGACTGGAGTCATCTCTTCCGCCGGCACGATCACGGCACTCAGATATCCCTCGGCGGTCGAGTATTGGAGCGCTGTTGCGCGCTGCTCGCCCTGAAGAAGAAGTTGAACGCCACCCAGTCCGCGCTGAATCTGGCCGATGCGCGCGATGACACCCATTGAATACAGGATATCGGCGGACGGTTCCTCGGAGTTGTCGCGCTGCGCCACGGCAAAAACGAGCCTGTCGCCCTTGAGGGCGGCCTCGATGGCGCGCAAAGTTGAAGGCCTGCCCGCGGCGATAGGCTGGGTCAGGCCTGGGAAAATCACTGTCCCCCGCAAGGGGAGAACAGGTAGTGTCTGACGTTGTGACATTGTTATTTCCGCATACAAGGTCTTATTTAGCTACTACTCCAGGACCTTCCCTTACTGCATCTTTTGCTCTCGTGGATTTACGCCAGCCCGGCATGAACTGCAACATCAGACCTGCGGATTCGACGCGGCGCCATGCCAATACGACCTGACGACGAGCTAGGAACACATGTGGCTCAAGTCCTCTCTGCAAACTATGAGCTAGAGAGCGAAGTCGGCCGTGGTGGGATGGGCATCGTGTATTGCGCGCGCGACCGCCGCCTCAAGCGCGAGATCGCGATCAAGGTTCTGCCACCCGAGTTGAGCTTTCGCGCGGACATCAGGCAGCGGTTTCTACGTGAGGCGGAGACAGCGGCGCAGCTGAGTCATCCCAACATCGTTCCGATCTACACCGTCGAGGAGAAGGACAACCTCGTCTACTTCGTGATGGCGTACATCGCCGGCGACAACATTGGGCAGCGACTGCAGCAGCACGGTCCGATGCCCGCCGTCGAAGTCAGGCGCGTGCTGCGCGAAGTCGCGGACGCACTCGCGTACGCGCATAACCGGAACGTCGTTCACCGCGACATCAAGCCCGACAACATCATCCTCGATTCCGAAACCGGTCGGGCGATGGTGACGGATTTCGGTATCGCGCGCGCCCTGACGGACACCGGCGACTCGCGCCTAACCGCGACCGGAATGGCGATTGGAACGCCGGCGTACATGTCGCCGGAACAGTCGGCGGGCGACCGCGCGATCGACGGCCGTAGCGACCTGTACTCGCTGGGAGTGGTCGGATATCAAATGCTTTGTGGACAGCCGCCGTTCACCGCGACGAACACACCGTCGATGCTGGTGAAGCATCTCTCCGAGAAACCGATCCCCGTCGACGAGCGCTGGCCCGACCTGCCGCAGGATCTCGCACGCGCCGTGATGATGTGCTTGGAAAAGGATCCCGCCGACCGGTTTCCCAGCGCATCGGCGTTCTCGCTCGCCCTGAGCGGCGTCGGGATGCCGACGCTGGCCACGCGCGCGCAGATCGCGGAACAGCCCCCGTCGTCCTTGTCGAGCCGCCGCGTTCCCGCCGATATGCCCGACACCTTTCGCGATCGGTACTCCGCCGCGACGCAGGCGCCTTACACGCCGCAGACACGTTTCCCGACGCAGGGCCCTTCGCACGAGGAGTTGAGCAAGTGGAACGCGCCAATGGTCGTGGCTTTCCGCCGCAAGCTCGCACCATACCTCGCCGTCAACGCCATCCTCGTCCCAATCTCGATCTTCGGCGATCGCGATTTTCTCTTCTTCAGCATCATGTGGACGGTGTTTCTCGCGTTCAAGTACTCGAAGTTGTGGGCGGCGGGTTACGACTGGCGTGATGTGTTCCGTCAGCCGCGCGACCGGTTGATCTTCGACGTGGCCGCCGAGACGCTGGACGACGCGCGCGCCCTGTTCGACGACAAGAAACGGGCGCAAGTTCGCGCCCGCGCGCGGTCGAGAGGACCGGGACTCTTCGCTCCTATTCCCGGGCAGCTCGCGCCGACATCGTTCCAGCCGTATCCACGCGCCGGTGCGACGGGGACCACAATGAGCAAAATCCCCGTGATCCCCGCCGGTGCGTTCGACGACATCCGCTACGGCGCTACGGTTCGCGAAACGGAGTCGGACCACAGGGAGATCCACCGTCAGCTGCTCAACATGTCGCCGGACGAGCGCGACCAGATCCCCGAAGTTGCGACGTCGGCCGACGCCGTGTTCCGGAAAGTTCAACAGCTGGTCGTGTCGCTCAGTGATCTGGAGAGGAGCACCGGCCGGGACACCGCTGAGGGTGTGGAGAAAGAGATCGACACTCTGGAATCGCAGGCGAATCCACTCGAGTATCAAGCCAGTGAAGCGAGGGTGCGGCGCCTTGCCTATTTAAGACGCCAGCGCCGGGCACTGGTCGATGCGGCACGCAAGAGAAAGGAAGCCGCCGAGAAGCTGGAACACTGCCGTCAGCTGCTGCGCACCATGCGCCTGGAGCTGATGAGATTCCGCTCGGGTGGATTCACCACTCCGTCCGGTGGGTTGACGATGGTGACGCAGCAAGCACAGAGCGTGGTGAGAGAGATGGGATATTTGGCTGAGGCTAATGCCGAAGTTAACGCGATTCGCTAACGGCCCCCTCAGCCGCTTAAAGGGGATCCAAGTTTTGAGTGAACAGTGTTGAGTGATAGTGATCAGTCAGCTGACTCATAACTACAACTAACCAACTGTTAACTCACCACTTGGATCCCCTTTCCCTCGGGCAGAACCTATTTCTTCCGTTCCGCCGTCCTCGCCTTCAGCTCCGCCGCATTTTTGTCAAAAATGACCTGCTGCTCGGCAGTCAGAATCGCGCGAAGCTCAGCGATCTGAGCGGCACGAATCTCCGCCATCTTCGCCTCATCGATCGGAGTTCCCGTTGTCTCGGCGGTCTTGCGCAGCTGCATCATCTGCGGCGCGTACTTTTCGCGAATGACCTTCTGCTGCGCCTTTTGCGCGTCGGTCAGCGTGATCCCCTCTAGGATCGTCCCACCCATCTCGCGACCACGCCCTTCGCCCTGCTGATCGGGTGCCTGGGCTTTGGAAACCGACGTCCCGCCAGCGCAGAGGGCAACTACCAGCGTAGCGATGCGAGTAACCTTCATCCTTCTCTCCATTGATGGGTGGCGCGGCGCGGTCACGCCACAACCTAATACGCCAAAGATCGTAAAAAGGTTGGGAAATCGCCGGCAAATTATTGGGGAAACCCTTGATAGAGCTAACCTCTTATCTGCCAGCAAGTTAGCGAGTCGCCCCTAGCTTCCGGCCGAAAATCAGCTATTCTTCCCGCGCTGCCGGTCGCGGACCTGGTCCGCCGGGTCCGCCGGCCCCTATTCTCGCATTGAGCGCCAATTGTGACTGCACCTAGTGCCGCCGCTGAGTTATCCCCTTCGATCTCAACGCCTGCCCCTGAGCCGCTCTCATTTCCCCTGAACTGGCTGCTCGAGCACGGCTCAGGGCCCATCAGGTACAGGTCGATGGCGGATGTGGCGCGCATCACGGACCCATCACCGCGAATTCTCGACTGGCTGCCGTACTCTCATCGACCGGCGATCAAGTTGGCGGCGACGCAGCAGCGTGACGGGACCTGGAATCACTCCATTCTCTCGCTTCCCGCAAAAACCAGTCAGGATTTCGCGCATATCGGCACCGCCCCGGCGGTGCGGCGCCTGATCGAATACGGGTGGAGCCCGGAATCTCCTCCGCTCATTCTCGCGCGAAGGCTGCTTTTCAGACTCCTCGCCGAAGACAACGATCCGGCGTTTCTCTTCGAGCTTACCACGAAAACGAAGGATGATGATCTCGTTCGGCGGAGCAGGGGCCTTTTTCGCGAGGCCGCTGCTGCGACGCTGGCGCAATGCGGGTATGAGAACGATCCGCGGCTGCGCGGGGCGGCCCGCCGCATCCTCGAGCGCACGGTCGGGTACCTCAATTCGCCACTGGGTGAAAAGCCGTGGATGAGAGTAGGAAACACTCACGTCCTCGCCCCCGAATCTGCTCCGCCATCGCTGTACATGCTGACGATGCTCGCTTACATGCCGATCTTCCGTCACGAGCATTTCGCCGAGGTCGAGCGCATCTACACCTGGATCACCCAGCCCCTGCCGCGACAGGAGCCGGTGCAGATCTACGGAAAGAAGATGGTGCCGCAGCCGCATCTGGTGATGGGAGATCTCCTCCCGCATCGCAACGCCGTCGAGTCAGACGTGCCGTTCGCTCTGATGTGGCTGGAAACCATGGCGCGTCTCAACTTCCTGCGTCGCAACGAAGGGTGGATGAAGCTGTTCGAGCGTTTCGTGGACGACCGCGACCGCTCCGGCGTCTGGCATCCGCACAAGGGAATGGAACGCCCCACTACCATGCACCCCTGGGCGTGGTCGACCTTCCCGCTCGAAGACGGCACCGGAATCGAATCGAAGTGGACCGATGTTACCTTCCGCATCGGACTGATCGGAAAACTTCTGGGCAGGGACATCGAGTTGATTTGAAGTGATGACCAGGCCGCGCCGTCGAGGCCGCATCACGCCCAGCCACATATTCCCCGCTGGAGATCCCGAGTATAGAACGAGTTTTCCGCGGTTGCGCTCGGGTATTTCCATCCGTGCGGTGGAGAGAGGGGATCCGACTTCGCCGCCGGTGTTGTTGGTGCCGGGCTGGGGTTGTTCGGTCTATTCCTATCGGTACACCATGCCCGCGTTCGCCGCGGCGGGATTCAGGGCAATCGCAGTCGACCTCAAGGGTCACGGGCTCTCGGATAAACCGGTGGCGGGAGCGGAGTACACGATCGACGCGCTCGTCGATCACCTCCGCGACATCCTCGACGCGCTGGAGCTCGAGCGGCCCCCACTCGTCGGGCATTCCATGGGCGGCTCGCTCCTCTATCATTTTGCGGCGCGCTATCCCGACCGCACCGGTCCGCTCGCCTTGCTGTCTCCGGTCGGACTCAGCGGCGTTCCACCGATGCGGGTCTATCGCCGCCTGACGCCGCGGTTTCTGCTGCCGCTGCTGCGTCAATTCCTGTTCCGGCTGCCGGTGAAGATCGCGTTGAGTCGCGTGTACGGAAAACGCGGCACATTCACTGAAGATGATGTGGACCAATACCTGGCTCCGGTCCGGCTTCCCAATTCGACGCCAGCGCTGAGAGAGCTCCTGCATGCGTACGATTGGCACGCCTCGCAACGCGTTCGTCTGGAACAGGTTCGCCTTCCCGCCATCGGTATCTGGGGAAGTCTCGATCACCTGATGCCCAAGGGCGGAATGGACCTTTATCGTCAGCTGATCCCGGGAATCGAGCTGCACGAAGTCGTCGGGGCGGGTCACGTGGTACCAGAGGAAACCCCGGACGAAGTCAACGCGGCGCTGATCGCTTTTTTTCGCCGCCATTCAGCATCGGGTTATATTGCAGATGGATGAGTGAAGAGAGAGTCGACGCGGGGATCGAGATAGAGACAGCCATCGGCGTCTCTTTCGCCGAGCTGGAGCTGGCCCCCGAAGTTCTGCGTGCGGTGCGCGGTGCGGGCTACACGCACCCGACTCCCATCCAGCAACAGGCGATTCCTCTGGCGCTGGCTGGACGTGACCTGATCGGCCTCGCACAAACCGGTACCGGGAAGACCGCCGGCTTCACGCTGCCGATCGTACACAATCTCATCAGCGCTCCGCTCACCGATTCCAAAGGGGAGTCGCTTCATCGCGTGCGCGTTCTCATCCTTACTCCAACGCGCGAGCTGGCCGCGCAGGTCGAAGAGAGCTTCCGCAAGTACGGGAAGTACACCGACCTGCGGGTCGTTCCGATCTTCGGCGGCGTCGGGCTCGAGCCGCAATCGAAGACGCTTCGTGCCGGCGTCGATGTGGTGGTCGCCACTCCGGGGCGGCTCCTCGATCACATGGAGCGCCAGAACGTCGTGTTCGACGACCTCGAAGTGCTGGTTCTCGACGAAGCGGATCGAATGCTCGACATGGGCTTCGCGCCGCAGCTGAACCGGATTGTGAGCGAGATCCCCAGATACCGCCAGACACTTCTATTCAGCGCGACGATGCCGCCGGAAGTAGAGGCGCTGGCGAGGAAATACCTTCGCAAGCCGGTGGTGGTACAGGTCGGCCGCCGGTCCGAGGCCGCCAGCACGGTCACGCACGCAGTCTATCCGGTGCCGCGCGAGCGCAAGAGTACGCTCCTGGTGGAGCTGCTCAAGAAAGCGGAGATGGACTCCGTCCTCATCTTCACCAGAACCAAGCACGGTGCCGATCGGGTGGTGCGACATCTCACCGACGGTGGAATCGCTGCCACGGCGATGCACGCCGACAAAACCCAGGGCGAGCGCACGCGCGCGCTCGAGGGCTTCAAGACCGGCGAGATCCGGGTGCTCGTTGCGACGGACATCGCGCAGCGCGGGCTCGATGTCTCTGGCATCACTCACGTGATCAACTACGATGTGCCCCAGCAGCCCGAAGATTACGTGCACCGCATCGGCCGCACGGGACGCGCCGCCGCTACTGGCGATGCCTACACGTTCATGTCGCCCGACGAGATCGCGATGGTGCGCACGATCGAGCGGATGATCGGCCAGCAGATACCGCGCATCTCGGTGCCTGGCTATGACTTTGGAACGGGCTCCAACGGATCGTCAGCCAACGAGAGCGACACTCCGGGGGAGCTGCCGGTTGCGACCGAGCCCGAAGTCGGAATCGGGCTGGCCGAAGTCAATGCCGCAGGCGACCCAGTCGCGACACGAAAACGGTATCGACGGACGCGTTCCGTCGCACGACGACGCTGAGGTTTGCGGCGCCGTAGCCCATGCCCGTCGCGGAATACGACATGCGGGTGCGGGTTGCCGAGAGCCGGACGTCATGAACTTTTCCAATCTCGCGCTTGCGTAGCGTGTCGCTGCCAACGAGTACGCGGATCGTCCGCGCGGCCGTATCGATCTCGACCTGTGTCCGGCTCGACCGCGCGATCGCCAGATGGCGCGCGGTGCTGAAGAGAGAAGCAATCTCGATCACCGCCCCGTTGACGTGAATGCTGTCGAGCAGCCTGCCCGCTCGCGGCACGGCAATGGCCGAGAGTATGCTCATGATGCAGAGAGTGACCGTGAGCTCGATGAGCGTAAATGCGGCGCGCATCTGTCCTTTCGCTGAGATATCCGGTTGAATAGCATATGTGCTGCACGATGATGGTCACCAAATCTTCCCGCCGCAGTCTCTCCATTTCACCGATACGATCTTCGCTGCCGTGAACATTAGCATCGAATACTGCACGGTTTGAAACTACGAACCTCGCGCCGCCAGTCTGGCGGCGGAAATACGCGGGCGCTTTCCCGACGCGGAGGTCAAGCTGATTCCGTCGCGGGGCGGACGCTTCGAAGTCGTTCGCGATGGCCAGCCGATCTTCGAGAAGTCGAAGATCGGTCGTCACGCCCAGCCGGGCGAAGTCATCTCACTACTGGAGAAGAGATCCTAGAACCATGAGAATCGCGTTGAACACCGGGGGCGGTGATGCGCCGGGGCTCAACGCCGTTATCCGCGCCGCGGTGCTCTCGGCGGTTAACCGCGGATGGGAAGTCCTCGGCGTGAAGAAGGGATATGCGGGACTGCTCGGCGAAGACGAGGTGATTCCGCTTACCAAGGAATCCGTGCGTGGCATCGCGCATCTGGGCGGAACGATCCTGCGTACCACCAATCGCGGGAATCCGTTCTGCTATCCCATGTGCGCTCCCGACGGCAGCTACACGGAAGTGGACCGTTCCGACGACGTAATCGAGAGTGCGCGAAGTCTCGGCATCGATGCGCTGATCTCGATTGGTGGTGACGGCTCGCTCGCCATCGCCCACAAGCTCTGTCAGAAAGGAATGAAGATCGTTTGTGTTCCCAAGACAATCGACAACGACGTTGCCGGAACGGTCACGACCTTCGGATTCGACACCGCGGTCAACACCGCGCTCGAAGCGATCGACAAGCTCCACACCACCGCGGAGAGCCACGATCGGGTGATCGTTCTGGAGGTGATGGGCCGCCACGCCGGATTCATCGCGCTGCACTCCGGGCTCGCTGGCACCGCCGACGTGATCCTGATTCCGGAGATTCCGTACGACATCGAGAAAGTCTGCGAGAAAATCAGGGCGCGGGACCGCGCCGGGAGGCATTTCTCGATCGTGGTCATTGCAGAGGGCGCGTACCCCAAGGGCGAAGGTCCGGCCATTCGAGGAAAATCGAGGCCCGGACAGGCGGTCAGGGTCGGTGGGGTGGCGGAACGGCTGATGGACGAGATCGAGGAGACCACCAAGAAAGAGTGCCGCTCGCTGGTGTTGGGCCACCTCCAGCGTGGCGGGCAGCCCACGAGCTATGACCGGCTGCTGGCGGTAAGATTCGGTGGCGCCGCCGTGCGCGCGGTAGCGGACGGCAAATGGAATCACATGATCGCACTCCAGTCCCCGCATATCGTGACCGTGCCCCTTGAAGAGGTTTTGATGGCCCCGAAGCGGGTGGAGCTGGATCACGACACTATCCAGACAGCACGCGCCGTTGGAATCTCGTTCGGGGACTGACGCCCCGACCGCTCCTGTCGCGGTAGCTGTGTCGGTCAGGCGTCACCTGAGGAGGACAGATGCCTCCAAATTAGTGTTACATCATGCGATCTAAGTCGTTGTTATATAGATAGTTAAATCATCTGGCACGGTATGGCACCCCTCGTGCACCCCTTAAGGCCATGATTCAGCACAATACCACGTCATTCGCTTCTTTCTGGCGCCTTCTCGCCCCGGCCGTGTTAGGACTCGTCCTTTCGGCTGGTGTCGCGGAAGCACAGCGGCGCCCGGGTAACTCGGGCAGGGCACAGACCGAACAGTCGCGCCGCGACCAGGTTGTGCCAAAAGGCTACGCTCCGCCGTCAGGTATGTGCCGCATCTGGATCAATGATGTGCCAGCCAGCAAGCAGCCGGCTCCAACGGACTGCGCATCCGCTGTCCGCAACCGGCCCGCCAACGGCAAGGTCCTGTTCGGCGACGATCCGTCGAAGGCCAAGGGAAAGAGCAAGAAGAAGCCGAGCGCCAGCGACAGGCTCGTCGATCTCATCACGAGGGGGATATAAAAATGAAGGTATTAGCCATCGTTCTTGCGGTAGCGGGAATCAGCGCAGCCGCGCCGCTCAACGCGCAGATCATGCGCAACCCGGCCGGCGATCAGCGCGTGAGCGTTAACGGTTCCTGGCAGGTGGTGGGGCGCGACGGGAGCGGTAGCACCGTTTACGAGCGCAGCACCCGCGACCGTTATGGCAACATCGTTGTCCAACGCGCGCGACGTGACAGAAACGGCAACATGTCCGTCATCAGCACTCGCACCGTCAGGACCGAAGATCGTCGCAACAATAACTGCGATTACAACCGTTCGACCAACAGCATCGGAGACATCATCTTCGGCCGGTCGAGCGACCGGTACTGCGACGACGAGTACAGCCGGGAAGACAACGGCTGGTACCAGGTCGGCCGCGGTCGCGACAACAACTCGATTTACGAGCGCCGTACGCGCGACAGAAATGGCAACCTGATCATCCAGCGTGCCCGCCGCGATTCCAACGGCAGGATGAGGATCATCAGCACGCGCCGTTACGAGGAGAACGACAAGCACTGGAAGAAGGTCCACAAGGACGACAAGCACTGGAAGAATGGGAAGAGGGGTTCTGATCGCGATGGCCGCTGGGATGGAAGGCGGCGTTAGGCGACCATCGACAAGCTTTGGTTAGCGAGCGGCCCCGGGATTCATTCCGGGGCCGTTTCGCATCCGGTGCGATGTATGCACCTTCATGGGCCGATGCAGCGCCAGGTAATCGATAGATATCTTCCGCCGGACCACGAAGCGTTCGTGGCGGCCGAGCCACCCACCGGGCGCATCATCGTCATCGCGCCGACCCGGGCGGCCTGCGAAACAATCGAGCTGGCGCTCGGCCTTCACATACCCACCGTCCTCGAAAAACAGCACGGTGGGGAAATCAGAGATCTGGCTGGCGCCGGGAAGGGATTCGGCATCGTGGCCGGTACCGGCACGGGGAAGACCCTGTCGATACGTCCGATCGCCGAGACCATATTGCGAACCGATGCCCTTAAGGTCGGAGTCGTCAACCGCGAGCGCGAGGCCACACCCGAAACACCCACCTGGAACGTCATCATCGTAACCACCGGCATCGCCCGGCGCTGGTTCCAGGACGGAGACATCCTCGCCACCGACACCCTCGTCGTCGACGAGATCCACCAGACGTCGGCCGAGCTCGAATTGTGCCTCGCGCTGGGCAAGCGCGTCGGGTGCAGGTTCATCTGGTTGTCGGCCACTGTCGATCCGACGTTCTACGCCCGCTACCTGAACGCCGCGGAAGTGCTCGAAAGCTCGGCGTTCGATCCCGCCAAAGCCGCGGATGTGAAGATCGTACGCAAGGACCCACTCAGCTTTCTCGACGACAGGTTCCTGCAGCAGGTGGTGAAGGAGCGACGCGGCGTCGGCATGTTCGTGCCGACCAGGAAGGGAGTGGAGCAGGCGGCGGAGCTCGTCGCCGACCGGTTTCCCCGCATCAACACCGCGTTCTATCACGGCGGCGAGCCGATCAGAGTAATCAGGCCGTTCCTCGAGGGCGAAGAGAAGAAGCCGTATTTCCTCGCCATGACCGCCGCCGGACAGAGCGCGCTCAACGTGCAGGGCCTCGACACAGTCGTGATCGACGACACGCGCTTCAGCAACATCATCGAGCGTGGGAAAAACGTCCTCACCAAGCTGCACCTGGGCGCCAACGAAATTCTGCAGATGGCGGGACGCGTGCACGGCCGCGTAGCGGGAGGGAGAGTGTTCATTCTCTCCGACCGCGACATCAAGTTTTCCTCACTGCGGCCGACAGCCCCGGAATTCCAGCTCGCCGGCGACTCGGAGCGTGTGGCGATGACGTGCGCGGACCTGGGCGTCGCCGCCGACGAGCTCGAGCTGCCGGTTCCGCTCGACCGGGTGGCCTACGGCAAAGCAGTGACGCTGCTCGAGCAGCGCGGCATCATCGAGAACGGACGGTTGTCACGGTACGGCAAGGCCGTCGAGGCAATGCCCGTGGACCGGCCGTGGGCGGAGCTGCTCGTGAATGCCGACGACGAGCTCGTTCCATATCTCGCCGTCATGAGCTCGATCGAGTCGTTGCACAGAATGACGCGCGAGGAGCGGGATCTGTCCGGAGTGACAGTCCCGGGAAGCGATCATCTCACTTCGTATAACCTCTACGCCGAAGCGTTCACTCGGTGCGGTTACATCGGCGAGGTATACGGACTTCCGCGGCACCTGTTCGATGAATCGATCGAGAAGTGGGCCGAGCGGCGGGGCGTTCTCGTCAAGGCGATCGAAGATGCGGCGCTGGCGATGGCGAGTGTGTATCGCAGCCTCGGGATGGAGCTGCCGACGAAAATGGTGAATGCACGCGACCACATCTACACGAAATTCGCGAAGCTGCTCGCGCAGTACATGCCCTTCGATCTGGTCATCGACGAGCAGACCGCCGAGGCGGCGGAGGCGCGTGTCTCGAAAACCAGCGTCTGCGGAAGCTGGGGCCCGATCGCGGGAGACCTGCGCTATTTCGCCGACCGCTCGGGAATTCCGCGCGCGGCAATCGAGGGGACGCAGATCGCGAGCGAGGTGATCCGGCAGTACGCGACGCGGACCAAGCACGAGCTCCTCCACGATCCGCGGCGAAAACACGGACCACTCGCGCTGAAGCGGAAGCTCGAGTACTTCGGTTTCGAGCTGGAGAGCGAGATTGAAACCGTCGACGAGTTCACGCCCGAGCTGGCGGAACAGGCCCGGCGGGTCCTGGCTGAAGCGCTCGCGCGCGGAGAAGCGAGGCATTTCGCGGTCAGAAAAAACCAGTCGGCAATCGACGACATCCGTGAAGGGTACAAGAAATCGGGTGGCGACACTCCGCGGCTCGGACTGCAGGAGCTGACTGCGGTCTACGAGAAGCAGCTGGCAGGTGTGAATTCAATGAGCGACTTCAAGGCAGCCCGCTTGAACGTGGATCGTGAGGAGTTTGTGCCGCGCGAAGTCCGCGAGCGGATTGCGCGGCTGCCGAGTCACGCGACCGTTCGGGACCGTGAAGTGGAGATCGACTACGATGTGGAGGAGCGGAATGGAGTGCGGCAGGGTGTAGCCCGCCTGCGCCTTCCCGAGAAAATCGCGCGCACGCTGTCGGAGGGAGAGATTCCGCGGCTCGATAGACCGGTTCGCTTCGTGGTCCTGCGCGGGCAGCGCGGCGCCGTGCGCGCTGACACGCTCGAAGATCTGCAGGAGCAGCTCGCCCAGCCGTGGTCTCCCGACGAAATCGAGGGAACAGCGGAAGCGCGCGACATGCTGTCACGCGCGGAGCGAGATATTCGAGAGATCGCCAGCGAATTCCGGCGGCACCGGCGAGGCGGGAAGGGGCGTCGGGACGGGCGAGGGGGCCCACGCGCCGGACGGAGGAACCGGGGGCGTTGAAAGGCTTACTTCAAATGAAGACTACCGGCCCGGGGCCGTCGGCGGGCCGGCTCATGGCTGCGGGCGGGTTTTCACTCCAAACGGTATAATCCGCCCATGACAGAAGAGCATTTCGTCGAGCATTTCCGCGCGCACGAGAAGGTGATCGACGCTTCACTGCGCGAGCTGGAGGAGCCATCCAATGCGGCCGCCGAGGCGCTGATTGAGTGCGTGCGTCGTGGCGGAAAGGTTCTCTGCTTCGGCAACGGCGGCAGTGCGACGCAAGCCAGCCACATCGTTGGAGAGCTGTTGGGCCGCTACAAGGACACGCGCCGGCCACTGGCTGCCGTGGCGTTGGGCAGCGACCCGGGATCCGTCACCTGCATCGCCAACGATTTCGGATACGAATCGGTCTTCGAGCGCCAGCTGGAAGCGCTGGCCGCACCTCGCGACGTGGCAATCGGATTGACGACGAGCGGGAAATCCGAAAACGTGCTGCGCGGCCTCGAAGCGGCGAAAAAGCGCGGAGCTACGACTATCGCTCTATGTGGTGGTGCCGGATTGGCGCGCGGCAGCGCCGATCACATCGTCTGTGTGCCGAGCAACATCACCGCTCACATTCAGGAAGTGCACCTCATGCTGCTTCACGTATGGTGCGTCGCCATCGATGCCGCTCTCGCCGTCGCCCCCGAGGGCGGGAACGGGTCAGACCAGGCTTAGCTTCGGCTCCGGCAGCGCCAGCGCGTCTTCCCGATAAGAAAGCCAGCCCGTAGCTCCGTCAGCGACGAGGTCCATCTCGGTGCCGAACGGCAGCGTGAGATTGGGAATCTCGTGTCCCGCCGGGAAGTCCATCAGCACCGGCACGTCGAGGTCCGACACGAGGTCGAGAAGGAAATCCTCGAATTCGTCCTCTTCCGATCGATCGATCGAGAGCTGGCCGAAGACGATGCCCTGAACGTGTTTCAACAGGCCGGCGGAACGAAGATGCAAGAGCCGCTCGTCCGCGACGGACATCGGGTCATGGGTCTCCTCGAGAAAGAGGATCGCTCCACGAGTCTCGATCTCGTAGGGGGTCCCGATCGTCTGCTGGACTAGCGAAAGGTTTCCGCCGGTAAGTCGACCGCATGCCCGCCCCGGCCTTACGGTGCGCGCCAGATCCCGTCCGAGGCACGCATCAGGGCGGGGCGTGGTCAGCGCGGTAAGCAGTGAAAGCAGCGACGGATCCGGAGCGTCGGGATTGAGATCATCGACGGTCGGACCATGGAATACCCGGAGGTGCGCCTGCCGCATCAGCCACAAGTGCAGCGCAGTCACATCGGAATATCCGACGAAGGCTTTGGGATTCCGGCGAAAAACCTCGGGGTCGAGATAAGGAAGCAGTCTGACTGCACCATACCCGCCGGTACAGCTGATCACGGCTTTCACTTCGGGATTGAGCCAGATCCCCATCAGATTCTGGGCGCGCCTCTCATCCTCTTTCCGTTGAAAGCGGCGGAAGCGCTCCACCTCGGGATCGAGGAGGACGTTGTAGCCCGCGGCTTCCAGCGCGAGCACCCCGCGATTGAGCCAGGCAGGACGGGGAGCGTAGGAGGGAGCCACGACACCTATGGTATCGCCGGGGAGCAGCGGAGCAGGTCGATTCAGCTCGGGTGATCGCCCCGGCGTCGCGCCCAATGGAAAGGCAGATGCACCATCGACGTGCACGCTTTCAACCACGCTTGGGTACGCTCCGAGTGACTCGGTCACGCTGGTTTCTCGAAGCGCATTATCGGTTGGTGACTGCTAGATTCAAGGTTATGGCTGACACTGCGGTGAAGACGACCGGGGCGGGCGAAAAGCCTACTCCGCCCATAGGGAATATGCACGCCAACAGCCCCGACGGTACCCCGGTTCCCACCTACTTTCGGAAAGGTTTCGGGTTGAAATCCGAGATACAGTCCGAACTGGATTCGGACTACACAGGGCAGCTGGTGGACATGCTCCAGGCCCGGGAGTATACCCTTACCGCCGGCGATTTAACCATCCGTTTAGCCAAGGAATTCGGCTTCTGTTACGGTGTCGAAAGGGCGGTGGAATACGCCTATCAGGCCAGAAAGAAGTTCCCGGACCGTACCATATACCTCGCTGGGGAGATCATCCATAACCCGCACGTGAATTCGAAACTCGTTGGCATGGGGATCACGTTCCTCATGCCCCAGGACGGTCGGATCGACTTTGGGGTGGTAAAGGCCGACGACGTGGTGATCCTCCCCGCGTTCGGAGTGACGATCCAGGACTTCGAGATCCTGCGGCAGATCGGGTGCGTGATGGTCGACACCACCTGCGGCTCGGTGCTCAACGTCTGGAAGCGCGTCGAGAGCTACGCGCGGGATGGGTTCACATCGCTCATTCACGGCAAGCACTATCACGAAGAGACAAAGGCGACCGCGTCCCAGGCGGAGAAGTACGAGGGCGGACATTATTTCATCGTCCGCAACATGGAAGAAGCCCAGGTGGTGTGTGAGTTCATCGATGGGCGCGTGAGCGCCGAGGCGCTGATGCAGCGCTTTGCGCATGCCGCCTCGCCCAACTTCGATCCGGCGCGCGACCTGCAGCGAATTGGCGTCGCGAACCAGACGACGATGCTGGCCCGCGAGTCCCTGGCCATCGGCGAGCTGGTGGGAAAGGCAATGGCGCGCGCGCACGGCGAGGAATACGCGAGGGAGAATTTCCGCACCTTCGATACGATCTGCAGCGCGACTCAGGAGCGGCAGGACGCCGTCGTCGAGCTGCTGCTCGAGCCCCTGGATGTCATGGTCGTGATCGGCGGCTACAACTCGAGCAACACGATCTCACTGGCGGCACTCTGTTCCGAGAGTGTGCGCACCTTCCACGTCGAGGATGCGGATGGCATCGACCCCGAATCGGGCACCATCCGACACCGCCCATTGGGCAGCAAGGCGGAGATCGAGACCCACAGCTGGCTGCCCCAGACCAGTCCCGTCCGCGTCGGCGTGACCGCCGGAGCCAGCACCCCCAACAATAAGATTGGAGGGGCTGTTGGCCGTATTTTCGCTACTAGGGGAATCGACCCAAAAACGATCAGCTAGACCTGAAAAGTTTCACCAATAAGGTTAGACCAAGACCCAAAAAGCTGTACCAAACAGGTCAAAATGGTCGTCTTACTATTGGAGGGTCGCGTCCCGACAGATAGCTTGTTTGCGACGCCGAAACTGAAGTTTCGGGGTACAAAGGGGTACGATGGACAGTCAACAGCTGGAGGGCGAATGGACGTGTATGGTTCGGATACCGCCCCTGACGAGGAGACGACCGGGACTAGCGGAACGGAAGTCACACCCGACGTGGCGAGCTGGTTTCAGCGGGGCTCGAACAACGAGGCTGCGCTGAAGGACCGGGGAATCGCGGTGCCGGTCAACTCCATGCTCGATCGCGTACGTGAAGCGGATGCTCTCACCTTCGACAATGGGGAGGGAGAAGAGTAGACACTTTCTTCGTCAGAGAAAAAAAGGCTATCCGAGAGGGTAGTCTTTTTGTTTTGGTAGTACCCGTGCGGGAGTAGATTCTCCGCATGGACGCGCATCTGTTTCTCCAGAATCTGGCGATTGTGCTCTGCGTGGCTGCGGTGGCGACAGTCGTATTCCAGCGCCTCCATCAGCCCGTCGTCTTCGGCTACCTCCTCGCCGGAACGATCATCGGGCCACACATCCCCGTTCCGCTCGTCGCCGACCCGGAAATGACGCACGCGCTGTCCGAGCTCGGTGTGATTCTCCTCATGTTCTCGCTCGGACTCGAGTTCACCTTCAAGAAGCTGGTAAAGGTGAGCCATCATGCCGGACCGGTGGCGCTGTTCCAGTGCACCGTGATGATGTCAGTGGGCTACATGGTCGGGAAGCTGCTCGGCTTCACCACGATGGAGAGTATTTTCACCGGGGCGATGATCTGCATCTCCAGCACCACGATCATCGTCAAGGCGTTCCAGGAGCAGAAGGTGAAGGGCCGCGTCGCCGAGCTCGTCTTCGGGATACTCATCATCGAAGACCTGATCGCGATCTTCCTTCTGGCGATCCTCACGACGATTGCACGATCGGGTACGATCTCCCCGGCGGATCTGGGTGTGACAGCGGTTCGACTCGCGATGTTCCTGGTGGGCCTGATCGGGCTAGGCCTGCTGCTGGTCCCCCGCACGATTCGGCTGGTGCATCGGCTCGGGAACCCCGAGACGACCGTCATCGCGAGTATTGGAATCTGCTTCGCGGCCGCGCTGCTCGCTCTCTCCTTTGGGTACTCCGTCGCGCTCGGCGCTTTCATCGCCGGCTCTCTTGTCGCCGAGTCGGGTCACGAGAGCGAGATCGAGCAGCTGGTGAGGCCGGTGCGGGATATGTTCGCGGCGATCTTCTTCGTGTCGGTGGGAATGATCTTCGATCCGAAAGCCGTCGCCGAGCACTGGGTGTCGGTGTTGGCGCTGACCCTGGCTGTCATCCTCGGCAACGTACTGTTCGTGACGATGGGCGCATTCCTGGTCGGTCTCGGGCGGCGCACCTCGATGAAAGCCGGAATGAGCCTCGCCCAGATCGGCGAGTTTTCCTTCATCATCGTGGGCGTTGGCGTGGCCTCGGGCGTCATCGGAAGTTTCATCTATCCAGTCGCGATCGGCGTGGCGGCGATCACGACGCTGACGACGCCGCTCCTCATCCGCCTCTCCAATCGGGCAGCCGAATCGATCGACCACTGGCTTCCCGATCCGATCCAAACGACTGCGGCGCTCTACTCATCGTGGATCGAAAGGGTGCGCAGCGCGCCGCGTGCGCCCGCCGGCCGCTCGGCCACGAGCCGGGTGATACGGATCATACTCCTCGACGCAGTACTACTGATCGCGGTGGTTATCGGGGCTAATCTCGAGATCGACCGCGTGACTGCGGTAGTCGGAGAGATGAGTGGTCTCTCGCCCGGCCGGGTGCGAGTGCTGGTCGCGCTCGTCGGAGGCGTGATCATCGTGCCGCTCATGTATGGTGTCATCACCAGCGCGCGGGCGCTGGGAAGGATTTTGGCGGGCAGGGCATTCCCGGCGGTGCAACCCGGAAAGGTCGATCCCGCTGATGCTCCACGGCGGGCGCTGGTGATCGTAGTCCAGATTGCGGTCGTGATCGCTGTCGGAATTCCGGTGGTCGCCATCACGCAGCCGTTTCTGCCGGCGCACCAGGGTGCGGCGGTCTTCGCCGTGCTGACGCTGATTCTCTTCCTCGCGCTCTGGCGAAATGCCGCCAACCTTCAAGGACATGCCCGAGCTGGGGCGCAGATAATAGCGTCCGCGCTCGCGCACCAGATGGCATCGGCGGACGAAACCGCCGAATATCCCGTCACCAGGCTGCAGGATGCGAATGCACTCGTTCCGGGATTGGGAGAGCCAGTCGCGATCCGCGTTGCCCCGGAAAGCCTTGCCGCCGGGCGCAGCCTGGCGTCTCTCAATCTGCGTGGCGCTACAGGTGCTACGGTCTTGGCGATCCGTAGGGGCACGGAGCAGATTCCCAACCCGCTTGGTCGCGAGGTAATACATGCTGGTGACCTTCTCGCGATTGCCGGTGCGCGGGATGCATTGGCGGTAGTGCGAGGCGTGTTGGCGCCCGACCTCCCCCGCGGAATAGACGGAGCGGAGAGCGCTGAAATCGAGGCGGAGATTCAGGCGGTCAATGATGTCTTGCGAATGAGGCGGGTCTAACAGCTGTACAACACCATTACCAAATCCCTGACGATGCGTATTCGCCACATCTTCCGGCGTGCCGTCATCGCCGTACTGGTTCTGGCATCGGCAGCGTGCGGCGCATTCCGCTCGTCGGGCAGAACCGACCAGCTGCATGTCCTCGTCTACAACATTCACGCGGGGAAAGACGCCAAGGGAATCGACAATCTCGCCCGGGTGGCCGACATCATCCGCGCGAGCAACGCCGACATTGTATTGCTGCAAGAGGTCGATCGAGGGACGACACGCTCGGGCAACGTGGACCAGCCGAAGGTTCTCTCCTTGCTGACCGGATTTCGCTCGGCGTTCGGCAAGACTCTGGATTATCAGGGTGGCGACTATGGGATTGCCGTCTTCTCCCGGTGGCCGATCAGCTCAGACACACTGTTCATCCTTCCGGTGGAGCCGGCGCAGGAACGAGTCGGCGGCTCGCGTGAGCCGCGCGGCGCCTTGCGCACCGTAGTGGAAATGCCTGGTGCTGCGCTCTTGATTTTCAATACGCACATCGATGCATCGCGCGAAGACTTCTATCGGAAGCAGGAAATGGCGACGCTGCTCAGACTCGCGAGGCAGTCGATCAGCGAGCTTAGCACTTCCACGCTGATCGGCGGCGACCTGAACGCCGAGCCGGGGAGCGCGGTCATCGAGATGGTTCGAGCGAGTCCGCTTCGTGATGCGTGGGCCGAATGCGGACAGGGACCCGGTCTCAGTTATCCCGCGGACATGCCAGTGAAGAGAATCGACTACCTGCTTCTTTCACAGGATTGGAAATGCGTCAGCGCCCGAGTCATCGAGACCGAAGCTTCGGATCATCGACCGGTACTTTTCGTCATCCGGCGCGCACGGTGAGGCCCGAAACTTCGGGCGACGGTCCGCGGCGATACTTACGCACTCGCCAGCGACAATGGCCGCGCGCCCTGGCAGCAGCACTCGGCGACGCGGGAATTCGTCCCAACGCGATCTCACTGCTTTCGATTGCTTTCGCCGCACTGGCGGGACTCGCCCTATGGCGCTCAGGAGAGATTGGCGGCGACTGGTTCCTCTTTCTCACAGCGGCCGTCGCGATTCAGCTCCGCCTGCTCTGCAACATGCTCGATGGCCTGCTAGCAGTTGAGGGAGGCTTCAAGAGCAAGGTGGGCGACCTGTACAATGAGATCCCCGATCGCATCGCCGACGTCGTCATTCTCGTCGGCGCCGGGTATGGCGTGCGCGCACTGCCGTTTGGTGAGATACTCGGCTGGTCAGCGGCACTCCTGGCCGTCATGACGGCATACATCAGGCTGTTGGCCGGATCATTGGGCGCGCGGCAGCTCTTCATCGGGCCGATGGCGAAGCAGCACCGGATGTTCGTGATGACGGTCGGCGCAGTCGCGGCGGCCGTCGAGCACGCGCGCCTCGGGACAGTCCGCGCGCTGTGGCTGGCGCTCATCGTCGTCGTCGCAGGTTCCGTCATTACGTTTTTGCGCCGACTCGTTCGAACGGCATCGGAGCTCGAGACCCGATGATTGGCGCACTGCTGGCGAAAGTCGCCAGGATGATCAGCGGCGCGCGCCCGGTCTGGATCAAGCCGATCGAGGGCGATGCCCAGCGTATCTTCTTCGCCAATCACACCAGCCACCTCGATTTCATGGTCGTCTGGTCAGCGCTGCCGGCAAGCGTGCGCGCGAAAACGCGGCCGGTGGCCGGCCGGGATTATTGGGCGAAAGGACCCGTGCGGCGATTCCTGTCCGCCAAGGTGTTCAAGGGAATTCTCGTCGAGCGAACTCCAGCGTCCTCCCCATCCGAAGAGAAGCGGGTGGCCGCCCGTGTCTCGATCGAGCGGATAGTGGAAGAGATGGGAACCGAGTACTCGATCATCGTTTTTCCCGAAGGCACGCGGGGCAGCGGTGACGAGATATCACCATTCAAGAGCGGACTGTATTACCTCTGCAAGCTCAAGCCGGATGTACAGCTCATACCGGTGTATCTCGACAACATGAACAGGATTCTCCCCAAGGGAGAGGCGTTGCCCGTTCCAGTGCTGGGCCGCGTCGTGTTCGGCGAGCCGATGGAAGTACGACGCAATGAGCCGAAGGAACACTTCCTCGCGCGCGCCCGTTCGGCACTCGAGCAACTGAGGGAGGAACACGGATGACGCTGCCCTTCGAAGTGGACCTGAGCTGGCTGCCGTTCGACGTGAGTCTCCTGCTGTTGCTGGGCGGAGTTCTCGTCGTGCTCGCCATTGGCAGCATCGTCGGGCTCATTCTTTCGCTGCACGTGAAGAGGGAGGCAGGGCGGGCCACTATCGCCAATCTCAACGCCCGACTTCGCGCGTGGTGGGTGATGGTCATCGTTTTCGGCATCGCCGTCGCGACCGGCGGCATCGGCTCGCTGGTGCTGTTCGGTTTCATTTCCTTTCTGGCACTGCGCGAGTTCGTTACGCTGGCGCCGACACGCCCGGGCGATCACCAGGCGCTGTTCTGGAGTTTTTTCGTCCTGCTTCCGCTCCAGTACTACCTGATCGGAATCGGATGGTACGGGTTGTTCGCGATCATGATTCCGGTCTATGGATTCATCTTCATTGCGGTGCGCAGCGTTCTCGCCGGAGACATCGATCATTTCATGGCGCGAACGTCCACCGTCAACTGGGGCCTGATGGTGTGCGTCTATTGCGTGAGCCACGCGCCGGCGCTGCTGATGCTCGAGATTCCGGGCTTCAAGGGTCAGAACGCGCAGCTGCTGTTCTTTCTCGTGCTGGTCGTGCAGCTGAGCGATGTGCTGCAGTACGTCTGGGGAAAGCTGTTGGGAAGGCACAAGGTTGCGCCGCTGGTGAGCCCGAATAAAACGTGGGAGGGATTGATCGGTGGGGTGCTTTCAGCGACGGCGATCGGTGCCGGCGTTTGGTGGGCGACGCCGTTCACGCCGCTGCAGGCGGCGGGGATGGCGTTCCTCATCTGCGTGATGGGATTCAGCGGCGGGTTGGTGATGGCGGCGATCAAGCGCGATCGTGGGGTCAAGGACTTCGGCACGATGATCGAGGGCCATGGCGGGATTCTCGATCGGATCGACTCGCTATGCTTCGCGGCGCCGATCTTTTTTCACGTCACGCGGTTCTTTTTTGACGTAAGCGATCAGGTCGTTCCCTAGACTCTGAAAGCACTAACCCGGGGATCCCGCGCACGTGTCGATAAGCCAGCGTACTCTATCCTTTGCTTCCTCAGTAACCGGAATCGCAACATTGTTCGTGTTGGCCTCTCCCCGACCAGTCTCCGGAAAAACGTAAGAACGGGCAGACACCATAAGGACCGTCATCTCCCCCGCGCGATATGTTCGGAATGACAGAGCGTCCGACACGGGCCCCGAACCGTAGGGGGTATTTTCGATTCTGCGAGTTTGTTGGCTCGAGTTCGTCGTGCGGCTCCGGGCGCATGCGATTACATCACTCTCACTCCTGGTTGTCTCGGCCGACGCCAAATAGAGTCGCGGGTCATCTTTTACAAGCGTTGGCGTCGTCGCACACGCCAACGTGAGCGCTGCTGCAATTACAGGACGGCTGTGACCCATTGATGATTGTTGGTCGGACCAGGAAATCGGTTGTAATCCGGCAATAAGCAAACCTCAGACCGGAGGGAAGAGGTATTGGCCGCTATTCGTCAGTGAGTTCCGAGCTTGCCCCGTACCTCATTTCTTAACTTTACGGGATCGAAGCCGTGCCCGTCCCGAAACACGATGCTGACGTTGCGAATCGCGCGTGGGTTCGCCGTAAGGTTGCCGCGTATCACAACCAGGTCGGCCGCTTTGCCGCCCTGAATCGAGCCGATTCGATTCTGTTCGCCGAGAATGCGTGCGCCGTTCAGCGTCATGATTTGCACAGCCTCGGGCGCGGTGAAACCCGCTTCGATGAGGAGCTCATAATTTCGCAGGTTGCCGTATCCAGGCATGAAGCCAGTTCCCCAGGGATCTGACCCCGCGCCAAGCAACCCGCCCGCGGCAACGAACATACGCTCCCATTGCATCATCCTGCGCAATAGCCGGTCGGGCACGATGAATTCGCTCGTCGCGAGCGCCGCGTGATTCTCCTCTACTTCGCGGCGTACGGAAGGTGCAAGCATCGCCATGGCGGCCGTATCGAGCTGGAAACGACCAATCGAAAACGACTCATATACTCCGAGCGTCGACACTACCGAAGTGCCGGCGGCGACGATGCGGCGTATGCTCTCCCTGACCTCGGCGCTCGCCGGATCGACATCCGCCTGCGCCTTCTGATTGGTTGTTGGACACACGTCCGGCTGCTTGCCCCGCACGTACTCACTGTTGGTGATGAACCCATGCTGTAGTGCATTCACGCCGAGCTCTGCGCCCTCCGTGAACGTCACGGCGCAGAGATGCGCAGTCACCTTCAGTCCGCGCGCACGGGCCGCAGTCACGACCGCACGAACCACCGCCGTCGGTCCGCTCAGAATCTTGAACCAGGTAGCGCCCTCGTCGGCCCAGTAGTTCACCACTCTGGTCGCGTCCTCCGCTGACTCGATGATCCTGAATGCCGCAGGGACAGGTCTCGGCCCGGTGAGATACGGCCCGGCGATGTGGAGGCGCGGTCCGGGGAGCTCGCCCGCATCGATCTGGCGTTTCATGTTGAGCTCGTTGTATGGAAGCATGCTGCCAGCGGTCATCGCGCTCGTCACGCCGGATGCCAGGTAGAGCAGCGCGCCGTGCATCATCGGCGCGGGGTGGCTGATGCCGCCGAGGTACGTGTGCTCGTGAAGTCCGACCAGGCCCGGGATTACGGTATGTCCTGTGAGATCGAGGACCTTTGCCGCCGCCGGGATTGTGACTCTCGCGCTTGCACCGACGCTTTCTATCCGGCCGTCGCGCAGAAGGATCGTCTGATCGTTGCGTGCTGGCGCACCGGTGCCATCGATGAGAGTGACGTTTGTCAGCGCAATGACGGGAGTGTCGACTGTCAGAAAACTGCGAGCCCACGTCGTGAGGACTGGTCGCTGCGCCGCGGCAGGCGCCGAGAGGGCGGCAGAACAAACAAGCGCGATTAGATATTGTCGACGACGCGTCATTTGACCCTCCCGTGAGTAGCTTCTGAGGAGGTGACTACAGACTCAGAAGGACCTGTTGTGAGTGATGGTTGTGGGTAGCCCTGTTGCGGGTCTCTGCGCAGCGAACATCAGGGCTTCACCCTGGGAGCGATTCCCCCACATCATGTTACCTCGAAAATCATTTCCAAACCGCACACGCCACAGAGACACGCAACCGGGCTACTGGCCACTATTACTCACAACAGGTAGTTCTGAGTTTGGACCGTAAGGAGTGAGTGAGCGCCGTCTCTACGCGCTCCGCACATACTCGTCGACGTTTTTGGCAAGCACGTCGAGCGGCACGTTGCCTCCGCGCACGATGGTATCGTTGAACGCCTTCAGATCGAACTTTGCGCCGAGCGCCGCGTTCGCCTTCTCGCGCTGCCGGTTGATCTCGCTGTGACCAACCTTGTAGCCGCACGCCTGTCCCGGCCACGAGCAGTAGCGGTCGACCTCGCTCGCGACTTCCAGGGGATTAGATCCGTTGACATCTACGAAAAACCGGACACCCTGCTCGCGCGTCCAGCCCTTGGCGTGGAGACCCGTGTCAACGACCATCCGGCACGCGCGGAAGGCCAGCGATTGCAGATATCCGAGACGCCCCACGCGATCTGCATCGTAGGCCCCGAGCTCGTCGGCCAGCTGCTCGGCGTATAGAGCCCATCCTTCGGAAAATGCATTGAACGAGAGTATTTGGCGGATCAGCGGCATCTCGTGCGTGTACTCTCCCTGCCAGATGTGACCGGGGATCGCCTCGTGGAAGGCCAGGTCCGCCAGGCTATACTTGCTGTGGAGCTCAGTCGTCCTGAGGTTGATCCAGAACTTACCGGGGATCTTGCCGTCGATCGACCCGGCGCCACCGTACGCCGCCGGAGCACCAGGCTCTTCCTCGGGTGGCAGTCGCCTCACTTCCATGTTCGGATTCACGACCGCGTTGAACGCGCGCGGCATCTGCGACCGGATCCACGCGAGGCGCTCGCTGATGAACGCCATGATCTCGGCGCGACCCTTGTCGCCTTCAGCAAACTTGTAACGCGGATCCTTCGCCAGCGCTGTCATTCGCGCGCCGACGGTGCCGGTCGAGAGACCGACCTCCTTCAGGATCGGGTCCATCTGCGCGTGCAGCTGCTTCACTTCACTCTGACCGAGATCGTGAATCTCGTCAGGCGACATGCTCGTGGTGGTCGAGGCCTTGAGCGCCCAGCGGTAATATTCCTCGCCGCGCGGCCGCGTCCCGATCCCTGGGTCGTTCGTCGCAACTACTCGTTGCGCTTGCAGCTCGCCTAACTGACGCTCGAGCGCAGGCGCGATCTCCTGCAAGACGATCGTTCGCGCGCGGCCAGCCCAATCGCCGGGAATGCTCTTCGACCGCCGCGCGAGAGAGTCGACGAGCGAGCCGCCCTCGCGAGCGTCCTTCGCGGAGAGGGTCATCTGACTCACCGCTTTGTCGATCAGGAATGCCGGCGGTACGAGACTCTGTGCGCGCGCCGCCCGCATGCGTCCGAGCTCGCCGTCGAGCTGCTTCGCGTACGACTGCAGCCGTGCCAGATACGCCTCCGCGTCCCCGGCGCTCTCGATCCGATGATCGGTATCGAGAAAGCGCGGGATGTCGAGATAAGCGCCGACGTTCTGGATGACGACATACGGAGTGTTCCGCCAACCACCAACCGCCACGTCGCCATACGGGAGCGCGAAACCTTCGAGTGATGTTCCATACGCGCTTCGCACGACCTCGAAGCTCGTGCGCGTCGGATGCGAGAGGCTGCTCACGTCGAAGGCGTTGACGCGAGCAAGGTCCGAGCGAAGCTGGTTCGCGATCCGCCGCTGTCCCTCCGCGGAGCGGTCAGTGAGCATGGATCTCAGTGCGGCCCTCGCACCGGTGTCGATGCCCAGCGACGTTGCCGTCTCCGGCGTCAGGCGGATGAGATTCTCCGCCACCTCGTCGAGCAGCGCGAGCGCTGTGGCCTCGTTCGGTCTGGTCGGGGCAATCGGCGTGGTCGGCGCGGGCAGATAACGCCCGCACGCGGACACCAGTGGCAGCGCGGCGGCTGATGCCAACGCCGCAATCACGTCGCGACGACTGACCGTTCTCTCAGACATGGGCGCTGGCTCCTATCATCGTGCTTATCATAGCCGATACTTTGGGACTATGCGGGCGTCGGAGTTCGCCTGGCACCGAGCCTGCGACCTAGGGCCTCCTCGACTTCCCGCTCCGCCTCCGCGAGGCGACTCACGTCCTCGCCAACAAGGCGCGCGGCGTCCATCAGCGTGGTGAGCGGCGAGAGATCGGCAGACCCCGCGTGCAAGCGGAGAAGATCGAGACGGATTTTCTCGAGCGCCGCTACGCTCTCGGCCAGGTGCGTCGCCGCCGCTTTCTTCCGGGCAGCCAGCACTTCGGCTTCCGCCGATCCGGACGGCACGAGGGCGGCGACCACCTCGATCTCAGCGCGCGCCTCGGCGGCGTGGGCTTCGAGCGCCGCGACGATGGCCGGCAGCTCGTCGAGGTGCTCCTGATACTCCTTCGGCAGCGCCGCGAAGAGCTCCGACGCGGCGACGCCGAGCATTGCCTCCGTCGCGCGAAACGCGGACGCACCCGCGAGCTTCGAGCGTTCCGGCGCGCCGAGCCGTCGGGCGAGCCACTCTCCCACGCGGCTGTTCCAGAGACGCTCGCGGATCCCGGTCTGCCACCACTTGCGGATCGCGGTCGGAATGAATTGCACGTCGAGCGCGTTGCTCACCGCTCCAAGCACCAGAGTGGTGAGCATCGGCACGACCATCAGGACGGCGCCGAGTTCACGTTCGTGGACCACCTCGGAGAGGATCAACACGAACGTGATGGCGAGCCAGGTGGCAGAGCCGACCGTGGCGAGTCGCAGCACACGATGCGCGAGCGGCTCTTCCTCGACTCGAGCGATCGCCTCTGTCTCCGCCCGGTCGCGCCGACCGATCTCGAGCGCGGCGCGCAGGTCGCCGAGTGTGTGTCCGCCGCGGAACTGCCGGAGCGCCTGATTGAGGTGGAAGCCGAGGATGGGCAGGAGAGGCGCCGCGGTGATCCCAGCGAGGAGCACGATGTCTGCCGGACCATCCGGCCGCTTGCCGGCCAGCCAGACGACGAGGTTTACCAGGGTCAGCGTACCGAACAATCCCGACCACGCCATGTAGGGGACGAGAAGCGGATTCCTCGCGCCGAGCCAGGCGCGCAGCGTAGGCGGCAGTGCTGGCCGCGCCTCGAGAGCCGGGGTGAGCGCTTCGGCCAGCGTCTCTCCATCGGCGAATCGCCCAGCGCGGTCGCGTGCGAGACACCGGTCGATCGCCGCGACGAGCGCGGGAGGAAGCCCAGGGGCAGCAACGGTTACGCTCGGTGGCTTCTCGGTCGCCTGGCTCACCAGCAGCGCGGGAAGGTTCTTCGACTCGAACGGCAGGAGCCCGCTCACCGCCAGGTATCCGACCACACCGAGCGCGTAGATGTCGCTGCGTCCGTCGACGACTGCGCCCGCCGCCTGCTCGGGACTCATGAAGTGTGCGCTTCCCATGATCTTCCCGGCGTCGGGCACTGAATGAGGATCCCGACCACCATGGGCGATGCCGAAGTCGGTGACCAGCGCGCGGCCTGTGCCGGCCTCGAGCAGGATGTTGTCCGGTTTCACGTCGCGGTGCACAATGCCGCGTCGGTGCGCGTAGGCGAGTGCCCACGCCACCTCGCGCAGCACGCGTGTGGCGTCGGCTGACGCGAGGGGACCGCGCGTGCGGAGTAGCTCGCCGAGCGTCTCTCCCTCGACGTAGCTCATGACGAAGAAGACGAAGCCACCCGCCTCGCCGACGCGGTGGATCGGAACGATGTGCGGGTGCGATAGACCGGCCGCCGTGCGTGCCTCTCGCACGAACCGCTCGCGAGCCGCGGTGTTGCGGGCGAGGTGGGCCGGGAGGACTTTGATGGCGACGTCGCGATCGAGCTGGACATCGCGCGCGAGGTAGACGACTCCCATGCCGCCACGCCCAAGCTCGCGTTCGAGCGAGTACTCGCCGGCCAGGGCGGCCTGCAGGTCGAGGAACTCGGCGGAGGGATGCGTCACGACATGAATACTAGCCGGCCTGCGGAACGTTTCGCAGCGCGAGCTGCCGGTGTGGATGGTAGATCCCGCGCGCTCACCCGCCCCCGGCCGCGCGAATTTGGTCGACGGCCACGAGGACGCCAAAGACCGCCTGCACCGCGCCCACAATAAGCACGGTCATATCAGGGCGGGATCGCCAGAGCCACCACCCGAGGGCCGCGATGATTCCACCCGTCACGACGAGAATCAGGAAGAAACCGAATACGTGGTGGGTGTAGTGCATTGAGCTTCCGCCGCCGGCGTGCGCGGCGAACAAATGGCCGATCAGCCCGACTGCAAGGAGTACGATGCCGACCCAAATGCGGTGTCGGCTCGCGGTACTTCGCCCATCTGTCGTGGAAGCAGTGCTCATGAGACCTGGTGAACTACTCAACCAAACGGCTTGGGATCGCTCATAGTTTCAACGCATCCGTACGTTAGGCGGCCTCGAAGCTCGAGGTCACCGTGGCTCGGTGCTGCTGTTCCAGATGTCCCGCGCGACTCTCCACGAACCGTCTAAACCTCGCCTGTAGATAATGATGAATTTCCCTGAGTCGCGGACGGCCTGCCCGCCGGCCACCGGCGCGATCGTCCAATCAACCGTGGCTCGCCGAAAGGCCCAATCATCGGCAACTACCACCTCATCGTCAACCGATGCGTACGACACAATGCGAAATTGCTTCGACATTGCCTCATTCCACCTGCGGATCTCCTCCTTCCCAGAGACTGGTGCTCCGTTCGGCGGCAAGAGAACTGCGTCATCCGTTAGAAGCGTCACGTAGCGTTCAGTGTCACCGCCGATGATTGCAGCGTCCACTTGCTTCTGGAGCCGATTCAGTTCTTCCACGTCGGCTTCAATCGAGTTGATCTGACATCCCGTGACAAAGATGGCCAACGGAATCGCGGCAAAAAGCATCCAGTTTGGTTTCATTGTCGATCTCGACTCCGGTCCGCCTAACGTTTGTTAGGCTGCGATTTAGAGGGAATCAGGGGCGACCTCCACTAGTCACCCGATTTTCCGTCGCAACGTCCTTTTCCCAATTGTCGAGTGCTGCGTTCAGCCCGCGCACCAGTTCCGGACGGACCGAGGTCAGGTCATGGCGCTCGCCAGGGTCCTGGGCCACATCGAAGAGATAGAAATTCCTGCCATCCTGCAGGAGCTTCCAGGATCCGGATCTTACTGCCCGTTGCTCGTGCGGGCGCTTGACCCGCCAAAAGAGCTGCCGATCGACAACCTGCGACCGACCACTCAAGATGGGCAGAAGATCAAGTCCATCGGGCTTGTAAGTAGTTGGGATCTTGGCGCCGGTGGCGGCGAGAATGGAGGCCGTCAAATCCATCGTGATCGCCACTTGCGCGGACGTAGTGTTAGTCGGCAGGTGGCCTGGCCACCGGAGTATCAGAGGGACACGAATTCCGCCTTCCCAAAGAGTGCTCTTCCGATTGCTGAGCGGCGCATTGCGAGAGAGCCACTCGCCGCCGTTGTCATTCGTGAAAATGACCAGCGTGTTCCTGTTGAGACCCCGCCGTTCGAGCGCAGCGAGAATTTGCCCCACGCCCTCATCCGCTCGCTCGAGCATGCGAACATAATCGCGGCGGGTGGCTGGGGCACCCGCGGTGGGACCTTGATACAATGGCGGGAATCCCATCGTCGCCGCGGGCTGAGGTGCATCGTGTTGGGCGTCGACCGGCAAGTCGGGAACATCGAATGGCCAGTGGACCGCGTTGTAGGCAACCTCGAGAAAGAATGGGTGATTCGAATGGCGATCCACGAAGCTTACCGCGCGTCGTGTGATCTCGTCTGTGAGGTACGCCGGAACACGGACAGGCGTGGTGTTCTCGTAGAGATCCGGTGCGCCATCCCCCCGTCGGTGCGTGTAATAACCGACCGCACCGCTCAGAAATCCGAAGAATTCGTCGAAGCCATGCGCATTCGGGCCGAATTCCGGCTTGAAGCCGATATGCCATTTGCCAACGAGCCCGGTCGCGTAGCCGTTCTCGCTCAGAATCGCCGGTAGCGTTACTCCTGTCACCCGAAGGCCGCGGTCGAAATCACCCTCGACGGCACCGAGCTGCCATTCGATGCCATGGCGTTGCTGGTATTGACCGGTGATGAGTCCAGCTCTGGTTGGTGAACAGGTAGGACCATTGGCGTATGCATTAGTCAGGCGAACACCCTCGCGTGCCACGCGGTCCAGATTTGGAGTTCTCGCGTCTTTCACTCCGTAACTGCCGATGTCCCCATAACCCAGATCGTCCATGAGGATGAGGACGACGTTTGGTCTGCCATTCGCTCGCAAATTCGCTTGCGCCGCGACATCTGAGAACATCGCCGCGACAAGAAAAGCGACTAAGAGCGGTGTGCCTGAGGCTCGCCGGGCCATGGTGGCTTCTCCTTTGTTGATCGCCTGCCACAAGGCGCGGCGAACTTTTTTTACTGAGTGACTTGTTTCTGCGATCTGGCGTCGAGGAAATCGTTTACGATGGGTACTATGGCATTGCCTTTTTCCATCAGCGTAATGTGTGTCGTATTCGGTAGAACGGCTAACCTGGATTCCGAGCGCGGCCGCATGTCTCCAAAAATCTCATCGCCCTTGAGACGGAACATTTCAGAGATATGGTCCAGTCGGACGCCGTCGGCGTCGCCGTGTATGAAAAGAAACGGCGCCTTGGTGGCCTTGAGTTTATCGGCCCCGAAGTCGTATGGCTTGAGATCCATCGCGATGACGCGCTTGACGAAGTTCGGGAACTCGTTGGGCGTCCGACTGAGCTTTTTGTATTCGGTCTCAATGGGCGAGCCTTTGAGCATGTCGGCTGTTAGTTGCGGAAACATGGCGAGCGCTTCCTTGACCCAGCCGTCGTGGCGGAAAACGGCAGAAACACTGACAACCTTGCGGACTTTTCCTGGATGGCGGATGGAGACCTGCATTGCGACGCCGCCGCCCATGCTGTAACCGAGCAAATCGGCCTGCGTGATCTTGAGGGAATCGAGCAGCGCGGCAATGTCGTCGGCGAGGTTTTCATAACTGAAATCGCGGTTGATGTCGGCCGTGCGTCCGTGGCCCTGCATCTCGACGGCGATGACTTTGCGGGTTTTCGATAATTCGCCGATCCACCCCGTCCAATTGTTCGAAATCGTCATGAACGAGCCGTGCAACAACACCAACGGTTCACCGCTGCCGCTGCCGTGGATTTCATAATACATGTTGAGGCCGTTGACGGGCGCGTAACCGGTTGTTGGCTTTTGCGCCTGCGCCGACGCGGCGGTCGACAACAGGGCGGTCAAGATTAAGGCTGCTGTTTTCATGTTGTGGTTTAATCGTTTATGCGACTTTTGCGGAGTTGTGCCGGCACGGCAAGGGAACGTCAGCGACACTTATGCGCCGACAGAGGAGCTTCCAAGGTCCTGATCTTACGGCCTTTCAACGGGTGATCCCGTGCTCCGTTAGCCACGTGAGGATCGCCGGATAGAGCGCTGGCGACTTCCGCGGCCATATCCAGTACTTCTCCGGCCACTCCCATTTGCCACCCTTCAACGTTCCAAACGCTCCATGTTGTGACCGACTCCCGGTATCACGCGGATCGTGAAGTCGTCATTCCCAGCATCGCTCAGGTAGGCTCGAAGTCGATCCACGTTTTCTTTGGGAGGGACGAGCACGTCAAACTCTCCGAATAACGCCAATAGTGGAATCGTCGTCTTCTTGAGCACGGCAGAGGGATCGTATCGAATGAGACGCCATCCTTCCAAGTCTGTATCGGAGCTGACCAACTCAACGTGAGCTGCCCACTTCCGAGACTTCAGCTGCTCGGCCTCAGCAAATAGTTCTTCCTTGCTTTCTCCGCTGTAGGCAGCCGCGAACACGCGTCTTGTGTATGCCAGCGCCTGTTGGATATCCTCCTCGGAGAACTCGTCAGCGCGAAGCGAGTACTCGACTCGATGCAATTCCTGCTCTCGGACGGTCACAGCGGGTCCTACGTTGAGGATCAAGTACGTAACGTCGTCCGTCCGCGAGGCGACAAGCGGGGCCAGCCATCCTCCCTGGCTAATACCAATCTGCCGTGCCTTGATGTCTGATCGCTTTTTCAGCGCCGCTACCGCGGCGAGGACGTCTCCGGCAAGGTCATCGAACGTAGCCCGCTCGTGATCCCCGGTCGATTGACCAACGCCCCGTTTGTCATAAATCAGAGCCGCTACACCCTGACGGGCGAAGAACTCACCCCAAACCGAGTAATAGCTGATGTTCCGTCCCTGTTCCCCGGACCCATGAATGATGACAATTGCCGGATAGGGGCCCTTGGAAACGGGCTTCACCAGCGAGCCGACCAGGGTCGCCCTCCCATTGTTGAATCGAAAGTCTTCGTGAGGGAGGTGGGCCGTCTGACGCTTCTCCTTGCGCTTAACGTGAAGAGTCAACGGCGGATTCCATCTCTTGTTTTCTCCTGTCATCTCTCCACTCTCAGGAGAGACATGCATCGTGAATAGACCATACGTCAGCCTGAGCGTGAGGTTCGGAACCTCCCCGCCTATTTCTTTGATCGGTTCGCCAACAATCTCGAGCTCGGGTACATCAAACGTTCCACCCAGCTTGCCGTCCTGGACGGCCAAGTCGAGCATCACCGTTTGGACGGAACCTAGACGCACGTACGCACCCTCCCAGTGCCCAACAACTGTCGTGTCTTGCGCGCGGCATGGGTTGGCAAGAGTCAGGCAGGACACGAGCAGGCAACACCCTCCCGCAATCACCGCGTGACAATTCGTCGATTCGTCCTCCTCTTGGCATTGGCTAACGCCTTAGTTCAGCTGCACGTACGTTATAACCATTGCGACGAAGTAGCATCCGTAGAGTGCTTGCCAGCTGCAACGTTCGTTAGGCTGACGGTGCGATGACGTTACTCGGTTTCCCCTCAGCGGTCGGCACCGCCGGACATCCGCGTCAACTGGCTGCGTTAGAGCCCATCGAGTGGGTCAGTGAAGAAAGAGGGCGGCGACGCGCACCGCCTCCGGTTCACTCCAGGCCGCGAACGCGTTCGACGCCATTGCGACAACGAGCTGCTCCCGCGGATAGACGATGAGAAACGCGGCTCCGCCATTCGAGGTACCCCCATGGTGGTAGTAACGGCGTCCCGCGGCATCCGTGCCGACGCGCCATCCGATACCGACCCGCGTGCTGTCGCCACTCGGGAGCCGTTGCGGGGCGACCATGATGCGGCGCGCGCTGTCACTAAGCAGCCCGGGACGGTGGGCTGCACTTCCGAATCGGGCCAGATCCCGGGTCGTCGACAAGTAGCCGCCACTGGGCCAGCGTGAGCTCAGGTTGTCGGCTGGTGTCGCCGAAACGCCGCTGCTCGTGACGCGGTACAACGTCGAGCGATCCGGAATCGATTTGCCCGCGGAATCCGGGAGCGTCTTGCTCAGGCGCAACGGATCGAGCACCAGCTGCTTCAGTGTTCGCGGGAATGGCTGGCTCGTCACCGCTTCGAGTACCGCGCCGATGAGATTGTAACCGTAACTGCTGTAGCCGTACCGCGTGCCAGCGGGAAAGAGCAATGAATCATCGACGAATATCCCGAGCGCCGCCCGCAACGTCGGATACTCGGCTCTGGAAAAAAACTCGGCGCCGCGATAGTGCCGCACACCGGCGGTGTGGCCCGCAAGCTGGCGTAGCGTGACTCCCGACCAGTGCGTCGGGAGTCCATCGAGGTAAGTGTTGACCGGCGCGTCCAACTGAACAACGCCCCGATCCACCAGCCGCATCAGCGACACCGCAGTCAGCAACTTCGTGACACTGCCGACGCGGAACAGCGTCACGGGCGTTGCGGGAATGCGGCCGTCAACGTCGGCGAGTCCGAATCCTTCGCTCCATATCTCCCGGTCGCCGCGGAAGACCGTCGCGGCCATGCCCGGGATGGACTGTGTCCGGCGCAGCGAGTCGATGAAGTGCCGCGCCTGCGTGGCGGCAACCGCGTCGTTCGCGGCCCGACCCGACGCGCGAGGCATGCCGGCGCAGGCCAGTATGAACGCGGCCGAGGTGATTGTTGCCGCACGCGCGGTGCTGACGAACGGAAAGCGTTGCTGAGGATGCATCACGAAAATATAGTTGAACTCAGAGTCGGCCTCCGCGTTCGGTGATCCGTCGATCTGAGCGGAGCACGAAGAGCTCGCCGTCGTTGCGGAGCCTTGGCGTGGTCACAAGCGCAACTCAAGGCTCGCGGTCCGGAACAAACCACTGGAGCACTGTCGAGAAACGCAACCTAGCGGCCGCGGGAAAGTCCCACCTGACTTCGCATCCACTGACGCTGCAGTGCGAAGAAACCATCGGGATACCTCGGAGGCGGCAAGTGGAACGGCAGCCACCACTCAACCATCGCGTGTTCAGCGTTTGGGAACGTGTTGATCAGATAGTGTCGCCGCGGGTTGGCGCTGAGAACTTCCCGGTATCGAGCCGCCGCGAACGCTGCGTCATTCTTGGCGCTCGGGCATCGTGTGCCGTGGCGCGCCGCGCCGACCTCATCCTGCTCAACGCGAACCCTTTGCGGGACATCGCCCATTCGCAGCGCATCAGCGACGTCGTCGTGAACGGGCGTTGGATCGGGAGCGCGGAGCGGGCGCAGATGCTGGCGCGGCTGGCGGCGCACTAGGTCCGCCGAAGCATTCGGGGAACTACGGCACCGGCGCGCGAGCTGCTCGGCGATATGCTGATGGAGCTCAATCGGCCCGTCGAGGCGAGCGTGGAGTATCGCGCGACGCTCGCGAAGGAGCCGAATCGCCGGCACGCGCGCCGTCGCCTCAGCGGCCCCACGTCGCGTGACTAGGATTCTTCTGCGACGCCTAGGGCTCCTCGTAAACTTGTCAGCGTCAAACGGTGGCTAGCTATTGCCGGACTGGCTTCAGGTGTTCGTCGAAGTAACGCCGAATGGCGTCCTGAACGTAGCGCCGGGTGTCGTCGCTCAGGGAATGCGTCTCGTCGGGAAGGACGAGCAGATCAAACGGCTTCCCGACTCGGATGAACTCCCGCGCCATGCGCATGGTCACTGAGAACGGGACGTATGGGTCGGCGGTCCCGTGGATGATCAGCAGCTTTCCCTCGAGTCGATCGGCCATCCAGTAGTTGGAGCCATAGTCATACGCTTGGGGCGCACCATTGGGTGGGCCCATCCATTCTTCAACGTCCATCCGAATGTGGTCTCGGAGATCAATGTCCGGAGCACTCGCGACGGCGACCCGAAAAAGGTCTGGCGCCTGAAGGACCGCTCGCATTGCGAAGTGCCCACCCCAAGAATGTCCGTAGGCACCTACGCGATCCAGATCGATGTAGGGACGCTGAGCAGCTAGCGCACGGATCGCGGCTGCGTGGTCGGGAATCTCGTGGCGGCCGATTCCTTGATGCACCACGGTCCAGAAGTCGTGGGACCGCCCCGGTGTGCCCCTGGCGTCGATGCGAACCACCAGATATCCCAACTCTGCCAGGGCGGGTCCGGGTAGGAACCCGGCTCCGAGATTTCCGAAGTGGCGCGGCGCGAAAATCGAGCCGGGTCCACCGTAAATGTGGTCGACAACCGGGTAGCGTTTCGTGGGGTCGAAGTCGGAAGGTTTGAACAGAACCCCGCGCAGATCCGTCACTCCATCCGCGCCCTTGACCCAGAATTCCTCCGGCGGCTTCCAGCCAAGTGAGTTCAGCGCTGATACGTCCGCCACGGTGAGGACCTTGACCAACCTTCCGTCGCTCAAGCGGAGCTCGGCGGACCACGGACGGTCGAGAGAGGAGTGGTGGTCAATAAAGTAAGTGCCAGAGGGCGAGAACTGGACGAAGTGCACCCCGTACCCGTCAGTCAGTCGCTCGAAACGGGTTCCGTTCAAACGCACGCGATAGAGATGCAGATCATAGGGGCGATTCTGTTCGCCATGCGCTGAGAAGTAGACCCAGCCCCCGGCTTGGTCGACGCGCTCTATTCTCTGGACCACGACCCGCGCGGGTGTAATTGCTACTGGTGGGGCGCCGGAGTCGTACAGGTAGATACGGTTCCAGCCGTCCCGGGTCGAGGCCCACAGGAACCGGTCCGGTTCTTTGAGGACCCCGAAGAGACGATCCCACGGAGCGGGGTACCCTTGAAGAAAGGCGTCCGACGCCTCGCGGAGGATCGTACGGCTGGACCCGGTGGCTGGATCAACCGCGCGTAACGTCACTTCGGTGTTACCGCGCACGGTCGTCAGCATGAAGAACTCGGATCCGTCAGGACGCCACCCGAGGAAGACCGGCACACGATCGGGCCCCTCTTCGTACCGCACCCGCACCTTTCCCCCCGTCTCTGCATTGACCACGTAGACTTGAACCCGTGGGAGGGAGTCGCCCGCGCGCGCGAAATCCTCCCACACCACGCGTGGCGGATCGTCGAGGTGACGAACAATCGGGATCCTGGATCTACTGATGCTCCGGGTCATGGCGGCGACGAGTCGGTTGCCGGACGGGGACCAAAGTCGAACCTGGTCCTCGTCCGGGTATCCGGTGTATCCCCAATCGGGATCCCATGAGAGCTCTTCGGTCCCGTCCGTCGTCAAGCGCGTCAGGCGGCCGTCGCGGACCGACCGCAGCCAAAGATCGCGCTGCCGAACAAGCACCCACCGTCCGCCATCGGGTGACAACACTTGGTGGAAGTGCTCACCCGGTCCGCCTTCGAGCGGCGATACACCTCGGGCTTTCTTTCCTTCTGGCGGTGCGGCCAGCGGCTGGATCTTTGCGGCGGCCGGATCCACCAAGTAGATGATGGCTGCCCCATTCTTGCTGGACTCGAACCAGAATCCGTTTCCGTCGGCCAACCAGTTCGGTTGGACTCGCCAGTGCCGGACCAGACTCGACACATCTAGGTATTGGCGATAGCGGGCCTCACGCTCGGCCTGATCCGATTTCTGTGCTCGAACGTTCGTGAGGCACAGGACCACGAGGAGTCCGCCTGCCAGAACGGGCCGAATAGACATCAACGATCTCCACTCAAAGCTATTGGACCTGTGATACGAAAGGCCACCTAACGCCTGAGTTCAGCTGTAAGCATACTATCACCATTGCGGCGAAGCCCCATCCGAAAAGTGCTTGTCAGCTGCAACGTTCGTTAGGTGGCGGGACGCTGCCCCAGTTGTCGACACAGTTTGATGTGCTTGGTGATGGTGGTGAATGAACGCAATCAGTATCGGCCGCCGCTGAGCGGATAGACCATCGGATCCCACGACGCGCTTGCGTGATCCTCGTGCTCCAGCATCCACGATATCACAGCGCCCAGAGTATGCTCCTCAGGGCCGACGCCCTCCGGAAAGATCAAATGGACTGCTGGGCGGATCACGTCTCGCGGTGATGACCCCCTGAAGCCAGTGAGCGAACCGAACCAAATCACGAACTGACGTTCATCATAACAAGCTTCAAGTAGATAATGACGACTAATCAGATGCTGGGTTTGATCCATCTTCGACGATTCAATGGTCCACCAGAGCGTGTGTGATGGTGGTGGATGCAAGACGCGTCTTGGATTCTGAAATGCTATGGAAAGATCGGGCCGATCGCGGATGCCTGTATGTTTCAGCTCGGCGTCGACGTATCGGCGCAGCTCAGCCCTGGAAGAGAATGGATCGCTCATGTGCTCTGATGCCGTCGCCGCCCTGTCTGGTGTCCACCTCACGGAGTGCGGCTAAGCTGCGCCGCCGTGCGTTGTAGTTCACGAATGGAATTCTACCACAGCTGACAGGCGGCGTCAGCTTCAGCCGCGGGTTAGGCCGCCGGCATCAATCATGATCCTGAAAGATCTTGTTGACGATGCGCCACCCCTCCGGGAACCGGTAAAGTTCCATATGGTCGGTATACACATGTCGGCCGTTTATTGACAGGCGCATCGTCACATGTGCGGTGTTCGCTGTGATACTGATGTGGTCGATGGTGTGCTGAACTCGATCGCTCGTGCGACGTCCATCAAGCCTGAGGCGAGCCAACCATGCGTCCAGTGGAACCACCAGCACGGTGTCGCTTTGTAAGACCGACAGAATGAAGCGGGGATGGAATCCACGGCGGACCGCATTGGAGTCGCGCGTGATGAACAGGCCCGTCACATAAGCGGATTCGATCACACCCTGTACAGCGACCAGGTCGGGGCTCTGCGCGAGGGCAGAAGCGGACGAGCCAGCAATGGAGGCGACGAGCCCGCAGGACAGCACGACGGCGCGCGTCAACATAGGGGGCATCTCCGGAATCGGGGATAACAGCACTACGGGGACGGCGACCCCAAGTTTCAGCGCACCGATCCTCCATCGATCGCTCGTCAGCTTCAGCGTTCGTTAGGCCGCGCCGCCCCACTCAGGTTGCCTCCTGCGAGGATCTTGTCCCACCGCTTTGTGCGTTCCTCCGAGGTCGTTTGCTCGATGCGCGTCGCGACGGTCCACACGTGACCGGCCGGGTCCATGAGCCAGGCGATTCGGTCGCCCCAGAACTGATTCTCGAGCGGAACCAAGACTCTTGCCCCGCCGCCTCTAGCTCGTTCGATCACCTTGTCGACATCGGCCACGTAGATGAAGATGACGACTGGCGAGGTAGCGTCCATCGCCGGCGCGCGGCTCGGCAAGCTGGGCCACTCGGCCTCGATCATTATCATTTCAGGACCGATCTTCAGAAGTGCGTGCGCTAAGGTGCCGTCGGGGCCAGGACGCTTATTGAGCTCGACCGCCTCAAACGCACGCACGCAGAAGTCCACTTCCGAGGCCGGATCACGACACACGAGACGCGGAATAATGATCGACGTGTTCTCGGGAAGGTTGCTGGACGTTTTCTCCATAGCAGTACCCTGATGAACTATGGCATTAGTGCGCGGCTCTACTCCGCGCGGAGCTCTTCGATGGGAAGCCCAGCGTCCTTCCAAGCCTTGGTGCCACCCTTCACGTACGCCACATCTGCAAACCCCATGTCTTTTAATGTTTTGGCACTCATCGCCGACATCGGTCCAAGATCGCAAATGGTCATTAGCGGGCGGGAGCGATCCTGCAGTCGCGGGTCGCGAAACTCTTCCGGGAGTTCCTGATCGGCGCCAACTGGCAGGGTTCCTGACGAGATTGGAACTGCGCCTGCGGCCATGCCAGTTGCGCCAATGCGGGCGCGGTCGCGGACATCGATTAATAGAGGATTTGGCTTCTGCCGCAGCCGCTGCAGTGCCTCCTCGGCGGTGACTGCCGGCACTTCTGCCATCGCCTCTGAGGCCATCTGCATGAAAGTCTTCGCCATTATCGACTCACTTGCTGAGGAGACATCAAAGGTAGTCAGGCAGGTAGAGGTTACAAGATGTGCGCGCGTGGAGCTGGCTTCAGCGGCAGCTGACGAAGGTCGGTCCGCCTAACGCGCCAGAGTTTAGCTGCGGCGGCGAGCTTTCATTATTCAACCAGACTGCTTTGCCGCCCGTCAGCCACAACTCCTCGTTAGGCGGCTGGAGGTGGATTGCCTGACGTGCGATCTTTCTTGGCGGCAGCCGCAGTGAGAACCAGAAAGACAGCGCCGACAGCCAAGAACGTAACATTCAAGCCTTCGTCCTTCAGAAGCGGAAGGAGGCCGGCAACGAAGGCTAGCAGTGTGGCTGCAGCGAATACCCATACCGCGGCTTTGTTCTGAGTCATACCTCTCCAGGATTCGTGTCGCCCGCCTAACGCCCTAGCTAAGCTGCAAGCGAGTCATATAAAGAGCGCAGCGCGCAGCGCTGCGCAATCAGCAGATCGCTTGCCAGCTTCAGCGTTCGTTAGGCAGCATGGTCGCGACGGCTTCGCTGCGGAATCTGTACGAAAGGTACGGATGATCAGGTTGGTCGAGACTTTGGAAGGCCTGGCCCGAGTTTGCTCCATGATGTAAGCGACTCGGGCTAGCAAGCCCGATGGCTACCTTCTCGGCTCATACCGCAACGCCACCGCCCCTGAGCCGAACTCCAGCCGGCTCACGAGCTTCAAGTCGACATGCTTCGATAACCCCGCGAACAACGTCGGCCCATGGCCCGCTATCCTGGGCTGCACCACAAACTCGTATTCATCGATCAATCCCAGCTCCGCCAACGCCAGCGGGAGCTTCACGCCTCCCGTGAGCAGTCCCTTACCCGACTCTTGTTTGAGCTGCTGAACGGCCTTCCCAAGATCCCCGCGCACGAGCTCCGCGTTCCAATCGACGCGATCCAGGGTGCTCGACACGACGTACTTCTTTGCCGCGTCGATCGTGCGGCGGAAGGGTTCCATCCAATCGGGCATCTCTCCCGTCCACGCCGGCCGAAACGCTGCCTCCATCATTTGATAAGTCACTCGGCCAAAAAGGAGGGCATCGGCGCGGTCGAGGTTCTCGACCGCGTGGCGATGCAACTCTTCGTCCGGGATGCCTGCACGATGATCGCAGCACCCGTCCAATGTGACATTGATGGAATACCGAAGGGGTCGCATTACGTGAGAGTATCGCCCAACTCAGACTTCCAGCGGCTCGACGCGAACGGCGGTCCCGTAACACAATACCTCTGTCACGCCTTTCATCAACTCGTTCGCGTCATAGCGGATGCCGATCACTGCGTCGGCCCCCGCCCTATGCGCCTGGACCAACATGGCGTCGAAAGCCTGCTTGCGCGTTCGTTCAGCGAGCTCCGTAAAGAGCGAGATATTGCCGCCAAGCAGCGTCTGCAAGCTGGCGCCGACGGTGCCGAAAACCGATCGGGACCGGACGACAACACCGCGTACCACGCCCAGATTGTCCACAATTCGGAATCCAGGAACGTCGAAGCCCGTCGTTGTCATGTTGGCCGGAATGTCTGCTGCCTGCGAATGGATAATAGGAGACATGGGTCACATTACGCGGTGAGTGATCAGTTAATTACGCCTTGCCTACGGGGTAGCGCAGGTGTGTAACGCCGACGCCCTGGATCACAGTCGGGTTGCCAAGAACGGCTGGCGTAGCGGCGAGGTGGTCAAAGAGTCGGACTCCCGAGCCAAGCAGAACTGGCGCGATGTCGACGGAGATTTCGTCGAGGAGCCCAGCATTCAGCAACTGCTGGATGGTGTCCGCGCCGTGGACCCCAACGGACTTCCCGGCGGCGGCGGCTTTGGCTTGGTTCACAGCGCTTTCGATGCCGTCGGTCACGAAGTGGACAGTCGAGTTGGGTCGCGGCCATCCGGCGGGGACGTGGTGGGTAAGGACGAATGCTGGTCCCCAAGCGTGATTTCCGCCCCAGCCATGGGCGACGTCGAAAGTGCGTCGGCCGGTGAGCACGGCACCAAGTCCGGACGTGAGACCGCGAATGTGCTCGGCGCTCGGCCCGGACACCTTGAACGTCATGGGGTCCGACCCTCCAGTGTGAATTTCGACGTCCCCCGAGTTGAAGTACCAGTCGAACACTTCGGCCACGCCATCGTTGAGATCGGCGACGTAGCCGTCGAGCGACATGGACATGATTGCGACAACCTTCGGACGAGCCCGGTGCAAGATCTGGTTAGGCGTCGTCTTCATTGGCTTGCGGATAGAGACGCTTCGTCTCCGCTACCGATCTGGCTACCAAAGTCTCCAGGGCTTTCAGATCGACGTTGGCTAGGCGCCTGAAGTAGACACATACCTTTCCGGTCTTGTGCTTTCCAAGCTTGGCCAACAAGACGTCACGACCTTCGAAGCCCTCCGCGATGTAAACAACCAACTCACTTCCCCGCACAGCAAATGCAGCGAGAGCGGAATCGCCTTCGTAACCGCTTGCGTACTTGTAATGGTAGCTCCCGAATCCAACGATGCTTGGCCCCCACATCCTTGGTTCTTGCTTGGTAACTTTTCGCATGAGAACAACCAGACTCTGGGCGTCATTCCGTTGCTCCTCGTTCGCAATAGCAGCGATGTGACTCTCGGCACTGACTTCCGTGGGTTTGGTCTTCGGTACCGACATATGCGCCTCCGAACCGCTTCTTTTCAACGCCTAACGCCTTAGTTCAGCTGCAATGTTCGTTAGCTAGCATGCGTGGGCGGTCAATCCCGCGATGAGCGATTCGAGTGCAACGCGAATCGCTCGGTCCAACTATCCAAACGCCGCGAAACCGGACTCCTTGCATATGTAACCCTGGAATTTGGCCACCGCGGCGGTAACCGGCGGGGACGCAAGAACCCCAACCGTTTGCGCATCGATAGCAAGCAGTGTGTGGGCTCGCTCCACGAGAGAATACTTATTTTGCTTTTTCTGCACGGCACCGGCGATCCACTATGCCGCCCTTCGTGCGTGACTGAAGTAGAGCGGACTTAAGGCTCGCTTCCCTTAAACGTGGCTCGTCGTCCCTCACTGGCCGCAAGAGCGTGAGTAAGCTTTGCGACGTCACGCAACCGCTGTAACTTGCAACATCCCCCAGCCCCGTCAAAAGAGCCGGCATGGCCTGTTACACCGACGCCTCGAATCCAAAGAACTACCATAAGGTCGTAGACTGCCAGTACGCCTGTCCGGCCCACACCAATGTGCCGGAATACCTGCGACTGATAGCCCAGGGTCGCTACACCGAATCCTACCTGCTCAACCGGGAATCCAATGTCTTCCCGGGCATCCTCGGCCGCACCTGCGACCGGCCGTGCGAGCCGGCTTGCCGGCGCGGGAGAATAGACGGAAAGCCTGTCGCCATCTGCCGGCTGAAAAGAGTGGCGGCGGATCTGCGGGACGACATTCAGGAATACCTTCCCAAGGCGCCGGCAATCAGGAACGGAAAGCGCGTCGCGCTCATCGGTGCCGGCCCGGCATCGCTCACGGTCGCAAACGACCTCCTTCCGCTCGGCTACGAGGTCGTGATCTACGAGAAGTATGCGCGCGCCGGTGGCCTGATGCGCTTCAACATCCCGGCCTTTCGCCTCCCTGAAAGCGTGCTCGACGAAGAGACGGGCTACATCATCGACATGGGCGCCGAGGTGCGGTACAACACACCGGTCTCGAGCCTCAAGGAGCTGCTGAGCACAAGCAACAACTTCGACGCGGTCTTCGTGGGCAGCGGCGCGCCAAAGGGAAGGGAGCTCGACATACCGGGCCGCTGGGATGCGGGCTCGCGCGAGCGCATCCACATCGGCATTGAATGGCTCGGCTCGGTCCACTTCGGCCACATCGACAAGATCTCGCCGCGCGTCCTGATAATCGGTGTCGGCAACACCGCCATGGACTGCTGCCGCACCTCACGCCGGCTGGGCGGTACCGATACCACGGTCGTGGCGAGACGCTCGCGTCCGTACTTCAAGGCTTCACCCTGGGAACTGGAAGACGCCGACGAGGAGGGAATCCGCATCGTCGAGAATCACGCGCCGAAGCGCTTCATCATCGAGAACGGCAAGCTCGTCGGCATGGAATTCGAACGGCTCCGTTGGACCAACGACAACAGCCGCCAGACTAGCACCGTGATCGACAGGGTCACCCTTCCCTGCGACGAGATCATCCTCGCCATCGGGCAGGACAACGCGTTTCCCTGGATCGAGCGCGATATCGGCATCGCGTTCGACGAGCACGGCATGCCCGTCATCAACAAGACCACATTCGAATCCACGCGGCGCGGCGTGTTTTTCGGCGGCGACGCCGCATGGGGCCCGCAGAACATCATCTGGGCAGTCGAGCACGGCCATCAGGCGGCGATCTCGATACACCAGCACTGCCAGAGCCTGCCGGTCGAGGAGCGTCCGCCACAGGGAATGCATCTAGAGAGCACGAAGATGGGGCTGCACTCGTGGGCCTACTCGAACGACTTCAATCCGTCGGAGCGCTCGAAGATGAAGCACGCCGAGTTGGTCGAGCGCTTTTCGGCGATCGGCGTCGAAGTGGAGCTGGGCTTCACGCCCGAACAGACGGCGACTGAAGTCGAGCGCTGCCTGAACTGCGACATCGAAACGCACTTCGAGAACACTCTCTGCATCGAGTGCGACGCCTGCGTCGACGTCTGTCCAGTGAACTGTCTCACGATCACGCCAAACGCTGCGAGCGAGATGGATCTCCGGACGATGCTCTCCGCCCCCGCGCAGAATATGACCCAGGACCTCTACGTGTCCGATGCGCTGCCGCAGACGAAACGCGTGATGGTGAAGGATGAGGACATCTGTCTTCACTGCGGGCTGTGCGCCGAGCGTTGTCCAACGGCAGCGTGGGACATGAAGAAGTTCGCGCTGGTGCTGCCTTATGCGTTCGCGCCGGCGGGACCGGGCCCGGTGGCAGTCGCATGAGCGGCGTCAACGACTTTTCATTCAAGATGGCCACCGTGAATGGCACGGGCTCGGCCAGCGCCAACAGCCTCCTCATGCAGGCGATCTTTCGCATGGGCATCCCGGTCACGGGAAAGAACATCTTCCCGTCGAACATTCAGGGACTGCCGACGTTCTACGACATTCGCGTCAGCAAGGACGGCTACACGGCGCGGCCCAAGGAGGTTGATCTCGTCGTCACGCTCAATCCGAGCACGTACGCGAAGGACGTCGCATCGGTGAGGAAGGGCGGGTATCTCCTCTACGATTCGTCGTGGCCGCTCGAGCCCGACCTGGTGCGGGAAGGCATTACGATCCTCGGCATCCCCTTCGGGAAGATGTGCGTCGAGAGCTTTGAGGGCGATCGGAATCGCACGTTGCTTCGCAACATCGTTTATGCGGGCGCGCTGGCTGCGTTTCTCAGCATCGACATGGAGGTTGTCGGTCAAATGCTGACCGAGAAGTTCTCGAAGAAGAAGGGGCTGCTCGACGCGAATCGTCGCGCCATCCAGCTGGGTTTCGATTACGCCAAGGCGCATTTCGACTGTCCGCTGCCGTTTCATCTCGAGCACATGGATGCCACCGGCGACTCGATCATCATCGACGGTAACTCCGCGGCCGCGCTCGGCGCCGTCTACGCCGGTGCAACGGTTGGCGCATGGTATCCGATCACGCCATCGACATCGCTGATGGAAGCGTTCATGTCGTTCTGCAAGAAGTTCAGAACGGAGCCGGACACCGGGCTGGCCAGGTACTGCATCATCCAGGCGGAAGACGAGCTGTCGGCGGCGGGAATCGCGATCGGAGCAGGGTGGGCCGGCGCGCGCGCCTTCACGAATACGGCCGGACCGGGCATCTCGCTGATGCAGGAGTTCGTCGGGCTCGCGTACTACACGGAAATCCCGGCCGTCTTCTTCGACATTCAGCGCACCGGCCCATCCACCGGCATGCCGACGCGCACGCAGCAGGCGGATCTGTTGTCGCTGGCGTACGCGTCGCACGGCGACACGAAGCACATTGTGCTCTTTCCGTGCAACCCGGAAGAGTGCTTCCATATGAGCGTGACGGCGTTCGATCTCGCCGATCGCTTTCAGACGCCGGTGTTCGTCGCGAGCGATCTCGACATCGGGATGAACGACTGGATGTGCAAGCGATTGCAGTGGGACGACAGCTATCGCCCCGACCGTGGCAAGTGTCTGACCGCCGACGAGCTCGAGTCGGTGAAGAAGTTCTCCCGCTACCTCGACGCGGAAGGCGACGGCATCGCGGCGCGATCACTGCCGGGTGTGCACGGCCACGGCGCATACTTCGTGCGCGGCTCAGGGCACGACAAGCACGGCACGTACACGGAGGACTCCGACGCCTACCAGGAGGTCGTCGACCGGTTGGCGCGCAAGTTCCGGCTCGCCGCTACCGCCGTTCCGGCGCCCGAGATTCGCACTATTCCGGGCACCGAGGTGGGGATCGTGTCGCTGGGCGGCTGTCACGCCGCAGTGATGGAGGCGATCGATCGGCTGCGCGACATGGGAATAGTCGCCGACTACATGCGCATCAGGGCATTTCCCTTCGACGCTCCGGTTCGCGCATTTCTCGATTCACACGCGGTGAACTTCGTGGTCGAGCAGAACCGCGATGCGCAGCTACGGTCGCTGTTGGCGATCGAGACCGGCAAGCCGCGCGACGAGATGATTCCGGTACTGGACTACGGCGGCATGCCGCTCACGGCAATGGTCGTCGTCACCGCGGTGTCGGGTCATCTGTCTCGGCTCGGTGGCGGTCCTTCGGCTCGCTCGGCACGAGAGGTGGTGGCATGACATCCATCACCAAGCCACAGGTTCAGCATCCTGGACTCAAGAAGAACGCGCTGGGCTTCACTCAGCGCGACTACGAGGGTGCGATGTCCACGTTGTGCGCCGGTTGCGGGCATGACTCGGTGACCGCGGCACTGGTTCAGGCCTGCTTCGAGCTCGCGCTGCCGCCGCATCGCGCGGCGAAGATGAGCGGCATCGGATGCTCGTCCAAGACGACCGCGTATTTCATGCGGCAATCGCACGGATTCAACTCCGTTCATGGGCGCATGCCCTCGGTGACGACGGGCGCCAACGCGGCCAATCGCGACCTCACCTATATCGGCATCTCCGGCGACGGCGATTCGCTGTCGATCGGACTGGGGCAGCTCTGTCACGCCATTCGCCGCAACGTGCGGATGCTGTACCTGATCGAGAACAACGGCGTGTACGGGCTGACGAAAGGCCAGTTCTCTGCATCAGCCGACGTCGGCTCGACATCCAAGAAGGGCGAAACGAACGTGCAGCCGCCGATCGATCCCGTGCTCCTCGCACTCACGCTCGGCGCGACCTTCGTCGCGCGCAGCTTCTCCGGAGACAAGGGGCAACTCGTACCCATCCTCAAAGCAGGGCTGTCACACAACGGCCTGGCGCTGGTGGACGTGATCTCGCCGTGCGTGACCTTCAACGATCACGAGGGTTCGACGAAGAGCTACAAATTCACGCGCGAGCACGAGGTCGAGATCTCGGCGGCGGATTTCGTTCCGCTGCGTCGAGAGATCACGGCGCCTGTTACGAACAAGGCCATCTCGACGGTGACCATGCATGACGGAAGCATCGTCCGCTTTCGGAAGACGTACGAGGGCTACGACCCGACGAATCGCGAGGCAGCGTATGCGCACGTGCGCGCGTGCCAACAGCGGAATGAAGTGGCGACGGGGCTGCTGTTCATCGACGAGAACGGTGCGGACATGCATGCCGTCTGGAAAACAGTCGCAATGCCGCTCGTCGATTTGAAGTATGAGCAGTTGTGTCCGGGGAATGCGGCGCTACAGGCGTTGATGGAGAAATATCGGTAGCTTACGATCTGGCCGGCAGGATTAGGTCGCGCGCAAGGATGTGCTTGCCCTCATTCCCGAGATAGTAGGCCCGCCAAGCCTTTCCATCTCGCCTATCATCGCGATCAAATTGCACGAGCTCGCCTCAGCAAGAACAGTCGATGCGCCAGAACGATCGTCAAACCCCCGAATAGGACGGTGCCTAGTCCGGCCAACCAGTACCTGTCGAGTATCAGGACGATTACCGCAAGGGTGGTCATGGCTATTCCTGCCACAATCAGCGCCAACAGCACTGGTGTGCCCATCGCTCGCAACTGGATCATCTCGCGAGCCCGCCTGTCGATGGGCTCAAGCTCGGATTCGGTGACTACACTACCACCATTTCGGCGAAGCCGCATCCGAAAAGTGCTTGCCAGCTGCAACGTTCGTTAGACAGCAGGCGCGCGTACCTCCCCGCGGCAGATCACGCGCTCAATCACGCGGCGCGCGCAACGACCACGGCGCATTTTCCATCATGGTGACGCTCCCGCCGGTGCGAGCAGCTCGTCAACCAAGCCGTGCACCGCCTCCAAATGCTCCCCCTCTCGCCGCGCGGGCGACGGATCCGAAGTTGCGACGATAACCATCGACGCTGACGGGACGACGAAAATGAACTGCCCGCCGTAGCCCCAGGCGAAGTACACGGGATGCCCGTGAGCTTCGCGGATCCACCAGCCGTAGCCGTAGGCGTTGCCGCTCCAGTTGGAGGTGGTGCGCGGCACCCAGGAACTGTCGATCCACGCACGCGCCAGCACCTGTGTTCCGTTGCGAGCGCGACCGCCGTCCAGGTACAGACGTCCGAACGCGAGCATCTCGCGGGGAGTCATCAGCATCTCATTGCCGCCGAAAAACACGCCCTGCGGGTCGGTCGTCCAGGGGCGCAGGCGGATGCCGAGCGGTGCGAGCGAGCGACGCGCGAATGCATGGGTGCTCTGCTTCGTCGCGCGCGTCAGCACGGCCGAGAGAAGGTGCGAGCTCCCGGTGCTGTAGATCATTGGCGCGCCTTCGCCGCGCGCCGCGACGACGGGTCGGGTGAGGGTATGCTGCACCCAGTTGCGACTGGAGACGAAGGCGCCGTACTGGTCGAAGCTCGTGGATTGAATGCCAGCGCGCATCGTCAGCAGGTCCTCCACCGTGATGGCGCGGCGCGTCGAGTCGAGGCCGCGAGTCTCCGCGGGCAGCAGCTCCGACAGCGGCTGGCGAACGTTGCGCAGGTCGCCGCGCTCCAGCGCAATGCCGACCAGCGCCGAGATCACGCTCTTGGACGCGCTCTTGATATTCGCTGGCTGGTCGGCGCGCGCGCCGGAGAAGTACCGCTGGCGCCGCAGCGAGTCGCGGTGGAAGACGAGCAGGCTGCGCAGTGGGCGGAGTTCGCGGGCTCGCGTGTACACCAAGTCAAGCCTGGCGTCGTCGAGAACGACCGGTCGAGCCGCCGCTCGCGAGCGGTCAGAGCTCGCCCCGTATTCTGCTGCGGGCGTCTCGCGGCAGCCGCCGGGGAGGAGTGCCAGCACCGTCGCAAAGAGTAGGTGCTTGATCATACCACTCAGTTACCCAATCCGGGTGCCCAAGTGCCGGGAGTCCGGCGCGCAACGCGCAAATCCAAGAGTGCTTGTCTGCTGCAACGTTCGCTAGGCGGTGCGGTCGGAATCTACCGGCGAGGTTCGGGATCGATGGCTGGTCGAGGAGCAAGATGGAGGAACCAAACGCCTTGGCCACACCAATAACCCCCTTTACCAACTCCTGGGAGAGCCTTATCCCCCAAGTCATTGGCTGAGCGCGTGAAGTAAATGGGACCCAATTGCAATACTTGCCCGCGCCAGCCGTTAAACGTCACCTCTTGGACAGTCATGCGCTCACGTTGATGTGCCCGTTTCCGCACATAGGCGATCAGTTCCTCGAAAGTACGGGCTGGAATGAATGTGTCCGAGGTCGCGAATTTCCCGATGCTGAACACGAAACGGCCGTTAGGGGTAGACGAAGCCCGCGCTAGCCCAACTGAATCGGCGTCGTTAAACGCTGCGAACCACGCACTGATGGCAGCAATTCCCGACTTGGCGCTGCAGCCGCGCGGTGCGCCTGTTGTGTCGCCACGGATCTTCCAGGGTGTCGGCTGTTGCGCGGAGGCAGGTCCGATGACGAGGAGCTGAAGAACAATAGCGGCACTGACGATACGAACCATCATTCACTCCAATGCTAGTGCATCCGCCTAACGCCTTGAGCTAAGCTGCAAGCGAGTCAGATAAATAGCGAGCGAAGCGAGCATCACTAGATCGCTTGTCAGCTTCAGCGAGTGTTAGGCGGTAACGGAACGAGTTTCGCTCAATCGGCCACATGAAATTTTGAGAAGAATCCTGTGAGCTTCCGCGATCATTGAAGGCGGGATTAGCTGCAAGCGAGCTATATGGGAAATGCTTGTAGATCGTGACGAAGGTTGTCTAAGTCGCACGCCGATGTATTCGCCCGATCACACCAGCCGAGCGGCCAGCATCGTGAGGTCATCGTGCGGATCTGCGTGCCGCCCAAATGTCTCCAGGGCGTCTAGCACCGCGCGCACCAGCTCCGATGCGGGACCGCTGCGCTCACCCCGGAGCACCTCGCGGAGCCGTTCCCCGCCGTATATCTCACCGGTCGGGCTGCGGGCCTCAACCAAACCATCGGTGAAGGCGAAAAGCGAGTGACCCCTCTCGAGCGTGCGCGTCACCGCGGTGAAATGCGAATCGGGCAGCATCCCCAGTGCCGGCCCGGTCGGCCGTAGCTCCTCAAAGCTCCCATCGGGCGCAATGACGAGCGCGGGCTCGTGGCCGGCGTTCACATAGACCAGTTCACCAGAGTACGGTTCGAGTGACGCGAGGAAGACCGTTGCGAACATGTTCGTCCGCCCGTGGAGCCGCGCGATGTAGTCGTTGGTGAAGCCGGCAACGCGCGTCAGCAGGTCGGCCGGGGAGGCCGACTGTATCGCCTGCATCACCATCGTGTGGCGGCCGCCGATCATCTGGATCGCGCCGCCGCCCACCGGGTCGGCGGAGGCGCGGATCAGGCTCCGGAACAGCGCCATGAACAGCGCCGCGCCCACGCCCTTGTCGCACACGTCCCCGACTACGAGGATCACCTCGCCCGACGACAGCAGGAAGCAGTCGTAGAAGTCACCCGAGACGTCTTTCGCAGGACGAAGCGCAGCCTCTAGTTCCAAGCCTCCCACCTCCGGGAGGGACTCGGGCAGGAAATCACGCTGGATCGTCCGCGCCACGGACATCTCGCGACGTAGATTCTGGCCGTCCTGGATGCGCCGTCTGTCCAGCGCGGCGTTAATGCGCGTGCGCAGCACCGCCGAGCCGAACACGCTCGGCAGGTAATCGTCGGCGCCGCATTCCAGAGAGCGCTCGATGGCGTGCATGTCATCCGACTGAGAGGCCACGAGCACCGGCAGACCCGCGAGCTGCTGGTCGCCGCGCAGCATCTTGATGAATGTCTGCGCAGCCACGCTCGAAGCGTCAATGTCGACCAGCACAAACTCGAAGCGCCCGGCGCGCAGCCTTGAGAGAGCGCGATCGAGCTCGAACTCCGAGACGACTAGATATCCCTCGCTTCCCAGCTGCTGCACGAGCGGGGCGGCATCGCGGTCGCTCCTTCCAATCAGGAGGGCTTTGGGGGGAACTCGTAATGTCGTACGCGTGGCCTGGAGCCGTGAGGACTCGGTCATCGCTGCGTCCCGTCGATCAGGTTGAGCTGCCAGAGGTCTTGCGTGCTCGTGTGGACGAAGGGCTTGAGCGCGCGCATGCCGGTTCTGCCGATGCTCCGCTCGAGATAGCGCACTTCCTCGAGCTTCGCCGGAAGAGATGGATCGGGGTCGGCCTCGAAGCCAGCCTCGCGCATGAGCAGGATTCCCTTTGCCCGTATGCCGAGCTCGGCGCGTAGTCGGAGCAGGCACATCATGTCAACTATCACCTCCGGCGGGAAGCTCGTACGCAGACCCTTCAGGTACTGGCCGACCGGCGTGTCCGAGACCTCCCCGGCACGCATGACACGCAGCAGCTCCTGGTCCGTGTCGAAGCCGGTGCCGAGCCAGCCCCTCGTCTCCCGCTCGCTCTGTTGGAAAAGAAACATGAAGAGGTAGGGGAATACCAGCACGATGAGCGCCGTCGCGAGCAACGGCGAGACCAGGAACTGATTGTACAACGAGTGCAACACTATGGCGATTGCCAGGCCGGGGAGCATGAGCGGCGGTCGGAACACCGGCGCACGACTCTGGAGCGTGCGTGATATCATCGCGAAGATCGCCGTGGTGCCGCCGTGCATCAGCGACGTGCCGAATCCGCGAACGATCCAGGTCCAGATAGTCGGATTCGGGTGTAGCTGGAGCGAGTAGATGTTCTCGACGAATGCAAATCCGGTCCCGATCGCAAAGCCGTAGGTGGCCGCGTCAACGACGAAGCCCACCTTGTTCCGGCGCAACAGCCAGATGATGTACGTCGCTTTCAGCAGCTCTTCGAGGACGGGAGCGACGTATACCGAGTAGCGTGCTATGTCCAGCGCAACCGCCCGCTGAAGCGAGACATAAATGGCGTAGCCCACGACACCGGCGGCCGTCCCCGCCGCGACCGCGAGCAGGATCGCTCGCAGCGGGATGAGTTTGTAGCTGTCGAGCAACACCAGCGCGCCGAGGAAAAGGAAGACCGGAAGGACGCTGACGGCCGGGGCAACGGCCATGCTCACATCAGCTTGAATGAGATCATCAGCGCGGAGCGCCGCCGCATCCCCTCGCCACCGGCCGCGGCGACGCCGACGGAGAAAGTCGACTCGAGGTGCGAGAGCGTGATCGATCTAAGGTCCGCCTGAGCGCCGAGGCTCACGAAGCCGCGCCTCGTTGCATCATCGTCGAAGTCGGTCACGAGGCCGCTCGCGAAGACCGACAGCCCGGCCCAGCGGAGGTAGGCGCTTGGGACGCCGACTTTGCGGAAGCGCAAGGGCGGCGAGTTCCACTCCACCTGTGCCTTGCCGTATGTGGCGCCGCCAATCTGGTTGATGTCGAGGCCCGGGAAGCTCTCGGTATTCCGGAACTGCTTGATCCCGCGATAGTCCACCCAGTTGTTGCCGAAACCCCCGAAGTATGAGCGCGCGAACGGATCATTCCTGTCTCCACCCATGGAGGTTCCAGCAGCAGCGCGAAGCCAGATGGACGAGTGGTCGAGCGGCAACAAAAATCCCCGCGACCCGTCGAGGCTCACGCGCGGGTAAAGCGTACTGCCGGCGTAATTGCCGCGAACGCTTGCTCCCCAGGTGCGTCCGAGCTCGTCGTCAATCGCGCCAAGCGACCGCCGGAGGGACTTGTAGACGAGGTCGCCCGAGAGTGTGGCGAGCCGGTCGTACGACGCGGCGACATCCTGAAACTCGGGCACTGTCGCGAGGCCGCCGTAGCCGGCGGCGCGGAAAGTGTAGTTCAGGCTCGTCGGACCATCGAGCAGGAGATTGCCCTGATACTGCGCCGCCAGCGAGTAGCCTCGGCGGCTCACCCTGGTCGGACCGAACAAGTCGTAGAAGTCGGCACGGTTGAGCGTCCCGGTGACGTTCCAGTTCCAGTGACGGAAGACCGCGCGCAGGTGCAGACGCTCGCTGGCATCCAGCTCCGGCGTTGGCGAGTACGAGGCGGTGAGCTCGAGCCCCGTGGCGCCGATCCTGTCCGAGAAGTTAAAGCGCATGCCGCCGGACACGCCGCGATTGCCATCGACATCCTGGTAGCCCTCGATGACCGGGTAAGCGTTGTCGAGCTTGAAGTTGCGCCGGGTGCTGTATTCCCCCGCCGCCGTCGCCAGCGCGTCGCGGTCTACGTCGGTTCCCGATGCAGGCATCCACTCCTGCACCTCCTTCCTCCGCTCGGCGATCTCGTTGCCGAGGAAATGGATTGCACTCACGCTGTCGGGCACCGTCTTGGGAATGATTGATGGCACGAAGCCCTGACGCGAGTACTCGAACACGATCAGCGAGTCACCTGGTAGCGGAATCGGCTTGAAGAATCCGGTCTCCGCGTTGCTCAGGGGCTGCATCAGTCGGCGCTCCACGTCGTACCGATAGATGTTGGAAACCCCCGAGTAATAGGAGGAGCCGTACAAGAATCTGCCGTCGTCGGAAATCACGAAGTTGGACGGAGACCAATCGCCGAAATCGTAGAGGACTTCGGGCGTCGCGTCGCCACGGAGAAGGCTGGCAACCGTCATTCGCACGAGCCGCTGCTCTCCGCTGATCTCCGACATCGAGCCGATCAGGGCCGACCCGTCACGCCCCACGTCGAGATCGAACAGGTCGCGTCCGTACGTCAGGGTGTGAATCTGGTTCCACTCGGTGTATGGAGAAGGAATGCGGACGAGTGTGGAGAATCCGTTGTCGTGCCGCACGCCCCAGAGCGATCGGTCGGCACGGTTGAAGGCCAGGTCCCCGATGCGGGCGTCGCGGAGCAGCATACGGGTGCGGCCGGTTTCCAGGTCCAGCGCCAGCAGGTGTCGCCAGTCGGCGTTGTTGGTGGTAAAGAACAGCGTACGCGATGAGGGATCGAAGGCCAGCGACGTCACCGACAGGCCCGACGCGCCCGGGATGTCGAGTATCCGCGTAAAGTGACCGTTGGCTATGTCGATCGATGCGATGTGTGCTTCCTGGCCGGGATAGCGCACGGCGACGAGGATGCTCGCTGTCGCCGAATCGTACCATGCGCGCGAGACCGAGCCGAGCACGCGATCCGTCAGCGGCCGTGCTTTGGTGGTGGGGTGGTGGCGAATGGCTGTGAGATTCTCGCGCTGCCAGTCGTGTTCCCACACGATCCACCTCGACCATTCATCCTCGAGGGACCGACTGAATACGCTCCGGAACTGCGAAGCGAAGTAGCGCTTGCTTCCCTCGCTGCGGTTGAACCATGAAAGCATGCGCTCGTTGCCGTAGCGGAGCGCCAGGTAGCTTATGAAACGTGTACCGTACAGGTAGGAGTTGACGCCCACCTGAAAGTCTATTGTAGTGCCTTCCGACTCGAGTCCGACGACGTCGTACATCCTGATGTTGTCGCGCACGAGCGTCCGGAACACCATCTCGTCATAGGGTCCGAGCGCCCGACCGAGGCCCCCATTCATCCAGGTTTCCAGGTAGGTCGCAATCCCCTCGAGGTACCACCGCGGCGTGTACCACCGCGGAACGGTGAGATAGCTATACGCCACCGTGAGAGGCACCTCTGCGTTCGGGGTGACCTTGCCAAGGAAGAGCGAGCGGAAGAACCGGTCGGACCCCGTCGTCTTGTCCGTGGTGAAGATGTGCGCGAGCTCGTGATTCATCGAAGACGCCATCCGCTCGGGTGCCGGTGCCGACTCGTAGTCGTGGCCGTAGGGCGCGATGCCGATGGTAACGTGATTCTCGGGGAGCGGGCGCGCGCCGGCGTTTCCGTAGTGCCAGAGATCGTGCACCAGCACGTTCGTCCGTCCGGGGGGCACGTAGTCGAAGAGCTTCTCATGGAAACGCAGCGCTTTCTCGAAGCTCGCGACCACCTGCGGGACCAGGTAGGCCTGCGACGGCGATGTGTAAATCAAGCGCATTGTCGGCGTTTCGACGGCCTGGAACTGCGCGTCGAGGCCTTCCGGCGCCGCTGCCGCGCAGGCGGCGGTGACGAGCGCAGCCGCCACAACGCGGAGGGCGCGGGATTCGGTGGGGGGTTGGCGCTTCACGACGATACCGAAACTACGCGTCGGCCCCAAACCGCCGATAGAGGCAGCCGGGGCCGGCGAAGAAAATCACTCCGAACTCACGGAGTAGCGCGGGTCACGCCGCGTCCCGAGTTACTGCTGCACGCGCATCGCTTGGTTGAGGAACGCCTCGGACAACGACTGGCTGCGTGAAACCGCGCGGAACAGATCGTTCGATTGAAGCTGACGGTAGGCGTCGTTCGCCATCACCGCACGATAGGCGTCGCTCTTCATCACCGCACGATAGGCGTCGCTCTTCATCACGGCGCGATAGGCCTCGTTCTTCATCACCGCGCGATAGGCCTCGTTCTTCATCACCGCGCGATAGGCCTCGTTCTTCATGACTGCGCGATAGGCGTCGCTCTTCATCACGTCGCGATAGGCGTCGCTTGCCATCACTGCACGATAGGCGTCGCTCGCCAGCAATTGCTGGTTGGCCTCGTTGGCCGTCACTTCGCGGAACGCCTCACTGGCCATCAGCTGCTGATAAGCCTCGCTCGACATCAGCTGCTGATAGGCCTCGCTCGACATCAGCTGTTGGTAAGCCTCGCTCGACATCAGCAGGCGGTAGGCCTCGCTCGACATCAGCTGATGGAATGCCTCGCTCGACTGCAGCTCCCTGAAGGCGTTGTCGCGCATCGCCTCGCGGAACACCTCGCTCTTGACGAGTCGAAGAACTTGGTCATTCTGGAACAGAGCGTGGATCTCGGGATTCGAGAGCGTAACGTCGTCTTCGGACATCGGGCGTCCCTTGTAGCGCCCCGCCTGCTGGACCCCACTCATGCCATCTCCCGCGCCGATGGTGCCGGCGTCGAACACACTCGGTGAGTATCCCACCACTGCCTGGCCGATGATCGCAATCGCCGCCACCGCCGTTGTTGCGATAATCAGGACCTTCTTCGTCGACATAGATTCCCCCATGAGGTTCGTGACGCCATTCCACTGTTGAATTGCCCAGCTGGTGATCGTCTGCATTGTTCCCTGCGTGCGCCCGGCACCCGGCGACGCCCTCGAATTCAACGGCATCGCATTGTGGATCAGCTGCATCACACGCGGAGGCGGGGCACGATCGGGGACTTCACGGAACAGGGCATCGAGGGCCCGCAGGCTTGTCATGAGCGCCAGCGCTTCCGGCCGAGTCTCGACCAGCTTCTGGACCTCGACGCGTTCCTGGGGCGTGGTCTCTCCGTCAACCTCGCGATGAATAAGCTCCTGCTCGTGTGGCGTGAGCATGTTCACGCGCCCGCAGCGACCAGCGACTCGCGGAGCCGATCACGCGCCGTGAAGAGCCGCGACTTGACCGTTCCGACCGGTACTTCAAGCACGTCGGCGATCTCCTCGTAAGAGAACGAAACAAAGTGTCGCAGGACGACTACCGCGCGATCGTCAGGCTTCAGTTTCAGGAGCGCCCTTTGCACGCTGTCCTCGGCCTCGCTTTCGGACGCCCCGCCCGCCGCCGGGACATCGAAGCTCCCGTCCAGCGAAACCAGGTTTTTGCGGCGCTTCCATGTGTTCAGTGATTCGTTGACCGTCATTCGATAAATCCAGCTGAAGAAACGGTACTTCGGGTCGTAGCTGTCGAGCGCCGCGAATGCGTTACCAAATGTTGTCTGGGTAACGTCTTCTGCGTCCTGCACGTTGCCGAGCATCCGGAGGGCGACGTTAAACACACTACGATGGAACCGATTCACCAATTCGTCCCCCGCAGCCCGCTCCCCGTCCAGGTACCTCCGGACGAGTGCGCGATCCAGATCGTCGTTGACTGCAGGTGCTTTAACCACAGTACAAGCGAATCTCGGAAAAGTTGGAAGGAAAAGCGTGGCGCGCGGGGATTCAGACCCGGGGCGTGCAGTATGGGGTTCGACCCGGTAACGTGCACCCTGCCGGCGCCGGCTGCAATGACAGGTCTCTTGGAGTTGACAGGGAAAGGCCGGGGGGGTGTATTTTCGCGACCTGGCGGAGGGCGAAATGCGACATGGATTCCGGATGTCCGTTGGCGCCGACCCCGACGGGGTGGGGAAGGTGAGCGCGGCGTTCGCGGGGTTCGCTCAGACGCACGCGCTGCCCGAGGCGGTGCGCCGCAGCGTCAACGTCACACTCGACGAGTTGCTCACGAATGCGATCTCGCACGGGACGGCGGCCGTCGACGCTAGCTTGCTGACGGTGGAGGTGGAGCTGGATCTGGAGCGTCTGACGGTCACGCTTACCAACGATGGATCCCCGTTCGATCCGTTTGGACAGCCGGCGCCGGATACCACGCTGTCGGTCGACGATCGGCCGATCGGGGGACTCGGTATTCATATCGTGCGGGAGCTGATGGACGAAGTCAGCTACGAGCGCCGGGACGGGCACAACGTGGTGGTACTCGTGAAACAGCTGGTTGAGTAGGGAGAAGGGACTTTTCGGAGGCAGCTGATGGAGATCTCTACGCGCGCGAGCAACGACATTCGTATAGTAGTGATCGCAGGCAACCTGGACAGCACCACGTCTCCGGCGGCCCAGAAGGCGCTCGACGCGGTGCTCGCTGGCGCGAAGAAGGTCGCGTTGGACTTTGCGCAGCTCGATTACATCAGCAGCGCCGGATTGCGCGTGTTGCTCGGCGCTGCCAAGCAGCAGCGAGCCTCGGGGGGAACGCTACGGATCTTCGGCCTGAACCAGTCAGTCCGGGAGGTGTTCGAGATATCAGGTTTCTCGTCGATCCTGGCTGTGTATCCCTCTGAAGCCGACGCGCTCGGGGCGATGTAGGCTTGTGTGCTGCAACGTTCGTTAGGCATCGGCACGCGGATCCGTCATAGGCGGGCGGGGAAGCGAGGGGTCCCCCGAAATGGGCAACCACGACGCCATTGGAGCTCGATGAATTCCAAACGCATTTTGCTGGGCACTCTGAATCGACGACTTCGTATAGGACGGGCCCTGCTGCAGCACGACGACGTCGGCGCCGAGGGCGGTAATCAGATCCTTGACGCCGTCGTACCAGTGATCCTCGAGACTGACGTTGGGTGCAACCCTGACTGCATAGCTGATTGTCCGGCCGGCCGCCACGGCCGCAGCTTTTATCACAGCCGGAAGGTCGTTGCTCGCCGTCAACGAGTTCCCGAGAAAAAGAACTGTGAGGTCGGCCCTCGGATCGAGGTCAGACAGCTCGCCCGAAGGAGGGCCGGCGAAATCTGGGATGCACGCCGCGCTTCCGCATGCCATCAGCGCCGCGAAAAAAGCCGTTCGATGCATTGAGAATTGTCGCATCATTGTCTGCCGCAACTTGTTCGCTTCCACTTCAGGTCCGCAGCCGATCGGCTGTCTTACGCATCCCATACGACTGCCACGCGAGGTACAACGCGAGGACCAGAAGCACCGGAGCCGTGGCTACTCCCGGTGTATACCCGCCCTCTCGCAGGGACCAAAGCGGATGACCAACTCCGTTGATGATCTCGATCGCTATCCAAACCCAGGCAAAGAGCGCTGCGGAACGCCACTCGCGTCGAACGGGCCAGCAAAAGCACCAGAGGCCGAATCCCACCAGTCCAACGTTGATCACCAGGAACCCCCGCTCGAGATCCGTTGCGACCAGCCCCGTGAGCAGCCGGGCGGGCGGGAACGACTCCCAAAGGCGGCCCACGTATTCCTCGACCGAATGGGCGGCCTGGGTGAGAACGAGAGCGCCGAATGCGATTTGAAATCGAGACATATGAACGAGACCCCCCGTCAGGCCCCCGATATCGCGAAGTGGGGCGGCCGAAGCATTCCATTCGCCGACTTGTTGCGGTGGAGAGCGGTTCGAGTTACGGACTCTCCCGGCATCGCGCACTGTACGAAGCGGGGGTTCTCCCGGCTTGAACGATTCGAAGGTGTTCGATCTTCCGCGGGCGCGGCTGCATAGAACGAAAAGAGTCACCTTATGACGATCAGGCAAGGTTGTCAGGGACGGTGACGCGTCGCAATTTGCATGAGAACCAATGCAAACAATATCCAGCCCTCCGACCGCCGACACCTGGTGCGACCAGCTCATCCCCAGGATGAGCGAGCAAGCCTGGCTCAAAGATGTCCGGTCCCGATTTCTGGCGGTCAGCGAACCGTTCGCGGATGCATGCGGAGCAAGACCCGCGGATATGATCGGCATGACCGAAGACCCGTTTTTCACACGGTACTGGGTAGAGATGTTCCGCGATGACGACCGGCGGGCCATCGCGTGGGGAAACCCCATCATGGTGGTTGAGGGCAGCATGGCGGACGCCCAGTTCAGAACCTTCAAGGCTCCTGTGCTGGACGAGAATGGCCGCCCTGTCGGGACCGTAGGCATGACGCTGCCCGAGAAGGCGGAACCGGCGCGATGGCGGAATTGGCTGGACCTCTACGTACGAGACCAGCCACCGCGCCCAAGCCGCACGCCGGAATGGCTGCGGCGGATCCGCTCCGATCTGGAGGTGGCCTTCAGCACCCCGGTCAGCGTTACTGCGCTGGCGAATGGGGCAGGCCGCCACCCAAACTATGTGACGCGGGCGTTTCGCCGGCGGTACGGCGTCTCTCCAGTCGAGTACGCGCACCGCCGGCGCGTCGAATGCACGGCCCGCGTTCTTGCAACATCGGACCTGTCTCTCAGCCGAATCGCAATGGAAGCGGGATTCGCCGATCAGAGCCACATGACGCGCCTCTTCTCGCGCTACTTCGGAATTACACCCGGCGCCTATCGCCACGCGATGCGGCATGCTACGGCCATTGACGGGTAGCTTGCTTCTGAAGAAATCGCCTGTGGGCTATGGCAGTTTCATTCAAGACCCGGAATGCTGCGCAGTCTACAATGCCAGTACACCTATTTTCCGGGAGGCCTGGCCATGTCGAGAACTAGTCTGTCCGCGCTCGCTGTTACGCTCGCAATCTCAGGTTGCGACGCTGGAACGAATCCGCTCAGCCCCGTTGGGCGGCCACTCTTTCAGGTCGGTTCCACCGTGGTCGGCCACGCCAACGGACAGGGAACGTTCAACATCGGCGCCCCAGGCGCGGACATCGCGTTCACGCTGAACGCGCTGCAAACAGCCGATGGCGGTGCGTCGGGAAGCGTGTATTACGTCGCCGACCTGACGGAGTTTGGCCTGGCGACCATCGAAATGCGGTTCGATGTGACATGCCTTGCGCGGGATGCCGCCCTCGGTCGTGCATGGATCGGCGGCGTCGTAACCGAGAACAACTCAACGAATGAAACGTTCGTGACCGATCCCAAACGTCAGGTCGGCCGCGATGTCTGGTTCCGCGTAGAAGACAACGGCAACGGCGGTTCAGGCATCCTCGACCGGTCGACGCAGCTCGGGTTCGAGGGCTCGGCAGGGATCATCACCTCGCAAGAATATTGTGAGACCCAGCCGTGGCCGGCCGCCCCTGCCCATCCGGTAACCAGCGGTAACATCTCGATTCGATAGCTAGAGTGCAGTATCGGACGTGGAGGAAACTGAGGTCTCGCGGACAAAGTGTGACGTCTGCATAACGCCATGCCGATAAGCTGCGGGCGCCGCAGGCGACCGGCAGCTTCATCGGCTTGTTATGCGGCACCAACCGAGCGTTCCATTGCCTACTGCCATACCCTAATGAAGCCGTGTCCACGTTTGACCACGCAACTCCCACAGATCGTTACGATCGTGAAACCCTTCCGCTCGTTCCTCGCGACCACCGAAGAGAAGTACGCTGCGACCATTGAACGCCAATTGCCCTCCGATGCGCGGTGGCGGCCCGTCTCCGCGAACCTGCTCCCAGCGATGCCCGTCCCATACCCAGGTGTCACCGAGGTCGCCCGCGGCGTCACGGCCGATCACCGGAGCTGATGGGCCTCGGCCGCCGAAGATCACGATCCGTTCGCGCTCGAGGTCCGTCGTTGCCCCGGGGAACCACCGTGGTGAGGGACCGGCGACCTCAAGCTCACGCCACGCCGAACCATCCCACTCCCACGTATCGGCACGGTATCCTTCGCTGTCTTGACCGCCGAAAGCGAGACATCGCTGACGCACCGGATCATACACAAACGCATGCCCGGCCCTCGGACTCGGACCTACCGTGTCTACTCGCACAAGACCGGTTGGCTGCCACTCCCACGTATCTCCGCGATAGACATTGGCGGCATCCCATCCTCCGAAGATCACGACCCTGTGACGCCTTCGGTCGTAGCACATCTCCGGTTCTCCCGTACCTGCCCGGAAGTTCCCATCAATCGCTCTCCACGCGCCCGCACTGCGTTCCCAGATGATCCCTTCGGCGCGCACAGCCTGCGCGAAGCCGCCGCCGAAAAGAATGAGTGATTTGCGCTGTGGGTGATACACGACACGGTGGCTGCTCCGTGGGAAGGGCAGTGCGCCTGCTCGAGTCCATCTCGAGCCGTCCCAGAACCAGACATCATCGAAATAGTGGAAGCCATTCGTGCGTCTCGTGCTACCGCCGATCAGATACGTCCGATCTTCACCCGGATGATGGACGAACTGATAATGACCACGTGCTTCCGGAACCGACTGGCTGGCCACGGCTGTTGATATCAGGCCGCAGAGCGCGAAACCCACACACACCGAGACGCCACGCCGCACCATATTCGACCTCATTCGACAGTTCTCCTCGCCTTGTGGTACGCCATCCGATTGGCTACGGCCGCGCTATGCCGCATAACGCGCCGGAGTTCAGCTGCGGCGGCCGTTCATAATGCGGGCGCGCAGCGCCCGCGGTCCATAGCGCCGCCGTCGGCTGCAACGCGTCGTTAGGCGGCAACACACCTCGGAGTCAAGCTGCGCTCAACGCAGCCCGAGGCGAGCCAGCATCGTCGCTACGAGCTCAGTTGGCGGTGCCGAGACGTCGAAGGGCTCACCCAGATCGGCGCTTTTCGCCAGTACGTCCCGTTCTTCCGCGAAGGTTCGCAGCTCGAATTCGCGTTCATCGAGCACACGCACACGTTGTCGACGCTCGATGCGTCGCAGGTTCTCGTCAGCCGCTAAGGTCAGCAAGAAACACCGGATGTCCGCATCGCCGTCGACCGCGATGAGCCGGCGACGCAAATCGGCAACTTGCGCCGATGAGCGCCACGCATGCTCGATAACAAAGTGCCGATAGCCACAGCTCCGATGGTGCCCGACCAGCAGCGCGATTGTCGAGTGCAGGTACTCTAGTTCGTCGGTCGGCGGTGGATTGACTGCCAGAAGACCGTCGCCACTGAGCATTACACACGACTCGATGCTTTCGGTGAGCGCTTCCGCGAGTGTCGACTTACCGATCCCGAGTGGTCCGTTGAGCACGATGAACATAACCATTGGAGTGCACTGCGACTCCGCCAGCAAGGCCAATTAGGTCCGCCTAACGGCTTGCGTTTCTGCTGCGGGCGACTCGCCGGCAGGCGAGAGCTCCTTTG
>JBBDXY010000008.1:0-32012 GCA_040902085.1 Gemmatimonadaceae bacterium
AAGTGGAGGCGCGGGGATTCGAACCCCGGTCCGAGCTAAGATCGACCACAGCGTCTACGTGCGTGTTCCATTGATTGAGGTCTCCAGCCGCTGGCCAATGGACAGCCCACTTCTGGACAAGTCTCCTAAGTTTTCGCCGGCCGCCGGAAGACGCGACAGCCAACTATCCCGAATTTTCGATACCCTTAAAGCCGCCTCAGGAGAGCTTCAATAAGGGCAGGTGCAGCAACTCCGAAGAGTTACGCAGCCAGGGCCAAGTTTTGGTTGGCAGTTAAAAAATATCCCAGAGGTTTTACCAGGGCCTGAGACCTGGGCACGCGGCCACAGCTTCACTAATCCCGTCGAAGCCAGTCGCCCCCTAATAATGAAGTATACGCTTCCCGAGGCCAGAAGTCAACAGAGTTGGACTTCCCGTTTTACTTGAGGGTGGTGAAGTAACACGCTACCCGACAGCTACTTAGCGCGGTGCAGTTCACGCCGCAGCTGGCGCCGCCTCCACGCCGTCCCTTTGGTCCTCGAACGGCTGCGCAAGATAAGAAGCGAACACGTCCTCGACCTCGGACAAGCTCTCCACCGCGTGCAGCTTCCGCCTCAATTCCGCCGAGCCGGGCACACCCTTCACGTACCAGCCCAGATGCTTCCGGAACTCGATCGCCGCTCCGCGCGGATCGGCCTCATAAGCTTCCGCCATCCGGGCGTGCTCGAGCGCGATCTCGAACCGGCGCTCGATCGGCGGCGCGGCGGGCTTGGGCTTCCCTTCCAGCAGCGCCCGAGTCTGGTCGAAGATCCACGGCTGGCCGAACGACCCGCGCGCGATCATGACCGCGGCACACCCGGTCTCGCGCTGCAGTCGAACCGCATCTTCCGCTGTCTTGATGTCGCCGTTTCCAATCACGGGGATCTCGAGCGCCTGCGCGAGAGCGGCGATCTCCTCCCACCGCGCGCTCCCGGAGTACATCTGGGTCCGCGTGCGCGGATGGATCGCCAAGGCCTTCGCGCCCGCGTCCTGACAGCGGAAACCGATGGTCACCGGGTCCCTCGTCTCTTCGCTCCAGCCGCTCCGGATCTTCACCGTCACCGGCAGGTGAGTGCTGGCCGCCACTGACTTGATCACGGACTCGACGAGCGACAGATCCTTGAGACACCCGGAGCCGCCGTTCCGCTTCACGACTTTCTTTACCGGGCACCCGAAGTTGATGTCGATGAACTCGGGGTGGAACACGTCGGTCACGAGCGCTGCCGCTTCACCCATCGCCACGGGATCGGCGCCAAAGATCTGGACTCCGATCGGACGCTCGTCCGCGCCAAAACGCAGCTTGTCGAGCGTGGCTGCGTTCTCGCGCCTGATTCCCTCGGCGGAAAGAAACTCGGTGACGACTACGTCCGCGCCAAAGCGGCGGCATAGTCTCCTGAACGGAGACTCTGACACTCCCGCCATCGGGGCGAGATATAGGGGCGTGTCGCCGCGAACAGCAAATGGAAAACGCATCGGTCTTTGCAAGCTAAGTGACACTCCAAGTGCTTGCAACATCGTGGTTTGACACTCTGCATGAGCGCCGGTAACTTGAACGATTCTCGCAGCCCGCCCCCCCCCCCGCACGGCATGTACTCTCGAGGAGCTCGATGGAACTACGAGATTTCTTTTCTGAAGACGCGATCAAACTCGAGCTCGAAGGCAATACCAAGGACGAGATTCTCAAGGAGCTGATCGAGCTCCTTGGCCTCGATGAGAAGTCGGAAGGGATGCTGTTCAAGATGTTGAAGCGGCGCGAGAACCTGGGATCGACCGGCATCGGGCGCGGCATCGCGATCCCCCACTGCCGCTCCCTCGTAGTAAGCCGGCTGCGGGTCGCGTTCGCCAGAAAACCCGGCGGCGTCGACTTCAAGGCGATCGACGAGAAGCCCGTCTACTTCTTTTTCCTGATCGTCGCGCCCCCGCTCGAGGTGTCGAACCAGTACCTGCCCGTGCTCGGCAAGATCGCGCAGTTCTCGAAGGAGCCCGACGTCCCGGAGCGGCTGCTCAAGATCAAGCAGCCTAAAGAGTTTATGGAGCTTCTTAAAGAGAAGAGTCTTTAGCTCATTCCCACTCGATCGTAGCAGGTGGTTTCGAGCTCACGTCGTACACGACCCGGTTCACCCCGACAACCTGATTGATGATGCGGTTGGAGATGCGCGACAGAACCTCGCGCGTGAACGGGTACCAGTCGGCCGTCATACCGTCGGTGCTCGTCACGGCGCGAAGGCCGAGCACGTACTCGTAGGTCCGCTCGTCGCCCATTACGCCGACGCTGCGCACGGGCAGCAGCACCGCGAACGCCTGCCAGATCTCGTCGTAGAGTCCCGCCTCTCGAATCTCCTCCAGATAGATCGCGTCGGCCGCGCGCAGAAGATCGAGCTTCTCCTCGGTGACGTCGCTCAGCACGCGGATCGCGAGGCCGGGCCCGGGAAAGGGATGACGCGCTATCATTTCTTCGGGCAAGCCGAGCTCCCGGCCGACGTTCCTGACTTCATCCTTGAACAGCTCACGCAGCGGCTCGATCAGCCTGAACTTCATCCCCGGCTTGAGTCCGCCGACGTTGTGATGCGTCTTGATCGTCACCGACGGGCCACCGCGCGGCGACGCTGACTCGATCACATCGGGGTAGAGCGTTCCCTGCACCAGAAAATCCACGTTGGCCCCCACCTTCGCCGCCGCGTCCTCAAAGACGTCGATGAAGGCGTGACCGATGGCGTAGCGCTTCTTCTCCGGATCTTCGATTCCCTTGAGCGCTTTGAGAAAGCGCTCCTCGGCGTCGACGGTGATCAACTCCAGCCCCAGGTGCGCCCCAAAAGTCCGCTCCACCTGCTCACGCTCGTGTACCCTCAAAAGCCCGGTATCCACGAAGATGCATGTCAGCTGATCGCCGATCGCCCGGTGCACCAGCGCCGCCGCGACCGACGAATCCACGCCGCCGGACAACCCGCAGATCACACGCGACTCGCCCACTGTCTTTCGAATGCGAGCGATCTCGTCCTCGATGAACGCGCCGGGAGTCCACGTCGGCTCCGCCTTGCACTCGGCGAAGAGAAAGTTGGAGATGATCTCTCCGCCACGCGGCGTGTGTGCGACTTCGGGATGGAACTGCACGCCGAAAATGGGCCGCTCCTCGTGCTGAAAAGCGCTAATCGGATTTCCATTGCTCTCGGCCGTGACGCGATATCCCTTGGGCGGATCCTCGATGTGGTCGCCGTGACTCATCCAGGCGGTCACGCGCTCCTCCGGATCGAACCCGGAGAACAGCCCGCTCGAGTCGAGAACCTTCATCTCCGCGCGTCCGTACTCGCGCCTGTCGGTGCGGATGACTTTCCCGCCCTCGATGTGAGCGATGATCTGCATCCCGTAGCAGATGCCGAGCACAGGAGCGATGTCGAAGATCGCGCGGTCGGCCAGCGGAACATTGTCCCCGTAAACGGAGTTCGGACCGCCGCTCAGGATGATCCCCGCCGGCTTCCACTGCCGGATCCATTCGATCGTGCGGGTCGGAGGATGGATCTCCGAGTAGACGCGAGCCTCGCGCACCCGGCGGGCGATCAACTGCGTGAACTGTGAGCCGAAGTCGATGATAAGGATCCGGCTGCTCATAGCGTGATGCTTTCCACCTCTCCCGTATCGAGGTCGAGAATGGCCGCGGTGCACTTGCCATGTATCCACCCGCAGGCCTCACCTGGATTTATGACCAGCGTCTTCCCCACCTTCTTCTGAATCTGAAGATGCGACGAGCCGTGGATGACATAGTCGTGAGACTCGATCGACCGGGGGCTTACCTCCGCCAGGTCGTGCACGAGGAGGATTCGTTTCCCGCCGACCTCGAAGCTGTGCGGGGACTCATATATCTCGGTGCCCATGCCGCGCGCCGCGTATGCCGCGAGCGTTTCCTTGTCTCCGTCATTGCGGCCGAACACGCCGAGCAGCGCCATACCGCTCTGATGGAAAGGTGCGAGACAGAACGGGGAGCAGTAGTCGCCCGCGTGCATCACGATGCTCACGCCTCGGTCGTGGATCATTTCCAGCAGGTTCGTCACCGCTGGTACGCGGTCGTGCGTGTCCGCCATCAGTGCGATCCGCACTACACGTACCTCCATTCAGGCTCGGGCCGCTCGTTGCGCACGAGATCCTCGTACGTCTCCCGCTCGGTAATCACGCCAAATCTGTCGCCGTCTACAAGCACCTCGGGCGCGCGCGGACGGGAATTGTAGTTGGAAGCCATGACGAAGCCGTACGCCCCGGTAGACCGCACCGCGAGGAGATGACCTGGCTGCGCGTCGTCGATCTGGCGGTCGAGTGCCAGAAAGTCGCCGCTCTCGCACACCGGTCCGACGACGTCGGCCACCGTGGTGCGGCCGGTTGGAATCACGGCCTCGATGCGGTGAAACGCGTTGTAGTGGGACGGGCGCAGCAGGTCGGTCATTCCAGCGTCGGTGATGATGAACTCCTTACCGCCGCTGCGCTTCCGATAGAGCACCCGTGTGAGCAACACGCCGGCGTTGCCGACCAGAAAACGACCGGGCTCGAGAATGATCTTCATCCCGGACCCACCGACGAGCGCACTGATCACCTCGCCAAACTGGACGATGTCCACGGTGCGCTCCGCGTCGTACGTGACGGCGAGCCCGCCACCGATGTCGAGATACTCCAGCGTTACCTTGGTCTCTCGCTCGATCTCTCGGCGCAGGTGAAGCAGCCGCTGCAGGCCCACCTCGTATGGGGCGAACTGCGAGATCTGCGACCCGACGTGCATGTCGAGTCCGAGCAGGCGCAGATTGGGGAGCTGGGCGGCAATTTTCCCGACGGCGAGTGCCTCGTCGAACGGAATTCCGAACTTCATCCCCTTCTCGCCCGTGCGCGTGTATGGGTGCGGAGTGTCTACCAGCACCTCCGGATTCACTCTCAGCGCCACCCGCGCTTTGGCCTTCATGCGCTCGGCGACCTTGTCGAGAACGTGGAGCTCCTCCCCGGATTCCACGTTGAACAGAAGCACGTCGGCCCTCAGTGCCTCCTCCATCTCGCGCTCGGTTTTGCCGACGCCGCTGAAGACGACATCGCTGCCCGAGAATCCGGCCCTGAGCGCGCGAAAGAGTTCGCCGCCCGAGACGATGTCGAGTCCCGCGCCCAGCTCGCGCAGAAGACGGAGCAGCGCGATGCTCGAGTTGGCTTTGACGCTGTAATGGAGCCTGGCGTCAATTTTTCCGAGCGCCTGGCGCAATCTCGCGTACTGTTCGCGCACGGCTGTCGAGCTGTACACGTAGGCAGGTGTCCCCACCTCCGCCGCGATCACCGCGAGGCGGACACCTTCGCAGCGCAGCCCGCCCTCATCACGCGGGAAGCCGGTATCGAGCGCCGGGTCAGGGGCGGCGGTTTTACGCGGCGCACCTTTCCGGCCACTCAATATGCTTTCGCCCACAGCGCCTCGGCCGTGGACGCACGTCCGCATTTGAGACACTTCTCCGGAGGATCAGCCGAGCGAAACTCCTCGTCGGGGAGAACGCGGATGCTGGCCTTGGTCTCTTCCCTGATTGCCGCTTCGCATTCACCGTCGCCGCACCAGCCCGCGTAGACGAAGCCACCATCGGCTTCCATGACCTCACGGAAGCGGTCGTAGGTGATCCCGCCGCGGAAGCTGTTGTGCTCGCGGCGCTCGCGCGCATCGATGAGCATCGCTTCCTGTATCCGATGCAGCAAGTCGGCCGCATCCTCGCCGACCGAGTCCAGGGATACGGGACGCTTCTCCCCAGTGTCGCGCCTTACCATGATCGCCTGGTTCTGGTCCAGATCGCGAGGGCCGATCTCGATGCGGAGCGGAATCCCGCGCAGCTCCCACTCGTAGTACTTGGCGCCTGGCTTTATTCCTTCGCGATTATCGACGTGAACGCGGAGCCTGCCGGGCGCGCGCCTCTCCCACGCGCTGAGACTCTCCTTCACCAGCGCGGCAGCGGCACGCACGCGCCCCTTGTCCTCCTCCGATCGCCAGATTGGAACGATGACGATCTCTATTGGCGCGAGGAGCGGCGGGATACGAAGACCGTTGTCGTCGCCATGGGTCATGACGAGGGCGCCGACCATGCGGGTCGTAACGCCCCAGCTGGTGTTCCACGCGTACTCTGTCCCGCCTTCCTCGGTCTGGAACTTGAGATCGAACGCTTTGGAGAAGTTCTGCCCCAGGTTGTGGGACGTGCCGGTTTGCACCGCCTTGTTGTCCTGCATCATTGCTTCGAGCGAGTAAGTTCGTACTGCTCCCGCAAATTTCTCCGCATCGGTCTTGGCGCCGGTAACGACCGGCATCGCCATGTACCCTTCCATGAAATCGCGGTACACGCCGAGCATCTTCCGCGCTTCCTCCTCGCCTTCCGCGGCGGTCGCGTGCGCGGTGTGTCCTTCCTGCCAGAGGAACTCGAGCGTGCGCAGGAACAGCCGCGTGCGCATCTCCCAGCGTACGACGTTCGCCCATTGGTTGATGAGGATCGGGAGATCGCGGTAGCTCTGCACCCATTTCGCGTACATGGCGTAGATGATCGTCTCTGAAGTGGGACGCACGACCAGTGGCTCCTCGAGCTTCTTTCCTCCACCATGGGTGACTACCGCGAGCTGGGGCGCGAAGCCTTCGACGTGCTGTGCCTCCTTCTTCAGGAAGCTCTCGGGGATGAAGAGCGGGAAATACGCGTTTTCGTGTCCCGTATCCTTGAACATCGTGTCTAGCTGCTGCTGCATCCTTTCCCAGATGCCGTAGCCGCGTGGTCTGATCACCATGCAGCCGCGCACCGGCGAGTAGTCGGCGAGCTCGCTCTTGAGGACCACTTCGTTGTACCACGCGCTGAAATCGTCGGCGCGCTTTGTCAGTTTCTTGTCGTCGGCCATTGCCTACAGAGATTCGAGAAATGTGTCGAGCGGAACGCTCCGCTCCGATCCGTCGGCCAGAGTCTTCACTGTCACCTTGCCCTTCGGATAATCTTCACGCCGCAGGAGCACCACGCTCCGCACCCCGGCGCTCGAGGCAGTCTTGAGCTGCCTGGCAAGCGTCTGCGATTTGAGCGCGTATTCGACGCTCCTTGCTTTTGCCCGCAAACGTCCCGCGACCTTCATTACTTCCGGAAGCAGCGCCTCGTCCTCGGCCGCCACCCAGTACTCGGCCGCCAGCTGCGCCGGTGGAATCAGTTTTCGCGACCGCAGCAGCTCCGTCAGGACGACATCGCCCATTCCGAAGCCGAGCGCTGGGAGATCCACTTCGCCGATGGTCGAGAGAAGATCGTCGTAGCGGCCCCCGCCACAGATGGCGCGCAGCTCTCCCCTGGCGTCGAAGAGCTCGAACACCGTCCCCGTATAGTAAGCGAGGCCGCGCACGATCGAGAGATCGAAATCCACCCAATCACCGACACCGAGCGCGCTCAGAAAGCCGAGGTACTCGCGCAACCGCGAAATTTCATCAGTAATCGCCGACACTTCACTGAAGCGAGTTGAGAGGGCGTCGAGATCCCCGGCGCTCTCGAGCACGTCCGCGATCGAGCGACGGGCTTTGTCGTTCGTCACCGTCTTTCCGATCTTCTCCAGCGTCACCTCGCGCGGCTCCCGATTCACTTTGTCGATCGCGTTGAAGACGGCGCCCATCTGTCCGGGCGCTACGCCAACGTGGGAAAGAATGGCGGTGAGCAGTCGGCGGTCGGAAACGCGGGCGCGAACGTCCGCGGCGGTGAGCCCAAATCCGCGCATGACGTCGATCGCGACGGCGAGGAGCTCGGCGTCGGCCGCGACCGATGCTTCGCCGATAATGTCGACGTTGAGCTGAAAGTGCTCGCGCAGCCTGCCCCTCTGCGGCCGCTCGTACCGAAAGAGCTGCGGTACGGAAAACCAGCGGATAGGCTTGCGCATTGCGTTGGCTTTGGCGGCAACCATTCGTGCCAGCGTCGGGGTCATTTCCGGACGAAGAGTTACTTCGCGCCCTCCCTTATCGGTGAAAGCGTAAAGCTGGCCGACGATCTCCTCGCCGCTCTTCTTCGTGTACAGGTCGAGCGGCTCCAGCGGAGGTCCGTCGTACTCGACGAACCCGTAACGGCGGGCCACATCGCGCCACACTCCCATGAGGTAGTTACGGGTAGCGAGCTCCTCGGGATAGAAATCACGAAATCCGGGTAACGCTCCCTGTGACATCAGGGAAAGCTACGCGGCGAATGGAGACACCTGCAAGCGCGCCATGGCATCGCCGACCGTATGGAAAGAGCCTGTGAAGATGACGGTTCCCGAGCGTTTGTCAGCTCGCAACAGCGCGGCGTCGAAATCCGGCACGAGCTCTGTCGCGTACCCTTCGTCACGAGCGAACGCATCTGCCCTGGCGGGATCCCACGCCCGGTCCGGGGTCGCCGACGGAGCGCTGGTGAAGACGAACCGGTCCACCGCCGGCGCGAGCGTCCGAATGATTCCCCGCCAATCCTTGTCCGCGAGAACGGAGACTACCGCGGTTCGCGGAGCTGGAGTTTTGAGCGCGAGCAAAGTGTCGGCTACGGTCCGCGCGCCGGCGGGGTTATGCGCGACATCGAAGATGTATTTGCCGTGACGCTGGAACCGGCCGGGAAGAAACACGCTCTCCAGCGCGGCCGAAACCCAGAAAAGCTCCGGGTAGTATTCGGCAGCGAGTGCACTCACGGCGGCTATCGCGATCGTGGTGTTGCGCGCCTGGTGATCACCGACAAGCGGCGTCGTGACTTCCGCTGTTTCAGTCCCCCGACGAAGCGGGAATGTGGTGCCCCGCGCGGATGGCCGGGGGGCACCGATCAGATACGCCTCGTCGACGACGAGTATTGGATCGGCCCCGACATCGCGCGCGGTCCTTGTCAGCAGATCCCGGATGTCAGGCGCTTGTTCGCCGATCACAGCCGCGACGTTGCGCTTGAAGATCCCCGCCTTTTCCCGCGCGATTTCCGGCAGGGTGGATCCGAGCAGATCGGTATGATCCAAGCCGATCGACGTCACCACCGCGACCTTGGGCACCAGCACGTTGGTCGAGTCGAGGCGCCCACCAAGGCCGGTTTCGACTACGGCGATGTCGACTGCCTGTTCGGCGAACCAGGAAAACGCCAGCGCAGTCGTCAGCTCGAAGAACGTCGCGCCCAGCTCCTCGGCGGTTGGCAACCACCGCTCCAGAAACTCGAGCACTCCCTCCTCGGAGATCGGAACGCCGTTCACGGTGATGCGCTCGCGGAAATCGATCAGATGCGGCGAGGTGTATCTCCCTACCCGTTGCCCTCGCGCTCGAAGGAGCGCTTCGGCGGTAGCAACCACGCTTCCCTTGCCGTTGGTGCCGGCGACGTGGATTGCGGTGAGAGCGCTGTGCGGACAGCCGAGCAGCGACATGAGCGCTTGAGTGCGCTCCAGGCCCAGCTTCGTATCGTTTGTGGTGCGGGCGAAGAGCGCTTTGATCGCCTCGCCGTACGCCGTCAGGTAGTGGTCCACCCTGCCGATGCAGGCTTTCCGCTCATGTGGCGCAGCAGCTGGCCGACCGTGCGCTTCAGCTCGCCGCGCCGAACGACGCTGTCGACGATCCCGTGCTCGAGCAGAAACTCGGCGGTCTGAAATCCTTCGGGGAGCTCCTGTCCGATCGTCTGCTTGATGACGCGCGGCCCCGCAAACCCGATCACCGCGCCCGGCTCCGCCAGTATCGCATCGCCGAGCATCGAGAAGCTGGCGCTGACTCCACCAGTGGTCGGGTTCGTCAGTATCGAAACGTAGGGAATTCTGCGCTCGGAAAGCTGCGACAGGATCGCTGCCGCCTTTGCCATCTGCATCAGGGACAGCACTCCTTCCTGCATGCGCGCGCCGCCGGAGGCGGAGATGATGATCAACGGATATTTGCGCTCGAGCGAGACCTGTCCGAGACGCGCGATCTTCTCTCCGACTACGGATCCCATCGACCCGCCCATGAACGCGAAGTCCATGACGGCGAGACAAACCGGCATGCCGCCCAGCTGCCCGGTGAATGTGAGTATGGCGTCGCCCTCGCCGGCGCTGGCGGTCGCTTTCTTTAGGCGCGCTTCGTAGTCGGGAAATCCGAGCGGGTCGGTTGAGCGGATGTCGAGCTCTGTCTCCTCGATCGTGCCTTCGTCGAGGAGAATCGCCGCGTATTCGCTCGCGCGAATGCGCCGATGAAAGCCGCAGCTCGGACAGACGTTGAGGTTCCTTACGAACTTCTCGCGCAGATCGGTATGGCCGCACGCGTCACACTTCTCCCACGCATCAGGCGGAATCTCGTGCTTTTCGCGCCGTGGGAGGCGGGCTTTCTTTTCTTTGCGGAACCAAGCCATGTGGTGAATCTATAGTAGAGCTTTCTGGTTAATAAGTACGGGTCGGCAGGCGCAGGAGCTCACTGAGGACTACCGGCTGCTGTCAGCTTCCCGCTGTTGGCTGCGGGCTTTGGCGGAATGATTTCGATGCGGGGCCGGACACGACGGAAAGCGATCCTCAACGTGTGTCGGATTTCAAGAACCTTCAGGTATGGCAAAAGGCGCATGCGTTGTCTCTATCTATCGATCGCATGAGCGTCAGAATCGGCGGCCAGTCCGGAAGATGTTATACGGTCTGCTAAAACGCCTCTCGACTCCAAAGGATGAGTGAGGATGAGAGATACCCAGCTCGACTGAAGCCCGTAGCAATCAGCCGTAAGGCCGACAGCACCCGGCAGGTAGTCTTCAGTTGTCGTTAGAGCCCCTTCTCCTAGTACCTGCGGAGCCACAGAGCGCTGCCGCGCCCTTCGCCGGATATCCGCATCAGTATCCCGACCGCCACCCAGCTCGCGAGCATGAACGACCCGCCATAGCTGAAGAACGGCAGCGGAATGCCGGTGATCGGCATCAGGTTGAGCGTCATGCCGACGTTCACCAGCACATGGACGAACCAGCCTGACATCAGCCCGTATGCGACGAGGCTGCTGTACGAGTCGTTGGCCCGCTCGGCTATCTCGGTGACGCGGAGGAACAGCCACAAGAAAAGCCCGAGCGCCACTGTTACGCCAATAAACCCGAGCTCTTCACCAAGAACGGCGAAGATGAAGTCCGTGTGCTGCTCCGGCAGGAATGCGAGCCGCTTTTGCGTGCCGAGCGTGTAGCCCTGCCCGGAGAACCCGCCGGAGCCGATGGCGACTTTCGATTGAATGACGTGATAACCCGAGCCTCGCACGTCGGCGGATGGATCGAGGAAGGTTCGCAACCGGTTCTGCTGGTACGGGGCGAGCTTCTCCCACATCATCGGCGCGATGACGCCGGTAGCCACGTTGAGAACCATCAGCACGATGCCCTCGATCAGGTACGGCCGATACCACAGCACCAGCGCCAGCAGAATGAAAAACCACGCACCCCAGAGACCAACGCTGAACGAGAGAATCAAACTCACCGCCGGACTCGCGATGAGGATGAGCAGCGGCCACGCCACGCCGGACCAGTACAGCATCGCGAAGAAAATCCCGATGAACACGATTCCACTGCCGAGGTCGGGCTGGAGCATGATGATAAGCCACGGGATCGCAACGATGATCGCCGGCTTCCAGAGGTCGAGCAGCGAGCGCGCCGATTCCCGCCGTGACGAGAGCACTTTGGCGAGCATCAGGACGACCGTGATCTTCGCGATCTCCGACGGCTGGCCGATGCGTACCCCGCCGATTGCGAGCCAGCTCTTGGTGCTGGCGGCGGTCCCCGCCCCCGTTCCGATTACCAGCGTGAGTCCGAGCAGCGCGATCGACAACAGGTACAGCGGCACTGTCATCCACTCGATGAAACGAACGGATGACTGCCCGACGGCGTAGGCGAAGCCGACGCCGATCAGAAGCCACGTCGCTTGCGACTTGTATACGTTCGCGACCGCCGTGGGGGTGTCGGTCTGGCCGGCAGAATAAACCATTGCCAGACCGAACAGTGACAGGAGGCCAGCAGCGGTGAGGAGCTTGTAATCCGCGACTATCGCGCGGCTCATTCTCCCTCGGCCCAGGTGGACAACAGCGTCGGGACTTTCAGGTAATGCCCGATGATTGCCGACGCGATGCGTGCCGCGCGCGAGCCGTGCTCACCGAATTCAATCAGAAGCGCAACCACGATCTTCGGCGGATTGGCGGGATCGTTCGCTGGCGCGTACCCGACAAACCAGCCGTGATCGAAGTCTTCACCGGCGGCGTTCTGCGCAGTGCCCGTCTTTCCGGCCAGCTGAACTCCTACGAGAGCCGAAGCGCCCGCCGTTCCACCGGCTTGGACGACGGCGGCCATGCCTGCCTTGAGCACCGAGTCTTCCTGCCGCGTGAGGTCGTAAAGCTGCTTGCGCGTAGGGTTGACGCGGGCGATTCCAGGTTGAGCATACTTCCCGTCGGTCGCGAGCGCGGTGTAGAACTTGGCCATGCTCACCACCGTTTGTGAGTTCGACCCCTGCCCTATGGCCAGATTGAGCACTTCCGCATGGCTCCAGTTCCGGCCGAACCGCTCATTGTAGTACTGAATGGCGTACGGCCAGATCGGGCGGTTTTCCTCAGGCAGATCGATTCCCGATCTCTCGCGAAAGGTGAGCTTGATTCCGCCCGCGATCATCTTGGCAAGTCCGATTCTCAGGCCAAGCTGATAGAAGTAGACGTCACAGGAATGCTTGATCGCGCGCTCCAGCGCGAGGGAGCCGTGGCCCTTCTTTTCCCAGCATTTGAAATAGCGCGAGCCGTATTGGTATCCGCCGGCACAGGGTACCGCCATTTTTTCGTCGAGCCCAACGACTTTGTGCTCGAGCCCCAGAATCGCTGTCGCGAGCTTGAAGGTCGACCCTGGCTCATAACGGCCCTGGATCGCCTTGTTGACCAGAGGGCGGCGCGGGTCGGTCAGGAGCTCCTTGTAGTAGTCCGCGGGAATTCCGCCGGTGAATTTGTTCGGGTCGAACGCCGGCGCGCTGTACAGCGCGAGCACGGCTCCGGTTCGTGGATCGAGCGCCACAGCGGCGCCCTGGAGAGAGTCGCCAAAGATTGCGGCCGTGAACCTTTGAAGGTCCATGTCGATGTTCGTGTACAGGGGCGGCGCAGCGATCGGATCGAGATCCGGACGTGGGCCCTCACCCCGCACCGGCCGGCCGCGGGCGTCCACTTCGTCGAAACGAACGCCTTCTCTGCCGTGCAGCTTCGCTTCGTAGAACTTCTCCAGCCCGCCTTTGCCGATCTGCTGCCCGGGCTTGTACCCTTCGAACTCGGGCCGATTGAGCTCCGTTTCGCTGATCTCGCTGGTGTAGCCGATGAACGAGGCAACCGCTGGTCCGTCGGGATAGTAGCGTTTCGGTACCGATTGAATGATCAGTCGGGGATAGTCGAGCCGGTGCTCTTCGAGCACTGACACTATGTCGATAGACGCATCGTTGAGGACAACCGTCGGTCGGGTAGGAGCGCGTCGGTAGCGCCTGATAGCGGCGTTGATCTGATACCGCTCGAGCTGAAGGGTGCTGGCAAGCTGACTGAGCGCGCTGCGCAAGCTGTCTTCACTCGGCGCCGTGAGCGAGACCGAGTATGCCGGCAGATTCTCGGCGATAACCTGCATGTTGCGATCGTAAATGATTCCGCGAGGAGCGGGCAGCGGGATCGGACGCAGTCGGTTCTCTTCTGACTGCATCACGTAACGTTTATGCTGAATCACCTGCGTCCGGAAGAACGCGCTGAGCAGCACCACGAATCCGATGCAGATCACCATCGCGCTCGCGCGCCCTCGGCGCGCCACGTCGTTCGGGTGGAAGCTCATGTGGAAGACGGCTCCAGCAAGGGGCGCATGATGAACAGTAACAGCACGCCAGCGGCAGCGGTAACTGCCGCGGAAAGGGGAGACCAGAGCAGCAGCTGCTGCACAAGCTCAACCCCATGAATGCGCTGCTCACCCACAAAGTACATGATGTCGAACACCCACTTCCCCAGGAAGAAGAAGAAGGCGTTGAGAACGAGGTTGTCCGCGAAGAACACGGCTTTGAGGTAGGAAGCGCCAAAACCGACCGTCGTCATCGCCAGCGCGCCAGCGCCAAGTGCCTCCGGGGCCAATGAGTCCGAGACGAGGCCGAGAAGAAATCCGATCACCGCCGCGTTCGCTGGACGCACGCGCACGGCCACGAGCAGAAGGGCGAGAATCAGGAAATCCATCGGCGCGCGCCACCCCAACAGCGGACGAAGCGTGTAGTGCAAGACGATGAAGATGAGGAACGTGATCGTCGCGCGAATGGCGGGCCCGACGTTCATCGTGTCGACCCGGGTCGCGCTGGAGTCGTATCGGTCGGAGGCGGCTCTGTCGAAGGCGGCTGTGTCGGAGGCGGCTGTGTCGGTGCGGTGTCGGTCGGCGGTGGCTGAATCACTCGTGCGGGTGTATCGGGCGGCGGCCGCCTCACGGGACGCGGTGCGATGATCCGCGCGCTGTCGGTAGCCGTCGGCACGGGCTGGCCACCCGCGCGGGCCGCAGCGCTGTCGAGCACGGCCCGGCGCGCTGCGGCTTCGGCCATTGCCGCGTTCTTTGCTGCGGAATCACCGGTAACCACGATGCGCTGCGCAGCCCGTTCGGCTTCCGCCACGCTCTCCCAGACTCCGTCCAATCCACTCTTAGCCCGATCGCGACGAAGAATCATCACGGAATAGATATCCCCGGGACTGACTGCCGGCCGGAGGAGATAGGTTCGAGCCCAGCTCTCCGACGTCTTTATCTCCTCCAGCACCGTACCGACGGGAATTCCCCGCGGCCAGACTCCGCCCCACCCCGAGCTGACGATGAGCGTACCCGGTTTGAGCGTCGCCCTGAACGGCACTCCTCGCAGCTCCAGTAGGTAGTCGGCGCCGGTGCCGCGCAGATGCGCCTGCGCGATTCCGAAAGCAGTGCCGTCAGGGGACATCGCGCTGACACGGAAATCCGGGTGCGTCCAGAGCATCGCGTGGCTCATGGTCGGGTCGACAGCGTCGACAACGCCCACCATTCCTTCTGGGGCGAGCACCGGACTGAGCCTGCTCACGCCTGCCTGAGAGCCAGCGGTGAGAATTACAGTCGTTTCGTCGCGAATTCCGCGGCCGTGCAATGCTTCGGCGGGAACGAAGCCCCAGCGGAGACGCGATCCCAGCCCAATCAGCTTGCGGAGGCGATCGTTCTCACCTTCGAGCGAGGCCGCGCGCATTGCCGCGAGCGATACGCTGTCCCTGATTGCGGTTTTCGACTCGGTGAGGAGGAGCGATTGGCGGCTCAGCTCCGCTCGTCCCTGCAGCATTACCAGCGGTGCGAGGAACGTGCGCCGCATCGACGTAGCCACTGGATCGCGCATCGTTGCCGGTAGTGTGCGTGCCGCGAGCGCCAGCACGAGGCAGATGATTACAACGATCAGGTCGATCCTGGTGTTGCTTCGTCCAGGGCGCACCACGAGTTACCTCAAGTCGCCAGTACGGACCAGTATTTGGCCTCGTCGTCAAGGATACGGCCACAACCTCGCACTACGCAGGTCAGAGGATCCTCATCGACGTGAATCGGCAGACCGGTTTCTTGCGACAGCAGGACGTCGAGCCCGCGGATGAGAGCGCCGCCGCCCGTCATCACGATGCCACGGTCGACGATGTCGGCCGCCAGCTCGGGAGGAGTGATCTCGAGGGCGCGGCGGACCGCGTCAACGACCTGTTGAATCGGTTCCTGAACCGCATCGCGGATCTCCGAAGAATGGACGCGCACCGTCTTTGGGATGCCGGATACAAGATCCCTGCCCTTCACGTCCATCTCCCTTTCGTCGCCGACGGGCGCGGCCGACCCGATCTGGATCTTCACCTGCTCGGCAGTCGAGTCGCCGATGAGGAGGTTGTAGTTCTTCCGCATGAACTGGACGATCGCCATGTCCAGCTCATCGCCACCCGTCCTGATCGAGGTGTCGCTCACGATTCCGGACAGCGCGATGACCGCGATCTCGGTAGTGCCTCCGCCGATATCGATCACCATGTTGCCGGTCGGGGTCTCGACCGGCAATCCGACGCCGATTGCCGCAGCCATCGGCTCGGCGACCATGAAGACTTCCTTGGCGCCGGCGCCAAGAGCCGAGTCGCGTACCGCGCGCTTCTCCACCTCAGTGATTCCCGAAGGCACACACACGATGACGCGCGGCTTCACCTTGAACACGTGGTTTTCTATGATGAGGGCAAGAAAATATCTCAGCATCTTCTCCGTCACATCGAAGTCGGCGATGACGCCATCTCTCATCGGTCGCACGGCGAGCACGCCTTCGGGGGTGCGCCCGAGCATTCTCTTCGCCTCGAGTCCGACGCCCCTTATCTTCTTGGTCTCGCGGTCCAGCGCGACGACCGAAGGCTCGTTGAGCACGATGCCTTCGCCTTTCACATAGATCAGTGTATTTGCCGTGCCCAAATCGACAGCGATTGCGTTTGCGGGAAAAAGTTGTCCCGCCTTGAAGAATGGCCAGCGCATTAGTTCAAATATGAATCGGGAGGTGTAAACGGCAAGCTAAACGCCTCAGCTACAGCGGCGTAAGTAACTTTGCCATCGACGACATTGAGTCCCTTCTTGAGTGCGGGGTTTTCCTTGAGCGCCTGCTTCCATCCCTTGTTCGCGAGCTGCATCGCGTAAGGAAATGTCGCGTTCGTCAACGCGAGCGTCGACGTCCGCGGTACTCCACCGGGCATGTTCGCAACGCCGTAATGGATGATGCCGTCGACGACGTAGGTCGGGTTCTCATGCGTCGTCGCCTTGATCGTTTCCACACAACCACCCTGGTCGATCGCCACATCAACGATTACTGCTCCCGGCTGCATTCTCTTCAGATCCTCGCGGCGAATCAGCCGTGGTGCCACTGCCCCCGGAATCAGAACGGCTCCCACCACCAGATCGGCAGTCGAGATCTGCTCCAGTATGTTATGACGATTTGAATAGATGAGCGTGACGTTGGCCGGCATCACATCGGACAGGTAGCGCAGGCGTTCCAGGTCCAGGTCGAGCACGGTCACCTTGGCGCCGAGCCCGGCGGCCATTTTCGCGGCGTTGATGCCGACGATTCCGCCTCCCAGGATCACCACCTTGGCGGGAGCGACGCCGGGAACCCCACCGAGGAGCACCCCGCGACCGCCGTACAGCTTCTCCAGGTACTTGGCCCCCTCCTGTACCGCCATCCGGCCTGCCACCTCCGACATCGGAGTGAGCAAAGGGAGCTCGCGCGATGGTAGCTCCACCGTCTCATAAGCGATGCAGACGGCACCGCTATCGAGGTGGGCGCGCGTCAGCTTCTCATCGGCAGCGAAATGGAAGTAGGTGAAGATCACCTGATTTCGCCGCATCCGCGGCCACTCCTTCGCGATCGGCTCCTTGACCTTCATGATCATTTCGGCTTCGCGCCACACGGCATCGGCATCAGGGCCGATTTTCGCGCCCACCGAGGTGTAAGCCTCGTCCGGGAATCCGCTTCCTTCGCCGGCGCCCTTTTCGATCATCACCGTGTGACCAGCGGCAGCGAGCGCTTCAGCTCCGGCCGGAACCAACGCCACGCGGTTCTCGTTGGTCTTGATCTCCTTCGGAACGCCGATCTTCATGGAAGTTCTGTTAAGCTCGAATGGGAAGTGAGAGGATCGATCGTCACGCCGCTGCCGCCGCGGCGGGCCGCGGTCCAAGACTCACCAGGGTCTGCCGAGCCGGATTGTAGAATTCCGCGCAGATCTCGCCGACCGTCTCCGCATCTATTGCATCGACCAGAGCGAGCACTTCATCCAGCGTCCGGTACGGCTCTGCGTACAGCTCGACGCCCGCCGCCCGATACATCCGCGAAGTCGGACTCTCGAGCGACAGTGTAATCTGTCCTTTCAGCTGGCTTTTTCCAGCGGCGAGATCAACTTCGCTGAGACCTTGCGCGGCGATCTTTTCGAGCTCGCCGTTGATAGCGTCCACCGCCGCACGGGCCGTCTCGGGCGCGGTGCCGACGTACACGCCGTGCATTCCAGCGTCCTCGTGAAACGACTGAAAAGCATAAACGGCGTAGGCGAGTCCCAGCTCTTCGCGAATACGCTGGAACAGGCGCGAGCTCATTCCTCCTCCGAACAGCATCCCGACCATGCTCATCGCGTAACGTCGGGGGTCGCGGTGCGCAAACGCGGAGCTGCCGATCACGATGTGAGTTTGCGTCGTATCCCGCTCGAAGTGCACGGCCGCGGGCGGCTTGGGCGCCGCCGGTGGAGACACGAGCGGCGGCAGGCCTCCGCTCGGAATGTCGCCCCAGCCCGTCGCTTCGAGAACATCGGTCAGTACCTCGTGCTCGACGTTTCCCGCCGCAGCGACGACGATTTGCTCGGGATGATACGCCCGGGAGTGAAGCGCCTTGAGATCATTGACGCTGAGCGCGCCGACGGTCTCGCGCGTGCCTAGGATCGAATACCCGTAGGGATGTCCGCCCCACAGCTGCGCGTTGTGCAGCTCGAAAACGAGATCGTCGGGCGTGTCGTCGACGGTGTTGATTTCCTCCAACACCACCTTTTTCTCGAGTGCGAGGTCAGACGGGCGCAGCGTGGGGCGAAAGATCAGATCGACGAGAACATCGGCAGCTTCCGAAAGGTGCTCGTCGAGCACGCGGGCCTGATACGATGTGTGCTCGCGCGCGGTGTACGCGTCGAGCGAGCCGCCAAGAATCTCCAGCGCGAGCGCGATGTCCCTGGCGCTTCGGCTCGGCGTTCCCTTGAATACCATGTGCTCCAGCAGGTGCGAGACTCCCATCTTTTCGGGACTCTCGTGCAGCGATGCTGCGCGCACCCAGGCCCCGAAAGCGACCGACCGTACTCCCGGCATCGATTCCGAGAGTACGGTCAGGCCGTTCGATAGAACGGTGCGTCGAAGGTCGGACTCAGCGCACTGCGCGACCTCACTCACTCCCGTGAGCGTCCTCCCCCTCCCGACCCACCGCGCGAGGCACCGCTGCGTGGGCGACGAGGTCTGTCCCCGCGATCAGAGCGGGGACGCTCGCCGCGATCACTTCCTTCCGACTGCCCACCATTCGACGCGCCTTCCGCGGCCATGGCGACGCCGCTTCCTTCGCTGCCATCACCGCCGCCGCCGCCCGATGATTCAATGCCTTCGGGCTTCGGAACCAGCGCTTTCATCGAGAGACGGAGGCGTCCGCGCTCATCGCGCTCGAGCAGCTTCACCTTCACGCGATCGCCTTTCTTCACAACGTCTTCGGTCTTCTCGGTGCGTCCGTGCTTCAGCTCGGAGATGTGCACGAGGCCTTCGGTGCCAGGCATGATCTCGACGAAAGCGCCGAACGCGGTCGTGCTCTTGACCGACCCCTCGTATGTCTCGCCGATCACCGGCTCCGCCGTCAGCGCCTGAATCATCTGCCGCGCTCTTTCCATCGCTTCGCCACCCACGGCGGCGATGGTGACGAGACCGGTGTCGTCCACCGTGATCTCGGCTCCCGTCTCCTCCTGGATACCGCGGATCGTCTTGCCCTTCGGACCGATGAGATCGCCGATCTTCTCGGGGCTTATGTTCACGGTCACGATGCGTGGAGCGTATGGCGAGAGGTCCGCTCTCGGCGCGGAGAGGGCCTTCCCCATCTCGCCGAGGATGTGGAGCCGGCCTTCACGTGCCTGCGCGAGCGCTTCCTTCACGATCTGGAGGTCGAGGCCCTCGACCTTGATGTCCATCTGGATCGATGTGATTCCGGTCGCCGTTCCCGCCACCTTGAAATCCATGTCGCCGAGGTGGTCTTCGGTGCCGAGGATGTCGGTGAGGATCGCGTATTTCTGTCCTTCCTTGATGAGGCCCATCGCCACGCCGGCGACGGCGGAGCGAAGCGGCACACCCGCATCGAACAAGGCGAGTGATCCGCCACACACCGACGCCATCGACGACGAGCCGTTCGACTCGAGAATGTCGGAGACGATGCGGATCGTGTACGGGAATTCCTCGAACGCCGGCAGCACGCCCTGGATCGCGCGCTCGGCGAGGTTTCCGTGTCCGATCTCACGGCGGCTTGTGCCGCGCATCGGTCTCACTTCGCCGGTGGAGAACGGCGGGAAGTTGTAGTGGAGCATGAACGACTTTGTCGTTTCGCCGGCATCGTCGATGCTGTCGAGGCGCTGAACGTCGTTCGCGGTGCCAAGAGTCACTGCCACGAGGGCCTGGGTCTGGCCGCGCGTGAAGAGTGCAGAGCCGTGGGCTCGGGGGAGGACCGGTGCGTCGATGGTGATGTCGCGCACTTCCTTCGTGCCCCGGCCATCAACCCGCTTGCCGCTGTCGAGAACCTGCGAGCGAAGGGTGTGGTACTCGACGTCGCCGACGAGGCTGCTGAGATCCTTCGAGTTGTCGGGGAATTCGGTGAGGAGCTGTGCGATCGCTTCCTTCTTGACCGCTTCGACTGCCTCGATGCGAGTGTGCTTTTCCTTCAGGTTGATCGCCTCGGCGATGCGGCCCTTGGTCAGCTCTTCGACACGAAGCTTGAGGGGCGACGGCGTGTCCGCCTTCTTCCACGGCATTTTCTCGGCACGGCTCTCTTTCAGAAGCTCGTCCTGAATTCCGATCAGCTCCTTGACGCCGCGGTGACCTACAGTCAGGGCTTCGAGGATGTCGGCTTCGGTGGCCTCGAGCGCTCCGCCCTCGACCATCATGATCGAATCCTTCGAAGCGGCGACGACGATCTCCATGTCGCTGTAGGGGAGCTGCTGGAAGGTGGGGTTGAGGATCCACTTCTCCTGAATTCGGCCGACGCGAACGGCGGCGATCGGTCCCATGAAGGGGATTCTCGATGCGTTGAGCGCGAACGAAGCGGCGACGAGCGCCATCACATCGGCGTCGTTCTCCTGGTCGGCGGAGATGACGTAGATGTATACCTGGACTTCATTCTTGAAGCCTTCCGGGAACAGGGGGCGGATCGACCTGTCGATGATTCGCGCCTTGAGGATTTCGGGATCGGAGGGACGGCCTTCTCTCTTGATGAAGCCGCCCGGAATCTTGCCGGCGGCGTAGGCCTTGTCCTTGTACTCTACGAGGAGGGGGAAAAACGGGAGCGAGCTTTCGTTGTCACTCACCGTCACTGCCGCGAGAACCATGGTCTCGCCGTACTGAACGAGCGCTGAGCCCGCCGCCTGCTTCGCCATGCGGCCTGTCTCGATGACGAGGCGTCTGCCGGCGAATGTTCTTTCGATTCTTTGCATAAGTTTTTTTGTTTTCTCTGATTAGCACAACCGCGCGGAGAGCATTGTGCGCCCGCGCGGCAGGATCAAAGAGCCAGATTAGTAACGGAGTCCAAGATCGGCGATGATCTTGCGATATCCTTCGAGATTCGTGCGCCGGAGGTAGTCGAGAAGGCGCCGACGACGTCCGACCATCTTGAGCAGGCCGCGGCGGCTGTGGTGATCCTTCGCGTGGCTGCGGAAGTGCCCCGTCAGATAGTTGATGCGCTCGGTGAGAAGTGCGACCTGAACTTCGGTCGATCCGCTATCGGTCTTATGGGTGCGGTACTTCTCTACGGTGGGTGTTTTCTCGAATGCCATTTGGTTTGATTCTCGCGCCCGGCGGATTTGCCGGCGGCCTCTCTGGTTCTTAAATCGCTATAGCCATTAAACTTAGCCTACCTATCGGCGCATGTAAAGTGCGGGTGTGGGTCCACGTTTGCGCTGTCCGTTTTCCGCTATTCCGTTTTCCGTTATTGAGTCAGCTGGACCCGATCCGCGCGCGGTTAGAACGCAATAACGGACAACGCGAAAACGGAAAACGGACAGCGCAGCCGTAAGTGAGGTAGTGGCCTCGGTGTCCTATGCCGTTCCGAATACCCGGCTTACGCGTCTTAAGAATGACCCTTAGACCGGAGTCCGGAGTGTTCTTTCGCGGAGCTGCATTAGTTGGCCTGTTGTCCCTCTTCCATCCCTTGCCCGAGAAGACCCTGCTCGATGGAAGCGCCCAGCCGTGCGCTGATGTGAAGGCGACCACGTCGGGCGTGCCCGGCGTTCGCGTCTATGCGTTCAACGCGACCAAAATCCCGGCAATCCGCAAATCGCTTTTTGTGCTCGACACCCTTGAATGGGAGGCCGGTAACCCGGAAGCCATGCGCGCCGCAGCCAGGGAGTACGATCGACTCCTCACACTCGTGAGAAAGGCCCGGAAGATTGGATACGCAATGACCAACGGGAACGGTGATTTCGAGATAATGGTAAACCAGACGGACTCGGTGCTCGTTTTTGGCGAAGCCAGGATGCCGGGCGAGCCGTTTTACTATTCGAGCAAAGTGGTGGGAGCGATCGGGGTGGAGGAAGTAAGAGTGGTGCTGTTGATGTGCAGTCAACAACTGCTATAGACATCACAAGTTCAGGCGCTTCAAGAACGACCCTTTGCGTTTTGAGTCTACCGTTTTTGCGTTTTTCGTTGTTGAGTGAGACCTGACATTCCGACCGTTCGCCGCGCGTAGCCCAAACGCAACAACGGACGACGCAACAACGGTCAACTCAAAACGCAAAAAGCCGCGGAGGTGGCTCAGTGGCCGGTGAACAACCCATCCACTACTCCCACCTTGTGAGCCAGGTATACCCCGAAGATCACGCTCACCCCTCCCGATACCAGCCGTAACGGCCGCTGCACTCTCGCGGCCGCGCCCCCGAATGCGAGCGCCGGTGTGGCAATCGCTAACGTGACGAGACTCATGCCGACTATAGTGCCGAGTCCAAAAGTGAGGAGATAGAGCGCGGCGAAGCGGGGATCGTCGATGAGCGGAACGAGAAGGAGCGCCGCGCCCGCGGATCCCGCCAGGCCGTGAACGACGCCGATCAGCAGCGGTCTGGCAGGAGACACCGGCTCCGGACGCGCATTGACGTTGAAAAGGTTGAGCAGTCCAAGCACGATCAGCATGATCGCGACCGTGAGCTCCATCGACAGCCCAAGCCGCACGCTGAACGCGACCTTGAAGACGACGATCGCTCCGCCCACCAGCAGAATGGTCAGTGAGTGACCGATTCCCCACAGCGCACCAATCCGCGCTGCTTTGCCGAGTGAGCGCTCGCTCGTGACGATGGTCGTCACCGCGATGACGTGATCGGGGTCGGTCGCGTGCCTCATCCCCAGCAGCAGACTGGTGATGAAGGTGAGAAGGAGCGTCAACCGGCCCGCATCTCCGCTGCTCGGACCGTGTTCGACATCAGCATCGCGATCGTCATCGGGCCGACCCCGCCGGGCACTGGCGTGATCTTGGACGCGACCTCACGCACGGCGTCGAAATCGACATCGCCTACGAGCCGCATACCGTTCGCTGCCTGTGAATCGGCGACGCGATTCATGCCGACATCGATCACCACCGCTCCCGGCTTCACCATGTCAGCGGTGATCATGCGCGATCTCCCGGCGGCGACGATGAGAATGTCGGCACGACTAGTATGTGCCCTGAGATCTACCGTTTGACGGTGACATACGGTCACGGTGCAATTGGCCTTGTCGTTGTCCTGCATCATCAGGGCGGCCATGGGCTTTCCGACGATGTTGCTGCGGCCGATGATGACGCAGCTCTTGCCCGGGGTCTTGACTCCCGACTCCTGCAGCAGGAGCTGTATCCCGAGAGGCGTGCAAGGCACGAAGCCATCGCGGTCGCCGACGAGCATCTTGCCGACGTTCACCGGGTGAAAGCCGTCTACATCCTTGGAAGGATCCACTCGACGTATCACCGCTTCCGCGTTGATCTGCTTCGGCAGTGGCATCTGGACTAGAATTCCGTGGATGGCCGGATCGGCGTTCATGTGTCCGACGCGAGCGAGCAGATCTGATTCCGAGGTGTCGGCGGGCAGCCGCAGCGCAACGCTGTGCATCCCCGCTTCTTCACACGCTTTCGCTTTGCCGCTCACGTATACGGCGCTGGCGGGATCGTCTCCGACCAGAACCACCGCGAGTCCGGGCTTTACGCCCTTCAATGCCAGGTTTTCCACCCGGCGCGCGACGTCCGCAAGGACCCGCTTGGCGACGGCACGGCCGTCGATCAGTTCAGCGGGCAAAGTCGACCGACCTCGTTTCCCTGATGAGTACGACCTTGATCTGTCCCGGGTACTGCAGCTCCGCTTCGATGCGGCGCGCGATTTCCTCCGTGAGCGACGCCATGCGCGGATCGTCCACTTCTTCCGGCGTCACGATCACGCGCACCTCTCGCCCTGCCTGAATCGCGAAAACCTTCTCGATGCCGCGGTAGCTCGACGCAATCTTCTCCAGACCCTCGAGCCTTTTCACGTAGGTCTCGAATGCCTCACGTCGCGCGCCAGGCCGGGCGCCCGAGATTGCATCCGCCGCCTGTACCAGCACCGACACCTCACTTTCGTGCGGAACATCGTCGTGGTGTGCCGCAATGCAGTTGACCACCAGTGGATTCTCCCCGTACCGCGTCGCCATCTCGACGCCGAGCTGGACGTGCGTGCCTTCGTGCTCATGGGTCAGAACCTTGCCAATGTCGTGCAGCAATGCCCCGCGGCGCGCCATCGCGACATCGAGCCCGAGCTCGGCGGCCATGATTCCCGCCAGCCAGGCGACTTCCTTGGAATGGTTGAGAATATTCTGGCCATAGCTCGTGCGCCAGCGCATGCGGCCGATCAGCTTCACCAGTTCCTGATGCAATCCGTGCACACCGCTGTCGTAGGCCGCCCTCTCTCCCGTTTCGATGATCGACGCATCGACCTCCTGGCGGGATTTGTTGACGACTTCCTCGATACGACCCGGGTGGATGCGGCCATCGGCGACCAGTTTCTCGAGCGAGAGCCGGGCAACTTCGCGCCGCACGGGATCGAAGCACGAGACCACCACCGTGTCGGGAGTATCGTCGATGATGACGTCGACGCCGGTGGCCAGCTCGAACGCGCGAATGTTCCTTCCCTCACGGCCGATGATTCGTCCTTTCATCTCGTCATTGGGGAGCGCGACCGCAGACACCGTCGCCTCGACGCTCTGCTCGGCGGCGATGCGCTGGATCGCCAGCGCGATGATCTTCTTGGCCTCGCGCTCGGCGTTCCGCTTGGTGCTCTCCCTGATTTCACGGATCTTGTTGGCGGCATCGGCGTGCGCTTCTTCCTCGATGCGCTGGATCAGCTCGGCTTTCGCGTCGGCGGCGGATATTCCGGCCAGCTGCTCGAGACGGCGGCGCTCCTCGCGTAAGAGCTTCTCCAGCTCCTGCTCGCGCTGACCGACGATTTGTTCGCGGCTGCCCAGGTCGCTGATCCGGCGGGTGGTCTCGCGCTCGCGCTGCTCGATGAGCTCATACTTACGCTCGAGGAGGTTGTCGCGCTCGATGACCTTGCGCTCTTCCCGCTCGACTTCTTCGCGGCGGCCGCGGACCTCGACTTCCCACTCTTCACGGAGCCGGATCAGCTCTTCCTTTCCGGTGAGGACGGCGGTCTTGCGGAGGCTTTCGGCTTCCCGCTCCGCTTCAGAAACGATGCGCTTGGAGGTCTCTTCGGCCGTAGTGTGGGCCTGACGCTGGCGGCGGAGCTCCCCACGCCCACCCAATTTTCTGCCGATGAAAAAAAGAACCGCGCTGGCAATTACGAACAGTGCAATGCCGGCCGCGAGTATCCACGCCGTGTTCGTCATATGGGATCTATGTTGGGCCCGCGGCAATGCCACAGGCGGCCCCTATCGCGCCGGAAAGTCGTCGCGTAGTTGGAGTTAAGGTAATCTTTTGTTCTGGGGGCGGGGAGACTGGGGGCTACTGACGTCCCGACGTAGTGAAGCTGGCGGCGTTTTTAGCGGACAGCGGGCGGCCGGTAGCCTGTCTGTTGCAGTCCGGTTGACCTCTCCCCTACTCCTTTCTTTTGGCCGGCGGAAGCCACGGCCTGATCTCGGCACTGAGCCGCTTCATGTCACTGACAAGCGACCCACTCCCTGCTCTCGCCTGGAACAGCTCGTCGGTGATGCTGAGCGCGGCGAGGATCGCGCCTTTGGCGGCCTCGACGATGTTCCCGGCGCGCATCGTCTCGCGGATCACCTGATCGACGTGCTCGGCGACGGCGCGGGTGTGCTCGGGGGTCGCATCGCTGCGGATCGAGTATTCGTCGCCGAGGATCTCGACCTTTACTACCGTTCGCTTCGAAGTCACCGCGTCGCCTCCACTCCACCGTGTTGCTGGCGGAGGAATCGCACCCGGTCGATCAGCTGCTGCGTGCGGGCGCGCGCCGCTTCGAGTCTGGTGGTGAGGGTCGCATTCTCGCGCTCGAGATATTGCAGCCGCTCGGGCGACATCTGGCCCTTCACCCCCGTCGCCTCGAATCCCTTCACCCTCGCTTCGGCCTGCAGCGCGCGCCGGCGAAACGAGGCGAGCTCGTCACCGAGGTGCTTTACGAGCTGCTCAAGCTCGATGAACGCGGCTCTTTCCGGGCTAACGCTGTCTGACACTAAGCTCTGCCTCGAGTGCTTGCACGATTTTTTCCGTTCTCCCCTGCACTTCCTTGTCCTTTAGAGTGCGCTCCGGATGCCGGAACGTCAACGCCCAGGCGAGACTGCGCGATCCCTCGGGAATACCCTGCCCATGGAATTCATCGAACAATGTGAGGCTCTCGAGTAATTCTCCGCCTTCGCGGCGTATGACATCTCTCATCTGCGCCGAGGTGACTTTCTCTGTCGCGACCAGTGCGAGATCCACCTTCACAGATGGCGTGAGTGGCAGCGCACGATACTTCGCCGCCGGCACCGCCCGCTGACCGATCGCCTGCAGATTGATCTCCAGACCAAACGCCGGCCGCGCCCAGGGCGGCGCGTCCAGCTCCACGCGACGGACAGAACCCGCGGGTTTGCCCTCGACCGCGATCTGCCAGAGCGTGGCGCCCGTCCCAGGCGTGAAGGTCGCCGGCACGTCGGGGAAGGCCGAGGCGACGCTGATCTCGGCGAGATACTTGATGTCCCACTCGTCGTAATCGTCGGGAGTGAGATTGGTAAAATGCGTCGGTGCGCGCTGGCCCATCACCAACGCCGCGAGATGCGTCTCCTCCACCGGCAGCACCGCCTTCTTGGGGCCCGGCGAGAGAAGGTCGGGCTGCACCTCGCCCGCGAAGAAGGCGGTGCCAATTTCGAAAAGTCTCACGTTTCCCTGCATGTGCCGCAGGTTGTCTTCCGCGCGAGCTGCCAGAGTCGTCAGCAGATCACCACGCAGAAAGGCTTCGTCTTCAGCCACCGGATTCGTGACTCGCACAGTCGCATTCTTTCCTTCCCCGACGAACGGCATCGGTCGCACTTCGAGGAGCCCGGCTGCGACAAGGGTGGTCTGCAGGCGCTTGGTCACTGCGACGAGCGGAGAATCGGGAACGGAGCTGGCGCGGAACGGGCGGAGCTCCGAGGAGAACGTATCGTATCCGCGAAGACGCGCGATCTCTTCGATCAGATCGATGTCGCCGCGCACGTCGTGACGCCAGCTGGGCGGCGACACCCTCACTACGTCCTTCGCTTCCGGCGCCAGCCGGAATCCCACCGATCGCAAATTGCGCTCGACCTCGCCGGCATCGACGGGCTCGCCGAGGATCTTTGCCACCTTTACGAGCTTGAGCGAGACCGGGACTGGCCGCTTGGGCAGCGGATACAAATCGATGGGATTCCCCTGCGGCGTTCCGCCGGCGACCGAGAGAACCAGTCTCACGGCGTAGTCGACCAATCCCGGAATTGCATCGGCATCGACACCACGCTCGAACCTGTAACTGGCGTCCGTCGAGATTCCCAGCGAGCGCCGCGTAGCCCGTACGCGCGCGGGATCGAACGCCGCGACTTCCAGGAAAATGTCCGTCGTCGCATCGGACACCTCGCTTCCGCGCCCGCCGATAATTCCCGCGATCGCGACGGCCTTCTCGCCGTCACCGATGACGAGAGCACCGGCGCGAAGAGTGCGGTCCACACCGTCGAGCGTCTTGATCAGCTCTTCGCCGCGCGTTTTCCTGACGACCACCGACCGATGCGCCAGGCGCTCGAGATCGAAGGCGTGCATCGGCTGGCCGAACCCGAACAACATATAGTTGGTAGCGTCCACCACGTTGTTGATCGAGCGCGCACCGACCGCCTGGACGCGGCGCGCCAGCCACGGCGGGCTCGGCCCGATCTTGAGTCCGGTGATCACCGCTCCCGCGTAACGAATGCAGCCGTCGGTATCCTCGATGCGCACGGAGACGTCGGCAACCTTGCCCGAAGTCGCCTTCACGGTGTGAGTCCTGATGACGAACGGCCGCGCATCGACGATCTCCGGACGCGTGATCGTCGCGCCGGTCGCCGCGGCGATCTCGCGAGCCAATCCTTCGTGCGAGAGCAGGTCAGAACGATTCGGCAGAACGTCGATCACGAGCCGGGTGTCACCGATTGGCATCGCTTCGAGAAACGGCGTGCCGGGAGGCACGTTGACCGAGAGTGCCATGATGCCGGCTTCATCTTCACCGAGGCCCAGCTCCCGGGCCGAACAGAGCATTCCTTCGGAGTTCTCACCGCGAATTTTGCGCTTTTCGATCTTCATTCCGCCCGGCAGCACCGATCCAACAGGTGCGAAAGGATAAAGCGTTCCGGGCGAGACGTCGGCCGCGCCGCAAACGACTTCCACCAGCGCACCGCCGCCGGCATCCACCTTGGTCATCCACAGGTGGTCGGAGTTCGGATGACGAGCGGCCTCGACTACTCTGGCCACGACGATGTCGCGCAGCTCCACGTTGAGCTGTATGACGTCGTCGACGGTGGCGCAGCGTGCAGTGAGCAGATCTCGCAGCTCGATCGGCGTGAGCTTGAGGGGAACGAGCTCGCCCAGCCATTCGTAGGAGGCGTTCACTTCGCGACCTGCTGGAGGAATCTGACATCGGAGTCGTAGAGGACCCGGATGTCAGGGATATCGTAGCGGAGCATGGCAATGCGGGCCGGGCCCATCCCGAATGCCCACCCGGTGTAGCGCTCGCTCTCGATGCCAGCTGCGTCGAGCACGGATGGATGAACCATCCCCGAGCCCATGATCTCCATCCAGCCGGTGCCCTTGCAGCCCGGACACCCGGAGCCGTGACAGAGCTGGCACTCGACGTCCATCTCGGCCGACGGCTCGGTGAATGGAAAATAGCTGGGACGGAACCGTGTCTTGGTCCTACCGAAGAATCTGTTGGCGAAGTGCGTGAGCGTCGCTTTGAGATCCACGAAGCTCACGCCTTCGTCGACGGCGAGACCTTCGATTTGCGCGAACATTGGCGCGTGCGACGCGTCGAAGAAGTCGCGTCGGTAGCAGTTGCCGGGGCTCAAAATTCTGATCGGCGGCTTGTTAGCCTGCATGGTGCGGATCTGCACGGGAGACGTGTGCGTCCTCAGCATCACGCTCTCACCCAAATAGAGCGTGTCGTGGAGATCGAGCGCGGGGTGGTCGGGCGGAAAGTTGAGCGCCGTGAAGTTGTACCACTCCGTCTCCGCTTCGGGGCCCAGCGCGACGGTGAAGCCGAGGCCGCGAAAGATCTCTTCGATCTCGTCGATCACCTCCGTTACGGGATGTCTGGCGCCGCGCCACTGCTCGCGCGCCGGCATGGTGAGGTCGAGGCTCGCTTTCGCGACGGCCGACTTTTCGAGTTGATGACGACGATCGTCGAGACGACGCTCGAGTCTGGCCTTGACGGCATTGATGAGCGACCCGCCTTCGCGCAGCTCGTCCACCGCCAGCGACGGCAGCTGCTTGAAGAGATCAGGGAGTCGTCCCGACTTTCTTCCGAGCAGGGATGTCCGCACCTCCTCGAGTGCCGCCGACGTGGCGGCCGCATCGATGAGCTTCTCGCCTTCAGCGGCGAGGGAGGTGACGAGCTGCTGGAATTCGGAGAGCGTCACTAGGCAGGGGCTGGAATCGATGACACGTCCGTGCGTGTCATCTGGCTGATGCAACTGAACAAGTAGTCAGCTGACGGCTTCAAGCTGACAGCTCGGAGCTTCACTGCACCGGGACGTGTCCGTTTACGTACCGGCGTGCGGCTGCCTACGCGGCGTTCAGTGCGGATTTGGCCTTTTCCGCGAGCGCCCCAAAAGCGGCGGCATCATTGATCGCAATGTCCGACAAGACTTTTCGATCAATCTCGATACCCGCCTTCTTGAGGCCGTGCATGAACACGTTGTACGACATTCCGTGCTGATGCGCGCCCGCGTTGATGCGGACGATCCACAGCTTCCGGAAATCGCGCTTCTTGTTCTTGCGATCGCGGTACGCGTACTTCCAGCCGCGCTCGACGTTTTCCTTAGCGGCCTTCCACAGCTTGCTCCGGGCGCCGAAGGCGCCGCGGGCCGCCTTGATCACCTGCTTCTTGCGCTTCAAGCGCGCGACATTCGATCTAACGCGTGGCATCTATCCGCTCCGTTACGCCTGAAGCAGGCGCTTGATGTTTCTCGTTTCGCCGTTCGTCGTGATGGTGGTGCCCTGACGAAGGCGGCGCTTTCTCTTGGATGTCTTCTTGGTGAGGATGTGGCTCTTGAAGGCGCGCATCCGCTTCACCTTCCCGGTACCGGTGATCTTGAAGCGCTTCTTGGCGCCCTTGTGCGTCTTCATCTTCGGCATTGCACTTCCCTTTCGTGTATGAGACCGGCGCAACGCTCCCCGCCGGCTTTCACCCCGCCGCCGCTATTTCGGCGCGAGGATCATGGTCATGAACTTTCCTTCGAACTTCGGATCGCTTTCGATCTTGGAGACATCGGCCAGCTCCTGCGCGACCCGATTTACGACCTGACGCCCCAGCTCCGGGTGAGCGATCTGCCGTCCGCGGAACATCAGCGTCACCTTCACCTTGTTTCCTTCCTGCAGGAACTCCCGCGCGTGGCGGGTCTTGGTCATGAAGTCGTGCTCCTCGATTCCGGGGCGGTACTTCACTTCCTTGAGATGGATCACGTGCTGCTTCTTCTTAGCCTGGCGGGCCATCTTCGCCTGCTCGAACTTGAACTTGCCATAGTCCATGATGCGGGCGACGGGCGGCCTTGCCATCGGTGCGACTTCGACCAGATCCAGACCCTGTTCGATCGCTGCTGCCAGGGCTGCGTCTACATCCATGATTCCGAGCTGCGCTCCATCGGCGGCGATTACCCGGATCGGGCTGATGCGGATCTGCTTGTTGACGCGTACGCGTTTGGTGGTGTCCTGAATGAGCTGTCCTTGACTTGAGGAAAACAAAAACGCGGACCCTCTTTCGGAGTCCGCGCGGGTCAGGCGACGCCTCTTGCGGCGCCGTCGGACGGCAAGGAACTCCTGTAGCACGCCCCGCTCGAGCGAGGGCCAGAGGGTGGGGAAATCCGCCCGGATCTCCCGCTTATCGCATTGTCACTGCTTAAGATAGAAGATTTTTGGCGGGCCGCAAGCGGCTGAGGCTCTCGAATACAAAAGCAGGGAGCTCGAAGCCAACTGCGCCAGTAGCCGAGGAGCCAGCATACTGGCGTTCAAGCTCTGCAGGAATAGATTCGCGTCCATGGTTGGAGGCGTCGCTGAAATGAAGAGCGCGAAAAGGATAGCAGTTGATGGGATCGGGGGTGTGTTCCTTTACGCCAACGATGCCAAGGCTCTGGCCAACTGGTACGCGCGACATTTCGGGATCAATGTCGAGACCTACGAGGATAACAAGGTCTACGGAACCGAGTTCAAGTACCGCCGGCTCGGCGACTCGTCGAAAGTGGACGCAACCGTGTGGTCGATCAGCAGCTCCAAGACCCCGCTCCCACCCGAACGACGCGAATGCGTGGTCAACTACCGCGTGCGCGATCTTCCCGCTCTCCTGGATCAGCTGCGCACCGACGGCATCCCGATCGAGAAGACCGAGGACTTTGATTACGGGAGGTTTGCATGGATCAAGGACCCTGAAGGGAATCGGATCGAGTTATACCAACCGCTTCCCTAGGATCGATCAACAGATTGCGCTATCCGTTCTCCGTTTGAGCGTTCACCGTTGTCCCGTGAACGGCTGGGCGCTGACGCGTCAACGGAAAACACACAAACGGTAAACGGACAGCGGCCTCCCCACGACTTAGCTGTTGAGCGTGTACGCTTTCCCATCGTGTCGTACCCTGCC
>JBBDXY010000008.1:32112-103364 GCA_040902085.1 Gemmatimonadaceae bacterium
TCCCCACGACTTAGCTGTTGAGCGTGTACGCTTTCCCATCGTGTCGTACCCTGCCCGACGCGACGGTAGCGTCGTGCTCAAAAATGAGTAACCAGTCCTCATCGACCGCCTGCTTCAGTATCCGCCGTTTTGTCTCGAGAGTAACGAGCGGCTCGACATCGTACCCCATGATCCACGGCAATGGCAGATGCGCGTGAGTGGGCACGAGATCCCCGAGATAAAACGCGCGGTCGCCGGCTGACTCGATCAGGATGCTCTGGTGAAACGGCGTGTGCCCGGGTGTGTGCACCACCCGAATCCCGTTCACGATGTCGCGCTCGCGCAGCACGAGCTCGAGCTTCCCCGCAGCTTCGATCGGCAGATAGTTGCGGTCGAAGTAACTGGCCGCGGTTCGCTCGTTGGGATGGAGAGCGTAGTCGTACTCGCCGCGCTTCACGAAGTAGCGCGCCTTGGGGAAACTGAGCTCGACCGCCCCGTCCCTGCCAAGCCTGGTGTTCCCGCCGGCGTGGTCGAAATGAAGGTGCGTATTGATGACGATGCCAATGTCGGCTGGCGCGACGCCGATCTCGCGCAGTCCGTCCTCGAGAAGAGTTCCGCCGTCCGCGCCCTCGTTCTCGATGCCGTAGATGTCCTTGAACTTCTGGGTTTCCTTGTTGCCGGCGCCGCTGTCCACGAGGATGAGTCCGGAGGGGTGCTCGATCAACAGACACCGCATCCCGAGCTGAATCCGATTTCGCTCGTCGGCCGGAATCCGCTTTTCCCAAAGAGGCTTGGGAACCACACCGAACATCGCTCCGCCATCGAGCTTCTGCCCACCCGCTTGTATTGCGTGAATGGTGAGGTCGCCGACCTTCAGGCCCTCCACCAACGGACTCGGCGCGGTCACGCCGTGGTGTCGTGGGTGACCGAGGTTGGTAATGCCAGGAGGCTCCGCCGCTTTTTCTTGCGTCCGGCGGGCCTCGCCAGCAGCACGTCGAGGTCATCCCACGTCGCGCAGCCCCTGTCTGACAGGTCAGAGAGCATCCGGATGAGACAACGCGCCGTCGCCAGCGCATCGCCACCCGCCCGGTGCCGATTGGTTATCTCGACGCCGTAGTAACGGGCGAGGTGATCGAGCGAGCGGCGTGGCAGCTGCGGCACGACTTTGCGCGCGAGCTTCACAGTACAGAGTCTCCTGCCCCGCAGCTTGTGCCCGGAAGCGCGGGACAGCTCCGACGTGATGAAACGCCAGTCGAAGTTCGCGTTGTGCGCGACGAACACGTGCCCCTGAAGAACGCGCATCACATCCGATGCGATGCGGTCGAACGTCGGAGCGTGCTCCACCATCGCCGCGGTGATGTTGGTGAGTTGCGTCACGAACGGTGAGATCGAGCGCTTCGGATTCACCAGAGTCTCGAACAGCTCGACGATCTCGCCGTTGCGCACGACCACGCACGCAATCTCGGTGATCCGGTCGTGCAGGTACGACTGCCCGCCCGTCGTCTCCACGTCGACGACTACGTACGAGAGGTCCCGTAGCGGATCCGACAGCCGGCCATCGGCAATCTTCGGGCGTCTTTTACCCTTTGAGGCGCGCGCAACTCCGCGTGCGGCGGCGAACTCGTCAAAGCTCGTATACGGCTGGACAGGAGGGTGCACGATCATCCACCGGCCATCGGGATTCTTCACGAACTCCGTCCGCCCCGAGAACATCGCCTGCGCCATATGCTCGGCCACGATCCGCGGAGCGCCGGGGAGACTGCAGACGTGGCCGATGAGGTCGACGACATCAGCCGGACCGGCGGCGAGATAATCCGCCGCCCGCGATGTCAGCAGCGTATCCTCCGGCTCGGCGTACACGCCGCGTGTGCGCGTCAGATCCATGGATCGTCACGCTCGATCGGGCAGGTCATGCAATGCGGCCCGCCACCACCGCGCACCAGCTCCCCGCCCTCGAACGTTAGCACCGCACGCTGGTCGGGTGGGATGGTCGCATCAGACGCCAGGAAATCCGACCCCGCGATGATTCTGAATCCGACTTTCTCCAGCTCTTGCAGAGTCGTCTCGTTTCTCGCGTATGAGGTGAGCACTCCCGGCCGCAGTGCTGTAAAGTTACAACCCGACGCCCACTGCTCGCGATCCTGGACGATTCGGCGCGACCCTCCGCAAAGAATCGGCTCCATCGGCATGCCGCAATGCCGAAGCGCGGCAAAGAGGTCGGGTTGCTCACGCATGGGCATCCGACGCTCTCCTTTCTGCCAATGTAAAATCGGAAGGCGATACGGCCCGATGAAATGCGGTGGGTAGACGACACAGAGCTCGCGATCGACGTGAGTGAAGATCATGTCGAGGTGGATGGCCGTCGCCTCCTGCGGCATCACCACAACGATCAGGTTCGTCACTTCCGTCTGTTCGAACAGGAGCGTGGCTAGACTGTCAATGCCGGCGGGACTTGACCGCTCGCTGAAGCCGATGAGCAGAACATCCTCGCGCAGCGGATGGACGTCGCCGCCCTCCAGAGTGTGATTGAGTCTTCGCTCGACGGACCCGTCGTACAGAATCCCGCTGTTGGCGAGCTTTGGGTGCGAGCTGAACAGGGCCTTCATGATCAGCTCTTCCGTCCACCGCGCGTGGAATCGCATCGAGCCGATCATCATGTGATCGTTTATCGCCATCGCCGCATCGCGAGTGAAAAAGAGATTCGGCAGCGGAGGCAGGGAGTAGGACATTTCGTTGAGCGTGCGTGAGAGCGGGCCCGGCTCTTCTTCCTTGCCTTCGATCAGCAGGCGCACTACAGCCTCAGGTGGCAACCCTCGCAGCTCGGCGGCCAACGGCTCGAGCGGAACGACGTCGAGCGTCTCCCTGATGATGAGCTCGCGCACTTTTGAATCCTCGAGGACCTCGGCGAGGAGGTCACCCACGTGCAGCACTTCACAAAAGCGCTCGAGAACCTGCACGAATCGCCGATGCTCGCGCTTGGCGAGATCGGCGTCGACGATGTCGTCGTAGAGGAAATCCGCGCGCGTGCTTGGCGTGACGGCCAGCAGCTCCGCGCCTGGGCTGTGGACCAGCACGGTGCGGAGGGCGCCGATCTCGGACGTTACGTGGACGGGCATGCGGGGAAGATAACGGCGAACTGCGATGGAACGGCTTCGCCCATCCGTGTTGCCCGACGCAGCGCTTAGAGATTACTTTGTGAACAATTTCACAAGCCCCGTTGAAACGCATCGCAGAATCCACCGTCCGGCGCCTTTCCCTCTACCTGAGTTTTCTCGAGGATACGGAGCGTCAGGGCCTCAAGACCATCTCCAGCGACGACCTCGCGCAGCTTGGCGGGACGACTTCGGCGCAAGTCCGAAAGGACCTCTCGCTTTTCGGGTCGTTCGGCAAGCGCGGACTCGGCTATGCGGTGCCGGAACTGTCGGAGAAGCTACGCGAGATTCTTGGACTCGGGAAACAGTGGAAAGTATGCATTATCGGCGCAGGAAAGATCGGCGCCGCCCTGGCACGCTACCGCGGATTTGCTGAGCGCGGGTTTCATGTCGCGGGAGTCTACGACAGCGACGAAGGAAAGATCGGCAAGCGCTGGGAGAGTCTCACGGTGCGGCCGATCTCCGAGCTGGAAAAGGACGCGGCGAAGCTGGATTACGACATCGCCGTCGTGGCAACTCCCGCGGACAATACGCCCGCCGTCGTGAAGCAGGTGGTGCGCGCGGGAATCAAAGCCATCCTCAATTTCGCGCCCGTACAGCTGTCGGTCCCTGCCGATGTCACCGTGCGGAACGTGAATATGGCAATGGAGCTCGAGGGACTGTCGTTCGCGCTTACAAACCGCGACTAGAAAGAAGAACAACTGAAGACTACCGGCCTGGGGCGGTCAGCTTTAACTGCGGTGGGCTGCGGGCTGAAGCTGGCGGAACAGGCGCGCAAAGTCTTCAGGAGACACGACCTCGGGCCGCGCAGTCGGATCGATGCCAACTCGATCGAGAAGCGCCGCGGATTCCTCGACCGACAGGTCGGCAACCGTGCGCAGCACTCGCTGAAATTGTTTCCTGCGCAGGCCGAAGACTGCCTGAACGAACGCACGGAACGGAGCGAGGACCCACGTTTCGACCAGCGGATCGTCTCGCGGCGTCAGCCGCACGACTGAGGAATCGACTTTCGGCGGCGGCTTGAACGCGCCCGCCGGGACGCCCATCACGATCTCGACGTTGGCAACGACGGCGAGGTTCACGGTCAGTGCGCCGTAGCTCTCGGTGTTGGCCCGCGCCGTCATCCGCTCCGCCATTTCCCGCTGCACCAGAAACACCGAACGACGCGGAATCGGAGGCTCGAGAGCCTTGAAGATGATCGGAGTCGTGATGTAGTACGGGACGTTCCCGATCAACAGAAAATCAGCGCCGCCCACTGCGGCGAGATCGGTCTCGAGCACGTCGGCTTCGACAATCTCGACGTTGGTGCGCGATGCGTAGCGCTGGCGCAGTTGATTCGCCAGCAGCTTGTCGATTTCCACACCGACCACGCGACCAGCGCGGTCTGCCAGGATGTCGGTCATTGATCCGCGGCCGGGGCCGATCTCGACGACGGTGTCCTGCGGCCTCGCGCCAAGCGCGTCGACGATACGCAAGAGAATCGTCGGATCGGTCAGAAAATGCTGCCCGTACCGTTTGAGCACCGGCGGATGCGTGCGTCCGCGGGGGCGCGGCATTCTCAGCTCCTCAGAACTACGAGCGTCAGATCGTCTCGACTCGGAACCGCGCGCGTGTGCACCTCGACCATCTTGAACACGCGGTCTACGATCACCTTGGTGTCGTTATCGCGATTCTCCTTGATGAGCTCGAGCACACGCTCCTCGCCAAGGCGCTGGTCAACAGCGTTGCGAGCGTCGCTGATCCCGTCGGTGAACAACACGAGCAGGTCCTTCCCCTTCACCCAGGAGAACGAAGCCGCGGCCGGCACCTCCTCGTTCATACCCAGCGGAGGATTCACGGCGGACAGGCGTGTGACAGTGCCTTCCTCGCTGAAGACGAAGGCGTGCGGATGTCCGGTGTTGGCGTATGTGAGCTTGCCGTTCGGGGGATCGACCACTCCGTAGAAGAGCGAGATGTACATCTCCGTGCTCTCCAGCTCCTCGCGTAGTGAGCCGAGGAGCGCGCCGAGCATCTGGCCTGGATTGAGAATGTTTTGCGCGTGAATCGCCGAGGCGCTCATCGCCAGCGCCATGATGAGTGCGGCGCGATAGCCGTGCCCTGAGACGTCGCCGATCATTATGCCCGTCGCCCCATCGCGCAGCTTGAACAGCTGATAGAAATCTCCACCCACGCTCTCGGCCGGAACCACTCTCGCGGAAACCTGCGCCTCGGGTCGCACCACGTCCGTCGACGGAAGCAGCTTCATCTGGAGGTCGTGGGCGAGACTCATCTCCTGCAACAATTGCTGCTGGTCGAGCGACGCCCTAACGAGTCTCGCGTTCTGGATCGCGGTGCCGATCTGCGTGGCAATCGCGGTCACCAGCTTCTGATCTCCGGCCGTGAATGGCTGGCGAGAGCGGCGATCGGCAAGATTCACCACACCGAGGGGCATTCCTCCGCTCGGCGTCGTCCACATGATGGGAACGGAGAGCATCTCACCGCGGCCGTAAGGGGACTCGGTGCCGAAGGTGATTCCCTTCCCCACCACGATCAGCGCGTGCTGGGTTCGGAAGACGCGCGCCGAAACGCTGCTCGGATCGTCGGCACTGATCTGCGGAATCTGAGCTTTGGGCACGCCCAGCGCCGCGACTGCCTGAAGGGTGTTCGTGCGCGCGTCGTGCACCAGAATCGACGCCTGGCGCGCTCCGACCGTCTCGGAAATCTCAGTTAGGATCGTGGTCGCCGCATCCTCGAGCGTAACCGTTCGTCCGAGTATTTCGCCGATCGTATAGAGGAGATTGATCTCCTCGTACCGCTCGGCGAGCTCCGTCGCGGCGTGCTCCACCTCGAGCGCCGCCTGCATGAATTGCGCGACTACCGGCATCAGCAGGTTTACATGTCGGTCCTCCGGTTTGCCCTCGGGATCACAGGGGCCGACGGTGAGCCAGATCTTTTTCGCGGAGTGGACGCGCGTGACCAGCTGCGTTCCGAAGTTTGCGGGTACTGACTGACCAGGCTCGTCGGGGAGGACGTCCGGCAGCTGCACTTTTGCGCTCGACTGCGCGATGACTGTCGGCGCGGATCTGCCATCAGTGCTCTGCCACACGGCGGCCTCGCAATGCGCTTCTTCACGAAACGCGACGAGAACCACCTCGAGCTCTTTCACTCCCGACGCAACGTCAGCCGGACGACGTTTCCCTGATCGCGATAGCTCTCGACTTCGTCCACGAGCCGCCGCATGAGAAAGAGACCGCGTCCCACCTCTTTGGTGAGATTCTCCGCGGTGGTGCAATCCTGGGTACACTCCTCGACGTCGAACCCCGGGCCTTCGTCGACGATCTCGAAGACGAGCGCCGTATCGCTCACGATCGCGCGGACGCGAACCCAGGTGCCGCCAACTTGTTCGTTCCCCCGCAGGATGGCGTTGGAGAGCGCTTCCGACAGCGCGACAGGGATGTTGAGCGAGCATTGGGTGGCGGAGAACTTGAGCTCGCGGCAACGCTGCCGTGCGAGCTCCACTACCCCCTCGATGTATTCTACGTCGCTCGGTATCTCCAAATCGAACGCGACGTGGGGCTCAGCCATCAAAAGCTCTCTAGCGCGCGCTCCCGTGTGTCGGAGATCTGGAAGAGAGTGTCGAGCTTGGTCAGCTCGAAGAGCGTCTGCAGGTCGTCGTTGAGGTTTGCCAGGCGGAGCTCCCCACCCTGCTCGCGGATCTTCTTCGACAGCGACACGAGGACTCCGAGGCCCGAGCTGTCGATGTATCCCGTCTGACTGAAGTCGATGAGGAACTTCTTCTCTCCCTTCTCCAGTTCATCGAGGACTTTCTGTTTGAGCTCCTGGCGGTTTCCCACGATGAGCTGACCTTCGACGTCCACTACTGCCACCTGGCCCTGTTTCTTGATCGAGAAACTCATTCAGATCATCTCCGATGTGGATTGCAACGCCGCGATCGCGGCCACGTTAATAATGTCTTCACTGTCGGCTCCGCGCGAGAGATCGGCGACGGGCCGGGCGAACCCCTGCAGAATCGGACCGATCGCCTGCGCTCTGCCAATCCGCTGCGCCAGCTTGTACGAGATGTTGCCGGCATCGAGGGACGGAAAGACGAGAACATTGGCTTTCCCGGCGACGGGACTGGACGGTGATTTGCGAGCCGCGACCGCCGGACTCAAAGCTGCGTCTCCTTGCAATTCTCCGTCCACCACCAGCTTCGGCGCGCGTGCCCGGATGATAGCGAGGGCATCGCGCACCAGGTCGACGCTCGGTCCCTTCGAGCTGCCATGCGTGCTGAACGATAACAGGGCAACCCGAGGCTGGTCGCCCACGATGCGGGGCCGATCCCGAGCGGCGGCGAGCGCGATGTCGGCCAGGCCCTCGGCGGTCGGATACGGAATCACCGCGCAATCGGTGAAGGTGAGAACTTCGTCGGCGACGCCGGTACCCGCTGGAAGCACCATGTAGAAGGCGCTCGAAGCAACACGCACACCGAGCGGAAGTCCGACGTGGCGCAGCGCGCTGCGCAGGACTTCCGCGGTGGTGTAAACGGCTCCGGCCACACAGGCGTCGGCCGCTCCCTTGGCGAGGAGCTGGTGCGCGTACTCGAGTGGTGAGTCTCCCTCGGAGATGATGACTTCCACTCCCGCACGCGTTTTCTTAGGGCGGCTCGCGGCGTCCACGACCAGCACCGGCCTGGCCATCCCGGTCGCCACGATTTCGCTCACCGCGGCGAGAATCCGGACGTCCTCGCTTTCCGGGAACAATACCCGGCGCTGAAGCTCGCGCGCCCGGTTGCGGATCCGCTCGACGAAAGTGACTGCGCTCAACGGCGCCGGCTGCGGGCTTTTCGCTGCGGCTCGGGGAGTGAAGGCGACGTTCCAGTCGCGAACTTCCGCGCGAGCGCCTCGGCGACCGCCGGATGCACGAGGCCGGTCAGATTCCCGCCGTGCTGCGCCACCTCGCGCACGACACTCGAGCTGATGTAGGTAGTCTCGACCGAGGGAACCATGAACACGGTCTCGAGCTCCTCCGACATGTGGCGGTTCATGAGCGCCATCTGGAACTCGTATTCGAAATCGCTGACCGCGCGGAGGCCGCGGATGATGAGAGAAGCACCGACGCGCTTGGCAAAATCAACGAGCAGGCCTTCGAACTTCTCAACCCGAACGCATTTGTTCTCCGCGGTCGCCAGTCGAATCATCTCGAGCCTCTCGTCGGTGGTAAAAAGCGGGCGCTTGGCGGAGTTGGTCGCCACCGCAACCACCAGCATATCGACGAACTCGCAGCTGCGTCGAATGAGATCCTCGTGCCCGCGCGTGATCGGATCGAAGCTCCCGGCATAGATGGCCGTGGTCACCACTTCATTCCTCGCTGCGATAGAAGGTGATGGCTGTCGTCCCATAACGACGCGTCGACCCACCGGCGGGCATCACTTCACCCGTTGAATGTTCGACGCTCAAGATCCGACTGAATTGCTCGTCGATCCACCGCTCCGCCAGTGCGGCGGCTTCTCCGCTGGAGTAAGGTGGATCGGCGAACGCCACGTCATAATCGAGCTTTCCGAGTGCCTTCGCGAAAGGGAGCGCCGCCTTCCTGTAGATCGTCGCAAGGCTGCCCGCCTCGAGAGTCTCGATGTTTTTCTGAAGCGAGCGGAGGCTGCGCGGGTCGCGCTCCACGAAATCGGCCGATTTCGCTCCTCGGGAGAGGGCCTCCAATCCCAGTGCGCCCGAGCCGGCGTAGAGATCGAGCACTCGCGCTTCGGGGAGATCGAGTCCCAGGATGCTCATCCAGGCTTCACGCACGCGATCGAGTGTCGGACGGACGTCCATTCCCGCCGGCGCGCCGATGCGGCGACCGCGCCAGCGACCGGCGACTATGCGCACGGTCGGATGTCCGCGATCCTCGCCTGCAGGCGGCTCTCACCGCGATATTCGTCCTTCTCAAGTCTGAACGCGACATCGACGCAGCCGCCGGGTTGAAACTCGGGCGCGCGATTGGCGAGCCCCCATCCGACTGCTTCGAGCGATCCGGTCCCGGTGTCGAGTATGAGCTTGAGCCCATCAGTCCCGATCGTGCGCGGAGGCCGGGCGATGATCACGTTGCGCGCGAGCAGAACCGGAGTTGGATTGCCCATTCCGAATGGCTCGAAGTGGCGGAACAACGATTCGAGCTTCTCATCCATGCCGTCGATGGTGACTTCGAGATCCACGCGAATCTCCGGAACGAGATCTTCGGGGGTGAGAAGTGAGCGTGCGACCTCGTTGAACCTGGCCGCGAAAGCGTCGACCCTGTTACGCTCGACAGTGACTCCCGCCGCGGCGCGGTGCCCACCAAATCGCAGCAGGTGATTCTTTGCCTGTGCCAGCGCGCCGTGCAGATCGAACTTGGAGATGGATCTGCCTGAGCCTTTGCCCTGATCTCCGGAAAGCGCAATCAGCACCGTCGGCCGTCCGAACTCTTCGACGAGCCGCGATGCTACGATCCCAATCACCCCCGGATGCCACGCCTCGTCCGCGAGCACAATGCCAAACGTGTCGTCGAGATCCAGCTGCAGCACTCTCTCCCGCGCCTGTTCGAGCGTCCACCGATCCAGCTCCTGCCGCCTGTAATTCAGCTCCTCGAGCTCGCGCGCGATAACATTGGCCTGGTGCTCGTCCTCGCTCATCAAAAGCTCCACACCGCGAATTGCGTGGCCGAGTCTTCCGGCGGCGTTGAGGCGCGGGGCGAGAATGAAACCAATGCGACCTGCCGTTAGCTGCTTGCCGTCCAGCCCTGCCGCACGGATGAGAGCGCGCAGTCCAATGTTCCGTGTCTCTGCCAGCATCTTGAGGCCATAGCGCACGAAGACGCGATTCTCTCCCCGCAGCGGCGCGACGTCGGCGACGGTAGCCAGCGCGACGAGATCGAGCATCGCCCAGATCACGTTCTCGCTCTGGCCAAGCTCTTTCGCGAGGGCGAGGGCAAGCTTGAAAGCTACACCGACGGCAGCGAGGTCCTTGTCCGGATACTCGCACCCGGTGCGCTTGGGATTGAGCACCGAGATGCAATTGGGCAGGTCTCCGCCGGGAAGGTGGTGATCGGTGACGATCACATCGATGCCAGCCTTGCACAGCCTGGCGACGGGCGCGACGGCGGTGGTGCCGCAATCGCAGGTGACGACCACTTTTGCGCCGGCGGCGATCGCAGCATCCACTCCGGCATCGCTGAGGTCATAACCATCCTCGATGCGGCGTGGGATGAACGGAGTCGCTTCCCCGCCGAACCAGCGAATGGCGCGCGTCAGCAGCGTCGTCGAGCAAATTCCATCCACGTCGTAGTCACCGTGAATGAACACGAGCTCCTTGCTCCGCACCGCGCGGACGAGGCGCTCCACGGCCTTGTCCATGGAAAGGAAGCTCAGTGGATCGTGCAGTCGATCGAGCTTGGGCCGGAGGAAGAGCTTGGCATCCTCAGCGGTCACGTAACCGCGGATGAGCAGCAGCTGGCAGACGATTTCGGGAAGTGAGAGCGCGGCGGACAGGTCCCGTATCGCCTCTTCGTCGGGCGGCTTGGGGAAGATCCAGCGAGCGCGTCTCAGGGCGCTGACGGATGCGAGTGTCGTCACCGTCGCAAGTTAGAGGGAGCAGCAGATGCGCTCAAGCACCTTCCGCGTAGAGCAGCACGCCACAGGCTTCGCAAACTTCGATGTGCCCGCTGCCGGCCATCACGTTCCGCCGCTGCAATGGAATAGCGGTGTCGCAGTTTCCGCAGGAGCCGCCGCGCAAAGTGTAAAGCGCCTGCGGCCGCTTTCCACGAATCCGGTCGTACTTGCCGAGGATCGGGGTCGGAACCGCCGAAGCGCGCGCTTGCCGATCCTGCTTCGCATCACTCAGCTGTGATTGCAGCGCCGCGCGCTGCGACTCGATTTCGGGCCGCGTCGTTTCCTGCTCCTGCTCCACCGCGGCGAGCGCATGTGTCGCGGCCGCTACCGCCGCCGTCATCTCGGCGAGACGCCGTCCGACCGACTGAAGCTCGCTCTCGTCTTCGGCCATCAGCCGGCGCGTCGATTCCACCTGCGCCGTGGCAGCGGTCGCCTCGCGCATGCGCTTCACGTCATCGAGCTGATGAAGATTCCGCTCCTGCATCAGCTTGTGCTGCGCGAGTCTCGCCTGCAGCTCGCGCTGCTTTTTCTCTTCGCTTTGTACGACGGACTGCGCTCGAATGAGAGCCGTCGCGGCATGCTCTCGCCGCTTGTCGAGCTCGGCCAGCTTCGGATCGAGCAATCGCATTTGACTCTCGATCTCCCTGATTTTCAGATCGTCCTCCTGCAGCGCAAGCAATGCTTCAATGTCGTTAGCCATTCAACGCTTTCCCCACAACCGATGAGTCATCGCGATCTCCCTTGTCTGAACGCCTTGAAATGTCTTTGACCCGCACCTTGCAGCTCCTTCATGATCTTCTGCTTTTCCGCGATCAGCTCGTCCTTTGCGCGATCGTCAGCCAGAGGGACAAGACGATCGATTTCAGCGAGCCGCTGATCGAATTCCCGGGCGCGCAGCATCGCGATACTGTCGCTGATGGTGCGCTCGGGATCCATCTGCCCGGCATCTTCAGCGAGCAGCTCCTCGACCGTGGCGATGGTGTGCTCGTCCAGATGAGATGAAAGCTCTTCGATCGTAGCGTCGACGCCGGCCGTTTTCAGCGCGTGATAGATGGATCTGTAATGCGGATCGCGAAAAATTCTCTCATCGAGCTTCTCCGCGATGCTCTCGAGCCGCGTCCTTACGGTCAGCATCGCCCGTATCAGCTCTTTTTCCGCCGACGCCCCTCGCTCGGTGTAACGCACCCGCCGGTCTGCCCGCCTCACGCGAGCCGCGGGCGCGATCCTCGGACCCGAGTGCTGCGAATACCCCGACAATGGAGGCGCGCTCTTTTCCTTGAGCTCACGGTCAAGGACTTCTCTCGCGACGCCCGTCACTTCGCTTGCCCGGGAGATGTAGAGGTCCCTCATCAGCTCGTCGGCTGTAGCTCTGATCGTCGGCAGAAGGCGATCGAGTGCTCTCCGTTTCTTCTGCAGCTCGCCGAACCACCCGCCGCGGTCCAGCAGCTGGATTTTCCGTTCGAACACATCGAGCGCATCAGCGAGGCGCGCCGCGAGGCCCGCGGCGCCGTGCGCGCGGACGAAAGTATCCGGATCTTCACCCTCGGGCAGAGTGACGACGCGTACGGACATCCCCTGCTTGAGCAGCTCGTCCCCCGAGCGAAACGTCGCCTTGAGGCCCGCCTGATCGCTGTCGTAGAGGAGGAAAACGTTCTTGGTGAGCCTTCTGAGAAGCGCCGCCTGCGAATCGGTGAGCGCGGTGCCGAGCGGAGCGACGACGGTCGTGACACCCGCGGCCATCAGTCGAACGACATCGAAGAAACCTTCTGCAACCAGAACCTTATCCTCGCGCCTCACATCGTTCTTCGCCCAGTTCATGCCGTAGAGGAGCTTGCCCTTGGAGAATACGGGCGACTCGGACGAGTTCAGGTATTTCGGCTCGCCGGGACCGAGGAGTCGGCCCCCGAAGCCGACGTTGCGCCCCATCGCATCCAGAATCGGAAAGATGAGGCGCCCGCGAAAACGAGGTCGCGGCTCGCTTCCCTCCTCACCCTGAACGAGCAGTCCGACCTCGATCAGGCGCGCGTCGTCGAACCCCAGTGTGTTCATGTAATTGCGGAGGAGTCCGATCTCGCGAGGCGCAAATCCAATCCCGAACTCGTCGGCCACTTCGCGGGAGATCTGGCGCTGAGTGAGGTATTCGCGCGCCGGGGCGCCGAGCGGGTCGTCCCAGAGAATCTTCTGGAAGTAGGAGGATGCGGTGGCGTTCAATTCCCAGAGAGGCTCTCTCAGGTCCGGGCCTTCGCGCCGCGTTTCGATCTCGCGAACTTCGATGCCCGCCTTCTCGCCGACCATCTTCACAGCCGCCGGCCATTCCACACCGAGTCGCTTCTGCAGAAAGCGGAACACATCGCCGCCTTCGTGGCAAACGAAGCAGTAGTACATCCGCTTCTTGGGCGAGACCGAGAAGTTGCGGTGCGTCCCCTGATGGAACGGGCACGGTCCGCGGAAGTCGGTGCCCTGACGCTTGAGGTTCACGTACTCGCCGATCACCTGAACGATGTCGGCCGCGTCGCGCACTTGCTCGACCACCTCGTCCGGTATCACGCCAGCTCCGCCACCGTCACGCCCACGCCACCTTCGTTCCATGCACCGAGGCGAAAGCTCGTCACTCTCGATTCCTTGCGCAGCATCTCGGCGACCCGGTCGCGAAGGGCGCCCGTACCTTTTCCGTGGATGATGCGGAGACTCTTGAGATCGGCGCGCACTGCCGCATCCACCGCCTGCATGACGACATCCTCGACCTCACCGACTCTCATTCCCCTGACGTCGATCTCTGTAGGTGCGTGAACTTCGGGCAAGTCGCCACGAATTGCCACAGCGACTTCCGGAGCCGCGGCCTGGGGGCTGGCCCGACGCAACGAAGCCAATGGCACGGCGAGCTTCATCACTCCCACCGCCACCACCGCTTCGTCATCACGCATCTCCACGATTCTTCCGACGCGCCCTCCCAGTGTTTCCAGCTCGGCGAAATCTCCCACCTCGAGCGCTTCGGCGGGTCCTCCGCGATCGGTGCCTATACTGCCCTCTCCGTCGCGCGCGATTCGATCGAGCTCCCGACCCTGCTCGTTTGCGAGGGCTTCCACGCGCTTCCGTGCTTCGCGCGCAGCGTCTTCGCTCTCCTGCGATGCGGCCTTGAGGTCGCGAATGGTGCGCTCGACTTCGGCGCGGGCTTCGAGAAGATATCGCCTCGCTTCCTGTCGTGACGCCTTCTCGACTTCGCGCTCGCGCTCGGTGACGTTGCGCTCCCGCTCGGCCACTCGCCGGGCGCGCTCCTTCGCGTCGTCGGATATCTCCGCTGTTTCCCGTTCGATAGCGCTAAGGGACTTCTCCCGCTCCTCCAGCTCCGCCAAGAGCGCGGTGACCCGCCGCTCATCCGCGGGGACCCGCTGCTCCGCTCGCTCAATTACTTCAACGGGGAATTTGAGACGGCGAGCGATGCTGATCCCGTAAGAGCGCCCGGGCACTCCCTTGATAAGCCGATACGTGGGCGCGAGAGCGACCGGGTCGAATTGCAGCGAAGCGTTGACGATTCCGTCGATCTGGGTCGCGAGATCCTTCAGCGCGCCCAAGTGGGTGGTCCCGACGGAGAGCGTGCCCCGCGCCGTGAGCGCCTCGAGGATGGCGCCGCCCAGGGCCGCGCCCTCGATCGGATCGGTGCCCGAGCCCAGCTCGTCGATCAGCACGAGCGAGTGCTCCGTCGCTGACTTCAGAACTTCGGAGAGGTTCTTGAGATGCGCGCTGAAGGTCGAAAGACTGGCGAAGATCGACTGTTCGTCACCGATGTCGGCGAAGATGTCGTCCACGATCGCGATTGTGGAACCGGCAGCGACCGGTACGGGAACGCCGGATTGCACCAGCGCGGAGAAGAGCCCCAGCGCCTTGAGGAGGACGGTCTTTCCCCCGGTGTTGGGGCCGGATACGAGCAATGTGCGCTCGGAGCCAGCCATCTCGAGATCGAACGGAACGACGTCGATTCCCTGCGCCATGAGGAGCGGGTGCCGACCTTGCACGACCTTGAAGCCCTGAGTGCTATCGACGAGCTCGGCGGGCGCACACCGGAACTCGATCGCAAACCGCGCCCGCGCGACGAGTGAATCGAGGACGACAAGCGCCTCGAGAGAAGCCGTGAGATCGTCCCGGAACGGACGGGCCTGATCGGATAGCTCGGAGAGGATGCGGTGAACTTCTTCGATCTCCTCGCCCTGCAGCTCTCTTATCCTGTTGCCCGCGTCGACGGCGGCGGGCGGCTCGATGAAGAGAGTGCCGCCCGTTGCTGAAGCGTCGTGCACAATTCCGCCGACGGTTCCCTGCGCTCCTTTGCGCACGGGAATCACGAAACGCCCATTGCGCACAGTAACGGAAGTGTCGGCCACGCGTTGATGTGGCTCCAGCTTGGCCATCGTCCGCTCGAGGAGCCTTATCAGCTCGCCTTCGGAGCCCTTGAGCTCCCGCCTGATGCGCTTGAGCGCTGGCGACGCATTGTCCCGAACCTGCCCTTCTTCGTCGATGGCGCGGTCGATCTTGTCTTCAAGTGGTTTCTCAACCGCGAGAGCGCTGACCTGCGCCGCGAGGACGGCAGCGGGCATTGCGGGGATTTTCTCACCACGCAGCGACTCTCGCGTGATGCGCGAGCTGCGCAGCAGTGCCGCAATGTCCTGCAGATCGGAAGCGGCCAGCGAGGCGCCCTCGACGCGGAGTCGGGTGAGAGCCGCACGCGCATCCGGAACGCCATGCAGCTGCCATGGTTCTTCCGCCGAGAGCAGAGCGCGAACAGCGGCAACGCGCGAGTGCTCCAGCTCGATCGGGTCGCGGCTTGTTGCGGGCCGCAGCTCCTGCACTCGCTCAGCTCCCAGTGGCGACGTCGCCCGCTCGGCAATCAATGCGAGCGTGCGGGGAAACTCGAGGACGCCCAGTGCGTGAGTGTTCATCTGCTGTTAGTACACCCGCAACCCGTGGCCTTGCATATGGCGCGGCCGTCAGGGGAAAACGAAAACTACAAACTCAGAACTACCTGTTGTGTGTGGTGGTTGGCCGTAACCGGTTGCGTGTCTTTGCGCAGAGACCCGGAACCCTCACGCGCAACTATTACCCACAACAGGTAGTTCTGCTTTTGCAGTTTCGGTCCATGTCCGCGTTTGAGCTCATCCCTGCCTGGTCAGCTCCTCTCGGGCGATGGCGTTGATGACGCTGCCGTCGGCCCGGCCTTTGAACTGTGGCAGCACCTTCCCCATCACCGCGCCGATCTGCCTCGCTCCGCCGGCGATTGCCGCTTTCACCGCGGCGCGCAGCTCGGCATCGCTCACCTGCGCGGGGAGATATTTCTCAAGCGCCGCGGCCTCGCTCTGTTCCTTGTCGGCGAGGTCCTGACGGCCGCCCTTCGTATACATCTCGATCGACTCGCGGCGGCGCTTGATGGACTTTCGAATCACGTCGATGACGTCAGCGTCGACGGGCTCCCGCTGCAATTCGATCTTCTTGTTCTTGATCTCGGAGAGCACCGTGCTCAAAAGCAGGGTGCCAGCCTTGTCCTTGGATTTTCGGGCCGAGTTCAGGTCGCCCTGTAGCCGGGCGAGGAGATCCGCCATCCCTTAGGTGTGACGCGTGCGACGGTTCTTCCGCATCGCCGTGTTCAGCTTGCGCTTTCTGCGCTCGCTCGGCTTTTCGTAGTGACGGTGCTTGCGGAGATCGGAGAGGATGCCCGCTTTCTCACACTTCTTTTTGAAGCGCTTGAGCGCTCGTTCAAAGTTCTCGTCATCGTGGATTATGACTTCCGACAAAATCTGCTTCCCCCCTCGGGTGGCGTTTTTGGCGCCGATTATGGATAGACTCTAAAGCTAGGCGCCACACGCATTTGAGGCAAGTTAACCTGAAGCGTTTTCGCCGGTGCGTCGGAGGGGGACCGGACTCCGCGGATATTCTCACTGACCCAAGCCGGAGATGCTAATGAGCGCGACTAAGCCACCGCACAGCTACCCAGGCGGCCATGTCATGGGGCGGCCGCCGAGGAGGTGGAGGTGAAGGTGTTTAACGGTTTGGCCACCATCGTCGTTGGTGTTGATCACGGTTCTATAGCCGGCCTTCGAAATCTTTTCTTGCCTCGCAATCGCGGCAGCGAAGGAGAGCAATTGGCCCAAGAGTCCAGAGTCCATCGCATCGTCGAGCGAGGCGATGTGCCTCTTGGGAATGACAAGAATGTGGACCGGCGCCTGAGGGTTCGTGTCCCTGAACGCTGCCATGTCGGGATTGTGCGCCACCATCTGCGCGGGAACTTCGCCACGGGCGATGCGGCAAAAGATGCACGCTTCCCCGCTGGGGCCGGTTTTCGGCAACGGCTTTGGGTTAGGCTTTGCCATCGGAGTTCCCTGAAATTGACAGCGCGGCCACCGCGATCGCGATAGCCGCTATTCCGGCGGTCTCAAAACGTAGCGTGCTGCCTGCAACGCGGACCGGAACAAAGTCGGCGGCAACCAACGAGTCGCGCTCAGCGGGCTCGATTCCGCCTTCAGGTCCGAGAGCAATTACAATCGGTGGAACCATCTTCACCTGCGCGATCGGATTGCCGTCCGCAGCCAGGAGAAGGCGCGTTCCACGTGGAGCGGCGGTGACGGCGCGATCGACCGACGCTTCGGGAAAAACGTCCGGCAGCCAGGCGCCCCCACTTTGAATGAGCGCCGATTTCATGCGGCCTCGCACCTTCCCCTGGAAGGTCGGGCCATCGCCACGGGGCGATACGCTCTTCGACCGTCGCCACATCACGGGCCTCCAGCTGGTGATCCCCAGCTCTGTGGCCTTCTCCGCCAGCCAAAGCATGCGCTCGCGATCGCCAATGGGGGCGAGGAGGTGAATCGGCGCGGGTCGAGGTACTTCCTGCGTCTCAGTGATATCAACGAGGGCCGACGACCGCGAAATCTTGACGAGTGTTCCCTGCGCGGTAGTTCCGGCGCCATCACGGAGTGCAACCCGCTCACCGATTGCGATGCGTGCCACGTGCATGTGATGCGCGGCCTCTTCGGAGAGCGTGATGCTCCCCCCAGCGACCAGTGTATCCCCCGAGAAGAAAGTCGCTACCGCCGCGTTATCTGTACACTCCACCAGACGTCCTCCGTGTCTTCCCGTTCGATCAACCAATTTCCAGCGTGGAGCGCCGCAACCACCTCGTCGCGTTCTTCATGGAGAATGCCACTGAGGATCGCCTGCCCGTCGGCCGTCAGCGACGCCCGCAAAGTCGGCAGCAGCGGAATCAACACCGACGAGATGATGTTGGCGAGTACGACGCGCACCGGAGCCAGGAGCGGGAGCAGCGTCCCGGCGTCCCCTTCGATTACCTCGACCCGATCCGCCACATCGTTAGCCCGTACGTTCTCCTCGGCGTTCCCGATCGCATCTTGATCCAGCTCGATCGCGGCAACTCGCGCGGCGCCAAGTCGGACCGCCGCGATCGAGAGAACGGCACTCCCTGCACCCAGGTCGGCGACGACATCTCCAGGGCGAATCACTCCTTGCATCAGGCGCACCACGCTTCGCGTCGTCGCGTGTTCGCCGGTGCCGAATGCCATCACCGGATCGACGACGATCGTGGTAGCTGAATCGAATTCCGCAGCGAGCCACGGTGGGGTGATGACGAGGCCGCCGATGCGGTGTGCCGACACCGACGCGCGCCAGCTCGAGTAGTCGACGGCAGGAGCGGCAGTGATGGACAACGTCGCGCGCGGGTCTGCGTCTAGTACCGCGCTTCGTATCGCGTCGACTGCGGCATCCGGAGGGAAGTGGGTGACCAGGGCGGCCCCATCCTCCAGGATACCCCGCGACCCGGATGCGAAAAGCGCCGCGATCACTCCGTCACGATTCGCGTCGGGAGTGATGCGCAGCGCCGTCCAGCTCACGCGCCTAGCGACTCTTTGATCTTGGACCAGAATCCTTTGGGGCGGCCTTCCGGGACAGTCTGCAGCTCGCCGAGTCGGCGGATGAGCGCACTCTCTTCCTCGGTCAAAGCATCCGACGTCCAGAGCTGCAGTCTCACGTGGAGGTCGCCCATCGTGCTCGAGTTGATCCGCGGCAGTCCGCGTCCGCGCAGGTTGAAGACCTGACCGCTCTGCGTACCTGGCGGCACGTGCAGCGTCACGGTGCCATTGACCATCGGAACTTCGACGTCGGCGCCAAGGGCAAGCTGAGGATATGTGACGAGAACTTCGCAGTACAGATCTTCGCCGTCGCGCTCGAAGCGGGGATCCTCTTCGACCTCGAATACGACCAGGATGTCGCCGCGCGCTCCACCGCGCGGGCCGACGTTTCCGACGCCGCGCATCGTCATGTATTGCCCAGTCGCCACGCCCGCGGGGATGTGAACTACGATCTGATTCTCCCCTCGGGTACGCCCTTCGCCCCGGCATTTTTTGCACGGCGACGAGATGATCCGGCCTTCACCCGAACACGTCGAGCAGGGCGCGACGCTCACCACCTGGCCAAAGAAGGAGCGCTGGGCACGGCGCACTTCACCGCTCCCATTGCACGTCGTGCACATCGAGGGCGTCGTGCCCGGTTCGGCGCCCCGTCCGTCGCAGCGGTCGCATGGCTCGAGCAGACGCACCGTCACCGTCTTCTCGACTCCGCTGGCGACTTCGGTGAGCGACATCTGCATCGTCAGCTTGATGTCTGATCCGGTGCGCGGGCCGCTGCCTCTGCTCGCGCCCCCCCCGCCGAAAAGATCTCCAAAGCTTCCCAGTCCACCGAGTCCGCCCAGGTCGCGCATGAAGATGTTGAGGGCTTCCGAAAGGTCGACGTGGTGGAAGCCGGCTGCCCCACCGCGGAGTCCCGCCTCGCCGTAGCGATCGAAGAGCGCGCGCTTGTTTCCGTCTCGCAGGACGTCGTAAGCCTCAGTGATCGCCTTGAACTTCTCCTCCGATTCGGTGGAGCCGTTGTTGCGATCGGGGTGGTACGCCATCGCCAGCTTCCGATACGCCTTCTTGATCTCTTCGTCGCTCGCGTCGCGCGGGACGCCAAGCGTCTGATAGAAATCAGCCATGATTCCGGGAATTCTCCTTCAACAGATCCGTCACCAGTTCTGATGCGTGGGTGACGAGTGAGATAACTTTGTCATACGGCATGCGAGTCGGACCGATCACTCCGATCACTCCGGTAAGCGGACCGGCGTGATACGAAGAGGTCACGACCGTGAAGCTCGCGAGCTTGGGGTCGTTGTGCTCGTTCCCGATGGTGATAGACACCCCGCCCGCCTCACTACGACGAAGCAGCAGCTCCCCGAGTTTCTCCCGGGTCTCGGTCAGGGCGACCAGCTTCCGCATGTTGTCCGCGCTGGCGAACTCGGGCTGTTCGGCAAGAACCGATGCCTGGCCCAGCAAAACGGTGTCGGTGTTCAGATCCATTGCGCTATCGAAGAGCTGCTCCCCTTCGTCGATGAAGACGTTGAGGAGATCGGATGCTTCCCGCGTTGGTCCGATGTCGCGAAGTCTGTCCCCCAGGGATGCGCGGATCGCGCGCATCGTCAGTCCACCTAACCGCTCGTTGAGAACGCGCGTCACCTCAGAAATCGCCGCATCAGCAATTTCACCGTGGACGTCGACGAAGATCGTGCGCACGGAGCCCGCGGACAGTGTCAGTGCGACAAGCAGCCGTTCTGACGACAGGCGAATGAGCTCGACCCGCTCGAGCAGCGAGTTATCGAGTCGTGGCCCGAGCGCGATGCCGAGCTCCTGGGTGATGACGCCGAGGCTTTGCGCGGCGCGACGAAGGATCGCTTCGACGGCGGAGCCACCGCTGCCGCTGCCGATCTGCGCCGAAAGTTTCTTGCGCTCGCTGGCGCCGGGGGGGCGAACGGGGATGAGCGAGTCGACGTAGACGCGGTACGCGACGTCAGTTGGCACTCGTCCGGCTGATGCGTGCGGATGGTAGAGAAATCCTTTCTCTTCCAGGTCGCTCATCGTGTTGCGGATCGTCGCCGGCGAGACACCGAGGCCGAACTTCTGGGCAAGGCTTCGCGAGCCAGCCGGCTGAGCCGTCTGGACATAGGTTTCGATCACTGCTTCGAGCACGCGGCGCTCGCGTTCGTTCAGACTCGGTACTACCATAACTTCAAATATAGCAACGACTAGGCGCTTTTACTGAGTGCAAATTCACGGTTAGCGCGGCGAGCCGCGATGTCGGCGGCAAGGCTGTCCAAACGGAGCCAACCGGTCGGAGTCAGCCGGATCCGTAAACCCTCGAGCTCCGCCCATTCCTCGCCAACCCAGGACTTGGCGGCAACGAGATCACTTTCCGAGATGAGGAGCCCCCGATTGGTCCGCAGTCCGAGGTACACCGCTTCGGCATCCCGGTTCTCAGCCGACAACTCCTCCTCGCCGGCGACGACCGATTCACCCTCAGCGAGGTTCCTGACCCAGTTGGCGTACGCCGGGACGTTCCACCGCCGAGACGCGCCATCGAACGAATGCGCGGATGGACCCAGTCCGGCGTATTGAGCCCCGGTCCAATACGCTGAGTTATGCCGGGACGCGCGATTCGGTAGCGCGAAGTTCGAGACCTCGTAGTGCTCGAACCCCGCGCGCGACATCGCTTTATGGGCGTACAGGAATTCCTCGGCGTACTTCTCTTCGGTCCCTTCGACGATAGCGCCACGGTCCGCCCAACGCGCGATCGGCGTGTGCTGCTCGATCGTGAGCCCGTAAAGGGAGACATGGGAAGGCTGGAGCTCGAGGGCTCGCTCGATATCCATGTCCCACGACCGATCCAGATGCGCAGGCAACGAAAAGATGAGGTCGAGCGAGTTGTTGTCGATCCCGCCGGCGCGGAGAATTTGAACGGCAGTTTCGATTTGCGAGGCGTCGTGAGTGCGGTGCATCCAGCGGAGCACCTCGTCCTCAAAACTCTGCGCACCGAGTGAGACGCGATTGACACCGGCAGCAACCCATGCCTCAGTCGCTTCAGGAGTTACGTCGTCCGGATTCGCCTCGATTGTAACCTCGGTGCCGGCATCGAATGGTGCCCGATCCCTGACAATTCCGAGGAGGCGCGCGACACCGGGGCCGCCGAGTCGGGAGGGCGTCCCACCGCCCAGATAAACAGTGTCGAGAACCCAGCTGTCGCTGATCGTTGCCGGCTTCGACATCGTCTTCGAAGCGGACGCGTCGGAGCTCAAAAGGTCGAGCTCCGTCCGAAGCGCGGTGAGATACTCTTCTACTGGAGTCGCCGACCTAACGGCGATCGAGAAATCGCAGTAAGAGCAACGACGGGCGCAAAAGGGAACGTGGATGTACAGATGGTTCGCGGGCACGGCTCAATATACGTGGCGAGGGGTCGGATTCGATGGTCCGGAAAGGAAGGCAACTGAACAAGCGGTTAAAGCTCTCGATCCCCTTCTTCGAACGCGTACCGGTAGACGTTGGTCTCTCGCCGCCTGAACCCAAGCCGTTGGTAGAGCCGGTTTGCCGCTTCGCGCGCGGGTCGCGAAGTCAGGTCGACCGTGGCGGCGCCCCGCGAGCGAGCGATTTCCAGCGCTTCCCGATTCAGCGCCTCGCCGATTCCCTTGCCGCGCGCTGCGGAGTCGACGACCACGTCCTCGATCCAGGCTCGCAATCCCGTCCCGAGGCGGAAGATGATCAGGGTGAGGGTCCCGACGATTCGGCACCCGTCGGCCCCATCGCGAGCCAGCAGGAGAGTTGTGCTCGGCGATCGAACAATCTCCCGAATGTGCTCTGCGGTCGGGATCGGAGCCCCGGTCCCGAGCTGCGGAACGAGCCGCCCGAGCGCCTCAACAAGCTCGTGGTCGACGCGAGCCGCGATCTCGATCTGTACCACTTCCGTCGTGTGCCCCATGCTAAATACGTTCGGCATATAACGGGCTCAACCGCCCGTGCACGATGGGTTTGCGGTGCCCGTGGCCCGCGACCGGCCCGCCGAAAGCCCCCGGCCGGCAGTCTTCCGTTGTAGTTGAACTTACACCCGCCGGATCTCTCCCCCAATCGAGCACTCGACCAGCCCCAGAATCTCGAGCGAGCTGATGCTGGCCAGACACTCAGCAAGTGGAAGCCCCGTCTGGGCGGAAAGCCGGTCGACATCCGCCGGACCATCAGCCAATACTTCCCACAACCGGCGATCCGATTCAGGAAGATCCTGCCCATCTACCTCGCTCTGCTTGGGAGCGATGACGCCCAGTAGCGTGAGAGCGTCGTCAACCGAAGCGATCACCACCGCCCCATCGCGGAGCAGTTGATTCGATCCCGCGCTCTGTTCCGAATCGATCGGACCCGGCACCGCGGCGACGATGCGTCCGAGCTCGAGTGCCTGACCAGCGGTGTTCAACGCGCCGCTCTTATGGCCGGCTTCGACCACAATGGTCACGGGCGCCAGCGCGGCTATGATCCGGTTCCGCTTTGGAAAGGCGCCTTGGTGCGCAGGCATGCCGGGCGGATTCTCGGACAGCACAAGCCCCTTCTCCGCGATCATGCGATGAAGGTGCCGATGTCCCGCCGGATAGGGCACGTCGATGCCCGTCCCAAGGACCGCGACGGTCCGACCACCGGCCTCGAGCGCGGTACGGTGAGCGACCCCATCGATGCCCCTCGCCATCCCGCTGATCACCGACACTCCGGCCCGAACCAGGGATGCGACCAGGGTGCGGGTGATCCGCTCCCCATACGCCGTCGACTTCCGCGTTCCGACAATCGAGACGCGCGGCTTTGCTAGGCCCTCGGCGCGGCCTAGGGCAAACAGGCGCAGAGGCGGGTGAGTTAGATCTTGGAGCTCCGTAGGGTAGTCGGGGGAGTCGCGATCCCATAACTCGACGCGGCCTGTGAGCTCAGCCGACCGAGGGCTACTGAAGTCACCAGTTAGGAGAGAAAAGAACGAGGTAGGAGGTGTCAGAGAGGCGTAGGTGGCAGGTGTCAGGTCACGACGCCGAGACTTTCTGGGGTGGCTGGTCGGGTGATTTCGTCACGCGCTTGAGGAGGCCGTGCAGCATTTTCCTCACTTCCACGGTTTGGCTGGAGAGCGAGTCAAAGTCGTGCGGCTTAACGGCTTGAGTATCACGTGCTACGATCAGGTGGTATTCCAGTTCCGAGCTCGAGTTGAGGGCGAAGCGAATGAACCGACCGAATTCGCGCCTACACAGCTGGCCTGCACCCTCCACGATATTGGCCGCAATCGACATCGAGGCGCGCATCATCTGGCTCCGAAGGGAGGAGTAATCGGAACCCCGAATCCCACGCGCGGTCCGATGGACGTTAAGGGCGAGGGCGTGAGCTTTTCGCCAAACCTTCAATTTTTTGAAATCACTCATGCCATAAGAACGTGGCGGCGCCGCGCTGACGCGACATCATTTTCAGACCGACGCCACCCGCCACAATCCTAGATGCGAAGTCAGTGCGGCTTAGCCTGATACCTCACACCTACGCTGCTCTGACCCCTGCCACCTCGTTATTTTTTTTCTTCTCGCACCCCTTAAGCCAGACCCATCGAAGTCTACGGCAGACCTACAGTTACATCCGCAGCTCTCACTTTCTGCTTCAGGTCCAAAAGCTGGGTCCACCACGCTCCCGTCAGGTCGTCTAAGCCCTCGCGGGCCGGCGCACTAATAGAGAAAATTCCGAACGCCCCCGGCGCTTCGACCGGGGGCACGTAGGGTTCGCCTAATAGATCCATCTTTGTGAACACGACGCAGTGCGGCTTGGCCGCGAGGTCGGGCGAGTACTCGGCGATTTCGTGTCGCAGCTGGTCGTACTCAGCCTGCCAATCCATGGCATCGATGGGGATGAGAAAAGCGAGTATCCGGGTCCGTTCCAGGTGCCTCAGAAACTGGAGCCCCAACCCCTTCCCCTCATGCGCTCCTTCGATGATGCCAGGGATGTCGGCGACGACAAAAGTCCGGTGGTCGGAGAGCTGGACGACGCCGAGGTTGGGCTGGAGGGTCGTGAAGGGATAGTCGGCGATCTTGGGACGGGCGGCGGAAATTACCGACAACAGAGTCGACTTTCCGGCGTTTGGTTGGCCGACCAGACCGACGTCGGCAATGAGCTTGAGCTCCATCTCGAGCTCGCGGACCACGCCTTCTTCACCCGGCTGCCACTCGCGCGGGGACTGGTGCGTAGGCGTGGCGAAGAACGCGTTGCCCTTACCGCCCCGCCCACCCGGAGCGATCACGAACTCCTGACCGTCCTCGAGGATCTCGACCACGATCTCGCCGGTGCGGGTGTCGCGCAGAATTGTCCCCGGAGGTACCGGCATGACGATGTCCCCCCCGGACCGGCCGCTCTTGTTCGACCCCATACCGTGCTCACCACGCTCGGCCACCCAGTTGTCGCGATAGGTGTAGTCGAGCAGAGTTGCCAGGTTCGAGTCACCGCGCACCATCACGCTTCCGCCCCGACCGCCGTCGCCGCCGTCGGGACCACCCATGGGGGTACGCCATTCTCTCCGAAACGACGTGCAGCCGGAGCCACCGGTGCCGCCCTCCACTCGGATTATTACGCGGTCGATGAACATCTCTGGTATCTACTTGCAGGCTGGCATCAAACAATTAACAGCGAACTGAACCGGCGGGAGGTGCCAGAGGAGCATAGGTACAAGAGTCCGGTTCACTACGCCGGGACTCATCGCTTTGGCGTTCCGGGAATGCCACCCCGACAAGTCGTGGCGTCGTGAACTCTCACCTGGCATCTATGCTACTCGCCCCTCGCACCTGTTCTGTTCAATCATTGACCCTGAACTTTCACGAGCAGCTGGTGATACCGGGCGAGATCCTCACGCGACATCAGATCCTTGACAGCTTCGAGTACCGCCGCGACCTCTTCAAAACTGGCACCGGCATTCATCGCCCCCCCCAAATGCGAATGCAGCTGCCTCTGCTGCCCCGCCACCGCGCACGCCGCCACCACGCATAGCTCGCGGGTGCGCAGGTCGACTCCCGGACGCGAAAGCACTTTGCCATAACCGTCCACGATCATCCATTCGTCGAGCGCGGGGTGGAGGCCCCTGATGTTCCGGCGCAGACGCTCGTATGACTCTCCGTAAACGATCTCGCAGGTGGCCAGGCCGCGCTCGCGCCACGTTTCCAGATCCGCGGCGTCCGATTCAGGATCGGTCTTCGGCGCTGTGGTACCGGACACGCTCCGCCATGTCCTCGCCGCGTTGAGGGCGCGCGGAAATCCGGCGAAGAGATAGGACTGAAGGATGATCTCGTCGACCGCAGCGGCATCAACGCGAGAATTTGCCGAGTTGCCGCCGCGCGCAGGTCCTCCGTTCACCGCCTCGATCATCACCGCGCGCACGGTTCCCTCGTCAGAGCCGGCAATCGCCCCCGCGATTCGTACCAGATGCCTCACTTGAGTGGAGAGCGGAGCAAGGATGGTCCGCTCTGACGAACTGGACGTCATCAGGCTTGGGCGCGCGTCATCAATTTCGCTGGCACACTCGCGGCGTCCGCGCGCATTACCACCTCGCCGACACACTCGCCGCGGCTGTTCTTCACCGGCTTGTGCATCCACTCGGCGAGGCGCGGCGGCAAAGTATCCGGCAGCTCCTCCAGCTCCTGCAGCAGCCGTATCAGCGCCGGCACCTGGGCGCGGGGAGAGCCGTCCTCCACCTTGATCGCCAGTCCGATCCCGCGATCGACGATGAGCGCGCAGTGAACGCCCTCGGCGCCCACCTTCGACACCACCCTGCCGTTGGTCTCGGCGATCACAATCGAGTCTATGCGGTCCGTCCCACCGAGGAGAAATGGCTGGTGCGACATCGCGCCAACCACCCGCCGCGGATTCTCCTCGCCGCGCTGAGCGGCGCGAGCGAATCGCGAATACGCACGAGCCATCCGCTCCAGCGTCATCCCGAAGACGACGACCCCGCATCCGTCAACGGCGAGGGTGATCTTGTTGCACGGGATGTCGGTCCAGAGGGAGACTTCGTTCAGGATTGCGCGCTGAACGCTGTGCTCGCGCAGCTCGTAGCCACGCGTCGTCCACCCCTTGTGGTGCGCCCAGGCGAGCATTGCCGTGTGCTTGCCCGAGCAGTTGTTGTGGACGCGGGTGAGTCGTCCACCCGCTTCCCGCGCCTTCTTGGCGCCGCGTTGGGACAACGGCTCCTGGGGGCCGCATGCCAGGTCTCCTTCTTCCAGCCCGAGATCGCGCAGCATGCTCTCCACGATCATCACGTGCTCGGGCTCGCCGCCATGTGAGGCGCAGGCGAGGGCGAGCTGCTCGTCGCCCCAGCCGAGGGCGTCGAAACCACCTGAATTGAGAAAGGGAACTGCCTGGAAGGGCTTGGCACAGGAGCGCCAGTAAGTGAAGGCCTCCGCATCGCGCGCTACGCCGAGGAGCTGGTCCTCTCCTCCGACCACGGCGGCATGTACTCGATGCTCAGACTCGGTGGCTTTCCCACGGGTCACGATCACATCGAGGTCATACTCCTTTATCACATTCTAAAATACCTGAATGAATCCTTTTGTGTACCGTCTGGGATCACGCCGCACTTCGAGCAGCACGGCATTCAGGTTCGTCACGGTCTGCAGCAGCATGTTGTACAGCTGCTCGTCGGTGAAGAGCTTCTGCACCGTTCCCTTCCCATTGGCCATGCTGCCGACGAGGGAATCCGCTCTCCCCACCACGCTGACCAGGTGCACATAGAGACTGTCGTCGCGGAGCAGCTTGCCCATCGAGCCACGGCCCGAAGCCATCTGAGCGATGAGCGTGTCGGCCGATGCGACCGCTCGGTTCATGCTGTTGTACAGAGTAGGATCGTTGAGCAGCCGCCCGACGGTCCCGCGCGGATTTTCCAGCTGGGCCATCACCGCGCTCGTGCGAGCCAGTGTGACGTTGAGCTGGTCGTAGAGCGACCGATTGGTGACGAGCTGACCGAGAGTGCCTTCGCCGCGCGATATCGCTCCGGTGATGTTCTTCAGATCCCGCGTCAACTCGGCCATTTCATTCACCGCTCCCGACGCCCGCGCGATAACCGTCTCGTAGTCAGTCGATGCCACGACGGCGAGGGTATCACCGTCCTTCAGCGGCCGGAACCGGGGCGTACCCGGACTGATGTCGAACGCCTTGTCACCGAGGAAGCCGACGGTTTTGATCTTCGCGCGCGAATCCTCCCTGACCTGACCGCTGAGGGAGCGATCGACCTCGATGACGACGCGAAGATTGCGCGTCGTATCCGCGTCGGGCGCAAGGAACTCGATCTCCTTGATGCTGCCCGCGAGCTGGCCCGCAACCGAGACCCCGCTACCGATCCGCAGCCCGCTCGCGTTCCCGACGAACGCCACCAGGCTGTACCGCTTGGCGAACAGGTTGCCCGCTTCGCCGAGCTTGACGATGGCAACGCCAAGAATGACGAGGGCGACAAAAATCACCCCGCCAACCTTGAGCTGATCCCACGTCAGGAACGATGACTGTCTCATCTGGGTCCGTTAAACATCAGAATCCCCCGAGGAATTCTCGGAGGTAAGGGTCGTCACTGCCAGTCATTTCTTCAGGGGTGCCAAAGAAGGAGATCCGCTTGTTGGCGAGCAACGCGATCTTGCTCGCCATGCGGAACGCCGATCTAATGTCGTGCGAAACCACGACGCTGGTAACTCCCAGCTCCCGCTGCAGCTTGAGGATAAGGTAAGTGATGGTCGCGGTGGTGAGCGGGTCCAGGCCTGACGTCGGCTCGTCGTAAAGCATGATCTGCGGGTTGTTGGCGAGCCCGCGCGCGACTCCCACGCGCTTCCGCATTCCCCCCGACAGCTCGGATGGGTACTGCTCCATGACCTTGTCGGGCTCGAGGTCGACGAAGTCGAGCTTCTCGCGGACGCGCGCCTCGATCTCGTCGTCCGAGAGCTCGGTGTGCTCCCGCAGCGGGTAGGCTACGTTGTCGAACACGCTCATTGAGTCGAACAGCGCCGCGCCCTGAAAGACCATACCCATCTTCTGCCTGACCTGGAGCGCCTGGTCGAAGGTCAGATTGGTGATGTCCTGCCCGTCGATGAAAACGCGTCCCCGATCGGGAACGAGCAATCTGAGAATAAGGCGGAGAATCGTGGATTTTCCCGTGCCTGATTCGCCGACGACGACGATCGTCTCGCCGCCCTTTGCCGCGAATGAGACGTCCTGGAGAATGGGCTCGTCGAATGCCAGCGAGACGTTGTCGAGACCGACGATTTTTCGATGCGGGTCTCTCCCCTCCTGCTCGTTCGGCCTTTCCTGTTCCTCGGCGCCCGCCTCGGCCAACGTCTCCAGCTCGTCGCGGATGGCAGCGCGAACACGATGGGAGTCACCCGCCCGGCGCGGCATCGAAGGCTTGGGCGGGGCGGTGGGATCACGCCGCTCGGGCCTGTTACTACGCCTGTCGTCGCTCATGGGGCGAACATGGTGAGCATCACCTGGGTGAGGAAATAATCGATGACGAGAATGAGAACGCTGGCCGTCACCACGGTGCGTGTGGTTGCGAGACCGACCCCTTCGGTGCCGCCGGTAGTCTTGAGGCCGTAGTAGCAGCCCGTCACCGCGATGATCCCCCCGAACACGAACGGCTTGACCAGACCCTGAATAAGATCGTTCGGGATGAAGCGGAATGTGAAGCCGCCGGAAAGCATCTGCTCAAACACCGTATTCCAGTACAGGGCCGTGGGCAGCCCCATGATGAACTTGGCGATGATGTTGCCGCCCAGGATACCTACGAAATCATTGATGATGGTGAGAATCGGCAGCATGATCAGTGCGGCCAGCACACGCGGTGTCACCAGCTTTTTGATCGGATCCGTCCCGAGGGTGTTGAGGGCGTCGATCTGCTCCGTAACACGCATCGATCCGAGCTGCGCGGCGATGCCCGAGCCCACTCGTCCCGCTACCATGAGCCCCGCCAGGACAGGGCCGAGCTCGCGAATCATCGAGCCGGCGATTACCCGTCCGATCAGCGCCTGCTGACCGAATGCTTCGAGCTGCACAGACATTTGGAGCGCGAGCACCATCCCCGTGAAGAACCCCGTGAGGAGAACGATTCCGAGAGAGCCGACACCAATGGCGTTCATCTGTTGGATGGTGTCGGACGCGTAGAACGGCTTGACGAATATGAAGCCGATCGCCTTGCCGGCAAGCGCGAAGTACTCCTGCAAAGAGAAGATCATGTTCTTTGCGGAGGTGTTGACTCGGTCGAGGATCAAATGCGGTTGGGGATGGGAGGGTAAATCTTAACTGAAAGCAGTGTACGAGGGCGGGACGGGGAACTTCAACTGAGGAACTTCAACTGAGAAAGGAACAGGTGGGAGGTGCCAGTAGCGTAGGTGCAAGGTTTCAGTTCACTACGCCGCGACTTATCGTCGTGGCGTTCAGGACAAAGACGAACAGCGCGAGGAGAAGTCAGGGCGTAGTGAACTCGGACCTCGCACCTATGCCACTCTGGCACCCCGCACCGGTTCTTTTCTCCTTTTGCCTTTCCCTTAGGTGGCGAATGCCCCTTAGATTCCCGCGATGATCGAAACAATCTCCCGTGACCGCCTGCTCGAGCTGTTGGAGGTGGCCGGCCAGCAGCGCGTCGCGATCATCGGCGACGCGATGCTCGACGTGTACCTGCGCGGGGACGTGGACCGGGTCTCTCCGGAAGCCCCCGTCCCTGTTGTTCGCATTCGCGACAAGGAGCTGGCCTTGGGGGGCGCGGCCAACGTCGCGCAGAACGTCGCGGCGATCGGTGCCAGCTGTGATCTGGTTTGCGCGGTCGGACAGGACGCCGAGGGCCAGGTGGTCACGTCGATGCTGCGCGAGGTTTGTGGCAACACCAAGTCGCTGGTGACGGTCGCCCGCCGCACGACTACGAAGACACGCGTGATCGCCCGCGCCCAGCAGATCGTGCGCTTCGACGAAGAGGACGACGCCGACATCACCGGTGACGAAGTCGTGCGCCTCGCCGATGCGGCCATCACGGCAATCGACAACGCCGATGCACTGGTGCTCGAGGATTACAACAAGGGAGTGCTCACGCCCGCGCTCATAACTCCGGCGATCGACCAGGCCAAAAGGCGGGAGATTCCGGTGGTCGTCGATCCCAAGTACCGCAATTTCTTCGCGTATCGTGGGGCAACGATCTTCAAGCCGAATCGCCGCGAGCTGGAATCGGCGCTTGGCGCGGCGTTCGATGTCGAGAACCCGGAGTCCTTGCCCGACTGGTTTCACAAGCTGGGTGTCGACCATTTGCTCCTCACGCTCGGCGAGGCCGGCATGGCGCTCCTGGCGGCCGACGGCGAAGTGGGCCGCGTCCCGACGACCGCGCGCGAAGTTTATGACGTCGTCGGCGCGGGAGATACGGTCACCGCATATCTGGCGACAATGCTTGCGGCCGGCGCTACTCCGGCCGAAGCGGCCGTGATCGCCAACTTCGCGGCGGGTGTCGAAGTCGGGAAGCTTGGCGCGGCGACGGTGACCATCGACGAGGTCATGGATGCGTATGACCTGTTCGGCACGTCGGAATCAGTGGCCACGTAGCGCATTCGGACCGGAGAGAATTGTTGCAGCGTATAAAGGTCGCTGTAATCGCGGCGGGGATGATCGTCGGTGCGAGTGGCGCGCTGGCTCAGGAACGAGCGGACACGCCGTCCACCGGCAACGGCTGTCCGATCAACGGCAATCAACTCGGGGCTGTTCGTGCGAGTGTGGCGACCGCGTTCGTGGGCGGCAACGCTTACCTCTATCACTACTTCAAGAAGGCGTGGTGGTCGGGCGAGCGGTCGGATGGTTTTTTCTGGAACGCCGATTGGGACATGGAGTTCCGGGATCAGGACAAGTTCGGGCACATGCTCGGCGGCTATCACCTCACGCACATAGGGTACGCCGGACTGCGAACGGCGTGCGTGGCGAAGCAGAAAGCGCTCTTCGCCAGCGCGATCTACGCGGCGTTGTTCCAGCTGCAGATCGAGATCTTCGATGCCCGTTTCGTGAAATACGGGTTTAGTTATCCGGACATCGTCGCCAATACCGTCGGACAGGGGTTCGCTGTCGCCCAGGTATTGAGCCCGCGCCTCGAGGCAATCAAGCCGACCTTTTCCTACCGGAAGACGCGCGCGCTCAAGAACAGAGTCGTCGATTCAGAGCTGCGGCCGTCCATCGACTATGCCGGCCAGACCTACTGGTTTTCGACCGACGTGAATCGATTGCTGCCGGACGGAGCGAAGCAGTACTGGCCGTCCTTCATCAGGTTGTCGGCGGGTCATTCGATCACAGACTGGATCGACGAGTCGGGCGCGAACCGGCGGGGAAAGCGAAAGATCCTTCTCTCATTGGATCTGGATCCGGCAAAGCTGCCGGGGGATGCTCCGCTCTGGAGGACCATCAAGAACACGCTCAGCTACTATCGCTTTCCCGCGCCCGCCCTGCAGATCACGCCAAGCTTTGACGTCGTGCGCTGGTACAGGTAATGGGGTCACGTCAGACTTTTTTGCGCTTTGCAGCGTTTACTGATGACTACCGGCCGGGGGCGGTGGGCCTTCACGGCCGGGGGCTACGGGCGTTGATCGGATTCTGTTTCGCGGTCGCGGTCTTCGCCGCGGACGATCTCGGGGCGCAGGCGTCGCCTTATGTGCCGCTCGACGACATCGCCTATCAGTACATCGACGCAATCATGGCGCGGGGGGAGTTCCGCCGGCTCTCCGCGCTCGAAAGGCCATACACCGTCGGGGCATTGCTCTCGGCGATCGATAGCGCGAGGGCGCGAGAGACTAGCGCGAGAATGACCGATTACCTCGATGCGCTCGAGGTTGTGATTGCGAAGTACTCCGTCCGACCGCGCTCCCGCGTCAAGCCGGTGCGCGGGGACGTCGTGTGCGATTATTTGACGCGCAGCTGCTCAAGCAGAAGGCAAGGTCTTTGGATAGATCCCGTCACAATTGACTCCAGCGGTCGCGTGACACAGCTACCCGCTCCGTTACGGGATTCAAGCGAACGTGCGGCCGACTCGATTGTGGTTGTCGAGTATATCAATCTCCCACCCGACGTTTCATTCCGAGCGCGCGGGACTGTGAATCTCTACGCGACCGTCCAGACCTCGGCGCGGCGTGAGCTGATGCTCGCTTCCGATGCGAACAGCATTCGTCCCGCGGGGACGATACGCGTGATGATGGCGGGAGGGCCGATCGCCGCATCGATCCGGCCGATCATCGATACGCGGCTCAACACCGACATCGAGTTCACCGGACCCAGGGACAGGTACCTCGCCGGCCGCACCGAGGACGGATACGTGAGCGGGCAGTGGAAGTACGGTGAGCTTTTCTTCGGTCGCGCGGGACGCAATTGGGGACCGTCGACGCTGCATGGGCTGCAGCTGGGGAATTACGCCTACACTTACGACCATCTGTACGGACGGATCGGGACCGACAAGCTGCACTTCGCCACGGTGGTGGCGCGGCTCGACGATTTCCAGGACGCGGCGGGCGTGCGGGCGCAGAGGTACTTCTCCATTCACCGCCTGGCCGTGCGTCACGCCGCCTGGGAGTTCGCGGCGACGGAGAGCTATCTGTATTCCGGTGCCGGTCGCGGATTCGAGCCCAGTCTCATCAATCCCTTCAACATCTACTCACTCTCGTGGCGGAACGAGGCGCAGGACGGCAATCTCGGACTCGGACTGGAGGCAGCGTTCCGCTCGAGGATCGGAACGCTGGCGGCGCACGCGTTCATCGACGACTTCCAGATCGATCGGTGCGATCCGAATTGTGAAGAGCCGTCGTCGTACGGCCTGACGCTAAGCGCGGACGGTCTGCCCATCGCGGGTGACCAGCGCTGGTTTGCGTCGTATGCCCGTGTGTCCTACCTCGCCTACCGCACGCCGAACCTCCACGAGCGCTACTCCGCGTTCAACATCGGGCTTGGCCAAGGGTTCAGCGATTTCGACGAGGTGCGTGTCGGCCTGGACCTGGCGCTAGTCCCGCGCACGCCGCTCCGCCTCTATCTCGCGCGCCGTCGACAGGGTGAGGGCGATTATCGTGACCCCTACCCCGCCCCGGCGGACTATGCGACGACCCCGTCGATCTTTGGCGGAATCGTCTCCCACATCACGCGCCTTGGGTTGACCGTCGCTTCGCGGCTGCATGATTTTGAGCTGGCGGGCGACGTTGGAGTCAACCGGGTGAGCGATGACGCGGAAGTCCGCGGAGTATCCGCCAACGGTTTTCAGGGTAGAATTCGATTGGCCTGGGAGCCAAGATTCAGCGTGTCTTTCTAGTTGCTCGCCGGCAGCCCCCGCTTGTAGTTTCGTTATCGCGGGCCCTTAGCTCAGTCGGTTAGAGCAGCGGACTCATAATCCGACGGTCGCAGGTTCGAGTCCTGCAGGGCCCACTATCTTCCGCTAAAGCGCTTTGCCGTATAAAGTTGTACATTCAGTCCGGCGGGCTTCCGCACTGCGGCGCGGGAGCCCGTTTTAATCGGTCGCGTAGCTCAGCTGGTTAGAGCGCTGCTTTCACACAGCAGAGGTCCGGGGTTCGAGTCCCTGCGCGATCATTCCACCCACGTTTCTTTTCACATAACAAATCGAATGATTCGTTTCAAAACCGGCACGCTGTTGCTGGCCGCTGGCCTCACGGTCACAGTTGCGCCGCGTCCCGTAACAGCACAAAACCAAACCCCCGCGCAAGCGCAGCAAATGCTGCAGACCAACCCTGCCCTGCTGCAGCAGTTGCGCCAGAGAATTCTCACCAGCGGTCTGACGCCCGACCAGGTGCGCGCCAGGCTGAGAGCAGAGGGATATCCCGAAAATCTTCTGGATGCCTACCTGTCCAGCGGTACGGGTGCCGTCGATGCCGCCGCACCAACGGAGGATGTCTTCTCCGCGGTTACCAGGCTCGGCATTGTCGACACGGCCGAAGTAGATCTCCTCAGATGTGGCATCGACATTGACGCCTTGATCATACCTGACACCCTTCCCGGCGGCCAGGTCGATACAACTCAGGTTGAGAGTCGTCGCGCTTTCCAGCGAAGACTGCTTCGAGAGCGGTGTATCGCGCAGGAAGATTCCATCACGCGCGGCCTCAATCGAGGTCTGGCCGCTGACAGCGGCTTCGTGATTTTCGGGCTCGATTTCTTCCGCAACCGCTCGACGCAGTTCAACCCCAATCTCGCCGGCCCAGTCGACGCCAGCTACCGGATCCACCCCGGCGATCAGCTCGCCCTCGTGCTCACCGGAGACGTCGAGCAGACGTATTCGCTTCCCGTCACGCGGGAAGGGTTCGTCATCATTCCGCAAGTTGGGCAGGTGTGGGTCAATAACCTCACACTGGGGGAGTTGGAGAATGTCCTCTACACACGGCTCAGCCGCATTTATTCAGGCGTGCGACGTGGACCAGGAGCGACTACGCGTTTCTACGTTACACCATCGCGCCTGGGCAGCAATCAGATCTACGTGACGGGAGACGTCCTTAGACCCGGGAGTTACCGAATCTCCAGCGCCGCGACAGCGCTGACGGCTCTCTATGCGGCAATGGGTCCCTCGGACAACGGCAGCCTCAGACAAATTCTGATTCGCCGGGGCGCTGCAGCCGACACCCTTGACGTTTACGACTACCTACTCAACGGGAATACCTCACGCGATGTGAGGCTCAACAACGGCGATCTGGTATTCGTGCCCATTCATGGCGCGCACGTGCGCATCGTCGGAGAAGTGGCGAGACCCGCGACTTACGAGATGCGAGCGGGTGAGACATTGGCCGATGCGCTTCGCTTCGCCGGCGGATTCACCGCCACCGCCGCTCGGCGACGCGTTCAGATCGAGCGCATTGTTCCCCCCGAGCAACGTACGCTGGGCGGTCGCGACCGGATCGTGACCGACATTGAGTCCGACCAGTTCATGACCAGCAACGGCCCCACCATCGCCGTTTTTCCCGGGGACGTGATTCGGGTGTTCTCGGTCGCGAGTCGAGTTCGCAACAGGGTTTATGTGCGCGGCAACGTCTGGTCGCCGGGCAGTCAGGGCATCGCCCCAGGCATGCGCATTTCCGACGCGCTACGGATTGCGGGCGGAGTCAGGCCCGACGTTTATCTCGGGCAGATCCTCGTCAGCAGAACTTTGCCGGACTCCTCGCGGATACAGCTGCGCGCGGCGCTCCGTGATACGACGGGCGTCGTGATCAACGACTTTCCGCTGCAAGAAGACGACGAAATCCGCGTATTCTCGATGTCAGAGTTCCGACCGGTGCGATATGTCGCGATCAACGGCGCGGTACGCAACAGCGGACAGTTTCCCTACCGCGAGGGAATGACGGTGCGAGACCTCGTTCTCCTCGCCGGCGGTTTGGAGCAGAGCGCCTACCTCAACGAAGCCGAGATTGCGCGACTTCCCGAGAATCGCGCCAATGGGGTGACGGCGCGGACGTTCCGTGTTCCACTCGATTCCAGCTACATCTTCGATCGCACGGCCGATGGAAAGTATCTCGGACCTCCGGGCCTTCCCGCTCCGTCCGGTCCGAACCCGGAAGTCATCGTGAATCCGTACGACAACGTTCTCATTCTGCGCCAGCCCAATTGGGAGCTGCAGCGAACGGCTGTGATCAGCGGTGAAGTTCGTTTTCCCGGTCGCTATTCGCTCAAGACTACGAGCGAAACGATCACCGATCTGATCTCGCGTGCTGGCGGCCTGACCACCGATGCCTATGCAAACGGCGTCGTTTTCTATCGAGCCCGGAACGGAATCGGGAGAATTGGAATCGAGCTTCCCGATGTGCTGCGGGACTCTGAATCCCTGGACAATCTGCTTCTACAGGACGGCGATTCGCTGTTCATCCCACGCTACAATTCGGTGGTCAACGTACAAGGGGCGGTCAATTCGCCGGTCTCGGTCACCTACGCTCCCGGCAAGAATCTGGGCTATTACATCCGCGCGGCTGGTGGCCCCTCGCGTAAGGCGGACGTAAAGCGCGCGTACGTGACCCAGCCAAACGGGAAGGTCGACGCGCGTGAATCGAACTTTTTCCTCCCCGACGGGATTCCGGAGCCGAGGCCGGGGAGCGTGGTCTACGTTCCCGAGCGTGATCCGGCCGACGCACCGCGCGACCTTCTCCAGAGCGTTGGCGCCATCGGGCAGATAGCCGCTACCCTGATAACGCTGATCATAGCACTCCGACAGTAACGAGGTCCACAGGGGCAGCTACTCGCAGCCTGTCGTAGCGGAGACTCCATTCGAGTGATACCATGGTGACAATGACTGATCAGCCCCTGACGTTCAGCGTTTGGCTGGCTGGCATCATAGCGCGCTGGCGCCTGGTGCTCACGGTCATGGCGGTGACGCTGGTCATCGCGGCGCTGGCAGCGGTGCTCCTCCCGCCGGTGTACGAGTCTCGCGCGTCGTTTGTCACATCCAGCTCTTCCAGCAACAAGATGGCAAGCGCGCTCGGCGGCGCGGGAGGTGTTGGGCTCCAGGGCATTGCCTCGCAGCTAGGCGTGAGCACCGGTCCCGACCCTTCGGAATCGCCCAATTTTTACGTCACGCTGATCCAGAGCGAAGAACTTCGGCGGCGACTACTGAACTCGAGGTTTCGGAATCCTCGCAGCGATTCTCCCCGCGACAGCGCGACACTGCTCGAGATCCTGCGCATTCGAAACAAGGATTCCGTCCGTCGCATGGAGATCGGGCTCAAGAAAATGGGCAAAGCAATCGCGACCAGCTTTGATCTCAAGACGAATGTCGTCGCGGTGGTCGTGCGTGCACGCTGGTCCGACCTCGCGGCGGCGATCGCGAACCGCACAATTGAGCTGGTCGATGGGTTCAACTACGAACAGCGGGTGTCCCGCGCCCGCTCCAAACGAATCTTCGTGCAGAGCCGGCTCGATAGCGCGAGAGCGGAGCTGCGGCAAGCCGAGGAGAGGCAGCGGTTCTTCTACGACCAGAACCGCCAGTGGCGTACGGCTCCGCAGCTCGTATTCGAAGAGGCGCGATTGGGACGAAACGCTGATGTCGCGAGCGACCTATTTCTCACACTTCAGCGGCAATTCGAGGCGGCACGTCTTGACGAGATCAACGACGCGGCAGTGATAACCGTGCTCGACCCAGCGCACGCACCGCACAAGGCTCAGTGGCCACGCTATTGGATTCTTCTGGCAAGCGCCCTTGCTGTCGGCGGAATCCTGGGGGTGCTCGTCGCCGGTAGCGCCACGATTCTCGATGACTGGCGAAGGCGGAATCCGGACAGCGCCGGCGCCCTCAGCGATTCGGTCGCCGCGCTTCCATTCGTCGGGGAGCGAAATCGTCGTCCACGGCTGACCTGAAGTGAGGGACAAGAACAGCTCCGTTCTCAGGGCAACCTTTTCGGTTTTTGCCACTGGGCTTGTCCTTCATAGTCTGGTGATGGCCGCTCTCTTCGGCTTGTTCGCGCTCCCTGCCGGAACCGTTCGCGGGATTGCCGCCTGGAAGGAAATCGGATTGGCGCTCCTCACCGCATTCGTCATTCTCCGCTCACTGACCGGACACGGGCCGCGGAACGCCATTGCCTGGCCCGACCTCTGGGTAAGCGGGCTGATGACGACCGCAGTCCTTTTCCTCCTTACGGAGAACCTCTGGCTGCGCTTCGATCTACCGAAGGCAGCAGAATTTATGGGAATTCGGGACGCGGTCTACTTCATGCTTGCCTACTTTGTGGGCCGCGCCACACCGGAGCTCGTATCTGATGAAAAAACGATGCGATGGCTGTTCGCCCTCGTGCTCTTTACTTGCCTGGTCGGGATTCTAGAGCTACTCCTCGTCACTCCGGAAATGCTCGTCGCGCTCGGTGTCGCGTCCTATTTCCAGAGCTTTCTGGGCGTGGCCTCTTTCACTGTCGGTAACGAATACGGCCTTCCGATCAATTACTGGACGGGGATCGGCGGTCACCTGGTTCGACGCGCCGGCTCTGTTTACCTCAATGGCCAGGGCTTCGCAATTCCCTTCCTGCTGTTCTATCCGGTGACCACGGCCTGGGTGTTCATGCGGGAGAAGTTGTCGCCGGTGCTGGTCACGGGCTATGCCCTAATCACCGTCGCCCTGCTGCTGACATTGACTCGAATGACCATCCTCGTAGCTCTGATCCAGACCGTGCTCCTCGTGACGATGTTGAAGCGTCCGGAGTGGACAGTGGCGGGTCTGACTATGGCGGCGGCGATGTTTTTAGCGGCGTTGGTGTTGATGCCGGGTTTCCCGACATTCGTGTGGCAGACCCTCTCCTTCCAGGAGAGCAGCTCTGCCTCACATGCGACCGACTGGGCAAATGGCCTCGCGGCCCTGGCGCAAAATCCATGGGGAAGCGGTCTCGGCACCACAGATCAGACTGCCGTGCGGACCGGGCTCAGGCACATCACGGGCGATAATCTCTATCTCAAGTATGCAGTGGAGATGGGGGTAGTAGGTCTCCTTTTCTTCGTGATGACGCTCAGCGCAATAGGCAACTCCGCGCTGCGCGTGTACAGATACGGAAAAACGCTTGCCGAGCGGAGAATGGGGATCGCCCTATGGCTGGCAACCGTTGGGATAGCAATCAACGGTATTACGGCGGTCGTTTTCAACTCCATCACCCTGGGGTGGCTTTACTTCTGGCTCGCCGGCGCGGGTGTCACGGCCGCGGAGGTATTGTCTCGCGCGTCTACCTCCGCGGCGACAGGACCTCTCGAGGCATTAGCCGTACGCGGCCAACCCTCGTGATAACCGTTGCCATCGACGTTGAGCACACCCGGCAATCCCGGGCGGGGCACACCCGTTACTCCAAATCGCTCATTGGCGCATTGCGCAAGCGGAACGACATCAATGCGATTGAAGTCGGCGGCGGGCCGTACACTTCACGTGGGACTCTTCGCAAGCGATTAGTCACAGCCCGACAGGACTTTGTCTGGTATCCCTGGCTGGGCCGTCGTCGGGCACGTGCGATGGGAGCTGACGTCTACCATTGCCCAACCCTAAGAGCGCCGTTCCGCCGAGACAAACTCCCTCTCGTAGTTACGGTCGCGGACCTGGTGCCGGTGCTATATCCGGAGACGATGACTCCGTGGAGCCGAGTCTACTCGAGAGCGACGCTGCGCAGAATCCTCGATGCGGCAGATCTTCTGACCGCAATCTCGCAAAACACAGCGGATGACCTAAACCGGGTTCTGCGCATCCCTCCGGAACGTATTCGAGTCGTACTGCTTGGTGTCGACGACATCTTCTTCTCGAGGCTGCCGGCGTCCGCATCAGAAGTCCCCACTCCTTATGTGCTGTTCGTCGGAACTCCCGAGCCGAGGAAAAACCTTCACCGGCTTGTGCAGGCAATGACAAAGTTGCGAACGCGCGGATTTCCACATCGCCTGGTGATCGCAGGCGGCGGTGGCTGGGGCCACGTACACGTGGACTCCGATCAGGCGGAGTTGGTTGGCCGCGTATCGGACAAGCACCTTCACCAACTCTACGCTCATGCCGGCTGCCTTGTGCTGCCGTCGCTCCACGAAGGCTTCGGCCTGCCAGCCGTCGAGGCGATGGCAGCCGGGACGCCGGTCGTTACGAGTCGGGCCGGTGCATTGCCGGAGGTTACTGGAGACGCCGCGGTGCTCGTCAACCCGTACGACCATGAGGCGATTGCGGCCGGCATTGAGCGCGCGCTCAGCGAGCGCGAGAAGCTGATCGCAGCGGGCCGAGAGCGCGCACGCGGGTTTACGTGGGATCGCTCCGCGCAGGCAATGGCGAAAGTCTACGCGGAACTCGTCTAGCGTCGTCGGCCGAGCGACCTCTCAGGGCCGTGTCGGATACTTCGGCAGCTCCGGCGAAGTAGGAACGAGGAGCCCGAAGGCGAGGTCTTTCGGGGACACGACCGGCTTGTCGATGGGCCACGCGATTGCGAGCGACGGGTCATTCCATACGATTCCCTTCTCCGCGTCCGGCGCGTAGAAATCGGTCGCTTTGTAGGCGACATCGGCTTGGTCGGAAAGAACGCAGAAGCCGTGCGCGAAACCTTCCGGAATAAACAGTGACTGCTTCCGCACATCATCCAGCACGACGCCGACCCATTTGCTGAATGATGGGGAGCCGACGCGGATGTCCACCGCCACATCGAATATCGCGCCCCTCACGGCGCGAACGAGCTTGCTCTGCGGATGACCGAGCTGATAGTGAAGGCCGCGCAATACGCCGCGATCGGATCTGCTGTGGTTGTCCTGAACGAAACGCGACCGGATTCCCGCGCGCTCAAATTCCCGCTGATTATACGACTCGAGGAAGAAACCACGATCGTCGCTGAAAACACGCGGCGTGATCAGCAACACCTCCGGAAGTGCGCACGGAGTTACCTGCATGCCACCTCGTAAAAGATATCCTCGTACTCCCGCGTAACCTTGTCCCACGAGTATCGATCGCTTATGCGCTTGGGCCCGCGCTGCCTCAGGTCCATTATCAACTCGCTCTTTGCTTCTACCTCCGACAGAAGTGCTGCGAGGCTTGTCGCGTCATTTGGAAAGTACAGGCCCGCATCAGCCAGGACCTCCCGGTTGAAGACCGTGTCATACGCGAGGACGCACGCACCGTACCCCATCGCCCGCAGAAGGGATGGGTTCGTGCCGCCAACTGAGTGCCCGTGCAGGTGCGCGAAGGAGTTGCAGTACAACTCCTTGAGGAGAGCTTGATCGTGAATGTGGCCGGTAAAAATTACGCGATCCGTAGCCAGGTCACGCAGCCGCCGATGGAACGGACTCTCGTAGTTGGCTCCTCCGGCAATCACAAGCTTCTTGCTGCTGCCCGACTCCAGAAATCCCCTGATGATCAGGTCGGCATTGTTCTCGGGCACGAGGCGGCCCGCGACGAGATAGTAGTCCCCGGGCTCGACGCCGAAACCGCGGACCAGCTCCGGCTGTTCCGATGATTCAACATAGGCGCCGTAAGCGATCATTGTCGTGTCCTTACCGAATCGCTCGAGATAGATTTTGCGCATTGCTTCGGCATCGGTGATGAGCCTGTTGCAGAACCTGGTCGCTGAGCGAGCCGCGCTCCGGAAATAAGCGCGGCCAAAAAGTCCCCACTTACCCCGTTCCCAGTCCAATCCGTCGACGTTCATGACTACTCGGGCGCCAAACGCTCTGCACACGGCGGCGTGATGCCCCATGCCAACGTTGACAAAGAAAAAGAGGTCATACCGTCCGAAAACCAATGCATGCAGAGTCGCGAACCATGTCGCTACCAGCGCGGAAAAGCTCTTCCCGCCTGGCGACGGGACGTATCTCATTCTTACGCCTTGGAACTCCGGAACTCTGAGTCTGGTCGGGTAGTGGCTCCGCCGGCAATAGACCGTCACCTCGTGTCCGGCTGCGGCCAGACGCGGCGCGATCTCGCCAAAGGCGGTCTCGAAACCCGTGAAGTGAAGTTCCGGCAGCGGCATGCCGTAGAGCCCAAGCATCCCGATGCGAAGTCGCTTGCCGTTCTTCACGCGGTCAGATCAGCCGCGATTTCCATGTCGCCGGGGTCAACGGCGAATCGATCTCGATCGGAAGGTGGTAAGAGAAGGGCTTGGTCCCATGCTGCCGTATCCAATCGATCATGCTCTGCAATCCTTCCCGCAGGCTAACCTTGGTCTCGTAGCCCAACAGCCGCCGCGCCTTATCCGCGGAGCAGGCCGTGTGCTTCACTTCCCGCGGACGTGCAGGCACATAGATCGGTTTTATCCGAACGGAAAGCAGCTCGGCGAGTATTCGGGCCAGCTGATTGATCGACACCGTTTCCGTGTCGGGGCCGATATTGATGACCTCCCGATCCAACCCGGGCAGCGTTCCCATTTTCACCAGCGGATCGACACAGTCCTGAACGAACGAGAATGACCGCGTCTGCTCGCCATCGCCGTAGATGATCGGGTCCTTTCCCTGAAGCATGCGGTTGATCATGATGCTCGCGACATTGCGATAGGCATCGTCGTACTTCTGCTTGGGGCCAACGATGTTGTGGGGGACAGCGATCACGTGCTCCATGCCGTGCGTCTCGCACACGTTGGCGACCAACAACTCGGCGGCGTACTTGGCTATCCCGTAAGGATCTTCCGGACTCGGCGGTTGATCTTCGTGGAAAGGAGGCGTGCCGCTCCCGTATCTTGCCGTGCTCGAGCAAAACACGAATCTCTTCACCTTGTTGCTCGCCGCTCCAACCAGCAGCCCGGCCGTGTTCTCATAAACGTGCTTGGCGATCAGGGTTGGCGAAAAGACGCTCAAGCCCTCCGTAGCAACTGCCGCACAGTGGTAGATGAGGTCCGCACCGGCCGTCAAACGCTTCATCGCGTCGACATCACAGCAATCTGCTTCCTCGAAGCGAATTCCCTCGGGGAGGTTATTCAGATCGCCTCCGATCATATTATCGCAGCCCGTAACCTCGTCACCGCTGCGAAGGAACGCGTCGGCCAGGTGACTTCCGAGGAAGCCGGCAGCCCCTGAGACAAAAACTCTCATCTGGTAATCAAGATCCTCTCACTAGCGTCTTTCGAAGACATATAAGTCCTGTCGTGGAGATCCAAGGGCCCCCTCCTTGTAAATCTTACGAACCCGAAAGAGGTCGCTCCAGTGGCGCCTTACGAATGCTTCGGGATGATATGCACTGCACATATTCGTTCCTGCGTATCGCGGATCGATTTCGACAAGCTCTCCCTTCCTGAACAGGAGTCGATCGCTATCCGTCAGCCTCGCAAAGTCGCCTTCTCCGCTCAAGGTCAACATAAGGATACCACCAGGCTGGATAATCCGGTGCATTTCCTCTATCCAAGCGCGTTGCAGGGACAGGGGAAAGTGGGTAAAAACCGATACGGCATAGACAAGGTCGAACTTTTCGTCAGGATACTCCAACGGTGGGGTAAGCTGGTTTACTCCGAAGGTGACATGCCGCAGATTCTTCTGCCCCCACGTTGGGCCAGCGGCATTGTAATCGGTTCCAAAAAAAAGAGGACCTCGGACATCGGTCCAGTGTCGCAACACTCGTCCGCATCCGCACCCCAGGTCCAGCACGTTTGCAAATGAGCCAATAGGACGCTGGATATCACTGAGCGCCGCCCGAAAGCTTTCCGCACTCATTTTCCCCGACCGCAGGAACCAGTCGACGTCCCGCGTACCGGTCGCGCTGAAGATGAGCCCTCCTGGCGGTATCGGGACGCTGGCATTGCGACGCTCCTTAAGATTGCGCCACACCAGCATTGGCGTCCATTCCCTCAGGGTACGCCAGGCCACGAACGCAATCGGGAGAAGGAAGGGGATGTGACTAAAACGTCGCCGCAGAGAGCTCACCAGTTGCGTCATGATGGTCTGCTGGGGGTTAGGATGTCGTCCCGTCGTCAGAGCACCGACAAGCGGGGCGAGGCGCAGGGCCTAGAATGCCCCGGTGCGGCGCAGAACGGCGGGAATGGTGCGGAACAGAATACTCACATCAAGCCAAAACGACCACTGCTCAATGTATTGTCGGTCGAGGTAGATCACGTCCTCGAAATCGAGCATCTCGCTCCGCCCGCTGACTTGCCACAGGCCGGTGATACCCGGCTTCGCGTCAAGTCTGCGGAAGTGACGATCCTCATACCCCGCGAAGTCAGCCTCGAAGAACGGTCTCGGCCCCACGAGAGACATCTCGCCGATTAGAACATTGATCAGCTGCGGAAGCTCGTCGAGGCTCCAGCGCCGAAGCGTGCGGCCCAGCTCCGTCGTGCGCGGGTCGTCGCGAATCTTGAACAGGCGCGCGTCACCGGTGTGATTGAGGTGTGCGAGCTCGTGCTTCTCGACGTCCGCCCCTTCCCGCATTGTTCGGAACTTGAACATTCGGAAACGCCGGCCTCCCAGGCCGGCGCGAGGCTGAAGAAAGAAGGGGGAACCCGGAGAATCAAGCCGAATGGCAATCGCAATCGCGGCGAGCACGGGAGCAAGGAATACGAGAAGACTCGCGCTTACAAGTAAATCGACGATGCGCTTCGAGATAAGCGCCCGCGCCTTGAGAACCGGGCTTCCGAGCTCGAAGAAAGGCTGATCGTGGTGCCAGACGAGCATCGGCCGTACGCCGTAAACGCGCACGGCCCGGGCTGGATACAAGATCTGGCAACCGGAGAGGAGGCATTCCTCGATGACGCTATTGATGCGCTCTATGGGCAGATCGGCGCAGACAACGACGGCCTCGACGGCGTGCCTGTCGATCAGATTGGGCAAGTCCTCGAGCGTGCCGAGGAATGCCGCATCCTTTGTGCGATCGGTTGCCACGTACCCGACGACCCGATAGTCGCCTCCGGGTGCCGCAACCGCGTGTTCGAATGGCCTTGCCACCGCCGGTGCCCCGACCAGAATCGCAGCCCCTGCGCCCCGCTCAGCCGGCCATATGTGGCGCAGGAACCACTCCGATAGCTGCCGGATGACCAGAATGGAGAGCCAGAGGACGGCACACGTAGTGACTAAAGTCAGCGTCAAGTCGGAGAGGTAACCGCGCGCGATTCCCCCCGACCAATTGATGAGAACCGATCCCGCGACAGCGACGAAAAGCCGTATCGGCTGGTTGAGGGCGCGATGTCTACTATGGCCCCCTGTGGCGAATACAGCGATGAGCGTGATTACCGCCAGAAAGAGGAAGCGTCTGCCTCCGGCGACAAGCGGTGTTTCGGACAGGGCCAGTGCTCCGAACGTCGTTTCCGTCGTCAACCAGTTCGCAAATGCACGTGCGACGAGAAGCGCAACTACATCACCGCCGAGAAGAACAGCGAACCTGGTGGCGACGCGACCGGTGTGGCGGCGTATTACCGTTGGCCGCCGCTCACGCAGCGTCGTACGTCGCTGGAGTACAGGACGTATGAGCGGAGGTGTCTCTGCCTGGGTGGTTGTCGCCAACGGCGGGTTCATCGCGTAAGAATCATCGTCCTATGCAGCTACGAAAGCAAAATTCTAGCCTAAGGCGGCACCTCGGCGTAAGCTGTGGGCGGAACGAGCTTCATAGACGAGGCCGTATTCGCTGCAGTCCACGCTCCACACCCGCGAGAACGTCCGGGACCCGAACGCGATAGAGGGGATGCTTCTCGCGCCGCACCGGACAATCCGGCGCCGGATCCGCCTCCGGCGACACGACCTCATGGCCCTCCCCAAATGGTGCGAATAGCCGATCTATTCCGGCGGCGAAGACTGCCACCGCGGGAACGCCCAAAGCCCCGGCAAGATGCATGGGCCCGCTGTCATTGCACACCAGCAGATCGCACTGCTCGATCAGTGCCATGAGCTCGCGCAAGCCGACCTGGGCGCGGATCATTCCCGGAACCTGACTGAGCGATTCCCCATACCCGCCAGGCTCAATGAACGCAACTATACGCACGCCAGGTCGCTTCGAGAGCGACTCGGCAACCTCGCGGAACCGATCCAGCGGCCATCGCTTCTCCGCGACGCTCGCTCCCGGATGAATGCCAATTACGACATCAGGCGCCAATACGCCCTGCCTCGCGAGATATTCCTTCGCCCGCGTCCGCTCACTCGTAGGGACGCTTAGCCTAGCAGCTTCCACTTCAATCTGCCCACCGAAAGGCGTAAGCAACTCGAGCCAGTCAGCGGCCTTGTGGCGGCCAGAATCATCTGCGCGGAGAGCGTCGGTCAGCACACCTTTGCCCGGTCCCAACTGGTAGCCTACGCGTCGCGGCGCCCCTGACAACGCGAGGATGAAGTGCTCGCGAACGTGCATGCGGCACTGGAAGGCGATGTCGAAGTTCCGGTGGCGCAATTGCCGGTACACGCGCCGCAGCTCGCGCCAATCATAGGCAAAGGGGTTGAAGTTGAGCGAGGCGTCGGTCCATGTCAGTTCCGTCTCGAGGAACTGGTCGACGAGCTCGGTTCCCTCGAGCAGCGTCCTCGCGTGCGGCCGCCCGAGAAGGGTAATCTCCGCACGTGGAAACCGGGCGCGTAGCTGGGTGAGGAACGGCATCGTGAGCACGATGTCGCCGATGTTCCATAACTCCACCACCAAGATTCGTCGAATGTGGGCACGGTCATTAACGACTCCCGCCTGGCCAGCGAGCCACGGGCGAGCAACGCGAGCAAGCGCGTTCAAGCCCGCGACCATCAAGCGCTTTCTTGGCGTGCTTATCCAGGATTGTGCCATTACTCGCGGCTAATAGGCGCCCCGACGTGGAATCGCCGGTCGAAGCTCTCCACGAGTCCACGGTGCCTGTCCGAGAAGAAAAGCACGTTCGTGGATGCCTCGAACAATCCGGCTATCGTGCCATCGTCCAGTCCTATTGCCCGCACCCCGCTCTGGTGAAAAACGCGGGCGCCGTCATATCCCAGCGACCGAAGGAGCGCGAACAGATCAGCAGACGTGTACCCGAACCCAGCCGTCCATTTCTCATAGACTTCAGAGTATATGAACGGACGGTGGGTCGACAGCGCTCGAGCAGCTCCTTTTAGCGCATCGAGCTCGCCGCCCTCGATGTCCATCTTCAAGAAATCGAGGCGCGAAAGGGCTGCGTCCGATACCTCCGCATCAATGCTTGTCAGCGGGCACGAATACTCCCTGAAATCGGGTCCTGCCGCCCAGGATCCCCCCGTCTGAACTCTGAGCGAAGCCTGCGTCGGGTCCTCGCCCGGCACGATGATCGTTGTTCCCTCGTGGCGTGAGGCCGGATTGCCAATTGCCACCTGAAACGCGCTCACATTCGCGAATCGCGATCTCCGCGCCAGGTTTGCCTGAAGACGCTCGAAGCTCGCCGGTACCGGCTCGAACGCAAGCACTTTCCCCGACTTTCCGACCAGGTGCGAAAAAATCACGGTGTGCGTTCCGGTATTCGCGCCGATGTCGAGGACGACGTCCCCCGGATTGATCAGCGAGAGATAGAGTCTCTTGTCCCAGTTTATCCAGTGCCGAAAGCGCTCGACCTGCGTATATAGCCGCGGCATGCGCGTCAGCCAGAAATCGATCAGGTCGCGGGCAGGCGAAATATCGCGCGGAAACGATCCGTAAGGTTTCATGAGCGAGCACCCTTCCTGAACACCATTGCCCGCCACGCCAGCCGTTCCGCATTGCTGAGCACCCGCGACCAGGCGACGCCCGCATAGACCACGAGAGCGAGCATCGTAACCGCGAGAGCCCCCGGCGAGGACCGGTTGTCCAGCCAAATTGCGGCCGCCAGCGCGGCGGTAAGCCCCAGCGCGGACCATGATAACCAGATCATTAGCGCACGCTCCGCTCCGTCCGATGGATACGGACCAATTGAGCGCCTGCTGACCCACTCGTACAACACCCAATCAGCGCCACACCGGAGTGTCCATGCGAGCGCGGCACCAGTGATTCCCCATTCTTTCACCAGCGCAATGGTGAGCGGAACGTGAATCCAGACTTCCACGAGGTGGATCTTGGCTGGAAGGTCCGGGCGGCCGGATCCGTACAGGAGTGCCATCGGCAGATGTGCCACACCTCCGAAGAAAACGCCGACGGCGAGAATCCTGAGGGCGGGGCCCGCAGCGCTGGCGAAATCGGCTCCGAGCCAAACGCGCAGTATGCCGGGCGCGAACGCGAAGAGCCCGAGACAGAGCGGGAGCAGCAGCGCCGCGAGTTGTCGCCGGGCGGCGCGGGTCGCCTCGAGGCTGCGATCACGCGCACCGCGCGCGTGCGTGAGGGCAAGCGCCGGCAGCAGGGCGGCGAAAGCCGTGGCCGGAATGAGGAGGAAACGGTTCGCCGCCTCGGACGCTCCAGTATAAAACCCGAGGCCGGTAACCCCAACCAACGCACCGACGGCAAATCGGTCGATGCTTCCGAGCGCCGGCCCCAGTGCAGCCGACACCGCAACCCATCCCGAGTACGCGAGAATCTCTCGCAGAACGCCGAATCCACTTGGCAACGCCCATCGACCTTCGAGGAGTGCGCGGCTGACGGCGGCCGCACTGATCAGCACCAGCATCAGTCGGACCGCCAGCAACAGCCACATGATCGTCGCCAGCGAGGCGCCGGCGGAGGCAGCCGCGGCGGGGATGACGACTGATGCCATGCTCCCGGGAATGCGAAGCGCGGTGCTGAGATCGAATCGCTGCGCTCCTTCCAGCGTCGCCCGCAACGCAGCGGCACTGAAGAGAACGGGAAGATGCAGAGCGAGGACGCCGAACATTGCGCTCGCCTCGGGAATCACATCGGGCGCGATCGCAAACACATTGTTGACTAGCAGCGGCGCGAGGAAGAAGAGCAGCGTGGCGGCGATAATGCCCATCGCGAGCTGTGAGAAAACCGAAGCGGCGACGATTTCCCTGAGGCGTGCAGAACTTCTTGCCGTCGCATCAGCGACGAAATGGACAGTAGCTCTGCCCAGGCCGAAATCGAACATCCCCGCGCCTTCCGCGACTGCCCATGCCAGCGCCAGAAGGCCGAACCTGGATGGGCCAAGCTCGCGGACGGTGACAGGCACCAGGAAGACGGCCGCGAGCGCGGGAAGCGCAAGCGAGGAGAAATACAGAGCGCTGTTTCGCGCCACCCGCTGCGACGTAACTTCGTTCAGCAGCGGGCCTCGCAGGGACTCATTCCTCCGGCCATGCTATCACATCCCGGCCGCCGCTTCGTACACGGCAACCATTCTTGCGGCGGCGTCGGAGCCGCGGAATACCTCGAGTCGATTGGTTCCACGTGCCACGAGCGATTTTCGGAGTTGCGGATCTCCCAACATGCTGCTGACAACTTCGGTGATGTAGCTCTCCTCCTCGGGATCGACAATCAATCCACCATCGCCCACCACTTCCGGGATGCTGGTCCGGTTCGAGGCGACAATCGGAGTTCCCATCGCCATCGCTTCGATCAGGGGTAATCCGAAGCCCTCGGCAAGCGAGAGATAGAGCAGACATGCCGCGTTGCGGTAGAGGGCCTGGAGAGCGAACGGGCTCAGGCCCGAGAGATGGGTAACGAGATGCGCAGTGTCGTCGCGCGCCAGCTCCGCCCGAAAGTGCGATGCCCCGAAATCCTCCGGTCCGACAATGACAAGTCCATCCAGCTCGCCACGCTTGACCAGGGTACGCACGATCCGCGCGGTTTGCGCGAAATTCTTGCGCGGGTCGAGCCGGCCGACGGAGAGAGCGTAGCGTTCCGGTATGCGCTCTCTCAGCGCGGCCCAGGCGGTCTCGACGGCACGCTCGTCGGGCGTCAGCCATAATCGATCGAGTGCGTTGTGCACGACCTCGACGCGATCCGCTGCGACCCCGTACCGCTCGACAATGCGTGTCTTTGACCACTCGGAGACGGTTACTACACGCGCGGCGGCATGAGCCGATGCGCGGCCCAGCGTAGCGAACAAGGCTCGCCGGTGCCCAGTCGAGTACATTGGGAAATCGAGATAGATCACGTCGGGCACGTGGAGCACCAATGGCGGTCCGCCGACGATGGGACCGTAGTAATTGGCGTGAAACACGTCACACTTGTCGCGCCTGGTCAAGAGTGGAAAGGCCAGCTGAATGCGGAGAGCAGCCGGGAGGCGAGGTATGGAGCGATGGACGAAATGGGGTTGCGGAAACCGTACGGCTATTCGCTTCGGATCGAAGCTGTATAGGATGTAGTCGTTGGACGAGGAGAGGTAATCGAGCAGGCTCGTCCACACCGAAGCGGTACCTTGGTGGAAACCTGTGAGCACGTGAACATCGAGGCCCACTCGCATTAGAAGGATCTTCTCACTGAGCGAATATAGCGACACGCCCGGAACAGCCTGCGACAATATCGGGCTGACACCAGTGTCTTCATCGCGGTAAATTGCCGACCTTCTGTCGTTCGGCGCATCCCCTCACCTTACTCATGGGTCTCAAAAAAGCATCGGAAGCTGGCATCGCGCAGACATGTTTCTGCACGGTGGCTCCGTTAGCGTTGGGAGTCTGCCTCGCCGCAGCCTCGCTGCCGTTGAATGCGCAGCCATCCCGAGTGTCGATGGCCGATTTTGCGACCGGCAGCGAGATGGAGAGCTACCTGCGAGTGATGCAAATGGGTGGGCGGGTGCCGCTATACCCATGGTCGATACGCGGTTTCTCGCGGCGCGAGATCGAGCGCCTCGTCACCGCCGACAGCACAGGACCGTGGAAGCTCCAGCAGCGTTTCAACCGCGCGCGCCTCGCGGCCGGACCGCTGGCGTTGGGGGCGACTTTCAACTCGGCATTCCCGTACGGAGCGAACGACGGCCCGTTGTGGGCAGGTCGGGGACTAACCGTCTCCGCGACCGCTGGGCTCAGCGGCCACGCCGGTCCTTTCTCGTTTGCGCTCGCTCCAATCGCCTTCAGCGCACGCAATACCGCGTTCGATCTTCTTCCCAACGGAAGAGCCGGCGCGCAAGCGTTCAATCACGGATCGTTTCCGAACGCGATCGACTTTCCGCAACGCTTCGGCGCCAGCTCCTATTCCCGCATTGATCCGGGAGCTTCCGGCATTCGCTTTGATTCCAATCCCTTGACCCTCGGGATCTCCACGACTAACCAGTGGATCGGACCAGCGACGGAATATCCGTTTCTGCTCGGAACCAATGCGCCTGGATTCCCGCATGTTTTCGTTGGAACTGGAACTCCTTTCAATATCTGGATTGGGCGCGCTCACGCGCGAGTGACGTGGGGAACGGAAGATCAGTCGGACTACTCGCCGGTTGCCGGGTCAGCTCGGTTCATCTCTCGAGCCGAATCAGGGACGAGGCGACTAGCCACCCACGCGACGTTGCTGCTCCTGCCGCGAGGAGTCACGGGACTGGAGGTTGGGTTCGCGCGATTCATTCACGTGCCCTACACCGTAGGCGAGCCCAGCGGCGATTTCTGGCGGAAGCCGTTCAAGGTCTTCTTTCTGAAAAACGAATACGCGCAAGGTGACTCGGCGGGAGATGACAACCAGCTCGCGTCGATGTTTATCAGGTGGGTGTTCCCACGGGCGGGTTTCGAATTGTACGGCGAACGTGGATACGAGGACCAATTCTACGACCTTCGCGAGTTTTTTCAGAACCCGGACCACCTGCGGGAGTACATGCTCGGATTTCAGAAGATCGTTCGGGACGAAGGCGGTTGCCTCGACGTGTTGAAGGGTGAGCTGATCAACTTTCAGCGCTCCACCCAGGCTCTGATCCGGCACGAAGGGGGAGTGTATCTTCATTCCACCCTGCGCCAGGGACACACAAACCGCGGGCAGCTCCTCGGCGCCAGCTCAGGCGCGGGAGCCTCCGCGGCATCTGTACTCTCATGGACGCGATATTCGCCACTCGGCCGTACAACGGCCACGCTGCGACGCATTGTGCGGAACCAGCGTGGGGACTATCCCGAGACCGAAACGGTCGATCCCAAGGGTTCGGACGTAATCGTCGCCGCCGGAATCGAACGGATGCGCTTCGGTCAGCGCATCGACATCGGCGCGAAATTCGAGGTAATGCAGAACCTCAATCGAAACTTCTCGCACGATGTGGCGAATCTAAACATCGAGCTTACAGCGCGACTTCGTCCCTGATACCGGGGATGCGGTAGTCAACGGCGATTCCACGGCGAGACCGTAACGGAGAGAGTGTTGTTGCGGATGTCGAGTCTGCGGCCATTGTTCGGACATCCGCCCCCGTGCTGAAAGAACGGGGTTAGCCGGTTCTGGAAGGTCAAGTCGGCGGTGAGCGTTCCGAACCAGCTCGATTTCGCTGCGCGAATTCCCGGATAGATACTGACATCCTGATTGCAGTACGCCACGTAGACTGGAGCTCCGTAATTGTTGTGCACATCCTGATTCCAGCGGATGCGTCCTCCGAAAGCCCCCACCCGCCAGCTCTGTCTCAGGTAATCGACGGCCAGCCATTGACTCGAGGCGCCGGGCCCAATCGAAGCGCCGATGATCTCACCCCGGTGCGTGTATCCCTGAATCACACGGGTGCTCGTGTACCACGAGCCGACCGGGCGGTCGCGGAACGTCGCGCTTTGCTCAAGCTGAGTGATCTCCGATTGTACGCGAAACGTGCCTGCGCGCCATTCAGGGCCACGCCACTGCATGCCGATGGTGTAGGCCTGGGTGTGATTCGGCGCCAGCAGAAAATCCCGAAGATTGACCAGCAACTCCCTGCGACCCCACTCGCCGTAAACCTCGAGCCCTTCGGACGGGAAGACCCAGCGAGCGAACAGCGTGAATAATTGATCTCGCCTGGTGCGAGTCGTGTCCGGGACGTCCTGATAGGTGCGCGCGAAGACATCGAGCCACCGCCAGGGAACTTCGCTCCAGCCGGTGGACGTCGCATAAACTGAACGCGCGAACCCGAATGTGAGGTCGGGGTCCCATCGCGTTTGCACCGTGGCGCCGATAGCGGCGATGGATCGGGCATCATTCGTCGAGACGGTATCGAAGAAGGAGGACTCTGTCAGACCACCGACCAGCCACCGCAGCTCCAGATCTCCGAAATACGTCTTGAGCGGACGCGCCGTTCGGAAAAAGAGATGTGGAAACCCCGGAGCGTTGTTGCTCAGCACGATCGCGTTCCGAATTCCCGGGCCCCACCACTCGTTCTCGTTCGAGAAGCCAAAGGCGAAGCGATTCCCGGACCACATTGCCGTCGTCTGTCCAAGGTCGATGCGACGGATTCGGCTATCCCCGAACCGCATCGGCTGATCGATAGTGAACGCGCCGACGTAATAGGGGAGAGTGTAGGGACTGCGATCCGGTGGGAGCTCCGGCGCGTAATAGTCGTGGCGGAGCAGCCAGTCGGTATTGGCCGAATAGATGATCTCGGGAGCGAAAATAAATCTTACCCGCGCGCTTTCGAGCTTGAACCCGACAAGCGTCCGGGTGCTCGCTCCCCGTCCCGCCCACAGGGACCCGTAGTTCTGAGAAAATGGAATCGCTGAATTGACGACGGCAAGGACTTCTGGCGAGATGGCGGAAGCTCGCCATCTCCCCGTTGTGTCGACGATGTACGGCGTAAGCGATGACGCCGACCGCAGAAGAAGTGATCGTCCTGGAGGTACGCCGGCCGTCAACTGGTCTGATCGCCAGCGATCTACCATCTCGCTTGTAACTGTAATAAGCGAGGATCGCGGCGGAGAATCGGTACCGGCCTGCGCCTCTTTCCGAGGCGACGCAGAGCCAGAGACTGTGGCTGACGGTTGCTGCCCTGAGGCACTCTGAAGACACGGTGCCCAAATATTCAGGGCGGCGCATACGAGCGATGCTTCCCTGAAGAACGTTGTCAACGACGCCTCGGTGATCGAAACCGCTGTGGCCATTCTGCGGTTCTGTTATGAACGATACCCCTGCGGCCTGTAAATTAACCCGGATGAATACCATCAAGGCCTGGCCGCTCAGTCGCCGCGGAATAATCCTGGCGGGCGGCTCCGGCACGCGGCTCTACCCTGTAACTCGGGCGGTGAGCAAGCAGCTGCTTCCGGTCTATGACAAGCCGATGATCTATTACCCTCTGACCACGCTGATGATGGCGGGAATCCAACAGGTGCTGATCATCTCCACGCCACGGGATCTTCCGAGTTATGTGGCTCTAATGGGGGACGGCTCACAGTGGGGAATGGACCTCCAGTACGCAGTGCAGCCCCGCCCCGAGGGACTTGCACAAGCCTTTCTGGTCGGGGCCGAATTCCTCGGGACCTCTAATGCGGCACTGATACTTGGCGACAATATTTTCTACGGGCACGATGTTCCGAGGACAATTCTTTCTGCGGCAGCCAGGCCGACCGGCGCCACTATCTTCGCTTACCGCGTGGCGAATCCGCAGGCTTACGGGGTCGTGGAATTCGACGCTTCCGGACGCGTCGTCAGCATTGAAGAGAAACCTGCGATCCCGAGGTCGCACTTCGCCGTCACCGGTCTCTATTTCTACGATCAGAGGGTGACTGATCTTGCCAGGGGTCTTAAACCTTCGGCACGCGGAGAACTGGAGATAACGGACCTGAATATTGCATACCAGCGGCTTGACGATCTGCACGTAGAGATTCTTGGCAGAGGCACCGCGTGGCTCGATACGGGCACTCACAGCTCCCTGCTTCAGGCGAGCCTCTTCATCGAGACAATCGAGCAGCGCCAGGGTGTAAAGATCGCGAGCCCGGAGGAAGTGGCCTTCAGGATGGGGTATATAGGCAAGGATGAACTCGATAACCTCGCTCAACAGCTCACCGGCACTTCGTACGGCGACTACCTGCGCGAGATCGTTGCCGAATAACGGCACGGGCGACGCGCCGGGTCACCGAGCGAGTCATAAGAGACCCGGATGCGAGTGCTGATTACCGGCGGTGGCGGCCAACTCGCGCGGGAGCTGGTGCGAAGCGCACCTCACAGTGTCGAGGTACATTCTCGAGCGCGCGCGACGTGCGACGTCACGGAGCGATCGTCTGTCCAAAGGGCTCTCGACAACGTCGGGCCCGACGTAGTAATCAATGCCGCGGCATTTACGGCCGTTGACCAGGCAGAAACGGAAAGGGAGCGCGCTTTTGCCGTCAATGAAGGCGGGGCCAGGAATGTAGCGGAGGCCTCCGCGACAGTGGGCGCGACGGTGATTCAGGTATCGACGGATTTCGTATTCGATGGGACGCGCTCGACTCCGTACCCGGTTGACGCGGAGCCTGCGCCGATAAACGTGTACGGCGCGAGCAAGCTCGTGGGGGAAGAGGCGGTGCGGTCGTCAGGCGCGTCTTACGTGATACTCCGATGCGGCTGGCTTTACTCGACCAGCCCTGGAAATTTCCTGACGAAGATACTTGGTCATCTGCAGAGCGGTCGTCCGCTGCGCGTGGTCGATGACCAGGTAGGTGTGCCCACCAGTGCCGCGGATGCTGCGCGAGTCATCTGGTGGTCGACCGGCGCGATTCCCTCCGTGAAAAATTCAGTGCTGCATTGGGCCAGCCGGGGCGCGGCCAACCGGTACGAGTTCGCGATTGCGATCCGGGACCTGGCGCTGGAGGCTGGACTATTGAAGCACGCGGGCACGATCATACCGACCAAAACCTCCCAGTACGGTGTCGAAGCGCGGCGCCCACCGTACAGTGTTCTCGACGCCAGCGCAACGTGGGAGGCGATGGGCTCGACTCCACCGCACTGGCGAGTGTCACTCGCGAACACGATTGCCGGAATCGCCCAGCCGGTGACTTCTTAAAACCGCCTCATGTCCCTCAAGAAGAACGTCGTCACCAACTATCTGGGTCAGGCCTGGTCCGCCATCATGGGGCTGGCCTTCATTCCCCTTTACATCAGTTACCTCGGGATGGAAGCCTATGGTCTGATTGGGCTCTTTGCGTTGACCCAGGTGTGGCTGACGCTGCTGGACATGGGCATGACGCCTACCCTCAATCGGGAAATGGCACGTTTTACCGCCGGCGCCCATAGCCCGCAGTCAATTCGCGATTTGTTGCGCAGTGTCGAAATAGTCTGCTTCACCCTTGCTGGCCTTATTGCGCTCGGGCTGTGGGGTGCCTCCGGCTATCTCGCGACTCATTGGCTCAAACCTGAGCGCCTCTCTACCGAGGTTGTGACGCTCGCCATCGCCATTATGGCGCTGATCGTGGCGCTGCGGTTCTGCGAGGGCATCTATCGGAGCTCACTCTTCGGACTGCAGAGACAAGTCTGGTACAACGGCGCGAATTCGCTGCTTGCTACAGTGCGGCACGGCGGCGCGGTAGCGGTGCTCGCGTGGGTATCGCCGACGATCGAAGCGTTCTTCATATGGCAGGCGGCAATCTCCCTGTTGACCGTATTGGTGCTTGCAATGAGGGTGCACGAAGCCCTGCCCGCGACTGCGTCCCGGGGAAGATTCTCGCGTCGGGCGTTGGCCGGGATCTGGGGATTTGCGAGCGGGATGATGGCCATCACCGTTCTCGGCCTGCTCCTGACCCAAGCCGATAAAGTGCTGCTCTCACGCCTGCTGCCGCTGGAATTATTTGGTTACTACACGCTCGCGGCGACGGTTGCCGGTGCGCTCTACATGCTGATTGTCCCCATCACCCAGGCAGTTTATCCGCAAATGGTTGAGATGTCGGTGCGCGATGATCGGGCAGACCTGGCCGCCGTGTACCACCAGGGGGCGCAACTGGTCACCGTGCTCACTGCCCCGGCGGCGATGATACTCGGTTTCTTCGCCGGGGGTGTGGTTTTCATGTGGTCCGGTGACGCACGGCTGGCGGATAATACCGCTCCGATACTTTCTGCTTTGGTACTGGGCAATTTTCTGCACGGCTTGATGCACCTGCCATACCAGTTACAGCTTGCTCAGGGCTGGACCAGCCTTACGATCAAGACAAATATCATTGCAGTAATCGCGTTCATTCCCGCCATCCTGATCACCGTCCCGCGCTACGGGGCGGTCGGTGCCGCGTGGATCTGGCTGGCGTTGAATGCCTGTTATGTTCTGATTGTAATCCAGCTCATGCATCGCAAACTGATGCCGGCGGAAAAGTTCCGATGGTATTTCGGCGATGTTGCTTTACCTGCTGGCGCTGCGCTAGCAGTCGTCCTATTAGCGCAGCAGGTTCAGCCCACAGGCTACCAGAGCAGGGTGCACTGGTTAGCCTTCCTCGCGATGGCCGGGTTCCTTGCATTGGTGGCTTCTACCGCCGCAGCGAGTCTTACCCGCAACCGACTGCTCCGCATGGTGCGTTCTCGCACTAGCGGTCCAGCCATCAACCGGCATGACAGCGAGATCACTGTCCCGTAGCCATCAGGGTGATCCTGCGGCTTGAGGCGCGTCGCCTACGGGCGACAGGAGGGCCTTCTTGCCCTGCCGAACCGGAAGCGTCGTGACGCGGAAGTAGATAGCGAGCATGACCGTGAGTAGTACCGTGATACCGGGTGTCGCAAACGGCAGGGGGGCCCAGAGCGCCACCTGCATCATGTAAAGAAACGCGAAAAAACTGGTGCGATTCCTGATGAAGTGCTCGTATGCACCCCGCTGCCAGAAGCTTCCCCAAACCCCGGCGCAGAAGACGCCTGCGATCCCCCAGTCCAGGTACGCGACCGTCCAGGGTAGAAGGCCAGGCGTGTGGCCCCGCTCCGCGGCGCCGGGGAACAACACTTCGTGAATGAGGGTGGCCCCATATTCGTACGGCTTGTCCGGGTAAAGCGCTCTGGGCACGTAAAACCAGAGCTCCGACAGCGCTGCGGCGCCATACCGGTACCCGAACTCGTCGAATCGAGACAGAAACTGCGCACTCGTGTTGAAATAATCCTTGAAGTAGACAAGAGTCATCAACAGGTTGTTCTGCCCGAACCCCTGCCGCAGCAACAGCCAACCGAACACCGCCAGGGTGAGCGGAAGCATCAACACGTACATCCAGGAGGGAATCGGCGCTACCCGATATTCATAGTAGACTGCGAACACTACAAACATGATCAGCACGTTCCCTTTCGAGCCGGTGTAACTGGCGGCGGCTGCGAACAACATGACAACGGCCAGAGCTGGAACCACACGCGTCGGTCGCCGCGACCACAGGTAATAGATCAGCGCGAGTACCAGCAGCCATTCCAGCAGGGCGAAAAACAGACCGGCGCCGGCGCGGTTTTCGATATACGCGCTTCGCGTGTCAGTCAGCCACCGGAGACCTCCTCCTCCAAACACGGCCAGGGCAATAAACGACAACAGAGCCCCGGCGATGAGCAGGAGGAACTTGGTCAGACGAAACCGGGTCGCGATATGGGGCGAATCAAGCCCCAGCCACCGGAGCACCTGCCGAAAGACTCGCGCCGGAAAGGAGCCGCGAAATAGATAGGGGGTGAATGCGCCCGCAAATGCAACACCAGAAACCATCGCCGTGCGGGCTACATCGTCCGGGGTGTAGGACGCGGTTCCGAGCTGGGTGTAAACGATGGCGCCAGACAGCAGTGTGATCCCGCCACCGACGACCGCGGAGAATGTGAGCGGGTTTACAGGCGACCGGTATCGAACCATCCCGTAAACGGCCCCGACACAAAAAAATGCCGCCAGCAGAAAGAGTGAAACAGCCGCCATTTCAGCGGCCTTTCAGTTGTTCGAGCGCCAGCGACCTCGACGGCGAACGTGCTCGTACACCTCCGCCGTGAGTGCTGCCGTACGTTGCCAGGAAAATCCAGCCGCCTGTCGCAAGCCGCGCCCGCGCATCTCCTCCCTTAGCTGCGGCTCGTCGAGTACGCGACGGAGGGCTTTCGTGAGGGCGGAAACGTCCTCCGGCGGTACCATCAGAGCAGCTTCTCCGGCCACTTCCGGAAGAGAGGACACGTTAGTTGTGATGACGGGCGTGCCACATTGCATTGCTTCAAGTACCGGCAGGCCGAACCCTTCGTACGCGGAAGGGTAGACGAACACCTGCGCCCCTGCCATTAGAGCCGGTAGGTCCCCATCGGGAACGAATCCCAGAAAGTGAACGCGGGAATCGAGACCCTGCACCCTTACGGTCTCGAACAGGTCTTTGTAGAACCAGCCCTGCTTGCCCGCGATTACGAGCTTGGGACCGGACGCGTCCAACGCCGCGAAAGCACGTATCAATTTGTCCACGCCTTTGCGGGGTTCCAGGGTGCCGACATAGAGGATGTAAGGCTGCTCCAGCCCGTAACGACTCAGGACGGAGGGATCGACCGTTGGACGAAAGCGACTGTCCGCTGCCAATGGGGTGACAAAGACTCGATCGCTGGCTACGCCGGCAATCCGCATCAGATCGGAGGCGGTGGCATTGGAGGAAGCGATAAAAGTCGCACCTCTCCGTATTGCCTGCCGCAATCCCAGACGAAAAAGCCAGGAGGTACGTCTATTGTGATGCTGTCGGAAAAGCACAACTGTCATGTCGTGCACCGTGACGATAATAGGCAGGCGACCGTGTGGCGAAACCATGACCGCCGGCGAGTGCACCAGGTCCGAGTCGCTGGAGATCCGCCCAAAGTCTTCCAACGCCCCAAGCTGCCAGAGCAGCATGCGCACCTGCCGTGGCAAACGGGAGTGGAACGATACCGATTCAGGGTAGCCACGAACGCGCGCGAGCGCCCGGATGACTTCGGGCGGGTATAACGAGAAGATCCGAAGATCGATATCATCCCGTCGCAACAGCTCGGAGCATAGCTCACCCGCGTATCGGGTCGTTCCTCCCCCAATACGGTAGTAGAGCATATCCCCCCAAAAAGCTACACGCACGGATCCCGAGTCAATCCGACCGCGTACCTGGAATCATGCCAAAACGCACCGGTTGATCGAGACGCAGCGTCTCCAACAGAAATGTCTGTTCTTCCGGGCGTGAGAGGACTGCCATCGTGCGCAGCCAAAGGTGGTAATACTTGATTCCAATGATTTTCTTGAGAAGCAATAACGCGCGCTTCAATAGCCTGAGCTTGAGCCCTGCGCGTGAAATCGACGTCTGCCGGTATTCACCCGCCGCGTCTCGATCCGCGATCAGCAGCTTATTTTCCCGCAACGTGTCATAAAAAGATCCGGGTACGGTTGCGAACGGATCCTCGTAGCGATAGCCCGCCTCGGATAATTTCCGGTAGAGTCGACGCTGAAAGGCGAAGATCCGCACACCGTTCGCAAACTGTGCGTACGAATAGGGAAGGTCGGCCGATGCCGTTCGGTTTCTCTGAATATCCTCCGCATAGGTGCGAAAGAGCTTCGCGTATTCAGGCTTGTCCTGGAGCGTGGCGAGCGACTGCTTTTGCGGGCCGGTGATCAGGTGCGGGGTTTTTGGATCGAATCCGGAAAAATGAAAGAATACCAGAGGCGAGCCATCCATGGTGTACGCACCAGCTTCATGCCCCAATACCCGCTCGTGCATGTTCCAGTGAGATGCATTCAAGCCGGGATGCCGAGCTATCCACACGCCGCTGTCAAAAAAGCCGGGAATCAGGTCCATCCACTTCTGATCCACGTGCAGCGCATCAAACCGGTCCGCATACCCCTTATTCTCGAGGCGCGTCTTCCACCACTCGATCAGCGATTGAGACCGTTCACTCCGATTGAAAGCGACGAAGCCGAGATTGTAAGCCCCAACAAAAAGGAGCGTCTCCTCGGAGATAACGCCCCGGTTGCTGAGCTCGAGCTTTGTTACGTGCGGCGTGAGGATCAGGAAATGCTCATCCAGCGCTTCGAGTATCAGGTCGAGAGTGCTGTAGACGAAAATATCGGGATCAAAGTAGATCAGCTTCTCGTAGTCGTACCGGTCGAATAGGTAGCGGAACACAAAGGGCTTGATGGCGGTTGCGAACTCGACCAGGTCGTACTTGAAGGCCATGTCTCTATGTGCGGTGATTCCCAGCTGGGTCGCCTCGATCGTTGGGTATGGCTCGCGAGCGAGGTCGAGCGCTCCCTCGACCTCGTCGAGCAGAATGACATGGAACGGCAGCGCGGGGTGGATCCGCTTAATGGAATCACCGAGCGTGCGGGCTTGCGCCAGATAATTCTTGGCGGCTATTGTGAAAACCGCGTTCACTGGCTACGCCCCGGCGCCAGGATGAAATAGTGATACGCCGGCTCCTGTCCGCCATCGATCAGCACCGGATCGCAACTCGACCCGTAAGCCGGTTCGACTAATCCCAAACCGAGGTGCCGGCGCACCAGCGTCAGAAACCTGTATGGGACTCCGAATGTCGCTACTCTCTTTAGCTGTGACCAATACGCCTTGATGTACTTTCCATAGGCCGCGATTTCCTCTGATCCTCTCGTCATCGGATACTGGCCTCTGTACTCGACCACCACCCAGCCCGCTTTTGCGAACATTTCGTTCAATTCCTGCCGGGTGTATTCATCGAAGTGAAAAGGATTATGCGGTTCCTGTCCCTGCTGTTTGAACACATATCCGTTCGGAGTGGAAAGGAACATCGTCGCCTCGCGTTTAGCGAGACTTCTCAGCTTTTGCAAAAACTCAACGGGCTCTCCAACGTGCTCCAGGGTCTCGAAGGAGAGAATCACATCAAAAGAACCATCTGGCAGAGCTGAAGAAGCCAGCGCGCTGTTGATGTATTCAATGTTCTCGCCGGAATAGTATTTACGCGCGCTTGTCACTGCATCCCGGGAAAGTTCGACTCCGACAACTCTCCTGGCGCCGGCTGAAGCCGCGAGGAATGTCCCCCACCCGATTCCGGACGCGCAATCCAGCACGTCAAGGCCTCGAACCCGATCCAGCGGAAAGATGTATCGCTTTTGCTCCAGGATATTTCCGTACAGGAAATTGCTCCGATCGGAAGCATCACGATTGATACTCTCAATTCCACGCCTCATTCATGTCTCCGACCTGCGGAAGATTTCAAACGAGATGGCGGTGGTCAACCGCGGTCGGCGACCTTCTTCCTGCCTCCACCACGCCGGCGTCGAGCTACCCGCTCCAGGCTTCGGCGCATCTGGCCTTTCACCTCGCCAAGGGTGGAGAAGAACTCATTTGCGTCGTGATCACCTGCTGCCCGTCGGCGCGCCATCATAGCGGATAACAGCACCGCCAGGACGCCTACAGCGCCGCCCAGGGTCAGGCCGATGAAAACAGGCAGCAGCAGGTGCCGCTGTTCCGGCTTCACGGGTGCGGCTGGGGGCTCGAACACCGTGATGACCGGCGTATCCCGCACCTCGCGAATGCGGGCTTCCTCGTACGACTGGGTGAGAGTCGCTGCCATTTGCTGGCGCAATGACAGCTCGCGCTGAAGCCGTTCTCGCTCCACGATCAGCTGCGGCGAGTTGCTCAAAACCCGGTTCATTCTCAAAAAATTCGCGAGCCGGTCCTCCGCGGCGCGCAGCTCGTCACTCGTAATGGCCAACCGCTCGCCGACGAACTTCCGCTCCGCCGCTGCCTGGCCCTGGCGGACTTCTTCGTTGAATTCACTCACACCCTTGATCAGTCTGGTAACGATGTCGAGGGAGACGCTCCGCCACCGGGACTCCACAGAAACGGCTACGACGCCCGTCGACCTCGAGATCGACACGTCGACCATGTTCGTGAGCAGCGCGAGTGCGTCGTCCTCCTTGGCCGGCCCGGACGGGCCTCTAAGGCTGAACAAGTCAACGAAAGCGATTTTCGCAGCGCCTCGCTCGGCAACAACGAACGAATCCCGCGCGATGGGTCCCAATAGAACGCGCGACTTCAGGAGACTGGCGTAGAATTCCGGCGACAGCGACTGATCGCCCGCCGAAAGCGACACGCCCAATTGCCCGGCCAGGCTTGCCAATCCCGACCTCGCGGCGTCATTGCCCTGAGGCACAAATGAGGCAGAGGCCAGATACTTGGGTGGCGTGAGCAGTCCCGAAAGAGCACCAAGGACCGCCCCGAGCAACATCCAACGGACGATCCGCCACCGCTGGCGCAGCAACGTAGTCGCCAAAACGAACAGCGAAATGTCTTCGCCGCTCTGCATTTCGCCCTCGGTCGTTCGGGCTTCCATTTCCGGTTGGAGATGACCTGGTTGCGCTGGCATTACGGAAGTTACGAGAAAACCATCATGAAATCACGCGTTCGGCCGTAAAATCATTCCCCGCATCCCTTCGGCCTGCCTTTAGCCAGATCGCCGTGAGGACCAAGGGAAGATAAGCCACCAGCAATCCAAGTAATCCGTTCATGACCTGGAGTCCGACTGCGATGGCGATCGGCAAGAGCCACAATGAATTGATCAGCCCAACGGCCAGGGTTACCTGGCGGTGGGAGCCCCATCGTCGGGCAGCGTTCTGATAAGCATGACTCCGGTGGGGCTCATAGAATTTTTTTCCACGGATGATGCGAGTGACAAGCGTGACCGTCGCATCGACAATGAATACTCCCAGCAGAATGAGCCAACTCCAGAACAAACTGCGCTCCACGCTGGCCGCCTGGAGTGAGAGCCCCGCCATCATGAATCCTAGAAAGCCGCTCCCGACGTCGCCCATAAAGATCTCCGCCGGTGGCCAGTTCCAGATGAGAAAACCGAGAGTTGCGGCGGCGAGAAGAAGCGGAGTCAGCCAAAGAGTGCCGGTTCGCGCTGTAATGACATAGAGCAAGCCCCCACCCACGCACACCGTGACAGCTTCAATGCCGGCAAGACCGTCGATGCCATCCATGAAGTTTGTCAGATTGAGAAGCCAGACAATGTAGACTGCTGCGATGGCCTGACCCGCCCACCACCACACGGCCGGCAGGTTTACGCTTGAAAACGGGGGCAGTGCCGCCAGCCAAGCCAGGAACCACGCAGCAGCGACAAAGTGTCCCATCAGTCTCCATTGCGGAGCGATGTGCCGCTTGTCGTCGCGGAATCCGATCCATGCGACCAGGGCCCCTCCACCCGCGAGCCCCAGCACATTGGACCAGGAGATGATCCCAATCACACCCGTTGCCAACAGCCCTACCACCATCGTCGAAGTGATAGCAACGCCCCCTCCGCGTGGAGTGGCGATGTCGTGGGAGCTGCGCGCGTTGGGCAAATCCAGGAGCCGCTGCGCGAGGGCGTAACGGCGAAACCGGCCTGTTAGCCAGAACGAACAGAAAACGACAACGATCAAGAGAAAGACCGGCCCCAAGATCTTCACCTACGATCTCGCAATCAACCGCTCCAGTCCTTCGTCCACCGTCTCCGGTGGCGCCCAGCTCATCAACCGACGCGCCTTTGAGATATCCACTTGGAGGGATCCGAGCAACCGCCGAGCGGCCTCGCGCTTCCCCAACAACATTGCCATCCCCAGCAGTAGCCGCGGCGGCACAGCGAACAGACGCGCCTTCACTCCCATCGCGGACGCCAGCCGGCGGATCAGGTCCGGAGTCGAGAGGTCCTCTCCATCACTCACCAGAAATGTTTCGTTGGCGGCAGCCCGATGCTGTATACACGCACGAATGAAGTCGACCAGGTTGTCCAGGCCGACGAAGCTACGGCGGTTGTCAATCGCCGCGAACGGAAGAGGAATTCCTCGCGCGACTGCGCGCATGAGCGCATGAAAATTGGCGCCTACACCTGGGCCGTACACAAGTGGGGCGCGGATTATCACCATCTCAATCCCTGTCTCACCAGCAATTGCTCTCAAACCAAGCTCAGCCTCATGCTTACTGACGGCGTATGCATCCTGAGGTGCTGGCGGATCAGACTCCGAGAAGAATCCAGCTTCCCCGTTGACCTTTACCGAGCTCAGGAATACGAGCCGCTTCACTCCTGACGCTGACGCCTGTTTTGCCAGCTCCAGTGTTCCGTCGACATTGACTTGACGAAATACCGATAAGGGATCGGGAACCGGATCATGCATCACATGCACGCGGGCGGCGAGGTGGACGACGACTTCCACACCTGCCAGCGCGGCTGCCCAGTTTGCGCCCCGCCCGAGATCGCCAACCACGGCGCGTTCGACCTTAGTGCCCAACCTCACTGTTCCATTCCGGACCGCTCCCCTTACGGCAAACCCCGGTGTGGCAGCCAGTCGAGCGGCAAGCGCCGTTCCGACGAAGCCATTCGCCCCGGTAATCAGAATTTTCCTCAGGGGATTACTCGACTACGATCATCGCCGCGATATCGCCTCGAGCACAGCGTCGGCGACGCGTTCGCGTAGGATTGAGGGGTCGAAAGCCTGCTCGAGCGCTGCTCGCGCGCGTCCAGACACCGTCGCGCGCTCGGCCGGTGTCTGCTCCACGGCGCTGCGGAGCGCTGCTGTGACCCCATCGACATCACCGTGGCGAAGCGACCAACCGAGTCGATGGTTTTTCACGATTTCCGCTACGTGGCTCGTGGCCGGACCAATGAATAGGACGGGGCGACCTACGGCCAGCACACCGTAGATTTTTGACGGGTGCACGACACCTACCATGTTGTCGCCCATGGTCACTACGTGGAGATCAGCCGCAGACAGCGAATCGGCAAGAGTTTCCCGCGGTTGATATGGAAGGGATACGACGTTGGGCAGGCCTCTGTCTTCGACGCTCGTCTTACCGTGGCCATCACCGACAAAAACAAAGACGAAACGAGGGTCGTCCTGCATTTGCTCGGCGGCATCGAGCAGCGTTTCGAGGGGGTGAACCAAGCTGTGGTTCCCACTGTACATCACCACGAACCGATCGAGGAGCCCATTCGCAGCGCGAAATGCGGTTTCGGACGGATCGCGGTTGACCGCCTTCGTAATGCCGCCCCAGGGGGGAATTACCAACAACCGCGCACTCGTCTGGGTCTTGGCGGTGAAGCGTTCGGCCATCTGGGCGTCCAGCACGATCAATGTCTGGCACCGGCGCAGAACTCGGCAATTGAGCCAGTCGAGCAAGCGGGCGTTGATCGAGCTTCGGCGCACGAGCCCGGCCGCGATCGCCTGATCGGGATTCAGATCCATCAACCAGTGTACGACAGTGGATCGGCGCAATGCGGCAACAACGAGGGCCGCCAGCGGTGCCATCGGCGGTACGGTGCTGACAAGGATCACATCGGGACGCCGCCCGACCAGACCGCGCACGGTCGCGTTCGCCACAAACAAGAGGCTGCCGACTAGCCGCGTCACCAGGGAAGTCTTACCGAACGATCCAACACTGACGCGATGCACGTCTACCGAGGCGTGGCTCGCGCGGGCGGCAAAGCGCATTGATGGGTCGTGATAACCTCGATTCGCCGCGATGACGCTCACCGCGGCACCCCGAGAGGCAAGTGTCTCGCAAACATCGGCGACGCATTGACCCACCGCGGCGGGGTCTGGGGGGAAGGTCTGGCAAACTACGAGTACGCGCCGCCCTACAGCCTGTAGCCGCTGACGTTCCTCTCGCGTGGGTGCCGCCGGAATCGGTGGCAACAAATCAGTGGTTGTAATGATCGATTCCGCGTCAGTCACACGCACCGAGCAACTGCCGACCGAGGAGTCGTTCGTACACGCTGACCGTTTCCCGAAAAGTTCTTTCCCAGGAATAGCGGGACGCCCGCGCGAATCCCGCCGCCAACATCTCTTCTCGAACCGCCGGATCGAGACACTTCTCTATCGCCGTGGCAAGGGACACCGGTTCCGCATCAGGAAGAAGTCGAGCTGCCCCGCCCGCGACTTCTCGCATTGAAGAGTTTGCCAGGGCAACAACGGGACATCCGGACTGCATTGCCTCCAGAACGGGAATGCCAAACCCCTCATACACTGACGGATAAACGAGGCATACCGCGTTGGCGTACAACTGATTCAGCTGCTTCACAGACACGGATCCAAGGTACCGATGCCGACCTGGAATTGACCTGTTGATTAATGAGACTTCGCCATTCGTAAACGCTCCGCCGCCGACAACGTACAGCATTACCCCGGGTACCAGTCCGAGCGCTTTCACAAGTAGAGCAAAGTTCTTGTAACCGCTTCGAGAACCCACAAACAACACATAATTCCCGGCCGCATCACTCGCATCGGCCGGCAGGCGCGCGAAAGCATCACTCGCCGCCAATGGTATTACAAATACTTTCTCTTCGGGTACATCGGGCAAAAACGCGCGCAAGTCGTTCCGCGTGCTTTCTGATATGCAGATAACCGCATCAGCCTTCCGAATCGCGCGGAATTTCTGCCACGAATGTACCCATTTCCTCACGCCACGCTGGAATCGCTCGTAGGTAAAGTCATACGCGGTGATGACGTTGAGCGCGCCAGCTCCAGTCGAATACCTGTAGTAGCTCGAATGGAAAATACCCCCGCCACCGATGGAGACATTCCGGTATCTCTCAAACGGTCTTGGCTGGGTTTCGACGCGATTCACCTCGCGCGGCAGGCTCGAGGAAGCCTCGTTGTCTCCATACATCAATAGTTTGGACTCGCCTCTCAATCTCATCATCCGGTTGGCGAGCTCGGCGAAATAAGTTGAGATGCCTCCGTTGCGTTGCAAGGAGAATATGATCCCGTCCAGAACCACCGCCGACCTCAGCTCGATGGGCCAGTGGAGACAAGCACCTTTGAGTGTGTCTGGTACCATTCGTACGTTTGCCTGATCCCCACTTCAAGCGATGTCCGCGGCTCCCACCCCGTTGCGCGGAGTCGGCTGGAGTCGACCAATTTTCGAGGGGTGCCCTCCGGACGGGACGCGTCCCATTCGACCGTTCCGGAATATCCGACGACGCGGCTGACCAGATCAGCCAATGCCCTGATCGAGAGCTCGTCACCGGAGCCAACATTGTACAGGCCTGAATAGCCTCCAACCATGAGATCGCAGGCTGCCCGGGCGGCGTCATCCACATGCAGAAACTCGCGCAATGCGCTGCCGGTGCCCCACAGCTTCACACTTGCCGCCAAACCTTGTTCCTGGCTCACCTTCGCCTCGTGAAATTTCCGTATCATCGCCGGCAGTACGTGAGAAGTAATCAGGTCGAAGTTGTCTCCGGGGCCGTAGAGGTTGGTTGGCATCAGGGAAAGCCAACGCCGGCCGTACTGGGCTGCTGCCGCTTCGACCAATTTCAGCCCGGCGATCTTGGCGATCGCATAGGGCTCGTTGGTGGGCTCGAGCGGCCCGGTGAGAAGGTATTCTTCCCGAATCGGCTGCTCCGCGTGTTTCGGATATATGCACGAGCTTCCGAAGAATACGAGGTGCGGAACGTCGTATTTGAGGGCACACCCCAGCACGTTGTTCTGAATCGCGAGATTCTCGTACAGAAATTCCCACCGGTTCCGGTTGTTGGATTCGATTCCCCCTACCTTCGCGGCAGCAAGGAGTACAGCGCGAGGGCGTTCCCTGCGGAAGAATTCGTCGACGGCGGATTGATCCGCGAGGTCCAGCTCAGAGTGGGTCTTCGTGATGAGGCGCGTGAACGATCGAGCCTTCAGCTCGCGCACCAGGGCGGAGCCGAGCAAGCCCCGGTGGCCGGCGACGAACACGGGCAGCTCCTGCATCGTCAGGAAAGGACGCTGCGCAAGGGCTCCATGGATGCATCCAGGCTGTAAGGCTGTCCGGTTTGCACCGCGATCAGGTCTGCGTCCGTCATCATGTGTACAAGCTCCCTGAAACTGACTCTGGGTTCCCAGCCAAGCACCTCGCGGGCCTTCGTGGGGTCTCCTAACAGGCTCTCCACCTCTGTCGGGCGATAATAGCGCGGATCGATCGCAACGATCTCTTTACCGGTTTCAACGTCGACACCTGTCTCACTAACGCCGGTTCCTTGGAAAGCGATTTTGAATCCAAGTCGCTCAAATGCAAGCTGGCAGAATTCTCGAACCGTGTGCGATTCGCCGGTAGCCAGGATAAAATCGTCCGGCTCCTCGCATTGCACGATGCGCCACATCCCCTCGACGTAATCCGCCGCATAGCCCCAATCCCTGCTGGCGTCGAGATTGCCGAGATAAAGCTTGTCCTGAAGCCCTTCCTTTATGCGTGCGGCAGCCATGGTAATCTTTCTCGTGACGAACGTTTCTCCGCGGACTGGCGATTCGTGGTTAAACAGGATTCCGTTGCTGGCATGAATTCCGTATGCCTCCCGATAGTTCACCGCGATCCAGTAGGCGTAGAGTTTGGCCACTCCGTAAGGCGAGCGCGGATAGAACGGGGTCCGTTCGGTCTGAGGGGTTTCCCGCGCCTTTCCGTATAGCTCGGAAGTCGAAGCCTGATAGAAGCGGGTACGATCACACATGCCAAGTATGCGGAGCGCTTCGAGCAGGCGAAGAGTACCGAGCGCATCGGAGTTCGCCGTATACTCGGCGGTTTCGAACGATACCTGGACGTGGCTTTGCGCCGCCAGGTTATAGATCTCATCAGGTTGTGTCTCCTGCACGATACGAATGAGGTTCGTGGCATCGGTCAGGTCGCCATAGTGCAGCGCGAAACGGGAATGAGTTTCGTGGGGGTCGGTGTAGATGCCATCGACCCTCTGCGTATTGAACACAGACGATCGTCGTTTTACGCCGTGCACCATGTATCCCTTGGAGAGCAGGAGGCGCGATAGATAAGCGCCGTCCTGACCTGTAACTCCCGTTATCAACGCCGATTTCATAAGCCGGGTTCGGATTGATTCACGCCTGTCCCGGTCGGGGCTGACTCGGATTCCATCATCAGGCGAACGACATCATCAAGGCCTTTCGTCGGCGACCAGCCCAGCTCGTTGAGAGCCTTACTTGGGTCGGCGGTTGCCCGCCTGATGTCGGTAGGACGAAAAAGGCCGCGGTCGCTGCGTACATGATCTCGCCAGTCGAGCCCGACGCGTGAAAACGCCGTCGCCGCAAAGTCCTCCAGCGAGCGAGTCCGGCCAGTCGCGATCACGAAGTCACCGGGTTTATCCCGCTGAAGCATCAGCCACATCGCCTCAACATACTCAGGAGCCCAACCCCAGTCGCGCTCGATCTCCATATTGCCGAGGATGAGTTGTTCCCGGCTCCCGGCGGAGATTCGACAAGCTGCCGCAGTAATCTTTCGCGTAACGTATCGTTCCGGCCGCAAGGGCGATTCGTGATTGAAGAGAATTCCGGTAACAGCGTGGAGTCCGTAAGCCTCCCGATAGTTGGCAACCTGCCAAAACGCTGCTGCCTTTGCCACCGCGTACGGGCTCCTCGGCGCAAAGCGACTCTCTTCATTGGCCGGCTGTCCATCGGTCTCCCCAAAGACCTCGCCCGATCCAGCACTATAAAACCGGATTGGACGACCGGTGAATCGAATAGCCTCCAGAATGGTGAGAGTCGCCGTGGCAATGCTCTCGAGCGTCTCAACCGGTTGCTCAAACGAGAGACCGACGGAGCTCTGGCCGCTGAGATTGTAGACTTCGTCGGGCTGGACCTTCTGGAGCACCTGTAAGACACTGCGAAAATCTGTCGTCGACATGGACGTGCGGCTGACGCGATTCAGGATCCCGAGCCTTACCAGGTTGGCGAAGGTCGAGGCCTGGGCATCGCGCGACGTTCCATACACGACATAGCCTTTGTCGAGCAGGAATCGCGAAAGATATGCGCCGTCCTGGCCGGCTACTCCAGCGATGAGTGCTTTTGTCATTATGGCGAATGGGCCGCCGGGCGTCGGCCGGACCACTCGAGGCTGGAAAAGTCGCCCGCAGGCGAGAGCCGGGCAAGGCTCGCTCAGAAAAATGGCGAGATCGGAGCTGCGCCCGCACTCTGGAAGTTGGTTGGACAGCCAAGTACGTTGGTTAGCCGGTCTCTCGCACACATCCTGCTACTGAGCGCCGTCAAAGCTGCAAACGCCTCCCACATCAAACCTGTAAGCCAGCAAGTGACAGAGCTCAGAACGTTACTCCCCAAGCGGATGAGAAACCGGCATCTCCTCCTGCTCGATGCAGTGTCGCTCGTCGCGTCTCCCATAATTGCGTTCGCGATTCGCTTCGAGGAATTTGGCTGGATCGGGCAAAACCCCCGAATGGTTCTGCCGTACATTCTACTCGCCGGACCGGTTCGCCTGTCGGTTTTTTACGGTCTTGGCATGTACCGGCGGCTGTGGAGGCACGCCAGCATCGGTGAGCTGAGACAGATCCTCTTCGCCGGGGGCGTAGCGGCGTGCTTGGCCGCACTGATTGGATTCTGGGTGCTTCCGATATCGGGGATCACTCCTTTGAGGATCCCGATCTCCGTGGTTTTCATGGATGCCCTCCTTACCACCGCCGCTATCGCGCTCCCAAGGCTTCTTGCCAGAACGATGCGCCCAAGAAATAGGCGTCGGCGCAACGACCCGGGACGCCCGGCGTTAATCGTGGGTGCCGGCGACACGGCCAAGCTGGTGGCAAAGGAGCTGATAGCCAATCCGACATTGGGATTCGACCCCGTTGGCTTCGTCGACGACGATCCAGTCAAGCAGCATCACATGCTG
>JBBDXY010000009.1:0-308956 GCA_040902085.1 Gemmatimonadaceae bacterium
CTGCCCCTTGGTGTAACTGGCAACACGCCTGACTCTGGATCAGGAGAGTCCTGGTTCGAGCCCAGGAGGGGCAACTAAGTCCGTGAGGGGCAACTAAGTCCGTCAGCCAGGCGACGTTTCCGCGCTCTGAATCGTCTGCGATTTCACTTGCGAGAGTATCCTTCGGGCGTAGAGCTCGGGGCCTTCACAAATCACTGTGAGCCTGACCTTCGGTATTCACATTGTCAGTTGACTGGTCGAGGGCGGAGGTCGAAGCAATAGCGACTGACTACTTTGCCATGCTCACCAAGGAGTTGAAGGGAGAGCCCTACAGCAAAACAGCTCATCGGAATGCTCTTGCTGCACAGCTTGAAGATCGGTCTGACGGATCCATCGAGCGCAAGCACCAAAATATTAGCGCAGTTTTGATCGCCGTAGGGTATCCGTACATCCCGGGCTACAAACCCTTGGGCAACTACCAGCGCCTGCTGGCGGACGTCGTAGTGGAACGAGTTACGGCTGATCAGCATCTTGCGGGGATAGTGAGCGCGGCGGTGTCGAAGCCGGCAACACCCCCTCCGATCAAGGGCATTCTCGACTCTGTCGAACCGCCGCCAGAAGGAACGCCCTTTTCGTATTTCGGTGTGAGTGAGGCATTGGCTTCACACGGGCAACATATCAATCCTCACGTTGACTACCTTGAGCGTGAGGCTCAAAACAGGTCTTTGGGTCGGGCTGGGGAAGAATTCGTCGTTGCGTTTGAGCGTGCGAGACTCATTCAGGTCGGGGAGGCGGCACTCGCCGAGAAAGTGGAACATGTCGCGGTAACGAAGGGCGATGGGTACGGATTTGATATCCGGTCGTTTGAGTCCAACGGCCGGGATCGCGTTATAGAGGTAAAAACCACAGCTTACGGGAAACAGACGCCATTCTTCGTCACGAGGAACGAGGTATCGGTCTCTAAAGTTCGCGAAGGGGAGTATCACCTGTACCGCCTATTCGTATTCCGTGACAATCCCCGACTTTATTGGCTTAAGGGATCGCTGGAACAAACCTGCACTCTGGAGTCGGTTCAATTTTCCGCGCGACCGCGCTGAAAATTCCTCTTCCTCATACCGTTTCACGTAGCACCGTGCGGGCCAACTTGATTTAGCGCGGTGCAATTCGGCTCGAGATCCGCGGAGGACGGAATGGCGGTATTGAAACTACGCATCGATGAGCCTCAGCAACTGCTAAAGGAGCTAGGCACGCAGCAGGGCACAGAATTGGACATTTCCATTCCAGCGCGAGTCAGTTCTCAGGACGTCCGGGATGTGGCGTACAGCATTCGCGACGGAATCTTCGTTCGCGGACGCGCTCGCCCCAGCTTTCGATTCCGCGTCGGTGGAATTGAGCACAACCCTGACGGCCCGAACTTCGACCTGATTTTACTGAAGGGCAAGCTCCAGAACGTCGCGCGGGTTCGCGCATTCGTAGACGAATGGTCTGGCAACCTCGATCTCGACGGCAATGGTGAGCCCATTGAACTCACGTCCGAGCAAGCGGAAAAGCTTCTCGAAGGGCTTGAAGGTGAAGAGCGTGCTAGCGTGTTTCGTTTTCCCGAATTGGTGAATTGGTTTCGCGAAGTTCGCAGCCACTTCGATCAATGGGATCCCGACGAAGCCTGAAGCACGGCGACTATTCGGACGCGTTTAGTCGACGGGCTACGGCTTTCTTCACATAAAATGCCACACGTTCGGGTGCTGACTTGATTTGACTTTCCCAGAGGCGAATCACGAGCCATCCGTCTGCTTCCAGGGTTGCCGTGTGTCGCCGGTCGCGGGCGATATTGGCTTTTATCTTCGCGATCCAGTACGCCGAATTGCTTCCGCTCGCGAGTCGTCGTCGGCGAGCGCGCCACGCTCTTCCGTGCCAAAAATCCCCGTCGCAGAACACGACAACCTTTGCGTAGGCGAAAACGACGTCAGGGCGTCCTGCGAGCGCGCCTACATCGGCACGGAAGCGTAGCCCTAGGCGCCAGAGGTGGCGTCGAAGAACCAGTTCGGGGTGGGTGTCCCGCTTGCCGACTCGACTTTTGACACGCGACGCCGAAGCAGAGGATGGCGACAGCCCAACAAATGACGGCGCTTTGGCGCCTGCTCGTTTCTTAATCACGGGCTTCATTCACCCGTTTACACGGGCTGCATAGACCGGTACATTGGTGCGAAGTGCTTGTAAGCCCTTGTCGCATCTTGTCTTCCGCGTCGAGTTCACGTCAAGACCCAATGAAATTCATCGACCTATTCGCCGGACTCGGCGGATTTCATCTCGCATTGTCGCGACTCGGGCACACCTGCGTTTTTGCGTGCGAAATAGACGAAGTATTGCGAAAGCTCTACAAGCTTAACTTCGGGATCGAGCCGCACGGCGATGTTCGGACACTAGACGTAGAAAAGATACCGCGACACGAAATTCTGTGCGCGGGATTCCCGTGTCAACCCTTCTCAAAGGCCGGCGATCAGGAAGGTTTCGCCTGTCCAAAAAATGGTGATCTATTTGACTATGTCCTACGGATCACAGCTCGGCACCGCCCAAAATTTCTTTTGCTCGAGAATGTGCCAAACCTTAAATGGCACAACAACGGCGACACGCTTGGAGACCTAGAGAGACGTTTGACCGCGCAGGGATACAGAGTCAAACACGAAAGACTTTCGCCGCACCATTTTGGAATCCCTCAGGTAAGAGAACGAATCTTCATCGTTGCCGCCCTAGCTGACCTTGAGGGCTTCAAGTGGCCGGCGACGCAAAAGTTCAGACGGTCGATTCGATCCATACTGACATCCCGTCCAAAATCAGCTCGCGCGCTTTCTCCGCAGGTTCTCCATTGCCTCGATACGTGGCAGCGGTTCATCACAACCATGCCGGCAGACGTTGATTTCCCGCCTGGCCCACTTTGGTCCATGGAGTTCGGTGCCACATACCCCTACCGGAAGACTACACCTTACAAGATCGGGAACTCACGGCTTCGCTGGTACAAGGGCGCGGGAGGGCTCGACCTAGGCGAAGTGCGTGCAAGCGACAGAATGAGGTCCCTTCCGTCTTATGCCAGGACTAAACAGAAACGCTTTCCAGAATGGAAGATTCGTTTTATCGAGCAGAATCGGGTCTTTTATTCAGCGAACAAAGAATGGATCGATCCTCTCCTCCCTCTGATCCGAACATTTCCCCCGAGCCTACAAAAGCTGGAATGGAATTGCCGCGGAGACGAACGCGATATTTGGCAACATGTCATCCAGTTCCGCGCATCCGGGGTTCGGGTGAAGCGCCCAAAAACATCCCCATCGCTCATCGCAATGACGACTACGCAGGTACCAATAATTGGTTGGGAAAAGCGCTACATGACACCCAAAGAATGTGCCCGCCTCCAAAGTATGCAAACGCTCAAACACTGGCCGAATTCTGAAGTCAAAGCTTTCGAGGCGCTTGGCAATGCGGTCAATGTCCATGTTGTAGCTCTGGTTGCTGCTGCGCTCCTTCCGAAGAGACGGAGGTGCTCGTCTGCCCGGCGAAGCAAAACGCGCACTTCGGGCCAACGCGAGGCGGCATAACTCAATGGAAAGAACCGTCAGCATTCGACCAGGAGTCAGGGTACTTTCGGTTCTGCGACACCTGAACTACAAGCCATGGTTTGCGCTGGCAGAGTTCGTAGACAACTCCTTGCAGAGTTTCCTTCAAAACCGGAACCATTTGGAAGCGCTGCATGGCAAGGAGATTCGCTGCCGAGTATCGATAAAACTCGAGCAAGATCCGCCGAGAATTACAATCCGTGACAACGCTGCAGGAATCTCAGAAAGTGAATACGGGCGCGCGTTTCGGCCAGCTGAAATTCCGACCGACCGCAGTGGCTTGTCGGAGTTCGGTATGGGAATGAAGAGCGCCGCGTGCTGGTTTGCGCCATCCTGGCAGGTTCGCACGTCCGCCCTGGGAGAACCAGGAGAGAAGACGATCAGGTTTGAAATCGATGAGATTGTCGCTGACTCGATCGAGGAACTAGTCGTTGCGAGCAGACCAGGGAAAGTTGACGATCATTTTACCGAGGTAGTGCTTAGCAACTTGTATAAAACACCGGTGGGATCGACCATAAAAAAGATCAAGGATCACCTGGCGAGCATCTACCGGATGTTCCTTCGCGGCGGTGATCTCGAGCTCGAATTCAATGATGAACGTCTGACGTATGAATCGCCCAAAATCCTCGTCGTTCAGAAACACGACGAGCCGAATGGTAAGGCAGTTCGGTGGTACAAGGAGCTTGACTTCGATTTCGGTTTAGGCCTCAGCGCAACGGGATTCGCTGCACTGCGTGAGCGCGGAAACACGTCGGACGCTGGGTTTGCCCTGTTTAGGCGACACCGTCTTATCGAAGGAAGCGCTGACGAGGGTTATCGGCCGGAGCTGATTTTCGGCCGCTCAAACAGCTACCGGTACCAACGTTTGTTCGGAGAGCTTGAGCTTCAGGGATTCAACGTGAGCCACACCAAGGACGGGTTTCAATGGGACGAAAACGAAGAGACATTTCTGAGATTCTTAAAGGATGAGTTGAGCCACAAAGATCTTCCGCTCCTAGAACAAGCCGAGCAATATCGGTCGCGCGTCGTCCGCGAGGAAGCTGCCATCCGAGCGGAGGCATATGGAGCCTCTGAAAGGACGGCAGGCGTGATCGAGCGCGATGCGCCGGCTGTACTCGAACAGCTCAAAAATGCTCCGAGCGTTGCGGAGCCAGCAAAGGTCCTTCCACTCAGCACTCATATCACTCGCAGGGAGATCGACGTTGAACTAAGCGGCCATCCGTGGCGTGTCGTGCTGGAAATGACCGATGACCCTGCGGTTGGGAATTGGGTGGAGTTGGCTGATGGACCTATTACTGGAGCGAACAGCCGTGCGAAGGCGATACGGCCGGTCGGCGTTCGGCTGTCGCTCGCACATCCATTTACAACGAGGTTCATGGGTACAGATGGAACTGGTCTAGAGCCGCTGCTGCGACTCGCCGCAGCAATCGGACTTGCTGAAGTCGCAGCACGCTCAGCCGGCGTGCGTCAGGCTGGAATAATTCGACGCAACATCAATGAGTTGCTAAGAAGTGCGTTGGCAAACTCCTGACGAAATCCCACGAAGCATGGCCCTACCCGTCCCTCCGTATCGCGTACCTGAAATTGTGGAATTGGGCCGACAACGGGGCGACGAATTCGCGCGTTGGCGGCCAGTTGAAGGTCCAGAGGTTCGACTCCTAACCGAGCGTCTGAATCTCGGCGGTCCTAGTACCGAGCGACTGAAGACGGAGGCACTGCGCATTCTGGCGCGATGCGTTCCGCCGTCCGAACTAGATGGCGAAGAGACTGGACTCGCTATCGGCTATGTACAGAGTGGGAAAACAATGTCATTCACGACCGTTGCCGCGCTGGCCAGGGACAACGGCTTTCGAATGATTATAGTGATCACCGGCATCTCCACGCCCCTGTTTGAGCAGTCTACCGCGCGACTCGTTCGGGATCTTCAGATACTCACGCGGCCTGACCGAAAGTGGAAGCACTTTACCAATCCGTCGATAAGGGGAACCGCGCGCACAGCCATTCAAGACGCGCTCGAAGAATGGGCCGACCCAACGGTTCCCGAGACTGAGCGCCAGACAGTTCTCATTACGGTGATGAAGAACGTCACCCACCTTAGGAATCTGAATAGCGTGCTAAGTCAACTCGGACTTGCAGGCGTTCCTACGCTTGTCATCGATGACGAGGCGGACCAAGCCGGGCTGAACACGATGGTGAATCAGCAAAGCCAAAGCACTACTTACCGGCACTTACTCGCTCTCAAGCAGCACTTGCCTCACCACAGCTTCCTGCAATACACAGCGACACCTCAAGCACCGCTGCTCATCAACCTCATTGATTTACTTTCGCCAAGTTATGCAGAGTTGGTCACTCCGGGGCCCGACTACGTTGGGGGGAAAGACTTCTTTATCGACCATCCAGGGTTGATTAGAATCATCCCGAACAATGAGATCCCCGCGAGAGGTAACACTCTTACAGCTCCGCCAGAAAGCCTATTGTTGGCTATGCGGATTTTCTTTCTTGGTGTAGCCGCGGGAATCGTTGGAGACGGTGGGATCGGAAATCGTTCGATGCTAGTCCATCCCTCCCAAGAAACCTTGCGGCACGCGGAATATTTCAGGTGGGTGCGGGATGCGAAGACTCACTGGCAAAGCGCACTAGGGCTACCGCCCAACGATCCCGATCGTGCGGATGCGGTCGCTGACTTTGAACAAGCGTACCGAGATCTGCGAGCTACAGAAGTCAACCTGCCGCCATTCGATTCTCTTCTGGCCCGGCTTCCACACGCGCTCAGAAGAACGCGCGAGGAAGAGGTGAATGCAGCTCGCGGTCGCACGCCGACGATTAGCTGGTACGATACGTACGGCCACATTCTCGTCGGAGGCCAGGCAATGGACCGTGGATTCACCGTCGAAGGACTGACAGTGACATACATGCCGAGGCTTGTCGGGGTGGGTAATGCTGATACGGTGCAGCAACGCGCCCGGTTTTTCGGCTACAAACGCCGATACCTCGGGCTTTGTAGGGTTTTTCTGGAGACAGATGCCGCAGCGGCATACCGTCGGTACGTCACTCACGAAGAGGATATCAGGGCCCAATTGGCGGCCCATAGAGGCAGACCGCTCAGCGAATGGAAGCGAGAATTCTTGCTGACGCAGACCTTGAAGCCAACTCGTGACAGTGTTCTCGATTTGCCGTACATGCGCGTGAATTTCGGTGGCTGGTTCTCGCCGAAGACTCCGCACGATACAACGGTTATCACAGCCGCAAACCGAGTTACGGTAGCTGCGTTTATTAACACCGCGGATTTGAGCTCGGACGACGGTGATTCGCGTCGCACCAAAATGCAGAGACACCGGGTGCGGTTCGGAATGCCGCTTGGCGTCGTATACGAGCAATTGCTTACGCGGTACCGTCTGACCCGGCCGTCGGAATCTGCTCGCTACACGAGCCTGCTCCTTCAACTCCAACGTTATCGCGAAGAAAATCCGGATGCCCGGTGCACCGTATACGACATGAATCGCGGTGTGGATCAGACATTGACCCGCGATCGTCCAGTCGACGGCGCCGATGCGCTGACCAGCTACCTTTTTCAAGGTGCTCACCCGGCAGGTAGAGGATCCCGGACTACGATTTATCCTGGCGACAGAAACTTGCCATCGCGCGATCCGATCCAGGTTCAAATTCATCATTTGCGTCTGGAACGCAATGGCCAAGTCGTGGAAGACGATGTTCCCACGCTAGCAATCCTTGTCCCACCTATGCCGGACGACCTAGTTATTCAGTCGCAAGGAGGTCGGTAGCTTGTCAGCGGTTGACTTGGCTTCGCTATTTGATATGCTGCCGCCAGAAACCGGTCAGGCTGATGACGTAACTCGTCTCTCGGCTACTCCAATCCCAGGATTCGGCCGCCATCGATTGGCGCGTTGCGCTAACAGCGCACCAGCGATTCTAGTTGCGTCTCGGGATCAGCTGCACTGCAACTATGCTGCGCCGGTCGTTCTTGAACACTTGGCGATTCAATACGACACTGAGTGCCGAATTTTGCAACCAACTGGAATGAGTGAGAGAGGTATATTCACCCTGATCACTTGTGTTGATCCGGATCCCCAACTCCGAAGCTATTTCCTGCGGATAGCGGGAGTTGTGATTGAAGCCGTTGGCGACAATCCCTCCCGCCTTGAAATCTCTCGAACGATGGACGCTCTGATCGATTTATTTCGCGCTTTGGCAGTCCCGCCGAGGAAATCGGTGCAGGGTCTGTGGGCCGAATTATTCGTAATCGCTCGGTCGAGAGAGCCAGAACGGCTCGCGAGAGCGTGGCATGCCACGCCGGGAGACACCTTCGATTTTGCCGAAGGCGGCGAACGCGTCGAGGTGAAGAGTGCAGCGGGTCCCCTCCGAGCGCATCATTTCTCTCTAGCGCAACTTAGATCTATTCCTGCGACGCAGGTCTTGATAGTCTCCATGTTCGTCGCCAGAGTTGGCGCCGGCGAATCAGTTCAGGATCTTCTCGCCGCTCTGCGAGCTCGCCTCGACGGTAACCCACAGACTATTCTGCGTCTTGAATCAATTGTCGCGGCGACACTTGGGAATACACTCCGCCGCGCATTAGGCGAGACTTTTGATCGTCAACTCGCAGAAAGTTCAAGAGCTTTTTACCGCGCAGGCGACGTCCCAAGCATTGCCGACCCCTTTGATCCGCGAGTATCAGACATTCACTTTGTAGCAGATCTAACTTCGGTGCTTGGCATCGAGCTAACTGAGATACCTTCAGACGGGCTCCGGGCGGCGGTGCGCGAAACCCAATAGGAGCGGCAGAGTGAGGAAAATCGACCTGGACAACCGGAGACTTAACTACTTACTCCCTGGCCTTGGTTCCGGGCGGAAACTCCCTGACATTCGAGCTCGATCGAGGCTACTCGCGTCTTGAACGTGCGCCGCTTGTAGCCGTTCCTCCAGCCAACCCGGGCGTCGGTGCGTTTATTCGGATAGACCCAATACGGGATGATGTCGGTAGCTGACGGGTCGGCGTCGCGCGTCAGGCACTGCGGCTGATGCGCACTTCGCGCTTTGACACCCAAACCGTCCTGATTGGGGCGAGCGAAACTGGAAAGGAAGCGATCCCAAACCTGCTGACAACCTCAAACTAGGCAGGAGCCACAGATTGTTTGCTGGCCTTCGCGGCGGGCGGAGACTTCACATACTGTTTGTGATGGTTCGGGCAGTGCATCATCACTATAGATGTACGACTGGGTGTAGGAAGGACGAAGCTCCGACACTCCGAACAGTAAAGGGCGTCTACAAGACGGCATGCGGCAGTCCCGATTTCCACCATCGTGTTACGGGGAAACTCCTTTGCGAACTCGTTTTCGTGCGCCCCTAGGAGGTTCCGAACAGCAGGAACATCAACTAGCGTCTCGAGTGTGCCCATGGCACCACCCAAATCGGAATCGAGACTTTTCGACATCCCCTTGATCGCCTTGATCATTGGCTCCCAAATCTCGGTGAGCGTGTACTGCTCGCCAACTTTGGCGGGAACCGCGACCGCAAACGCGTAGCGACCTTCCGCAGTCCATTCGTCGAGCATCTCCATAAGGCGAACAGCGATTTCCTTTGCTGTTCCGTTCGCGAGCGCCGCGTCGATCTGCTCGCGCGCGCTCGGGTAGTCGCCGATCCCAGGCCCGCTGGTCAGAGACCATGATTTGATTTGGAGTTTCCTGAGTCCCGGTATAAGGCTCTTGCACCAGTGCGCAAACAGCCCGTTGTGGGTCAGGATGATGATCTGATGGTCTTGGAAGGAATTCTTAAGCAAGGTAATCAAGCGGCGGGCGTGACCAAGGTCGATGGAGATGACGATGTCATCCAGTACCATGAGCTTCGGATCATCTGGCTGCTGCGAGCGAAAGGTCCGGAGCGCGAGAAAAATGCAAATTGCCACCGTATCAAGGTGGCCATCCGAATATGCCCAAGCGGGATCTTTCACCTGTCGCCCGTGAAATTCTCCCCGAACGAATGCGCTTCCTTTGCCATGACGCTGGACATCAATTGATGGGGCGCCGGTCTCATCGTCGTCAGTCCCGCGAGGGTGAATTGCGAGGTAGTACTCACTCACGACGTCCTGAATCGCCGTGAGCGTTTCGGCGGCCACGTCTTGCCGCGAGCGACGCAGTGCGCGGAGTATCTTATCTTGGAGGTTGATCTCAACGGTGAGGGCACTAATCTCACTCTCAACAAGATGAATCTGCGGTCGAAGATCAACCAGTTTCTTGAAGAACGCACTCGCGGTCTGAAGCGCTGCAACGTCGGACGCCTGCTGAATCTGGTTGAGGCGGAACTCGGTGAGCTGACCTCCAGAAGCAACAGCCTGGTCGAAAAGCGCTGCAAACCGCGACGGGCCTATAGCGAGAATCCCTTGGGTTGCTCGGTCAATATCTGACTGGGGAATGGCCACAAGCGAGAGGAGATCCGGGTTGGCCGGGAGTAAGAGGCTGAGGGGCGGCCCTGAGTGACCTACCTCATTGGCGAGGCGAGTTGCTAACTTCTCAAGCTCAAGAAGCATGCAGTGGAACCGCGTGACCGATGTACGCATTGCTGCGATGACGGAACGGTATTGCGAGAGTGCTTCGACGCGCTGCTCAAGAGCAAGCGTTGTGGCTTTCCAATCAATTGTCTGCCCGCAGACGGGACAGGTTTCCCCGGGTGCACGACGGAAATGATCCAGGGCGTGATCGAACAGAGTCGCTGCATGGGGATCAGCGGCCAGTTGCTCAATGGCGGACTTTTCGGCGATTAGACTCTCGAGCTCAGTAGCCGTCGTGGGAGACAGCTCACCTTTCGTGACGCCGAAATCATCTAGCAACTGTTCGAGCCGTGCTCGCTGTCTGGAGGTGTCACCGCGCGCAGCCGACTCTGCGGCCGCTATGACCTTCTCGGCCAATTGTTCTGGCTTGCCGTCGTCCCCGAACCCGAACTCGCCTGCCCAAGCGATGGCACTTTGCTCAAGGTCGGCGCCGCCTGTTGGTCGGCTATGGGAACGCGGGAGAAGTGCGGCAAAAGGCTCTAAGGCGCTCGCAAGACTGCTGGCAAGTTGAGAGCGTCTCCCTTCCGTAGAAGATCGCAGAGTAGCCAACCCGGTGATTGTGGAATCGATCTTCTGCAGCCCAAGAAATGACTCGAAGTACTGGAAACGATCAACGGGACGAAACGATAACACGTCCAAGAGTTCAGAGCGACGCAAAAAAGGCGATGCTAGTTTGCACGCGGCCCTGAGAGTCTCACCGTTTCCCTTAGTAATCACTTCCCCCGGCTTGACCTCGATCGAGCTGCCATCGCTGAAGGCCACCTTTACCAACGGGAACGCGGGATCGACCTCTGAATGCCGGCGGTAACTCTCGGCTGTGGTGTGTGCGGCATCATCGGTTGGCTCCTCCTCCGCAACGAGAGCCCAGCGTAGTGCCCGCTCAAATGACGATTTTCCTGTGCCATTGTCGCCGTGAATGAGTAGCGACTGTCCCCCCAGGCCGAAGTGCACCGTCTCCCGGATACCGCGGACGCCTCGGACGGAAACCGATTCAATTGGCATGGGGAACGGAGAGGTTCGCGGCTTTCGAAACGGCCTTTGCGATCGCTTGACCATCGTAAATCGCGCCGATCTTGAACAATGCTAAAAGGTCGGAATGGAGAGTTCCGGGGATTTCCTCAGCGACAGCGTTCAGCGCGCGCACGATTACTTCATTCGACAAGTCTGATATCTCAGTCACCCTCAAACCTCGCAGGTTTAAGGTTGGCGCTCTTGTAGCGAGGTCCCAACCTAGATCGCCACGATACAAGGCTTGCCGTTCGCGCGCCATATGTCTTGCCAGGGTGATATGAAATCGACCGTTTGGTGATATGAAATCGACCGTTTGGTGATATGAAATCGACAGTTTGGTGATGTGAAGTCGACAGCTTTCGACGGTTTATCAGGGTGGTTGTTGCGCGGACACTCGGCCGACCTCTATAGTGGTGCTCCCGGAATCCGGGAGTGCATGGTCCGGCCGGTCAGGCCTGCTCGGCTGAACGGTGCCGCGAAAAAGGAGATCAAAAATGTCTGAACGTTGTGCCGTTTGCGGTCAGCCTCTCCCTGTCGGGATGAACGAGACCGAAATGCACAGGCGCTTGGCGAAACTTGGCGCTGCAGCCGCCGAACGCGAAGCCGAGAAGTTACGACGACAACTAGATCGGCAGTACCGAACGCAACTTGCCGAACAGGCAGCGGCGATTCGCAAGGTCGCGGCCAAGGAAGCCCTGGCGTCATCGCGACACCAAATAAAGTCGCTGCAACGGAGCCTCAGTCAGGCACAGCGCGCATCCCGTCGCGAAGCCGAAGCGGCCGCGAAGCAAGCAGCGAAAGAAGCAGCAAAGCTTGCGCGAAAGGAACTCGACCTCCTGAAGCTGCGAACAGCGAAGGAACGTGCGCAATACGCGGCGGACACTGGCCGGCTTAAAGCCAAAGTCGACGACCTGTCGCTCAAGTTGGAACGCCAGACGAGCGAACAAATGGGAGAAATGGCGGAAGCCGACGCATTCTTGGCCCTTAGGAGGGCATTCCCCCACGACGACATCCAGCGTGTCGGTCGGGGTGTGCGCGGCGCCGACATTCTGCACATAGTGATGGTAGAAGGAAATGAGGCTGGTCGGATCATTTACGAATGCAAGAATGTGTCAGGTTGGCAAAACGAATGGCTGGCAAAGGCGCGAAACTACAGAGCAGAATACCAGACCCCGTGGGTTGTTATCGCTAGCCGCTGTTTCCCGCGACGTGAGAAATGGTTTGTAGTCGAACGCGGCGTACCTGTAATCGATCTCCGCCTGATCGTTAAGCTTGCTGAGGTCCTTCGCGCCGCTGTCGTCGAAATAGGCCAACTCCGAACGTCGAATATCGGCCGGCAAGCGAAGGCGGAGCAGATGTTCGAGTACGTCCGTAGTGACCATTTCGCAGGACGCTTCAGAGGTGTTGCTGAGGCTATTGCGACGCTTCGCGATCACCAGGGCAAGGAACGGCAGTGGCACACAGAGGCGTGGGCGAAGCAAACCCGACTTTACGACGAAATGGACGAAAGTCGTCGGGAAATTTCTGCTCGCATTCGAGCAATCGCCGAAGCTACGTCGAACATGGGTCTGCGGGTCGTCGCCGGGGACGGATGATTCCGGCATCGCTCACGAGAGGCGTTATTCGACCATGACGACCTATGTCCTCAGGGAAGGCAAGTCAGTTAAGGCTGACGAAGCGTTTCTTGCCTGGACGTCAGGCGACTTGGATCGAATAGTCGCTGCGTTTACCGTCCCAACTAACCCTATTGACCGTCATGTCCTACTCCAGAGTATTGTTTCGCTCTCATACAGACAGCGCGAAACGCCGGAATTGCGACCACTTTGCGTAGATGTTGGCCAGATCCATAAGAGCGAATTCCTGAACATCGCACCCCACCTGAAGGCTGACATGGGCGGAATCATGCCTCGGGTGACGACCTTTCCGAAGCTCGCCACAGTTCTCACGGAAGAAACGGAATACGATCGTGCAATCGAGGTTTGCGAGTTCGCTATTGCTCAGGGTCTGAGCGACGGAACCGCGGGCGGTTACTCAGGCCGCATAGCACGGATTCGGAAGGCGAAGATCAAGGCGAGCGCACACGGTACTTCGGCGGACGACGGGCTATGGCGGGGGCCAGCTCCTTGATGAAACAGCAGATCGAGACTTCCACTCCGGATGGAAGAAGACGTGCTCCTCACCCGGCCTGTTGAGCCATTTCCCGATAGCGACAGAGGGCATTCGCCAGCTTCATCTACCTCGGCGTCCAAGCGGTGCTAACATTACAGAAAGGGCGCTGCGCAAGCCATATTACCGCGAAGGTCGATCAGCGAGGAGCCTATCTCTGCATCAGTGCGGCGTTTTTGGGTCGAGTTCCGAGCAGGCTTGACTGGGCAGTTCTCACCGAAGCGCGTTTCGCGACTCAAGTCACCTCACGAAAGTGTCTGAGTTTGATCGACGCACGGTTGTCGACCAAATCGCTTCGCAAAACCGTACCTTCTATTCTGATCCGCAAGCTAGGGCGCTTCTGCGAATCGTGGACCTGGGATTCGAAGAACGGTGGACCTATTTGCTGGAGCTCGTTCAGAACGCACTGGATGCCGGTGCGCGACACGTTCGAATCGATACGGCCGAAGACTCACTTGTCTTTCAACATGATGGCACCGAGCCTTTGTCAGAAGCGGCGGTCAAGGCGATGTCGGGAGTGTTCCAATCGACAAAACTCGCTTCGACTATCGGTTTCATGGGAATCGGCTTCAAAAGCGTGTTTCAGCGATATCGCTCTGCGAGCATTAGCGGGTTCGGATGGAATTTCAAATTCACAATTCCGGTTACCACAGGGCGCTACGGTGATCGGCACGCCGACTACCTGGGCGCGGTCACCCCGCTGTGGGACGACGAAATCGTTGGGCCTGCAAGTGGGTTTACAACCCGTTTTGAGGTGGCGGACCTGATCGATGCGGGCGATTCCCCTCGGAAAGATATAGAAAAACTCATTCCAAGTGAGCATCGCGCCGTCCTCGCAATACTCGCCCATGTCGGCTTGCGATCGCTTCAGATCGATACTCTTGTGTGGCAACTGGCCTGCGCGGGTGATAGCCCGTCAGCGGTTGTGCACGCACAAAGCCAGAACGAACATCACTCGTGGCGCCTTTTCATTCATGAGTATGTGCCGTCCGATGCGGCAGTAAGACGCCTGCTAGAACGGCGTAGACTGAATCGACCAGAACACGAGCAGGAAACGGTCTACGCCAACGCACGAAAGACACGCCGCATTGTAGGCATTCTACCTATTAATAAGGAAGGCATTGCGTCGGCGCCGCCACAAGGTCGGATTTACGCGACGCTGCCGACATCCGCCACCTGGAACTTTCGACTCCATCTCCAGGCAGATTGGATGGTCAACCTTTCACGAACAGGGCTTCCCGCGCTGGAAGACAACGAGTGGCAAGCTCAACTGGTAGATGAAGCGGCAGAAGTCCTTCTCAAGTTCCTGGATTGGGTCAGTGAAAGCTCTGATCCGGTATTCTTGAAAGCCGCGTTTGAAGTGTTGCGGCCGCCTGTTGCCGACACGGTGGAGAATCTGGACACCGCAGTCGCGCGATCAAGTTGGAAGAAACGGGTCGCGGACGGAATTCGAGCCAGGAGAATCATTCCCGTTTACATCGATAAGCAAGTTAGACTTGTCACCGCCGGGGAGGCATCCGCGGCGCCAAGGGGATTTCACCCTTTTGCGATCAGTCCTCACTACAGACCCGAGCAGTTGTTCGGGCAACCGCTCGCCGTGGAGACGATTTTAGGGCAGGATGCAATTGCGTTTCTCGATTGGCTGGATCTATGGGAAGTTCTTGAGCCGAACCTCGTGGAGCATCGGTGGGGCGCTGGTTTAGGAAATTGGTGGACGGCGGTTGAGGATTTGGGCCCGGAGCGTACGACCGCGCTTTTCGAGCTTTGGAACGCCGTTGGCCGCGCCGCGGCGGTCGATCCAGGATGGGGCCGTCTGCCTTGTGTTCCTACTGTTGCAGGCGGCTGGGTATCAGGCGACGACGCGGAATACGTGGAAGAGCAAGGTCCTTCGAGGAATGACCCGTTGGGGTTGTCTCTGCTCGAGTTTTTGGAGCCGCATTATCCTCATACCTCCCAGAGACTCAGCGACACAATTCTCTCAGTTCTTCGTCAGCCAGAGCCGAAAGACGCACTGTCACCACGTAAGGCCGCAAGAGAATGGTTCGAAGCCCACGCATCTGAATTCACGGTTGAAGAGGTGGTGAGAGCGGCGGTCACTGAGATGTTGGTTCGAGATTCTCCGGCTTTCGAATTATTCATCATGCTTGCGCAGTGGGCTCGACCGCGTGGCCGCAGCAAGCTCCTAACACACGTAGTCGCCAGCACGAACGGCAGGCGAGAAATCGTCGCGGCCGTCGGTGCTGTTCTCGCGAGGCCGTACTGTGAGCACGGCGAGACTCGACAACGAATGTGGCCAGAAAAGCCCTTCTTGGTCGATGATTTCGTCACGACCGATCCCAGCAAAGGTACGGGTCATGAATGGAGCAACTTTTTTGAGCAGCTGGAGCTGCTCGGCCCGGCCCGCGTTCGACTGGTAGAGCACCACCTTTGGGGATTTGAGCGAGAGACAGTGGGCAGGATGACAGGTCTCCAGCTCTCCGCGTCTGAGGCTCCGAGTAGTGGCCGCCAGTACACTGTGAGTGACCGCGAATTTGATCCGCCCATTCTCGAGCATCAGGTTCCGTGGTTGGCGCAATGGCTATCGAACGAGCATTCGCGCTTGAGGGGAACCGGTTATCGAGAAGTCGAATGGATCTACCACAGACGTTATTCGAGGAGAGGTCAGCGCCCTGCGAGTTGGGTCGAGCAACTCCAATCCTTGAAATGGGTGCCGGCTTCTGATGGTTCGCTCTGGAGGCCCGACGACGTACTGCGAGAATCTGATCCCTCACGGCCGGACGCGAACTGGGCGGAACTGCCCTCTGAACTGGTCGCCACCCTCGAGAGCGAGGGTGTTCGCTTTGGATCGAACATTCCGGTGGCACCGCAGCTACGGCGCCTGCAGCACCACGGGAGCACAATGACAGCGGAGGAATTGGCACAGGCCTTCCGCGACTCTATGGCATCCGCTGCAACCTCCGCATCGGACCGGCAACTCTTTCTCGAAACAATTCATTCGCTCGCGATTCCTCTTCTCGATGAAGGGCGGCGCACTACCATTCTGCGTTTAGTGGAGCACGCGGGATCAGCATTCCGTAGTAGTCTGGGTGATTGGATAACTCCCCTAGATCTTCTTGCCGAGCCAATTCGGGACGCGATAGAGAGCGATCCGTCTCTTGTCTTCGTTCCTCCTACTACGACAGGAACTCAAGCGTTGGCATTTTTGCTCGATATATGGGACCGCGCAGCACGAGGAGAGCTGGAGAAAGTTCAGGAGGTTCGGGAGTATCTGCCGCTCGCCTACACCTATCTAATAGAGGACATGGAAGAAGATGATCTGCTGGCTCTTGAGGTCGAGAGAGTGCTTTCAAGAGTACGACTGTTCGGCAGGAAGCCGAATGGCAAGAAAGGTTGGGGGCCGATCACTGGTGAGCCCCGGCTCGTATATGATGACTCTGGCGATCAGCTATTGAGAAGGTTCCTAGGCGAGTCGTACATGATTGTCACGGCTGGACATCTGGGTAGCGACCGAAGCGTTCAGGATGCTGTAGCGCGGACGCTCACCCTTCCGTTCGTATCGGATCTGCTAGCTCCTGTCTGGCAGCGGGGATTTGAGCGACCCGCCGGCGAATGGGCACCGCGCTTTGAGGCGTTGTGCGGTCTCATTGCCCTGGCGGCTGCCCAAGAAACCGAAAGCGAGCCCAGAACCGTCCCACAACTGCACGCATTGAGCAGCCTCACGCTCTCGGTCAGAGGTCAGGTTCATCCGATCTATGCGAAGCTTGAAGGAAATGGCATTTACTTATCTGGCGTCCCTGCCGATTTCGCTGTGGAAGCTACGAGCGCATTGAGCGACTACTACTCGCTCGGTGACGATGCGACAATCATCGCGCCCATCACGCTCATGCTGTCGTTTCTTGATGACGAAGCCAGGTTCTGGGCCGCGGCAGCGCGGTTCGTCGAGGCGTATCCTGAAACTGGTGAAGTGCTCAGCCAAAGGCCGCTTGTAACTGGCCTCGATCCCGAGGATGGCGATCTCCCAAGCCCTGATCTCGTTAGGGTGTCGGAGCCAGCTAACACAATCGAGTCCGTCCCCGAAGCCGAACTCATTGAGCAAAGGAAGGTGGATCTAGAGGCGGCGGGGGATCGGCTAGTGGAGTCAATTCAGTTGGGTGGAACTGGGTACGTCCCAGGCACCTTTACGGGTCCGACTTCCGTCCGGCCATACTACCATCCCATAACCACTGAACAAGAGCGACGTGGAAAACGAGGAGAGGAAGAGTTTCTCCGTCGCGTTTCGAGTGAGGGCGGGTGGTCTAGTATGACTTTGATTGCCGACCGGAGACGAGATGGTTGCGGGTACGACTTTCTATGTCACCGAGAGGGCAAAGAGATAAAGGTAGAAGTGAAGACGTTCGCTCCCGAAGGGAGAGTTATTATCACCCCGACCGAATTGAACGAAGCTCGTGCGAGCGGAGAGGATTATCACCTGATTGGAATACTCGACGATGGTCAGGATCCCTCGCAGTGGAAAGCGAGCCTAAGGGTTGATCCATCGCGAACTCTTTTGGAACGCGCTACCTGGCAGGTTTCGGCCAACCTTACGATTCCTGCGAGTGATGTTTTTCCAACCCCTGTGTGATATGGCTCTGGCACCGGTGTCAGGATAGCTCCTCGATCACCTCGATCAGCCGTTCCGCCCTGAAGTAATCGAGCTCGTCCCGCCATTTCATTCGCTTGCCGTGGCTATTGCCTTTCGGCGGACCGCCGAACATTTCGCGAAACATCAGAATGAGCGCACGCTCCAAAACAAACCACGACTTCACTCGTTGCCGTGGCTGGCAGGTAACGACCCGGGCGTCTAGGGAACGAACCCCACGGAGTGCGAGGATCTGATCGGTACGAACGGCAACGCTACTCGCCACCCTTCGCAGTCCGCGTTTCGTAGTTCCTATGTACGCGATTCTGGACTTTGCGTTCGGATACTCTAGCCGCTTATCTGCCACCAACACATAGACGAGCTTCAGTCTTCCGATTGAGATACGTGTAGCGTGCAGCGCCGATTCACGCTTGACTGAAATGTTGATGCGGCGATTGTTGGGCATGAGACCGGTCTGTTCCGGTTGTGGGATTTTGAAGGTTAGCAGCGTGCTTGGACACTGAAGTTCCCGCTTCGGGCAAGCTCGCGATACCGACACAGCGCATTTGCCAGCTTCATCTGCCTAGGCGTCCGACACTCCGGCTCGAACAACCGATCATTCGCCACCAGGATCGCCGCACACCGGGCCCGCGAAGTCGCCACGTTCAGCCGATTGATGCTGTACAAAAACTCCATTCCTCGCGGAGCATCCTCGGGCCGGGAAGTCGCCATCGAGTAGATCACCACCGGCGCCTCCTGCCCCTGAAACTTGTCCACAGTACCCACGCGCGCTCCGGTGGGCGCCAGGCGCTCAGTGAGCCGGGACACCTGCGCGTTGTACGGCGCTACTATAAGGATGTCGCTGCCGAGGATCTGCGCCTGCTTGCCATCCTTGTCGGTCCAGCTCGCGGCTTTCGCGACAAGCTGCTTGACCAGCCCCTCAACGATATCGATCTCTTCCATAGAAGAAGTGCGATTGCCGTCGTGACTCGCCTTCACTACCCAGAGGCCACTTCCATCGAAGTCACCCGCGCCGTTCAACAGCTGGCGCTCGAGGCCGGGCTTCGACCGCAGGCGACTCTCGTAGAACAGCTCCGATGTGAACGCCGAGATGGCGGGGCACAAACGCCAGGTGAGCGGCAGGAACACGCCGCGGCCGTCGGGAATCGTCTTGTGACCCACCAGCATGTGCTCCAACGCCGACACGCTCACGCCATCTGGGTGACTTCCTTTCCTCGGCTGCTCCAACTGCTGCGGGTCGCCCAACAGCACAATGCTCCTGGCGCATGGCGACATCGCCAGCACGTTGGCGAGCGACATCTGGCCCGCCTCATCCACGAATAACACTTCCACCGATCCGGCGAGATCGGCGCGAGCCCAGAGCCACGATGTCCCGCCCACTAGCTGCCCCGTGCCGGACGCGAGCGCCTCGACCACATCGTCGTTTCCCTTCAGAGTTACGACCTTTGACACACCGGCAGGGAAATCGTCTTCATCTGCCTTATGCGCAAGCCCAATCGTCTGGTGATTTCGCGCCGCCGCTTTCTCTACCTCTTCGAGTAACTTGCGAATGACCTTGTGGCTCGTGGCGGCAATCCCGACCTTCTTTCCCTCCTTTACCAGGGCGCAGATCATTTCCGCGCCGGCGAACGTCTTGCCCGCTCCCGGCGGACCCTGAACAGCCAGCACGCTATGGTCAAGCGCGAGTACCGTTCGCTTCAGGTCGTCGACAATGTCTCCGCTCGCGCTCGCGCCAAACTTTACAGACGCGAGCCTCGGCGGAAGCGCCAACAGCAAAGCGCGCCCGACTGCGTCGGAACTTGTGCTGGCTGATGCAACCCCGCCCTCGGTGGTAACCCGCTCGGCAATCGCGTAGATGGAGTCCTCCAGCACCGCCGGCTTGATGTACGTGTGCGAGAATGCCGAAGTCGGATGATTCTCCGCGTGCTTCTTTCCCTTCAGAACATCAACGGTCCGCGCCGGCCGATCGACCGTGACCACACTTCCGAAAGTGGATCCATCCTTGAGCTTGAGGTCCCCGCGCTCGATCTCCATCTCCTGCGCGGGGAAGGAGTATCGGTCCGTGACGGGTCCCGTGGGGTTTCCGGTCGTCGCATGCCGATTGATGCCGACTCGTGATACGAAGCTCATGCCCGCGATCGCCTGCGGCTCGTCGAACAGGTCTTCCTCAGGCAGCTCCCGCAAACGGTAATACTCCCACCACACCGCCTTGTCCTCGCGCCGGTGGTAATCCAGCAGATACGCGAGCAGCCAGCGCGCCTGCTGCTCGTCGTTGCGCTCGAGGCGATCTTCGGGAACGTCTTTCAACAGCCTGGCCCGCAGATCACGCACGCGGATGTCGCGGTCGGTTAGCTTCTCGGGCTTTTCTTCGGGAGGCTTGGGACGCGGGATGTCCGTTCCTTTCGCGATGTGCTCCCCGCGAACCTTCTCCAGCCAATCACGCAGCCGCAGCGTCGACACGCAGTCGTCCATGTTGTATCCCTCGACCGCGTCCCGCACCTCGCCGGGCACGGTCTCGGGAGCGTGCAGCTCCAGCGCCTGCTCCATCACCCGCAGGCATCGGTTGGCGTCGAGGAGACGCACGCTCCGCTCGAACGCGTACAGCGGCTCGAGGTTCTTGATCGAGTACCGCTCGGTGCCCACGCGCACACCCTGCCGGATCACGCCGTACAGGTCCACGAACTTTCCGTTGCGCAGCATGTTGTCCAGCTCGCGCTCGCGCGTGACGTAACGCCCCATCAGGCGCTTGAATGCCGAGGGCTCGTAGGGCGCGTAGTGATAGACGTGCATGCCGGGGTGCTTCTTCCACGCCTCGCCGATCAGGTCCATCACGCGCTCGAATGATTCGCGCTCTTCGTGCTCCGTGAACCCCCAGAAGCTCTGATACTCGGGCGTTCCATCGTTCTTGAGCGTTACGATGCCAAAGAGATACTCGCGCCCGCCCTCAGCGGCGAAAGGGTCCCCTTCGAGGTCGAGGAAAATGTCGCCGGGCGACGGCTCGGGGAGGCGGCAAAGGCCCTCGTCCTTTTTCTCGACGATCTCGCGCAGCTCGAAGAGCGGCACATCCCTGCCACGCGAATCGAGTTGGAGACGCGCCTGCTCACGGACGCTGACATAGGTCTCGATCGAGCCGCGCCTGGGCTTGAAGCCCAAGGGCAAAGGATGGCGCGCGAGCTGCGCCAGCGTCGTGATGTCGCGTGACTCCAGTTCGCGGCGCTGGAGACGGGAGATCCCGGCGACGAGAGATAGGTGGTCGTCGTCGCGGCGCTTCTTCTTACATTGTTGTTCCCAGCGGCAGATATCGCAGTGCTCGACGGGGTCCGGGTAGTACGTGCTCGTTATCTCGTCGTGATCGACATCGAGAACGCCGAGCATCTGTGAGCGCACCAGGCGGAAATACGCAGCAAAATCGTCGAGGCGGTACTGGTGTTGCGGAGTCACCTTGTCCGGCGTGACGACGTAGAAGTATTCCGGGCGCAATTCCTGGACGATGCCCAGCATCTCGGAGTAGAGACCTAGCTGGAGGATGGTGCCGGCTTTGGTTTCCTTCGAGAGCTTGGTGTCGATCACCTCGTACGACCAGTCTCCAAAGGCGCTCGGCGTCTCAATGCGGCGCAACACATCCGGCTTTCCAAACCAGCGACCGTCGCGGAGTGCTCCCTGCACGATAACATCGGCTCCTCGGCGCATGGCCTCGAGTGTCTGGCCCACGTGTTCGTCGCTGTCGTTCTCGTACTGTCGCAGGTTGGTTACGGATCGGCCACTCGCTTTGAGAGATTCTACGTACAGCCGCTCGTGCTCCTCACCGCGCTTGATAAGGATGTCGAGTAGTGGGTCATCAAATGTGCGGGGACGTCCCTTCGCGCCGCGGGCAACAGCCATGTCCAGCCCGGTGCGGTGGCGGCAACCAAGGAAGTTGGAGAGGTCAGTCGCGGAAAGCTGCAGTTCAGAGCCGCTGATTTTCATCCTTCAAGATAGGACTGTGGTGAGGCCGAGCCACCCTTCGCAGCTACTGAGCGAGCAACCCCGCAATAAGAGGTCTGATCCGATTTACAAGGTCGACCATACCTGCACCTGTAACGGCCGTTTCGATTGCGGTCCAAAGGTGGCTAAGAACCTTTCGGTTTGGCTGACTCTTGGCGAGCTGATCCTTCACTGTCTCTATATCGGAAACGACGTCGACTTTCTGCGCGTCCTCTAAACGATGACTCGCAATGACGCCTTCTCGCAGCCGCTCAAGCTCGGTGTGTAGTGTCGCGTACTGCGCGTTGACGATGTTTCCATCGCCTAATGTGATCACGTTTTGACCCGTCGCGCTGATGTTAATCCCCGAATACTTCGGTGTCGCCTTGAACTCCGATTCGCCTTCGATCTTGTCGATTCCGGCGGATGAGATCTCATACCACGGAACAACGGACGGAATAGTTCCGCCTCGCACCGTCACGGTCTTCTCAACATCCTGCGTGTTGATCCAGCCTTTGTCGATCAAGTAAGTCAGGTTTGACACCACTTGTGACTGGGTCAGCTCATGCAATGCTTTTAGATCGCGCTTCGCATCGCTGATCCTCACCGCCGAGCCTTTCTTCCCATAATGGCTAGTGGCTGACCTGTTTCGATCGTAGAAGTACTGAAGAATCTGTTGGCGTATCTGATCGTTCGGATTCATTGTCGTGCCGGTCGAGCGAGATTGTGGGAGGCCATCTCCGTTAACGGTATCCCGGCCCACGGGACGATTGCTACTTGAAGCTTCGAGCGCTCACTTTACCCCGAATGGCTTGCCAACAACGCGCTGCGGGCCTATGTTTCGGTTTATCTTCGGTTTCCTCACTGGGGGCAATATGAGCACCGGCATTGAGTGGACGGACGAAACCTGGAACCCCATGACCGGGTGCACGCAAATCTCCGCGGGATGTGACAACTGCTACGCACTAACTCTCGCCCGAAACAAGCCCGCGGTGCGCGATTCGTATCTGCGGCGCTTGCCGGTTAAGGATACAACGGTCAACCGGGCCGATCCTTTTGCCCCACGCTTCTGGCCTGACCGGCTCGAAAAACCTTATGGCTGGCGCACGCCAAAGCGCGTGTTCGTCAACTCAATGAGCGACGTATTTCATGCTCACTTCACGCTTCGACAGATCCAACAGGTGTTTGAGGTGATGAATGGCTGCCCGCAACACCAGTTTCAGGTGCTCACCAAAAGACCTGAGCGAGCACTCCGGCTCGCGGATAAGCTCCACTTCAGCTCCAACATTTGGATGGGGACGTCCATTGAGAACATGGACGTGGCTCATCGAGCAGACTCCCTTCGCGGAATTCGCTGTCAAGTACGTTTTATCTCGGCGGAACCGCTGCTTGGATCACTGGCTCTCATCGACCTCGAAGGAATCCACTGGGTGATTGGAGGGGGCGAGAGCGGGGTAGCGGCCCGCGAGTGCAAGATCGAGTGGGCGCGCGACTTGAGAGACGCAGTCCTACGACAGAAAGTGGCGTTCTTTTGGAAGCAATGGGGCGGGCGGACGTCGAAGTCAGGCGGTCGTGAGCTGGATCGCGAGATTTGGAGCGAGTATCCCGAGACCCTGCCGGATCCGGCGGGTCCGATTCAGCCCGAAATGGCGATCGTCGCCTAGTCAGATGCTAGCTGCGCCGCTTTTATCTCGGTTTTCGGGGGATACGTGTTTCGTCGGCGCTTTCCGCTCGGATGCCTCGCCTCGATCGTGCCAGACTTTTCTAACCTTGCCATGGCGGTTTTGAGCTGACCACTGTGATAGTGGGTCTTATCACTCCTTGCCCACTTCTGTAGCCGCTCAATCGACACCCATTCGTTCCTCCTCTTCGAAAGGCCTGCGACGATCTCCACCTCGAATCTGCTCACGTCATGCGTGAACAGGTTCAACGCAGCATCGGCTCCGGACACGAACGATGCACCACCTTCGGGGTCTGCCTTCCAGATTGCCTCTTTCATCTTATCGCAGCCGACGTCAGAGCCGGTGCCGAAAAAAATTGCATAAACAAGCTGTGCACCGCGGTATAGCTCGAAGTGGACCACGTATTTAGCGCCCGCCTCTCGGAGACAATTCTTGTAAAGGTCAAACAGGAAAGTCTTGCGATCGTGGAAGCCCTGTATCTTTCTCGCTTTGCGCCAATCTGAGCAACCGAACAAGCTGTCGAGTCCCGGTTCGAACTCGGGGGCAGAGAGAAATCGGTTCACCCACTCCGCCATAAAAGAGATGTAAACCTCGCTCTTGGGATTCTTGAGGATCTCCCTGATCACAGTCATGGGAGTCTGAGATACGCCAAACGGATCCACCATCACAAACGATGGCGCTAGGATCTTGTTGTCAGCACCTATCTCAGAAAGAAGCTCAGACAAGCTTTCATCGAACGTTGCGTGACTCACACTAATCCTAGCTCGATCGCGCAGCCTCTCGCGGTAAGGTGCTACAAGTTTCTCGAGATGCTCGGCGCGATCGGCTTGCGCCTCGATGAACCAGAACGCCACATGAGCGGTGATAGGTGCATGGTGATTCTCGAATGCGTCGAGAGCGATTATCGGCGACCCCTGCTCACCGTGCGCGTACTGCCCTGGTCCGGCGAAGCCGTCAATAAAGACGATCCTTCCCTGAGTCGTACCAAGGATGGGCAGCCACGCCTTGAGGTACCGACGGAGCACAATGTGTTTGCCGAGCGAATGCGGTTCGAGCGTCCAGATTGTTTCCGTGGGCACACTCATAGAATTCGGTCTAGTTAGTCTTGCGGTCGTTGGATCCTCTCACAGGCGAGGCGCTGGTGCTGGTCATCGCGGTAATCGTGCGCCTCAACTTCACATACTTCCCCCAGCATCCAGTTGCTGCCACCAGTAGGCATACGCCAGGCTTTGTAACCTAAAGGGAGCTAGCGCTGCGGTAGCAGATCCGGCAAAGCGGCCGATTAACTGAGGTTCCCTCGGAGCGACCACAGAAGTGGCACCACTGCTCTTGATAATCCGCGTTCTGATAGGCGGACCAGACCTCGTAGCACACAGCGCACAACGGGCGCGCGGGATCGCGTCGGATACTCGCTTGACAGCGAATGCACACGCCCGAGTTGCGCCGATAAGCGCGGGAGGATACTCGCATCGGGAATGTCTCTGTCTGGCTGTACGACCTTCTGCGGGGTGGTGCAGCGGGTGCGACGGACAGGGGCTCAGAGGCAGAGATGATCGAGTGTACTTCCCGAAGAGCCTCCACGTAGGCTGGATCCCCGGCCTCCAGGAGCACGCCCATCTCGCGGTTATGCTTTTCCGAGAACTCGTACATGTTCATCGACGTGATGACCATGCGATCCTCATTGAAGTAGCACTTGGCATGCAGGTTGGGCAGGAAGAACAACCGTGCCCCGGTGAGCGCCGCGAGTAAATCCTCCTGTTCGCGCTCGAGGTCTTTCTTGCCGAATACTATGGTAATCCTCACGCTGCGCCGCGCCGCGTCCTGGAGGCGCTCCGCGAGGGTCTTCGAGAGCTTTAGGAACGGAGAGATGAGGGTGAGACGCTTTTTCGCCCCTACAATTACGTTCTCAATCTGGAAAGCGGTGCCGTGCGTCGTGAGGAACTCGGCCATAACTGACAAGGTAGGGCGGGTACTGCCGCTCGCGAGCCAGGATTAAGTGCTCAAGTGATAGAGAATCTTCTCTTCGCCACACGCGACGCAGTCCACAGCACTGCGTAAGCGTCCGGTTCATCGTCTCGTCCAGCGCCCTCGCGATGAAACCCGAAACCAAGGCTCACCGTTAGGAACCATAGGAACCCCTATGGTATGTTCCGCTATCACTAGACGCACGACGCCGCCCAATTCCAAGTGCAATAAAGACACTGACTTAGGTACGGGTGTCTTCCGACGGCCAGCTCTATGCAGAAGCTCTGCCGTGCTAGCTGGATCGCCAGCCTTTTAGTCGCAGGGAATCCATGGCCAATCTCTTCACTCCCCGCTCGCAGTCAATCGACTCCGTCAACGGCAGCCGGTTCGGGCGCAATGGAATCTTCAATCCTCCCGGACACTTCTCGAACGGGAATCTCCAGTCCGTATACCCCTCACGATGGACCGGAGGATTAACGCGCATCTGGGACAGGCTCTCCTTCACAAATCCGTTTGCGTCAAAACCTCCAATCGGAGGCGGCGATGATGACGAAGGAAATGGCGTCCATGCAATCACCAAGAAGACCGACTCCTGGTTCAATGGCGAGCTCTATGAGATAGAGCAGGAAGCGAAGCAGCTCGCCGCTGACTGGGCGGACAAGGGATTGCCTCGCCACGATGTCGAGCGCGCCGGCGTCCTCGAGCCGGAGCAGGTGCTCGGGATGAAATGCCTCGAGCTGTTCCGGCAATGGCGCACGCGCGTGCGCGTCAAAATGCAGGACCAGATCCAGACGGCGAGCGCGCGCCTCAACAAGCTGATCGCCGAATCACGCGCGGAAGTGAGCGCGCTCGAGACGACGAACAACGAACGGAAGAACGCCGAGGCCCGGATCGAGAGCTTCCAGCAATACAGGGCGCCCGACGCCACGAGAGTCGGGTACGACCGCATTCTCAAAAATTCGTTCGGCTTCTGGATCTTTGCTTTCATCATCACGGTCGCCGAGTTCGCCGCGAATTTCCCGGTCTTCCGGCTGCTCCTGCCGATGGATGCGACGCTCGTGCAGGTCGCCTCGTCGTTGGGCGAGACCGCGGAAAGCTACACCTGGCTCGCCGGACCGATGGTGCTGGTACAGGACATCCTGCTCCACTTCGAGGCCTTCCTCGTCGCCCTCATCGTCGTCGTCATCCTCGTCCTGCTCGGCAAAACCACCGGCTCCTCGGCGCGATCGGTAACAGCCTTCCGCCAATCCGAACACCCCATGGCGGCAACCACTATCCGAGCTCACCGCCGACAACACCTCGTCGTCTTCGGCGCCGGGATGATCGGGATCGTGGCGGTGCTGACGTTCCTGTACACGTCGCGCGCCCAGATCGCCGAGACCGCGATGTCACGCGTGCGGTCCGACGAGGTCGCGCTGGCGAAGGCGCAGACCGAACAACGGGCCGCAGGCAGCGATCTGGCGCTGGCGGCCGCGGCTACGCAACGCGTGCTGGATGCTCAGCGCACGCTCCAACAGCACACTGACGACGCTGCCTACGCCGAAACGGTTCAGCGAATCAACAAGGCGATCCTGTGGCTCAACATCGGGCTCGTCCTCGCCGCGATGACGCTGGGCTTCGTCTACAAGAAGGAAGACCTGACAGACCTTCAGGGCGAGCACGCTTCCCTCCGGCCCCTCCGGAAAAAGGTACTGGCACTGGAGCGCACCGCCCTCAACCACGCACGCGCCGCGCGCATTGCCATGAGCGGCGCCGCCGCGGAAGCGGGAAGAATCCACTATCTGATGCAATCCCATCCCTTCCGCGACTGGCAGGGAAAGCAGGACCGGCTTCAGAGCGTGATCCAGATTTTCCGCGGTGAGAACGCGCGGCTGCGCGGCCTCGACACGGCCAACATCGTCGCGTTCAGGGAGCCGGGTACGATCCAGTTCCCCGAGATCGATGAGAACGAGGAGCTGCGCCGACCAACCGAGCTCGATCACCTGCTCGAGGAGCTGAGACAGGTAGAAGCCGAATTCAACCGGATCGCGGCTCACGCGATCCCGGGCGAGCCGATCCAGGCCGAGGCGATCCGCGCCGACGCGATTCTTGCGGATGCGATTCCCGCGGACGCGCAATCATCAAAGCAATCGACCAAGCGGTCATAGACTCATGAAGTCGATACTTGTCGTGCTTGCATTCGCTCTCATCGCTACCGGCTGCGGCGACGCAGTCGGCGGCGAGTCCGCCGATCGCGGACACGCATACATCGTCGGGATCGACATCTCCGGCAGCCGGACGAGCGCGGAGCTGGATGAATCGAAGCAGCTGCTTGACGCGCTGATCGGCCGCCTCGGGGCCGGGGACCAGCTCACGCTCATCGAGGTCTATCAGGGCGGGCGCGAGCCGGCGAGACAATGGTCCGCCGGCATTCGGGCGCCTCGCAACCCCGGGAAGCTGACGGGATCAGACCGGCGCCGCGCTGACGACTTCAAGAGCATCGCGCGCATGCAGGCATCGATCCTGTTCGATTCGCTGCGCGCGAAGAAGATCCAGTCGACGGACATCCTGGGGACGCTCCATCGCGCGGCGGACTACGCAAAGGCGTCGCGAGATCGCGGCACGACGCTGCTCCTGCTCTCGGACATGATAAACGAGACCGCTGACGTGCGAATGGTAAACCCACAAGCCATCCCGCGAGACGACTGGATCCAGCGCCTCGCCTCCGCCAGGCGGATTCCCCAGCTCCACGGAGTCTGCGTGGTCGTTGCCGGCGCGGATGTGAGCAGCGCGCGGGGCGCGGCGATCCGCGAGTTCTGGAACAAGTACTTCGAGGCTGCAGGGACACGCGTCTCTCCGGATAACTACCGGAACATGATCTCGGATCCGTCTGAGGTCGCGTGCCCTGCTGGGTGAATTACTTCGGCGCTCCGAGCATTACCTGGAACGGACCCTCGCCATGGAGCTGAATCACTGAGGTAACCTGCGCCGTGCTCCCCCCAAAGTGCGCGTGGCGCGCCGGAATGTAGAGGAAGTCACCGGGCGCATAGCTTTTGAGGGCGTTCCAATCGGCAGCGTTACCCATTCCGAGCTGGAACGTGCCCGATACCACCGTCAGGTGCTCGGCGGTTGGATGCCAATGGACCGGAAACCTGTATCCGGCGGGGAACATCAGCCGCACCACGTAGTCCCCTTTCTTGCCGGGGTCGCCGTGCATGACCGCCAGCTTCATTCCTGGATCAAATCCCGTCGGCGTGAAGTCACTCCAGCTGAGACCACTCCCGGCCAGCATCTGTAGATCGCCCATTTCCGCTGCAGTCGTGGCGGCTCCGGGCATCGGCATCGGCGTCGTCGTCACCGGAGCGCTGACGGCGATACGCCACTGGCCGTTAACCTTATGCAGGACCGTCGTGTAGTTGCCGCGGTCCGTAACTCTGCCCTGTGGCGTGTCGAAAGAGAGGGTATACGTTCCAATCTCCGTCGCCACGGTGGGACTGACGACGTTGATGCGCGTCGGTGCAAAGCTGAGCGTCGTGCCGGGCGTGAGGACTTCGGTGAAGGCGCGCCTCAACTCCGTCGAACCAGTCGCCAGAGGACTGTTGGATACCATAACAACCGCGTCGGGCGTGTGCAGAGCGACGAGTCGATCGACATCGCGGGCGTTGAAGGCGGTCCGGTACTCGTCGGCTACCGCGCGTATCGCCTGCTCCTCACTTGCCTGATTCACCGTCGTCGTGGCGCAGGCTCCGAGCGCGAGCACTCCCAGCGCAATCGCGAGTCGAGTTCGGGAGCGGTTCATATCACACCTCCGGGTGGTAAGGTGGCCTTCGAACGAACAGCATGAGACTGAGTCTCGGGAGATGGGAGAAAATCCGGGCCGAGTCAAGCATGTCGTTCACTCTCCGGGCTCTATCCGGACATCCGCCGGCTCCAGCTGCTGCCATAAATAGGCGTAAGTGACCGCCAGCGTCTTCGCCCGCTGCTCGTTGGTCACCCCGGACCCATGCCCACCCTCGGTGTTCTCGAAGTAATAGAACGGCAACCCCATCGATTCCATCCTGGCCGCCATCTTTCGCGCGTGACCGGGATGCACACGGTCATCCCGCGTCGTCGTGGTGAACAGCACCTTCGGATACTTCGTACCCGCGCGAAGATTCTGGTACGGCGAGTACTTCGAGATGTACGCCCACTCCTCCGGCTTGTCGGGATCGCCATACTCCGCCATCCAGCTCGCGCCGGCCAGCAGCTGGTTGTAGCGCCGCATGTCGAGCAGCGGCACCTGGATCACCACCGCGTTGAACAGGTCCGGCCGCTGTGTCAGCGCCACTCCCACCAGCAATCCACCGTTGCTACCGCCCATGATTCCGAGATGCCGCGGTGATGTCACCTTCTGCCGAATCAGCTCCTCGGCAACCGCGATGAAGTCGTCGTAGATGCGCTGGCGATTCTCTTTGAGACCGGCGCGGTGCCACGCCGGGCCGAACTCCCCGCCGCCCCGGATATTTGCCAGCACGTAAGTCCCGCCGCGCTCGAGCCAGCTCGCGCCTACCGTCGCACCGTACGACGGAGTGTACGATACCTCGAATCCGCCGTACCCGTAGAGCAGCGTCGGACTTGTTCCATCGCGCGGCATGCCTTCCTTGTGGATGACGAAGAACGGAATCTTCGTCCCGTCCTTCGACGTCGCTTCCATCTGCGCGACGGTGAGCCCCTTCGCGTCGAACTGCGCGGGCAGGCGCTTCACCTCGGTAACTCTTCCGTCCTCACCCGCGAGGTAGAGCGTCGTCGGCTGGATGAAATTCGTGTAGGTAAAGAAGAATCGATTGGAGCGCGGCGACGCCGCGACGACGTTCACTGATCCGAAATCCGGCGCGGAAACTTTCTGGAACGACCATGCTCCGTTCTGGTGGCGGTACTGGCGCAGCTCCCCGCGCACGTTGTTCAGAACGCTGACGAGCAGGTAGTCGCGCGTCGAGCTGAGTCCGTCGATCGTCTCACGCGGGCCTGGCTTCATCACCAGCCTGAAGTCACGCTTGCCGGCGATGAAATCTTCCACCGGCATCGCGACTATCGAGCCGGTCTCCCATGTCTTGCCCCCGACCGTCCACGGATCGCGCACGTACACGATCATCTGGTCGCGCACGAGGTACATGTCGGCGTCGTGCGGAACATCGAGCGTCACCACCCGCCCGTTGCGGAAGAGATGCATCGTGCCCGAGTAGAAGTTCTTGCGATCGGCGATCTCAACGTAGCGGCGATCTCCCGCATCGGTGTCACCGACGAAAACTCCCATGTTGGTGGCCGGCGCCTCGTAGACGGTGGTGGCCGAGGAGAGGGGAGTGCCGCGCTTCCAGAGCTTGATGAGGCGGGCGTAACCGGATGACGTCGTCGTGCCCGGGCCGTAGTCCGTTCCCACGAGGAGCGTATTCGCGTCAACCCAAGCCACACTCTTCTTCGCCGCCGGGAGCCTGAACCCGTCCTTCACGAACTGCCCGGTGGCGAGATCGAACTCGCGTCCTTCGCTCGCATCCGATCCGCCCTTCGAGAGCGACACGATGCAGAGCCGGTTCTCCGGATCGAGGCAGCCCGCCCCGGCAAACGAGAACGTCACGTTCTCCGCCTTCGAGAGAGCATCTATATCGATCACCGTCTCCCACTTCGGATTCCCGGCGAGGTAATCGCTCCAGGTCGTCCGCCGCCAGATGCCGCGCTTGTGCACGTCGTCCTGCCAGAAGTTGTAGAGCTTGTCGCCGATGATGCGCGGGTAGGCGATCCGGTCCTTCGAGTTCAGGATCGCCAGCGTGCGATCGTATATCTCCTTGTACAGCGGCGTGTTGCCGAGCTCGGCGAACGTCGCTGCATTTTTCGCGTTGACCCAGTCGAGCGCGCGCTTGCCCTCGACTTCCTCGAGCCAGATGAAGGGATCGTCCGCGGTGCCCTGGGCCGGTGCACTGAGCGGCAGGGCGGCCGAGACAGCGCCGGCGAGAAAGAACATCGATAGGAAGGTCTGGCGTCGCATGGGATCTCCGTCGTAACTATTAGGGGTCCAATCCCAATCCTACCATGACAGCTACCCTGACCTCAAGCCAGCTCGAAACGTCGGAAACGCCACTGACGCTGCTCTATCCGGATCTGGAGAACGAGCTCAAGACCACGCGCCGCGTTCTCGAGCGCGTACCCGACGGCAACGACGACTACCGCCCGCACGAGAAGTCGATGACGCTTGGCGGACTCGCCACGCACCTGGCCCAGCTGCCGGGCTTCGGGATCGCGATGCTGACCACGGACCATTTCGACCCAATGAATCGGCCGAAGACGCCGAATCCCGCCAACAACGATGAACGACTGAAGCTGTTCGACCAGGTCAGCGGGAAGCTGCGAGAGCTCCTCGAGCAGCTAACCTGGGATCAGACGAAGGTCGTCTGGAAGATCAAATCCGGTGATCGCGTCTTCATGGCAGGGCCGCGTGGATTGATGCTACGCAGCGCGCTCATCACTCACATGGCGCACCACCGCGCGCAGCTCGGCGTCTATCTACGCCTGCTCGGTGTTCCTGTCCCCAGCAGCTACGGTCCGACGGCGGACGAGCCGTTTCAGTAGACTACCTCGAGTGGTGGTGGTGGTGCCGGTGCTCCATCGAGTAGGCGTGTCTGCGCGCGCGGCGCTCCTCACGCTCCTGATGTGAGCGCAGCCGCCTGATCTCCCGCCGAAGTCTTTCGCTGTTGCGGCGCAAATAGCGCGTCACGTCCTCACGGTCCCAGTCCTCGGGCACCACCAGCTCGATCAGAGTCCCCGCTTCCTCCATCAGCTCGGGCGGAATCTCGATGTCGATGGAGGGGATGGAGAAATCGGGGAAGGGGCGCGGTGCCCTCGGAGCCCGCGCTGGCTCCGGCTCCTCCGCGTACGTGGGCCGCTCGTACCAGTCAGGGGTTTTGAACGCCTCCTTTTTCTCGACGACCGCGGATTCCAGCGGTTTTGATCCGTCAGGTTGTTGAGACGGCCGATAGTTCGACACCGGCATCATCAGCAGTCCAGCCAGCAGCACGGGACTCATGCTCAGTCGATAGCGCTGCAAGGACAGCATCACGAGTACGCCCGTGAGGCCGAGTGCACCGCCGACGAGGTGGGGAGGAATGGAATCGACGAGCCCGGGAACTTCAGCTACCGCGTCACGAGCCTGAGTGACCGGGTGCACCGTAGCGTCGATCGTCCTTGCAGTCAGCGCGGCGCTCGTACCCGGACGAACGAGGCCCCCTGACTGGACGAGGTAAAAAATGCTCATCGACGCAACCTCCATTTTCCCCTACGACCCCGTCATGCAAAAAGCTGCGCACTAAGGAAGCCGATAAGCGGCCTCATAGTGATAATGTCCCTCTCTGCGACGCAGCTCCTCCTCGATGCGACCTCTCAACTCCTCGATTGCATCTCGCAGCTCCTCTTCCCGCATGATTCTCTCGGGACAATCCTTGTCTTCGGCGTCGCCGTCAACAAAGACCTCAACCTCGTCCTGACTTATCGCTTCGTCGGGAATCTGGAGCGGGCGGAATGACGTCAGCGTTGCCATCAGCATCGCCGACAAAAGAACGGGCGCCAGCCGGGTTCCGATCGTCCTGGCGGTAAGCGCGGCACTCGTACCGGGTCGAACCGGGTGAGGATCGGTCAAAAGGCTCTCCGAATCATGCGGGCTCATCATTCGCGCCACCTCTATTTTCCCTTACGCGACCGACTCGGGAAAAGTTGCGGCCGAATCGATCCCTCTTTCTATCAGATCACATCGTGCACTCGCACGCAGCCCAAGGCCGGCCCGCCCACCGCCCCCGGCCGGTAGTCTTCCGTTCGCTTTTTATCTATTCAGCCAGTACGAAACTTTGACAAGGAACGTGTTGACCGGGTGCAGGCTGAACATGTCCCGCACATCCCCGCGGAAGTTCTTGTCCCCTTCCGCTCCCAGGGATCCTTGCCGCCCCTGGTTCCACACGGCGAACAACGTCGAGCCGGGCTTGTACTCCCAGCGAAGCACCACGTTCGACTGCATCTGCTTGAAGTTGAATCCGCCGGGATTGTCGGTGACCGCCGGATTGATGTATGGCGCGTACCGATCGTCGTACGCGTCCGCCCTCGGCGTCGCCGACAGCTGACGGACGTTGGAGTACGTGCCCTTCGACACGAACGGCTGCAGGTACGTCTGGAGCGAGATGTCGGGCGTGAAGGTGTAGTTCACGCGCGCCGTCAACGAGGTCGTGTGCTGATCGAGGTGCGCGAAGGTGTAGTGATCGCCGGCGGCGTCGTTGAACGTGCCAAAATACTGGGTGTCTTCGATGTTGTGCGACCAGGTGAGTCCGAGCGACGAGCTCATACGGCCAAACAGCTTCAAGTCGACCGACGGGCTCACGTACGCCGACCTGTTCCGGCCCTCGCTGCCTCTGAAGAACTCGCCATAGAGGGATGGGACTATGGATTTCCGGTCGTCACCGAAGATCGATATCCAGGGAGCGATGTAACGATCCTGCCGCACCGCTGGCCCACCACGCGCCTTGCGGTCGTCGTACGTCTTTCCGAGCTGGCCGAGCGTACCACCCATGCTCACACCCGAGTTGTTCCTGAAGGTGACGTGCATGTTCGTGTTGTACGCTCTTTCCTGCGGCAGCCCGTCCGACGTCCAGTACTGCCACCAGTTGTTGTTCAACCGGAAGCTGTTGTAGAAGCGTCGCTGTTGCCGGTCGGAAAAGCCGACCCAGTTGTTCCACGAGATTTGGTCGGCGCGACGCAGGAAGCCAAGGTCGTTGACGTCGAATCCCGGCGAGCGGCGGAGATATGAAGTCTCGAAGTTCAGGCGCTTTCCGGCGATCTTGCCGAACTTGAATTCCTGGGCGTCGCCACTCAGCACCGTTCGATTGGGATCGAGCGGTAGATCCGCATCAGGACGCTGGTAGTTGTGCACGCCGCTTCTCTGCAGGTTGAGTATCACCTCCGGACTGCCCTGTACACGGCTCTGGTCGAATGCCGCCGATACCTCGTACATGTCCTTCGAGAACCGGTGCCGGGCGCTGAGTGCACCTGCCAGCGCACTTGAAGCGAGGTAAGGAGTGGACCAGTCGTCGAGTCTGCGGTTCACTGCGGTGACCATCGCGCCGATGCTGCTGCTTCCTTTCCGGAAGTCCTGCGTGGCGCGCACGACGGCGTAGTTCGTCGCCGGAGCAAAGGTCGTGTCTCCCGCACTCGCTTCCCTCTGCGTCACCGCATCGAGCACGCCGAGCGTGAGACCGCGCTGCCAACGACCAATCAGCTTTGCGGCGCCGAGGATGGTGACAGGATCCTGGGCGACGGTGTCGCCGTAGATGCCCGCGAGCTGCGGGGTTCGCCCGATGCGGCGGCTATAGAAAAGATTTTCGCCGCTGCAGTTTACGGCGCTGCAATTCACGTTCTGGCTGAACAGCCCCCGACCGGCGACGAAGAACGGCCGCCGCTCGTCGAAGAACGACTCATACGCCGTGAGGTTGAGCACCGCCGGATCCGATTCGACCTGGCCAAAGTCGGGGTTGATCGTCGCGTCGAGCGTGAGGTTGGGGGCGATGCGGTACTTCACGTCGGCGCCGACCGCCACGTTCTGTTTCTGGGCAAAAGCGTTGCTGACGATCTTGGACGCGCTCTTGGTGACGACGTACGGCACCGCCTCGAGCTTGCGCGGCTCTTCCAGATCTTCCAGCCCGTGCAGCGTTCCAAACTGCGACACGAACCCCGGCTTGGACTGCCTGAGCAACGGCCACATCTCGCGTTCCGAGTACCTGGAGTTGGTGCGGTCGATCATGATGCCGAAGGTTAGCGGCCTCGCCTTTCCATATCGCATTTGAGACAGCGGAATCTGGAACTCGGCGGTCCAGCCGGCGGAGTCGACCTGGGTCTTGACGTCCCACACTGCGTCCCAGGCGCCGTCTTCGTTCCCGTCGTCATAGATGGCCTGGTCGAGCTTCACGCCGGCCGCGTTGACGCCGAACTCGTAGCCGGTCCGCTTGTCGTGATAGGAGTCGACGAAGATCCAGATCATGTCGGACGACGTCCAGCTATCACGGCGCTCGAGGAGCTTCTTGATGCTGTCGGGGTGCGGATCGAAAGCGCGCACGAACACGTACAGGTTCGACGCGTCGTAGGCGATCTTCGCTTCGGTCTTGTAGCGGGGAGGCCTGTCCTCGTTCGGTCGCCACTGCTTGAACGCCGAGATGGGCGGGGTGGTTTGCCACACCGCATCGTCATCTTGCCCGTCGATCACGGGGGCCTTGGCCGCGCGAACGGCGGTGGCGCTGGTGTCGGTTGGAAGCGGGACCGGGGAAGCAGTCAGGGGGCGCGCAGTCGGGGCGGGGGGGACGGTGATCTGCTGTGTGGTCTGAAGACTCAGTGCGAGGCCGAACGCAGAGAACAGGGCAATCATTGGCAGGTGATCCGAAGGAGGGTGTTAAGGTAGCTCTAACCTCTTTGGATACCCTATCGGTCAAATTGGTTGGAAGTTTCAGCACTGCAAACTGCGAACGGATGACTACCGGCCGGGGGCAGTGGGCGAGCCGACTAAGGGCTGCGGGCGGGTTTCCCGGTACAGCTAGGAGGACTGTTTTGGCCAGGTCCCGGCGGTGGTGTGCTGGGGCGCGTCGGCTTTGCGTTGAGTGCTCGCTCCGAGCTCCCGATCGACAACGACGTCACCATAGAACGCCCGTAAGATGCCGCTGAAAATCAGCTGGTGCATACGGGTCGGCGTGTGTGACACCAGCCCTTCCCTCCGCGGTCCTTCGAGCTCTACGGCGACCTGACAGAGAGCGCCAAACACGGTTTCAATCTCCTCCTGCCTGTGGCGGGCGGACGCGACGTAAATGGCGACGCAATCCTCGAATGCCGCTTCATCACCGCGGAGGAGGAAGACCTTCATCGCCTCGACCGCCTTGGAGGTATTCTCGGGGGCGGTGAGATCCTTGTACAGCTCGGGCGGAACCTGATGCGAATCGCGACGACTCATGAGCGGCGTGATGGAGAAGTTGGGCCGAATATACATTTGTGTAACGAAGAATACCAAGCCGTGACCGCGGCGCCTTCCGCCATGGGCGGCTAGGCTGCGGGCTCTTACTTCTTTGGCTCGACCAGTGCCTGATAGACGAGCGTCGGGAACCGCTCCCTCGCTTCGACTCCCCACGGAAACTGCTGGACCATGAACACCATGACCAGTCGCTCCTTCGGGTCTACCTTATAGATGCTGCCGTAGGCGCCGCCCCACCCCCACGTTCCTACTGATGCCAGTCCGTCTGCGCCCACACGGTCCGCGGTCGAGAAGCCCAATCCGAAGCCTTGTCCCGGAACCCAGTTGTAAAGAGACCCGATTTGATTGGACGTCATGACGTCGACCGTCTTCGGGGACAGGATTCTCACTCCGTCCAGCTCGCCGCCGTTGAGCAGCATCTGGAGAAAGCGGGCGTAATCGCGAGCCGTCGACAATAGGCCAGCCCCGCCGGCGAAACTGCGCCGGGGTCCATCGACATAGTCGCCCTGACCGTGCGGTCCTTTGGCTGCTGGTTTGTTGCGACCGGCGCTGTCTCGCAAATACACCACCGTCAGACGCTGCCGTTTTTCGGGCGGGAGGAAGAAGTGCGTGTCGTTCATCCCGAGCGGATCGGTGATGCGCGTGCGGATGAATCGGTCGAGCGGAATTCCCGAGGCGCGCTCGACGACGCAGCCGAGGATGTCGGTGTTGTAGCCGTACACCCAGGCTTCGCCCGGCTGGGCGACGAAGGGAAGCGTGCCAAGTCGCTCCATGGTGGTGCAGATCGGCTCGTTCTTGTCGGCCGTGTACCAACCCTGACCCGCCGCGGGACCGAGCCCTTTCGCCTCATAGAGAGGGGCGACGATGCGATCAGTTCCGTAGGAGATGCCGGCGGTGTGAGTCAGCAGGTCGTAAATGGTGATCGCCCGCTTCGCCGGCACGATCACGCGGCCGGTGTCGGACCGGATCGCGACGGTGGTGCGGGTGAACTGCGGGATGTAGCGGCCCACCGGATCCTCGAGGGCGAGCTTTCCTTCCTCCATCAGTATCATGACGGCGACGCTGGTGATCGCTTTTGTCTGCGATGCGATCCGGAAAATCGCGTCGGGAGTCATGCGGCGGCCGGCTTCCTTGTCGGCCCATCCCACCGCGCGCTCGTAGACGACTCGCCCATCGCGCATCACGAGTGCGACGGCGCCGGCGATGTGATTCGCGTCGACGTAGCGCTGCATCATCTGGTCGATGCGGGCGAGCCGATCCGTTGCAAAGCCGGCTTCGATCCGGGGCTTCGGAGCAGCGGTCGCGACTTGAGCGCGAAGCGGCAGCGGCGCGAGGGCGAGGACAAACACGCCGGGGAGGAGCAGCTTCATATTGAGCTTCATCATTGTCTCCAATCGTGCAGAGCGGGTGCTACAGATGATACGAAAAACGAACGGAATAGGTGGGAGGCGCCAGTAGCGTAGGTGCAAGATTTCAGTTCACTACGCCGAGACCTGTCCCCCTGGCGTAACGGGGCCAGCACTCGCCGCCTGTGACCCGTACGCCACGAGAAAAGTCGTGGCGTAGTGAACTCAAGCCTTGTACCTAAGCTCCTCTGGTACCTCGCACCGGTTCCGTTCTCTTTTGCAGTTTTCAACCACTTAGCGCTTCCGCATCGCCAGTAGTGCTTCAAGCTCCGGCAAATGATCATGGTCGCGGGGCCGTCCGACCGCGCGCTTCGACTTGATCAGAGAAGGGAGGTCGAGGACGCGGAAGCTGACGCCCAGGGCCGAGATCTTCTCCGAGCTCCGCTTTACCGCGGGGTAGTCGCCGATGCCAGCGATTCGGTCCATGACGTCGATATCGCCCTCGTTCGTGGTCAGTGTAAGGATCGGCGCGCCGCGCAGCGTACGGTCGTCCATGATGAAAGGCAGGTCAGGCTCGACTCCACGTGGATACGCCTTCCAGCCCGCGAGCAATGTAGCGAGAGCGAGGAGATTTTCCTTGCTCACAGCATCGTAACAGATGTCGAGGTCATTGGTGACGCGTGAGGATCCGTGCGCCGCCGCGGCGACACCGCCGACGACCACGAATTTCACCTTTTTCCGGTTGAGCCCGCGGAGCATCGACTCGAAGCTCATCTCCCGCTCTGCCTCATCCCGCGCACGAATCGCGCGTTGGACTCGAGCATCGCGAGACGCTCGGCGGGAGTCCGATCGAGGGCTGCCTGGATAAGGCCGAGGTCCACGCCGTAACGTCCTGCGAACTGAACAGCCGCACCGTCGCGGGCTCTGGCACCAGTGAGGGGACGAGAAGGGCGACCTCTCCTCTTTGGGGTCTCCAGCACAAGGGCTCGGGACAAGTTGCCGAGGAATGTCGATTGGTATCTGTGCAAGTCGACGAGGACAGAGGCAGATCCCGATGGATCAGCATTCACGGAGATCTGACGGACGGATCCACCTTTCCGCAGGCATCGGGTCGTTGCGTCAGCCGCGAGCTGTAGCGGCAGGCCAAGGTGTTCAGTCAACACCCGCAACAGTCCCCACCACCTGGCATCATTGACGGTGTGGCTAACGCGCCTGCGAAGAAGGGCGGCGGAGTTGAGGATCCATTTGGTCTGGGCGCCGGCGGCAATGGCGAATTGGTGGGCGGTCATCGCATAACTATATCTAGTTACTAGACATGTTTCAAGACAAACTGAAGACTACCGGCCGGGGGCGGTGGGCGGGCCGGCTGAGGGCTACGGGCGAAAGGTTGCGCTGTGATAGCTAATTAGCTATCATTCTTCCATGGCGAAACCCAACGGCGCGGCCGGGCTACTCTCCAGAGCCAGGGAGATGTCGGGAATGTCGCAGCGCGAGCTGGCACGAAAGGCGCGCACGGCCCAGTCCGTGGTCGCGCGAATCGAGCTGGCGGAGACCAGTCCGTCATGGGCCACGTTGAACCGGCTGCTGAAGGCGGCGGGATTCCGTCTCTCTGCGGCGCTGAAACGAATCGACATCGATCCGGCGCTCCTCGACGATGTGCCGCGCATCCTCCGACTCACGCCTGAGGAGCGGCTGCGCGAAGTCGGTCAGGTGAGCCGCTTCATAGCGGCGGCGCGGCGTGTCTAAGATTGCGCCGTTTGATCCGGAAAGGCTGATGCGGGCGCTCAGCCGGCACCGCGTCAAGTTCGTATTGATCGGCGCCCTGGCTGCGCGCCTGCACGGATTTCCGCGGCTGACCGCTGATGCCGACATAACTCCGGCCAGCGACCGGCCGAACCTCGAGCGCCTGGCGGCGGCGTTGAAGGAGCTCGACGCGAAGGTTTATACCGAATCGGTTCCCGAAGGACTTGCGTTCGACCGGTCTGCCGCGGCGCTGGGCCGCGCCAGCATGTGGAATCTGGTGACAAGTGCGGGACGACTCGACATCGCTTTCGTGCCGGCGGGAACCAAAGGCTACGAGGATCTCGCCAAGGGGGCAGAACGGTTCGAGGCTTTCGGCGTGCGATTCCTGGCGGCGTCGCTGGACGACATCATACGCTCGAAGGAAGCTACGGGGCGCGCCAAGGATGATGACGACGTGGTCATTCTGCGGGCGTTGAAGCGGATGTTGAAATAACTGCGACTATTTTCTCAGCAGCGCCCAGTCCCGCAGGAATTCGTAGATCTGCTTGTCAGCTCGTGCCGTGCGACCACCGGGCACCACGAGCTTCACCGATTGCGGCGGCAATCCGAAAACGCGCGCGATCTTGAGCCGAGCGGAGCCGACGCTGCTGTCGGCGGAGAGGGAATAGGTGCGACGGATTTTGCGGGCTTGGCCGACTTTGCGGGCGCTGCGCTTTCTCCGTCGCTTGGGACTCATGGCGTGGCTCCCGGTGGTGTACTTCCAGGGTAAATCCTACTGACAGCGAAGACGGACATCAACACTGTGATCTTCCCTCGCGGCAAGGAACCGGTGTCGCGCGCACCCAATCGAGGGGTTTCTTTCTGCGTTATGAGTTGACCGTTGTTGAGTTGACCGTTTTGCGTTCGCGTTCCGTGTAGTAACGCAAAAACGGACAACGCAACGACAGTAAACTCAAAACGGAAAAGGCATGTTGCGAAGCAGGCAGCCAGAGCGTATATACATTGTAGATACACCCAAGTTACGATCGGGGGAGCCGTGACTACGACCATACAACGCTGGGGAAACAGCCTCGCAATCAGGATTCCAAAAGCGTTCGCTCTCGAAGCCGGGCTGGAAGAGCACACCGAAGTGGAAATCGGCGTGCGTGGCGGCAACCTGGTGGTGCGTCCGGCGCGAAAGAGCTGGAGACTCGATGAGCTCGTGGCTGGCATCACGCCCACGAACGTTCACAGCGAGACGAGCTGGGGCCGGCGGTCGGGGCGCGAGGTGTGGTGAGATCTCGCTCGTCGCGGCGGGGGTACGTTCCTGATCGCGGCGAGGCGGTGTGGCTCACGTTCGATCCTCAGGCGGGGCACGAACAATCAGGTCGGCGTCCGGCGGTGGTTCTATCCCCGCGCTCCTACAACCGAGTCAGCGGGCTCGCGATTCTCTGTCCCGTCACAAGTCAGATCAAAGGCTACCCATTCGAGGTGATTCTCCCCGGCGGCCTACCTGTGGCCGGAGCGGTATTGAGTGACCAGGTTCGAAGCCTTGACTGGCGAGCGCGCAAGGCATCGCGGATATGCGAATTGCCGGAGGAGATCACGGCCGACGTTCTCGGCAAATTGCAGTCGCTCCTTGCGCGTTGAGCTTCCGTCATGCACCTCGAAGCGCGACATCCACCGTATAACCATCCTTTGCCAGCAAGAGCCGCAGCAGTTCGACCGCGCTCTGGTTGGCGTGACGAATCAGCTCGAGCTGAGTGCCGGCGGCGGTCAGCTTCATCCGCGCCTGACGCTGAATTGCATCACGGTCCTCGCGCGTGAACGGATTCCACAGCCCGCCCCGCTCGTCGTAGGTCTGCATGTCGCGGATCTCGACCGCGATGAGCCTGGCCGGGGGAATTCGAATGCTGATCCGCTTGTTGGCGTGATCGATCGCGACATCGGGACTGTCGCGCAGATCGATGCCGGCGAGCAGGCGCCCCGTCACCACCACGAGTGAACGCTTGGTCGAGCCGTACCACGTATTCTGGTAAACGATGACGTCGCGAACGGTTGCCTCGCTCGATACGAGCTTTGCCACAGCCTTGATCTGCTGGACGACGACATCGTGGGTGATGGTCGTCTTGTTCCGCGTCAGCAAGGCGCCAGGAACCAGCCGCGTCATGCAGTAGCCGAAGCCGAGCATTATCAGCAGGGCAACAGCGATGATCAGGGTGCCCGGGCCAATTATTCGACGCGATGGTTCCTTTGGCAGCGGCGTAAGCTCAACAGTTCGCTTTTCGATTGGTCCTCCCCGTCAAGAAGCTTAACTTATTAGGCTACCCATTTTCAGCCCTCAAATCGAGCTGTCCAAGAGGAATTAATGAGCCCCACCTTCACCACCAAAGCAGCATGCTGGTCCGTCGCGATCGCGATCGCCTTCTCCACTCCGGAGATCACGGCAGCGCAAACGGACAAACTTCCGCCCCTTATCGACCGCGAGCTGTTCTTCGGCAACCCCGAGATCTCGGGTGGGCAGCTGTCGCCGGATGGCCGCTACATCGCTTTCTTCAAGCCGTACAAGGACACCAGAAATATCTGGGTCAAGCGCACCAGCGATCCGTACACTTCCGCCAAGCTCATAACGAACGACACCAAGCGTCCGGTCCCGCAGTATTTCTGGAGCCGCGACGGCAAGCACATCCTCTTCGTGCAGGACCAGCTCGGCGACGAGAACTTCAATGTCTACGCCGTCGATCCGGCCGCTTCGCCCGCCCAAGGCCAGGAAGTTCCGACCGCGCGGAATGTCACCGCCGCCAAAGGCGCCCGCGCGTTCATTTACGCCGTTCCCAAAAACGATCCCGACATCATGTACGTCGGCCTCAACGATCGCGACAAGGCATGGCACGATCTGTATAAGGTCCGCATCTCCACCGGTGAGCGCACGCTAATGCGCCAGAACACCGAGCGCATCAGCGCATGGATCTTCGACAACGCCGGCACGCTGCGCCTTGCCATGCGCACATCGGACAAGGGCGACACCGAGATTCTGCGCGTCGATCCGACCGCGTTCACTCTTGTTTATTCCTGCACGGTCTTCGAGGCTTGTTTTCCGGTGCGCTTCAGCAAGGACAACCGCAAGGTCTACATGGAGACGAACAAGGGCGACCCCGATCTCACGCGCCTCGTTCTCTTCGATCCGGCCACGAAGACGGAGCAACTGGTGGAGTCGGATCCGAACAATCGAGTCGACTTCGGCAACGCCACCTTCTCCGATCTCACCGACGAATTGGTCGCGACTGCGTACGAGGACGAACGCACGCGCATCTACTGGAGAGACAAGGAGTGGGAGAAGGATTACAAGCTTCTCCAGAGCAAGCTGCCCGGCAAAGAGGTCATCCCGGCTTCTTCCACGAAGGACGAGCGCCTGTGGATGATCGTGGCAACGAGCGACAGGGAGCCAGGCGAGCGCTACCTGTTCGATCGCAAAACCAAGCAGCTCACACTGCAGTACCAGGTCTTCGACAAGCTGCCGCGCGAAGCGCTCGCGCCGGTGAAGGCGATCAGCTACACATCCGCCGATGGCATGATGATTCCCGCGTTCCTGACGCTTCCTGTCGGTGTCTCGGCGAAAAATCTGCCGCTTGTGGTCTATCCGCACGGCGGGCCATGGGCTCGCGATGCATGGGGCTACGATCGCACCGCGCAGTTCCTCGCCAATCGTGGCTACGCTGTGTTGCAGCCGAACTTCAGGAGCTCCACCGGATACGGCAAGAAATTCCTCAACGCCGGTAATCTCCAGTGGGGAGATAAGATGCAGGAGGATATAACCGCCGGTGTCCGCCATCTCGTCTCACAGGGAATCGCCGATCCGAAGCGCGTCGGCATCATGGGCATTTCATACGGCGGCTACGCTACGCTCGCCGGTCTCGCGTTCACGCCCGACCTGTACGCTGCGGGCGTATCCATAGTAGGTCCGTCGAACCTCATCACGCTTCTGAATTCGATCCCGCCGTACTGGGAAGCGGGAAGAATCATGTTCTACGAGCGGATGGGTAACCCGACCACTGAGCCGGGGAAAGCGCAGCTCGTGCGGCAGTCTCCGCTCACCGCCGCGGCCAGGATCAAGGCCCCGCTGCTCGTGGTTCAGGGCGCTAACGATCCGCGAGTCAACAAGGCAGAGAGCGAGCAGATAGTGATGGCGCTGCGTGATCGCGGCTTTCCGGTCGAGTACATGCTCGCGCCGGACGAAGGTCACGGCTTCCAGCGTCCCCTCAACAGCCTCACGATGTATGCCGCGGCCGAGAAGTTCCTGGCCAAGCATCTGGGCGGACGGTATCAGGAATCACTCACACCCGCGGTCGCGACGCGCATGACGGAGCTGATGGTGGATCCGAAGAAGGTCGTGCTCGCCACCAAGGTCGAAGTGTCGCCCGCCGCTCCAAAACCGGCGGTGGATCTGAAAGCGGGAAGCGCCACCTACAAGTCGCGCCTCGAGATGGCCGGGCAGACGATGTCGATCGATCTCAGCCGCACCGTGAAGGAAGTGAACGGGGCCTGGGTCGTGACCGAGACTTCAGTGATGCCGATGGGCACCATCACCGATGAAGCCACGCTCGACAAGGGCACGCTGCTTCTGCGCAAGCGTGTGATCCATCAGGGTCCGGCCGTCATCGAGGTCCAGTTCGCGAACAACAAGGCGACCGGCAAGATGACGATGAACGGTCAGGAGCGGCCGATCGCCGCCGATCTGGGTGGCGTGCTCTTCGCCGACGGTGCTGGTGGCAACGACGTGATCGCAGCACTGCCACTCGCGCCCGGTTACACCGCGACTTACCGCAACTTCGACATCATGACGCAGAAGGTGAAGCCGCGTCAGCTCAAGGTCGTGGGCAGCGAGTCAGTCACCGTTCCGGCGGGGACGTTCGACGCCTGGAAGATCGAGAGCACGCCCGCCGAGGGAACTGGTGAGACGGTGACGTTGTGGATCGACAAGAAGAGTCGAAGCGTCGTAAAGACGCGGGCGGTGCTGCCGCAGATGAATGGGGCGGTGGCGACGGCGGAGCTGGTCAAGTAGAAGATCAAAAAAGAAGTGCAGCGCTGTCCGCTACCCGCTCTACGCTGCCCGCGGTCCGCTGACGACTGGACGACAGATCCAGGTAAGAACTTGATCAAACCGGCGTTGGTTGGGAATAGTTCGCCCGACTGGCGCCGGTTTTTTTCTTGTTGACGGCTGCTCGAACAGTCGGTGTCGTAGGCAGCGGACGGCGGGTAGCGTATCGCGGGTAGCGGGCAGCCTTGCTTTTCTATTCGCGGTTCGCGGGCGGGGATTTACGGTTCGGCTTGGGCGGAATGTCGTCGACGCAATCGTACTTGTACTGGATTCCCGCCATGCGATCGAGCAGCGCCTCGAACTCTTCCTGCGACAGCTCTTTGCAAAAACGCGCGATGCGAGGAGCGATTTGAGCGCGGGCGCGCGCGATCGCTTCAGCTTTGATCTTTTCCATTTACCTCGATTACCTGCGATTCAGCATTTGCGGCGCGTGCTGCAAGATTCCGTCCGCAAGAAAATTCGTATGTTCACTTTTTTTTGAATTTTGATGGCACCCACTCTGCAAGCGATTTCGCGGAGGTTCTCCGGTGGCCTACAAAATTTTCGCGGCTCCGAACGGCAGTAACTGGGAAGTCTGGATGGTGGTTCCCACCGAAGCCGAGCGCCGGCGGGGCGAGCGTCGGGGGACCAAGACTACGGCCGGCTTTCTATACAGAGGGCCTGAAAGAAGACTCGGCCCGGATCGACGCCAGACGAACGGTGGCACCAGGACAGTCGTAAGCGCCGGCTTCGAAAAAGGGTGGCTCTGCTTCGAGAGCGAAGAGGGAGAAAAGCGCCGACTCGCACCCGTGCCCGAAGGTTGGGAGGACGCGCAGGACGACAAGCTGTGGCTGTGGTGCAGTGTGGCTACGCCGGTAGCGAAGTGTGGACCACGCCGTGAGGAGCTCTAGCTCCTACCTCGCCTCAATCGACTGAGTAGTAGTCTGCGCGCTCGCAGAAGTCTGCAATTTCGCGGGTCGCGCCGGACCCTGACCCGCTCCGGTCCGCTCTATCGCGCTCGCTATCTCCTCGAGATCCGACGTGCTCAGCGTCAGCGTCGCCGCTCCGATCCAGCCATCGACTTGTTGCGCCGAGCGCGCGCCGACGATCGCGCCGGTGACGCCGGGCCAGGCGAGCACCCACGCGATCGCCACCGACGACACGGTCGTACCATGCCGTTTCGCAATCGGCTTTAGCGCATCGCGGAGTGCGATGTTTCTCTCGAGCAGCGGCGGCTGGAAGTTGCCCGACTTCCGCCGCCAATCTCCTTCCGCCATCCTGCTCACCCGCTCGCCGGAAAACGAGTCGGTGAGAATTCCCGCCTGCATCGGACTGTAGCAGATCACGCCGGTGCCGTGCGCCTTGCACCAGGGAATCTCGGTCTCGCCAGCCTTGCGCCTGATGAGAGAGAAGGGCGGCTGCAGCGAATCGACGTGCCGGATTGCTTCACACTCGTCGAGCAGCTCGTAGTCGAAATTAGAGACGCCGATCGCGCGGACTTTTCCTTCTTCGAACAGGCGCACCATGGTGTGCCAGGAATCTTCGAGCGGTGTGATGTGCTCGTCGGGCCAGTGGAACTGGTAGAGATCTATCCGCTCGACGCCGAGTCGGCGTAGCGATGCGTCACACTCCCGGCGAATTGAATCGGGACGGAGCGTGCGAATCGGCTCCTTCCTGCGATCGATCTTGTCCCACACCATTCCGCATTTCGTGAACACGTAGGGGCGATCCGCTGATCCACGCCGCTTGAGCAGCTTGCCGACCACTTCCTCGGAATGGCCTAGCCCGTAAACCGGCGCGGTGTCGATCCAGTTGACGCCCAGGTCCAGCGCGCGCTCCATCGCGGCAGTGGATTCCGCGTCGTCCTGCGGGCCCCAGCCGTACGCCCAGTCACCACCGGTGGCCCACGAGCCAAATCCCACGCGGGTGATGTGCATGTCGGTGATGCCGAGCTGCCGGGTGGGGAGTTTTGTATTCATGCTTCATGTCTCATTGCACTGTGAATTCCTTCTGCATTCCGAGCATGTGGTGGGGCTTGCCATTTTTGTCGCGGGTAAAGCAGACGAATCCGTACCTTCCTGGCGGAAAGTCGTTCTCGATCACCACTGTCTTTCCCGGCGGAATGTCGGTGACGCCGCCCATGCCCTGAGCAGGAATCGTTTTGCCCCCGGGCTTCTCGCCCCAGGCGGCGAACTGGGCGTTCGTTTGTCCCTCGCTGAAGCGATTGATAACGAGCTCGTGCGGCTGCGTTGCGGCATTCGTGACAGCAATCACATGCCGGCCGCTGGTGAGCGGACGCGAAAACACAAAATCATAGTCCGTGAGCGTGATGGTGAGGTCCGCCTCCGGTAGCGCGGCGGCCTGTCGCGCGACAGGCGTGACGGTGAATCCCTTGATCATCCCGAGCATGAAGTGTGGCGCACCCTGCGGCGTGGGAACGATGCAGAACGCGGCGTATTCACCGGGCTCGAGCATAAGCGTGGCGTTGGACTCACCGCCGGCGACCGGGGCGTTAGGACCGCCGACCGGGTGCATCCACGTCGGAGGGGGGCCGCTCGCGGGTCCCATCGCCTTGAGCGCAGCGAACATATCGGACGCCTTCTTTCCCTCTTCCAGCTTCATCACGAAGAGATGGTGCGGCTCCTTGCCTTGGTCGATGAGGCGAAACTTTGTCAGCCCGGAGGGAATCGAGTCGGGCATCTGGAACGCATATTCGTTCGCAATGACCGTCACCACGTTCGGCCCGGCGGCGGCAGGTGTCCCTTCGTCTTTTTCCGGGTCCCGGCAGGCAATGCCGAGTGAGAGAGCAAATGCGAACGCGATCCCGCCACTCTTACTGAGCGTCATCGTCACCTCCGATTGGTCGTCAGCCGTTTTGGTCCCGCTGTGGAAGGCTCTTAACGTGCAAAAGTCCAGTGCGCGAGGGAAGCGGTCGCAGAGTTCGAGGTCGGGCAGACGGGATCCAAGTCTTGAGTCGGCAGGTGTTAGTCGTAGTTATGAGTTCAGCTGGCTGAGACTCATGACTACAACTCAAAACTATTCACTCATTACTTGGATCCCCTTGAGGTGATCTCGTGGCCGGTCGACGCCGTTATCGCCAGACAAGCCAGATGCCGAGCGCTCCGATAAGTATCCCAACGACGCGACGGAATCGATCGGGTGCAAGACCGAACAGCAAGCGCTCACCGAGAATGGTGCCGATCAGAACCCCAATCGTGGCGACAGCGATCGGCGCCATGACGGTGGTGAGCTCGGCGCCGGCGCGCCACACGTAAATCGGCATTCGCGCGACGTCGACCGCGAGGCCGACAGCCGTCGAAGTCGCGACTAACGCGGCCGGTGTCAGCGCAAACGTGAGCAGCGCGGCCGCCCGCAGTCCACCCTGATTACCGGCGACGCCGCCGAAGAAGCCGGATAGAAATCCAAGCGCGTGCGCCGCCATGCCGCGCGGCTTCCACCGACGCATCCAATCGCTGAGCGCCGCGATGGCGGTCGCAATGAGAAGGACGCCGAGTATGATCTCGAGCCCTCTGGAGCCGACGCGCGTGTAGAGGAGCGCGCCAGCCAGGCCGCCCATGGCACTGAGCACGCCAAAAGAGCGGAAGACGGGCCACGAAATCGCGCGGCGAAGTCTCCAGGCGCGAACGGCGGTCGCGATGGCGTGCGGGATGGAAACTGCCGCAACCGCCAAAGGCACGCCGAGCTGGGTCGCGAACAGGGGAGTGAGGAGGCTGCCGATCCCGAAGCCAGCGATGGCGGCAGTGGCGCCACTCGCTACTGCAACTACGAGAACGACGGTAAGAAAGAGCATCGCTCGCGACGAAAGTACGAGATCGGGTTGAGGGGATCCAAGTTCTGAGTGGACAGTATTGAGTTCAAGTGTGCCAGTGGTTGTCAGTGGTCGGTGCAGCCAACCACTGAACTGATAACCACTCATAACTTGAACTGACCAACTGACGACTCATTACTTGGATCCCCTCAAGGTGAAGGGGTGGCCAGTGCCCTCCGCGGCCTACAACATGCTCGCTACACTCCAGTACCAACCGCGGCCCCCCAAAGAATGGTTGTTCCCATGGAAATCCAATTCCGCCACGACGTCGCCAAAGTCCTCGAAGACGCAAAGGCGCAAAAGAAACCGGTCCTCCTCGACTTCAGCGCAGCGCCAATGTGAAGCGGCTGTGCTCGGCTGGATGCCGAGGTGTGGCCTGACGAGCGCGTGGCGCACTTCGTGGCCGAGAATTTCATTCCTGCCCGCGTTCACGTGAAGGACGATTCGGCGCTGTTCCAGAAGTACGGCGAGAAATACGCGGCGCAGTGGACCCCGACGGTTCTCGAGCTGGACGCCGAGGGAGTGGAGCGTCACCGCACCGAGGGATTTCTCCCCGCCGACGACTTTCTAGCGCAGCTCATGCTAGGTCTCGCCAGGATCTATTTCCAGGAACAGAAGTGGGAGGACGCCCAGAAGACGTTCCGCAAAGTCTACGAGGAGCTGCCGAACACCGAGGCGGCGCCGGAAGCCCTCTACTGGGTGGGCGTCGCCCGCTACAAGGAGACCGGTGACGCGACCGCGCTCAAGGAGACCGCGCGCGCGTTCAGTACTCGGTATACCGATAGCAGCTGGGCAAAGAAGGCATCCGTCTGGACCTAAGGTATCCCCCTCGCGGCACGAGCTCTGGGAACACCTACAGGGGATCCAAGTGGTGAGTGAACAGTATTGAGTTGTAGTAATGAGTGCAGTTGTCAGTCACTCGCTACTATCACTCAAGACTATCTACTCAAGACTTGGATCCCCTTGAGGCGCCCCCAGAGGGGTGATCAAAACGTGCCTCCGCCCTACTCGGATCTCTACTACGGAGTTGGCGTCCCCAGGTTGATCGCGAACGGTCCGATTCCGTGGAGCTGAATCACCGTCTCTCCACGCGCACCGCCAAAGTGCGACATCCGCGCCGGGATATAGAGGTAATCGCCTGGTCCGTAGGCGCGTTGTGCGGTCCGATCGGCGGTGTTGCCCATTGACAGCAGGAACGTTCCCGACAGTACCGTCAGGTTCTCGACGCCGGGGTGCCAATGCACCGGAAACTCATACCCGTCGGGGAACCTGAGACGAAGCGTGTAGGGGCCGGCGGCGGCGGGATCACCGTTGAGCACGCTGATCTTCGCTCCAGGATTGAAACCCTCGACCACCAGATCTCCCCACACCAGCGAGCTTGCCGCCCGTGCATCCATCGTCCTGCTCTCCGCCGTCATTACCGCCGCCTCCGGCTGCGCCGTCGCAGCGGGCTGCTCCTCCACCGTCGCGCCCGGCCCGCAAGCCGCGAGGGTGAATGCCGTCAATGCGAACGTGATCCTCCTGCTTCCTGCTCGAGTCATAAAGCCTCCTTTACCGTCGGTTCCCAATGCCCACTCCAGCCCGGAGAACTTGGAAAGGGCCGACTCGGCAGGCAAGGGGGAGGGTGGACTGGCTACCGGAGACTCTTACAGGGGATCCAAGTAATGAGTGGACAGTCTTGAGTTATAGTCGTGAGTTCAGTTGTCAGTCACTCATCATTATCACTCAAAACTGTCTACTCAAAACTTGGATCCCCCGTAAGCGTTCCCAGAGCCAGTGACCCTGTTGAGTGCTAATAAACCTGGTCCCACTCCGCCGAGAGTCGGATGGCAGAATCGATGATCCCGACCATGCTGTAAGTCTGGACGAAATTCCCCCACAGCTCGCCCGTCTCGGGATCGATGTCCTCGGAGAGCAATCCGTGTGAAGTGCGCCGGGCGAGGACTTTCTCGAACAGCGCCCGCGCTTCGTCCTTGCGTCCGGTCGCGGCGAGCGCGTTGATGTACCAGAACGTGCACACGATGAACGCGTTCGAAGGCGCGCCGAAATCATCTTCCTCGGAGTACCTGAGAATGAAATCGCCCCGCTTCAGCTCGCGCTCGATCGCCTTGACGGTGCCGATGAAGCGGGGATCGTCGGCGGCGAGAAAACCCACCTCATTGAGCCGGAGGAGGCTCGCGTCGAGCGTGTCGCCGTGCATGGTTCCGGCGAAACTCCCCAGCTTCTCGTTCCATGACCGCTCGCAGATGACTGCGCGCATCTGGTCGGCATGAGCGCGCCAGTAGTCGGCGCGGTCGATCATCCCCAGATGCTGGGCGATACGCGCCAGACGATCGCAGCCGGCCCAGCACATCACGCTGGAAAAAGTGTGGACGCGCAACTTGCCGCGTAGCTCCCAGATCCCGGCGTCCGGTTGGTCGAACAGACTCACTGCCTGTTCGCCGAGTGCCTCGAGCCGCGGAAAGAGCGTGTCGTCCTTGCGCCGCACGAGTCGGCGGTCGAAGAAAAGGTGCGGCGCCGCGAGTATCGCCGCCCCGTAGACATCGTGCTGCACCTGGCGGTGTGCCGCGTTCCCAACCCGTACCGGGCCCATCCCCTTGTAGCCGGAAAGACATTCCGCCTCATACTCGTCGGTGATGGAGCGGCCATTTAATCCGTAAAGCGGCTTGAGCCGTCCGTCCTCCACTCCGGCCACGATGTTGAGGATGAACGACAGATACCGCTCCATGGTGCGGGTGGCGCCGAGCCTGTTGAGAGCGTTGACGACGAAGTAGGCGTCGCGAATCCAGCAGTAACGGTAATCCCAGTTCCGCACGGTGTTCGGCGCTTCGGGGACGGAGGTCGTCACCGCGGCGATGATTGCGCCGGTGTCCTCGAACACGTTGAGCTGGAGCGTGATCGCCGCCCGGATCACGGCGTCCTGCCACTCGAACGGAATCGCCAGCATGCGGACCCATTCGCGCCAGTGCGAGGCCGTCTCGTCGATGAAGTGGCGGCCGATCTCGGAGACGGCACCGTCGATGGTCTCGTCCGGGCCCAGCAGCATGGTGACCGTGTCCTCGAGATAGAACGGCGTCTCGTCCAGCACCGCCGTAGTCGACGCATCGGTCGTCAGGCGCAGCGTGACAGGGCCGCCGTAATACCGGATGTGATTGCTGCCCGTGGTGGTGCGCGGCCGCTCGCACCCGTAGTCGCGCGCCGGACGCAGCCTTATTCGAACGCGCGGATTGCCGGCCAGGCGACGCACCTGTCTCACCAGCATCATCGGGCAGAACATGCGGCCGTACTGCCTGAAGCGCGGAGAGAAATCGGTGAGCTCGACCGCGCCGCCGTCAGCGTCGTATAAGCGCGTGACGAGTATGGGTGTGTTGGCCAAATACTCCTGCTCCGTTCTTACCGCATCGACGAGCTCGACGGCGAACATCCCGAACTCGTTGCCACGGTCTTCGCTTCCGCCGAGCAGGGAGCAGAAGGCGGGGTCGCCGTCGAAGCGCGGAAAACATCCCCACTTGATCTCGCCCGCGGGATCGATGAGCGCGGCAACCGTGCCGTTGCCGATGAGCGCGAGCTCGAGTGACATCAATCGATGCGCTCGAGCCACGCGCGCACAGCGCGTACGTCGGGCAGGCGCCAGCGCGCACCGGTGCGTCCCGCGCCCACCTTGATCGAGCGGCCGCCCAGCGAGTTGACGACCGCGAAGCCGTACTCGTCCGTCACGTCGTCGCCGACGAATACAGGCGTGCGGCCGCGGAACGGCTCCTCTTCCAGGAATTCCCTCACCGCATCGCCCTTGTCCTTGCCACTCGGCTTGATCTCGATAATGCGCTTGCCGGTGAGGATGGCGTATTCCGGGCCAAGCTTCGAGTGCAAGCCCCGCATCGTTCGATGGGCGTACGAAGCGAGCGCCGGCTTGGCGCGATAATGGAGGGCGAGCGACTGCCCCTTGTCCTCCAGCAACAGGCCACTGTGGCGCGCCACCGCCTCAGAGAGTCGGGTGCGCGCGTTCGCGAGTTTTTCGACGGTGGCATCGTGGCGGGAAATCTTTCCCTCCGCGTCACGCCGCTCAAGGCCATGGTGTCCGGCGACGGGCAGGCGCGGCTCGCCGAAGATCGAGTCGACATCCTCGATCGACCTTCCGCTGATGAGGGCGAGTGCGCCGCCGCTGTTCCGATGCAAGGCGTGAATCAGCTGGTGCAGCTCGCGCTCGAGGCGGATCTCCGCCGGCGTGGGCGCCAGATCGGCCAGAGTGCCATCTATGTCGAAGAAGAAGGCCCACGCCGGATTCGGGGCGGCGAGGGAGCCGGACCGTTTCACTGTAGCTGCGCGATCAGTTGATGATCCCGCGCGATGCGGCGGGAATGTCCGGCGGTGGAGCCCCGGCGGAATCGGTGTCGGAAGCGTCTGTCCGTTTCCCGGTTTGCGCCGCGCGGCTGATGAGTCGCCGCCGCCGCCGGATCGTCGCCGCGTCGAGAAGCATGCGCCCCGCCCACCGATAAACGTTGAACTCCTGAATCAGGCTTCGCATCAGTCGCATCCGCGCCCGCTGAGTGCGGAGCGGCATCGTGAGCGCAATCTGGAGTGCGGAAGCGCATTGATCCGCATCATACGGATTGACGATCAGCGCCTCGGGAAGCTCTCGAGCCGCGCCCGTGAACTGGCTGAGGATGAGAACGCCGCGCTCGTCGTCGCGCGAAGCGACGAATTCCTTCGCGACGAGGTTCATGCCGTCGTGGAGGCTGCTGACGAAGCAGACATCGGAGGCGCGATAGTACTCGTGCACCTCGTGCGGCTCGTGGTGCTCGACGACCAGCAGGATCGGCGGGTGCCGCCCCGCCGAGAAGCGCTGGTTGATGCGCGACGCCATCGCGCGCACACGATCCTCGTAGTTCTTGTACTGCTCGATGCTCGCCCGGGTCGGTGCGGCGATCTGGATGAAAGTGAACTTCCCCATCCACTCAGGGTGCAGCTCGAGCAGCCGCTCCACCGCGTGGAAGCGCTCCTCGAGCCCTTTGGTGTAGTCGAGCCTGTCGATGCCCAACCCTACCAGGTGGTCAGGCGGAAGCTGGTGCCGCTCGCGCACCGCGGCGCGGGATTCCTCCACCGTGCTTCGCACCAGGTCGGGATTGGGCGGCCATTCGACAGAGATCGGGTACCGCTTCACTGCCGTCGTCTCGGCTCGGTATGAAACCGTAAAGGTCTCGCGATCGACCCGCGCCTCGAGCTGCCGGTCGACAGTGTCGACCAGGTTGTTGCAGTGGAACTGGGTGTGAAAGCCTAGGATGCTCGAGCCGAGCAAACCGTCGAGCAGCTCGTGACGCCAGGGGCAGATCGCGAAAGCCTCCGGGTTGGGCCACGGGATGTGCCAGAAGGTGATTACGGTCGCCGCTGGCAGTCGCTGCCTGATCATCCGCGGCAGGATCGCAAGGTGATAATCCTGCACGAGCACGATCGGATCTGAGGACTTCGATTCCTCAACGACGGCGTCGGCGAACTTCCGGTTCACTTTTTCGTACTGGACCCAGTCAGCCGTGCGGAAGATGGGACGGACGTGAGCGATGTGGCAGAGCGGCCACAGGCCTTCGTTGGCAAAGCCGTAGTAATAGCCTTGCTCTTCTTCCCTGGTGAGCCAGACGCGTCGCAGCTGATACGACGGATCCTCCACTGGCACCGGAATCCGGTTGGCGGCATCGACGACGTCGCGATCGGCGGAGCCCGAGCCGTGAGCGATCCAGATTCCCGAGCACGCTCGCATGATCGGCTCCATCGCCGTGACGAGTCCGCTGGCCGGCCGCTGGATGACGACGGAGCCGTTCTCTCGCACGTGAATGTAGGGCTCGCGGTTGGAGACCACGATCACATCCTGCCCGCGCAGCTCGCGGTCGAGAATCTCGCGCAGCGTATCCGGGCTCCACGCCAGCTGCTCTTCGTCGCGGAGCCGGTGCTCGGCCTCCAGATCGCGAACGAGGGCGCGGAGGTCGTCGGCGATCGGGCCAAGCTCTCCCTCATCCGTCCCTTGCGCCGGTCGCAGCAGACCCTCGCCGCGCATCAACGCCTGAATGCCCTGCACCCAGCCACGCCAGCTCAATTGCGCGATGACGACGGTAATTAGGGAGATGACGGCCCCCATCGCGACGAAGAAATAGAAGATGTAGCGCTTCGTCTCATCGCTCCGGCGCTGGACGAAGCTCATGTCGTGGACGAGGACTACCTTTCCGATATCGTCAGTCGCGCTACCGACCGTATCGGCGGGCGTACGCCCAAGCGTATCGGCCACCGTATCACCGAGCGGAGTCAGCGGCGGGACTGGCGTGAGCGGCGTAAGCGGATGGACAGAAACAAGCAGCGACCCGCGAGCGGCGCCGATCAGCTTTCCCCCGGGATCAGAGTATGAGTCCAGGTCCCCGCATCCGATTTCCGCAGGGAGTGCCTCGGTGGCGATCGGCTCGTTGCGCGGCGTGGGACAGACCCCGATCGCGTACATGCGCTCGTCCTGCAAGATGCGCGAGAAAAACCGGCGGATAGCGGGAGTATCGTTAGCCACCACTAGCGATTGCAGGTGGCCGTCGATGGTGTTGGCGACGAGGTTCGCCCTGAGATTCAGATCCCGTACGAACCAGGTCACCGTCAGCTTGTCGACCAGCGGCATCACCGAATAGGCGAGAGCCGCAAGCGCAAGCACGAGCGGAATGATGAAGCGGAGCGATAACTTCAAAGCGGACGACCGGCCATCCCTGCTAGTCTATCCCACGCGCGGCGCAATTTGAACCGCCAGCGCTCACCCTGCGGGATAATACTGCCACCGCGCCTCAGGTTGTGGTGGCCCAATCAAAGGCGCGCGGAAATGCTTGACATTTCATGTTTCGGGGCGGATACTGCCGAGAGCGCACCTGAATGGAAGTACTCGCTGGTGCGCCACATGACATTCTCTCTCCTTGCGTCTGCTCCGAGAGAGAACTGCATCACGCTCCCGACCCTGTGGAGGGCACCGCCTATGGTAGTGGTCCGTCGCCTCAGCCTCATGCTCGCCGGCACTTTCTTGTGTGCCGCGGCCTCTGTCAATTCGCTCGCCGCGCAGCAAGCCACAGGAAACATCACCGGACAGGTCGTCGACAGCGCGACACGACTGCCACTGGCGGATGTGACCGTCATCGTCGAGGGGACGCGGCGTGGCGCGGTCACCGGCGCCGATGGCACCTTCAACATCGGCGGAGTCCCCACGGGACCGCAGACCGTGCGGGCTCGCCGGATCGGGTACGGATCTCCATTGGTGATCGTCAACGTGCCCGATGGATCATCGGTTTCGGTGAACTTCGCGCTCGACCGAAGGGCGGCGATCCTCGAGGAAGTCGTCACTACCGGCTATGGGACTCAGCGCCGCGTCGCCGTGACAGGATCGATTTCGAGCATTGATGCCGACGCAGCAAATGTGGGCGTGGCTCCGAACGTCAACAATCTGATTCAGGGCCGAGCCGCCGGCGTTTACCTCTCGCAGAACAGCGGCGAGCCGGGAGCCGGCGCCCAGATTCGGATTCGCGGCGGAACGTCCATTAGCGCCAGCAACGAGCCGCTGTACGTGATTGACGGCGTTCCCATCCCGACCGCGGACATCGAGCCGGCCGGGATCGGCGTGGGCGGCACGCCCCCGATCGCGCGCAGCCCGTTGAACCTCATCAATCCGTCGGACATCGAATCCATCTCGATTCTCAAGGATGCTGCGGCGTCCATCTACGGTACCCGGGCCGCCAACGGTGTCGTTCTGATTACGACGAAGAGGGGCACAGGTGCCGGTCCGAGCATTGAGTACGATTTCTACGTAGGCAGGTCGTCTCCGCAACGATACCTGGATCTGGCGGACGCAGGCCAATACCGCCAATTGGTCACGGAGCAGGTCGCGGTACGCGCTGCCTGCCTCGCGAACCCTCCCGCGGGAACCGGGACGGTGGCCGAAAGATGCGCCCCATTCGGGGTGGACGCGACTCGTCTGACTGGTCTCGGCACGGCGGACACCGATTGGGAGCGCGAGATCACACGCAGCGCCAACACGATAAATCAAAACCTTTCTTTTTCCGGCGGAGCGGCGAACACACAGTACCGCGCCTCACTCAACTTCATGGATCAGCAGGGTATCGTGCTCGCGAACGGCTTCAAGCGATATCAGGCGCGGGTCAATGGAACACATCAGGCGCTCGACGGACGGCTGCGTCTCGCCGTGAATCTGACGGGCTCGCAGATCAGGAACGACTATCTGCCATTTGAAAACACGGGTGGGTTCGAAGGGGGCGTGTTCATAAATACGGTCCAGATGAACCCGGCGGATCCGGTCTTCGTCGTCGATCCGGTAACCGGACTGAACGTGTATTACGAGATACCTGGCCAGGTTTCGATACGGAACCCGGTTGCGCTCGCTGAGCAGATACAGGACATCGGCAGGACGACTCTCGCGCTCGGCAACGCCTCCGCCGATCTGGATATCCTGCCGAGCCTGACCGGAACAATAAACGTGGGCGTGAATCGCACTGATGGCACACGGGCTACGTATTGGCCCAGAGTCAGCCCCGTGGGATCTCCATTTTTAGGGCGCGCGCATCAGGAGAATCGCGACAATACGCTGACCAACCTTTCCACGGTTTTGACCTTTCGTCCGGAGTTCTCCGACAAGCACGACTTAGACATCCTGGGCGGTTACGAGTTCAACGAATACACCCGCACAGAGTTCGGCGCTGAAGCCCGCGATTTCCTGACGGATGCGTTCGGCTTCAACAGGCTCCAGAGCGGCGGTACGCTACTGCCGCCCACGTCGTTTAGGGAAGCGAGCAGGATCGTGGGCTTCTTCTCCAGGGCCAACTACAGTCTTCTGGACCGCTACTTCCTGACCGCTTCCATTAGACGGGACGGATCCTCCCGGTTCGGAGTTGGGAACAAGTGGGCGGTTTTCCCGGCTGTTTCCGCGTCCTGGCGCATCAGTGAGGAGGGCTTCATGCGCCTCGGTCCACTATCGGAGCTCCGCCTGCGCGCGGGATGGGGCCGTCTGGGGAACCCCGCCGTTCCGCCCTACGCGTCTCTGCTGCTATTGTCCGCCGAGGCCAGCTCCCGCTATGGGTTTGGTGACGAACCAACAACCGGTGTAGCGCCGATCCGGAATCCGAACCCCGATCTCAGGTGGGAAGAAACGGATATGACCAACGTGGCGCTCGATTACGGGTTGCTGGAAAATCGGTTCACCGGCAGCATCGAGTACTACGTCAAGAACACCCGTGACCTGCTGTTCGAGGTTCCGGTGCCGCAGCCGGCGGTCGTGGTTAATCGGCTCGAGAACATAGGCTCGATGCGCAACAGTGGTATCGAGCTCTCGCTGGACGCACAGGTACTCAACCGGCCGGGCTTCGATTGGAGTGCGGGATTCGTCTTTTCGAGAGACCGGAATGAGCTGGGTGCCAACACCTTTGTCACGACTGGCGGCATCAGCGGCCAGGGACAGTCCGGCAACCAGTCCCAGCGGATCCTTCCCGGCCAACCACTTGGAACGTTCTTCGGACCGGTGCACGTCGGAGTTGACGCACAGGGACGGGAGCTGTTCGCCTGCACCCCAACGGGCGCTACGGACACGCAATGCGTCGGCGGGCAGATGGTAGCGCCCCTGCGCTCTTCCGACTACCAGGTCATCGGGAATGCCAATCCGGACTTCACGTTCGGCATTCGCAGCCTGGTGAACTGGAATCAGCTCGACTTCAGCTTCCTGATCAATAGCCAGCAAGGGCTGGACGTACTCAATAACACCGCGCTCGTCTATGCCACGAAGGGCAACGTGCTGCAGAGCAAGAACTTCCTCGAATCCGCCCTCACCGACGGAGTCGGCGTCGGTCAGCCGCAGATCTATTCGTCGCGCTGGATCGAGGATGGCTCTTTCGTGCGCCTGCAGAATGTCACATTGGGCTACACCTTCGACCGGCTGCCGGGATTCATCGGAGCGGCGAGGGGTACGCGGGTTTACCTCTCGGGCGACAATCTGCTCCTGATGACGGACTATTCCGGCTACGATCCGGAGGTGCACACCAGCTCCGGTCTTGCTTCCCGCGGCATCGACTATCTTCACTATCCGCGGCCTCGTACAATCACTGGGGGTATTCGTGTCACTTTCTAGAACAATCTCTCTGACCAAATCGATGAGAGCGGCGAAACTCCTCACGGTCTTTCTCGCAGCTCCTGCCTTTGCGTCCCTTCCGGGGTGCACGGATCTGACGGAGACGCCTGCAAGCTCCATCACTCCCGAGAACTTCTACAAGAACGAGGAGGAAGTGTTGGGCGGTCTCGCGTCCGTGTACTCGCAGATGAGGATCTCTTTTCCGGGGTACACTGACGGTGGATATTGGACCGTATCCGAAGTCAGTTCGGACGAGATGATCGTGCCTACGCGCGGCAATGACTGGGCCGACGGCGGCCGGTGGCTCGACATCGACGCGCAGCGCTGGACTGTAAGCAGTCCAGGCACTCTCAGCGACATCAACAACGTTTGGGTGCCGTCTTTTATCGGCATCGCGCGCGCCAACGTGTTGCTCGCCGCGCTCGAGAACGTAGCTGTGCCCAATGAAGCCGTTATAGCAGCCGAGGCGCGGACGCTCCGGGCGTTCTACTATTACATGCTGATGGACATGTTCGGCGGCGTCCCGATCGTTACGGAGATCGAGATTGCGGCACGGCCGCAGAACACCCGCCAGGAAGTGTTCGACTTCATCGAGACAGAGTTGAACGAAGCGCGGACAGCACTGCCTGCTTCCTGGCCGGCCAACCAGCATGGACGTATGACTCAGGGCGCTGCCGACGCGATCCTGGCCAGCATGTACCTGAACGCCCAGGTGTTCACCGGGACTGTCACGGCCACCGGGCTACAGCCAGGAACCGCGCGTTGGGCGGATGCAATCGTCGTTGCCGACCGCATCATCAACTCCGGTGTCTACAGCCTGTCGACCGACTGGCGCGTGAACTTTCGGCATGACAACCACCTCTCGCCGGAGAACATCCTGGTTGTCAAGTTCCTGGCCGAGCCGGATCTGGGTCTACGTTTCCTGAATGCGTCACTCCATTACAACCAATTCACGCCCGGGCCCTGGAACGGATTCTCGATATTGGCGGACGCTTACAATCAGTTCGATGCGAACGACCAACGCAGGCAGGCATTCCTGGTGGGGCCTCAGGTCAATGTGGAGGACGGGACTCCGATCTGTGAACGGCCCGGGTGCGCTGCGGGTGGAGTCCCGCTCGTCTTCACCGTTACAATCGGTGATGCGACTGCCGCCAGGGAAAACGAAGGTGTCCGTTTTTTGAAGTGGCCCGTCGATCCGAATCACAATCAGCCAGACAACGGCAACGACTTCGCCTGGTTCCGCCTCGCGGAGATCTATCTCATCAAGGCCGAGGCGCAATTCGAGCTCGGAAACCCGGGCGGGGCTCTTCTGATCCTGAATCAGCTGCGCGCCCGTGCCTTCGAGCCTGACGAGGACCTCACGGCCGTCACCCGTGATGTGATCCTGCGGGAACGACTGTTCGAGCTCGCCGCTGAAGGAAAGCGCCGACAGGATCTGATCCGGCACGGCAGATTCACCGAGGCGTGGACGTTCAAACCCGTGACCGATCCCTATCGCATCCTGATGCCGATTCCGCAGACTCAGCTCGATGCCAACCCTATGCTCGTGCAGAACCCAGGGTACTAGATCGGGTTGGGTGTAGTTTGAATTGGTGAATCCTTTTCGCGACAGCCTGCTCTCCTGTGGGGAGCAGGCTGTCGCGCACTTAGGCAGATTGCAGGCTCAATGATGAACAAGCTTGTGGTCCCGAGACTGCTTGTCGTGCTCTCCGGACTGTACCTCCTGTCCGCGTGCTCGCGCGCAGATGTCTCCGCGAATGAAGCCGCTCAAGCCCCCGCCAACGATGGGCGCCTCTTCACGCGGCTGCCCTCCAGCTATACGGGAGTGCGATTCGAGAATCGCCTTACCGATACGCGCGAGATGAACGTCTTCACCTACCGCAATTACTACAACGGCGGCGGCGTCGCGCTCGCCGACATCACCGGCGATGGCCTGCCCGAGCTGCTGCTCACGTCGAACCTGGGCGGCAACAAGCTCTATCTGAACAAAGGCGACTACCGCTTCAGCGACATCACCAAGCAGACGGGTGTGGAAGGCAAAGGATTCTGGGCGACCGGGGCGACCTTTGCCGACGTGAACGGCGACGGTCTGCTCGACATCTACATCTGTTATGCCGGGAAGGTGGACGGCGCCCAACGCGCCAACGAGCTCTACATCAATGAAGGGCCCGACAAAAACGGAGTGCCCACGTTTACCGAGGCCGCGCGCGCGTACGGAGTCGCGGACGAAGGCTACTCAACGCACGCAGCGTTCTTCGACTACGACCGGGACGGCGACCTCGATCTCTACGTTCTGAACAACTCGTTCCGGCCCGCCGCCAGCTTCGGGCTCCGGAACATCCGCCACATCCGCAACAAGGACGGCGGACACAAACTCTATCGAAACGACGGCCGCCGCTTCACCGACGTGAGCGCGAAGGCCGGCATCTACGGGAGCGAGATCGGCTTCGGCCTCGGCGTCGCCATCGGGGATGTCAATCGCGACGGCTGGCCCGACATCTACGTGTCCAACGATTTCTTCGAGCGCGACTATCTCTACATCAACCAGAGAGATGGGACGTTCGTCGAGGACATCGAGCGCCAGATGCCATCAATCAGCTACTCGTCGATGGGGCTCGACATCGCCGACATGAACAACGACGGCTGGCTCGACGTCTACGTGACCGACATGCTGCCGGAGGACGAATATCGTCTCAAGACGACCGGCTCGTTCGAGGGGTGGGATGTCTACCAGACCAAGGTGAGGAACGACTACCACCACCAGTTTACGCGCAACATGCTCCACCTGAACAACGCCAACGGAACGTTCAGCGAGATCGGTCAGCTCGCCGGAGTGGCGCGCACGGACTGGAGCTGGAGCGCGCTCATCGCGGACTTCGACCTCGACGGGCACAAGGACATTCACGTCACGAATGGCATTGCCAGGGACGTGACGTCACAGGACTACATTGCGTTCCTCGCCAACAACGAGACGATGGTCGCCGCGACCCGGGGCAACCGGGTGGATTTCCTGGGGCTGGTCAACGCGATGAGCTCGACCAAGCTTCCGGATTACGGGTTCCGCAACCGCGGTGATCTGACCTTCGCGGACGAAAGCGCGGCCTGGGGCCTGGACACGCCGGCGTTCTCGAACGGTGCAGCTTACGGCGATCTGAATGGGGACGGCGCGCTCGATCTGGTGGTGAACAACGTCAACGACGAAGCCTTCATCTACCGGAACGACGTCCGCAAGCTGTCCAAGAACGCGTCACTTCAGGTGAAGCTCGAAGGCGATCCCGGGAGCGCGAACCGGTTCGCCATCGGAGCGAAAGTAACGGTGCACGGCGGAGGAGCCGCGTTTTTTCAGGAGCTGATGCCCTCTCGTGGGTTCCAGTCGAGCGTGGAGTACATCCTGACGTTCGGCGTCGGCCAGCTCGAGAAGCTCGACTCGGTCGTGGTCGAGTGGCCGGACGGGAGAATGACCACTCGAAAAGACGTCGCTTCCAACCAGCGCCTGGTCATCGCAAAGGCGCAGAGTGCAGCGGACTCGGGAGTAGCGCAGGCGGCGGGCGCGCCGGCGCCATCGACACGGATCGACAGGCCTGCCGCGCCGATGATCTTCACCGACGTCACGGAGCGTGTCGGGCTTCGCTTCGCGCATCGCGAAAACGCGTTCGTGGATTTCGACCGCGAACGGCTCATTCCCAAGATGCTCTCGACCGAAGGGCCGTACATGGCCGTGGCTGACGTCAACGGCGACGGACTGACGGACGCATTCATCGGCGGCGCGAAGGATCAGGCTGGCCAGCTGCTGATTCAGAGCGGTGATGGGAAGTTCGTCGCCAGGAGTCAGGCGGTCTTCGACGCGGACAAGATCTCGGAAGATCTGGGAGCCGTTTTCTTCGACGCCAACGGAGATGGCTCGCCCGATCTATACGTAGTCAGCGGCGGCAACGAGTTCTCCCAGCTGGCGCCAGCACTGCAGGACCGGTTGTACCTGAACGACGGGCGCGGAAACTTCCGGAAGGCGGTCGCCAATCTTCCCGCCGAGAGCATCAGTGGATCGCGCGTCGCGGCCTCTGATTTCGACGGCGATGGGGACATCGATCTCTTCGTCGGTGGGCGGGTGGTGCCGGGCAGCTATGGAATCGACCCACCCAGCGCGCTCCTCAGGAACGATGGAAGCGGGCGCTTCGCCGATGTGACGAAGCAGCTCGCTCCCGAGCTTGCGAGCATCGGCATGGTGACTGATGCCCTCTGGCAGGACGTGAACGCCGACGGCCGCGTGGATCTCGTCGTCGTGGGCGAGTGGATGCCGATAACTCTTTTCCGCAACAGAGGCGGCGGCAGACTCGAGCGTGTCGCGACGCCGGGATTCGAGAAGAGCCACGGCTGGTGGAACCGGATCGTCGCCGGAGACTTCACCGGCGACGGGCGTGTGGATTTCGTGATCGGCAACCTCGGTCTCAACACGCGGCTGCAGGCGAGCGCTACCGAGCCTGCAACGATGCACGTGAAGGACTTCGACAAGAACGGCTTCGTCGAGCAGATCATTTCCTACTACAACCACGGCAAGAGCTACCCGCTTCCGCTGCGCGACGATCTCATCAAGTCGCTGCCGTACCTGAAGGCGCGGTACCTAAATTACGAGAAGTACGCACGGCAGACGATCACGGACATTTTCCCGCCCGCTGATCTGGCGGATGCGGTGCTCAAGCAGGCATACACCCTGGAGACATCGCTGGCGAGAAATAACGGCGACGGCTCTTTCACGCTGGTGCCGCTGCCTCGGGAGGCGCAGTTCTCTCCGGTGTACGGTATACTCCCCAGCGATTTCGATAGGGATGGAAAGGTGGACCTGTTGCTGGCGGGGAATTTCGACGGAGTGAAGCCGGAGATCGGGCGCATGAGCGCGGGCTACGGCCTGTTCCTGCGCGGGGATGGAAAGGGCGGCTTCGCGCCAGTCACGGCGCGCGAGAGCGGTTTCGTGGTGCCGGGCCAGGCGCGCGATATTCAGCGGATCAAAATCGGGACGGGCGATGCGTACGTCGTAACGCGAAATAACGATCGGCCGGTGGTCTTTAGATCTGAGAGCTCAGGGATGAGAAAATGAGACGGTTGCTGTTCGTTTTAGCCCTGATCGGTTGCAGCCAACGCGATGCCAGTCGTGAATCGGATGCCGATCTGCTCCATTCAGCGGTGCACCAGCTCACCAGCATCATCGTTTACGACATCTTCAGTCCCCCGCAGTCGAGCAGAGTATATGCGTACGCGAGCGTCGCCGCCTACGAAGCACTGCGGCATGGCCACCCTGAGTATCAAACACTGGCTGGGCAGGTGAACGGACTGACGCCGGTGCCGGCTCCGCCCGCGTCGCCCGATTCACAGATTCATCTGCCGCTCGCGGGCGTGCATGCTTTCATGACGGTGGGCAAGGCTCTCACCTTCTCCAGAGCGCGGATGGATTCGCTCCGGCTCGCAATGGATCAGCGATTCAAGGAAAGAGATGGAGGATTTCCCGAGCCACTGTACCAGCGCTCGCTGGCGTACGGCGAGAGAGTAGCGGACCACATCCTCGCCTGGGCGTCGAAGGATAATTTTCCGCAGACGCGCGGCTATCCGAAGTACACCGTAACCGCGGAGCCGGGGCGCTGGGTGCCCACGCCTCCGGCGTACATCGACGCGATCGAGCCCAACTGGACAAAACTGCGTCCATTCGTAATGGACTCATCGAACCAGTTCACGCCCCAGCCGCCGCTCCCATTCGATACCGCGCAAGGGAGTCCTTTTTACAGGGAGGTGAAGGAAGTCTATGACACTGGTCGGCAACTTACTCAGACCCAGCGCGAGATTGCCGGTTTCTGGGATTGCAATCCCTACGTCATGCATGTGCGGGGTCACGCAATGTATGCGACGAAGAAGATTACACCCGGTGGTCACTGGATGGGAATAGTCGGCATCGTCTCCAGAAAATCGGGTGCCGATCTGATCCGGTCATCCGAAGCGTACGCGCGTACGGCCATCGCTCTGGCTGACGCGTTCATCAGTTCTTGGGACGAGAAGTACAGAAGCAACCTGATTCGCCCCGAGACCGTGATCAATGCGTACATCGACGAGCAGTGGGAGCCGCTGCTGCAGACCCCGCCGTTTCCCGAGTACACAAGCGGTCACAGTGTCATCTCGACCGCCGCTGCGGAGGTACTGACCGACCAGTTCGGTGATGGGCTCGCGTTCACGGACAGCACGGAAATGGAGTATGGCCTCCCCATCCGGTCCTTCACTTCATTCAGGCAGGCTGCTGCGGAGGCAGCGATCAGTCGCTTCTACGGGGGAATCCACTACCGGATGGCGATCGAGGAAGGGATAACTCAGGGACGCATGGTTGGCGAAAACGTGGTGCGGAAGATACGTACTCGCGGGGCCCCGAACGCCAACCAGACTACAGCCAGTTCAGTTCGACGAGTTTCAGCCGACCCGTCCGCTCACTGATCGGGCGTCTTGGTCTTGATGAGGATGACGCCGTTGGAGCCGCGCATTCCGTACATTGCCGTGCTGGCGGCGTCCTTCAATACCTCGATCGACTCGATCTCACTCGGCGCAATGCCGGGGAGCGCACCGTTCGGACCCGGCAGAATGGGTTGGCCATTCAGCACGTACAGCGGCGCTGTGTTGCCGTAGATGGTCGTAGCGTTCCGGATGCGGACAGAGATTCCGCCGTCGGAGGTTCGTGAGACCCAGACTCCGGCGATCTTTGCCGTCAGCAGGTCTTCGAGAGCTACGCTGGGAGAGCGCTGTATGTCCTCTGCGGTCACGGACTGTCCGGAAGGCGGATCCAGCGGCGCGGGATTCATCGTTTCACCCGGACTGGTTTTCGCTGAGGCGCACGCGGAAGCCAGCCCGATCAGCAGACTGAAGGACGCCAGGCCCCGGACCACAGACTTCGTTACTGGAGATAGCAGATGCACACCGATATTCGCTGCATAATTCGCTCCCTCGCGTTTACCCTGACCTGCGTCGCGCTCGCGGGGGTTGTCGCGTCTCCAGCCCACGGGCAGGACCCGCGAGTTACTGAGGGCGCGCTCCGGCTCGAGTCTCCCGACCGCCGCAATACAGTGCTGGTCAATGTTCGGGAAGGCAACCTCTACTACATGGTCCAGCGCGACGGCCGCACCATCATTCTTCCGTCCCGGCTCGGCTTCCAGTTTCGGGGCGCGAGGGCACTTGCCGATAGCCTGCGATTGGTGAACAGCACCAGGAACACGGTAGACAACACCTGGACCCAGCCATGGGGAGAGGTCGCGCGCGTGCGCGACCATCACAACGAGCTGAGGGTGGAGGTGGTCGAAACGGTGTCACCGGGCCGGAGATTCTACGCCGCTTTCCGCGCGTTCAACGACGGCATCGGTTTCCGTTACGAGCTGCCGGCACAACCGGGCCTCGGCGAGTTCACGATCACCGACGAGCTAACCGAATTCAGTTTTGCCGACGACGCGCGATCCTGGTGGATTCCTTCGGACGTGCCGCGGCTGGATCGTTCCGAGATGCTGTACGCGTCGTCACCGGTGAGCGTCATCGACAGCATCCAGACGCCGTTCACGGCCGAGACGCGTGATGGGAAAACATTCATCGTCATTCACGAAGCGAATCTCATCGACTACGCGCGGATGAATCTCGCGGGCCGACGTGACCAGAACCGGACGCTGCGAGCGGCGCTCGCCCCTCTCGCCGGCGGTGACAAAGTGCGCGCGCGCACGCCTTTCAATACGCCGTGGCGGACGATACAGCTCGCCGATCGGGCTATCGATCTGGCGCCGTCGGTGCTCGGCCTCAATCTGAACCCACCCAACGTCCTTCCGGATGTGAGCTGGATCAAGCCGATGAAGTACGTCGGCATCTGGTGGGGGATGCACATCAACACGATGACGTGGAGCTCGGGGCCCAAGCACGGCGCGACGACCGCCAACACGAGGCGCTACATCGATTTCGCGGCGGCCAATGGCCTTGGCGGAGTTCTGGTAGAGGGGTGGAACACCGGCTGGGACGGCGACTGGATCCAGAACCGGAACGCGTTCTCGTTCACGCAGGCCTACCCCGATTATGACATTCGGGCCCTGGCCGCGTACGCGAAGCAGAAGGGCGTCAAGCTGATAGCCCACAACGAAACTTCAGGCGGAATTCAGAACTACGAGCGGCAGATGGAGGCGGCGTTCGCCTGGTACAAGTCGCTGGGAATCGACGCGATCAAGTCGGGGTACGTGACGGATACGACGGCCGAGGGCCACTCGCACCACTCGCAGTTCATGGTCAACCACTATCGCAAGGTCATCGAGACCGCGGCCAAGTACAACATCATACTGGATGTCCACGAGCCGGTGCACGACACCGGCGAGCGGCGCACCTATCCGAACATGATGAGCAGGGAAGGCGCGCGCGGTCAGGAGTATAACGCGTGGGCGGGAGATGGCGGGAATCCGCCCGAGCACGAGACGATTCTCTTCTTCACGCGCATGCTCGCGGGTCCGATGGACTTTACTCCCGGCATCTTCGACATCCTGATCGAGCGTGGCACCGGCCGACCGCGCCGTTCCGACGAGCCGCGCATCAGGACCACGCTCGCCAAGCAGCTCGCGCTCTACATCGTTCTCTATTCTCCGTTGCAGATGGCGGCGGACCTGCCGGAGAACTACGAGCGGCAGCCAGCGTTTCAGTTCATTCGGGATGTGGCGGTGGACTGGGACGAGACCCGAGTGCTCGAGGGCAAGATCGGCGACTACGTGGTGGTCGCGCGCAAGGCGCGCAACAGTCCGGAATGGTTTCTGGGCGCGATCACGGATGAGGAAGGGCGAAGCTTCGACATCCCGTTATCGTTTCTGCCCAAGGGCGGCAGTTACGTTGCAGAAGTGTACGCGGACGGACCGAAGGCACACTGGCTGACGAATCCGCTTCCAGTGACGATTTCTAGACAGAGCGTTACCGCCCGTTCGAGGCTGCGAGTAGTGCTGGCTCCTGGTGGTGGGCAGGCGGTGCGCATCCGGCCGGCGCGGTAGTGTACGGGGGAAAACGTCCTACGGGGGCACCTATAGGGGATCCAAGTAATGGGTGGACAGTATTGAGTTGTAGTCGTGAGTTCAGTTGCAAGTGACTCATTACTACGACTCAAGACTATTCACTCATCACTTGGATCCCCTCGGCCGAACTTTGGACTCTATCGCGAGATGCGAACTGGCCCCACCGGAATCCGGTAGTAACTCAATACTCGAAACTCGTCTGCCGAAACTCGCACTCCGTCTCGTTGCCACCAGCCTCCTAGCCCTGAGCGCGTGTGCCGGCGAAAACGAAACGACCTCTCCGGCGCTCTTCGAGCTGCTCTCACCAAATGCTACAGGCGTAACATTCGTAAACGAGCTGCCCGAAAAAGCGGACTTCAACATCCTCAACTTCCTCTACTACTACAACGGCGGCGGTGTCGCGGCGGGGGACATCGATGGTGACGGGCTCCCCGACCTGTATTTCACGTCGAACCTCGGACGCGACCGGCTGTATCTCAACAAGGGCAACTACGAGTTCGAGGACATCACCGAGCGCGCCGGCGTAACCAGTCCACCCGGCTGGACGAGCGGCGTCACCATGGCCGACGTCAACGGTGACGGCCATCTCGACATCTACGTTTCGGCGGTCAATTACCTCACCATGAAGGGCCGCAACATCCTCTACATCAACGACGGGGATCGTACCTTCACCGACCGGACAACCGAATATGGTCTGGGGCACGAGGGCTACTCGACGCAGGCCGCTTTCTTCGACTACGACGGAGATGGCGACCTGGATATGTACCTGCTCAACTATTCCATCCATACCGAGCGTGGGGTCAGCTCGAAGCCCCAGCGGGAGCCCAGGCATCCGCGGGCGGGGGACCGCCTTTTCCGGAATGACGGCAACCGCTTCGTCGATGTGAGCGCCGGGGCCAATATCTATGGTGGCGTCGAAGGCTATGGGCTGGGTGTCGTCGCCAGCGACCTCAATCTTGACGGCTGTCCCGACCTGTTCGTCGCCAACGACTTTCAGGAGAACGATTTTCTCTACATCAACAACTGTGACGGCACCTTCACCGAATCGATTGCCAGCGCGATCGGGCACACCAGCCGCTTCTCGATGGGCGTCGACGCCGCCGACTTCAACAACGACGGCAGGCCGGACCTGATGGTGGTCGACATGCTCCCCGAGCGCGAGGCAATCCTCAAGACCTCCGCCAATGCGGAGAGTTTCACCATCCACAACTTGAAGGTGAGGGCGGGTTACCACCCCCAGTACGCGCGCAACACGCTCCAGTTGAACCAGGGCAAGGGACGCTTCAGCGAGATCGGGTACCTGGCCGGCGTGTACGCGACGGATTGGAGTTGGTCACCGCTCTTCGCCGATCTGGACAACGACGGCGACAAGGACCTGTTCATTACGAACGGGATTTATCGTCGCCCGAACGACCTCGACTACATCAACTTCGTCAGCAACGCCGTCATTCAGGCGTCGCTTGGCGAGAAGATTACCGAGAGGAATCTGGAGCTGCTAAAGAAAATGCCGCAGGTACCACTCGCCAAATACGCCTACCGCAACAACGGGGACCTCACTTTCACCGACATGGCAACGGCCTGGGGACTCGCACAGCCCGGCTTTTCCAATGGCGCCGCGTACGTCGATCTCAACAACAGCGGCGCGCTCGATCTGGTGGTGAACAATGTCAACGCGCCCGCGTCCATCTATCGAAACCACGCGCGTGCGGAGGGAGACAGCGGCAACCACTATCTGACAGTCACACTGCTGGGGTCCGGCGCGAATACGGCTGGCATCGGCGCCAAGGTGATGATCCGCCATTCAGATACCAGGAGTGGCGGCGGCAAAATGCAACTACTGGAGCAGATGCCGACGCGCGGATTTCAGTCGTCCGTCGACCCGCGCTTGCATTTTGGCCTCGGGCCGTCGACACGGATCGACTCGCTCGTCGTAGTCTGGCCGGATCATCGCTTTCAGGTGCTGACGAATCTCGCCGTCGACACGATCCTCACGCTCTCGCAGGAAAATGCCAGCGGAAGGTACGCTTACGGCAATCCCACTCCCCGACAGCCGCTCTTTGCCGACGTCACCTCGAGCGTGACGGTCGACTACAGGCACGACGAGAACGATTTCTTCGATTACAATCGCGAGCCCCTGATGCCGCACCTGCTCTCCGCGGAAGGACCCGCGCTGGCGGTGGGCGACGTGAATGGAGATGGGTTGGACGACATGTACGCGGGCGGCGCCAAGTGGCAGGCCGGACGGCTGCTGATTCAGGGCGCGAACGGGCAATTTCGTTCTGCGAGTGAGCGCACATTCCGCGCTGACAGCCTCCACGAAGATGTGGATGCCACCTTCTTCGACGCCGACGGGGACGGGGATCAGGATCTGTACGTCGTGAGCGGCGGCAACGAGTTCACTGGGAAAGACGAAGCGCTGCGCGACCGTCTTTACATCAATGACGGAGCCGGAAACTTTGCGCGGGCGCGGGCTGCGATCCCCGATTTCTTCGAGAACGGCTCCTGCGTCACAGCGGGCGACTTCGACGGCGACGGCGACCTCGATTTGTTCGTCGGTGCGCGCGTCGTCTCGCGTACCTACGGCGCCACGCCGCAGAGCCATCTCCTTCAGAACGACGGCAAAGGCCGCTTCAGCGACGTCACCGCCCAGAAGAGTTACCAGCTTTCCGAAGCCGGAATGGTGTCATCGGCTGCGTGGCTCGATTACGACGGAGATAGGCAGCTCGACCTGATCGTGGTCGGAGAGTGGATGCCGGTGCGGGTCTTCCGACAGGAGAACGGCCGCTTCGTGGACAGGACGACGGAAGCGGGATTGTTGGGGACGAGCGGCTGGTGGAACACGGTTACGGCAGCCGATCTCAACAACGATGGCCGCCAGGACCTCGTCCTCGGCAACCTCGGACATAATTCATACATCCGGGCATCACGCGATGAGCCGGCACGCTTGTACGTCCACGATTTCTATCAGAACGGCTCGATAGAGCAGATTCTCACATTCTTCAAGCACGGCGTGAGCTATCCGCTCGCGGGGAGAGACGAGTTCGTCCGTCTCATGCCGCAGCTGCGGGACAAATACGTCGCCTTTTCCAGCTTCGGCGCCAGCCGCATCGAGGACATCCTTCCCGCCGAGGAGCTGAAGAAGGCGAAGGTACTGGAGGCGGGTGAGTTCGCGAGCTCGATCGCCCTCAATCAGGGCAACGGCACCTTCAAGCTCCAGCACCTTCCGATCGAAGCCCAGTTCGCGCCGGTGTACGCCGTGCTGGCGAACGATTTCACCGGCGATGGACACACCGACCTTCTCCTTGCCGGCAACTTCTTCGGGGTCACGCCGGTGCGCGGACAATACGATGCCAGCCATGGCCTCTTGCTTCGCGGCAGCGGAAATGGTCGTTTTGAGCCGGTTGAAATGGAGGAAAGCAGCCTCCTGATAGAGGGGCAGGTGCGCAGCATGGGACTGCTGCGCCGTGCAGGGGGCGACCGACTGATCGTGGCAGCCCGAAACGACGACAAACTCGCCTTCTTACGTCCACTCCTCACCAAGCGGATCCCATGACGAATCTGGCCCTGATCGACTTCATCGTGATAGCCGCGTACTTCATCGTGGTATTGCTGATTGCCTACTGGGCGGCGCGGCGCGAGAAGAAGGTGAGCTCGGACTACTTTCTGGCGGGGCGGAGCGTCGGCTGGCTCGCGGTCGGCGCCAGCTTGTTCGCGTCCAACATTGGAAGCGAGCATCTCGTGGGCCTGGCCGGCACGGGAGCGGCAAGCGGGCTCCCGGTGGGTCACTTCGAGCTGCTGGCCAGCTTGATCCTGCTCCTCCTGGGCTGGCTGTTCGTCCCCTTCTATCTGCGCAGCGGCGTGTACACGATGCCGGAGTTTCTCGAGCGCCGATACAATTCCGCCGCCCGCACTTACTTCACGTGGGTTTCCATCGTGGCATACGTGCTCACCAAGATCAGCGTCACGCTGTTCGCAGGGGGCATTGTAATGCGGGCCGTGACGGGGCTCGATTTCTGGACGAGCGCCGTGATCCTGATCGTCATCACCGGCCTGTATACGGTTTTCGGCGGCCTCCGCGCGGTGATCTACACCGAGGTGATGCAGACGCTCGTGCTCATTCTTGGCTCGGCGACGCTGATGTTCGTGGGTCTGGCGGCAGTCGGTGGGTGGTCGGGGCTCGAGGCGAAGCTCCCGGCCGACTACTTCTCGATGTGGAGGCCGTCGAGTCATCCTGATTTCCCCTGGACCGGAGTGATATTCGGCGCGCCCATCCTCGGCGTCTGGTACTGGTGTACCGACCAGTACATCGTGCAGCGCGTACTCGCGGCGAGGAACATCAAAGAGGCCCGGCGCGGAACAATCTTCGCCGGTTTTCTCAAGATCCTGCCGCTCTTCATTTTCGTTGTTCCGGGCATGGTTGCCGCCGCTCTGTTCGCTGACGTCCGCGGCGGCAGCGCCGACTCCGCATACCCGACGCTGGTGACACGCCTCCTGCCGGTCGGGCTCAAGGGACTGGTGCTGGCCGGGATGCTGGCGGCGCTCATGAGCTCACTGGCGTCGGCGTTCAACTCATGCTCGACGCTGTTGACATGGGACGTCTATCGCAAGTGGCGGCCGAACGCCACGGAACAGCGCTTGGTCACTGTCGGACGAATGACGACGATGGTGTTGGTGGTTCTGGGCCTGGCCTGGATACCATTCATGAAATACATCTCGCCCCAGCTCTACATCTATTTGCAGAGCGTACAGGCGTACATCGCTCCGCCGATCGCGGCGTGCTTCCTCCTCGGAATCCTGAGTCCGCGGCTGAACGGAAAGGGTGCGCTCGCCGCGCTTTGGTCCGGTTTCGTTCTCGGCTTTGCCCGTCTCGTTCTCGAGCTCCAAAAGGCGAATCTCCCGCCCGATTCATTCTGGGCGTGGATGGCGGGAATCAACTTCCTCCATTTCGCGGCGCTGCTCTTCGCGCTGTGCAGCGCGATCCTCGTGGCCGTCAGCTTCCTGACAATGCCGCCCGAGCCGGCGAGGGTGGCGGATCTCACGCTCCAGACCGCAACGAAGGTGCTCGACGTCGATGACACGCCGGCTGAGCGCAGGCTGACGATCTGGCTGTCTGTGCTTCTCGCCGCGACGGTCGGGGCGATATGGATCGTGTTTCGGTAAGTAGTTAGGAAGTGATGGCACAATGAAGACAGTATTCGCGATCGGCGTCATCGGCCTGATCGTGCTCGAGATCGCGCTCGTCTATTTCATCATGCCGCTGCCGGGAAGTCAGCGGATGGAGAGCATCGACGTCGCGTACGCGCTCTACGATTGGCGGTGGCCGTTGCGCGCGGTCTTCGTTGGAATGCTGCTTGGCGGCGCGCTGTTCGGCTGGCGGAAAGGTGGGCAGCGGCGTTGGGTGGTGCCGGCATCGCTGGTCGTAGTGGTAGTTGTTGCCTACATGACGAATTTCCGCATGGCCGCCGACCGCATCTTCCTTCCCCCGACGGTGCTCAGCATGCAACCCGCGGAGCGGAACACTGTCGCGATGGATCGTCTTGTCGTGGGCGTCGAGGTGAATGGTTCGGCGCGCGCATATCCGCTCCAGTTCATCGGGTACCATCATCAGGTGCGCGACACCGTCGGCGGGCAACCGATCATGGTGAGCTACTGCACGGTGTGTCGGACCGGCCGAGTTTTCCGCCCGGTGGTTGACGGCCGGGTCCAGCGATTCCGTCTTGTCGGCATGGATCATTTCAACGCGATGTTCGAGGATCAGGCGACGGGAAGCTGGTGGCGGCAGGCGAATGGCGAGGCCGTCGCCGGCGAGCACAAGGGGAAGACATTGCCGGAGATTCCGAGCCGACAGGTTACGCTCAAGCGGTGGCTCGCTCTCTACCCCAACAGTCTCATCATGCAGGCTGACTCCACGTTCGCCGAGGAGTACGCAGAGGACTACGCGTTCGAGCGTGGGACGAGCCGCAAGACGTTGACGGGCACCGACACGCTGTCGTGGAAAGACAAGTCGTGGGTGGTGGGATTGACCGTGAACGATCGCAGCAAAGCGTACGACTGGAACAGGCTGCGCCGCGAGCGCGTCGTGAACGACGAGGTGGGTGGCAAGCCGATCGTGGTGGTGCTCGCGAGCGACGACGCCAGCTTCTTCGCGTTCGAGCGGCCGGACGCGGCGACGGTATTCTCGCTGCGTGGAGACTCACTCGTAGCCGTCGAGCCGAAAAGGGCGTACGCATTGAGCGGTCGCGGGGCGGCAGGCAGGCTCAAGCCGGTGAATGCCAGTCAGGAATTCTGGCATAGTTGGCGGACGTTCCAACCACAAACTGGGCGGTACTGACAGGGGTTAACTGCAACTGAGAACTGCAAGGCTGCCCGCTCCCCGCTATTCGCTGACCGCCTCCCGCTGCCTACGACACGATTGGTCGGCGCGCAGATCAACTGTTATGGTCGTTTAGAGATCTCGATAACGTAGCTCTCCATCCCTCCAAGTACGGATAGTGGAGCGTAGCTCTGAATCCGCCCGTCAGCTCGCACGGTGAGGCGCGCTGGGGTTCGGCCGCCGAGGAGAGTTTTCGGATCATAGCGTCCGGCGGGCAACACGCTGTCCTCCGACGAAATCATTACGCCTGTGAGTAGAGACCCACCGAGGTTAGTGATCACGAGCACGACGAGCTCCCCTTTTCGGCGGAGGTAGGCGGCCACTGTGTCGGTGCTGGCGGTGAGCGGGATCAGCTCACCGCTTGCGAGGGCCGGATTCTCGGCGCGCAGGTGGATCAGGCGGCGGTACAGGTTGAGGAGCGAGGCGGGATTGGCATCCTGCGCCTCGACGTTCGCGGTCAGGGAATCCGGCTGCAGCGGCTGCCACGTCGCACCAGTGGTGAATCCCGCCGCGCGCACGCGGCGCCAGTGCATGGGAGTACGTAAGCGCTCGTCTGGCTTGTTGCCGGTCATTCCGATCTCCTCGCCGTAGTAGACGAAGGGCAGGCCTGGGAGAGTCAGGAGAAGCGTCGCGGCGACTCGGGCGCGGCCGATGTCGCCACCCAGCTCCGTCACCGTACGGGTCTGGTCGTGGTTGCGGAGAAATGGCGACCAGCGCTCTGCCGGCACAGCACTTTGCAGCCGCAGCAGCGGCGGAAAGAGCTTCTTCGCCGAAGCGGTGCGGACAGCGGCGACAATCGAGTCTGCAACCTCGAACGCGAAGTACGCATCGAGCTGATCCGGGTAATACGGCAGCATTGCTCCCGTGCTGTCCCACACTTCGCCGATCGTAAACGCGGCCGGGGCTATCGACCGAATGTAGGCAGCGTATTCGCGCAGGACCGCGTGCGTTCCGGGTACGTGCGTGGTCTTCGCGCCTTCTTCCAACAGGTGACGAATGGCATCGAGACGAAAGCCGTCGGCACCCATCTCGACGAGCCAGAATCGCGCGATCTTCTTAGCTTCCTCAAGCACCTCCGGATTCTCGAAATTCAGATCCGGCATTCCGCCCCAGAAGAACCCGTAGTAGTAATCGCCGCGAACGGGGGAGCGGTGCCAATTGTCACCGCCCCACTCGTTCTTCACGCCGGGATGCTTTGCCGCCCACCTGAACCAGTCGCGGAATCGGGACGCGGTGTCGCGCTGTGCTTCCTCGAACATCGGGTGGCGGCTCGACACGTGATTGAGGACCATGTCCACGAGCACGCGGATGCCGCGACGATGCGCTTCGGCGACAAGGCGCTTGAAGTCGTCGTTGGTGCCGTACTCGGGATCGACGCGGTAATAATCCGTCACGTCGTAGCCGTGGTAGCTCGGCGACTCCGCGATCGGCATGAGCCAGATGCAGCGGGCACCGAGATCGCGCCGCGAGTCGGGTGTTCCGTCGTTGATGTAATCGAGCTTCTGGATGAGGCCTTTGAGGTCGCCGATTCCGTCGCCGTCGCTGTCGTAGAAGGAGCGGACGAAGATCTCGTAGCAGACGGCGCCCTGCTTCCATTGATGAACGGTGGAATCCTGCCCTCGGGCCTTCGAGCTCACTGAAATCAGAATGGCGAGCAGCGCCGCCACGACCATTGAATGCATCGGCGAAAGGTAAGACTTGCGGTCCATATGCGCCCCGCTTAGCGTCTGGTCACCAACACACACCACGTCATGGGGTAGTTCATGAGACCTATGTTTCTCGGTGAAGTCGAACAGGCTCCGCCTCAGGGGCCGTATGCGGGGCCAATCAGCGGGATGCGCGCGGCAGGTGTTCCGGTGCCGCAGATCATGCACCTGTTCGCGTTCAAGCCCGACCGCACGTCGCACCTCGGTGCGTTCACGCAGGGTGTGATGCGCGGACCTTCGCCGTTGCCACCCGGGTTGCGCGAGCTGATCGCCGCGTTCACCTCGCGCCGCAACGACTGCCTCTTCTGAATCGGCTCACACGCCGCGGTCGCGGCGAAGCTGCTCGGAGATCGCGCCATGGTGGACGCGGTGCTGGAGGATTTCCGGACGGCGCCGATCAGCGCGCGGGAGAAGGCGCTCTTCGCCTTCATCGAGAGGATGAATCGTGAGTCCTTCAGCCTGCAGCAGGAGGATGTGCAGGCGGTGATCGATGCAGGGTGGTCACAGGAAGCCGTCTATGACGCGATCACGGTGTGCGCGCTGTTCAACTTCTACAACAAGTGGATCGATGCAACCGGGGTGGCGGACATGCCGGTGGAGGCTTACGCCATGTCGGGAGAGCGTCTCGCGGCGGCGGGGTATATGCCTCAGGGGTAGCGTTCGATGTTGGGCTGAGGGGATCCAAGTTTTGAGTAAACAGTATTGAGTTGTAGTTGTCAGTAAACTGCAACTACTGACAACCACTCATGACTAGAACTCACGACTGTCCACTCACCACTTGGATCCCCGATCGGTGTTCCCGTAGCATTCAGCCATGTCGTATTTTCGCCACCGCTAGCGCCCCGTTCAAAGCCACCATCCCGCTATTTGTGAGAATGACCGGCCAGTCCGCCGTCATTGCTCCATAAAGAATCCACAGCGAGCTGGCCGTAGTCAGCAGCGCGAACATGCCGAACGACAGGTCACGCGTCTGACGTGTGCGCCAGGAGCGGATTACCTGCGGCATGAACGACGCAACAGTGAGAACGCCGGCGAAGTAGCCGAGATACTGAATCATGATCCCGTCCCAATCGAGGACATGGTCAAGCCGCTCCCGCGATGGTGGTTCCATCGCGGATGGTGAGCCAGTCGGTGCGAACGCGGTCCCACTCCTGAATGAGAAGTCCCTGCTCCTCGAAGACGAGACGGATCTGGCTGGCATCGTAGCCGCCGATCTCTTCGAGCACCGGAATCAGGACGCTGAGAGCATCGTCGCTGATGACAGTTCGCCGCGCGATCTGCGCAATGTGACGCGCCTCCGACGCCGCGATGGTCAGGCCCTCACCGCGGTTCACGTGCAGCATGACGTGGATATCGGAGCTTCCGTCTCCGACGTACACCACGCGATCGGTTGGGACGCCGAGGCGAAGGCGGAGGTAGTCGACCGCTGCGACCTTGCCGTATCCGGCCGGCACCTGCTCGATCGCCTCGATCTCGCCCGTTTCCTCGCTGAAGCCGAAGTGCGCGCCGATGATGTGATCGGACGGAACCACGCCATCGAGGGCTGAATGCACGACCAGCCATGGCGCGGCCGACACGACGTAGAAGTCGAAGCGGAAGCCGTCGATTCCTTCCTTCAGGAAATCGGCGAGCAGCGCAATGTTCCGCTTGAGCCGGATGCGCTTGCCAACCTCGATCAGGTCGGATCTGCGCACGCGGCGAAACTCCGGGTCGTGTCTGAGCAGGTAAGTGAGCTCAGCGCCGGCTTGAACCAGGTTGAGCCGCGCGAGAGCAGCGACTTTTTCCTGAAAGCCGGCGATCCCGAGCATCTCGCTCAGGGCCAGGCCAGAGTCATTGAAGCTCAGTGTCTGGTCGAAGTCGCTCACCAGCAGGTAATGCTTCCTCATCAATCCTCCGTTTGGCGAACGGCGTGCGCGATGATCCATCGCGCGCGGCGGCCGCGGTGATGTATACGACAACGCCCCCGCATCCAGGGGGACGCGGGGGCGAGTGTTGACAGAAGTACGGTGCACCTAACCTCGTCGCCTCCGCGCGCCACGCGCCGAGCATCCGCCATTGCGGCGAATCCCGAACTCATTCGTGAGGCGGTGAGCGGAGAGTTTCATTGTTCTCGTCTTTGCAGTTCAAGCGCCATCGAAGCGCCCGTGTGTCTCTCAATCAACCTAGGTACGCCCGGCAAATGTGTCAACTTTCTGGGGTCACGCTCGCGTCACGACTAGGCGAAAACGGAGCTGGGCCCTCAGCGGAGGGCTCCACCGCCCGGGGCAAATAGATGAATTTGCTCGCTCCGCACCAGGACGGTGACGGTATCGCCGATGGCGGGGAGCCGATCGTTGGATACAGATGCCATCATTCGGGTGCCCCCTTCAACATCGAAATGAACGTGGCTCGTGCCACCCAGTCGTTCCACGAGCACCACACGCCCGTCAAGCGATTCGCCTGATTGTGGCGTCCGGTATGGGCTATCGGCGGGCTCGATGCGCAGATCTTCCGGGCGAATCCCAAAAGTGAGCGGCTCGCTCACTTTTGCATTGACGGCACGCTCTCGCGCCAACCTGACGTTGATGCCTTCGGCGACGAAGAACAGCTCGCCATTGTCTTCCCGCAGGCCGCCCTCCACGAAATTCATAGTTGGTGTGCCAATGAAGCCGGCGACGAAGCGGTTGACCGGCGCACGATAGAGATCGATCGGGCGGCCAACCTGTTGGATGCGGCCGTCGGCGAGCACCACGATGCGGTCGCCCAAAGTCATCGCTTCGACCTGATCGTGCGTGACGTAAATGGTGGTTGTCCTCAGCCGACGCTGAAGTCCGCCGATCTCGATGCGCATCTGGGCGCGAAGCCCTGCGTCGAGGTTTGACAATGGCTCGTCGAACAGGAACACCTTGGGCTCGCGCACCATCGCGCGTCCCATCGCCACCCGCTGGCGCTGTCCGCCCGACAACTGCTTTGGTTTGCGGTTGAGCAGAGGCGTCAAGCCGAGCATCCCCGCCGCCCACGTAACGCGCCGCTCGATTTCCGGCGGCGGAATCTTTCTGAGACGCAACCCGAGCGAAAGATTCTCGCGCGCGGACATGTGAGGGTAGAGGCCGTAATCCTGAAACACCATTGCCACGTCGCGCTCGCGTGGAGCCAGCGCCGTGACATCTCGGTCGTCGATTCGGATCGCCCCCGATGTGACATCCTCGAGGCCGGCAACCATGCGGAGGATCGTCGATTTGCCCGAGCCCGAGCCGCCGACCAGCACGAGCAGCTCGCCATCAGCGACTCGGAGATTGAAGTCTTCGACCACTGTGGCTTGGCCGAAGGTTTTGCGGACATGGTCGAATGTGACTGAGGGCATCTATTGCATCTGGCCGCAAGTGCGCCGCGCAGAGTTCGGAGTTCGGCTGAGGGGATTCAAGTGTTGAGTTGTCAGTGAGTCAGTAGTAGTTGACAGTGCCAGCTCGCTCGTGGCTGACACCCAGCCTGGGAAGAATTGGGGTATGGTCGAAGCGAACTGAGTTGGCGAGTGGTAGCGATAATTAGAACGTGCGGGATGCAGGATTTTCGCCGATTAATAGTATGGGCCAGAGCGCACGAGCTGGTGTTGGGCGTTCGCCGGGCCGCTCGATCGTTTCCTCGGGGTGAGCGCGGATCGCTCAAGACACAGATGGTCTCGTCTGCCGAATCGATCGCGTTTAACATCGTCGAAGGATGCGGAGCATCCACTCCGAAGGAATTCGCCCGATTTCTGGATATCAGCATCAAGTCCACAGGTGAGCTTGAATACCAGCTCCAACTGGCGACGGACGCTGATCTGCTATCTGCCCGCATAAGCAGTCCCCTTTCAACGGAAACTGTAGAAATCCGCAAAATGCTCTGTGGTCTCCGCCGTAAAGTGCTTGAGCCTCGGCCCCGAACAAACCCACCGGCAACTGAACTGACCAACTACAACTCAAAACTGTCCACTAAGAACTTGGATCCCCCATAAGTGCCTCCGTAACCGGACTCAACCTTTGATCCCCGAGCCCGCCATGCTCTCAATGAAGTTCCTCTGCAGAAACATGTACGCCACGACAACGGGCACCACCAAAACCATCGCCGAAGCGAGCGATACCCCCACTGATCCCGCGCCTCCGCCGAGGGCGAAGACCGTGAGCAGCTGCGGCAGTGTCATCAGCTGCTGGTCGCGCACGACGAGCAGGGGCCAGAGCACTTCGTTCCACGATCCCATGAAGGTGAAGATCGCGACGATGGAGAGCACCGGTTTGGAAAGCGGCCAGAAAATCGTGAAGAGAATCCGCAGCTCGCTCATGCCGTCCATGCGGGCGGCATCGATGAGCGACTGCGGGATCTGCAGAAAGAACTGGCGCAGCATCAGAATCGCGGTTGCATTGAACAGATACGGAACGATGAGCGCGGCATAGGTGTCGATCCAACCGAGCTGCACGATCAGCGTGTACAGGGGGATCAGGGTGAGCTGGCCGGGAACGAGCAGCACCGCGAGGGTCGCCGCGTTGAGCGCGGGACGCCCGCGAAAGTGAAGGCGCGCCATCGCGTAGGCAGTCATCGACCCGAACACGAGAACGGCGAGTGTGATCGTAGTGGCGACCAGCGTGCTGTTTATCAACGCCCGACCGAACGGCGCGCGCGCCCACATCGTTCGATAGTTGTCGAGCGTGGGGTGCTCTGGTATCAGGGCCAGAGATCCGATTTCTATTGGGGGCTTGAACGTGCTCGAAGCCATCCACAGGAACGGATAGATGAAGGTGAGGGCGGCGAGAGTCAGCGCCGCATACAAGCCGACACGACGCAGTGTCCTCACAGCGTCTCCGCTTTGCCGATCAACCGCCGTTGGATGAACACCACCGCGCCGATTATCAGCGCCAGCGCGACCCCGATGGTGGCGGCGTAGCCCATTTTCTGGTACGCGAAGGCATTGGTGTACAGATAGAGCACCACCGAGTACGTACGACGCAGCGGACCGCCGCCCGTCATCACGTACGGCTCGATGAAGAGCTGAAAGCCGTTGATTGTGGAGAGCGTGATCACCAGAATCGTCTGCGGCAACAGCATCGGCAGCGTCAGATGCCGGAAACGCTGCCAGGACGATGCCCCTTCGATCTCGATCGCTTCCTGACAACTTTTCGGAATGTACTGGAGCCCGGCCAGATAGATGATCACGTAGAAACCGACGTTCTTCCACGTCACCATCGCCGCGATCGCCGGCATGGCGGTCAGGGGATCGGTGAGCCACGGCACCGGCGACAATCCAATGCGAACGAGCAGCTTGTTGATGAGGCCAACGTCCGTCGCGTAGAGATTGCTCCACAGAATGGCGACTACCGCTCCCGAGATCACGACCGGGAGAAAGAACGCGGCGCGCCAGAAGCTGCGCAGCACCAAACGCCGGCTGAGGGCCAGCGCCAGGGCGAGCGCGGTCGCGATCTGGAGCGGTACGTGGATGCTGAGGAAAACGAAGGTGTTTCCAACGGCGCGCCAGAAGCGGCCATCGTTTGCCAGCAGTCTCACATTGTCGAATCCAGCGAGGCTTGGTGCGGTAACCAGATCCCACTGCAGAAACACGAGCACCAGCGCGAAGGCGATCGGGTAGGCAGCGAACACCAGCAGAAAGGCCGCGTACGGTGCCGCCAACAGAGAACCCGACCGCTGCTCAGCGCGCATTCACGATGTTCCTCGCTTCACCGGCGACCCTCGCGAGTGCTTCACGCACCGGCACCTTCGCGTAGATAGCGCCCTCCTCGTATGCTTCCGAGATCAGGTCGAATATCTCGACCACGTCGGGATCGATGTCAATGTCGCGCGTCCGTTCGACGTAAGTCGCGTAGGTAGAGAGTGTCGGCCAGCGCGCGAGAGAAGGGATGAAGCGAGGATCGGACGCAAGTCCGCGGCGGTATGGCAGCTGACTCGCCTCCTCGATCAGCAACCGGTCTGCAGCCGGTGATGTGAGATAGGCCACGAAGCGCGCCGCCGCGTCGGGGTGTCGCGTCGTGGAAAAAATCGCGATGCTGCGAAGATCCGCGAAAGCGAAGTGGTCGTTGGGATCGCTGCCATCGGCCGCCGGCACGGGCGTGACATCGTAGCGCAAGCCACGAACCTTGAGCTCGTTCAGCTCCTTCAGAAACCAGGGTCCGATGATCTTCATCGCGACCGTCCCGTCAATGAATGGATCTCGCCCCTGCGCGAAGTTCGAGCGGGGAAGCGTGCCTTCGGCGAACCCGCGTCGCAACACCTCGAGCGCGGCGACCGCTGCTTCGTTCTCAAAGACCACCTTTCCGCCGACCACGAGTGTCCGTCCTCCGGAGCTGGCGAGATACAACGGGTAGAAATCGTAGAAGCGCTCGTGCCAGGTCGTCTTGAGGGTTGCCCACAGCCCCCACCTGTCGTTGCGACCATCGCCATCGGTATCTCTCGTGAGCCGCCTGAGGGCCTCGAGAAGCTCGCTGTGTGTGTGTGGTGGGGTGACGCCCGCAGCACTGAGCAAATCGATGTTGTACATCAGCATCTCGGGATTCGTCTTCCACGGAAAAGCATAGATGCCGCTGTCGGGCAGGCGGAGCGAGGCGAGCATCGCCCGATTGGTGCGCTCAGCGAGGCGCGCGGCCGTCGCGACGCGGTTGTCCAGTCTCACAACGCCTTTCGCGCGTACCAGCCGGGCCAGCAACGCAGATGAGACATTCGAGCTGACATCCGGTGTGGCCTTCGCCACGATCGCCGCGAGTAGCACTTCTTCGGACGACCGCCCGGCTGGCAACGGCTGCACGCGGACCTGAACGTCGGGATTCGCCAGGTTCCACTCGGCAGCGAGCCGCATGGCCAGTCGGGTCTCGGGCGGATTTGCCGCAGGCCAATAAGTCAGCGTGATTGGCGAGACGCCCGTGTCGGGGATCTCCAGGACGACGGCGCCGTCAGCTGCGCGTCGCACGACGATTTTTTCCGCCGCATTACCGCCCGGACCGACGAACTCCCGGCTGGCAGGAATGGTGGCCAGCGAGGGAGCGGGTGCGCCCGCCGGGCGATAGCTGATGTACTGAGCCGCTTCAGGACTGCTCGTGACACGCTGAAGCGCCAACAATGCCTCGATCGTCGACTCGGCGCCTGCGTTCCGGTTCACTTCGACAGGCGCGGGTCCGTCAATCCCGTCGAACGTACGGCCCGTCTTGTCGTCGTACATGCTCACGCCCGCGGGATTGGCTCCGAGAAACCAGCTTGCGGTGAGCCCGGCAAAAACGGCGTACTTGCGTTCCCCGGTCGCATCCGCCAACGCGAGATATCCCTCGACGATCGGCCCAACGCCATACGCGATTTGCGGAAACCATTTTGCATTTCCGTCGGGTGGGATCTCGGAGGCCACCTGGCCGGCGAGCAAAAACCGTCCCCATAGTCCATCTGCTTCGTGTCGCGCGGCAGCCGCGAATTCCGGGGCGTTGAGCACAATCGCGGCCTCGGCGAGTGCGCTGGTTGATCGTGAGCCCCACGCGTGCCAGGCCGCGCCGGGACGATCCGCGCGCGCCCCCCACGGCGGCGTCTGCATCGATCCTGTGGAGAGGGGAACGAGCAGTCTCGCGATTCTCGTGGCGAGGTCTGCGATGCGAGGTGAGGGATCGGCACGCTGCAGAGCCAACAATCCAAGCAACGCCTCCGCGGTCGCCGTCGCCGATCCGCCGATGAGGCGCGCGGCCTCGATCTCGCGCGCCATCCTGATCACTGCGCGGTCGAGTGTCGGCCGCACCGTTTGCATCACTACCGAATCATCCGGACTCAGCACCCTCACCGCCTCGCCGAGCGCCCAAATGCTCCGTGCCGCCCAGTAGGACATGCTCCTGCGGCTGGTCGGTGCGCTGCGGTTCGGCCGTCCCTGCGTGTCGATGAAGTTTACGAACTCGCCGTCGCCTTCCTCCATCGCGACCACGAAGGAGAGAAGGCCGACTGCCTCGTCGCGTGCCGTGGTATCGCCCGTCAATTCGTAGGCGCGCAGGTACACGACCGCGGCGCGCGCCGCGTCGTCGAGACTCGCGATGCCCTCGTAACCATCGCGCGCGGGCGAGCCGGTCGGACGATAGTCGGGCGCTTCGGCGTAGAGCGCGACGACGCGCACGGGTCTGCCTTTCACGACAGCGTCGAGGCCGAGGCTCCGCAAGTAATCCAGACGGACGTTCAACGGCGTAGGGCCCGGAGGAGAGGCGAGTGTTTCAGATTGAGGACCACAAGCAGCTACGACGCAGGCAACCACGAATAACGCCGTGACGTTCTCCGCACGCATCATCACAGAGGCACTCCGCCCTTGCTCTGCTCGATCGCCTCCGCGAGCGACGCAATGAGATCGCGTTTCCGCACGCGCGCGCCGGCTACGGATACATCGGCAGCACCGTAGTAGACGATCAGATCATCGCCTCGCTCGACCAGTCCCTGCGGAAACACCACCCGGATTCCGGTTTTGAAATTGGCTGGATCGACCTGGGGCACCTCGCCGTGCTCGATCTCATAAGGTGCTTCGGGTGTGAGTGCGGGGGCGTCGGAAACGTAGAGCACCGTCTCGGGGTTCTCGAGGTCGAGCACGCACCATCCCATCGAATAGACGTTGCCTTCCTCGATCGACGTGGCGCCGTGAAAGGGAAGCAGCCACCCGATACTGGTGCGGATGGGGGGCGCACCGGAGCCGACGCGGGAACTGCGCCAGGTTCCCGGTCGCGGTCCGACGATCGGAACACCATCTTCGGGCCATTCAGATTCGAGCGACGGCACCCGCACGCACACCATGCGCGGCATCGGCCGGTGAAGAATCACGTACTGGCCATCGATCTTCTCCGGGAAGATCACGCAGTTCTTGTTGTCGCCCCTTATACGGGGCCCGTGCCGCTGGTAACGACTGGGGGAAAGCAGATCGTCGGTCGTGATCAGGCAGACGCGCGGACCGACCGGCGAGTATCCCGTATAAGTGATCGCGTAGATGCGTTCATCCTCGAGCCAGGTGACCCGGGCATCTTCCACACCCCATTTCTCGTATGGCTCCTCGCGTGCGATCGCCGGACGATCACCGATCTCGTCGATTCGCTCTCCGTCGGATGAAAGCGCGATGACTGTCGAGGAGCGACGGGTCTCTTCCTCGAATACGCGAACGAGCAGTGCCACTCGATCGGTTGCTTGATCGACCGTCGCTCCCGGATTGAACGTCCCGGTCGCCCGGGTAAATGTGATCTGGGAAGGCGTGACGAGCGGGTTGGCAGCGAGACGCTCGAGCGGAGCAATCACGTTTCGACCGGCGCGAGCCAGCTGGCGTAGAGCCGCTCGAAGTTGGCTTCGGGCGCACGGTAGTACTCGTCAGGGGTTACATCGAGCACTGACACGGGCGGGCGGGGAAGCGCATCCCCGAGCTCACCGGCATCGCGTTTTCTTCGGAAGGCCCGGAATACGGCGGCGGCGGGTTTCTCGCTTCCATCCGAGCGCACCAGTCCGAACGTGCGCTCGCGCACCGCGTGGGTGAAGGGCGGTCGATCGAAGAGCTTCCGGTCGTAGTCTCCATAGCACCACGCGTAGGCCCCTCCCGATCCTGTCTCTGCCAGTCGATGCAATACGGCGTCGTAGTAGGTCGCTGCCTCTTCCTCTGACGCCAGATACTGCGAGCGCGGCTGGCCGAGGAAGTCGTCCATGATCGTGTGTCCGGCAGCGCCGGGCGGAGCGGTGCACAACCCGAACTCCTGCATGATGGGTGAGCGGCCGCGTCCTGTCAGCGCGGCCGTCAGCGCAGAGGAGAACGGCACCAGCTCCGGATCGAGAAACGATCGCGCGAAATCAGAATAGAGTGGATACGCGTGCATCACGTCCTCGTCGACTACCGCGCCGAGATCGTCCACGCGCATGTTGTTGTGCGTCGTCAGCGATGGAAGGTGCGCGCCAACCCGGATGGGCGTACGTGGCGCGATACCTCGCGCCGTATTGGCAAGCTGCGCCGCCCATAGGCGGCCAGCATCCCTCGTACGGGGCAGCTGCGCGTCGTCGATCTCATTTGCCAGATCGAACGCGCGGATCGCATCGTCGTCGGAGAGAGCGCGCACGCACGTTTCGACCAGAAGCGATTGTGATTTCAGGATGGTGGGATCCGAGTAGAGGTCGCCTGGCCGACCACGCGAATCCAGCATCCAGGCCGGCCACCAGATGTGGCCGCTCATGTTCACGACGATGAGAGTAGGCACGACTCTCAATCCAGCATCCTTCGCCGTCCGGGCGACCTCTACGAGCTTGGCGACCATGTCGGCTGCAACGGTGAGTGGCTGGGGGAGGAAATCCGGCGCCATCGTGAACACGCGCACGACATCGAAGCCAAGACCGGCGATCTGCGCCATGTCCTCCCGCACCTCCGCCAGGTCCAGCTCACGCCACATGTACATGCCGCTCTTGCGCGGCCAGTAATTGATGCCCAGCTCGAAGGTCACGAGTCCGACAGTCCCGACAGAATCTCCGCGAGCGACAGGTCCGCGACGGCCATGACCGCGTCCGCTGCGCCGTAGTAGATGCGCACAAGGTCACCGTCAGCGATCAATCCGCAGGTGAACACCACGTCTCCGAAGAAACCCTCGCGCTCGTACGGCGCTTCCGGTCTGAGAATCGGCTCGCGCGAGCGGCCCAGCACCTTGCTCGGGTCGTGCAGGTCCAGCAGCAATGCGCCCAGTGAATACGTGGGCGGCGATGCCGTTACGCCATGATAGATCGCGAGCCAGGCGTCCCGCCTGCTGGCGTGCACGCGGAACGGAACCGCGCCACCGCCGATCTTGACGTCGTCCCACTTGCCGGGACGCGCCGTCGCCACCAGGGCGTGACTGCCCCACGACATCAGGTCCCGCGATGTAGCTACCCAGATTGACGGCTGTCCGAGGCCCTCAGGCATCGGGCGGTGCAGCGCCACGTAATGGCCGTCGATCTTCTCGGGGAAAATCGTGACGTCACGATTTGGTGGCGGAAAGATCACCCCATGCCGCTCGAACTTCTTGAAGTCGCTGGTGGAAGCGAGAGCGGTGGCAATGCCGTGTTGGGAAACGGCGGTGTAGTTGATCCAATACTTGCCATCGAGCAGGGTTATGCGAGGATCCTCGATGCCGAACGACTCGTACTGCGTTCCGGGTGAAAGGGCGGGGGTGCCCTCGACCTCGAAGTGAATCCCATCGGCAGAACGCGCGACGCGAAGGTGGGACATTGACGTGAGCCAGACAGTGCCTTCGGCGGTTACAAGTCGCGGATCGCTTGAATCCAGCCCCTCAGTTCCCTCCATCCACCGCTTGATCTCGACGCGCCGCGTGTCGGCATTGTAGATCGGCGCGGAGATGACTCCCGCCGCCAGTTTCCGCGGCGCCTCTGATACTCGTAACAGCAGCAGCGTGGCGCCGTCGAATCGCGTCGCGGCAGCGTTGAATACGCCCACGACCTCCATGTCCGGGCGAGAGGCGAGGACCATATCGGGAGTAATGATCGGGTTCTCGGGGGCACGACGGACTAGCATCGTGAGAAGATAGCCCTCAATCACTTAAGGGGGATGCAAGTACCGAGTGAACAGTCTTGAGTCGTAGTTATGAGTGGTTGTCAGTGGGCGCTCCAACTGACAACCACTGTGAACTAGAACTCACTACTGTCCACTCACCACTTGGATCCCCTGTAAGTGATAGAGGGCTAACGGGAAGGTACCCGGTCTCACACCCGACAAATCCTGACCGCCTCAGCCAGAGCCGTACGCGGATCCCGGGTCGGAATGAACTCCTGGGCGACGTATCCGGTGAAGCCGGTCGCGGCGATCGCGCGCATGATCGCCGGATAATTGAGCTCCTGTGTCGCATCGATCTCGTGCCGCCCGGGGACTCCGGCAGTATGATAATGCGCGATGTGCTTGTGATTCTCGCGGATGGTGCGAATTACATCGCCTTCCATGATCTGCATGTGATAGATGTCATATAACAATCTGAACCGATCGGAGCCGATCCGCTTGACGAGCGCCACACCCCACGGGGTCCGATCGCACTGATAGTCGGGGTGATCGACTCTGGAGTTGAGGAGCTCCATGCAGATGGTGATACCGTGGCGCTCCGCCGCGGGCATGAGGGCGGCAAGTCCACGCGCGCAGGCATCCAGTCCTTCGTCGTCACTCATGCCGCCGCGATTTCCCGAGAAGCAAATCAGGTTCGGAACCTTAGCCGCCGCGGCGAGGGGAATGGCGCGCTCGTACGCGGGAACGAGCCAGGCGTGGTTATCGACGCGATTGAAGCCGCGTGTCAGGCGGGAGCCAGGATCCGGCACGGTCGCGTATCCCATTGCGCATGTGAGGCCGTGGCGCCGGGCGACCGCCCATTCATCAGGCTCGAGCAGCTCGACCGAGTCGAGTCCCAGCTCCTGAGCCATCCGCGCGAGCTGCTCGACGGTGAGCTGGCGATACGGCCAACGGCAAACCGAATGTCGGAATGACGCGGTTGGTGGCGAGGCATCACGGCTGGCAGCGTGCGCGTTGCCCGCTGAGAGGAGGGCGGCGATCCCTGTACCCGCGCCAGCCGCTGCTGCCGCTCCCGCCGCGCCCGCGGCGAGGAACCGGCGACGAGTGATTTCGCTCATGAGGCCTCCGGCTTTAAGTCAATTGTGGGTGGCACCCTAGAGACTGTCAAGCAATCTACGTTCGAAGTTAGGCAGAGGGGATCCAAGTTTTGAGTCAACAGTATTGAGTGATAGTCGTGAGTGGTTATGAGTAGCGGCATCCACTGGGAACCACTGATCACTGCAACTCAACACTGTCCACTCACTACTTGGATCCCTCGTAAGTGACAGAGGGCTGTCATGGCGCAGTGGAATCGATCGAGCAATCAAGCCTGACCTTCACAAAGTCCCGCACTGCGAACATGTTCTTCCGAATGAACCGCATTCTACCATGGACGGCGCTCGCGTTGGCGATCTCAGTGTCCGGCGCCCGCCCCAGCGTCGCGCAGGTCGGAGCAATTCAGCCCGTGCTCGCATCCCCGGAAGCCGGACTCGATGATCCGGCTTCGTATCAGGGATATCAGACGCGGTTCTACCGGGACGCCAAAGGCAACGTCGTCCAGGTTTATCTCGACGCTCGGAGCGGACGCGTCGTCAACCTGCTCGGCGATGCGGTGAACGAGAGCGTCGGATTCACGGTTCGTGATGCGTCCGGCCGTCCGGTGCGACTCGAGTGGGGCTCAAGCGGCGCCGTCACATCACAATCAGGAACGCGGCGCACGATCGAATACCAGCTCAGCGTGAATGCACCTCGCGTCGAGATCGGGTGGATTCTGCTCGGCTCCATGCGCGTGGAGCGTGACCTGCAATATTCGGGGCGGCACACCGAGAAATTCGCAGCGCCGACTTTCCGTCAGCGTGAGCTGGAAGAGCTGATCGCCAACGTCGAGCGCCTGCCGCCCCCCGAGCGGGAAAGGCATCTCCAGCTGCTGAACGCCGGATATGTCTCGGACCTGAGCGCGAGGCTCGAGCCCGATGTGATCACCACGCTGTCGGGCGGACCTGGCTGGCCGACTCGCGCCGCGGTCGCGACACAGGCAGCACTCGATGGGAAAACGAATCTCCAGCTCGAGCTCGCAGGCACCAATGACGCCTTTATCGTGGTGACCTGGCCGACTGTCTCCGTACGAGCGAGAGGCGGGCGCCCGATTCGTTTCACCGTACGTGTGACGACCGATGCGCCAGCGCTGACCCCGCTCTCGCGAGAGCAGATATTCAACGCCGAGTTCGTGCGCTTTCTTGCCAGCGCGCGCGCCGCCGCGGACCGCATCACCAGCAGGCCACCTGGTACGGTTCGCAGCGCCGCGGATTCAGCGACGGTGACGCGTTACCGCCGGCTCGAGCGCGATGCGCGCGGGCTGGAGCTGGTTTCCTCGAGAGAGAAGCTGATGGCCGGTCTGCCGAATTACGCGACATATTTCGGGCGCGACATGATGATGTCGGCTCTCATGATGGAACCGATCTGGTCGGCATCGATGCCCGAGCACGTCATCGCGAGCGTACTGCGGAAGCTCGGGCCGAACGGAGATGTGAGCCACGAGGAGGCGTTGGGCGGTCAGGCCATTCGCGAGAATGCCGCCGAGTACAACACTCTCATCGCGGGCTATCTGCGACAGACACAGAGAGCTGCCGGCGCCACGCAGCTGGCGCGTGCGCGCGCGATTCTCGCCGACCTCCAAAAGGTTCGCGAGAACTACAACATGCTCGACGACGAGTTCCAGCTGCCCGTTCTCACCGCGCGCTATCTCGCAAATCCAGCGATTCCGTCGGCGCGCAAGCTGGCCTTCATGCTGGATTCGACGGAGGGTGGACAGCCGCGAGTGGCGCTGCTAATGCGCGAGCTGGGACTGGTGGCGAGATTGGCCGAGCCGTACGCTCGCGATCCGTTGGTGCAGAATCTCGTCGCTTCACCGAGGGCTGATACGACACGCTGGCGATCAGTGAGCTGGCGTGACAGCGGCGCGGGATACGCCAATGGCCGTTTCGCGATGGACATCAATGCCATCTGGGTGCCGCGCGCGCTCGAGTCGCTTGCGGAGATTCTCACGCGGCTGAGATCGATCGGTCTCAGTCAGGCGAGGCTCACTGCGCTGACGGCGGGAGCACCGCAGATGGCGCTTGCCGCTTTCGCTCGTGATTCCGCACTGCTGCGCCGCGCGCTCGATAACTGGAATGGCGCCGAGCGGCACTTCGTGGTGACGCTGCCGGCTGACGAGGTGAGGAGTAAACTCCAGCTCAAGCTGCCATCGCTGCCAGCGCTGGAGCGCGCAAATTGGGAAGGCGTGCTGACGAGGACGGGAGCAGACCGCCAGCCGCTGGAGTTTCTCGCCCTTTCGCTCGACACGACCGGCCGGCCGATCCAGGTCGTGAACACCGATCCGGCAACGGCATTGTTCCTGGCCGATCGCACTCCTCAGAATGCCGCTTCGCGGGCGCGCGCGATGCGCGACGTGCGCGCCGTCATGCGTCCTTATCCGGTGGGACTACTCATCGATCGCCTCGGTCCCGTCGTCGCCAACGATGCATACGCTTCGCCGGAAGTGTGGGAAGCTTTCCGCAGGGACCTGTATCACTCGCCGCGCGTGGTCTGGGGAAGGGAAGTGAATCTCATCACACTCGGGCTGGCGAAGCAGATTTCTTCTCTGGTCGATGGCGCCGGGCGCGCGCGCGATCCCTCGCTGGCATCGCACGTGACCGAGCTGCGCGACGCGCTGCGTCGCATCACTACCGCCACGGAAGCATCAGGACTCAAGCACAACGAGCTGTGGAGCTACGAGATCGAAGGCTCCGCGTCGTCTCCGCGGCTCAAGCCCATTCGCTACGGCGCCAGCACCGACATCCAGCTTTGGAACGTTACCGATCTCGCGGTGCAGTTCGTGCTCGCGCGGCTGGCGCCACCGCTGAATTGATCCGGGCCAGGTCGGTGTTGGCACACCTGGCGGCAGTCGTCGTCCTGAACGGCTGCGCGGGCGGCGCGAAAGAGGCGGGAACGGTCCTCACCTTTTCAGGGAGCGCGCTCGGCGCCGAAGGGACGCTGGTGGCGCGGCAGCTCGAGCGGTTCATGGAGCTCAATCCGGGTGTGCGCGTGGAGCTCCAGCGAACGCCCGACGACGCGAATCAGCGGCACCAGCTCTACGTGCAATGGCTCAACGCGCGCGTCGGCAATCCTGACATCCTCCAGCTCGATGTCGTCTGGACTCCGGAATTCGCCGCCGCTGGTTGGGTTCTGCCGCTCGATTCGTATTCTCCAGCCAAGGCCGACTTCTTTGCCGCCACGATCGAGGCGAATACCTGGGCGGGCAAGCTGTACGCGCTACCGTGGTTCGCCGACGTCGGACTGCTGTATCGCCGCACCGATCTCGTTCCGCGTGAGCCGGAGACTCTGGCACAGCTCGTTACCAGTGCAAGGAGCGCGACGTCCCGCCGCGGCGGCCCTCGCCACGGAATCGTGTGGCAGGGCGCCCGTTACGAGGGACTGATTACGACTTTCGTCGAGTACCTGGGCGCATTCGGCGGGAGGATACTGGACGAGAAGGGTCAGGTGGTGGTGAATAACGACGAAGCCGTGCGCGCGCTCGAGTTCATGCGCGATCAGCTTTACGGCTCGCGCATTGCTCCGCTCGACGTGCTGACCTGGCACGAGGAGGAAGGACGCTTCGCTTTCCAGAACGGAACGGCGGTCTTCATGCGCAACTGGCCTTACGCTTTTGGCGCCATGAGTGACTCGACGCAGTCACGCGTGGCGGGCAAGTACGCGGTATCGCCGATGCCGAGCTCCGGTGAAGCGGGAGGCCGCTCGACAGCGACGCTCGGGGGTGGGCAGCTCGCCATCAACGCGTACACAGAGTCACCCGAAGCAGCGTATCGGCTGATCGCGTATCTGACCGCGCCCGAGCAGATGCTCGAGCGCGCGCGGGCGGTGGGACAGTATCCGACGCGTCCCGCACTGTACGACGACGATCGCCTGCGCACCGCGCTCGCAATTCCTCTCGCCCAGGCGAAGCGCGCCATCGAGAGCGCGACACCACGGCCGGTGACGCCGATCTACACCGAACTATCCGACATTCTTCAGATCGAGCTGCACCGCGCGTTGGTGCGGCACGCCGAGCCACGGGAGGCGTTGAACACGGCGGCGGCGAGAATCGATGCGCTGATCGAGAGGACCGGCATGCGCAAATTGATGTCCGGCAGCGCGGTGGACTCCTCGCCGGGATCCGGAGCGCTCGCTCAGTGAGATCGGAAGCCAGGCTGGGGTGGATGCTGGTCGCGCCGGCGCTGGGCGTCATCGCGCTGATCGCGATCTTTCCGCTCGGCTGGACGTTCTGGGAATCGCTGCACCTGCACGAGCTGCGAATGCCCTGGCTCGGCAAGCCGTTCGTCGGCGCCGGCAACTACGTCGAGATCGCCAAGGATCCGCGCTTCTGGTCGGCGCTGGGCCACACCGCTTTCTTCACCTTCGTCTCGATCTCACTCGAGCTGCTGATTGGCCTTTTTCTGGCGCTGGCGATGAACCGTGCTTTCCGGGGAAGGGGATTCGTCCGGGCAGCGGTGCTCGTGCCCTGGGCGATTCCGACCGTAGTGGCGGCGCTCCTCTGGCGGTTCATCTTCGAGTCGCAGGGCGGGATCGCCAACGAGCTGCTGGTCAACGTCGGAATTCTCGACCAGCCGATCGTGTGGTTCATCAGGACATGGACGGCGTGGATACCGGTGATTCTCGCCGATGTGTGGAAGACGACGCCCTTTGTCGCATTGCTGCTGCTGGCGGGATTGCAGAACATCGACCTGACATTGTACGAGGCGGCGGCGGTCGATGGCGCCAATCCATGGTGGCAGCTGCGGCACATCACCCTGCCGCTGCTCAAGCCGGCGATTCTGGTCACCCTGATTTTCAGAACCCTCGACGGATTCCGGGTGTTCGATCTCATCTACGTGCTCACGGGTGGAGGGCCGGGCACGACCACCGAGCCGGTGGCGCTCTACACCTTCAACGCGCTGCTGCAGAATCTCAGGTTCGGGTACGGGTCGGCGCTGTCAGTGGTGATATTCTCGGTCACCTTCGGCATCGCGCTGTTGTACGTGAAGGGGCTCGGGGTCAAACTCGCCGGAGACGAACGGTGAGCGCACCACGGATAAACTGGGGCTGGTGGGCGATGACCGGGGTGCTCGGGGCGCTGATGGTGTTCACGCTCTTTCCCTTTTACTGGGCGCTGGTGTCGTCGTTCACACCCGATGCGGCGCTGTTCCGGGATCCGTCGTTGTGGCCGCGCGAGATCATTCTCGACCATTATCGCGCGTTGTTCGACGAGCGGGATTTCTTTACTCCAATTCGGAACTCACTGATCGTCGCCGGGACTACGACTCTCTTCTGCCTTACAGTGGGAACTCTTGCTGCCTACGCGCTGGCGCGGCTCGAGTTCAGGGGGAAGGCGGCGATAATGGCGTTCATCCTGGCGGTGACGATGTTCCCGCAGATCTCGATCGTGAGCCCGCTCTACCTGCTGCTGCGGTCGCTGCGGCTGATCGACACGTACCCCGGTCTGATCATGCCGTACATGACATTCGCGATGCCGCTCACTGTGTGGGTTCTCACCGGCTCGATTCGGCAGATTCCGCGCGATCTCGAGGAGGCCGCGCACGTCGACGGCGCCACGCGCAGACAGAGCTTCACCAGGATACTGCTCCCGCTTGCCGTGCCGAGCCTCGCCACGACGGGAATACTGACTTTCATCTACTGCTGGAACGAGTTTCTCTTTGCGCTCTCCTTCACGCTCGGGCCCGAGCGGCAGACGGTGCCGGTGGCGATCGCGCTTTTCCGCGGGCAGTATCAGGTCCCGTGGGGACAGATCCTGGCTGCCGCCGTGATCGCCACCGCTCCTGTCGCCGCGATGGTGCTGCTGTTCCAGCGACGCATCGTGCAGGGCCTCACCGCTGGCGCCGTAAAAGGCTAGGACGACAATGGCGCGAATTGCCCTGGAGCACGTCGAGAAGGTCTACCCAAACGGATACGTTGCGGCGCGGGACCTGAGTCTCGATGTCGCCGACGGCGAGCTGCTCGTGCTCGTCGGTCCATCGGGGAGCGGGAAGTCGACGATCCTGCGGCTGATGGCGGGACTGGAGCCGGTCACCGGTGGCGTGATTCGCATCGGCGAGCGGGATGTGACCGATCTTCCGCCGCAGCAGCGCGACATCGCGATGGTATTCCAGAACTACGCACTCTACCCGCACATGACCGTGCGCGAGAATCTCGGATTCGGTCTGACCATCCGGAAACAGCCTGTTGTCGTCGTCGATCAGCGCGTTCGCACCGTTGCCGCGTCACTGGGGCTCGATGCTCTCCTCGATCGCAAGCCGGCGCAGCTCTCCGGTGGCCAGCGCCAGCGTGTCGCGCTCGGGCGGGCGATCGTGCGTGAGCCGCTTGCCTTCCTGTTCGACGAGCCGCTCTCGAATCTGGATGCGCAGCTCCGCGTCGAGACGCGGGTCGAGCTGTCTCGACTCCACCGCAAGCTCGGCGCGACGATGGTATACGTCACGCACGATCAGTCTGAAGCACTCACGCTCGGCGATCGGATCGCCGTGCTCAATGAAGGAGTGCTGCAGCAGATTGCGACGCCGATGCAGCTGTATCATCAGCCGGCGAACAAGTTCGTGGCGGGTTTCATCGGCAGTCCGGCGATGAACTTCCTCGAGGGAGTCATTCGCCGCGAAGGACCGAGCAACGTGCGCACCTTCCGCGGAATAGATCTCGCGCTCGATGTGCCTCTCGACAGGGAGGCACCAGGCCGCGTTTTTCTGGGTGTACGCCCGCAGCACCTCGAGGTAGTGGGCGAGACGGCGACCGGCGACGGGACGTTGCGCGGCGAGGTGGGTGTGGTCGAGCCGATGGGCAACGAGCAGATAGTCTACGTCACTCTATCCGGCGGCGATCGCCTCGTGGCCGTGGCGCCGCCGCAGCAGCAAGTCGCCCCTGGGGATACCGTTGCCATTCGCGTCCGGCTCGAGGGCGCGCACATCTTTGACGCAGAAACCGGGGCGCGGCTCTAACTACTGCATCTCTGCCAGTCCGCCTCCCTTCAGTTGCGTCGAAGTGAGCACCCCAGTCGCGCCGCCTTAGAGCGCGCCAACTTGGTACACCGCGTAAGCAGTCAGTCCCGCGCGGCCCGTCATGCTCTGGCGGTCGACTCTCGCGCTTGAACAACGCACCCGATGTTCCGAAATCTACCTAGGGGAGGTGAGGGTGTCCTCGCAGGCGGCGTCTCGCGTAGCGAGATACTCGCCCGACACAAAGCAGTAGGTAGAGTACGGGGCGAGGCTCGATGCGTGTAAGCGAGCAGCCGCCGGAGAGGATACCCTTGCCTCCCCCCTACACTGATGTCAGATGAAGCGAAACAAGATTGCAGCGGAGGTGGCGATCGCCGCCGACGAGATCAGCCGGCCATTCTGCTGGTGGGAGTTACTTCCGACGCGTGCTTCCATTCAATGAGCGCCATGCGGGTGACCATCATCTCAAACTCTTCTTCCGCCATATGCATGCACACCGGCCGGACGCGCTCGGCGATTTTCTTGCGAGTGGCTTCGAGTGTCGTGCTAGCTGGCTTTTCGCGCATGTCGTTGATCGGGCAAGCTGTTTGGCATCCACGCTCGAGGTTCCGAGCGCCAACCTCATACACCACAACAGCAAAAAAGGGCCGGCATAGCCGGCCCCAATTAGCTCTCGGCTGGAATGACCTTTCTACGGGGCGACGCCCAGGTTGAGCTGAAACGGACCAATCCCGTGCAGCTGCACTGTGACGGGCCCTCGCGTGCTTGCGTAGTGTGAAGTCCGAGCGGGCATGTAGATGAAGTCGCCCGCCCGATAGGTGCGAAGCCGACTCTCGTCGCGGGTGTTGCCCATTGCGACGTTGAAATTCCCCGATAAGACCGTGACGTGCTCGCCCTTCGGGTGCCAATGTACGGGAACCTGATAGTTGGCGGGGAACTGCAGCCGGAGCGTGTAGTCGCCGGTGCCGGCGGGATTCCCGTGGATTACGGCCCGCTTCACTCCCGGCGCGAAACCGGGTGCGACGAGGTCAGTCCAAGCCAGTGAGGCGTTGTCGCGCATCTCCATGCTCGAGCCATCCATCGCCACCGCTTCCCCCATTGGGAAGGGAGTCGTCGAAACGACTGCTTCACTCTCGACACGCCAGGCGCCATTGACCTTCCGCCATAGAGTGATGTAGTTGCCGTTGTCGGTGACGCGTCCGGTCGGCGCGTCGAAAGCCATGCTGTAGGTTCCAACCTCGGTCGCCGTCGTCGGGCTCGTGACTTCGATCTTGCCGGGGACCCAGGTGAGGTTGATGCCAGGCATCCTGAGCATGTCGTAGTTCATCTTCCGCATTGCCGGCTGGCCGGCGGCGACCGGCATGTTCGACACGTACAGCACCGCGTTCGGAGTGTGGATCGCCTCTATCCGGTCGATGTCATGAGCGGCCACCGCATCCATCCACTCGCGATTCATCGCCCGGATCGCATCCTCCTCCGTCTGCTGATTGACCGTCACGCTTGGGGCGCAGGCGGCCAGTGCGAATGACGCGATTCCAAGCGCGATTCGCCTTCCTGTTATCGTTGTCACGGTGCCTCCTTCTTCGTTACCGGGTGGGGTGGGTGGGCTCGAGCCGGGAAAAGGTGGATGCGCCGTCCGCGACAAGCAAGCGGGCGCGACTAGGCTACTGGATCCTGGCCGAGAGGAATGGTCGCCCCCTCAACTTGTACGCCGCGGCCTCCAGTATCAGAGCCGCGGTGTTGAGGCTTGGCTCACCCGTCGGGCGGAGCGTTTTCTCGTACACGCCGGAGCCCCAACCAATGCCCGGAATCGCCGCCGGCTGCACCGCCCTGAGCGCAGCCGTGGTATACGGGCTCGGCAGGAGCGCGTGCCACGCGAACGCTGCCTTCGCGCTGACCCAGCGTGGCTGGTCCACTCTGCTGTTGGGTCCCGGACCGTCGACCACGAACGAATCGCCGTCCCGGTACAGACTGTAGTAGTAGAAGAAAAAGGGCGGATCGGGGAGCGCGTCTTCCGACACGAGGGTGATTATTCCTGTTCGCCTGAAGCGCTCTTCCTGCGCGGCGAGGACTCGTTCGGTCTGCTGCCGCAGATCGGGTGTGAACCAGCCGGTCTCGAGACCCATCATCATGAACGGCTCGCTCACGATCTTGTCGCTGTCGCGATCATCGACGTAGATCCGCTGACCGAGAATGTTCTTCAGGCTGGATCCATTGCGGACGTCGAGACCCTCGGAAACCTTCTGCCCCCAGAGCGCGAAGCCGGCGGTCGCGTATTGGAGATAGCCCATTGCCGTCTCGGGATAGTGGTAGCGGCTTCTGCCCTTGATGACCATTCCTCTCGGGAGCCCGTCCCGAACCAGCTCCGCCATGTTGAGACGGCGGACCACAGTGGTGGCGAGCTGGGTGTGTTGGGGTTGATTCGACAGAATCTTGAGCCAGACCAGCAGTCGTCCGAGATCTGTGACCGAGTATCCCGTTCCGACAGACGTGGGACGATAGGTCATCTTGGCATCCTCTCCGACCATCTCGCCGTTTTTCGCGGCGTAGAACGTGTTGAACGCGATTCCGTCGACCAGCTTCAGACGGTTGAGCGTGGTGAGCAGCGTGCGGATACGCTGATCATAGACGGCCTGCGAGATGAGACCGAGCTCGCGCGCCGACCAGGTAGCGCCCATCAGGCTCGCTGCGTCCCACATAGTGGTGAACTCGAACTTGTGGTGGGCCCAGGCGAGTCCAGTGGCCGGCTGATAGAATCTTTCGAAATACGCCCAGGCGGTGCGAGCACCGTCGCGGTAGATGCGACGCTCCTCTTCCGCGGTCAGCGGCGGTGCGTTCAGCAGGGCGACGGCGTTGGGGTGGGTGGGAACCGGCTTCGTGCTTCCACTGTTGCACCCGGTAACCACCAGTAACGCCGCAATCGCGGCCGGCAGAACTATGGCAGAGCTTCGGATAGGCTTCATCGATGGAATCGAGAGGAGAAGGGAAATGGAGCCGGATAAGAGGGCAAGGGGTAGACCCCTCTGGAAACCGGCAGAGCCGGTCCTCAAGTTTGGAATTCAAGTTTCACGCCCTCGATCCGACTAGAGGGACTCACAAGGAACCCCACCTCCGGTAGCGACGATGAAATTGTCCGGCATCAAGCGTGTTTCAACTCACTTCGCGTTGGCCCTCTCGATTCTTGCCGCGGCTGGCTGCGCCGCGGCCATACGGGCTCCGTCCGGCTCGGCGCCGGTCCCGGCGGGGTCGAACCCGCTCTTCACGGTCAGCACGCTACCCTTCCATGCGCCGCGCTTCGACCTGATTCGCGACGAGCACTACGAGCCGGCAATCGAAGAGGGAATGCGTCAGCAGCTGGCCGAGATCGACGTGATCGCCAAGCTGATGCAGCCGCCCAGCTTCGACAACACGATTGTCGCAATGGAACGCTCGGGCGCGCTGCTCACGCGCGCGAACGCCGCGTTCTCCGCCGTTGTCGGCGCCAATACCAACGACACGCTGCAGAAGATCAACGAGCGTATCGCACCGAAGCTCGCCGCGCACAGCGACGCGATCTATCTGAACGACCAACTCTACAGACGGGTGCAAAGCCTGTACGAGGGACGCGAAGCTCTCGACCTGAAACCCGAAGACAAGCGGCTGCTCGAGCGGTACAACCGGAACTTCGTGCGCGCGGGAGCCAAATTGTCGGAGGCGGAGAAGATTCCACTCAAGGCGCTCAATCAGGAGCAGTCGAAGCTCACCGCCGAGTTCTCGAACAAGCTCCTGGCGGGCACCAAGGCCAGCGCGCTCGTCCTCAATAGCCGGGCGGAACTCGACGGCCTGAGCGAAGCCGAGATCGCGACGGCGGCCGAGGCGGCCAAAGCACGCGGGCTCACGGGCAAGTGGGTGATTCCGCTCCAGAATACCACCCAGCAGCCCGCGCAGGTGTCGCTCAAGAATCGCGCGGTGCGGCAGCGTCTGTTCGAAGCATCGATCATGCGAACCGAGCGTGGCGATTCGACTGACACCCGGGCGATCGTCCAGCGCATCGCTCAAATCCGCGCCGAGCGCGCGAAGATACTCGGGTATTCGAACTTCGCGGCGTACAAGCTGGAGACCGAAGGAGCGAAGACGCCGGAGAACGCGATCAAGCTGCTTACCGATCTCGTTCCGCCGATGAGTGCGAGAGCAAAGGCGGAGATCGCGAAAATTCAGGCGATCATCGATGCACAGGGTGGAGGGTTCAAGCTCGCACCGTGGGATTGGCAGTACTACGCGGAACAAGTGCGGAAGGCCGACTATGACCTGGATGAATCGCAGATCAAGCCCTACTTCGAGGCCGATCGCGTGCTGCGCGACGGTGTGTTCTTCGCCGCGAATCGACTTTACGGGCTGACCTTCCGCGAGAGAAAGGACATCCCCGTCTGGCATCCGGACGTGCGTGTGTTCGAGGTGTTCGAGGAAAACGGCGCTCCCCTCGCGCTCTACTACTTCGACATCTACAAGCGCGACAACAAGGATGGCGGCGCCTGGATGAACTCTTTCGTCGACCAGTCGGGCCTGATGGGGACGAAGCCGGTAGTCTACAACGTTCTGAACGTCACGAAGCCCGCTTCGGGCCAACCGGCGCTGCTGAACTTCCGCGAAGTGACGACGATGTTCCACGAGTTTGGACACGCGCTACACGGGATGTTCTCGCGCGTGCAGTATCCTCTGTTCAGTGGCACCAGCGTTCCGCGGGACTTCGTCGAATTTCCCTCGCAGCTCGACGAGCACTGGGCGCTGGAGCCGGTCGTGTTCACGAATTACGCGAAGCATCACCAGACTGGCCAGCCGATCCCGCAGGCGCTGGTGGACAAGATCAAGCAGTCGCGGACGTTCAATCAGGGCTTCGGCACGACTGAGTCGGTAGCGGCATCATTGCTCGACATGGTGTGGCACACGCTTCCCCCCGGAACGCCGCCTCAGGATGTGAAGGCGATCGAGGCCGAGACGATCAGGCGGTTCGACATCGACGTGCCGGAAGTCCCGCCGCGGTATCGAACGACTTACTTCAACCACATCTGGTCGAGCGACGGATATGCGGCGGGCTACTACGCCTACCTATGGAGTGAAGTTCTGGATCACGATGCGTACGCGTGGTTCCGGGAGAACGGCGGAATGACGCGGGCTAACGGGCAGAGGTACCGCGACATGATTCTTTCGCGCGGGGGGACTGAGGAGGCCGATGTGCTGTATCGGAATTTCCGGGGCCGCGATCCGAGGGTGGACGCCCTATTGGAGCAGAGGGGACTGATAAAGCCGGCGGAGCCTACCGGGGTAAAGTGAGACTCCGGCTACGGGGGCACCTATGGGGGATCCAAGTATTGAGTGGACAGTGTTGAGTTATAGTCGTCAGTCGGTTTTCAGTGGGAGCGCTAAGATTGGCAACCACTGATCACTACAACTGACCAACTGACTACTGATTACTTGGATCCCGTCAGCCCGACCTCGGACTTTCCACGCTACCGTATTGGAGATGCTCCGAGGTTCATCCTAAACGGCCCCGTCCCATGCACCTGTATTACGGTTGCCAGTCTCGCTCCTCCATAATGCGCAACGCGGGCGGGAGCGAACACGAAATCCCCGGGTCCGTAGCGCCGCAGCATGCCCTCGTCGAACTCGTCGCCGACGGCGAACAGGAAGCTCCCCTGCAGCACGGTGATGTGCTCACTCTCCTCGTGCCAGCGTACGGGGAAGCGGTAGCCGCCGGGAAACCGAATGCGGATCACGTAGTCCCGATTTCTCACGTTCGGATCTCCGTGCACGACCGCAACCCTGGCTCCTGGCGGGAAGTCGGGAACCTCGAGCGGAATCCACGTCAGTCCGGTGCTGCGCCGGGTCTCGACGCGAGTGAAATCAGTAGGGGTGGCGGGCGGTGGATCGGTGATCGGCTGGCCAGGTCGGATCGGCTGGCCCTGACCCATCGCTTCAACAGGAACAAAAAACGCTGCCGCCGCCGCGAGCGTCGTCGCCCGTACTGCCGTCGCACGTCTCATGGAATTCATCCTCCGACTGCGTTTCTGCCAGACAGTTGAATCAAACATTCCCGGCAGAGGGGAATGAAAGCAACATCAGTTCCAACGGTCAGGCGTCGGCAATCCTTCTCAATGCCTGAACGGCGTCAACGATTTCCTTGCTGGGCATGGCACCCGGCATCATTGCCAGCACGAGCTTGTCGTCGCGGCTGTAGAGATCATTGCCGAAGTAGAGCTGGTCGTTGTTGATGTACGCCGTGAAGTATGCGATGTAGACCGGGATCTTCCTTGGAACCTTGACGCTACGGTTGTCGGGCGGATTCTGCATCCACTCCTGTACCCTGCTCGCGTCCCAGCCCAATGCCCACTGTGCCAGCTCCTCGGGCTTCTCGACCCTGATGCAGCCGTGACTGAAAGCGCGGATATCCTCTTTGAACAGCTCCCGGTTCGGCGTGTCGTGCAGATAGATGTTGAAGTCGTTGGGAAAGAGAAACTTCACCAGGCCCAGCGAGTTCTTGGGACCGGGACGCTGTCTGATTCTCAACACTCCGCCTTCCCGGTACGTCTCCATGTTCTCGCGCGCCCAATAGGCCGGACCCTTCGGAAAGATTTCCTTGCGCGCGATGTCGGGGGTGACGTTCCAGTACGGGCGGAACACCACCGTCTCCATCGAGTCGGCGAAGACTGGCGTGGCGCGATCTTCGTACTCCTCGCCGACGATGACCTTCATCTCGAGCGCTTTCTGGCCGGCATCGTAGGCTTCGAGCTTGAACGCGGGCACGTTCACGAAGATGTACCGCGAGCCAAAACTCCTCGGCAGCCAACGGAAGCGCTCCATGTTGGCCGCAATCTCTCCCATCCGGAAATCGGCGGGGACGTTCATGGACGCGATGGTTTCCTTGCCGAGCGCGCTGTCGACGTTGATGGCGTGCCGCGCCTGGTAAAGGGCGACCGCTGCGGCGAGCTCGGAATCGTAGACACTCGCACTCGAAGTGGCGGTTTGCTGGAGAGGTGCGACCATCGACGACGTCACGGGTCCGGAAGCGGGAATGATCCCTTCTTTTGCGAGACGATCGCGCACCGCGGCGAGCACCGCCGGATTCGCTGATTCGCCCGGCTTGACGCTCTTCGTTTCGGGAATGGGCTGCCACCCACCATTGGCGACGATGGTGCGGAACCGCTGGAGCTCCCTGCTCAGCCCGACGTAACTAGGATCGGTCGGACGCATTGTGGCCAGCGCCTTGTCCAAAGCCTCGAACCGGAGATTCCGGACGAGCGCGCTGTCGACGTTCTCCTCCTCGGGGTTCACGTGCCAGCTTTGCGATACGCTGCGCGGATCGATCTGGCCGGTGAGAAGATCTTCGCCCAGCGCGACGAACGAAGCCGTGAGGATGACATCGACCGTCGCCAGCTGCTCGGCGGTCGGCCTGTCGGCCTGTTTCACCGCCGCAATCGCGGCGGCGAGCGGCCCGATCGGGTAGTCGGACATGCGCATTCCATCGGCATTGGCCGCGAGTAGCGCGTCGGTCAGCGCCTTGGTGCGGGTCTCGTGCAGGCCGTTGGATGATAGCCAGAGCGGGTTGTTGCCGTAGAGCTTGTACAACCGCTCGGTATGGCCCCACTGATCGTCGTCGATCTTTACCGGCCGCTCACCGCTGAGCTTACGCTGCATCGCGGCCTCGATTTCGGCGGCGGGAACACCCTGGACCGAGGTGAGCTTGGCTGGGGACCAGGTCTGGGCACTCTCGACATTGCTGCTCTCTTTCGCCATGCAGGCGAGGAGCGCGAGTGAAAGCAGAAACGGCGCCGATTTGCGCGATCTAATGAGCAACATGGAATATAGGGGTTGGTTGGAACGCTGACCCCGACGCAGCAGGGGCTAGGGTCACGGACACTGACACTTGATTAGGCGAAATGCGGGCCAGCAGGATTGCCTTGTGAAGCCGGATCAGGCGGGCAGCAGAGGGTGGCTAGCCAGAACTCCCTGACGTAAAGCGTGTCTGCTCACCGACGATTCTTGGCGTACCTGCTTCGCTCCCGGTGAATGCGCTTTCCTTTCCCAACACTCGTCGTACGAAATCCGGCCACCAGTTCAGTTGGGGCTCGCGCGACCGGTACTGCTCGAGTGCCGCCCAGGTACGATTGTGAATCTCCTCACCACGCGTGATCGCTTCCTCACGCGAGATTCCTTCGCGCCTGAGTGCGCGCCTGCCGATTTGCGCGTGCAGCACCTCGTCGGCCCAGTCGTAGTCATGGAAGTGCGCCGACAGCTCATCGCCAGCCTCGACGGCGGTCTCGTGCTCGAATCTCTTGCCGGTTTCCGCTGGCATCAGCGACTGCTCGATGGCGTAGAGCAGAATCTGCCGCTCCTGAGCGGTGGCGTGCAGGTTGAGCCTCAGTGAGAAACCAATGTTGAGCGGAATCTTCGTCCATTCGACCCCGCGCGCTTCGAGGGCAATAGTGCCCATCATTGAGTGGCGCGCCTCGTCCCAGAGCTGCCGGGAGTAATCGAGGTAAAACTCCCACGGCTGGTCCTTTCGCTCATAAAGAAAAGATGACATCATCTCGGGCACGTCCATCTCGAGCGTGCGCTTACAGAGGAGGGCCAGATTCCGCTCCTCCGCTGGAACGCCCGGCGCATTGTACACCACATGTGGCGGGAACTCGAAGTTGTAGAGACCACGAAAGCGGTCGTCGCGAGCGGGGTGGAAATCGGGGACGAAGGGCCCAGTCGCGCGCGGCGGTGGAAGCGGCGCTTCCATTGTCCTGATGCTCGATCCGCGACGCGAATCGCCTTCTTCTAGGTCGATGGCGGGATCGCCAGCGATACCCTGCGCCGCATCGAGATAGAGCTGGAGGTGCTCGCGCCAGGAGGATGCGTGCGCGGCAGCTTCACCCTCTGTCAGGGCAGCCAGCGCCCTGTCGCCCCACTCGATTGCCTCAGTGACTTCAGCGAGTGCGAAGCGCATGAAGCGGATAGTGGGATGGTCGACCAGCGGGTTGGTACTGTGAATGTGCTGGTAATACGCTGCCCTGAGCGCGGGGAGAGTCACGCCGTAGATACCAACGAGCAATTCTTCGGTCGTCGTGGCGCGCAGGACCTCCTCGAGAAACGCGTCGAGGCCGGCATCCGGGCGCTGGTCGAGCGGCGGAGCGGGGTGGCGCATCTCCGAGATCCGCTCGCGCAGCCAGTCAGCGTGCTCGGCGGCGCACCATTGGTGCAGAGCCAGCGCGCATTTCACCTCCCAGACCGGAGTCGAAGCCAGGTGTGCCAGCATCAAGTCCATCAGCCGGCGCTCGGTCCAGTGCAGGCGAAGGAGCCGCTGAACGTTGTCTTCCACTGTGTAGCCGATAGCCGCCGCGGCGGTGTAGGTCGCGACACCGGCGAGCTCGGGAATTCTCTTCTTCGGTTTCGTCATCGCGGGAGGGTTGTCTGCGAGTGGAAACCAGAGCAAGAAAGGGACTTCACGGAGTTAGTACGGGGGCTGCGCGGACATCGTACCGGGGCACTTACGGGGGATCCAAGTTTTGAGTGGTCAGTTGTGAGTTGTAGTTGTCCAGTGGTTGTCAGTTGACTGAGAGACCAACACCGACAACCACTGATCACTATAACTCAACACTGTTCACTCACCACTTGGATCCCCTCAGCCCAACCAGAACTTTCTGTCCTCGATTTCGTTCAGCCCTGCCGTGACCTCAGCCTACTGCACGCATTGTCCTTTAGGGTCCGGCTTCGGCTTGTCGACGACCGGCCGATTCGGCAACGACGCGAGTTGTCCGGCCAGGTCGGCCACGTACTGAGATACGCGAGTGAGGCGATCGTAGTCGACGTACTGCGGCTCGTCGGTCACCATGTGGTAGTCCGCGTGGCCGCCGGTGCTGACGAAGACAATCGGAATACCGTAGCGGGCGTACTCATAGTGGTCGCTGCGGCAATAGATGTTGAGCGGGTGTCCGTTGGCGTCCATGGCGTAGTCGATCACGAGTGGCCGGGGCTGCGATTTGCTGACCGCCTCGGCCAGATCGCCGAGCTGCGTCGAGAGCCGGCGCGCCCCAATGAGCTGCACCGCGTCGGGACCTCCCGCGTAGCGTACTCCTTCCTTCGTCATGCCAGTGACATCCGTCGCGCCGCCGCGGCCGATCATGTCCATGTTGATCTGGGCGACGATTGATTCGCGGGGAACTGTCGGGTGATCGGTGAACCACTCCGAGCCGTACAGACCCGCCTCTTCGCCGGTGTGCCAGACGAAGAGCAGCGACCGCTTGGGCTTGACGCTCTGTGCCGCGAAGTATTCGGCGATCTCCAGCATGCTCATGCTTCCGGATGCGTCGTCGTCGGCACCGTTATAGATCGAGTCGAGACGCGCCGATGCGCCGTTGGACTTGCGGCGGATCTCAGCGACCAATGAATTGACCTGGGCCTGCTGCTCCGGGGTCAGCTTCGGAGCGGGATCCTCCAAACCGCCGGTGCGAAAGAGGTGGTTGACGATGTACAAGGAATCGTGCGGAGCCGGAGGAGTATCGTAGTCGACGTGATCGTTGTGCGATCCCAGGGCGACGTACTCGTCGCGCAGCTTCGGATCGCTGCCGCGGATCGCGGCGACGACGTTGCGGGCAGGATACTTGATCGGCGCTTCCGCCCACCGAGGTGAGGCGGTGACCGTCGCACCGAGCGCTCCCGTCTTCACGCTGTCGGGATTGGCGCCGAGAAGCGTTACCGCGGCGCTTTTTGTGACGTAGAGCAGTGCGGGCAGTGGGCGGAAAACCGGATTCTCGCGCTTGAGCATCTGGCCCGGCTCGCGCCAGCTAGTCATCATCGCAGGCTCGGCGAAGTCGAGGGCAACGACGACGATTCCGGCGGAATTGATGAATGCGCGTGTAAGGACTCCGCGGTTGATACTGGCGAGGCCCGCTCCCGGCCCGGTGGCGGGGACGGTGAGCACCACGATCTTTCCCGAGGCGGCCGCCGGAGCGATGAGAGAACCCGGACTACCCAGATTGCCGCCGTAAATCACCTGCACCCCATTGAGCGACCGCGCACCAGGCCCCTGGTCGCGGACCACGTAATCGGTCCAGGGCGTAAGAGAGACCGATCCGACAGAGAGCGTCGAGGCTGCATCGAGGCTGCGCTCCACCATGTTGACGGTCTGGAAGTAGGTCCCATTGTCGCCCATCGGGACGAGTCCAAGCCGGCGGGCTTCGCTCGCCAGATACTCGGTCGCCTTGTAATTCCCTTCGCTGGCCAGCTCGCGGCCGTTGAGCGAATCGTCCGCGAAGAGGTAAACGCGGGTCTGCAGATCCGCGGGCGTGATCGCGGCAGTGGTCGGCGCGGCGGCGCGGGCCCGGGGGCGGAGCAACACATCCCAGTTCGGCGCGGGCACTGCGGCGGGGGCTGCCGTCTGCGCCTGCTGGGCGCCAGACGTGGTGGCGAGCGCGAGAACGCTCAGGGATAGAGCCGACCGGAATACGAGATTGCTCATTGGGGTGGATTCGGTGGGTGGTAGGACTGCTCGACGACCAAAATTAGACACTCGGAAGGGCAACAATGTTCGACATTCTTTCAAACGGCTGCACAACCAGATGTTAACCGGTGAAGCAATGAAACAAAGGCCTCTTGGACGGTCTAAGCTACTGGCAAAGTTCCGACCCCGTTTGTATGCTCCTGAACTCGCCCAAACTAAAGAGGCTGCACAATGCGCTCAGTTCGTATCGCCTTCTTCGCGGTCCCGGTTCTAGCCTCATGCATGAACGGGCAGGCTGAGACGAAAGGTCAGACTGACACAGGACAGGCTGCCACGACAGGGCAGGTACAGATCACCGAATGGACCGTTCCCTGGGAGAAGACGCGGCCGCGCGATCCGTATGTGGATGCGAGCGGCAAGGTTTGGTTCGTGGGACAGGCAGGGAACTACATCGCCCATCTCGACCCTGCTTCGGGAAAATTCACTCGATTCGAGATCGAGGCGGGAACGCACCCTCATAATCTGATCGTCGACAAGGGCGGCAAGGTGTGGTTCGCCGGCAACCGCAATGCCCGGATCGGCGCTCTCGACGGAAGTACGGGGAAAAGCACGATCTATCCCATGCCCGGTGGATCACCGCGCGATCCCCATACCATGATCTTCGACAGCAAAGGCGACATCTGGTTCACGGCGCAGGGTGGAAATGCGGTCGGTCATCTGGATACGAAGAGCGGGAAAGTGCGCGTGGCCAACGTCGCGACGAAGAACGCGCGTCCGTACGGAATCGTCATGGACAAGAAGGACCGCCCGTGGTTCATACAGCTTGGAACGAACAAGGTCGCCACGATCGATCCGGCCACTCTCGCAATCACGGACTACTCGCTGCCCAACGAGGGCACTCGTGCGCGGCGGCTGGAAGTCACGCCCGATGGCGCGATCTGGTATGGCGATTACACGCGCGGCATGCTTGGACGCTTCGATCCCGCGAGCGGCACTGCGAAAGAGTGGGCGATGCCAAGCGGCACGGCGTCGCTTCCCTACGCGATGGCGCTCGACGATCGCAATCGCATCTGGCTGGTGGAGACCGGAGTGCAGCCGAACCGGTTGGTCGCATTCGACACCAAATCCGAAACCTGGGTCTCGGCCACACCGATCGCCGAGAGCGGGGCTAAGACGGTGAGGCACATGGTGTTTCACGCGCCGTCGCGGACGTTGTGGTTCGGGACGGACGCTAATACCATCGCGCGGGCTAAAGTGCCGTAATGTAGAAAGTCCTGAGTTGGGCTGACGGGATCCAAGTCTTGAGCTGACAGCACTTCGGTCATAGTCGTCCAGTGGTTATCAGTTGGCGTGCACCGCTGACAACAACTGGCCGACTACAACTCAAGACTGTTCACTCACTACTTGGATCCCCTGTAAGGGTCCTAGTAAGCAGTTTAGCGTCGAGTTTCCGCGGCCTTCCGCAGAATCGCGATCTGCCCCTGATGGTAGGTGTCGTGCTGGAGGAGGCCGCGAATCACCGTCCCCACGGGTAGCCCCGTCCCGAGCGCTGGATCCCGCTGATCGCCAACCCATCGCAGGAGGTCGTCGGGCTCTAGCCTGGCGACCTCCTTTTCCAATTCGGTGTGCGCCGCTGCCAGATCACGCTTTGCTACCTCCCACGCAGCGGATCCGCCACGGAATTGAGGCTCCGGCCAATCGACCGGGTCTTTTGCGTCCCCTCCAGCGACGCGTGAGGCGACTTCTCTCGTCCATGACGTTATGTGCAACGCCAGCTCCCAGATGGTGTGCGCGTGCGGAATGGAACGCAGCGCCGCGGTATCGGCGTCGATTCCTTCCAGCACCGTCTTGATCGACGATCCGTGCCACGGACTGCCATCGTAGAGCTGGTTGAGATCGTGGCGCAGGGCTTCAAGGTCGGATTTTGGACGGTTCATGCGTTCGGTCTCCGCGAATGCCGCATTGATTTGTTGAGCGCCTCGAGAACGCGCACTCCTGACTCGAGCTCCCGTCGATGTTTTTTGTCGAGCGCCTCCACTGCCGCGGTCAGCGTCTCCACCCTGCGGGCGCGACCCGCCGCCATGACTTTGCGCCCTTTCGCGGTCGCATGAATCTGCGTCAAGCGACCATCGCTCGCGTCGTCCCTGCGCTCGACCAGCCCATCCTGCTCCAGCCCCGTGACAATGCGCGTCATCGTCGGTGGCTTCACCTGCTCGGCGCCGGCGAGCTGACCGAGCGTGAGCGGTCCCCCGAACACGACGACCGAGAGGGCAGAGAGACGTGGCGCGGTGATGCCGATTGCGTCGTCTTCACGTCGCAACTGGCGGAGAAGGCCGATGGCAGCCGTGTGGAGCTGGTCGGCGAGTAGATCAGGATTCGGCGACATCACTCATGAGGCCGACCATGTTCCCCTGGCCGTCGCTGACGAAGCCGATCCAGATCTCGCGTCCTCCCATTCGGGCGATCATGTGCGGCTTCTGGATCGTCGCCGCACCGGCGGCGGTCAGCTTCGCGTGGGTCGCATTGATGTCCGCGACGTCGTAATAGAGGATGGGGTGCTGTGTCTCAGCGTCCTTCCCGCCGCCCTCCGGACCGCTCAGCATGAGCTGCACTCCACCGCAGTCGAAGAAGGAAAGCTGCGGCGGGGCGTCGAAGAGGTGTCGCATGCCGAGCACGTCGCGGTAGAACCGGGTGGCCTCGGCGATATCGATGACCGGCACCGCGATCTGACGGATACTGGTGAACGAAACCGCGCCCTTCGTAGCCATGTGCCCTCCCATCATTGGGTGCTCGAGAGATCGTTAGCAATGCTAACAATCGTCGGATCAGGGCGCAAGTGGGCGGGGAACGCTAGTCGGGCGGCGCCTTCTTTTTTAGCGCGGGCTTGGCGTGCAGCTCCTTCTCGACCATTTCAGCGAGGTCCTTGAGCGTCTCGCGGTCGCCTTCCGTAAACGGGCGCGGCTCCGTGTCGATGATGCAGAGCGTACCGACGTTGTGTCCGCCGCGCCCCTGCACCGGATATCCGGCGTAAAACCGGATGCGCGGCTCTTCCAGCACGATCGGATTTTGGGCGAAGATCGGATCGAGCACGGCATCCTCGACGACGTACACCTCGCTGCCGTTGATGGCGTGGCCGCAGAAGGACTGCTCGCGCGGACTGTCGGCGATGTCGAGCCCCTGCTTCGATTTGAACCACTGCCGGTCGCCTTCGACGAACGACACCGCGGCGAAAGGAACCTTGAACATCCGCTTCGCCATGCGCGTGATCTTGTCGAACCGCTCTTCAGGCGTCGTCGAATCGACGGCACCGGTGAGCCTCAGCTCGACGAGACGTTCCGCCTCGTCCTGGGGAATGAGCGGGCGCATCACTTCTTCGGTGTCGGCCCACAATCCGCGGCTTCTCATCACCGTCGTGACGCGCTGGCGGAAGCGCTCGGAATCGAACGGCTCGATCAGCACATCGTCCACACCCTGAGCCATCAGCTCGTTGCCTTCGCGGTCCGCTCCGGCCGGAGCGATGACGATGATCGGCATGTCGACCAGGCCGATCACAGTGCGCGCGGCGTGCACGACCTGACGGCCGTCGAGAATCGGAAGCTTGAGGCCTACGACAAGCGCATCGGGCGGATCCTGCGCCAGAATCCCGAGCGCGGCGGCCCCGTCGTTGACGATCTGAACGGAGAGCCGCGCCTCGACGAGGATGTCGTTGAAGCGCACGCGGTCTTTCTTGTCGCCGATGGCGAGCAGGACGCGCGACGGCTTGGCCACTCCGTTGGCATCGAGCTCCGGTACGAATTCCGCATTGACCCGCGGCGTATTCGTGCGCGGAGTGCGGCGGCGCTCGAATTCCGTGTACGGAATCACCTCGTCGGCAGTCGTATCGCCCTCCGCAATGTGCCAGAGGCCGTCGCTGTCGAACGAATGCAATGCTCCGGTGCGGATCGATGTGGCGCGGATCTCGTCGACGGACTTGTTGGTGGTGATCATCCCACGGATCTCGGGGGTGATCTCGAGGAATTCCACCAGCGGCAGGCGGCCTGAGTAGCCGGTGAATCCGCATTCCGCGCATCCCGACGCCTTGACGTGGCGCGCGCGTCCGAACTGTCGCTGCTGCGCCGCGCGTACCATCGGGTGGAGCTCCTCGACTGGAGCCTCGTATCGGCAATGGGGACAGACGCGGCGCACCAGGCGCTGCGCGGTGACGCCGATCAATCCCGCTGCGACTCTGAATGGCTCGACGCCGATGTTCTCGAGACGGGCAATGGCGCCGATGGAGTCGTTGGTGTGAAGAGTGGACAGCACGAGGTGGCCGGTCATCGCCGCCTGGAACGCGACCGTCGCCGTGTCAGTGTCTCGAATCTCACCGACCAGCAGCACGTCGGGGTCCTGACGCAGAACCGACCGCAACACGCCGGCGAAGGTGAGGCCCTGCTTCTCGTTCACCTGAACCTGGTTGACGCCGCTCAGACGGTACTCGACCGGGTCTTCGACGGTCACAATGTTGACCGATTCTCCGCGGCGGAGATTGAGCGCCGCGTACAGTGTCGTCGTCTTGCCCGAGCCGGTTGGTCCCGTGACGAGCAGGATCCCCTGTTCGCGCATGAGTAACGCCTTGAACCTCTGGAAAACCTCCGGCATGAAGCCCAGCGTCTCCATCGAGACCTGCACCGACTTCTCGTTGAGGAGTCGCATCACGACCTTTTCGCCGACGCGAGTCGGGAGCACCGAAACGCGGAGCGCGACCTCCTCTCCACCGACGCGGACCTTGGCGCGTCCGTCCTGCGGCCTGAACCGCTCGGCGATGTCCAACTCCGCCATGATCTTGATGCGCGAGACGACGGGACCGACGCCGATGAAGCGAGGAAGCACCATAATGTTCTTGAGCAGGCCGTCGATGCGGAATCTCACCAGCGTCGAAGTCTCATCGTGTTCGATGTGGATGTCGGACGCGCGCATCTTGATCGCGTTGGCGAGGATCGCATCGACGAGCTTGATGACCGGCGCATGGACACGGGCGGCAATCGCCGCCTCGTCTTCTTTGGGATCCGGCATGTGCTCGAGGCCAGCGGCGTGATCGAGCTTCTCGATCAGCCCATAGATCATGGCATCGGGACGCAGCGTCTCCGAGACGAGCTTGTCGAGCTGTCCGGGAGGACAGAACAACGGAGTGACCTCGCGGCTGGTCGCCCAGCTGACGCGCTGGATCGCTTCCTGATCGAGCGGGTTCGCCATCGCGAGGTGGACCGTCTTCGCGTCGACCTTGACGGGGAGGACGTTGAGCTCGCGACACAGCTTTTCAGGGAGAACCTGCATCGCGTTCTTGTCGATCCCGCCGGGCGACAGGTCGACGTAATCGATGCGGAAGGCCTCTTTGACGACTTCAGCGATCTCCTGGAAGGATAGGACGTCGCCGTCGATCAGCGCCTGCGCGATGTATGGTTTTTCCTGGAAGCGCCACCGCTTGATGAGCTCTGGGGTTACACCCGGCATGGTCCCAACGAGGGCGACCAGCCATTCATCCTTGAAGCGGTATTTTCGCTCGTTGGTCTGCGGACCTGCGGGTGTCGTCATGGCTTCCGGTGGGGCACAATCTCGGGGTTACTGCTTATGGATGGCAGGCCGTCAATAATGACTGGTTTCCCCCACCGAAGATAACACCGATTGGCGACTCTAATCCCCCTGAAATCCTCTGAACGCTCCGTAGCGCGGCGATTGACCCTGAGGCGGTCCAACCAGTCCTATTTTGAGCGCCGGAGTGGCAGTAATCACTTGCGGCTGTTTATAATCCATCCCCTAACAATGACGGTTATCGTTCCCTGTCGCGTATCATCAAAGGTTACGCTAAAGGTCGAGGAGTTCTAATGATTGGTGCAGCATTTCGGTTCGCGCTAATTGCGGCTGTCGCAGTGGCGCCTTCTCTCGCCGGTGCCCAGGCGCCATGGCGGCAGGTATACGCGGACTCCGATGTCCGTGTGCTTTTCGATACGGCGAGCATCAAGCTCGCGTCGCCCGGCACGTGGACGACGGTGACTGCCTGGGACTACACCCGGCCGCGCGTCCTCGAGAACAAAAGGAGGTACACGCGCCTGGTGCAGCGAGTCCACATCCGCTGCGCGCCGGTGAGAGTCAAGCGGGTACGCAGCACCGTCTACGGCCCGAACAACATCCTGGTGCGGGACGAAGGTGAGGTCGATCAACGCGATCAGGCAGCGATGGCGTGGGATCGTCCGCGGCGCGCGACCGCGGCGTCGAACGCTTTCGACTCGGTTTGCGGCGTCCTGACGCGAAGAGCGAGGGGCGCGCGTGGCTCGCGCACGGGAACAGCGAAACCCGCGGCCAAGCCTCCTGCCAAAACAACTCCGGCAAAGAAGCCAGCGGCATAGAAGACGGCTGTCAAACGGCCACTCATCCGCACCGCGGCACGACGATAAAACTCTGCCGTGAAAAACGCTCCGTTTGGCCAGGGGTTTGCTCTATGGGACAGGGCAAGCTTCGTCAGGGGAGACAATGCGGTTACTGGAATCTCAGCCGGAAAAAAAGCAGCGGTTCGCGGGCGGAACCATTTTCAGCATCCTTTTGCACGTCGGACTGATTTCTCTCGCTGTCTACGCCACCGCGACTGCGGGAGTGAGGAAAGCAAACCGGGACCGGGACGAAAAGGTCAACTTCGTTGCGGTGAAGGAACCGCCGCCCCCACCCGAAGTGAAGAAGGAGCCCCCGCCTCCCAAAAAGGAGGCTCCGAAGCCGAAAGCCCCAAAGCCGCAAGCTCCGCGTCTGCCCAGGGAAGTCGCGGTAGCTCCCCCTAAAGGGTTCCAGGTAGTGCCGCCAGTGATCAACATCCCGACCAGGCTTCCTGCGATCGACCTGTCGAGAGCCGTCACCAAAGAGAGTGACTTCAGCGGCAAGGGCATCGCCGGCGGAACCGCAAAAGGAGTTGAGGGCGGCACGGGCAAGGCCGGCGATACGGGAACGGAAGCGGGCGTCAAAGACAACACCGCATATTTCGAGTACCAAGTCGAAAAGGTGGTGGCGTTGATTGGCGGAGCGACTCCGGAATATCCCTCGAGACTCAGGGACTCCGGCGTTCAGGGCGAAGTAATTGCGCAATTCGTCGTGGGGGAGAACGGCCGCTACGAGGGCGGTACGCTAAAGATCCTCCAGTCGAGCGATCCGGGGTTCACTGATGCCGTTCGGCGCGCGCTCCCCGGGATGCGGTTCTCGGCGGCCCAGATCGGTGGGCGGAAGGTGAAACAGCTCGTTCAGATGCCGTTCCAGTTCAACCTCAAGAGCTGACGCGCCATCGTCGACAAGAGCCGCGGGGGACTCCCCCCGCGGCTTTGCCTTATATGGGCGCGATTGTCGCGTCACGGATTGGAGGGTCTGACAGTCAGAGTATTCAGGGTCTGCTCCTGTCCGGGAATCGGGCGCGCCGCTGAGGTGTACAACAACGTGAGATGAATAGATTGGACGCTCGATGATGAATAGCAGCTACCGCGCAACGCTCGGCGTCGCGGCGTGTTTCGTACTCGCGGCAACCGCGGGCGCACAGAACCAGCGGGTTTCTCCACGTCCAAGGCCGCAGCGCCCGGTGGAGGTCCCGCCGGCTGTGGTGGTGCTGCCAGTGGACACGACCGCGGGCGATTCGATTCGCGTCATAATCGAGCGCGACCTCGATTACGGAGACCGCGTCCAGCCGGTGCTGCTCGACAGCGCGATGGCTGACGACGTGTGGCGGCCGAACAAGCGCAACATCAACTTCGATCCCCTGCGTGACACGCGCGCGAAGTTCGCGGTCCGTGCGCGACCGATCTCGACTGGATTGCGCGTCGAGATCTACGATGTGGCGCGTAAAAAGCTGCTCCAGGCGGCAAGCTTCAGGCTGCCACGCCTCCCGCGCGATTCCGTTCTTCAGGCAATCGGCCGCCGTGACCTGTCGGCCAGAGATTCTCTGGAGCGCGAATGGCGGCTGGCAATTCATGGCGTGAGCGACGAGCTCGAGCGCTGGATAACCGGCACTCGAGGGGCGGCGCAGACACGGATCGTCTACATCGATCATGGAAAACTCAAGATCGTGGACAGCGATGGGGCCAACGTCCAGATCCTGCCGACGGTCGGAGCCGCGCTGTCGCCTTCGTGGCATCCCTCAGGAAGGTCAATTGTCTATGTCGAGGCCGATGACAAGGGCACGCAGATAGCCCAGTACGACCTGCGTACGATGAAGTCACAGATCCTCACCGCCTCACCGCGCGGACTCAACATCAGTCCGGTGTACACGCGTGATGGCAAGAGCATCGTCTGGGCGAGCGGCATGGACAAACCGGCCGAGCTGCTGCTGGCAAGCGCCAACGGCAACGACACGACGGCGAAGCGCTTCGTTGGTCGAACCGGATTCGAGACGACGTCGCCGACCTTCAGTCCCGACGGCAGGCAGGTCGCATTCATCTCTCCGCGGCCGCTGACGCCGCAGGTTTACATCATGAACGTTGACGGCACGCGTCTCCGCCTGCTCACTCCCGTGGTCGCGGGAAAGCGGAGCTATCGCACCAGCCCCGATTGGTCGCCCAACGGCGAGGAAGTCGCGTTCATGCAGCAGATGGGTGATTTCCAGATCTGGACGATCAGCGTGCGCAACCGAGTGATGAAGCAGCTGACGACCGAAGGCGAAAACGAGGATCCGTCATGGGCGCCTGATGGACGGCACCTCTCGATCACGACGCGGCGCGGCGAGATCGGGGCCGACAAGAATATCTGGGTTCTCGATACGCGCACCGGAAGGATGCGTCAGCTCACGCACTCGAACGACGCCCGGCTGTCGGACTGGTCGCCGATACTCAAGCCGAACTTCTAAGTCACTGTGGGAAGCGCCGCCAGCCGGTCCAGCCGGGACCGCGCACGACGCGGCCGGGAAGAGCGCCGGTGTGGTTTCCGTCGCGCAGGACCTGAACACCGTTGACGAAAACGTCGCGCACGCCGGTCGAGTACTGGTGCGGATTGTCGAATGTCGCGTGGTCCTGGATCGTCTTCGGATCGAAGATGACGATGTCAGCGTGATACCCGGGCCGCAGCCGGCCCCGTTTCCGCAGCTTCAGGTTCTCCGCCGGAAGCGCCGTCAATCGATGGATCGCCTGCTCGAGCGGGATCACTCGCTCGTCGCGCACGTATTTGCCGAGCAGCCTCGCGAAATTTCCATAGGCCCTCGGATGCGGGCGCGACTTGAGAAAGACACCTTCGGGCGCGAGCGACTCAGCGTCTGATCCGAAGCTCACCCATGGAAGCCGCAGCTGCCGGCGGACGTTGTCCTCCGACATCAGGAAATAGACGGTGCTGACGCGACTGCCGTCCTCGATCACCAGATCCATCGCCGTCTCCTGAGGAGACTTCCCGCGCATGCGCGCCACTTCGGCGAGCGACTTCCCCGTGAGGTACTTGAGAGAATCATTCCTGAACCCGACGAGAATGATTTTCTCCGGCGACCCGACGCCGACGAAGAAGTTTTCCCACTTGTCGGTCGGGGTGCTCATCTCCAATGCCACGCGGGCGCGCGTCGCCGGATCCTGGAGCCGTTTCGCCCACTCCTTGTATCCGCCTTCCTGTACCCACGGCGGCATCGATGCGTCCAATCCGGTCGCGCCGGCGATGTAGTTGTACATGTCAGCGGTAATGCGCAGTCCGCTCGCTCTCGCCTGCTCCACCTTCGCGATCGCCGCTTCGAGCTTGCCCCAGTTCGGCTCACCCGCAGCCTTGAGATGATAGATCTCGGCCGGAACTCCCGCCTCGCGCGAGATCGCGACGAGCTCCTCGATTGCCTCGAGGAGGCGTGATCCCTCGCTCCTCATGTGCGAGATGTACATCCCGCCGTAGGGCGCGGCCGCTTTCGACAGCGCGACGAGCTCGTCGGTTTTCGCGTAGAAGGCCGGCGCGTAAATGAGAGACGAGCCGATTCCGAGCGCGCCCTCCTCCATCGCCTGCCGCACCAGCGCCTGCATCCGCGCCAGCTCCTCGGCCGTGGGAGCGCGGTCGGTGTACCCGACCTCGTGCACGCGCAGCGTCGTGGCGCCGATGAAGGACGCCACGTTCGTCGACACTCCGCGCTTGACGAGATGCTCGAGATACTGGCCGAGTGTGGTCCAGGGTACCTCGAACCTGATGTCGCCCTGTTCCTCGATCATCTGCTTCCGCATCTGATCGTTGATCGGCCCCATCGACGAGCCCTCGCCGAAAACTTCGAGCGTGACTCCCTGCCTGATGTCTCCCTGACTCCGGCCGTCGTGAATGAGCGATTCCGTCGCCCAGCTCAGCATGTTGATGAAACCGGGGGAAACCGCGAGTCCGCGCGCGTCGATGTCGGTCTTGCCGCGAGCCCCGCTCAGATCCCCGATGAACGCGATCGAGTCGCCGATCACGCCGATGTCCGTCACCGAAGGAGCGCCGCCACTTCCGTCGTAGATCGTGCCGCCGCGAATGACGACATCGTAGCCGCCAACGGTGCCGGTTCCGGCAGTTGCGCAGGAAAGCGAGACGGCTACAGCTGCCGCGAGCCAATACCTCATGACACGTCCCATAAAAGGTTGAAAAGTGAGTAACGCCTCGAGGCCCCGCTCGTATATATATGTTATCGGAAATCACGGCCACTCGGAGGGCGCATGAGCGCTGGGGCGACATCGCGAGTCACCGCATCACGCGAGCGGCTGTTGTCGCTCGACGTTTTCCGGGGCCTTACCGTCGCGGGCATGCTTCTCGTCAACGATCCCGGGAGCTGGAGCGCGATTTTTCCGCCGCTCGAGCACGCCAAGTGGCATGGGTGGACGCCGACGGATCTCATCTTTCCGTTCTTCCTCTTCATCGTCGGCATCACGACCCACCTCTCGCTCTCGGCGCGCCGCGCCCGCGGGGATGACGAGGGCGCGATTGTCCGACAGATCCTGCGCCGCGGCGGGATCATCTTCCTGCTCGGTTTCCTGATAGCGTGGTTCCCGTTCTACCAGTGGGGGCCGATCGAGACGATTTCTGATCCGTCTATCATGGACCGGATAATCCACCGGCTACAGTACGTGCGGATACTGGGCGTGCTGCCGCGCATCGCAATCGTGTACGTATGCGCGGCGCTGCTGACTCTGCGCACGAATCTCAAGCAGCAGGTGATCATCGTCGCCGCGCTTCTGTTCGGGTACTGGTTCATGATGACGGTGATCCCCGTTCCGGGTGAGGGCACGATTGGCGCGCTCCTGCTCCATGACAAGTCCCGCAACCTGGCCGCCTACCTCGACCGCGTGATCATCGGCGCCGATCACATCTGGTCAGGCAGCGTGACGTTCGATCCGGAGGGAGTGCTCTCCACGATCCCCGCCATTGGGACGGGAATGCTGGGAGTAATTGCCGGACGCTGGATCGCGATGACGAGTCGGCCGCTGATCGAGCGGATCGCGGGATTATTTGCCGCGGGCGCTCTCGTGATGATGCTCGGCGCCATGTGGAACTGGGTTTTTCCGATCAACAAGAGCCTGTGGACGAGCTCATATGTGCTGTTCACAGCGGGGATGGCGGCGATATCGCTGGCCACCATCATGTGGATCGTCGAGCACTACAACATGCGCTGGTGGACCAAGCCATTCGTGATCTATGGCGTCAATCCGATCGTTGCCTTCGTCGGGTCGGCTGTGATGGCGCGGATCATCTACACCCTCTGGAAGGTCGAGTACGACGGTAAGCTGCAGTCGATTCAGTCGGTGATCTACCAGGCGGTGTTTCTTTCGTGGCTGCCGCCGCGCGTCGCCTCGCTGGCGTTTGCGCTCACGTTCGTTCTGTTCTGGCTTGGCGTTCTCAGCATCCTCTACCGCCGTAACATCATCCTCAAGGTGTAACCGCGAGGTATCAGCGCGCGGCGCTGACGGGGTCGCGCGATGGCCAGTCCCGGCTCCCCACACTGAGCGAGCTGGTGGGGGCGATCTCGAGCTCGACGGGCGCGCCCGCTTGCCGCACCACGTACGCCTCCATGGCGAAGTACTCAGGCAGCCCGAGCTGATCGACGCGCTTGGCGGTGCCGCGGTTCCGCTCCTCGGTCCGCTGCCAGAACTCGCGATCGTCCTGTCCCGGAAACGGCGCGCGGTCCTTTTGACTCTGGTGCTTGAAGATTGCCTGGATCTTCGCCCTCAGCTCGTCCTCGGACAGCGGGACGAGAACATCCGCCTCGGCGATCTCCCATTCCTGCCAGGCGCCGCGATAGTACCACATCTCCGGCGGCGGACCGGAATACTGGGCCAGCGCTCCCTGCACCGCCTCGAGACACATCCGGTGAGTGCCGTGCGGATCGGAGAGATCGCCGGCGACGAACACCAATTCAGGCTGGTGCTCCTCCAGCAGCTCCAGCACCTTGCGCACGTCCTCCGGACCAATCGGATCCTTTCTCACCTTTCCCGTCTGATAGAACGGAAGGTTGAGAAAGCGTGCCTGTGAAGCTTTCATGCCGAAGGTCTCGATTCCCGAAACGGCCTCCGCCTCCCGGATGGCGCGCTTCATCACCTGCACGGGGAAGGCGTCGATCTCGCCCACCTTCTTCGATTTCAGGAACTCCTCGACTTCATCGATCAGGGCGCCGGCGGCGGAGTCGTTGAGGTCGAAGTCGTTGCCGAAGCGGCGCAGAAAATCCGCGTAGCGCCGCACCTCGTGGTCGAACACCGCGATGTTGCCCGATGTCTGATACGCGATGATGATGTCGTTCTTGTTCTGGTGCAGCTTGTTGAGCATCCCGCCCATCGAGATCACGTCGTCGTCGGGGTGCGGCGAGAAGACCACGACCCGCTTGCCCGCCGGGAGCTTGCTGCGGCCGCGGATCTTGGAGATGAGCGCGTTGAAAACGGCGCCGTTCAACGGTCCCGCAGTTCCATAACGCGCGAGGAGCGAGCTGAGGTGGTGCTCACGGTAATCCTGGGCCTCGAGCTTGAGCACTGATTTCCCTGTAGTCTCGCTCAGCCAGATCACCGCACTCATTTCCATCTCGCGTGTCCATTTCACTTCGCCGATGATCCAGGGAGAGCGCACGCGGGTGAGATCGGCTGCCGCGGCGACGTCCACGTAGAACACGGCGTTCGGGTGCTGCTGCAGATAAGTCGCGGCGACGTCGGGATCGGGCTCGCCTTCGACGGCGCGTTGAATGATCGCCGACTTGTGTTCACCGGTGGCGATCAACGCCACTTCGCGGGCGTCCATGATCGTCGCCACACCCATCGTGATCGCTTCCATTGGAACGTTGTCCTCGCCGAAGAAATCACCCGCCGCGTCGCGTCTGGTGACAGTGTCGAGGGAGATTCGCCGCGTGCGCGAATCCATGCCTGAGCCCGGCTCGTTGAAGCCGATGTGTCCCGTCTTGCCGATGCCCAGTATCTGCAGGTCGATTCCTCCGGCATCGCGGATTGCTGCCTCGTACAGCTCGCACTCCACGTCTACTTCGTCGCGCGGGACGTCGCCGCGCGGGATGTGGATGTTCTCTGGACTGACGTTGATCTGGTTGAAGAGGTTCTCCCGCATGTACCGGTGATAGCTGTGGATGCTGTCCGGAGTCATCGGGTAGTACTCGTCGAGATTGAAGGTCACGACGTCGGAGAAATCGAGACCTTCCTCACGGTGCAGTCTTATCAGCTCGCGATAGATGCTGATCGGAGTGCTACCAGTGGCGAGGCCCAACACTGCGCGGCTGCCCGCCGCCCGGCGCTCCTTCACTATCTCGGCGATGCGCCTCGCGACGGTGCGCGCGATTTCATCGTAATCGACGACGACGACGGGGACTCGTTCCTTGTTCGACGATGCCATTCGATAGGGGATAGATGGAGGCGATGACAAAGATAAGCGCGTCGCGCGCGTTCTGCTCCGCGGCTATCTTCGCCATACCATGAATCGCCGTTTCAGCCGCCGTGACGCCCTCAAGATCCTCGGCGCATCGCTCGCTTCGCTGCCGCACGCCCGGAGAGCGCTTGCGGAGCCCGGCGCGAGCCGAAGACCAGCCGTCCCGCCCAACATCGTCTTCATCATGACGGACGATCAGCGGCAGGACGCGATGAGCGCGTACGGGAATCCGATTCTGAAGACTCCCAACATGGACGCCATCGGCGCGGGAGGAGTGCGGTTTAACGAGTTCTTCGTCACGAACTCCCTCTGTCAGCCAAGCCGGGCGTCGTTTCTCACCGGACTCTACTCTCACAGCCACGGAGTGTTGTCCAATGGCGGCGGCCCCGACTTCGCGAATCATCCCGGACTGAGGCCGGATCAGAAAACCTTCGTGCACCTGCTGCGCGAAGCGGGATATCGAACCGGACTGGTAGGTAAATGGCACATGCCCAGCCGCCCGACAGGCTTCGACGACTGGGTGATCTTCCCGGCACAGGGCAGGTACCACGATCCGGATATGATCGCCAACGGCGCGCGCGTGCTGATGCGTGGCCACGCCGACGACGTCACCGGGGACCAGGCGCTGGAGTTTCTGCGCAATCGGCCGAAGCACAAACCGTTCTGCCTGCTTTATCAATTCAAGTCTCCGCACCGCGCCTGGATGCCCGCCGAGCGATACGCGCACGCGTTCGACGACGTGATTGTTCCAGTGCCCCGCACATTCGAGGACCGCCTCGTCGGCCGCCCGGAAGCGCTGCGGCGCGCGGAGATGGCGATCGCCGACATGCCGGATTTCGCCGACCGCGGCGTGCTTCCCTCGCTGCCGCCGGAAGAGAGGAAGCGCCTCAACCTCGAGCACCTGGTGAAGAACTACTATCGGGTGCTGCTCAGCGTCGACGAGAACGTCGGCCGCGTGCTGCGCCAGCTCGAGACCGACGGACTCGCCGAAAACACGATTGTCATGTACACGTCGGACAACGGCTTCTTTCTCGGTGAGCACGGGCTCTTCGACAAGCGGCTCATGTACGAGCCTTCCATTCGCGTGCCGATGCTGGTGAGATTTCCGGCCCGCGTTCGGCCGGGCCAGGTCGACGCGACGCACATGACGCTCAACATCGACGTCGCGCCGACGCTGCTGGAGCTGGCCGGACTTCCCGTTCCCGGCTGGATGCAGGGGAAAAGCTTCGCGCCGATTCTCACCGGCGCGAACATTCCCTGGCGGGATGCGTTTCTCTACGAGTATTACGAATATCCCGCCGAGCATTGCGTCGGGAAGAATCGAGGTGTGCGAACGAGCAGGTGGAAGCTGATCCACTTCTGGGAGCAGCCGGAGGAGTGGGAGTTGTACGATCTCCAGGCCGATCCGGACGAGACGCAGAATCTTGCCGCGAGCAGAAATCACGCCCACATTTTGAAAGAGATGCGAGCGCGACTCCTCGAGTTGAGGCGCGAGTCGGGCGATGTGGATTCCCCCGGCCCCGCGCCCGTGGCGAAGCCGTGCGGAAATGGAGTCAACACGTTTTACGTGCGGCCCCCGCAGTGACTCGCTGCGTTGTGGCGGTCTCTTTCGCGCATCAGGTTGACGTTACATGTACCTAGTGCGAGCATCCGTAGACACCATTGATTGGAGGTAGCATGGGAAGGCGTCGTCTTCGCTGGTCGCTCTGTGTCGCGTTCCTCGCCTTTCCCACCATCGCGATTGCCCAGGCGACTGCGACGATCCGCGGCCGTGTTACTGACGTCGCGACAGGTGCGCCTGTCCCGGGCGCCCAGGTACGTGTGGATGGCACGACGCTCGGTGCCCAGACGGGCCCTGATGGCAGCTATGCTATCGCCGGCGTGCCGACCGGGGCGCTCTTCGTGAGTACGCGCCGTGTCGGATACGCTCCCGAGCGCGCAGCCGTGACGGCAGTGGCAGGCGGGTCGATCACGCGTGATTTTGCGCTTCGCACGGCTGCCGTCACCCTCAACGAGGTGGTAGTGACGGGAGTCGCGGCACCAACGACCAAGCGGCAGCTTGGAAACACCATCGAAACCGTCGCTGGAGAGGAAGTGGCTCGCGCTCCAGGGATTACGTCTATCGATCAGGCGCTTCAGGGAAGAGTTACCGGAGCGGTGATATCCGAGAATTCCGGCCAGCCCGGCGGAGGCATCAGCATTCGCTTGCGTGGCACCAACTCGATCCTCGGCGGTGCTGAGCCGCTCTACGTCGTCGACGGCGTGATCGTCGACAACTCCTCCGAAGCGCTAATCAGCCTGAGCGGTAACGCGCCCCGCGGAAATCAGGCGCTGAGTAACCGTATGGCCGACTTCGACCCGGGAGACGTCGACCGCATCGAGGTTCTCAAGGGCGCCGCGGCGGCCGCGCTCTACGGCGCCCGGGCAAACAACGGCGTCATCCAGATCTTCACCAAACGCGGCCAGACAGGACGGCGCAGGCTCAGTGCCACCACGGACGTGACTTGGAGCGGAACGCCGAATCGTTACGAGCTCAACATGCACCCGAATGCCGGCTACACAGACGTGCTTTTCGGTGGCGCTTCGGCGATTGGCGTGCCAATTCAACGTTACGACATTCAGGATCAGGTCTTTCGTACGGGATTAGGCACCAATACCCGACTGTCCGTATCCGGCGGTAGCGACGGCACCAGTTACTACATGGGGGGTGGCTACCAGAAGGAAGAAGGAATTGTCAGGACCACCGACTACAATAGGACGAACTTCAGGGCGAACCTTTCCCAGCGCCTATCGAGCCAGCTGGAAGTCACTCTGCGCGGTAATTACATCAACTCCAACGCCGACTTCATTCCGGAGGGCGAGCAGACGCAGGGCGTGCTTACGGCATTGGTGTTCACACCCACGTCGTGGAATCCGGCCTTCAATCCGAACACCGGGCGCTATCCATACAACCCATTGGCACTAGCCAATCCGCTTGACGTCATGGAGAACTGGTCGGCTCCGGAAAAAGTCACGCGGATGCTCGGCGGGCTCGACCTCACCTGGCGGCCGATAAGCAGTCTTACCGTCAAGTATGCCGCGGGCCTCGACGATTATCGCCGCGAAGCCCACTATTTTCAGCCCCCTCTCTCGATAAGCCCGACCTTTACGGGCTTGATCCAAAATCCTGTTCAGTTCAGCCGCCTGTTCAACAACGACCTGATTGCCAGTCATGTCTTGACGATGAGCCCGTCGTTGGGACTCAACAGCTCAGTGGGGTTCCGCTTTACTTCGGATAAGAATGAAACTGTGCGTGCGGCGGGAGGAGATCTCGGTCCCGGTCAAACCCTCGTTGGCGGCGCCACTCAGACTGCTACCCAATCGAAAACGGAGCTTCGCACGGTTGGTTGGTACTTCGAGGAACGGGTGAACCTCGCCGAGCGGCTTTTCCTCACGGGCGGGATCAACTGGGACGCGTCCTCCGCATTTGGCCCGGATCAGCGCGTGCAGATGTTCCCGCGACTGGGACTGTCGTACGTGCTGGACCAGGAATCCTGGTGGCAGGACAGGATCGGCAACCTGCTAAGCTCGTTCCGTCTCCGCGCCGCTTACGGTGAGACCGGTGGGCAGCCGCCGGGGCTGTATTCGAGATTCGCCAATTATATCAACACCTCCTTCAGCGGCAGGCCCGGGCTCGTTTCCAGCGTCACGGCCGGCAATCCGAATCTCAAACCCGAACGGCAGCGCGAATATGAGGGCGGGTTCGATGCCGGCTTCCTCCGCGACCGCGCACAGATCGAATTCAGCTACTACGACAAGAAAACCACGGACCTGGTGCTGAGCATTCCACTACCGCCGAGCAGTGGCTTCCAGCAGCAATTTCAGAACATTGGAAGCCTGAGCAACAAGGGTGTCGAGCTAGCGCTGAACACGGTTAACATGACCCGCCCCCGGTTCGCCTGGAGATCGCGTTTTACGTACTCCGCGAATCGGAGCAAGATCGACAAGCTCGTATCAGCGGCTGACACGCTGCTGTTCGACTACCTGAACGCGATAATCATTGGAGAGCCGATCGGTGTTTTCCTGGGCGGGACGTACGCACGCACGCCGGACGGACAGATTGCCTATCGTGACTTCACCACCGGTGGTCAGACTTACCTGCTGCCCTACCGCCAGCAGGACACCCTGGCAAGTGGCGCGATCGTCAACTCGCGGCGCGTGATCGGCGATCCCAATCCGAAGTTCGTCGCTACCTTCGGCAACAGCTTCGAAATCGGCGAGCGGATCAACGTGAACGTCCTGTTGGACGGACGCTTCGGAAACGATGTCGCCAACTTCTCGCGCCGCATCCAGGAGCTGTTCGGCGCGGCGAAGGTGAACGAGCGCGAGATCAGTGGTGACACGATACAGCGCACTTTCTCGCTGAACCCCACCGGGCGGAGTCTCATCTACGAGGAGTACATCGAGGATGGCAGCTACGTAAAGCTGCGAGAGATCGCGGTGCAATTCACGCTTCCTCCGGGGTTGGTGAGCCGGTTCGGGGCGGAGGGCGCTTCGCTGCGCCTGGCAGGACGAAACCTGAAGACGTGGACCGACTACTCCGGTCTCGATCCGGAAACCAACTCCTTCTCAGCCAGTACGGTGTCGCGCGGAGTGGACTTCGCCACGACTCCTCTCCCCCGGCAGTTCATCGTCGGCCTCTCCTTCAACTATTAGGGTGCGCGAATGACGCGGATCAAAGGAATCATCAGTGCCGCGCGCGGCCCGCATAACAGGCCGCTCATCGTGGCGCTTGCGCTCGGTATGGCGGGATGCAATCTCGAGTTGACCAATCCCAATGCGCCGACAGAGGAAGCAGTGGTCAGCGATCTGGATGGCGTTCTGGCGGTGGCGGTCGGCATGCAGGGGCAGTATGCCCAGGCGATAGACGATTATCTGGTCACCAACTCGCTCGTCACCGACGAGTGGGGGACGCAGACGAGGGCGCTGATCTCCTACCAGTCTTTGCTGACCGGCGACAATTTTGACGCGTCGTACCTGGTGGTCTCGGCACCATGGGCTGCGTCATTCTCGGTGATCAAGTCCGCCAATACCGTGCTTGCCGGTGGTGACCAAGTGGGGCCTGGCACCGCCTTGCGCGCTGGGACTGTATCGCTCGCCAAGCTTTTCAAGGCAATGGCTTTCGGGATGCTGATCCAGCAGTACGAGCAAGTCCCAGTGGTCGTGACTACGGAAGGGTCCGTTCCGCAGCCGCGTGCCGTGGTCATGGATACCATTCTCGCGCTACTTGAATCTGCGCGTTTGGATATCGCGGGCGTCGCGGACGCTGACTTGGCGGGATTCCGTAGCCGGGTGGCGGGAACGGGGCTCGATCTTCGCGGCACGATCGACGCAATGCTCGCGCGCTACTATCTGATCGCGGGCAGGTACGACGACGCGATCACGGCCGCCGACCGCGTCAGCCCGACTGTGCTCTCCGTGCTGTCTTATCCTGCTCCAACCCGTAACCCTGTCGAGAACCTGGCCTTCCAACTCATTTACGTGGCCGGATTGAACAGCTTCGTGACCGAAGCGGAAGCGGGTGATGGCAGGCCGGCGTACTGGCTCAACACCACGATCGCCGGGCCGGCGGGTAACCCCCAGGATACGGTTCTCCGCTTCCTGCGCAAATATTCGACCGCGAATGAGGCATTCCCGCTCTATTTACCTGACGAGATGAAGCTCATAAAAGCGGAGGCATACGCGCGAACGAACAGGCTGGTAGAGGCCATGGCACTCGTGAACGAGGTGCGAACTCAGACCAGCTCTTCTCTCGACGAGCCCGTTGCCGGACTTCCATTCATCGTGCTCCTGACGCAGGCCGAGATTCTCGCCGAGATCGCGCGCCAGCGGCGTTACGAGCTGTACGAGCAGGGGCTGCGGTGGGAGGATACGCGGCGTTTCGGCACTGCGCTCACGACCACTCCAACGCTTCCGTTCCTGCCGATTCCGCAGCAGGAGTGCGATGTGAATCCCGCTAACCCGTGCGGTTAGCGGGCTGAGCAGGAAAGAGATCGCCGCCGAAAAACGGAAGCGGTTGTGGGAGCGTGCTCCCACAACCGCTTCTGCTATCTACGCTCGGCTTTGAGAATGTCCCAGATCGCGGGATCTTCGGGGCCGAGCACCCACACCGAAAATCCGCGCAGGGCGCGGCTCTTCGCCAGATCCAGCTTCGCCCGGAAGCTGCGCGCGTTCTCCAGGAAGAGCCACTCGTAGACGCCACCGTTGGAGAAGTACGCGTACGGAACGCCCGCGACGCTGTCCCATTGAATTCGGGCGCCGTGCCGTTCCGCGATGCCGGAGCCCCACGTCCAGCTCACGCTCTGATTCCAGGACCTCGCGCGCTCCGTGATGGAGGCATCCCAACGCGTGAACCAGTGGCTTCCATACGTCGGAATTCCCAGCGAGAGCTTTTCCTTCGGGACGTACTTGAGGAAGTAATCGATGTTCGCGCGCATCCAATCCAGTCCGGCAACCGGACCCGGCGGCGTCCGGCGCGTGTTCTGACTGTAGGTCATGAGAGAGATGAAGTCTCCCGCCTGCGCCAGCGCTGTGAGGTCGTATCCCGCCCGCCAGCTCTCCTGCAGAAAGCGGTGATAGGCGGTCTCGCCCGCCGTGTCCTCCGTGCGATGCACGACGGCAATGCTGATCGTAAACCCGGCGCCGTGAAGCGCGTTCGCCGTTTCTCTGTACCACGCCGTGAGCAGATCGCGGTCTTCAAGATTGATGTTCTCGATGTCGAACTGCATTCCCCAGAATCCGTGCCGTCGACACAACTCGAGCATGCTCCGAGTGGCGCGCGCGCGAGCGGCCGTATCGGCAAGCAGCCTTCTCAGCGCGGGCCCGTTGAAGCCCTCGTTGACGACGAGAGGCATGACCTTGACGCGGTGCGCCTTGGCGAGCGCCAACACCCGACTGTCGATGTCACCGAAGACGATGCCGAGGCTGTCGACGGTGTACACTTGCGGGCCGAGCACGGTGATCTGATCGATGTTCCTGACCAGGCTCTGGTAGCTATCCTCTCTATCGACGTAATAGAAAAGCCGCTCCAGGGATTGAGCGGCTGCTTGTGGGAGACAACCGAAAGTTGACACCCCGATCGCGACGAACGCGCCGGCCGCGCGAATCGCCCTGGCTCTCCTCGGAAGGATCGTCACCGATTCTCCCAGTTCACGATGCGGGAGCCAAGCACGGATTGCTGCACCGTGTCGACGACGTCACGACGCAACTGGATGTAGCGCGTGGTGTTGCGGGTGGGATTGACACGGTTGGTGAGAACTACAACGAAAAGATCCTTCTGGGGATCGATCCAGATCGAAGTCCCGGTGAAACCGGTGTGCCCGTAGCTCCACGGCGAGAAGAACTGGCCCGCACTCGAACCGCCTTCAGGACTGTCCCAGCCAAGCGCGCGGGACGATTCTTTGCCCTGCCTCGCTGTCCAGCGGGAGATGGTCGACGGCCTGGCGATGCGTACTTTGTTCCACTCGCCGCCGTTCAGCATCATCAGGGAGAACACAGCGAGATCGCGTGCGGTCGAGTACAGCCCGGCGTGTCCCGCCACGCCTCCCATCATGTACGCGTTCTCGTCGTGAACGGTGCCCCACAAGAGCCCGCCACGTGCGTCGTCCACCTGCGTCGGCGCCATCCGCGGGCGCAAGGCGAACGGCGGGTTGAACTGCGTGTCGGTCATGCCAAGCGGGCGGAAGATCTTTTCGGCGCCCAGCACGTCGAGCGTTTTTCCCGAGATCCGCTCCAGCACCAGCTGCAGCAGAATCATGTCCCAGTCGCTGTAGATCATCTTGGTGCCGGGCTGATACTGGAGCGGGCGCGCATTTATTATCCGTAGATATTGCTCGCGGCCTCGCGCGCCGGATGTAGCCCCTCCCGCCTCGAGCCCGCCGTTGTGGGTCAGCAGCTGCCTGACGGTGATCCCCACTTTCTCCGGAGAGTTGAACTCCGGCAGGTACGAGTAAACCGTCCGATCGAGGTCGAGCTGTCCAGCCTCTTCCATGATCATCGCCAGCGTCGTTGTTGCAACGACCTTGGTAAGGGAGGCAAGATCGAAGAGCGTGTTGGTGTCGACGGCCGGTGAGCCGGGAAGGTCCCAGTTGATGTGGCCGTAGCCCTTCATGTAGGCGATGCGCCCGTTGCGCCCGACGGCGATCGCAACGCCCGGCGCCACGGCTTCTTCCAGCGCGATCTTGACGATCTTGTCCAGCCGCCCCACAAGAGCGGTGTCGAGCCCCGAATCGTTGAGCCCGAGCTGCGGCTCGAGGTATTTGATCGGTGCCGCTACGGGTGCAACCGGCGGCCGCGGCACCACCGGCGAGCATGCGAGCGCTACGAGGGAAAACAGAGAAAGTGTGCGGGAAGGCTTCATCAGGGAATGACGATTATTGGCCGTTCGGACAACGCTTACTGGTACGATAATGGAGAGTAACCGCCGCCGGGTCGCCGCCCGATCAGCGTGCCGGGGGCCTAATGCAGTTCCTGACAATGACATCGCCGGCGGCAACGGAATCCGCGCGCGTGACGGGGCAGGGAGGCGGGACCGCACTCGTAATGGAGCGATGTCCCTTCGTGCCGACCGAGCGCACACCCGCCCAACCGTCGTCGAGCTGGTCTGGAAGAAGAAAGGAAGTCTTCGAGCCGGCCTGGTAGATCTTTTCGTAGACAGGCGAGTTCGTGCGACGGTAGAGAACCTCGTAGCCCGTCGCGCCCGGAACTTCGCGCCACGTGATGGACCATTTCTGACCCCCCGAAGCCTGGTCACGGCGCGCGACCGCCACCGGCGCCGCGGGTGCGCTCGCCAACGATCCTATCACCGCCGCGTTGAGTCGCGCGACGTTTGCCACGTAGCGGAAGTTCACGTGGGCGAAAACATCGGTGGGAAGGTGCTGCCGCTTGTAGTTCTCGAGCCGCTCGGTGAAGCGAAGGCCGGGGTCGCCCAGGCCTACGAACGGACTGTGATCTCCTCCGCGACCGACGCGATCGAGCCGGAACACCGGCAGTATGCGAAAAGCCCGGTTGTAGATGAACCCGGTTGCCGCCGCGTAGCGCGCCAGCTCGCGACTGGGCCCGTTGTCGGGCTCGGCGCCGAATATCCGAACGCTGGTCGAATCGGTTGTGCCGTCGTCGGCGACGACGTTGCCCACGATGTCATCGGTCATTCCGGCGACGACGCGATAGCCCCCATCGTGGAGGCGTCGGGCGAAATGCGTCGATCCCAGCAATCCCTGCTCCTCGCCCGCGTAGGCGACGAAGATCACCGATGTCTCGAGCCCACGGGTGAATCGCCTCGAAAACACTCGCGCCAGCTCGATTACCGCCGCGGTTCCCGACCCGTCGTCGTCGGCGCCCGGCGCGTCGCGGGTCGCTTCGAAGCGCGCCATAGCACCGAGCTCGGGGAGATTGCAAATGCAGGAATCATAGTGCGCGCCCATCACCACCACGCGCGTCGTGTCCCACCCCGGCAGCCACGCCACGACGTTGACCACGTTTACCGAGGGGCGATCCGGATGCCTCGGGATCTCGATCATCGACTGATCGTACTCGACGCGAAGGCAGCCGCCACATTCGATGCTGTACTCGCTCAGCTTGCGATGCAGGTATCGGCGTGCCGCTCCGATCCCCCTCGTGCGGCTCATGGTGTCGCTCATGGTGTGACGGGTACCGAACGACACCAGCGCGGAATCGATCTCACGGATTCGACGCGCCGATATGTCGTTGATCGCAGCCGCCAAAGCGGCGTCGCGTGTCAGCCCCATGCGGGCGTCGAGCGAGGCCGCCTTTGGTCCCGTTGACCCTGTTGCTCCCCGTCGCTGCTGGCCAGACACGTCCCGAGCGGTCGCGAATATCGTGAGCGACAGAATGCACGAGCGAATCCAAATTCCACGCATGTTATGTTATTCCGATGGCGTCGATCGTTGAGAATAAGGAAGCATCCTTACCATGACAAGCGCGCGAATCGTCTGGCAGTGGTCGCGCTTTCAGGACCTGAGTCCCGAGCATCTCTACGAAGCCGTGCGCCTGCGGGAGAGTGTTTTCATCGTCGAGCAGAAGTGCGCCTACCTCGACGCCGACGGGCGTGACCCGGAAGCGTGGCACCTCCTCGGCTGGGGTGAGGTGGAAGGGGAAGATGAAAGGCGCCTCGTCGCTTACGCGCGCGTGTTCGCGCCAGGCGTGCGGTATGCCGAAGGCTCGGTAGGGCGTGTAGTCACCGCCAGGGAAGTACGACGGACGGGAGTCGGACGGCGGTTGATGGCAGAAGCGCTCCGCCGGCTCGAAGGTCTGGCACCGGGGCAGCCCATACGGCTGGCGGCGCAACGCTATCTCGAGAGTTTTTACGGCACTCTTGGCTTCACGACCGCGTCAGCTCCTTATGAGGAAGACGGAATCATGCATGTAGACATGCTCCGCTAGTCGAAATGATTACGCGCGCCCGCTACGAGAGTGGAGAGACTTTCGCGGACTTCGTGGCCCGTCCGAAAGCCAACGATCATCTCTGGATGGCCATTTTGAAACGCGTCACGATTCCACCGGAGATGTCGGCGCGGGTGCAAGCTTTAGGAGGCCGGTGGCGGCTTCTCGTGCTCAACGAAGACTGGTGCGGCGATTCCGTCAATATCGTGCCGATCGTCGCCAGGCTCGCCGAGTCGGTGACGAACATGGAGCTCCGCATCCTGGGCCGGGATGCGAACCCCGACATAATGGACGCGCATCTCACCAACGGGTCGCGCTCGATTCCGATCATCATTCTTCTGAACGACAAATTCAACGAATGCGGGTGGTGGGGCCCTCGCCCGTTCGCCCTGCAGCGGTGGGTGAAGGAGAAGGGAATGGCGCTCGAGAAGACCGAGCGGTATCGCGAGATCAGGACGTTCTACGCACGCGATCGGGGCGCGACGACGATCGAGGAGATAGTGTCCATGCTGGAGGCCTGCTGCCGAAAACACGGCGAGGCACGGTCTCCCGCGCCTCGCTCGCAACCGTCCCGGCGGATCGGTTAATCGTTGCTGCCGCGATCCTCGCTGGTGCTCGATCGGCGGCCACCGCGGGATGCTTCGCCACCTTTTCTTCCCGCGATCCGTGCCTCTTCGCTCGTGAACTCGTGCGCTGTTCCTTTCTGGTGGGCAGCGCGTCCCCCTTTCGCCGCGATAGCGCGCTGTGCCTCCGGATTCATCGCGGCGAAGCCTCTTGGGGTCTTCCGACTGACCCGGGATTCCGAGCCGTCGCTTCCTCCGGTGTTTCCGCTCCGCTCGTCCATCTTCTGCTCCTTGTTATCGGCCCGTGCTGCCATGATTTTCGCTCTCCTGACGCTACGATCCTCGTGAGATGCCGCCGGCCGATACCAGGCGCCTTGGCGGTTTGTCGAGCATTGGCGGCAACCCCACCAATTTGCTCGCAAGCGCTAGGCCGCGATATCCCGAGCCAGGGGTTTCCCGCCCCGGCGGTCTTCTCCTCGAGGCCCGCGCGCTTAAGTTATTAGCGTCGGTGTTTTTCACCGGTGCGCACACTGCCAGAGGGTGTAAGTGAATCCAGTAGAAGCCGAAACGCTTTCCAAGATCGAGGTTCTGGCCGATCTCGAGCCCCTTGTAAACGAGTTGATGGCCTCGCACGAGGCGAAACGCGTGCTCTGGTTCCCCGCCGAGCTTCTGGAGCCGCCACCGGGCGAAGATCCCGACAAGCACTTGAAGGAATTGCGGGAGCGGGCGCGGGGAATCAGTGATCCGGCTCGCGTTGCCCTCGCGCTCAATCTGCTTACAGAGGAAGGGCTTCCCCATTTTCACCGTCTCCTTGCCGTCTACCTCGGCACCGACAGTATCTGGGCGCGCTGGAACAATCTCTGGACTGCCGAAGAGGATCGTCACGGGGCGATCCTCCACGACTATACTCGCGATGCCGGGGTGTTCGACCCGGTTGTGATCGAGAAGATGCAGTTCGATTATATCAAAGCCGGGTTCGAACCGGAATGGGACCGGGACCCTTATCGCGTTTTCGTCTATACGTCCCTGCAGGAAAGGGCCACCCAGGTCTCGCACGCCAACACCGGGAAGTTCGCCTCGGAGTACGAGCCGACGATCGGCACCGTACTCCAGAACGTGGCGAAGGAAGAGGCGCGTCACTACACGTTCTACCGCTCGGTGTTCAAGGCAGTGCTGGAGCGGGATCCAAATCAGGGCCTCCTCGCGGCCGCGAAGATAATGCCGGCCATCGACATGCCCGGTGTGAACATGCCGCATTTCAGGGAGCTGGCCGATGTGGTGCGGCGGGCAGGGATCTACGGCCCCCGCGACTACATGAAGATCGTCGACGAGCTGATCAAGTACTGGTCGATCGACACGATGGAAGGACTGAACGACCTCGGCCGCGCGGCGCAGGAAAAAATCATGGCGATTCCGGCGCGCCTCGAGCGCATCGCGCAGGTAATGGAGCTCAAGACAAAACCCAAGAGCTTCGCGTTCGATGTGATCTTCAACCGCGAATTCGCGATGGAATGAGCAGTCCGGCGCGATGACTGTGGGCGGCTTATAGCGACTGGCGCTATGCCGTGCCGGAGAGACCGAGATCAGCCGAGCGCGCCTGCATCGAGGCGATCACGAACGAAATGTGCTCATCGAGGTCGACGCCCAGCTCGGCCGCGCCGTTGATCACGTCCTCGCGGTTGACACCCCGCGCGAAGGCTTTGTCCTTCATCTTCTTGCGGACGGATTTGGTGTCGACCTCGTGCACGCTCTTGCTCGGCCTCACCAATGCGGTGGCGGTGATGAGGCCGGTCAGCTCGTCGACGGCGAACAGCGTTTTTGCCATCGGCGATTCTCGCTTCGTATTGGTGTAATGCGCGTGCCCGAGAATCGCTTGCAGAATGTCCTCTGGGTATCCCTTTTCGCGCATGACGCCGACTCCCACTGAAGGGTGCTCTTCGGTCGGAGAGTGCGCCTCATTGGGGAATCGCTCATAGTCGAAGTCGTGAAGCAGTCCCGCCAGCCCCCAGCGATCCTCGTCCTCACCGAATTTCGTGGCGTACGCCCGCATCGCGCCTTCTACCGCCAACATGTGCTTCCGCAGCGATTCGCTGGCGGTGTACTCGTGCATCAGAGCTAGGGCTTCGGGGCGCGACGGGAGGGCTGGCATACCGGAGAATCTAGTGGCGACGGTTGCGGGAGATTGTTTCCATCATCGCGGGAATTTTAAGGGCATTCGGGGCCTATTGGAAACTTCAACTGAGAAAAGAATCGGTAGGAGGCGCCAGAGGGCATTGGTGCGAGGTTCCAGTTCACTACGCCCTGACCTATCGGCGCGCGGTTCGTCTTCTCCTAAGCGCCACAACGACAAGTCCGGGCGTCGTGAACTGAAACCTGGCATCTACGCCACTGGCACCTCCCACCTATTCCTTTCTCAGTTGCTTTTGTTTTGCCGTCAGCATTTAGGTAGCGACACCGTGAGTGCCCGCACAACGATTATCCCGGCCTCGATCGCCACCAGCGCCCCGAGCATGACCCCGACGTCGATCCAGCCGCGCGTACGAGGGGGAAGCGACCGGCGGTACAGCATAACACCCGCCAGGATCACCAGTCCCTCGACGACAAGGTTCAGCGCTGGTCGTCCGTAGAGTCGGAGTCCGATCATGGGTCCACCCGGCCAGGTCGGCTTGTATCCTGTCACCCAGTCGAGCAGCATGTGCGAGACGACTACGCCGGCGACCACAAGAGCGCTCACGAAGTCACGCGTATTCGACGCGTACACGGCGATGGCTAGCGCGACGAGGACTCCCATCGCGGGAAATGAGTGCGACAGCATCCCGCGCGGATCGTATGCCCCCACGATGCACAGCCCGCTGTCGACCCAGTCCGGCGCGTACGCCGCGATCAAGAGCGCAAGGAGTGCGATACGCGGGCGAACGCCCTTGGCGCCGAGCGCGACACCGACGTGTCCCAGGTACACCTAGTGGTTTACCCGGCTCGAGCGGCGCGCGTAACGATCGATGAAGAAAGGGACCAGTGTCGCGATGAGCAAAGCCGCGATGAGACGCGTTGTGCGATAGAAGTGGTCCGCCGAATCAGCTCCTGGAGAAACCTCGTCCAATACGATGCGAAGAACGAGCAGAACGACGACGACCACCAGCGTCGGCCGCACGATCAGCGCCGCCTTGACGCTCGCCTGCCTGGCGCCGAGGTATCCGCCGACGAGTGCTCCCACCACGGCGATGCCGCCCAGGCGCCAGTCGACGTGTCCGCTCTCGGCGTAGGATCCGAGCGCCACGGCCGCTGATACGGTGTTGGCCAGCTTCGCCGCCGCAAGCGCGGTTAGCAGCGGGAGGTGCGCAAAAAACAGGAGGCAGAGGAACATGAAAGTCCCGGCGCCCGGGCCGAACGCGCCATCGTACACGCCGGAGGCCAGCCCCGAAATCAAAACGGCCGGCGCGAAGGGTTGTGGACGTCCGCGCGATTGGTCGACCTCGTGTGGCAGCCAGAGATCCTTCTGCCAAACGACGTAAAGAAGAACCGGACAGGTGAGCGCGAGGAGCCACGGAAAGACATCTAGGGGAATCAGGAGCGCAAGCCTGCTGCCGATGAGCGCGCCGATCCCCAGCATCAGCGCGAACATTCCGCTCAAGCGCCAATCGAGGTGCCCGCGTCTGGCGTAAACGATCAACGCGATGGCGGCCATCGCAACGGCAGCAGGTTTGTTGGTGCCGATCGCCGTGGGACCCGCTCCGACGACGAGCGAGAGCGCGGGGAGAAGTACCAATCCACCGCCGCCGGCAATCGCATCGATGAATCCCGCGAGTAACGCGGCGGCAACGAGAAGCAGCTCTGTTGTTGTCAACCTTGGCGGGCAGGCGGTCAGTGGACCATGTAGCTTTTCGCAAACTTACAGTCCACTCCGTTACCAGGATAAGATACCGGATGCACGTCAAGCACCTCGAGTGCTCCTCCTGCCATCGCCAACATCCGGCGCGCCAGCTTCACAACGTCTGCACGGAATGCGGAAAGCCGCTGCTGGTCAGATACGACCTGCAGCGAATCTCCAAGTTCATGACGAAGCAGAATATATTCTCACGGGTTTCGAGCTTGTGGCGGTACCGCGAGGTGCTGCCGGTGCGCCGGGAAGACAACATCATTTCGCTGGGTGAGGGATGGACACCCCTCATTCACGCCAAGTCCCTCGGCGCGTCGCTGGGCATGGAGCAGCTGTACGTGAAGGACGAGTCCCTGAACCCGACTCAGAGCTTCAAGGCGCGGGGAATGGCAGTAGCTGTCTCGATGGCGAAAGAGCTTGGCGTGAAGAAGTTGGCGGCCCCGTCCGCCGGAAATGCTGGTGGCGCGCTCGCCGCCTATTGTGCCCGCGCGAATCTCGAGGCTTTTCTCATCATGCCCCGCGACACTCCCCGCGCCAACATCGTCGAGTGCGAGTTGAGCGGCGCCCACGTGACTTTGATCGACGGCCTGATCACGGATTGCGGAGCTGAGGTCGCGCGGCGAAAGGACGCCAATGGGTGGTTCGAAGTATCCACGATGAAAGAGCCGTATCGAGTGGAAGGAAAAAAGACCTTGGGCTATGAGATCGCTGAACAGTCTGCCTGGGTGCTGCCGGATGTGATCATCTATCCAACCGGAGGCGGAACCGGACTGATCGGGATGTGGAAGGCATTCGACGAGATGCAGCAGCTGGGATGGATCGACGAGAAACGCCCGCGAATGGTGTCGGTACAGGCTGAAGGATGCGCGCCCATCGTCCGCGCGTTCGAGGCCGAACAACGATTCGCGGAGGAATTCCCGAATGCGGCCACGGTTGCATCGGGACTCAGAGTCCCGAAGGCAATCGGAGATTTTCTGATTCTCGATGCGCTGAAGGAATCCGGCGGGACCGCGATCGCCGTGAGCGACGAGGAGCTCCTGGACGGAGCAAGACAGCTGGCGAGGACCGAAGGAATCTTCGCGGCGCCGGAAGGAGGGGCCTGCGTCCCGGCTTTGCGGAAGCTGCTCGACAAAGGGCTCGTCAAGAAAAGCGACAAGGTCGTGTTGTTCAATACCGGGGCGGGCGTCAAATACCTGGACGTGTTCGACAAGTAACAACTGCAAACTGAGAACTGTCTTTCTATGTTGATTTTATCTGAGGCCGAGCAGCTTGTGCGTTTGCAGACTCAGCCTCCAGCGCGGATTGCGCAGGCAGTACTCGATCGCAAGCTCGGTATTCGCCGCAGTGGCGGGCCCGTCCATTGGCTGGAGAAAGAAATGGTCGAACGCGAGCCCCTCGAACTGTTCCGGCATCGCCCTCTCCTGCGGAAAAACCAGCTTGAGCTCGCTGCCGCTGGTCTGCACCAGTGGGGCTCCGGCCTTGGGGCTGACACAGATCCAGTCGAGCGATTCCGGCGCCGGTTTCGTGCCGTTGGTCTCCACCGCGACTTCGAATCCGCGATAGTGAAAAGCCGCGATCGCGTCGGTATCCAGCTGTAGCAGGGGCTCGCCACCGGTGCACACCACGTACTTGCGCGAGTCGCCGCGCCAGGACCGATCCACTGCGTCGGCAAGCGCATCAGCGCTGGTGAACTTGCCGCCGTCAGGTCCGACGCCGAAAAAATCGGTGTCGCAGAACTGGCAGACCGCGCGCGCGCGATCCTCCTCCCGACCAGACCACAAATTGCAGCCTGAAAAGCGGCAGAACACCGCGGCGCGTCCGCTCTGCGCGCCTTCGCCCTGCAGGGTGTAGAAAATCTCCTTCACGGTGTAGGTCACCGGAGTGCCGCTCCCGGTGCGCCGGCGTAGCGAATCGGGTCACCGATCCCCGCTTCCGCGAATCCCTTCAGGCGGAGTTGGCAGGCGTCGCACCGCCCACACGCGGATCCGTCGCCGAGAGGATCGTAGCAGCTCACGGTCAGCGAGTAATCGACCCCGAGCGAGACTCCGAGCCTGACGATCTCTCCCTTGCTCAATGAGATGAGCGGCGTGTGAATGCGAAGCGCATCGGGGCCTTCGACGCCTGCACGCGTGGCCAGGTTCGCCATCCGCTCGAACGACGCGATGAATTCCGGGCGACAGTCAGGGTAGCCGCTGTAATCCAGCGCATTCACGCCGATGAAGATGTCAGTCGACCCGATTACCTCCGCCAACGCCAGTGCGTAGGAAAGGAAAATCGTGTTGCGCGCCGGAACGTAGGTAACCGGTATCTCATTGGCGCCATCGCCAGCGGCGGACAGGTCGCGATCCTTGGGCACGGGAATGTCGGCAGTGAGCGCCGAGCCGCCAAAACCGCCGAGATCGATCTCGGCGATCTGGTGTTGCTTTACCCCCGAGCCCCGAGCGATGCGCCTTGCTGCGTCGATTTCCGCGGAGTGTCGCTGCCCATACCTGAAGGTGAGAGCGTGCACGGCAAACCCATCGCGCAGCGCCAGCGCGAGGACGGTGGCCGAATCAAGACCACCGCTGAGCAGGACTACGCCCTTGCGCGTTTGCGGAGCGGAGAAAGGCACTGACGACATATGATGAAGAATACATCAGTTGCAGTTAAGTTTCCGCGGTTCCAAACGATCGCCCACCAGGGGGGTGTGTGAGCATTTCGAGAGACCTCGTCGCTGTGGCAGGCGCGCTGACCATTACCGGATGCACGACGGCGCTTCAACCCGGGCCAGGTGGCATGTCCGGTACGATCAGCGCCGCCGACCTGCAAACACGCCTGTATGCCTTCGCGCATGATTCAATGATGGGCCGCCAGTTCGGGACGCCAGGCGATCTCAAGGGAACGCAATACATCGCGAATCAGTTGGCAGCGCTGGGCGTGCTCCCCGCTGGAGAGAACGGGACGTATTTCCAGACCGTCCCGGCTTTCCGCGTATCGCTCGCGCGGGGCGCGCAGGTTTTCCTCGACGGCGCGCCGCTCGCGTACGGAACTGACTACGCAACGGGCGTTCCCGCCACCGGTCGCGCCCGCCCGCTCGGCGAAGTCGATGTCGTGTATGGCGGAGATCTTTCCGACTCGACAACCCTGATTGCGCCAGAGCAGACCAGCGGCAAGGCCGTGTTTTTCGCAATCGGCCCCTCGTTCAGAGGAAATCCGGCCCGCTTCCTCAACCGCTACCCGCAAGCGGCCGCTGTCATAGGTGCCAGCAACCCGGCGACGATCCGGCCGTACATGGTCACAACAGTCGCGGACACCACACCCGCTCGCGTGAACATGGTTGTCGCGCCCGCGGTCGTAGAAAGGCTGCTCGGTGGTTCTCCCACCGGGATGCGGCCGGGGACAGCAGGCAGGCGCCTGCGCGTCGCTGCGTTGGGATTTGTGCGCGAGTCCGTGCCCGCCAGAAACGTGGTGGCGATGATCCGGGGCAGTGATCCGGCGCTGCGAGGGCAGTACATAGCAATCGGCGCCCACCCCGATCACGTCGGCATCCGCCAGGGACGGGGACTCGACCACGACTCTCTCCGCACTTTCAATACGATGGTGCAGCGAATCGTGGAAGCGCGCACCGGGCAGACGCCCGGCAGTCCGGGCAGCGGACTGACACCGGCTGAGCGGGCATCTCTCCGCGTCAATGTCGACAGTCTCCGCCGCATTCGTCCGGCCCGTATTGACTCCGTCTACAACGGAGCTGACGATGACGGCTCGGGATCGATGGCTGTGCTCGAAATCGCGGAGGCGTTCGTGAAGTCACCGACCAGGCCGCGCCGATCACTCCTTTTCGTCTGGCACACCGGCGAAGAGGCTGGACTTCGCGGCTCCCGCTACTTCTCGGACAATCCGACCGTCCCCCGCGATTCTATCGTGGCGCAGCTCAACATGGACATGGTGGGACGGGGAGGCGCTTCGGACCGCATCGGTGGCGGTCCCGATGTCCTGCAGCTCGTCGGCTCACGACGGCTCTCGACCGAGCTCGGTGACCTCGTCGAAGCGGTAAACGGCGAATCGCCTCGACCGCTCCGCCTGGATTACTCGTGGGATGCGGATGGCCATCCCGAGCGCATCTATTGTCGCAGCGATCACTACCATTACGCGCGCTACGGCATCCCGATCGTGTTTTTCTTTACCGGCCTGCACATGGACTACCACCAGCTCACCGACGAGCCGCAGTACATCGACTACGAGCATCTACGGAGAAACACGCAGCTGGTGCACGATGTGGCGTTGAGAGGCGCCAACCTCGATCATCGGTTGGTTGTCGACAAGCCGAAGCCGGATCCTGATGCTGCTTGCGTGCAGTAACGCTGTCGCGGCTCCAAAAAAAAAGATCGCCCGCAAGGGCGACCTTTTTAATCGTTCGTGCTTCTAATTCTCGCTCGGCTCGTCGGAGGCTGGTGACACTTCGGACAACGCCAGGCCGAGTCGGTCTGATTCCGCGTGGGCGCCCGTTGAATCACCGTTCTTGCCGTTGCCATTCGGCGCGAGGTGTGTCCCGTTGCCGTTCGTGCTCGTCTTGAGCTCTCCGACGAGATCGAGGAGGGCATGACTTCCGTGAAACAGCTGCGTCGACGCCATGCTCATCTGCTCGCACGCGGCGCTCTGTTCCTCGGTCGAGGCGCTTACCTGCATGGCGGCGGTGGCGTGGCTCTCCGCCGTGCGGGACACGAGGCCGAGGTTTGATGCGGCGGAATCGACGGCGCGCGCATTCTCGCCAGCCGCGGCGGTCACCGTTGCGGCGGCCTCGCGCGTCCGCTGGGCCGCTAACAGAATCGTCGACAGTGCGCTGTTGAGATCACGGCTCACGCGCTCGATTTCCGCGACCTGTGTTACGCCCTGCTCCATTGCCTTCGAGGTAGCGAGCACGCGCGTGGTAACGCTCTCCGTCAACTTCACCACGTCGTCCGCGGCGGCCTGGGTCTGGTCAGCCAGCTTGCGTACTTCGCCGGCCACGACGGCAAAGCCGCGTCCCGCTTCTCCCGCGCGCGCAGCTTCGATCGCCGCGTTCAAGGACAGCAGATTGGTCTGCTCGGCGATGCGGCTGACAGAGACTACGAACTTGTTGATGTCGCTGGCGGTGATGTTGAGCTCGCGGACTTCGCCGGCTGCCTTCTGGACGATCAGTCGAACGTCGAGCAGGATCGTGAGCGCGCGCTCGACCTCGATGCGCTTGGAGTCGGCTTCCGCTTCGATGGCGCTGGCAAGTCCGTGCACTTCCTGCGCACCCCCTACGAGGTTGTCGCCGCGGGTGCGAATCCCGTCCAAGGCATCGTTGACCTGACGCAGCTGCGCCACCTGCGACTCGGCGCCCAGTGACACTTCACCGACTGCATCGGCGACTTCGCCCGCGGATGCCGAGATCTGCTTGGACGCGGAAGCGAGGTCGCTGGCCGATTGCGCGACTTCGTCCGCTGTCTTCGAGGCGCCCGAGGCAATACGCGACAGGGCGTCGCTGGCGTGATTCATCGCGTCGGCAAGAGTGCGGAACTCGCCCGGCATCTCTCCTTCGGTGCGCACCTGGAGATTGCCACGACTCAACAGAATCGCGTGGCGCATCAGGAGTCGCAGTGGCCGTCCGACAGCCTGTCCCGTGCGCAGCATGATCATGACAGCGAGCAGAGTGGCTACGGCGATAACCGAAAGCAGGATGCGGGACCGGGTCAGGGACTTGGCGTTGAGGTTGCTCCCCATCATTGCGAGCTGTCCGGCGCGGGACCGCTCCAGTCCGCTCACCTGCTCGAGCAGTGGCGTCACCATTGTCCGCGCGTTCTCGGCTTCGGCGCGCGCCTCGTCGAGCCTCCCCAGGTCGGTGAGGCGGTGCGCCAGGGCAAACGCGGATTCAACGCGGGCGAGCGTGGTGTCGATTGCGACAGTGCGCGCGATCTGGTCCGCCAGCTGGTCGGGTCTGGATCCGAAGCGGCGGTGAAGGCGGTGAGCTTCCCATCCCAAACGGCGGAATTCCGACTCTGACTTCAGATCCTGGTCACTCAGGTAGGTGTTCGCGGCTTGGATCTCCTGAGTGATGGCATTGGAGAAATCCGAAGCTTGTTTCGCGTCATGCTGGGCATCGCCGAGGGCGACAGCCACTTCGGTGGCCATGCGCGACATGGAAACCCAACCGACTATTCCGGCGGTCAGGAGCAGGATGACGAGAACCGAGAAGCCGGCCGCGAGAACCTGCCTGATCGTGCGGAAGCGCAGTCGCTTCATCGTTTCGCGTCCGCCACTTTGAGCGCTCCGTTTTCCACGCGCCCGACGCGGAACCTGATCCCAACGGGATCGCCCGTCTCCTCGAAGTACGCGAGGCCGGTAACGCCGGGAACGGCGGTGTCGTGGGTAAGCGATCGCAGGTAGTCTCGAATCGCCTTGCGATCAGCGCCGCGCTCCCCTAGGGCGTGGGCAACGAGCCGGGTGGCATCATAGGCGAGCGCGGCGTGCGCTTCGGGGTCGCGATTGAACTTTTTGCGGAAGGAGGCGACGAACGCCCGTGCGGCTGGATTTGGATCATGCCGGGTGAACGACATGCCGATGTAGGCGCCTTCCGAGGTCGCGGTGTCCTCGATGACGCCTTGCCAGCCATCGCCGCCGATGAACGTCGCCTTGAGGTCCTGGCGTTTTGCTTCGCGGAGGATCTTGAGACCCGACGGAACGCGCCCGGCGACGAACACGATGGCGGGCTTTTTCGTCTTCAGATAGGTGATGTACGGCTCGACGCTCGGAATATCGGCGTTGATCGGGTCGATGCTGACGATCTGCCCGCGAAACGAGCGACGAAAGGAGTCGGCGAGACCGCGGCCGTAGGTATGGTTCTCATAGAGAATTGCGGCAGTCGGCGTTACACCCTTGTGGCCCAATCTCGAGGCAAAGCCAGCGAGGGCGATTCCATTGAGCGAGTCGCTCGAGATGATGCGGAACACCCAGCTGGAGATTCCCGTGAGGTCAGGCGAGGTGGCGCTGGTGGCGACCGCCGCGAGCTTGCCGTCGTAAACGCGGGCAGCCGTGAGCATTCCGGAGGAGTTGACGTGGCCGATCACGGCGCTGACCGACGGATTCGCTACGAACTCCTGGGCAATCGCTGCCGCCTGCGATCCCTCGCCGGCATCATCGCGCTCGATTACCTCCAGCTTGCGGCCATTGATGCCTCCGGCCTCGTTGATTTGGTCAACGGCGAGCTGAATCCCCTGCAGGTTCTGGAGGCCGTAGCCTTCCTTCCAGGGCCCGGCCGCGCCTACGACGTAGGGCTCAGACTCTCCGGCGCATCCCACTAGCGCCAGAACAGCGAGCGACTTGATGATTTTGCCCAACGATTCCCCCTCGATCCGCATACCGGTGACCTCTATCACTGGCGCTCCCTGAGGAGGCCTTTGCCCTCTTGCATTGACGAGGTCCGAACACGACCGGTCACGTATTTTCGTGTGAAACCGGGCCGAGCGGGTGGAGGATTGGTTGAAGGAGCTGATTGCCGATAGAAAGCGGTCGCAGCAACCCGCTTCCAGGACAACGCGCAAAGGCGCCGGGACAGCTGGGGCTTCGGGAGGCAACGCTGCCAGCGAGGCAACTATATAGAAAGACCTCTCTCAGGTGTTACCTCGGTTCGCGAGCGCTCGTTAACAGGGTATCTGGACATCTCCCGCTTCAATCCTCTCGCACACTTGACGTATGCTGTTACGCACATCCATTCCTGTATTAGCATTTCTGGCGGCCGGGATCACAGCCGGCGCCCAGGAACTGCGTGTCGAAGTCGTGAAACACGCCGATGGGCAGCCCATCCCCGGTACGCTGCTGACGCTGTTGCACGAGCAGGACTCGACGCAGCCCGGCCGGTTCAGCGATCTGAATGGGCGGGCCACGTTCAACGTGCCGCGCCGCGGCCGTTATCGCATCCGCGCCGAAAAGGTGGGATATGACACGTGGACATCGGTGTCACTGGTACCATCGAATGCTCTGACGAGGGTACGGGCAGGCATGAAGCCGCGGAGTCTCCGCTTGCCCCCCGTTACCGGAAAGAGCGAAACAGTTTGCTCGAATCTGACTGAGCAAGCGACCGCCACCGGGGACATATGGGGCGAGATCCGCAAGGCGCTGGCCGCCAACAAGGTCACTGAATCGCAGCGAATGGTGGCCCTCAACATTGAGACGTACGATCGGCTTCTCGGCCCTGCCGGCAACGTTATTTCGGAGCGAGGCGCTCGGCATAGCGCGAATAGCCTGCAGGCGTACAAGGTGAGCTACGCGGGATTGACGGAGCAGCCGGTATTCCGGGTGCCGGACGCATCGACACTTCTTTCTGAGGAGTTCGTTGCCAGCCACTGCTTCTCTTCTATTCGCGGGTCTGGCCCGGAGAACGGACTACTGGGGCTCGAGTTCAGGCCGGCGAAGCTTGGAACCAAGGCCGATGTCAGCGGCGTGCTCTGGCTCGACCCAACGACTTACTCACTTCGTCACCTCGTATTCGACTATGTGAACGTTCCCCCTAGGGTTCGCGCTGCGCGCGCGACCGGGCGTATCGAATTCCAGCCGCTTGTCGGCGGGCAGTGGATAGTATCCCGCTGGCACCTCAAGACGCCGCGCGCGGGGAACACGCCGAATGCGATCGCCGGATACAATGAGAGCGGCGGAATAGTGCGTCCGATTGGCACGGCCGCAGTCGCTGCCGGACCCGTCGCGGCACCCGCCTCGACAGGTGAAACGCGGATCACGGGCACGGTGTTCGACCAAACGACCGGCAAACCGCTCTCGGGAGTTCAGGTCGTCAGCACATCCGGCCGATACAAGACTGCCACCAATCGTGGTGGAGGTTTCGAGCTTGCCATGGATGGTGGCCTGGTCGACACTCTGATATTCGACCACCCGCGGCTTCGCCTGCTTCGCGTTCCGCGGGTACGGCCTGTTTCCGTCGCAAGCGGCGCACGCGCTCAGGTCACGGTCGTGATTCCGGGCTTTGCCGTATTGAGGCAGGGACTGTGTCCGACGGGTGGATCAACGGCGCAGCCGCCCGGAGCGGCAATCGGTTATGTGCTCGATGCGGCCGGCGAACCGATTGCGAACGCGCAGGTCTCAGCTACCTGGCAGGTCCTCTGGACGGAAGAGAAGGGGAGGCTCATGGCGATCAAGCAGCAGCGCACGGTCGAGACGCAGACAGCCGCTGACGGATCCTACCTCCTTTGTGGCTTCACACGTGATGCGCCAATCGCGATGACTGTCAGCGTCGACGGGACACGGCGAGCCGAAGAGAGCCTCACGCTTCCACGCACCATGGTACTGGAGCGGGATTTCAGGATCAGGCAGCAGTAGAAAGACAACAGCTGCGGGCGTTCTCCCTAGTCACCCGTTGGCACGATCCCGACGCCTTCAACCATCAGGATGATGGTTCGCTCGGGTGCACGAGTGCGGTGCACGATTCCTTTTGGGACGACGAATCCCTGACGCGGGGTTAGCTCCACGGTTCGATCGTCGAGGTCGATTAGGAACCTGCCATCGACTACGAAAAAAAACTCGTCGAGATCGTCGTGCTTGTGCCAGTGATACTCCCCCTGCATGACACCGAGCCGCACCACCGAGTCGTTCACCTGACATAGCGTCTGGTTGTACCAGCGGTCCTTGCACGCATCCACCAGCCGCTGAATGTCGATGACCTCCAACGGCGAATGCAGGACGTTGAGGTAGGTCGCGTACGGATAAGCGTCACGATCGGTCATGAAATGGGGGGGGCGGGGGATCGGCGAAACCGGGGCGGAACCGCTTCCGTATTCAACTTAGAACTGGCTCGAGTTGGCGCCAAGCCGGAATCGGCCAGCCGAACGTCCGGCCAAACCGAAAAACCCAGCGAACTAAACCAAATCCGCGATTGGGTTGTCTCAGTTTTCTGACGATACCATCCACGGCCTCCAGTCGAGGTCACCCGTAACCTGTCCCCGCCATGAAATTCCTCAGCCTTGTTTGTCTCATAGCCCTTCCCGCTGTCGCTTTCGCGCAGGTGTCACCTGCGCCGCCACCCCCAGCGCAGGAAGAGAGCACCGCTGCGCGGGTCATCGCCTCCAACACCATTGGAGCCGCGGCCCGGGATAGCGGCTCTTCCAGCCGCGCCACCGCCACCATGGCTATCGCGACGCGAGTCGTCGCGCCTCCTGTTCTAGATGGAAAAACAGACGACGAAGCGTGGCGGGACGCGCAGGTCATCGACCAGTTCCTCGAGTACGAGCCCAAGGAAGGGGCCGAAACGCGCTTCAAGACCGAAGTCCGAGTCACCTACGACGAGAAGTACCTGTACATCCTCGGCCGCATGTTCGACCCGGCTCCCGACAGCATTGTATCCCTCCTCAGCCGGCGCGACGTTCGCACGCAGTCGGAACAGCTGAAGATCATGATTGACTCGTACCACGACCGGCGCACCGGATTCGAATTCTGTGTGAACCCAGCCGGGGTCAAGCGCGACTATTACGTCTACAACGACAACACCGAAGACATCACCTGGGACGGCGTATGGGACGTCGCGACGGCGATCGATTCACTGGGTTGGGTGGCTGAATTCCGCATCCCATTCAGTCAGCTGCGCTTCAACAACAAATCCGACATGACGTTCGGCTTCATGGTGGTGCGCGATGTTGCGCGCACAGCGGCCCGCATCAGCTGGCCGCTGTACTACCGCGGCAAGCAGGGGTACATGTCTCAGGCCGGTGATCTGGCGGGAATCCGCGATCTCGACACGCCACGTCGTCTCGAGATCACTCCGTACGTGGTGACCAAGAACGAGACGCGTCCTGAGGGACTCACCTACCGGCACCCGCAGGAGTTTTCGGCGGGAGCCGACGTCAAGTACGGCTTGTCGTCGAACCTCACGCTCGACGCAACGATCAACCCGGATTTCGGGCAGGTGGAGGCCGATCCTTCGGTGCTCAATCTTTCCGCGTTCGAGCAGTTCTTCGAGGAGAGACGCCCCTTTTTCCTGGAGAGCGCGGGAATCTACAGCTTCCGCACCGCGTGCGGCGACATCGATACCGGGTGCACTGGCCTCTTCTACTCGCGCCGCATCGGCCGCTCGCCACAGCTCGCGGGATTGTACGGAGACGAGAACAGCCCTACGAACACGACCATCCTTGGTGCCGCCAAGGTCGGCGGCCGGCTCGGACGTGGTCTCTCGGTCGGTATCCTCGATGCGATCACGCAGCGTGAGGTCGGTGCCGCGGCGACGACGATCGAGCCGCGGACCAATTACGCCCTGGCGCGGCTGCAGCAGTCGCTATTTGGAGGCGGAGGCGATATCGGCGCGATGGTCACCGCGGTCAATCGCGACCTGGACGCGGCAACAGCGCCGCACCTGCGCAGCGGCGCCTACGCCGGCGGTCTCGACCTGCGCCGCCGCTTCCTGGACAAGCGGTATGAGCTGACCGCGTACGTGGCGGCGAGCCTGGTACGGGGCAGCACCGAGGCGATCACCGGCACACAGCGCGACGGTGTGCACCGGTATCAGCGTCCTGACGACAACATCGAGCTCGACCCGACGCGCACGTCCCTGACGGGGAATGCCCAGCGTCTGACCATTAGCAAGTTTGGCGGCGGCATCACACGCTTCCAGAGCGTGCTGCAGCGCTTTTCGCCGGGCTTCGAGAGCAACGACGTCGGGTTCCAGGCACGCGCCGACGAGCAGATGTTCCGCAACTGGTTCGCGCTGCAGTTCAACAACCCGAAGAAGGCGTTCAACCGCGCGTTCTTCAACTTCAACACCATGCAGCAGTGGACGTCGGAGGGCCTGCCGACGAACGTGGGACTCAATACCAACTGGCACATTCAGTTCCCCAACCTCTGGTGGGGACACATCGGCGGTAACTTCGGAAACTTTACAACCACCTACGCCGATCGTGATGCTCGCGGCGGTCCGGCCGTACGTCGTGACATCAACTACGACTACTGGACCGGCATCGAGCTGGACGGCAGAAAGGCATACACGCCCTTTTTGTTTCTCGGCAGATACGGCGGGGACAACGGAAAAAGTCGCGGACATTGGTTCGAGCCGTCCGTACAGTTCCGCATCTCGAGCCGCTTCTCGGGGTCTCTGGGCGCGTACTACGAGAAGGAGATCAACGACAATCAGTGGCACTCCAACTTTGGCGTGAGCGGAGTCGACACGACGCACTACACGTTTGCGCGCCTTGACCAGTCGACGCTCAGCTTGACGTCGCGGATAAACTTCACCGCGTCGCCGACGCTGTCGCTTCAGTTCTACGCGCAGCCGTTCATGTCGGCGGGGACGTACTCCGACTGGCGCGAGCTGGCGAATCCACGCGCCGACAAATACGAGGACCGCTACCGTCCCTACGCGGGCGGAGATCCGGGCGGCTTCGACTTCAAGCAGCTGCGGTCCAACACGGTCGTCCGGTGGGAGTATCGTCCGGGCTCGACTCTCTTCCTGGTCTGGACGCAGGGGCGCGAGCGCTCGCTGGACCAGGCGCGGGAATTCGATCTGGGGCACGACCTCCGCGACATGCTGAGATTGCACCCGGACAACACGATACTGGTCAAGGCTTCGTACTGGTTCAACCCTTAACGACGAACTGAAGACTACCGGCCAGGAGCTGTTGGCTGAAAAATGCTGATGGCTTCGGGCCCGTTTGTTATCCCTGCAGCGCGCGGAAATACTCCGTCCACGGCCCCACCGCCGCCTTGTACTCTCTCGCCATCGTGCGTGTGATCTGCGCGATGTGAGTGAGGTCGTGCGCTACCCAAGTTGCGAGAAGCTGGCGCAGGGTGACCGTCCCCAGTCCAGGATGCTCGCCGGTGAGATCGAGATCCTTGGCGGAAAGATTCCACCCGTGCAGCGTCGCAATATTTCCGGCGCGGAGCTGGTCGAAATCCTTCAACAGATCATTCAGCGGCCGATCGGACTTCAGCTCCGCGAAGCGATCGAACGGCTGAAAGCGGCGGTGGTGACCCTGCGCCAGTATGATGCGGGCGCGGGGGATCCAGTCCGTGCGCTCACCCCAAATCAGGTGGTTGACGATTTCGCGCGAACTCCACGCATCAGGCCCCTCGCGCGCGTCCAGCCAATCCTTCGGCAGCGATGCGAGGAGGGACGAAAGGACCACCGGCGTTCTTTTCAGAACCGGGATCGCGTCGTCGAGGCTGAATTCCATTTTCATCTCCGTGGCGGTGCTGGGGGAATGATACGCCGCCTCCGCCGCTACCGACTACTTTTCGGTGGCGCGACCATCGTGAGCTTGGGCTGCCCGCACCACTTCTTCCTGGGGAATTGATGACCGGACGAATTCTGCTCGTTCTTGTGAGTACACTCGCCCTCAGCTGCGCGACGCCACCCGGTGGATTGCCGACGCTGTCAACCGACAGGTCAGCCGAATTCGGGGCTAGCGATGCCCCGCGTGCGATCAGGCGTGACATTCCGCTCACTAATTCGATCAAGCGCGCGTTCGCGGCGGGGACGCGCGACTCCAGCGGCCGCCCGGGCCGGAAATACTGGCAGCTCTGGATGGACTACAAGATCGAGGTGCGACTGGATCCGTCGACCTCCACCGTCAGCGGCCGCCAGACCGCGACAATCCACAACCAGAGCGACTCGACGCTTCGGTCCGTGGTTTTCCGCCTCGAGCAGAACATTCTAGGGCCCACCGCGGCGCGCCTCTCCTCACCGACGGCGCCGACCAGCGGCCTGCGCTTCACGCGGCTCGTTCTCAACGGCCGCGCTCTCAACGTCAGCGACACTACGCGGGCGCCGATACCGGGATCGACACGCCGCGGTGCGTCGCTTGCGCGAACTCTCCGCGAGAGAACGTCGGCGCACCTTCAGCTGCCGACCCCAATACCTCCACGCGGCACGGGAACGGTCGAAGCGGAATGGAGCTTCGAGGTCCCTGCCGTCGATGCCAACACGCGCGGGGATCGCGGAGGGCGGTGGGCGGACTCCCTTTACCAGATCGCGTACTGGTATCCGCGTGTCGCCGTCTACGACGATCTGCGTGCCGGCGGATGGGACACCGAGCCGTACCTGGGGCCGTCGGAGTTCTACAACAATTTCGGCCGCTACGACGTCAGCATCGATGTTCCCGCCGGCTGGATCGTGGGCGCGACCGGAGTGCTGCAGAATCCTGGTGAGGTGCTGACGCCCGCAGCGCGCGAGCGACTGTCTCGCGTGCTCGAATCGGATTCGCTCCGCAGCATCGTTTCAATCGGCGAGCGCGGGCCGGGCAAGGCAACGCTTCCCGGCAACCGTCTCGTGTGGCGCTTCGTCGCCGACACCGCCAATGATTTTGCCTGGTCAACTGCGCGCGACTACATCTGGGATGCGACGCGCGCCACTGTTCCGGGACGTGCTGCGATTCCGGTCCACATTCTCTACCTGCCGGGCCACGCACGGCAGTACGCGCCGGTGGGCGACATCACGCGTCACGCCCTCGAGTTCTATTCGCGGCTGCTCATGCCTTACTCGTTTCCACAGCTCACGCTGGTCGACGGGCCCGAAGGCGGAATGGAGTATCCAATGTTCCTCATGTCCGGCGCCGGTGCGGCGGACCACGAAGTGGCGCACCAGTGGTGGCCGATGATGGTCGCGGTGAACGAAACCTGGTATCCGTTCATGGATGAGGGGTTCGACGAATACGTGAACATCTTGTCGGAGGCAGACGCTGTGGGAGCTGCCGCGGACCTCAACGGCCGGGGGCAGTCTTACGGCCGCCGGAGCGGCGACGAGACAGAGGCGCCCCTCATGTGGAACGCCAATTTCGGCGGTCCCTCCTACGCGTTCCAGGCGTATGGGAAGGCGCCGATGATGCTGTCGTCGCTCGGCGGAATAGTCGGCGATGCGGCGGTGCAGAGAGGGCTGAGCGAGTTCACGAAGGCGTGGCGGTTCAAGCATCCTTCGCCGTGGGACTTCGCGTTCTTCATGAACAACGCGCTCAAGCAGGACCTCGGCTGGTTCTGGTACTACTGGCTCTTCACCACCGAGTCGACTGACGCTTCGATCCAGAGTGTCTCGACAGCGGGCTCGCGGACGACTGTCACCGTACATCAGGCGGGACAGGTGCCGTCACCGGTCGTGCTCAAGGTGCAGTTCGCGCCAAACGGGCCGCCATTGAAGCTAATGTCAAACAGCAGAACGATCGATGCCAATACCGCTTTCGTCACCTACCCGGTCGACGTGTGGTTCAACGGCAGCCGTACGTTCCGCGCCACTCTCGATTTCGGTGGGCGCGCGATCGAGAAGATCACGCTGGATCCGGACGGAAGATTTCCCGACTGGGATGCCGGGGATAACGTCTGGCCCCGAGGAGCGGCAACGGATAGCGCAGGGACCGCGCCCTCACGATGAAAGCGTGCGCCGCGGTGGGAATCGCGCTCGCGGCCATCCTTCCGGCGGTAGCGCACTCACAAGTCACCCCGAGCTTCACGCGCGCCGACACACTTCGCGGATCGAACACCGCCGAGCGCGCCTGGTGGGACGCCGTTTTTTACGATTTACGGGTGAAGGTGAATCCGGCCGACAGCAGCATTGTCGGAGGCAACACGATCAACTATCGTGTCCTCGGCCCCGCCCGCGAAATGCAGATCGACCTACAGGAACCGCTGGCGGTGGACAGCGTCGTACAGGATGGGATCGAGCTGAGCGTGCGGCGCGAGGGGAATGCTCTCTTCGTGAGGCTGCTCTCGCCGCAACACGTCGGGACGAAGCGGACAATATCGGTCCACTACAACGGCAAACCCAAGGTAGCGCTGAACGCGCCGTGGGACGGGGGATTCGTCTGGGGTCGCGACAGTCTCGGCAACCCATGGGTTGCGACCGCGAACGAAGGCCTCGGCGCCAGCGTATGGTGGCCCAACAAGGACATCTATTCCGACGAGCCCGACAGCCAGCGTGTCGCGATCACGGTTCCCGATCCACTCATCGACGTATCGAACGGGCGCCTGCGGCGCCGCACGTCAAACGGCGACGGGACGACTACCTACGACTGGTTCGTGAAGAGTCCGATCAACAACTACAACGTCGCGGTCAACGCGGCCAGGTACGCACACTTCAGCGATTTGTTCAGGGGAGAGCGCGGCAGGCTGACGCTCGACTTCTGGCCGCTCGAGTATCACCTGGATACGGCGAGAAAACATTTTCGCCAGGTGAAGCCCGTGCTCGAGTGCTTCGAACGCTGGTTCGGTCCGTTCCCATGGTACGAGGATGGGTTCAAGCTGGTGGAGACTCCGCACCTCGGGATGGAGCACCAAAGCGCGATCGCATACGGCAACCATTATCTCAATGGCTATCGCGGCCGCGACCGTTCCGCCACGGGACACGGCTTGAAGTGGGACTTCATCATCGTGCACGAAGCGGCGCACGAGTGGTGGGGCAACAACGTCTCGATGAGCGACGCCGCCGACATGTGGATCCACGAGAGCTTTGCCGACTACGCCGAAGGACTCTACACCGAGTGTCAAGCGGGTAAGCGAGCCGGGGCGGAATACATCATCGGAAAGCGGAAGGGCATCAGCAACGACCGACCGATCATCGGCATTTACGGACTGAACTACGAAGGGTCCGGTGACATGTACAACAAGGGTGGAAACATGCTGCACACCATCCGCCAGCTCGTCAACGACGACGTGCGGTGGCGACGCGTACTGCGGGGGATCAACAGCGCCTTTCGACGCCGGACGGTGAGCAGCAAACAGATCGAGGACTACATGAGCCGAAACACCAGGCTCGATTTGGCGAGAGTCTTCGATCAGTATCTGCGAACGACCATGGTCCCGGTTCTCGAGTACAAGATCGATGGCGCAACGCTCTCGTACCGGTGGACGAACGTCGTGCCGGGGTTCGACATGCCGGTGAAGGTGACGCTGTCGCCCGGTACGTTTCGGTTCATCCAGCCAATCGAAGCGTGGTTGACTGCTCCGATCCAGCTAAGCCGGAGCAAAGACTTTCGGGTCGACGAGAATTTCTACGTCTCGTCGAGGGATATCCTCAAGCCAGCCGCTGACTCCGAGGCGCGTGCTCCCTAGCTCGCACTCCTGCCAGTATCAGCCTCATCGCGGCGGACGCCGCCCGGGCATCCAGATCGCCAGTCGGGTCGTAGGCTGAAAGAGTAACGCCGGCTATCGTTAGCCGACGGCCGATGAGATCGAGCGCGAATTCCATGTCTTCGACCGTGAGCCCGCCACCGACTGCGTAGGAGTTGGCGCGCGCGACTGACGCGTCGAGCACGTCCAGATCCATGTGCACGTGCACTCTGTCGACATGAGCCGCGATCGAGTCGAGTGCCTGCGAGAGCGCCGAGCGGATATCCACCGCGCCGACGACTTTCACGCGCGATTCGGCGAGCAGGCGCTCCTCGAGCGGATCCAGATCGCGTGCCCCAACCACGCACACGCCTTCCTCCGGCACTGGTCTGAACCCTGGAACGGTGAGCGCGAGCTGACGCCACGAATGGCCGGTAACCGTCGACAACGCCGTGCCGTCGAGAAATCCACTGGTGGTGGTGTCGGGAGTATTGAAATCAGCATGGGCGTCGAACCAGACAATGCCCGTTCGCGGCGGGTGCGCCGCCAGCGCGCCGACGGAAGTGTTGCAGTTGCCGGCCAGGATGATCGGCAAAAGCTCCTTGTTGGCGGCGATCGCGGCGGCGGTGCGCCGCATCAGCTCGAACGCGGCGCCGATCTCGGAGCTCCACGAGTCTCGCGGAAGCTCTACGAGCGTGGTGCGGACCCGGTGTCCTAGATCAGTGAGTGCGCGCTCGATACCGGCTTCGAGAAGTCTCTCCGGTCCCGCGCCCATTCGCGCGCCGCGATGCCCGGAGTCGTACGGTACTGCCAGGATCTGAAGGTCCATCCGGAGAAGCTAGCGCCGGCGCAAACCGCCTCGTAAGCACCAGCATCCGTTCCTACGCGCGTCAGTCCCTGTAGAGGCTCGCGAAATGCTTCTTGAGCGCGGCTACCTTGGGCGCATCGTGAAAGACGATGTACGGCTGATTCGGATGATGCACCATGTAATCCTGATGGTACTCCTCGGCCGGATAGAACGCGGTCAGCTTCGCCACCTGCGTTACGATGGGCTTCGGAAAGAACTTCGCCGTAGTGAGCTGGTCGATGTACTGCTGTGCGACCTCTTGCTGTGACGCGTTGTCGTAGAAGATCGCCGACCGATACTGCGTGCCGCGGTCCGGGCCCTGCCGATTCAGCTGTGTGGGATCGTGAGCAACCGAGAAGAAAATCCGGAGCAGCTGTCCATAGGAGACCTGGGCCGGATCATATATCACCCGCACCGTCTCGGCGTGGCCCGTATTGCCGCTCGTCACCTGGTTGTAACTGGGAGAGGCGACGCTACCGCCGGAGTAACCCGACACCGCCGATTTGACTCCCTTCACATGCTCGTACACGCCTTCGATTCCCCAGAAGCAGCCGCCGGCGAAATACGCCGTGTCTTCGCCCGCCGCGAGCTGCGCGTCGAATGCCGGGCCCGGCAACGGTGCCGAAGGGCTGAAACTCGCACCGCTGGTGAGCCTGGTCGCGATGAGGACGAGAGCGACCGGAATGGCCACGAGTCCAGTGATCAGCTTTGGAAGGGAACGAGTCATGGAAGTCGGGTCGATGGTGGTGAATGCGGCTACTCATTACACCGCGAAGAGGGTCGATTGTTCCATTTCCTGCTCTGCATTCAGCGTTGTTGTTCCAGCGCGTATGACTCGAGAAATCCACAACGCGAGCAGCGGTAAGTAATCACGTTGAATTTTGCCTGCCCCTTGAGCTTGACCCCCCACCATGCGCGTCGCATCGGGCCGAGGACGAAAGTGGGCAGGGCATAGCCACCATGCGTGTGGTCGAGCATGAATCCCTCGTCCATCCCACCGCGACACTTCGGGCATTCACGTTTCTGGCTAGCCATTGCTTGACAATCTCAGGGGTAGACCGGCTCGCATTGGACCTCGGTAATGATTGAATTCGCGATGTAGCAGGCGTCGTGCGCCTCATGGTGTACCGCTGTCAGCTCCTCTCTCGTCGGCAGTTTGTTGCCACTGAATGATACCTGCGGGCGGAGCCGGACCGTCGCGACTACGGTCTTTCCCTGCGAGTTGCGGCCCATGATGCCGACTGCATCGTCACGATAGCTGTCCACCACGAACCCCCGCTTGGCGGCGATCGACAGGAACCACAACATGTGGCAGCTGGAGATGGAAGCGACGAACGCCTCTTCGGGATCGACAGCGGCGGTAACCGAAAGCGGCACAGGTACCACGTGAGGCGACGAGGAGGCCGGAACTTCTACGCCACCGTCGAATTGCCAGCGGTGTCCCCTGCTGTAGCGGTTATCGGTGAATACGGCACCGTTCCGTTCCCATGCAACCGTTGCCGTGTAGTCCGCCAGAAACTCTGCGTCCGCTCGCGGTGTGTTGGATTACCCGCCGCTCACCGCGGCGAGAACGAGAATGGTGCTTCCCTCCGGAGCCGGCGTGCTCAGGCCGTCGAGAAAGCGAATGCTCTCGCCGTTGACGAAGATGTTCACGTGTCGCCGCACGCTACCACTCTCGTCCATGATGCGGTCGAGGGCCTTGGGTGACTGCTTTCCGAGCGCAATAAGAGCCTCGCCGACCGTCTTGCACGAATCATCGAGAAAGACCGAAGCCTGCGTCTCGGCGAACGAGCACAGCGCCTTGGGGAGCTCGAGAGTTATCAAGCGACTCCCGCCGTCGAAGCCTTCACGCAGACCACCGGCGGCAGGCCATCGGCGATCTCCGACCAGCTGGTGCCGCCGTTGGCCGAACCAAAAAGCTTGCCGCTTCTCGTTCCAAAATAAATGCCCGGCGATTCGAAGGTGTCGGCGGTCAGCGCATCGCGGAGCACAGTCTCGTAAGCCCCACTCTGCGGCAGGCCCTTCACCAACGGCTCCCAGCTCTTTCCGGCATTCGTGGTCCGGTACACCCGCAGCTTCGCTTCGGGAGTGCAGCGGAACGTGTCGGACTCGAGCGGCACGATGTACACGGTGTCCGGATCGTGCGGGTGCATCTCCATCGCGAACCCGAAGTCGGATGGAACTCCATTGGCGATGTCGTGCCAGGTGTCACCCCAGTCGTCGCTGCGATAGAGCCCCCAGTGATTCTGGAGGAACAGCCGTTCGGGCCGCGACGGGTGGTGCACCACCTTGTGAACGCACTGCCCGAATTCCGGGTGCTTATCAGGAAGGAACTCGGCGCGCACACCGGAATTACGCGCGCGCCAGCTTTTTCCGCCGTCTTCCGACCGGTAGACCCCGCCGGTCGAGATGGCGATCAGCATCCGTTTCGGATTCAACGGGTCGAGCATGATCGTGTGCAGGCAAAGCCCGCCGCCGCCCGGCTGCCACTTGGGTTGGTGCTCGTGGTTGAGCAGACCTTGGTTCGGAGCCCAGCTCTGGCCGCCATCGCGTGACTCGAACAGCGCCGCCGGCTCGACACCGCAGTACAGAACGTCGGGATCCTTGGCGCGCCCCGGGGCAATCTGCCACACCTGCGCGACCGCGCGACCAGCTTCGGGTGGAAAGCGGACGCTGCGTCCCTCTCCTGAAGTCCAGGTTTTCCCGAGGTCATCACTGGACCGGACTGTCGGGCCCCAGTGCATGCTGTTCGTGGCGGCGTAAGTACGCGCGCGTCCGCCACGCTTGTCGTGAAGGAGCGCGTATACGGCTTCGCCACGGAAGTGCGGGCCATCCATGCGCCATTTCTTCCGGGACCTGTCGGAGCTGAATACGAACGCGCCCTTCATCGTCCCGACGAGCAGCAGAGCCTGCGGAGCTTTGGGAGCGCGGGCGCGAGTCTTCACCATTCGGTCTCCAAAAACGGTACTTCCGGCAAGATGTGCAGAGTCAGTGGCAGAGGGAAGTCTGTTTCGCGCTCAGTCAGGACGAGAGCTGCGACGACCGTGGTTAACGCTCCGCTACCAGGCTCTTCCGGAACTGCACGATTCGCTCGACCTCCGAATAACCGCTGCGAATGTGCGCCGCGTAGCTGACCTTGTTGTCGATGAGGGCATCGGAGGCGACCTCTGAATACCCGCGCGACCGTGCCCAGGATTCCGCGGCTTCGAGCAGTGCGCGACCGTAGCCACTACGCCGTACATCCGGATCGACATACCAGGCTTCGATGTAGCCGACGGGACTGGTGTCGCAGCCATCGGCATACGGACGTGAGCCGACTTCCACATAACCGCACACCGAGCCGTCGGGGCGCTCCGCCATCAATACCGCAGCGTCCTCGCTGAGTTGCAGCCTTTTCAGCTCGGCTTGATACCCCTCGGGCGGTTCGCCGGGAAAAAGAGCTTCGGCCATCCGCCGCCACTCGGGCCAGTCGCGGGATTCAATCGGTCGGATTCGCATTGACTTACGCAGCTGAATTGCCTGTGAGACTGGGATCGCCGGGAGGAATTCGAGACGCTCTAATGAACAGCACGGCGATCCCGATGATCACAGCAATGTCCCACAGGCATATGTCGCCATACCGGTAGAACGGCAGATAGTCGTCTAACCCGTACCGGTCAATCACGAACTCGGCGATGAGGATCCAGGTGTTGAGGAGCGCAAGGGCGGCGGCAAGCCGGACCCAAAGGGGGAGCTGGTAGAATACGATGCGTTGCACGGTTGACATATCGGTTTCGCCTCCTGGTTAGACCGTACGCTCATCTCCATAATCGAGATCGAGCTCCCGCACCTGACAGTGCTCTCCGCATCCGAGACGGTAACGGTTGCGCGCGAACCAGCGATAGAACTTGTCGACCAGCGGGCGCACGAATGGGATCTTGAACAGCCACGAGATCACCCTGCCCTTTGGCAGCACCTTGAGCAGCTCTTCGAGCGCGCCCGCGGCCTGCCACGTTCTGCCATCGCTGTTCCGTATCACCTGGACTGACTCGATGTAAGCGCGGGCAGGAATCCACGGAAATCGCGCGTTAAGTCCCGGCGTTTGCGAGGGCAGAACCTCGAGGTCGTGATTCCGATCCCATCTCGTTAACAACGCGACCATCCGTCTACACACCTTGCAATTGCCATCGTAGATCACGGTGTAATGCCGGCCCGGCTCCCCGATCGTCGGCGCAAGCGCCTCGTCGGTGGGCTCACCCGCAACCGTGAACCGGACGACCGACACCGTCATCTTGCCGCTACCCTCGTTCCGACCGATATCTCCGGCGGATGCGTCAACGTGTTGTGCACGCCGCATAGATTCGCCACCCGTAGCGCGCGCGGCCACATGTCGCTCGCGAGCGACGGCCATTCGATGCTCATTTGCATCGAGCCGACGCGGTGCGGCGTCTCGGCGAAGCTCCAGCTGACGTCGATGCGCAGATCGTCAGCGCCGAGGTTCTTGTCGGTGGCCCAGCTCTGCAGAACGGAGAACGTACACGTGGCCAGCGAGCTGCCCAGCATGTGAAAGGGAGAGTACCCCAACTCGGCTGAAGGCGCTTCGATCGTCAGCGGTCCGGGCGCCGGCTCCAGCCGCAGCGATTCCGCGCTCGTGAGGATGATCTTCATCCCCTCATCCCCTTGCCGCCGGCTGCTGTTGCGTCAGACAGTGGAGCGTGCCGAGCCCCCACACCAAGTCCACCGCGTGGATTCCGACCACAGTGAACCGCGGAAATGCCTCGGCGATTCCGTTGAGCGCCACTCGGTCGTTCGGATCATTGAAGGTCGGTACAAGAACGGCGCCATTGGCGATGTAGAAGTTCGCATAGCTCGCCGGAAGTCGCTCACCGTTCATGAACACCGGCCGGGGGAAGGGAATCGTGATGATACGCAGCGCGTGCTTTTTGGCGGCGAGCTCGAGCCGACGCAGGTTGTCGGCGGAGCGAGCCTGGTTCCCGTCCGCGGGATCGTGCTCGTAGGCGAGGATTACCGTATCGCGGTTGGCAAAGCGCGCGACGTCGTCGATGTGACCGTGAGTGTCGTCGCCCACCGCCCCCTCACCCAGCCAGATCGTGGTTGGAGCCGCGAGATAATCGGAGAACACCTTCTCGTAATCCGCGGCTGTCATCCCGGGATTCCGGACCTGAGCGTCAGTTAGGAGCCACTCCTCGGTGACGAGGATTAGTCCGGAGCCGTTCACCTCGATCCCGCCACCCTCGAGGACCAGCCGCTCACCGGTGTCCGGTCGTATGGGCTCGATCCGCGGCAGTCCGGTAATCTTTGCGATCGCGCGGCCGACTTCAGCATCCCTCCTGTAGTTGTCGTACTTCGCCCAGCCGTTGAATCGCCAATCGAGCAGCTCGATTACTCCGTCGGCGCGACGAACGGCTGTGGGCGCGGAGTCTCGGAGCCAGACACGGTCGGTCGGAACTATGTGCAGGCGATACTTGTCGTCCGCCTGCCTGACTCCGTGAGCGGTGAGCAGCAAACGCGCGTTGTCGGCGACGCTCTCATCCTGACAGAGGATTTCAACGCGGTCGTGCTCGCTGAGCGCGCGCACGATCTCGGCGTAAACCCACGGAATCGGCCCCAGCTTTCCCGGCCAATCAGGCTCGTGGTGTGGCCAGGCGATCCACGTCGCGTCGTGCTTCTCCCATTCGGCAGGCATCCGGCGGGCGAGCTTGATATCCATAGTCAAAGCGCCGCTCTCTCCGGGAGCGGCGCCTTCACCGCGCGGGCGAGCTGCCGGCCTCATCCTATGTAGCGGTTGAGGATCGGAGCGTAGGCGTCGATGCGGCGATCACGCAGGAACGGCCAGTTGCGGCGTGTGGTCTCGATCAGCGAGCGGGCACACTCCGCCACCAGCACCGCGGGCTCCGTCCCCGCCTCGGCGAGAACTCTCCCGAACGGATCCGAGATAAAGGAGTGTCCGAAGAACTCGATGCCTTCGGTACCGGGCTCATCCTCGTGGCCAACGCGATTCGGCGCGGCCACGAAAACGCCGTTGGCGATCGCGTGCGCCCTCTGCGCCGTCCTCCATGCCTCCACCTGCGCCTCTCCAAACTCGGCCTTTTCGGCGGGGTGCCACCCAATCGCCGTCGGGTAGACCAGGATCTCAGCGCCAAGGAGAGATGTGATGCGCGCCGCTTCGGGATACCACTGGTCCCAGCAAATCAGCACCCCGATATCCGCGTAGCGGGTTTTCCAGACGCGAAACCCGCCCGCGCCCTTGTGATCGCCGTTTGCGTCGGCGTCCGCGTGCGAATCACCCGGCGTGAAATAGTACTTCTCGTTGAACAACGGGTCGTCGGGAATGTGCATTTTGCGATACGCGCCCAGCACCGAGCCGTCGGCGTCGATCACCGCCGCGGAATTGCGGTACACTCCAGCTGCCTGCCGCTCGAAGATGGGCACGATGATCACGAGCTCGAGCTCGTTGGCGAGCTTCTGCATGCGCGCGATCGTCGGACCGGTGATGGGCTCCGCCAGATCGAAGCGCTCGGCCTTCTGCGACTTGCAGAAATAAGGCGCGTTGAAGAGCTCCTGAAGGCAGACCACGTTCGCGCCGCGCCCGGCGGCTTCACGAATGCGCTCGATGGCGCGCTCGACGTTGCGCTTCACGTCGGTGGTTACCGCTTCCTGAATCAGTCCGACCGTGAAAGACGGACCGCGCGACGATTTCGTGGCCATGAGAGGAAGGTTAACCGTTTGCGTCGGCGCAGGAAGTGGGCGAACTTGAGAGTCGGAAAGGACCTTTTATCAACACCGCGACATGGCTACTGAAGAGAGCGAACAACTTCCGTTGAAGCCGGGAACTCCGGTGGCCGGAGAGCGTCGAATGCGGCGCAGCGTCGGCCTCAACACGGCCTTCCGCGCCATCAAGGCGCAGCATTCGGCGAACCGCACCAGGATGGAGGTGCTCGCCGACCGCATGATCGCGGTGGCGAGCTCGACAAAATTCCTCGTGCTCCATGTCGTCGCATTCGTGGCGTGGATCGCGATCAACTCCCCGCTGCCTGGAATGCCGCAGTTCGATCCTTACCCGTTCGGGATGCTCACCACGACCGTCTCGCTCGAGGCGATTTTCCTCTCGATTTTCGTGCTGATGACCCAGCATCGCGAGTCCCGCATCGCCGAGTTGCGCGAGGAACTGACGCTGCAGGTGAATCTTCGAGTCGAGGAAGAAGTCACGAAGACGCTTCATCTCGTCGCGGGTCTGTATTCCCGGCTGAACCTCCCGCTCGCCGACGATCCGGAGTTGCGGGCAATGCTGGAGCCGCTCGATCCAAAGGCGATCGAGAGCGACCTCGCCGACCAGATCAACACCGCAATGCCGTATTTCCATTTGAAGAGGCGGCAACGAAAAGAGGCTCGCGCGGCGGCGAAAGCAGCCCGCGCAGCGGAGTAACGAGCGGGGGCGGTGGTGCGCCGGCGAGTCAGCGGGCCATCAGCTGCCGCAACACGTACGGAAGAATGCCGCCGTGCCGGTAGTAGCTCATTTCCTCCGGCGTGTCGATGCGTGAGACTGCCTGGAACTTCTTCTCGGCACAGTCGGCGGCCCGCGCCCGCACCGTGACGAGCGCTCGCGGCTTCATTTCGTCGGACATGCCTTCGATCTCGAATGTCTCGAAGCCGCTGAGACCGAGTGTGAGGCGCGTCTCGCCAACCTTGAACTCGAGCGGAAGCACGCCCATTCCGACCAGATTGGAACGGTGAATCCGCTCGAACGATTCCGCGATCACCGCTCTCACCCCGAGCAGCAGCGTTCCCTTCGCCGCCCAATCCCGTGACGAGCCCGTACCGTACTCCTTCCCCGCGATGATGATGAGCGGAATTCCCTTTGCCTGGTATTCCATCGCGGTATCGTAGATCGTCACCGCTTTCTCGCCCGGCACCCTGGTCGTCCAACCCCCTTCAGTTCCGGGGGCGAGCTCGTTGCGCAGACGGATGTTGGCGAAGGTGCCGCGCATCATAACTTCGTGGTTGCCGCGTCGAGCGCCGTAGGAATTGAAATCGACGGTCTTCACTCCCTGGGCAATCAACCACTTGCCGGCTGGACTGGAAGCAGGAATGGACCCGGCCGGCGAGATGTGATCTGTAGTGATCGAGTCGCCGAACATGCCGAGGACCCGGGCACCGTGGACCGGACGCACTCCGGGCGGAACGATGGTCATCCCATCGAAGAACGGCGGATTCTTTACGTATGTCGATTTCGCGTCCCACGCGTAGAGATTTCCTTCCGGAACGGGAAGGCCACGCCAGTTCTCGTCACCCTTGAAGACATCAGCATACTGTGTCTTGAACATCTCGGCCTTGACCGAGCGGAGGATCTCGTCTTCCACATCCTTGGGGGCGGGCCAAACGTCGCGCAGAAACACCGGTCCACTGGCGCCGATGCCGATGGGCTCCGTGGCGAAGTCGATGTCCATCCGGCCGGCGAGCGCATAAGCCACGACGAGTGGTGGAGACGCGAGGTAGTTGAAGCGCGTGAGTGGATTGATGCGCCCCTCGAAGTTCCGGTTCCCGGAGAGCACGGCTGCGACAACCAGCTTGTTGGCATCGACGGCCTCGCCGATCGCTGCCGGGAGTGGGCCGGAGTTTCCAATGCACGTCGTGCAGCCGAAGCCCACGACGTTGAAGCGAAGCTTCTCGAGCGCGTCCATCACTCCCGCGGCGCGGAAATACTCGGTAACCACCTTCGATCCCGGAGCGAGACTCGTCTTGACCCATGGCCTCGTCGTGAGCCCCCTGGCCACCGCGTTCCGGGCCAGCAGGCCGGCCGCGAGCATGACGCTGGGATTCGAGGTGTTGGTGCAGCTCGTGATGGCGGCGATCACGACGGATCCGTGCCGAATGGAGAACTTCTCGCCGTTCAGTTCCACGGCCACGCTCGAATTTTCCCCGGCCTGCTCGTGCGGATCACTGGCGACGACTGAAGGCGAAAGCTGTGGAGAAGCGGCGACGCTCATCGCCTGCTTGGCCGCCGCCACAGCGGCAACGGTGCCAGTGCGCTCGAGATCGGCGCCCAGCGCGTCCTTGAACATCTTCTTCGCCAGCTTGAGCGGTACGCGATCCTGCGGCCGCTTCGGTCCAGCCAGGCTCGGCTCCACCGTGCGCAGGTCCAGCTCGATCGTGTCGGTGAACAGTGGATCGGGTGTGTCGTCCGTGCGGAAGATTCCCTGCGCCTTGCAGTAGGATTCCACCAGCTGGACCTGGGCCTCGTCCCGGCCGGTGAAGCGCAGGTAGCTCACCGTTTCGGAATCCACCGGGAAAAATCCCATCGTCGCGCCGTACTCCGGCGCCATGTTACCGATCGTCGCGCGATCCGCGAGCGAGAGACTCGACAGCCCCGCGCCATAGAACTCGACGAACTTTCCAACGACCTTCTTCTTGCGAAGCATCTCCGTCACCGTGAGCACAAGGTCCGTTGCCGTCGCGCCTGGCGGCAGACTGCCGTGCAGCTTGAAGCCAATGACCTCGGGTATGAGCATCGACACCGGTTGGCCGAGCATCGCTGCCTCGGCTTCGATGCCACCTACACCCCAGCCCAGCACGCCCAACCCGTTGATCATGGTGGTGTGCGAGTCGGTTCCGACGAGGGAATCGGGATACGCGAAAGTCTCGCTGCCTTCGCGCCGCGTGAATACGGTTTGCGCGAGGTACTCGAGATTGATCTGGTGGACGATTCCCGTATCGGGCGGTACGACGCGGAAGTTGCTCAGCGCCTTCTGACCCCAACGGAGGAATGCGTACCGTTCCTTGTTGCGGTGGTGCTCGAGATCAGCGTTGATGAGGAATGCCGCCTCGGAGCCGTACTCGTCCACCTGCACCGAGTGGTCGATTACTAGATCGACCGGCTGAAGAGGATTGATCAGGCTGGCGTCGCCGCCCAGTCGGGCGAGCGCGTCGCGCATTGCCGCCAGGTCGACGACGGCGGGAACTCCGGTGAAGTCCTGAAGCAGGACTCGGGCGGTGCGGAAAGCTATCTCCTTCTCGACTTTGCCCTTGAGGTTCCAGGCAGCGAGTGCGCGGATGTCGTCGGCCTTCACGAACTTGCCGTCTTCGTTCCGCAGCAGATTCTCGAGGAGAATCTTGAGACTGAAGGGAAGTCTGGCGGCGTTCCCGTCGGCCAGCTTCGCGAGCGAGTCCAGCCGGAAGATCGTGTACTTCCGTCCTGCCACGTCGAGCGTCGACCGGCTGCCGAAGGAATTCGGGTGTGTCATCGCTCTCTCAATCTAGCACATCTCCATCACCCGATGCTCCGTGTGCTGCCTCGGATGCGCTACTAAGCTCGCTGCATTTCCTATCGACTCTCCGTCGTTGCCTGCCTCGTAGGATCGACGGTCGCGGTCGCAGTCTGAGGCTTTCCCTCTTCGATCCGCGTCGCCTCGATGGCGAGGGTGGGACACTGGTGCACGAAATCGCCGTCCGCGGGCGACCACTCGACTATCGGCGTGAGCGGGTAGGCCTTGTGGTGCGAGTCCATCGCCATCACGTCCGGCGCTAGCGAGGCGCAGAGCGTGCATCCGATGCACTTCTCGCGATCAACGGTGATCTGTATTGCCCGCCGCGGGAACACGCCGCTTCCCCAGGTCATCGCCTCCTCGTAGTTCGATAGCGCCTCAATGGCGGCGGTGTATCCCGCCTCGAGAATTTCCTCGGTGTGCGAAAAGCTGAACCACCCGATATGCGAGACCTGCGGCCTGATCAGGATCATCGGCGGACGGGTCCATGAAGAGAATGGCACCAGCTGCAGCGCGTGCATCATCGTTGTCGCGGCCCGCATGTAGATCGATGTGAATCCGTGCACCGCGATGTCGTTCTCGGGAGCGACGTCGCTGCTCCCCGTATCGACCGCGATAACCATGTCCATACCGCGACCGGCGATGCCTACGGGAAGGTTGTCAACCACGCCTCCGTCCACGCACAGTCTCCGGCTGATCACTCCGGGAGGGAAAAACCCGGGAAGTGAGCAGGAGGCGTATACTGCATCGGTGGCGCTGACGTCGCGAAGCCCGTTCAGTCCCCACACCACCTGCGTGCCGCGCTGAATGTCCACCGTGTTCACCAGCACCTGCTTCTTCAACTGGTCGAGCCGTTTTCGCGGCACGACGGATTCAACCAGAGCGCGCAGCGGTTCCTCGAGATAAATGGCCGGCGAGCGCTGTCGCTCCAGCAACATCCCGATGCGATTTAGGCGAAAGAGATCGCGTCGCTTCAGCGCGCGGGCGCGTTCAGACATCTCGGGCACTGGCATCCCGCCGACATAGGCGGCGCCGATGAGTGAGCCGATACTCGTGCCAGCGAACACCGTCGGCTCGATGCCAAGCTCCTCTAGCGCGCGGATCACCCCGATGTGCGCGAAGCCCTTGAGGCCGCCCCCGCCCAGCACCAGCGCGATCTTAGGGCGTGGGTGGCGAGGTTTCGAAACAGGCGTGCGCCTCTTGGGAACTCTCGTCGGTGTCTTGCGGGTCATGCTCCGGTCAGGTCGAAGTGACTATAATGTACTGACATGCATCGCACCCACCGAGAAGCTCGATGAATCGGCCCACCGCGCTGCTCGCCCTCCGCGAAGAGTTCCCGATTCTTGAGAAGACGAACTACCTCGTCTCCAATTCGCTGGGACCGATGCCTCGCACCGTTCCCGCCAGGCTCGCCGAGTACGCGCGCGACTGGGGAGAATTCGGCGTAAAGGCGTGGCAGCGCGGCTGGTGGGAGCGCCCCGTCGATGTCGGCAACGAGATCGCCCCACTCATCAACGCCGGCGAAGGAGAGGTCGTGATGATGCCGAACGTCACGATCGCGCAGACCGCGGTGCTCTCCGCCATCGATTTTCCGAAGGGCCGCGACACGGTGGTCATGACCGAGCTCGACTTTCCATCGGTGCGCTACGCATATGAGGAAATGGCGCGCCGCCTCGGCGCGCGTGTCGTGGTCGTAAGGTCGGATGACGGCATCACAATCGCGCGCGACAAAATGCTGGAGGCAATCGACGAGCGGACGCGGCTGGTGGCCGTCTCGCACGTCCTGTTCAGAAGCGCGTTCCTGATGGACGTGGATGCGATCTGCGAGCGGGCTCACAAAATGGGCGCGCTGGTTTCGCTCGATTCCTTCCACGCGGTGGGAATCGTTCCGGTTGACGTGAAACGAAGCAAGGCGGACTTCCTGACCGGCGGAGTGCTGAAGTGGCTATGCGGAGGCCCCGGCGCCTGCTTCCTCTATGTAAGCCCGACGGTGAGGGACCGACTCAAACCCGCTCTCACGGGCTGGCAGGCCCACTCCAGGCCGTTTGCGTTCGAGGATGCCATGGAGTACACCACCGGCGCGTTCCGCTGGCTCAATGGTACGCCGGTGATTCCAGCTCTCTACGCGGCCGCCGAGGGGGCGAAGATCCTTCGCAAGGCTGGGATCGACGCCATTCGTGAGCGAAGCATCGCGCTGACCTCTCGTCTCATCGAGCTCGCCGACACCCAGGGATTTACTGTGAACGCCCCGCGCGACTCCGCCCGGCGCGGCGGAACGGTGGCAGTAGATGTTCCGCACGGCTATGAAGTCACGCAGCATCTTCTCTCTCGCGACATACTGGTCGACTATCGCGTGGGCGCGGGCATTAGGATTGCTCCCCACTTCTTTACCCGGGACGAGGAGATCGAATCTGTCGTCGCGGAGATCGCCGAGTCTCTCGAGACCGAGAGCTGGCAACGCTTTTCCGAAAGAACGGCGGTAGTAACCTGATCGGGCACCCGCGTGATGTTACTCCCTTGAACATCGTAGTGTCTAAAGAGTACAATAGGCTATACTCGACTCCTCGGAGGGTGCGTCGTCATGCCAACACCTTTTTTGAGTTCTGAAGAGTACGACGAGAGAGCGCATCAGCTGTACAATGAAGGCCAGTATGACGAAGCTCTGGACGTACTCAAGGAAGGACTCGGCCTCTACCCGAATTCGGTAGAGCTCCACATTGGAGTTGGCTACGCCTACCACGCCCGCGAAGAATACGCGTGGGCCCGCCGCAGCTTTGAGGAAGCACTCGTTCTCGACCCCGATCATGAGGACGCTCTCGCCGGACTCGGTGAGACGCTGCTCAAGTTCGGCCAGCAGGGCCGGGCGATCAAAAGTTTTCAGCACACCCTCGAGCTCGGTTACCAGGACGACGTAGAGCTGATGCTCCAGATCGGACGCGCGCTCTTTCGCGAAGGTCTGATCGACGAATCGAAGCAGTTCTTCGAGATTGCCGCACAGCAGACACCCGACGCCGCGGAAGCGGTCTCGTGCATCGGCTACGCCGAGCACCGTCTTGGAAACGACGAAGGTGCGATCTCTACGCTCAGACGTGCGCTGCAGATGGATCCCGACCACACCGAGGCGCGCATCTACCTCGGCAACATCTTCTACGATCGCGGCGATTACGAGGCGGCGCTCTATCATCTCGATCGCTCGACGCCGGAGGATCACTGGGACGAGCTGGGCATCTGGAGGCTGATCGAGCTGAAGAAGATGATCTACCGCCTGCGCGACACTGATCCCGAGCTACGTCCCTGGGAGGATCGCCTCCGCGATCTCTCGGGCGACCTTGACGACATCGACGAGATGCTGGCCGAGATCGAAACCAAGGCGATGGACACCGCCCAAAGCGAGGCGAAAGGACAGCTCGAGCTGTTCGGAGCCTTGCTCTCCAGCTTTGCCGAGGTAAAATCAACTCCCGAGTCGCACCGGATAACCCTCGGCAACGGCAACACGTTCGAGGGCACATGGGAGGAGATCGTGGACAAGATGCGCGAAGCAAAGTGTCTCGACGAGAATCCGAAACCGGAGCAGGACGCCGAGAGCTTCATCCGCCGTCGTGCCGACGCAGGGCTGTTGCGCATCCTAAGGTGAGTCCGGCGCAGTCCCAGGCGGCACTCACCGCGCTCAACGGCGTTCGCCCCGTACTCACACATTTCGAGACTCCGCGCGGCGGGGAAGATCTCGCCGCGGACATCATCGATCTATGGACCGGCGTCGAGAGCTCGCTCCGCGAGTACGTCGGCGGCTCGACGCTCGGCGGCCAGCAACTGATCAGGGCGGCGCGGCAGAGCGAGCTGATATCGCTCGAGCAGGCGCATTCGCTACTCGAATTTCTCGCCGCGCGGGACCGCGCGAATCGCACCACATACAATCCGACTCAAGCCGATGGAGATGCGGCGCTCGAGGGATTCAGAGCGCTCGAATCCGCTCTGACTGGAAGCGCGCCAGTGCGGCGCGCGACTCCGACGAGCCCGGTGCAGGCGGCATATTCTCCGCGGGCGGCGCAAAAGCCCGCGTCTCCGTACGCACCTCCGCCGGCGGGCGGACGCAGACCCCCGCCGACGATCGGGTCGAAAGCAGCTTCCTCGCGGCCGCCTACGATCGAGCAGCCGCCGCCGGCGTACCTGGGCGGCGGTGGGACACGCAACGTCGAGCAGGCGCTCGCCGCCGCAGAGGCCGGCCGGAATTGGCCGAAGATCTCAAAGCCCGTCCTGTTCACGCTGCCGGTCCTTCTCATCCTGATAGTCGTCGGCTACTTCGTGATCAATCGGTCATCAGGGGGCGGACTAAGCGCCGGCATCGACGCCATGCAGGCAGGCCAGCGTGAACGTGCGCGTGGGGAGTTCGCCAAAGCGGTGAGAGAGAACCCGAACGCCGCGGCGCCTCACGTATTTCTCGCCCGCTTGTCGCGCGAGGAAGGAGACCTCGCGTCGGCCCGCGCGCAGCTGGATACTGCTCTCAGACTCGAGCCAAAGAATGCGGTGGCGCTGCGGGAGATGGGACTCATCCTCTTCGCCAGCAGGCAATACGACCTGGCCCGGCGGTTCTTCGTTCGCGCCGTGCAGGCGAACTCGGAGGACAAGTCAGCTCAGGGATATCTCGGCTGCGCGATGATGCGTCTCAACCGGATCACCGAAGGCACCAAGTGGATCAGCAACGCCGGCAGCGGGCCGTGGACGGCGTGCCTGCAGCCAACGCCTACGGCGACTCCTCCGCCGTTGTGATCGAGCTCACGAACGTCGGGAAGACTTACAGATCACTCCTCGGCAACTCTGTCAAAGCGGTCGAGGAGTTTTCGTTGCGGGTAGCAGACGGAGAGATCTTCGGGATCGCGGGTCCCAATGGAGCGGGGAAGACCACGCTGATCGCGATGCTCCTCGGATATCTCCGCCCCACGACGGGGACGGTCGAGATCGATGGCCTGCCCGCGCGTACTTACGTCGAGCGTCAGGGCATCGGATACCTCTCTGAGCTGATCAACATCAATCCAAAATGGCGCGCCGACACCGCGCTCGTGCGCTTCGCGACGCTGGCTGGAATTCCCGAATCCCATGTTCCGGCGCGCGTCGATGAAGTGATCGAGCTGCTCGGATTGGGAGAGCACCGGGAGAAGAAGGTGAAGGCGCTGTCCAAGGGGAATCTGCAGCGGCTCGGTCTGGCGCAGGCTCTCCTGCGTGATGAGCGGCTCCTCGTCCTCGACGAGCCCACGCACGGACTCGATCCCGTGTGGACGCAGAGATTCCGGGACATCGTCGGAGACCTGCGCCGCGCGGATCGTACCATCATCATCGCTTCCCATAATCTCGATGAGCTGCAGCGCGTCGCGGACCGCGTGGGAATCATCGACCACGGCCGCCTGCAGCGTGTAGTCAGCACTGGCTATGACAACGAACAGATAGCCGCCACGCGATTCCGCATCGTGCTGGCCAACGGTCACGAGCGAATGCTGGAAGTTTTCCCCGGCGCCGAGGCGGTGGGGAGGGGCGAGTACGGCGTGACGGTGCGAAGCATCGAGGAGCTCAACTCGCTGCTCGCCGATCTCATCGGCGGAGGCGCCCTGATCGCCAGCGTGATGCCGGAACGGTCTGTGCTCGAGCAACAGTTCCGCGAAGCAGTGGGAGAAACGAAATGAATCGCGGCCGGTTGGCGAAGTATTCCCTGTGGCAGTTTCGCGATTTCGTCATGGACAAGGGAATTGCGATCGTGATTATCGGGGCGTTGATGGGCTTTCTGCAGCTGCTCCCGCTCCGCCTTTCCGCATCGCCACTTCCTCCGGAGCTCGTTACCCGACTCGTCACTACTCTGGCGAGGACCCTGGTTCTGATCTGGGTGTTCATCGCGCTGAACGGGATCATCTCCACCGATCGGAAGATGGGATACTACCGGTTCCTGTTCGCAAAGCCGGTGAGTCCCGTCCGTTATTACGCTCAGCTCTATTTCATTCATCTCGTCGGCCTGCTGGCCGCATTGCTCCTGCTTTCCACCGCTTTCTTCGTCTTCGCCGGAAGTTTCAGCGTCTGGAATCTCGTCATGTACACGACGCTGATCTATGTCGCGATGGGCGGCATCGGGTTCTTCCTTTCGGCGGCCACGACTCACGACTGGGTGGCGCTCGCCGCCGTGTGGCTCGGGTCCGGAGTCCTGCGGGCGATTTTCGGAAACGGCACCGGCTGGAGGGGCACCGCCGTGGAGCTCTTGCCGCCGGTTCACAAGGTGGATGGTGTCGCCACATCGCTCATTTCCGCTGGAACGGCCCCGTTGAACGATGTCGTCTGGCTCGCCGCGTACGGAGCGCTGTTTTTCCTCCTTGGATTGCTGGTGGTCCATCGCCGACCGCTGGCCGCCTAGCCCCACGGCTGACCAGCGGCAATGAATCCGGACACGGTTCACCGCACCACTCTTTCCAACGGACTCACCCTTCTCGTCCAGCAGGACCGGACAGCGCCCGTCGTCGCGATCGTCACGTGGGTGAAGGCGGGCTACTTCGACGAGACGGACGACGAGAACGGACTCTCCCACGCGCTCGAGCACATGTTCTTCAAGGGGACGGCGAAGCGGGGAGTGGGAGAGATCGCCAAGGCGACGAAAGGTATTGGCGGCTACCTCAACGCGCACACGATCTACGACAACACAGCCTACTACACGGTCCTTCCGTCCTCGGGATTCGCGAAGGGACTGGAGATTCAGGCCGATGCCTACGCCAACTCCACCATCGACGCCGGCGAGCTCGCGAAAGAGATGGAAGTGATCATCCAGGAGGCGAAGAGGAAGTCTGACAATCCATCCGCGGTGGCGACGGAGACGCTTTACGAGCTGCTGCACGATCAACACCGCATGAGAAGGTGGCGAATCGGGCGTGAGGACGGCCTCCGATCCTTCACGCGCGAGAAGATGACTTCCTTCTACCGCAACTTCTACCGCCCCGCGAACACCATCCTCAGCATCTCGGGCGACATCGACGTGGAAGATGCGATCGCTCGTGTGACGGAGCTCTTTGGGGGGCTCGAGTCCAATGAACCGGTGCGCAAGCCCGGGCCCGCCGAGCCCGACCATGCCGGCTTCCGCTACCGCGAGCTGTCTGGCGACATTGCACAGAGTCAGCTCGTGGTCGGATGGAGAACTCCGGGTACGCTGCATCCGGATACCCCGGCCCTCGATGTCGCTGCATCCCTTCTCGCAACGGGAAGGGCATCGCGGCTGTACCGCGCCGTGCGCGAGCGAAAGCTTGCGTCCACGATCAGCGCCTATGACTACACTCCGACCGAGCTCGGCGTGTTCGTCGTCCACGCCGAGACTGAACCTGAAAAGATCGTCGATGCCGCGCGCGCCATCTGGCACGAGCTGCGGGTGCTGCGGGATGAGCGAGCCGAGCACCACGAATTGGAGCGGGTACGTCGCATCTTCGAGGCGCGCTGGGTGAGGCGGCTCGAGACGGCCGAGGGCAGGGCGAACTATCTGGCGGAGTGGGAGGCCTTGGGAGACTGGAGGCTCGGGCAGAATTACTTCGACCGCTTCATGTCCGTCGATGGCGAGCAAGTGCAGCGAGTCGTCAGCACTCATCTGCCTGCGCAGAAGGCAGCCGCGATCATCTATCGTCCGGAGGGCGCTCCAGTGATCGCGGGCGATGCGACTGCGATGCAGGCGTTGCTCGAGCGTGGCCGTGTCGAGCCTTTGAGCGCGATACCCGCGCGCCAGCTCCCGTCGCCGCGAAGAATCGAGCGTGCCAGTTTCGATCGGGAAGAGTGGGCGGTTTCGATCTTTCGCACGCGGAACGGAGTGCCGATACTCCTGCGCCGCAAGCCGGGTGCGGCGATGGCACACGTCGCTCTATACATCGCGGGCGGCTCCGCCGAAGAGCCGGCGGATCTTGCCGGTCTCACTCTCCTCACCGCGCGCACCGTGCTCAAGGGGACGACTAGTCGAAGCGCGGCACAGATCGCCGAAGATGCGGAGATGCTGGGCGCGACGATATCAGGCGGGGCGAGCAGTGACAGCTTCGGCTGGTCGTTCTCGCTGCCGAAATCGAGGCTCGCCCAGGGATTGGAGCTCCTCGGCGATGTAGTCCAGCACCCGACCATCCCCGACGACGCTCTCGAGACGGAGCGCGCGGCAGCGCTTTCCAGCGTCTCCATGATGCGCGACGACATGTACCGGTACCCAATGAAGCTTGCGAGCGAGGCCGCGTTTCTCGGCCACCCCTATGGCGTTCCGACAATGGGCACGGACAGATCGTTGCGCGCGATCAGTGCGCAGAACGTTCGCGACTGGCACCGTACGCGGATCCTCACATCTGCCGCGGCAATCGGAATAGTCGCCGATCTCGAGCCCGCCGCGGTGGCGGATCTCGTTGCGAACGAGCTCGGAGAAGTGATTGCGCGCGATGCTCCATCGATTGCGCGCCCGCAATGGCCTCGGCGCGCCGAAGCAGTAGCTGAGACGCGCGACAAAGCTCAGACGGCTTTGGCGGTGGCGTTTCCCGCTCCCACTCGCACGGATGATACGCGCTTCGCCGCGTCACTGATCGCGACCGTAGCGAGCGGCCTCGGCGGCAGGTTTTTCGATGAGCTGCGCGACCGGCAGTCGCTCGCCTACACGGTACAGGCAGGCATGAGCGAGAGGCGCGCGGCGGGGATGTTCCTGTCCTACATCGCCACCTCGCCGGAGAAGGAAGAAATCGCACGCGCCGGACTCCTGGCCGAGTTCGACAAGTTACGGAACGAAGAAGTTACCGCCGAAGAGCTTTCTCGAGCGAAAGAGTACATGGTCGGGTCTCACGCGATCAGTCAGGAGAGCGGTGGAGCGATGTTGGGAGAGCTGCTCGATGCGTGGATGTTCGGCTCCGGATTGTCGGAGCTGGACCAGTACGACACCCGGGTGCGAGCCGTGACCGCTGATCAGATGCGGAACGTCGCCCGCACCTATTTCAACTTGGAGCGGCGGATCGAGGGAATAGTGCGCGGAGTGGAAAGGACCGTTTAGGGTGTCGCGCCCACCGCCGCGCTCGACCTGAGCAGACTGTCGGCTTCGAGGACCTCCCATGTCGCGGCCCGCAAGCGCCCTCCGGGCGTTCTGAGCCCGCGCACCGTATTGTAGTCTCCCGCTTCGTACACCACCGCTCCCTTGATCGGCTGTTCGGCGGTTGCCCACGCCAGTATTGCGCCGATCGCGCGGCGCTGGTTCACCTCTCCGTGGACGAGGGGGTATCCGCCCGCTGCAAAGACCCAATGCTCCTTCGGCCTCGGGAACTGGCGCATCCATCTCTGGGCGACGCGCATATGCGTGTCGAGCGATCGCGCGCCGTCGAACCCCGCGAAGAGCGAAAAACCAACAGTGTTGATTGGCGTTCCGGGACCGGCTGCCCATGCGTAGAGCGTGCTGTCGCGAGTGCCGTAGCTGCTCATCGAGACAGCGACCTTGATGTTGGGGTTCACGTAGTGCGCGACGCGCGCTGCGCGGGTGAGGTAGTCGATCCAGTATTGTGGCGTCTGGTCACCGAGCACGCGGTCTCCTTCCTCCAGCGGATCGACGGCCGGAATGAGGTAATTAGGGCGGAGCCGCCGGGCGAGGCGATCGATGTCTCGCACGCGGGCAGCGGTGTATCCCGCAACCGAGCGGCGTATCTGGTCGCGACCATCTTTCGGATAACCGAGCGCGATGATCAACAGCGTGGTGTCGGCGCGCCTGCGTTCGATGGAGCGGGCGAGGGAATCGAGTGCTATGCCGCGAGCCGCTTCGGGGTTTACGACTACGCTGATGACTTCGACGCGCAGAGTGTCGGCGAGGGCGAGGTCATGTCGCAGAGCCAGTGGCGGCGGCCCGCTGCGAAGATCCGGGAAGATTTTCAGTCCGAGGCGGAAATCACCCTCAGGGTGCTCCTGCAGCTTGTCGTCCTGATGCGTCTGGTAGCTCTGGATTCCCGCGAACGCGCCGGGAATCTCGATCACCACCAGCGCCGTCAGAGCAATGGCGGCTCCGGCGAGGCCCACGCGCGCGAAGCGCGTGAAGCCCCACCGCGCCGGCAGCGACGGCGCGAATATCGGAACCTGCATGTAGAGCGGATTCCAGAGCGCGGCAGCTCCGAAGAATGTTCCGAGCATGCTCGCCTGCGCCGCGTTGAGCGCGAGGGCGAAATCGGGAGGAGTTCCCCCGCGGGCGATCGTGAACTTGGCGATGGCGACTACGGCGATGATGATGTTGTAAACTAGGAGCGGGAATCCGAGCAGCGGTGTCACCAGCCGGCGGCCAAGCGCGAACACCGTCTGGAGGACGAACAGCGACGCGGTGAACGGCCACAGCCAGGCGACGAGGAAGATCGCGCGGCCATAGAGTATCGACGACGACGTATACGCGACGACGAGGGCAGGGACCAGCAGGAGACCGGCGAGGCCGGTGATGGCCTGAAAGCTCCGCGGAATCCGCCGTAGCTGGGTGATGCGCCCCGCCATCAGGATGTTCCAGGCGATCATCGCTATCGCGAGCGCGAAATAAATCGCCGCGAGCACCTTTTGCGGGGTCATCGAGCGAAGCTAGACGCGCTCGCCCGCGCTGGCAAGCGTTTGCGAGCGACCGTACTTTTTGCTCGCATGACTCGCGGCGCCGTGTTCACTCTGCCCAACTCGATCTCCCTGTCGCGGCTCGTGCTAGCGCTCGCCTTCGTGCTGATCGGAGGAAACTGGGAGAGAGTCGCGATCATCGTCGTCGCCGGCATCACGGATTTCATGGACGGATGGCTCGCGCGACATGAGAGGGAAGAGACCGAGACCGGCGCGCTCATCGATCCGCTCGCTGATCGCATTTTCGTGGTCGTCGCGATTTCCGTCTATCTGGTGGAAGGCCGGTTCACCGCTGGGGAGTATTTCATATTTCTCGCACGCGACATCGCGACGGCAGTCGGATTCCTCGTTGCGAAGATCGTTCCGTGGCTGCGGCCAGCGGTGTTCCGGGCGAGAATGCTCGGCAAGATCGTGACCGTACTCCAGCTGGTAGCTCTCGTGGCGGTGCTCGTGACCCCCGAGTACACGTGGCCGCTGGTGCTCGGCATCGGGATCGTGTCTGCCGCCGCCATCGTGGACTACACCGTTGCACTCTGGCGCGCGCGGTCGCGCTGACGCCGAGTGGCCGCTCGCACGGTGGTAAGGCGGTCCTCGGCGCGGCTGCTGGGTTTCCTGGCCCTCAGTGCCCCCGCCAGCGGTGGAGCGCAAGCGGTCCAGCAGCGGCTCCAGACCGAAGGCCGCATCGACGCCATCGTGTCGGAGGCAACCGCGGTGCACGCAGGCTTGGGCTTGAGCGTACCCGCCGGACTCTATGTTCGGGCCGGCGTGCTGCTGGGCGCGGGCATCGGACGATATGGCTTCGATGGCCGCACTGATTTGATAGGGCGTTTTACGTTCGATCCGCTGCGACAAAGCCGCTGGGCACCGTACGGCGGCGGCGGATTGTCAGCTCGGTTCAACTCCACCGCCGAGGGCGGGGCAAAGGGCTACCTGCTCTTCTTTCTCGGAGTGGAGGGGCCGGTGCCGTTCGGTCGGACCAGGGGGTGGGTGCCCGCGTTCGAGGCGGGGCTTGGGGGCGGGGCGCGGTTCGGGGTGATAGTCCGGCGGGGGGTGCACGCCAGGAGATGAACTGCTTTGCAGTAAAAAAAAGGGGCGCCAATCGTGGCGCCCCTCTCATTTTCAAACCGCCCTTTTGGCCTTCGGCGGCTGGGCGAACCTCTCCCCCAGCACTCTGAGCTCTGCTACTTCCGACGGAGTAAGCTCGTGGTACCGCTCCGCCAGGTAATCAATCGTATTGTCGAACCAGTCCTTCTGATCCTCGGGTTCCGAGCCAATCACGCCGCACCGCATTATCTGCTGGAACAGCTCATCTCGGGCGTCGGCGAACGGAGTAGTCGCGCGGACGGTCTCTTTCCGGAATCTGTTTTTCTGTGTGTTGGTCAATTCAGCTTGAGTGAAAACGTCTATGAGTAAGTGATCTACAATCTACCCGTCTTAGACACCATCTCATAGGAGAAAGGTTCATGCCGCGACGCGCCGCTTGATGAAATCGAGCAGCAGCTCCGAGAGATGCTCAGGGTTTTCCTCGGGGACCAATCGCGCCACCCCGGCGAGCCGCACCAGGCGTGCGTTGGGAATGGCGTTGGCCAGGCGATCGGCGAGCTTGCCGTCCACCCATTTGTCCTCCTCGCCCCAGAGAATGAGCGTAGGCGCCTGAATCGCGCCGTAATCATCCTCGTCCAGGTCCGGTCTGATCGAGCTTGCCAGCGTGAGGAGGTGGTTCGCCCCGTCCTTCCCGACGAAGGGCGCCAGATAGCGCGCCACCAGACGCATCGGCATGTGCTCCTGATCCACGACACTTCCCTTGAGGACGCCCTCGAGCAATGGCGCGGCTCCCATCACTCCACGCGAGAGGCTGAAGACAAACCGCGCGGTACGCCGCTGCATCTGCGTGATGTCCTTTGCTGGCAGCTCCTCGAAGGCAGGGGTGTTGATGAGCACCAGCTTTTCGACGCGATCGGGCCGTGTCGCCGCGAGCTTCATCGCTACGTCGCCCCCGATATCGACGCCCACAATCACCCCGCGAGCGACCCTCAGCACAGTCATGGCGGCATCGAGGTACTCCGCCTGCGCCGCAATGCCGAAATCCGCGTCGAGTGGGCGATCGGACTGTCCATGGCCGAGCAGATCGAGCGAGTAGGCGGTGTGTCCGGCAGCCGTGATCGCCGGTGCCACGGCGCGCCACAGGAAATTGCACGTGCCGAAGCCGTGCACGAGAATGACGGGGGTGCCACCATGACCGTAGCGCTCGACGTGCATCGCTCCCGGTCCGACCGGCACCCGCAGGACATCAGCTTGCATCTCGATACTCCTCTCTTACCTTTCGCGTCACCATCGGCCTCCGGCCACTCCTCCGCAACATTCGCACTTTTACCCCCGCAGAATGCCGCCGCAGAGCGATAATCCAAGAGACAGGAACGTACCCCGCAAGAACACCGTCAGGGAGACCCGCAATGCATCAAGTCGGCCACAAGTCTTCTACTGGGTGCTCGGCATCATCGCCGTAGTTGGGGTAGCGGTGCTCTCGTACGTCTCGAGCAAGCCGAAAAGCGGCCCGCGGGACGCACTCTACGGTCCCGATACGACCAACGCCGGCCCGCCGAAAGGGTACCTGATGGGAAGGCCTGATGCGCCGGTAAGGATCATCGAGTATGCCGACTTCGAGTGTCCGGCCTGCGCCGGATTCGCGACCATCACCGAGCCCGACGTACGGAAGCGCATCATCGACACCGGCCTCGCCAGCCTCACCTATTACGATTTCCCGCTGACGATGCATCCCAACACCGTGCCTGCCTCTCACGCCGCTGCCTGCGCTGACGAGCAGGGCAAATTCTGGTCGATGCACGACAGGATCTTCCAGTCACAGGACGAGTGGAACGGCCAGGCTACCGACAATCCGAAATCATTCTTCAAGCGCTACGCAAACGAGGTCGGACTCGACATCGGCCGCTGGGAAAGCTGCTATGACTCCAAGAGATACCAGCAGCGAATCAGCGCCAACCTGGCCGACGGGCTACGCCGCGGAGTTAACTCGACACCGACCTTCATCATAAATGACAAGATCTATCCCCGGTCGATGTCGTATGACGAGATGAAGGCAGTAGTGGACGCAGCGGCGGCAAGCGCTCCACGGGCCCCGGCGGCTTCCGGAACGCCAGCGGCGCGGTGACGAAGCGGATGATCGTGGCCGCGCTCGCGCTGGCCGGGATCTTCATCGCGACTTATCTAACGCTGTACAAGCTCGGAGTGGTCGGCGAGCTGGCGTGCAGTGTCGGCTCCTGCGAGACAGTGAACACCAGCAGATGGGCGATGTTTCTCGGATTTCCCGTGGCGGCCTGGGGACTTTTTTTCTATCTGGGCGTGTTTCTGTTCGCGTTCGCAGGGACGACGCCACGATTTGAGGGAAGCAAAACGATCTCGGGGCTCCTGCTCGCTTGGTCGGCGGTGGGAGTGATCTTCTCGGGCTGGCTCACCTACCTGGAGCTGGCGGTGATCCACGCAATCTGTATCTGGTGCGTGATATCAGCGGGACTGGTGGCGCTGATCTTCGTCGTGAGCGCGCTCGACCTGCGGGAGAAGCTCGCCGCACCGACTTGAAAGCCCACTGAGTATCTTCGCTGTCCTTCAGCGATCCAGGTCAGAAGGTCCGAAAAAGAAATGGGGAACGGCATCTGCGCCGTTCCCCATTTCAAGAGATCTGCACTTCTTCTCGGCTGCCCTGCTTAGATACCCGGAGGGGTGTTAATCCCAGGCCGCGGATTCGCTGGAACGCCAGCATTTGCCGGCACTCCCGCGGGCGGGCCCGCGGAAGCGGGCCGCGGGATTCCGGCGGGCCGCGTGGCCGCGCCCGGTTGGCTCGGCCGATTCGCTTGGCCTCGCGCCGCTTGGGCGGGGAGTTCTCGGGCGATCCTTTCGAGATCGGCGTCCGACGCGCGCGCCTGCAGTTTGTCGAGAACGCGCTCGAGGGCCTGATCCGAAGGAAGTCCTCTGTCAGTAAGGCTCCCGATCACGAACAGCGGGACGGCGAGCGATCGTTCCCGAGGCGCACTCTTCGCCAATGTCCTGACATCGGCTCCATCGACTCCCTTCCGCAGTGCCTCGGCGCCAGCCTCGATCTCGTCGGGGCGCGCCGCAGCTCCGCGACCGCGGGCAATCGCGCTTCTCGCGAGGACCATGCGGTCAGCCTGCTCATTTACCGAGCGCTCGATGGCCTCGGGCGCTACACCCTTCGCCGCGAACTTGAGCGCGCGGTTTTCGAGCGCCTGAGCCGGCAGCTGGCGTGCACGGGCATCGGCGATCCGGCTGAGCACCCGCTGCGCCACATCAGCGGGCAGCACCTCTCTCAGACGGGTCGAAGGATCTGTTGCAGGAGTCTGCGCGCTCGACACCTTGGTGATAAGTGACATCGCCAGGAAGAGCAGCGAGAAAGCCTGAATTCGCTTCATGATCGTATCTCCTTTCAGAAGTCGCCTCTACATGCCAGCGGGCGAGAGAACTTCACTACCCCTCGGTGCCGGCACTGATACTTAATTGACTACGGCTGACATGGTTTAAGTCACACCAAAGCTTCATTCGATGACGAGCAGCCCAACGGACCCGCCGAACTCATCTCGTAGCGACAGCAGACCAGGGGGAACGAGCCACTTTCCACCATCGACTCGCACGTTCATCTGATATTGTCCCGGCCTGAGAGGAAACGCGGCCATCCACCATCCGTCGCCGGTCCGCTGGAGCTGGACGGGAATCCAGCCGCTGAAGTCACCGGTGACCTCCACGTTTCGCGCGTCGCGGGCGGAGACGCGCAACGAAACTGATCCGCCGTTCTGCTGGCCTACTTGGAATCCTTCGACGAGCGATTCCGAGCCCGCCGTTTCGGGCTCAACTACGTTCGCCCCCTCGGCAATCATTTTCATCGTGACGCGTTTATGCGGCGTCGCAACGCGAATGCTCACGGACAGGAAGCGTCCTCCCGGAAACCCCTGAGTCGGATCGACGGGGTACGTGCCGCCGCTGGCAACCACGCCGAGCCGGGGGTTGAGCCATGCGACTGCGCTCAGGCTCGCCCATGATGTCGTACTCGTACTCACGCCGGGCGCCTGACTGCCGCCCCGTACTCCGGCCAGCACTGACAAATCGACGTCGCTCAGCGTGCGGGAGAGAGAAAGCTGCGCATCCGTATATCTGATCGAGTCGTTCACGGCGACGGGGCTGACGGTGACCAGAGCCAATCCTGCGTCGTTCCGGACCCATCCTCCGAGTTCGCCGCGCACAAGGCGGCGCCAGGCGCCGTCCCATGTGGTCCCGCCGCCGGCCCCCACGAACCCGCCCCATCTCGCGCGGACGGTGTGAAGGCGTCCGCTGGCGGTGGTTTGCCCGGTGCGCGTTCCGTCCTGGTGCGTGCTACCTCCGGTGAAGCCGGCGAGCTCTCCCAGCAAGGTCCGACGCGTCGGTGTGAAAAGCGACGCCGATAATGCTCCCTGAGTGCTCCACCCTCCGCTCGAGAATTGGGAGAAGGTCCCCGACGCCTGGACCGCCGCGCGCTCCCAGTCGACGCTAAGGTCGGGAGTGAGTGCAGCCGCAGAAACGTTCAGAGTGTCTGCGTAACGGAGAGTGACCGCCCCGATGTCGAGGCTGCTGTGAACACGCTGAGCGAAGGCCGGACTGCCGCAGAAGAGAAACGCGCCGAGCGCGCCCACTACCCTACGTTGCACTCTGTCCCGTTGCGCGCACGTTTATTACGGCACTCTCCGTTCCAAAATCGTCAGAGCTCTTTGCGGCGAGTGGATCGGCGATCCAGTGGGAGCCGTCGATAATAAAGGCGTACTCGTGGAGTCCCGGCCCCAAGTCGATCGAAATGGTCCAGACACCCGGAGCGCCGGAGCGCTCGAGTCGATTGACGCCCTTGGTCCAGGCGTTGAAATCGCCGACGATCTCCACGCTGCTGGCGCCGGAGTCGACGAACACGAACTGCACCAGATGCACGGTGTCGCTGCGGATCGCCGTCTGCGCCGCCGATCGCTCTTCGAACGCGAGAACGGAATCCGACCGACTACGGTTGCTTCCGCCCAGGCTCGCTAGCGCGATGATCCCTGCCAGTCCGGCGGCTGCCGCGAGGCCACTGAGCGGCGAAAGACGTACGATCCGCTCCCTACGCCACCATGAGGCCTGTGTGCGGGCGCGTTCAGGATAAAGCGCCGAGGCCTCGCGGCGGACCTTTTCCATGAGCCGCTGCTCGAAGGTGTCGTCGAGAGACTCCGCCGAGCGGAGCGGCCGTGCTACCCGTTCGAGGAAAGCAGCGTCCTCGGCTTCCTGCGGATCGCCTCGATTGTCAGCCATTATACACACCCTCCAGTAGATCGCGCAGGCCGCGGCAAGCGCGGTTCACTCGCATCTTGAGCGCCGATACACCGACGCCGGTGATCTGCGACATTTCCTCGTAACTCAGCTCTTCAACGTACTTCAGCAGAAACGCCTCGCGCTGGTCCGCCGGGATCATTGCCAGTGCGAGCTCGATGTGATCGCTCATGCCGCCTTGCGGATCGTGCTCCGATCCGCTCGCAATTGCGCGGTCGATCGCTTCGCCATCGGTGACGAAGCGCAGTTCTCTCCTGCGCCGCCGGGAGTAGAATGTCCTGCACTCGTTCACGACGATCTGGTAAAGCCACCGTCCGAACCGCTCTCGATCATGGCAGCTGCGCAGCCCACGAAAGGCCCGCATGAAAGCTGCCTGGAGCACGTCATCCGCATCCGCATGTGACCCAAGCATCCGCACGGCAAATCGGGCACACGCGTCCTGATGACGCCGCACGAGTCCCGCGAAAGATTCGGCGTTCCCGGCAAGAACCGCGGCTATCAAATCCGCGTCAGACAGGTCTTTCATAAATGAATGACTGCCGAATGGTCCCTTGGGGTCACAACAAACAGGGATTTTGTACTGGGGCGCGGCAGGGCGCGGGTCGGCTACCCGCTGGATGCTTCTAGGCCCGCCTGATGTCGCCCTGGCGCGTCGCTGCGTCGTCCAGCCGCAGGCGCGGCTTCTCGGCAGGAACATCTTCACCTTCTCGCTGCATGCGACGACGGAACGGCACCAGGTCTCGGCCCAGGTGCACGAGCGCCCGCGTCGCCACCGTGCTCGCCAGGGGCTCCGGCACTCCCATCACCCGAATGTAAGTGTCGATGGCGCGATCGAAGGACAGATCCTCGGCGAGCGTGTCGACGAACATCAAGGCGTTGTCGACGTGTCCCCTCACGATCGTCTCTTCCGCTCTCGCTTGCGAGAGACGCAGCCGCCGCTCCGCATTCGGATTGAGCTTGCGGCCGAAAATCGATTCAGGAAACAGATTGCGAAACATTTAACCTTCCCCTTCCATCAGCGGCTGTGGGCGACTCGAGTACGTTGATCTTAGGCAGGGAACGTACCACGCGATAGGTGTCGCCGGGCCACCAGTTCCACCGCCCACCCAGCTTGAGCAGCGCCGGCCCAATCGCCACCCGCATCACCGTCGCATCGACGAGGACGGCGACCACCAGCGCAAACCCCAGAATCTTGATCAGCACGAAATCGCCCAGCATGAACGCCGCAAACACCGCGATCATGATCGCTGCGGCGCTGGTTATGAGGCCACCTGTCCGTGCCAGACCTTCCGCGATTGCCTCGTCGTCGCTCATTCCCGACGCCCGGGCTTCCGCGACCCGGGCCACGAGGAACACCTCGTAGTCCATGCTGAGACCGAAGACGACGCAGAAGACGAGGAGCGGGATGGCTGGGAAGCTCCCGCCCAACGGCTCGGAGAGTCCAAGAAGTCCGATACCCAACCCATCCTGAAAAGCGATCACGACGGCGCCGAAAGCGACGGCGACCGAGAACAGGTTGAGGACGATCGCCTTGAGCGCCACGAGGACCGATCGAAATCCGACCAGCAGCGCGAGGAAGGTCGCGCCCGTCACCGCGAGCACGATGGAGCCGAAACGACCTGCCGTCGAAGCCTCATAGTCGACGTTGAGTGCGGGAAGTCCTCCCACCTCGACGTCACTGCCGACAAGTCCGGTCAGGTAAAAGGCGGATGCAGAGCGTAACTCCCGCACGAGGTCAATGGCACCGCCGATACCGGCTGCTTCCGATGGCAGGACTTCTATCAGGGCGAGGCGGCCGTCGGGACTCACCATCGATTCCTTGACCTCGGCCGGGATGGCAGCGAGGAGCTGGAGGTTAGGTGACGCCAGCCCAGTCACGACGGGCAGCGAACGGACCCGTGCAACGCGAGCGTCCGCCGCCAGGGTCGCGCTCAACTTTCTGACCGCTGACCAACCCTGAGGTGAATCCCAGGTTTTCCCTTCCGGGAAATGAACGACCAGTCTCAACGCATTCACTACTCCACTCGCATTCATCTCCCTGAGCGTGGTCAGGCCCCGCGACGACTCCATTTCATGCGGCAGCCAGTCCCCGCGCGGAAGGTCGGTGGTCATTCGGGTCGATTGAAGCGCAATAGCTGCCAGCGGCGCGGCCGCGATCACAATCACGGCGATCGGGTGAGCGCAGACGAACGCACCCCAGCGCCGCCACGAGCTCGACGCAACGCCGAGGGGCAGCCGGCGGATCCGGCCGGTGTTGATCCGCGACCCGACGAATGCGAGCAGCGCCGGAAGCAGCGTCGTCGCCAGGAGGACGGCGACCGCGATCACGAACAGCCCGCCCACCGCGATCGAGCGGATCTCATCGACCGGCACGAACAGCAGCGCCGCAAACGCGATGGCGACACTCGCTCCGGAGAGCAGAATTGTGTGGCCCGCGCGCGACGCGACATCCCGTGCGGCGTCGAGGCTCGTCTTTCCGGCGGCCAGCGCGTCACGGAAACGTCCAAGCACCAGCAGGGCGTAATCGATCCCGAGTCCGAGCCCCAGCATTGCAATCACATTCTGGAGCAGGATCGACAGCGGCCAGAAGCGCGTGAGGAGCACGGCGCCGCCGAGGGCCAGCGAGATCGACACCGCGCCCGCCACGAGTGGGAGCAGCGCAGCGGCCACAGCCCCGAAAGCGAGCACCAGCAAAACGAGAGTTACGGGAAGCACGCGCCTCTCCGCGGCCTGTGCGTCAGACGCGCTCGCCTTGCGGAGGTCGTAGTTCAGCGCGATCTCGCCGGTCCAGCGGAGAGCAAGAGCGGGATGCTCCGACCTGTAGCGGTCCGCGATCGAAACCGTCGCCTGGCGTAGTATCGGCACCAGCTCGTCCGGCCGCCGACCCCGCGGCTCCAGACCGACCAGCATGTACGTCTCACCGCGAGGCCCGACCAGCAGGCTGTCGGGTGCGTCGAGGTGGGAAAACGTGCGTGAGACAAACGGCAGGCCGGAGATTTTTTCGCGTACTCGCGAGAGGAGAACACGTCCATTCGGGGTAGCGATGGAAGGCCCTCCACTGACTACGAGCACCGTGTAAGTGGGGAAGGCCGACTGAAACCGGGTAGCGAGCAGCAGCTGCACGCGCTCGGACTCGCTCCCGGGAACGCTCGCCGACACGTCGAGATGTTTTTCTGCATCGATCGCATGCGGCACCAGTAAAGCGGCAAGGAGAATCCACGCCCCGACGATCCAGTGTCGGCGCCGCACCACGAATCCCGCGAACGAGATTGCTTCAGGTCGGCTCATCAAACCAGCGCAATCTCGTAGTGCAGAGGGCGACCATCGAACGCTTCCGGCGCGACTCCGGCGCGGACAGACATGACATACGCGTTCACGTCCGTCGGCTGGGCGAACAAGCCATTCAGCGCCAGTGAAAGCGGGTCATTTACGTCCAGCCCGATGTTGACGAACGAGCAATCGGAATGACGAAGGTCATTGTGCGCGTCGATCAGCAGCGCGCGTAACACCTCTGGACGGTCTCGAGGGACGCACAGGTGAAGCATGGTCGCGCAGCGAAGAGGCGCACCGGGACCAGGCATCGGCTCCGCGCCGACGATTGGCGCGCAAATGTTGAAAGCCCTTCGCACGGCGGCCATGCGCCGCGAGTAGCCGACCACAGTCAGCTGCTTGAAAGAGCGCTGGTCCCATACCGCGACGAATCCGAGCAGCTCACCACTGGGGGAGCGCGCGAGGCGGTAGCTGGAGATGTCCAGACCGGGAGCCTGGCGAATCCACTCGGCGAGTGAAGAAGCGGTCATCACCGGCGCGAGCTGTCTTCCTGGCGCAACATGCTCCCAAAGCTCACCGATCGCTGTAATGTCGCTCCACTGCGCTGGTGAAGTTTCAATGGAGCTCGTGCCGCGCCTGCTCAATCTGCCCCGTTTCCAGAGTATCGTGAGGGAGTGGGTGCGGATCGTACCGATCTTGTTGAAGCGGGGAACTCCCCTCGGCCCCGACAGTCTTCGCTCCATAGCCGTATTGCCGGCCAGCACGGTGATCAATGCCGGAACGCGCGGTGAGAGATCGGCACAGGCCCGCTCGGCCCAGAAGCAAAGAGCGTCGGCAACAACAGTGTCCCGGTGCCGAGGATGGACTTTCAGATCGCCCGCATAACCGATCCGCATCTCCCGTCCGTTTACGAACACATGCCTCTCACTGAATGCCGCGCAGCCCACCACGTTGCCCGCACGTTCGGCGACGGCCAGCTTCCAGCGGTCACCTTCGAGCCTGTTCAAAGTAAAGAAATCGGGATATCGGTCGATGCGGAGCGTTAGCTCGCCCACCATCGGGCATGCCGCGGCTAGAGCGACGAGTCCTTCGTTGTCAGAGGGCTGCGCGTGCCGCATCATGAAGTCGATGCTCGCGTCACTCGCGCCAGATTGCGACGAGCGCATCCCGACCATTCCTGCGGCCGAGGCGCTCACTTTTCGACCCGGCAGATGACGATGCGCGACTGCAGGCAGCTCCGATCCCGCTTGATTGCCTCTTGTCCCGCCGCGACGTCCTCGATGACCGAGGAACGGAATCGCTCCGGAATGGCGGTGTGGCCGACGAAATTCCGGTAGCACACCCGCGCACCCGGCCGCGCGACTCGCACGACCTGCTCGAACACATCGTCGATGCCCCGCGCATCGAGCCATTCGCAGATGTTCGACAACGCGAATGCGTCGACGCTGTCTTCTTCGCAGGTGGCGAGATATTCTGCGTAGCCGCCATCGACCAGCTCTAGACAATCGAGCCTGCTGCGTAGATACTCGCGTCGACTGCGATCGAGATAGGGCGGTACACCGCCGGCCACCCGCGTCGGGTACGTTCCGGACAGCATTTGGTGCAGGAAGTAGTTGGTGCGCACCGGCACCTCGCAGAGCGCATGCTCCAGCAATCTCCGGAAATGCGCCGCGAAGCTCGGATTCTCCACTTCGCGAAAGAAGTCAGCGTCGTAGGTGCGGTTGAACGTCCAGCGGTTGAGGAGCAGCGGGAAGAGAAGCTTCCACCTTCTGGAGTTCCACTCCTTGACGAAGAACTCTCTTTGCTCCTCCAGGCTCTGGAGACTGAGAAGCTTCTCGATTCGTCCCCTGCCGTGGATCGCCAGCCTCACGACTCCAACGACCGCGGCAATGAAGCGCTCGGAGACGCCGCACGTCAGCGCACCGCGGCCAATGAGCTTTTCGTGGGCGTCCCAGAAGCTCACCGCTTCGTCGGAGAGGTATGGCCGCAGCGTCGCATAAGTCCGGATGCGACGCCGGAGTGTGCCCGGTGCGACACCGAGAAAGCTCATTAGCTCCGGAGCAACGAGTCGGCGCAGGGCGACTGCCTTCAGCTCCACGAGGTTGTTCTGGGTGGAATTGAGATCGACAGCGCACACGCTTCTCGCACCCGCGGCCACCAGCGAGAACGCCGTACACCCGCCAGAACTCACGACAACCACACGAGCGCCCGTGAGAGGAGAGAGCGCTTCGATCTCGAGCAGAGGATCTTCCCTCACCTGCGCGAAGAACAGTCTATCTTCCCTCGCCCCGGGCAGTAGCGTGCGGTTGACCGTCGCGCCCGGAGTACGCGCTGTCTCGGCGGCTTGCGACCGCACCACGGCTGCCGCCGTCATGCGGCCAGCCTCCACCCATACTCCGCGGATATCGCGGAGTAGATGCGCTCGTCGGCGATCGCATAGCGCTCGAGAACCTCACGAACCTCATTCGCCCGGCCGACTGACTGCGCATCCAGCCAGTGTTTCACCCAGATGAGATGCCCCTTCTCCTCATCCAGCATGCGTCGCAGAGTCGCCGCGACGATCGGGTGCACATCCGGCTTCCGTAGATGGAGCGTGAAATGCCGGTACACGCGGCGCTCGAACACCTGCGTCAGCGCGAGTATCTCGAGCATGGAGAGCGGACTGCCGACTTCCTCCGCGTAGCGCGTCTGATAGGTATCGCGCACCGGAGCGGGGCGGCCGCCGATTGCGATGATCGTCTCCGTCCACAGCTGCGCGTGCATCACCTCTTCGGCGCTGTGCCGCGTGAGATTCAGGATCAGCTCGGCATCGCGCGTCCGCCGCACCATCTGTCCGAGGATGAGACCTCCGTGCAGCTCGGAAGCGCGGTAGAAGTTGAGAAGCGCGATCTCCGCCGGGGGAGCCGAAGGTAGCGGGGAAGGGGAAGGGCAAGGGGAAACGATCATGAAGCTCTCCTGTTAAGGTTCGTTTTCGTCTTGATGTGATCGACGAGTCTGACTCCGCATAGCCGCTCGATTCGTTTGGCAAAGGTCTGAATGGCAATGGCGTCGCCCGGCTGTGCGATCGGCACGCTGCCGATTGCCTGCTCGCCGAAGTGATGGAAGTCGAGCGCGGCGTCGAGCACCCGAGGGATCAGTGACGGATCGGCGGCGATGCGCTTGGCGATGAGATCGGACGCGCTTTGCGCGTGCCGGACTTCGTCGGCGGCAATGCGCGACAACAGGTCGGCCAGCACGTCGTCCTCCGCCTGCTCGCCGAGGCGGCGGAAGAAATAATGCGCCAGATGCTCGGACAGCATGAACTCGACGAGTCGCGGCACGACGTCCTCATCAGCGATCTCCATCTCCGTTTGCTTCCGTCGGATGGCGACCAGCTCCTCGTCGGTGATCGCGGGCTCATACCCGATCACATCGAGGTAGCGGCGCAGTGAGTGGAAGTGCTTGAACCCCTCGTAGAGCTCGAGCGAGAAGACCACGCCCGCATCGATGTCGTCGAGTGTGGCGCGCAGCAGCCGGGCCAGGTTCAAGGGGTGGTACGACTCGATCAGTGCGGCGTCGCGAAGGGCGGCCAGCAGCTCGGGCCGCGCATGCGCACGCTGGTGGTCGATGTCTGCCCAGCGGATATCGCGCTCGACCGACCATGCCCCCCGGTCTGCCGCCGCGGCGGAGCGCACATAGACGGACGCTGTATCGCGCAAGTTGATTGCGGTCATCTGAGGACGGCTCCGAAAAAAGTTGATGGCGTTGGCCAATCGGAAGCACTCGTGCCGTGCGTGGCGAGTACGGCGAGAAGCCAACGCTCGATCCCGAACGCGACGCAACCGCTCGCGGCGTGATCGCCGTTGGAAAGCCTGATGTCGAATGCCTCGCCGAAAAAGCGCTCGTGGTCGTTGAAGGACGCGATGGCGAGAGATCGCCCGTCGGGGAACCGCAGCACCAGCTCGTGCTTCAGGCCCTTGATCCGCTGCAGCGCGGCGCGTCCCCGCGAAGTCGGAGCGAAGAACGGATCGCTCGCTACCTCGAGCCGCACCTCGAGACCGAGCTTGTAAGCGAGGCTCTCCGCGAGTGAGACTCCGCGGTCCAGCAGTCCCCTCACATCGCGCTCGGAGCCAAGGCAGACGATCTCCCTCATGGTGAAGGCCCACCCGCGCTCGAGCGCGGCAAGACGGTCGCCTTCGTGCCGCCAGCACGTGGCTTCCGCCGACATTGTGAGCGGAGCCTCGACGACCGAACCTGCCAGCGCCGCGTAGGCGTGGTAGCAGACCGCGGGTGGAAGAACGGTCTCCGGTTTTCCAAGCGCGTTTCGCGCGGCGGCGCCCGGGGCGGCGCTCGACGCGATGCCGCTCAAGACGCTCTCGTCGCCGCTCAGGTGCGACGCAGCCGTAAGCCACTGCGGAAAAGAGGCGAAGTACTGTGCGCGCTCGAGCGTCTCGAAGCTCACGCCTGCCGGAGTGCGCCACTCGCTCTCGGTCTCGAGCCGCGCCAGCGCTTCGAGCTCGGACTCGATCTCACGCAGCAAATCCATCACCGGACCGCGGAGTCCGACGAGTCCCGGGCCCGCGTCCCAGAGCGAGCCGCTGGCGCGTAGATCGCCGACAACCCGTTCAGGCAGCAACATTGTCGTCCTCCTTTTTGCGAAGAAACACGGTTGCGATTCGAGATACCGTCTGGAAGTTGTCCATGCGGATCTGCGAGTCGGGAATGGAAGAGCCGATTGCCTGCTCCGTGAAGGCGATCAGCTCCAGCACTCTCAGCGAATCGAGAAGCCTGGTGGCGAAGAGCTGGGTATCGGCATGGATGAACACGCCTTCGGGCGCGATCTCCGCGTTCAGCCAACCCAGCATGGACTCCACGAAGTGGTCCTGATGCGCGCTCATGCTGCCTCCCGAACCGAATGTCCCCAGTTGGTCGCCAGCAGTTGTTTCAGCATCGGCAGCCAGAACTCTCTCGAGCAGGGAGGCGCCGACCCGAGCAGATCTTCCGCCACCGAAGTCTCGAAAACCTTCGGCAACGCGAGCTGGGGGATGAAATACGAGAGCGACGTGAGAATCGCCCGCAGTCGCGGATCTCCGGTCTGGTGGACCGCTTGCTCGAAGAGTCGATAGGTCTCCGGGTCGGTGATCATTGCCCGCTCCACCCCGCGCTTTCGCCACGCCGGCTCCGCGGCCCAGACCTCGTAGGCAGTGTCGACGAGCTCACCGAGTGTGAGTGCGTTGCGTCCGGCGCAGAGGTGTACGGTCTTTCCTTCGGCACGCGGATCGAATGTCAGCCGCGCGATGGCGTCGCTGACGAAATCCGCCGTCACCACATCGAGCGGGTTGTTGCGGTCGCCCGGCATCATGGCGGCAAGACCGCGATGATAGATGCGGAGCGCGCGATGAACCGCGTTGATCTGAGAGACGTCGCCGGCCGAGCTGCGACAGACAATCGTGCTCGAGCGCAAAACCGTCCACGGCAGCCCGGTCGAGCGCACGATCGATTCGGCTTCGTACTTCGACTCTTCGTACGCGTTCACCCACCCGGCCAGGCAGCCGTTGTCCGCCTCCGGTATGGAGCCCGTGGCGCGGCCGGCGACGAATGCCGTGCTGACGAATGACAATCGCTCGAGGCGCGCACAATCAGCGGCCAGCCTGACCACGTTCTCGGTTCCGACGGCGTTGACGGTCAGCGAGTGCTGGAGCGTTCTGGAAAAGCTGGTGTCTGCCGCCGCATGCACGATGGCCGAGATCTGTAGCTCCAGTCGACGGCGCACGAGGGGCTCGAGTCCCAGGTGCGGAAGCGTCACATCGCCGCGCACGGGAACGACGCGGGGAGCGAGCACGCCGAGCGCATTGGCGAGACGGTTCCACCCGGCGGCGTCACGCGTGAGGGCGAACACCTCGACGCCCAGGTCGTCGGCGAGAATCCGCCGCAGCACGCCGCCGCCCACGAGCCCGGTGGCACCGGTGACAAGGACCATCTTCGGAAGGGTCATCGTCACGCCTCCACCGCGACGCCCGTCCAGTGCGCCCCGAAGCCGTACGAGAACATCACGACGCGCTGGCCCGGCTTGATGCAGCCGCCGTCGAGCGCGTCGCGGTAGTTGATGAAGTTGTCGCCAGCGAGCGTGTGGCCGTGGCGGGCGATGTTCTCCGAGAACACCCGCGCCTTCGGCAATCCGAGGAGGCTGGAAAGAATCTCCCAGCTTCGCATGCTTACGTTGTGCGGAATGATCCAGTCGACATCACCCGGGGCCCAGCCCGCATCGGCGATGGTGCGCAGCAGGACGTGGCGGGCGGTCGGGAAGTAGGACGCCACGATTTCGTCCCGCAGCGCGTCGACGTCCCAGTAGTATCCCTTGGTGACGTTGGTGGCGGACACCAGGCGGTTGCGCTCACCGTCACGCTCGATGAGGACCGCGCACGCGGCGTCGGAGGTGCAGTTGAAGATCGCTTCGCGTCCGGCGTTTGCCGGGAAGAACTCCGACGAAACGCAGAGAGCGCGCTCGATCCCTTCGGTCAGGCAAAGCGAGCGCGCGAGGCGCGCCGCGCTGAGAAGCGTCGTGCACGACAGTTGGTCGACGGCGAAAGTCCACGCATTGGGAAGCTCGAGGTCGTACTGGAGGCGTGTCGCCGGGAACTTGAAGCGCGACATCGTGCACAGGCCGCGTGCAGCTTCCTCCGCGTCGGTCGCCGCGGCGAAGGACATCGATCCCGGTGTGCCGCCGTATATGAGCAGGCCGATCGTCGCGGGATCGACAACGGTCTCAGCGAGAACCTTCCGGGCCGCGGTCAGCGCCAGCTCGTAGGGACTTTCGGTGTCCGCAACATGTACCCGGCCGAACCCGAAGGACTCCAGTGTTTCGGCGGAGCTCGTAAGTTGTGCCTCTTGGCCGAGCTCGGCGACGCTGCGCGAGGCGGCGGGGAAGGCGTAGCTGATCCCGGCGATTGCCGGACCCATCTTTTTCGGTATCTCGTTGCGTGTCATGGCCTTGGAGTTGGCGACACACGCAAGTTCGGGGTTCGGTGGGTGGGGTTCTATGCGCGGTACTACGTAGGACCAGCCCCGAGGTGACGTAGTACTGACTTACTGGGTAATCGGTTATCCCGGCAAGAAACGCGGCGGGTTACGGCGAAGTCAGGGTCAGTACGAGCGTGAGCCCGTAATCACCGGGAGTGTCGAGTAACCATGAGTAAAGCGTCTCGAAGTAAAGCGTAGTCGCGCTGCTGGCAGTCGCTGCTCCTGCCACAAGGCTGGCGTCAGTCGTAGTCAGAGCCGCGAATGAACCTCCCGCATTTGTGCTCCACCTAAGGTCGGCGGCAGGCTTGTCCGTGCGAGCCGGAGCTCCGGGAGAGGTATTCGTCGCGCTCCATAGGGCTGTCGAAGAACGGACGTAGAGCCTCCACGAGGCGTTTGCGCTGACGGTGAGCGTGGGGCCGGTAGTCGTGTTGAGGCCGGCGTCGAAGTGCGTCGGTGTCGGCGCCGTCAGAGACGTCGAGGCGGCGCTCATCTGCAGTCGTACCACGCGGCCAGCAGTCATCGAGACGCTGCCCGGAAGGTTGCAGGTTCCCCCGTCGCCCGAGGCTGTGCATTGCGCGCGAGCCACCGACGGCCTGAGTGTCATCAGTGCGCCGATCGTGACGCCGAATACAAGAACCGCTGTGCGATTCATGGAGTCTCCCGCTCAGCGCGGAAAGTACCGGACGACATTCCGCCGCCCGCCGACGAAGACACCCACGTTCCAGTGATCGTCTCGCCGACGATCTGTCCCACGTGCCGGCGGGGCGTAGACTCGATGTTGGCATCGAAATCAATCACGTTGCCCTCGGCGCTTCCGCTAACAGTTCCGTCCAGAACCCGCGTCTGTCCGGTCGCCTCGTTTGTGGCTAGCACGTTGTCCAGCCTTCCCTGAAAGCTCGTCCCAGACTCACTGATGATACGAAACTGTCCGGCAAGATTCTCACGCAGGGGGCTCGTCTGGACGGCGGTATAAGTCCAATCCCCGATCAGCTGCAGTTCGGACGGCTTCGTTGCCGTGGAGCTGAGGCACCCGCTCAAGAGCGTGACGACGCTCAGAGAGAGCAAGGCTCTGATGGGCAATGTGCCCCGCGCGCTCAAAATGCTCACTTTGCCGCCGGGATGGTGGTGGATTTCGGAGGCTGCCACATGCGTATCGGACGCGGGTCGAGCGTGATGTTCAGGGATTTGGACTCTTTCCCATCGACGACCAGCGGTGGGATCGGGCCGCGGGGCACCAGCGGCTCACTAAGCTCGGACAAGTCGAAGTCGAGCGTGTAGGTTCCGACCGGCAGAGCGTCAAATGTGGCTGTGGACGGGCTGGCCATCCTCGCCGCCCACTCTCGGCCCGCGGCATCGCGCGCGACGATGTGCGCCTTGCCGAGATCGACGTCCACTGCGGCGATACCTGAACGCGGGGCGACGACGAGCTCGACCTCTGCGGAAGTGGAGAGGGTGACTCCCAGATCGCCACGCGACGCGCCGTTCCCCGTCCAGCCTTCCGGCAGCGATGTCTCGTCGACGCTGGCGGGCAGTCTCCCATCACCGCCGATACGGTACTTCCCGACTTCGTCGGCGACCGATGTCTCCGAGCCGCGACGGACAATCGCACCGGAAACTCCCGGCTCACCGCGATCACGCCGCTGATTTCCATTCATGTCCTGGTAGACATATCCCGTCGTGCCAGGCGTGCGGATCATGGGGAGCGTGAACGCGTGCTCGATGCGGGCGCCGAAGATCCACGGCGTCCGTCCGCTCGTATTGCGGAAGATCGAATTGCGCTCTGCGTCGAATTTGATCGCAAAGCCGTTGCTGACAGGAACGACAACTCCGGCCCTCATTAACGCTGATTTCTCGGAGCCGAATCCGTGCACGCGCTGCAGGTCTCCCTCCATCCTGATTCCACCCAGCCAGGGGAGGACGACCTGCTCGCCGCGGATCCCGTACACATTCTGCTGGTTCACAAAGCCACCCCTGTCGCGCGTCTGCTCGACGCGAGTCTGCAACTCGATCGCGCTGCCGACTCCGCTCCAGCCGGCACTGGTCGTCCAGTAGTTCCGGGGGGCGCGATCGCGAAGGACGGGCTGTCCGGCAGGAGTCACCGTCCGCATGACGTTCCCGAGAAACGCCGAGCTGTTCACGTGAAACTGGCGAACGCGGGTGCTGAGAATGACGCCGAGTTGGTTCTCGCGTGTTCCGAAAGTGCTGCCCGGGTTCGTGCCGGCCGCACGCGATGTCGCATCGTAGAGGTAGGACCTTGCCTCGAGGGCGAGGGTCGCTGCTGGGAGAAGGGTGTACTGGGGGCGCAGCGAGAACCCGCTCGATGCGAGCCCGCTGAAAACCGAGGTCGCATCAGTCGTGCGCCAGGCGCTGGCGCTGACATGGGCGCGGGACGACAGCCGCTCGGAGACGTTGGCGACTATCTCGTTCGTGGCCCTGGCGAATGCGTCGCTGCCGCCGGGAGCGTGGGTCACCCGGAGCTGCTCGCTGCTATTAGGATTGATCCTCACCATTTCGCTCGACCAGCCGAGTCCCCTGCCGCCGTCGAACCTGCGCTCCGCGATCTCCGCCTTGAGCGTGCTGCCGAAAAACGATGGGACGGCCGCGCCGATCCCTACCGCGTCGAGTCGGCGCGGGGCCAGGCCACCGTCAGCGAGGTGCGAGAGGGACGACGAGAGCTTGATCGCGCCGAGCTGCCGTTCGCCACGAATGCCGAACATCGGCTGACGCTTGCCAGATACCGCTTGCTGTATCGACAGCGCGCCGAGAGTCAGCAGATCCCAGCCTGGCTTCTTGAGATGGAGAAGTGCGCCTTCTCCGTACGGGTAGAGACCCGTGAGCTCGGAGAACGAGGTGCCGGTGTTGCCCAGGCTCAGCTCGCCCGTCGGCGCCGAGAAGACGACTGAGGGCGAAGAATTGAAGGATCCCATGCGGGCGAACGCATTGTTCGCAGCCGCGCCTACGGAACTCGCGTGTGACATTCTTGCGTCGACGCGGACGGAATCGAAGAGCGCGCCGCTGGCGGTGAGAGAGTACAGCCGGTTCGGACGCCCGTTCTCGTCGCTTGCGTGGGCAACCGCTGAGACGAGCTGCGGACCGGCGTGCCGCCCGATCGAGCCGGTGTTGAATACTTCCACTGTGATCGTGGACGTCGCCAGCGTCTCTGCCTGATGGCGAAGGTCGACGCGGATGAACGACGAGCCGGTGCTGGAGCGCGCCGGGATTGCGATCCTCGCCCTGCGCTTCGCGGTAGTGCCAGGCTCGATCACAATGGAGCTCTGACGCAGCTCTCGTGACGCCCAGCCGCTCGGCAGGGACAACTCTGCGTCGACGGTCTCGCGCGCGTTGCCCGAGTTGACGATCTCGAAGGGAAGGACGATGTCGCTGCCCGCCTGGCCGTTGACAGGAGTCGAAGCGGGTCGCAGCGTCAACTGCCGGACGAGACTGACATCGATCTCCACCAGTACGATTAGCGTCAATGATCCGCTCGACGTGAAGCGAGCTTCGGCAGCAACAAGATGTCCGGCCAGCGCGCCTGCGGGAACTCCGATCGTAACGCCGACGTGGGTTTTCCGCCCCGCGGATGACACCAGTGAGCGAGTCCTGGGTCCAAGCACCACAAATTCGCCGCGCGGAATGATCTCGACCTGGACATCGGGCGCCTGGGCGAACGCATCGGGCACGGGAATGGAAACGACCTGATAGGAGCGGGGCGCACCCGAAGCGGTGACGGAAGGCAAGGTGATCTCCGCTAGCTTGCTCGAGTCAGTCTCTGCGACGACGACCGGAATCGATGCCGGAAGCAGGGCTCCGCCGCTGGCTGGGCCGAGGAGCTGCTGGGCAGCGGCTGGCGCACTCGCGAGAGCGAGAACCAGAACCAGTGAAAGGCGGGTAACGCGGACGCTCTCCCTCGTCATGGGACCGTCTGCGCGAGCGTGATCTGATAATTCGCGCCATACGTCGCCGGTGCGTCCGTGGCCCAGTTGAGCAGGAGACGGAAAAAGATCGTGTTGCTCCACGGGTCGTTCAGCACGTTGCGAACCTGGGGGCGCTGTTCGACCTGGACATCGCTGCCAGTGATGCTGTTCCAGGTCACCAGGTCCGACCGACGCCACTGGAGGTCACCAATCACCTTTCCGCCACCGAGTGATGCGGACGTCGCCCGGATGAGAATCGTGGTGGTGTGGGGCTGGATGCCGTTGGTCACGTCGACGGTAAAAGTGACTCCGGTGGCCGAGTTGACGAAGCCCGCCACGTAATCGTTGGCGGTAGGGGCTGGAAAAGTTATCGTCGCTCCGGCAAGCGTCAGATCCGTCTTCGGGTTTCCTTGCGCCGCTGAGGGGGATGCGGTGAAGGCGATCGCGACAAGTGCTGTCGCGACGAGCCTCAGGCATCCGGATGAAGCCTTCCCCTGACTGCGCACGCGGGTCTACTTCGCCTGCAGTTCGATCTGGCCGGCAACGAGCTCCGCGCCGCCGAAGTCGATCAATGCGAGCACGACGTAGTCTCCTGCCGCCATGCCGGCCGGCACATCGATCAAGACCTTTCTCACCGAGCCGGGCAGGGTCGGGAATTCGGGAATCGGCACCTGCGTTGCGAGCGAATTGTCGAGACGACGAAACTCCAGACGTCCCTTGGCGACCAGGTGCGCTTCGCCGGTGTTGTGGAAGCGAATGGAGATCTGACGCTTGGTGGGTACGGGCGCATTTACGGGCGTGACGGCGGGTGTAGATGACGCTGACGCAGCGACTGGCGTCAGGGGAACATCTTCAACCGCCATGTCCTCGACGGCGGCATCGCGCCTGAGGCCCGGGGGCGCTACGTAGACCTTCACGCCCGTGCGGAAAATGTATTGCAGCGAATTGCCGCGCACGCCGGTGCGCCGTGGAACCTCCTCGACAAAGAAGATATCCCAGCATTCCTTGCGCAGCGCGGCGGCGCCCTCAACTGCGAGCCGAACTATCCGCGCTGTGTGCGGCTCGATGCGGACCGCCACCGGACTCGCCGTCAGCAACTTGCCGCAGGAAGTGCCGGTGGTGCCAGCAGGCATGAACCGATTGTCGCCGTTCTCGGCGCGGTCCCAGTCCTCGCGAGTGATTGTCGCCTGAACCGGGGCATCCGAGGTATTGGCCAGCGAAAAACTGGCGGTTACGCGCGATGTTCCAGAGGCGGTTATCGCTACCTCGAGGGGATCGACGAGCAACTGGGCGGCGAGTGGCCGCGCGGCGACCAGTCCAATAGCGCAAAGGGCGAGTGCAGTTGCCCGCACTCGCCCTCTACGCTCTTCGCCCGTCCCAAAGGACGGGCGAGAGCAAGATCCATTCATGTTTACGGAGCCGAGAGGGTGAAGACGATCGGCAGGCTGTAGACACCTTCGCGATTGCTAGGATCCGCGAAGTCCGCAACCCAGGTCGTCTGGAAGAAGGACGACGCAGCGCCGCTGTTCGTTGCACCAGCACCAGAGGCGAATGTCGCGTCACTGGCGGTGATCGGGGTGAAGGTGCCGCCAGAGCTGGTCGCCCATGCGAGGTGGCCAATCGGCTTCACACCGGAAGACGTGCCTGAGTACTGCCAGTTCGTGGGTTCGGTGGTCTTGATCTTGAGCGTCCAGCTACGGTTCGCCTTGACCGTGAAAGTCGGGCCGGCGTTCTCGATCAGAGCGCCCACATCGAGGTCGTCAGCATCCGGGGCGGTCAGAGTGGTGCTCGTCGAGCTGAAACCCAGCTTGACCAGCGCGCCAACCGTGACCGACGCGGTATTGGTAGTGTTGCAGCTGCCGAGACCGATGCAGCTTCCCTGCGCATTTGCCTGGTTGGTTCCGAGGGCTGTTCCCAGCACCATCGCGGCCAGTAAGAAACGAGTCGAAGTCATTGGTCGTGATCCTGTCGAATTAAATGGTGCCGGTCACGAGCTTACTGGGCTCAGAACCGGTTCTTTTTCAAGTGTGTAGTCTTCCCCTATAAGACGAGATTCGAGAGGGTCCCGTCACGCAAATTTCACGAAATTGTTAAACTTCTTTCGGCCTCCTGACTACAGATGTTTAAAGAATAGCTGATGGATGATTCTGACAGTCCGGTCCGTGTACGGCTGGGGGACCAGGTAGGGGCCAATCCCTTTAAACCTTTGTTGTTCAATGCCTTATAAAGGCCAGCTAAGGCACAGCGGGTGATAGGAAATCACCCTTCCTTGTCTTCGTACTGGACCTTGAGATTGGCCACGACATTGGGGTCGGAAAGGGTCGTCGTGTCGCCCAGCGCGCGTCCTTCGGCGATGTCCCGGAGGAGCCTTCTCATGATCTTTCCTGAGCGCGTTTTCGGCAGGTCGGCGGAGAACAGAATGTCGTCCGGACGGGCGAGCGCGCCGATCTTTTTCGCCACGAATTCCCGCAGCTCCTCCCGCAGCTCCGGAGTCTGTTTGCTCTTGTCGCGCAGCGTCACGAAGGCGGCGATTGCCTGTCCCTTCAGGTCATGGGCTTTACCCACGACCGCGGCTTCGGCGACGGCTGGGTGTTCTACCAGAGCGGACTCGACCTCCATCGTTCCGATACGGTGGCCGGCCACGTTGAGCACGTCGTCCACTCTACCAAGGATCCAGAAATAACCGTCGCTATCTCTCTTGGCTCCATCCCCGGGGAAGTAGAGGTCAGGACGCCCTTCCCACTTCGTGAAGTACGTCTGGACGTAGCGGGCATCGTCCCCCCAGATCGTGCGAAGCATCGCTGGCCACGGTTTGGTCAACGCCAGCAAACCGCCACCGACGTCAATTCGCTCCCCGGTCGAGTCGAGCAAGTCGGCCGCGTATCCGGGGAGAGCTTTGGTCGTGCTCCCTGGTTTGGTGGCGGTTAGGCCGGGCAGCGGAGAAATCACAATGGCGCCAGTTTCGGTTTGCCACCACGTGTCGACGATGGGGCACCGGTTTCCGCCAATGTGCTCGCGATACCACATCCACGCTTCGGGATTAATCGGCTCGCCGACCGAGCCGAGGAGCCGGAGTCGAGACAGATCGTGTTTCGCCGGGTGCTCGTCCCCCCACTTCATGAAGGCGCGGATGGCGGTCGGCGCGGTGTAGAGGATCGTGACGCCGTGACGCTCGCAGATGTCCCAGAACCGGTCTTTTTCCGGCCAGTCCGGCGCGCCCTCGTACATGACGCAGGTCGCGCCGTTGGAGAGCGGGCCGTAGACGAGATACGAATGGCCGGTAACCCAACCCACATCGGCCGTGCACCAGAAGACGTCGTCCTCCTTCAAGTCGAACACCATCTTCATCGTCGCCGTGACTCCGGTCAGGTATCCGCCGGTCGTGTGGACAATTCCCTTGGGCTTGCCCGTCGTTCCCGATGTGTAGAGGATGTAAAGGACGTCCTCCGCGTCCATAGGCTCCGGCTCGCACTTCGCCGATGCGTCCGCCATCAGCTCATGCCACCAGTGATCGCGTCCCCGCTTCATCGTCACGCCGGCTGCCGATTTCTCGTCCGCCGAGCGGGAACCGCCGGATACCAGAGCGACCTGCGCGCCGGAGCACAGCTCGCGCTTCACGACGATGACGTTCTCGATCGATTCAGTTCCCTCGAGCGCAGTGTCGGAATTCTTCTTGAGCGGGATCACCGCGCCGCGGCGGAATCCACCGTCGGCCGTTATGACGAGCTTCGCCTTCGCGTCATTAATTCGGTCCCGCAACGAGTCGGGAGAAAATCCACCGAACACCACGGAGTGAATTGCGCCGATTCGCGCGCACGCGAGCATGGATATCACCGCTTCCGGAATGAGCGGCAGATAGATGGCCACGCGATCGCCCTTTCGAATTCCCAGCTTTTTGAGAACGTTGGCGAAGCGCGATGCTTCGCCGTACAGATCCCAATACGTCAGTGTACGGCGGTCGCCCGGCTCTCCTTCCCAGATGAGCGCGGCCTTGTTGCGCCTCGGTCCGCGCACGTGACGGTCGATGCAGTTGGCGGCGACGTTGAGCTTTCCACCCGTGAACCACTTCGCGTGGGGCGGCTTCCACTCCAGCACGCGGTCCCATGGCCTGATCCACTCGAGGTCGCGCGCCTGCTCTGCCCAGAACTTTTCATGGTCGCGGCCTGCGTCGTCGTAGACCTTCGGCGATGAGACATTGGCGGCGAGCCTGAACTCCGGATCCGGCTCGAACTTCCTGTTTTCCTGGAGAAGAACGTCGATATCGCTCATTGTCCTTTCGATTGACGTCGCCCGCACCAAGCGCGGAAGGATACGGCGTTTTGCGCCCCTCTCGCCAGAGTGGCAAGTTCTAGGCGCATGACAGTCACAAGTGCCCGCACCGAACCGCACCCTCGACTGCTCGAGGTTGCGGGTCTTGGCCGCGTCTTCGGCGCTAGACCAGCTGTCGCCAACGTTTCGTTCTCGCTCCGCGGCGGCGAATGCCTGGCGCTGTTCGGCCCGAATGGCGCCGGCAAGACCACACTTCTGCGCGTGCTGGCCGGCTTGCTGAAGCCGTCAGCCGGAACGGCCCGCCTGTCCGGAATTCTCCTCCCCGGCGGTGCGCCTGCGCGCTCACGGGTCGGACTGATCTCGCACCAGACAATGCTCTATGAGGCGCTTTCCGCCCGCGAGAACGTCGCGTTTGCAGCGGGCCTTCACCGTATCCGCGACCCAAGGCGCGTAGATGCCGCGCTCGAGCGCATGTCCATGCTCGACCGCGCGGAGACTCCGATCCGTTCGCTGAGCCGCGGTATGCAGCAGCGAGTTTCGATCGCCCGCGCGATGGTGCATTCGCCGCAGCTCGTGCTGGCGGACGAGCCATACAACGGACTCGACGACAGCGGCGCTCGTGCTCTCACGTCGCTATTACGGGAGCTGCGCGCCGCTGGAACTACGGTCATCGTCGTCACCCACAATCTTGCCGAAGGTCTGGCCCTCGCCACGCATGCCGCCGTCATGAAGGCAGGGACACTGGTGCGATTCGACGAGAAGCCCTCGCTCGATATCGTGACCTACTCGGACATCTATCGGAAAGCGGTGGCGTCCGATGTCTGAGACTCTTGCAGCCGCGTGGCTCATCGCCCGCAAGGACCTGTCGATCGAGTTCCGCACGAAGACCGCATTTTTCTCGGCGGTCACCTTCGCGCTGCTCGGGCTCGTGATCTTCTATTACGCGTGGGACCCCACGGCGGTAGCCGCGATCGACCTCGCGCCCGGCGTGTTGTGGATCATCTTCACGTTCTCGGGGCTGCTCGGTCTCAACCGATCGTTCGGCGTGGAAGCGGCCGACCGGGCCATCGACGGCCTGCTCGCTTCACCCATCAGCCGCGAGTCGATCTTTCTCGGGAAAGCGCTCGCCAATCTCGTATTCATCGGGGCGGTGCAGCTGATCGCCATCCCCGCCCTCGCGATCTTCTACAACCTTCCTCTCGGCCCCGTCGCGCTGCCGCTGCTCGCCATTGCGTTTCTCGCCGCGATCGGACTGGTCGCCGTCGGCACACTCTTCAGCGCGATGGCTGTGAACACGCGGCTCGCCGAGCTGCTGTTGCCGATGCTCGCACTCCCGTTTTTTGTGCCGATCGTGATGGCAGCAGCACAGGCGACATCGAGGCTGCTGAGCGGGCGCCCGGTGGCGGAAGCGGGCGCGTGGATCAAGCTGCTGCTCGCATTTGATCTGGTCTTCGTCGTGGCGTGCGCTCTTGCGTATCCTTTCACTGTTGAAGACTAGTAAATTGGTCCACTAGATGAAGCTATCCTGGCTCTCGAGTGCCGCACTGATCGCGGTCGCGGCCACCGTCGTTAGAGTCGCGTTCTTTACGCCCCTCGAGCTCAGGCAGGGCGCAGCGCAGAAGATTTTTTATATCCACGTCCCGGCAGCGTGGGTCGCCTTTCTCGCGTTCGGGCTCGTCGCGGTAGCGAGCGCGGTCTTCCTCTGGCTCCGCGATCCCCGACTCGACCGCTTCGCCGAAAGCTCGGCGGAGGTCGGAGTAGTTTTTACTACGGTCGTACTCATCACGGGACCGATCTGGGCAAAGCCGATCTGGGGCACCTACTGGGCCTGGTGGGACGTCAGGCTCGTGTCCACGCTGTTTCTCTGGTTCATCTACGTCGCATACCTCGTGCTACGCGGCGCGGTTGACTCCCCGACACTTCGGGCCCGATACTCGGCGGTGCTCGGCATCCTGGGCGCTTTCCTGATTCCGTTCATCCATCTCAGCGTATACCTCTTTACGACGCTTCACCCGCAGCCGATCATTGGAAAGGCGAGCAAGCCGTCGCTTCCGGCGGAGATGCTGTGGACCTTCTTCCTCGCGTTCGCCGCCTTCACGCTGCTTTACGTTGCGTTTATCGTATCGCGGTACCGATACGCCGAGGAGCGGGACGCGATCGCCTCGAGGCCGGATCTTCATGCCTGATACGTTCTTTTCCTATTACCTGGCGTACGCGGCGGCTCTTGGCATCTATGCGCTGTACGCGCTTAGCCTCTACACGCGGCGCAAGCGACTGCGGGAGAAACGGTGACAGGCGGAATCTCGGCGGCCCCCAAAGCTCCGGCTCCCACTCCGACCGAAATCTCGGATCCGATCAACGCGCGCATCCTCGCCGTATCGGAGGATCGTATCGCTGGATTCGCCCCCGAGCCGTTCGCGCAGATCGCTTTCGCGGCGGAGTTGTCCGAGCAGGTCGTCATCGAGCGCCTGCGGGCGATGCTCGCCGCCGGCGTCATCCGGCGCATCAGGCAGACGCTGATGGCAACCAACCTCGCGCCCGGAGCTTTAGTCGCGTGGCGGATAGCCCCCGAGAAGATCGACTCCGCCTTCGATTACATGGCGAAGGAAGATCCCTTTTCGGGCCATGTCGTAATCCGCTCCACCGATGCCGAAACTCCGGGATCGGTTTATCGCCTGTGGACCACGCTGAAAGTCCCGCAGGGATTTTCGATGGAGAGGCACTGCGTTTTCCTTGCTGCCCGCACCGGTGCTACCGCGTATCGGATCATGTCGGCCAAAAAACTCTTCGCGCTGGGAGTGGGGCATCTTCGGCGTCGAGGGATGGAGCCCGGATCCAAGAGCGAGGCGAAAGGCCGCGTCCTCGACACCAACATCGTCGCGTTGTCCGATCTCGATTGGCGCGTGCTCACCGCGCTCAAGCGCGAGTTCGAGGTGGGCGGGATCTCTTCCGATCCTTGGCGAGCACGGGCGTTCGAAGCCGGCGTGTCCCTCGACGAGTTCATCGACGTCGCGCATTCCCTGAGCGCGAGGGGAGTGATTGGAAGGTTCTCGACTTTTCTCGAGCACGTGAAGCCGTCCGCGGCGGGTGAGCGGGTGACGCGCTACAACGCGCTATTTCACTGGCGCGTTCCTCCGGGGCGCGAGATCGATGCGGGTACGGAAATCGGACGGCATCACATCCTCACCCATGCGTACTGGCGGGAAGGAGGTCCCGAGTTCGGGAACGTCAACCTCATGGCCGTCGCGCACGGAACGGACAAGGCACTCGTGCTCGCGCACAAGGCTGCGATCGATCGCCACCTCGAGGACGTCCGAATTCCAGTGTCCTATACGAACGTGTTCTGGGGCGGTCGCAGCGAGATAAAACCTTCCGAGATTTCGCCCCTCAAATACGCGGAGTGGGCGAAGCAAGTGGGCCTCACGGAGGCCACGGACGCAGCGTCGCTATCAGAGAAACCGGTGTGACTGAGGGGAAGGTGTTTCTCGTCGGCGCGGGGCCGGGCGACCCCGGCCTCATCACCGTGAGAGGCAAGCAGCTCGTCGACTCGGCCGATGCGATCGTCTATGACGCGCTCGCCAATCCGGCGCTGCTGCCCGCCGATGCCCGTGACACCGGCCACCCTGAGCTGTACTACGTCGGTAAACGGGGCGGGGGCGGAGCGCGAGCGAAAGAATCGTTCTCGCAGCAGGACATCAACTCCCTGCTGGTGAAGCTCGCGTGCGAAGGCAAGCGCGTCGTGCGGCTCAAGGGCGGCGACCCGTTCGTTTTCGGCCGCGGCAGCGAAGAAGCCCAGGCCTGCAACGATGCGACGGTTCCGTTCGAAGTCGTGCCTGGTGTGACCGCGGGGATCGCCGCGCCTGCGTACGCGGGAATCCCCGTCACGCACCGCGGAATTGCCACCTCCGTCACCTTCGTAACGGGGCACGAGGATCCGGCGAAACCCACGCTCACGAACTGGAACGCGCTGGCGAAAGCCGGTGGCACCATCGTGCTCTACATGGGCGTAAAGACACTGCCAGAGATTGCGCACGCCCTGATCGAAGGTGGATTGCCAGGTGAGATACCGGCGGCTGCAATTCAGTGGGGAACTCGCTGGAACCAGCGAACCACCGTCGCCACCCTCGAGACGCTGGCGGCGAAAGCCGAGGCCCAGGGTCTGACGGCGCCCGTAATCACGGTGATCGGATGGTCCGTCGTTCTGCGTGATGAGATCAGCTGGTTCGAGCGACGGGCGTTGTTTGGCAAGCGCATCGTCGTCACCCGCGCGACGCAGCAGGCTTCGGGGCTGACGGAGAAGCTGCGCGATCTGGGAGCCGAAGTGATCGAGATGCCCTCGACCCGGATCGCGCGACTCGATCTGTCACTCCTGCGTCGCGCCATCGCGGAGCTCGGAGACTATCAGTGGCTCGTGTTCACGAGTCAGAACGCGGTGGCGATTTTCTGGGAACAGCTGCTGGCGAGCGGCCGCGATGCCCGTGCGCTCGCCGGACTGAAGGTGAGCGCGGTTGGCCCGGCTACCGCCGGCGCGCTCTTGGAGCGCGGGATTGCCGTCGACACCATTCCCGAACGCTTCGTGGCGGAAGCCTTGCTCGAGATAATGCGGGCAAGGGATGACGTTGCCGCGGCGAACGTACTCTATGTCACAGCCGAAGGATCCCGGGATGTGTTGCCGGAAGGCCTGCGCGGGATCGGAGCTGGAGTTGAAGTGATTCACGCGTACCAGTCGATCAGCGATGGCGAGGGCGCGGCTCGACTGGCGCGCGCGATCGAGGCGGGAAAAGTCGATCTCGTCACCTTCACATCCGGCTCGTCGGTCCGCGGCTACGTCGAGGCCGTCGGAGCAGATCTGGCGACGCGTGTCCCCGCCGCGTCGATCGGCCCGCAGACATCGGACGCGCTGCGTGCGGCCGGCGTCGAAGTGAGATGCGAGGCCAGGGAGTCCACGATCGACGGACTCGTTTCGGCGATCGTCCGTGACAGCTAAGCGCAAGCCGGATTCCGGAGTCATTCGCATCGGAACGCGCGCATCCGAGCTGGCAATGCGGCAAGCAAGGCTGGTCGAGAAGGCGCTCCTCGAGCGCGGTCTTCACGCCGAGCTCGTCACCTTCAAGACCATCGGCGACAAAAAGCTCGATCAGCCCTTGTCCGAGATCGGCGCCAAAGGACTGTTCACGCACGAGCTCGAGCTCGCTCTGGCCAAGGGCAAGATCGATTGCGCCGTCCACTCGTTGAAGGATCTGCCCACCGAGCTGGCGGCGGATCTGGAGATCGTCGCGCTGCTCGAGCGTGAGGATCCACGCGACTGCGTCGTCGTAAATCGAGTCACCGGGGCCGAGGGGCTCGACGATCTGCCGCGGGGCTCGCGCGTTGGCACGTCGAGCCTGCGTCGCCGCGCCCAGCTCATGGCTCGCCGTCCCGATCTCGAGGTCGTCGAGCTGCGCGGAAACGTCCCGACGCGTCTGAAGAAGGTCGAGACGGGGAAGGTGCACGCCGCGATTCTCGCCGCCGCGGGGCTGATCAGGCTCGAAGCGGAACAGCGCATCGCGATGTTTCTGGAGCCGCCGGACTGGCTTCCCGCGCCGGGACAAGGCGCCATCGCCGTGCAGATTCGGAGCGACTCACGGCTGCATGACGTGCTGGCGTCACTCGATCACGTGTCAACTTCGATTGCCACGCGCGCCGAGCGGGCGTTTCTCGCCGCGCTCGAGGGAGGGTGTCAGGTGCCGATCGGCGCGCTGGTGAGCGAGGACGGGGGGACACATACATTATATGGTATGCTCTCTGATCTGAGCGGGACGCACATCGTGCGCGGCTCGCGCACAGTCGACCTCGATGCGCCGGAATCGACGGGAGAAGAGCTTGCCGCCGAGATCAGGGCGCGCGGCGGGTCGAGCCTGCTCGTCGAGCTGCGCGAAGCGAAGAAACTGCCCGCGCCACAACCCGAATAATCGTGTCGAGCTTTCCCCAGTACCGTCCCCGGCGGCTCCGGCGCACGGCTGCGCTCCGCAATCTCGTGAGGGAGACTCATCTCGCCCCGGCCCAGCTGGTGTTGCCCGTCTTCGTACGCGATGGAAAGAAGCTGCGCCGGCCGGTGGCCTCGATGCCGGGAGTCAATCAGACGTCGGTCGACGAGATGCTCCGCGATGCGGAAGCCGCAGCAGAGGCAGGCGTCGGCGGGATCATTCTGTTCGGCGTGCCTGAAACGAAGGACGCGACAGGCTCATCGGCATGGGACGACAAGGGCGCGGTGCAATCGGCGGTGCGTTCTCTCAAGAAAGAGATCCCCGAGCTGGTCGTGGTTACCGATGTGTGCATGTGCGAGTACACAGACCACGGTCACTGCGGCGTGCTCAAGGATGGTGAGGTCGACAACGACGCGACGCTGGAGCTGCTCGCGCGCTCAGCCCTCTCCCACGCCCGGGCGGGTGCCGACATCGTGGCGCCGAGCGACATGATGGACGGCCGCGTGCAAGCGATACGCGGTGCGCTCGACGGCGAGAGATTCGACGGCGTCTCGATCCTGAGTTACGCGGCGAAGTATGCGTCCGCCTACTTCGGCCCTTTCAGGGAAGCCGCCGAATCCGCTCCCAGGACAGGAGATCGCCGTGGATACCAGATGGATCCAGGCAACTCGGCCGAAGCAATGCGTGAGGTGCTGGCTGATATCGCCGAGGGGGCGGACGCGGTGATGGTGAAACCGGCTGGTCCCTATCTCGACATTGTTGCGCGCGTGAAGCTCGAGACCGGCTATCCCGTCGCTGCCTATCAGGTAAGCGGCGAGTACGCGATGATCTGCGCCGCCGCCGAGCGAGGCTGGATCGACAAGGAGCGGGTGATGATGGAGTCGCTGCTCGGCATCCGGCGCGCCGGGGCGGATTTCATCGTCACGTACTTCGCGACGGAAGCGGCTCGGGCGTTAAAGGCCTAAAAACCACAGAAGAAAACCATTGACTCGGGTTCCGTTTCCAGTATATTTAGATCATTAGCTAATTAACTAATAATATGAACGACGTCTTCCGCGCCCTCTCCGACCCCACCCGCCGCGAGATCCTCGAGCTCCTGCGCTCGGGGCCACGCACATCAGGCGAGATCGCCGAGAAGTTTACCACCAGCTGGGCGACGATCTCGCGGCATTTGAGCGTCCTCAAGGACGCCGAGCTGATCCTCGTCGAGCGGAACGGACAGCACATGGTTTACGAGCTGAACACGACGGTGTTTCAGGAAGTGGTAGAAAACCTCATCAAGTGGCTTGGCCCCCGTCCCCGGAGAAAAAATGCGTAAATGGATCCCCCTGCTGATCGTGGCGGCAGCAGTCATTGCTTCGGCCGTCGTCTATCCCAGCCTGCCCGACCGCCTGCCAACTCATTGGAATCTGCGGGGTGAGGTCGACGGCTGGAGCGGACGGACCTGGGGAGCGTGGATGATCCCCCTCATGATCCTGTTCCTCTGGGGGCTGATGCGCTGGCTTCCGTCAATCGATCCAAGGGGCAGCAACTATGTGAAGTTCGGTGGCGCCTTCGAGGGAATCATGCTTTCGGTAATGCTGTTCATGCTCGGCGTGCACGCCATCATCCTCCGCTCAGCGCTCGGCTATCCGGTCGACGTTGACCGCCTGATGCCGGTAGGTGTCGGCATTCTCCTGGTCGTGATCGGCAATCTGCTGCCCCGTTCCCGCCCAAACTGGTTCGTCGGCATCAGAACGCCGTGGACGCTCTCCAGCGATCGCGTATGGGAGAAAACCCATCGCGTCGGCGGTCGGTTATTCGTCATCGGCGGACTCCTCATCGCCGCGGCTGGTCTGTTGATGGGAGATTCCAAGACCTGGGTTGTCGGCGTTGTGATAGCGGTGTGCGCGCTCGGCGCCGTAGTCTATTCATATCTCGAGTGGCGAAAGGAGAAAAGCGCGCCCGCGGTGTGAGCACGGCACTGGCCGCGGCGCCGAAGTGTGCGGCGCGACTCCGGCAGTGCGGTTAACTTGTACGCTCTGATGATCGACGGCTCGCATGCGATATAGGCTCTTCCCCGGCACTGACCTCAAGGTCAGCGAAGTGGGCTTCGGGACCTGGACCCTCTCCACTGGCTGGTGGGGGGAAAAAACGGATGAAGAAGCCGTCGAGCTGCTGCGTACCGCCCAGGGCGATCACGGCATCAACTTCTTCGACACCGCCGACACTTACGGCAACGGGCGCGGCGAGCTGCAGCTGGCGCAGGCGTTCGGTGGGATGCGTGACAAGGTCGTCTACTCGACCAAGATCGGTTACGACATCTACGACGAGGCCGCGCAGTCCGCGCGACGGGGAGGCGGTCAGAGCGAGCTGCCTCAGAAGTTCGATCGTGACTACATGCGCTTCGCGCTCGACAAATCTCTCGAGCGGCTGGAGACCGACCATGTCGACGTCCTCCAGCTGCACAACATCAAGATGGAGCACGTCCGCGACGCTTCGATATGGCAGGCGCTGCGGGAAATGCAGCAGGAAGGACTCGTTCGTGTGTGGGGCGCGGCATTCGGCCCCGCGATCGGCTGGCTGTACGAAGCCGTGGAGCTGTGCGAGCGCGTTCCGGACATCGGGACCATTCAGATGATCTGGAACATCCTCGAGCAGCACCCTGGAACCGGGATGATCGACGCTGCGCGCGACCACGCACCTGACTGCACGTTCAACATCCGCGTGACGCATGCATCGGGCATGCTCGAAGGGAAATACACCGAAGACACGGTCTTTCCCACGAACGATCACCGGCGGCACCGGCCGCGGCCGTGGCTGATCAACGGGCTCAAGAAAGTCCGGACGCTCGATTTCCTGACCACGCGCATGACGCTCGGCCAGGCGGCACTCAAGTGGCTGCTCGCCGAGCAGAGAGTGGTCACGACCCTGCCCAACATTTACGACTGTGAGCAGCTGGCGGAATTCGCCGCGGCATCCGACAAGCCCGATCTCTCCGCCGGCGACCTGGAGCGGATCGTCGAGCTCACCGCCGGGAACTTTGGAGTCGGCGATGAGCCAATGAGCTACAAGGGCACCATGGAGCGCGTCACGACGTGATCAATCCCTGGCACGACCTGCCTGCCGGCATCCACCCACCCGAGCAGGTGACGGCGCTTGTCGAGATCCCGAGTGGGAGCCGCAACAAGTACGAGCTCGACAAGCAGTCAGGTTTGATCCGCCTCGATCGCGTCCTTTATTCATCAATGCACTATCCCGGCGACTATGGGTTCATTCCGCGCACTCTGCACGAGGACGGTGATCCACTCGATGTGCTGGTGCGCATCAACGAGCCGACCTTTCCCGGATGCCAGATCGACTGCCGTCCCCTTGGCGTGCTCAAGATGCTCGACCGGGGCGAGCCCGACGACAAGATTCTGGCGGTGCCCTCCAATGACCCCTATTACCACGAATACTTCGACATCGCCGACCTTTCGCAGCATTATTTGAAGGAAGTGGAGCACTTCTTCCATATCTACAAGGACCTCGAGGGCCGCCGCGTCGAGATCGTGGGCTGGGAGAAGAGCGAAGTGGCGGCAGAGGTGATTTGCGACTCGATCTCGCGATATCAGGCGAAGTTCCATCAGGTTGGCACATGACGCTCGGGCGGCTCCACAGCGCCTCGAGCTTTAGCCGGAGGACGACATGAAACGCCGGAGTGGAATGTTCACCAGAAAGACTTGCCTCATCGCCGCATCAGCCGTTCTGATGCTGGCGTGCAATCCGGGCGACGAGCGCGCCGTCAAGGGTCCAGCCAATCCGAACGCGGCGGGAAGCGATAGCGTCAGCGATCTCGCGCTCACAGAGGACGGCTTGGGTCAGGTGCAGATCGGCATGCCGCTCAGTGAAGCCGTCAACATGGGGTTGCTGAGCGAGAATCCGAACCTCAAGCCCGAATGCGACTACGTCTTTCCCGCTGTCGGCGCCGGAATACCTGAGGGCGTAAGCGTGATGGTCGTTCGCGGCAGGTTGGCGCGCATCGATGTCGATACGGGAGCCGTAACCACCGAGGAAGGCGCAAAGATCGGCGACACCGAAGCTCAGCTACGTGAGCTCTACGAAGGAGTCGAAGTAACGCCGCACAAATACATCGAGAAGGGTCATTACTTCACCGTGCGCGGTGACAGCGCCAGCGCGGGAAAGGCCATTGTCTTCGAGACCGATGGCCAGAAAGTCACGATGTTTCGCAGCGGTCGTTTCCCTGAAGTCGGTTGGGTAGAGGCCTGTGGCTAGGAAGGAAGAGGCGGTGGACCTGCGTTATCCCGTCGGGCGGTTCACCATGGGCGGGCCAGCAGCGGAGCCCGAGCATCCGCGTTTGATTGGCGAGATCGCCGCGACGCCGGGAGCGCTGCGGTCCGCAGTTGCCGGGCTCTCGCGCGACCAGATCGAGACGCCGTACCGGCCCGGGGGATGGACAGTAAAGCAGGTGGTGCATCACCTGCCCGACAGCCACCTGAACGCCTATGCGCGCTTCAAGCTCGCCCTCACTGAAGACGAGCCGACGATCAAGACCTACGACGAGGCGAAGTGGGCGGAGCTTTCGGACTCGCAACGGGTACCGATCGATGTGTCGCTCGATCTGCTGGATGCTCTGCACATGAGATGGGTCGCCCTGCTGCGCGGAATGGACGCGGCCGATTATCGGCGCGGGCTGAAGCATCCGGAGCGTGGATTGATGACGCTGTCGCAGCTGCTCGGGTTATATGCGTGGCACGGGCGGCACCACGTCGCACACATCACCGCGCTCAGATCCCGCGAGGGATGGTAGGACCGGGTTTCTATTCAACGATTGGAGTGAAGTGACGATGGAGCTCGCGACTTTTGGGGCAGGCTGTTTCTGGGGCGTCGAGGTTACGTTCCGCCAGGTTCCTGGTGTGAAGGACGCGCTGGTCGGATACCTGGGCGGAACGCTCGCAAACCCGACTTACAGGGATGTCTGCAGCGGACGGACGGGTCATGCCGAGGTGGTTCAGGTGAGGTACGATCCGTCGGAAGTGACGTACGACAAGCTGCTCGACGTTTTCTGGCAGAACCACGATCCCACCACTCTCAACCGTCAGGGACCCGACGTCGGCACCCAGTACCGCTCCGCGATTTTTTTTCACAGCCCGGAACAGAAAGATGCCGCGGAGAAATCGAAGGCTCGCCTCGAAGCGAGTGGAAAGCTGAGGCGGACGGTCGTCACCGAAATCACCGCCGCATCAACTTTCTATCCCGCCGAAGACTATCACCAGCGGTATCTGGAGAAGCGCGGGCTGGCGAGCTGCCACATCTAGCTCCCGCACACGGGCGGCACCGTGTTTGCCACTCTGGCCAGCCCAACCAGAAGGCGGCGCAAGATGAGATGGAAACAGAACGCTAGCTCGAGGAAAACGGCCTGGATGCTCGTCGGCGCGGGCGCGGCGATGATAGCGACGAAGTTGACGGAGCGGGGGCTCGAGTCCGGGTGGCGAAAGGTGAGGCACGAGGATCCGCCTGAGGATATCTGGAAGAGCGGTCGCCGCTGGCCCGTCGCGCTGGGATGGGCAGCCCTCTCGGCCGCGGCCATCGCGGCCAGCCAGCTAGCCGCGCGGCGCGGCGCGAACGCCGGACTGCAGCGGCTGACGGGCAAGCGACCTCCCGCCGCGGCCTGATGGAGCATTCGCCCGGATTCCTCAAGCTCGTTCAGGATGCCAAATCGCGTGTCCGTGAAATCGGCGTTGACGAAGCGCGTCGGAAGCTGGAGAACGGCGGGGCGAAGCTCATTGATGTGCGCGAAGACAGCGAGTGGGCTGCCGGCCACGCGCGTGGCGCCAGGCACCTCGGCAAGGGCGTGATCGAGCGCGACATCGAGAAGCAGATCCCGGACAAGGGCGCGGAGATCATTCTCTACTGCGGCGGGGGATTTCGATCGGCGCTTTCCGCAGACGCGTTACAGCGAATGGGTTACACCAACGTCGCGTCGATGGCAGGGGGATGGCGGGCGTGGCAGGAGAGCGGGGGGCCCGTCTCGAAGGGATAAGACCCAACATAGACCGACAGAGATCCGAGATCCCTGAAGCCTCGCTCTGAGTTGCGAGAGGTTCTCGCAACTCGAAGCTCCACTTCTGCTCCCTCGCCTCTCTGGATTCTCGGGTTGCTAGCCGCAAAGTACTTGACAAAACAAAGTAAAATTGGATATTTAGACTCCTATCTTCGGTGAGCAGCCCATGCTTCGCATCGCCCTTCTCGTCGCCTCGCTCGCGAACGTGGTTTCAGGCCTCGGCCTCGCCGGGGCATATTTCAGGTTCAGGAGCGGCGGAGGCGTTCCCGTCATCGTCCTGTTCATCGCCCTCTCGTTGTTCGTTCAGGGCGCGTTCACCATTGGTTACTTGCGTGGATGGTGGAAACAGTGGGGCGATCGCGCGATGCAGCTCTTCGTGGCGGGAGAATCGGCGGCCGCGCTGGTGGGCACCATCGGGACGCTTCAGGGAATTCTCTACAACCTCAATCCGGTAAACGGAGACCAGGAGTTCGGGCCGCTGATGGCCGCGCTTCTGATCGGAGTGCAGGCGGCGCTCGGTCTGGTCTATGCCGCCCGCAATGGAGAGGTTCGGCGACGCGTTCTCAACCATCCTCCGGGTTGGGGTATCTAAGGGAGTGCTGGTCATCAACTCCCCACCAAGGAACCCGTCGCCATGCAACGCCATCTAGTCACTTCGATTCTTGTCCTGTGCCTCGCGCCCGCGACAAACGCTGCCGCGCAGGGCGAGGACCGTGTTCAGCGCTGGCTGCGGAACTGCGAAAGCAACTCGAGATACGATCGCGCCCGCTTCTGCGAGGTCAGGAGCTACACGATTTCTCCCACCTCCAGGCTGGCGGTGGACGCACGTGACAACGGTGGCGTCTCGTTCATTGGCTGGGACCGAAACGAGGTCAAAGTCGTGGCGATGGTCGAAGCCCAGGCCGACCAGGAGGCCGAGGCGCAAGCGCTCGCGAAAGAAGTGAAGGTCTCCACCCACGGCGGTCGCGTCCGCGCCGACGGCCCAACATCGCGGGGGAGGAGGTCGTGGTCGGTGAGCTATCACGTGTACGTCCCGCGCGTATCGAACCTCGAGGCAATCTCCACCAACGGAGGTGTCTCCGCGGAATTGGTGGAAGGGACGATGGAGTTCACGACGACGAACGGCGGCATCCGCCTCGATCAGGTTGGCGGAGACATCCGCGCCGAGACGACGAATGGCGGTGTGAATGCGCGGCTCGCCGGGAACACGTGGAAAGGTCGCGGTCTCGATCTGCGCACGACGAACGGCGGAGTTTCGGTCTCGATTCCCCGCGGCTACAACGCGCGTCTCGAAACAGGCACTACCAACGGGGGCATGAACATCGACTTCCCGATAACGGTACAGGGCCTGATCGGAAAACGCATCGCGACCCAGTTAGGATCGGGCGGTCCGCTCGTTCGCGTGGTCACGACGAACGGAGGCGTGAAAATCTCACAGCGATAGCGGGCGACTCGCCTTTTGCGTCGCCTGCAGACCAATCCACATAGCTGAGCGGCGGCGGCAGTTGCCGGTTGGGACACCTCGCGTCATTTTGGATAGTTGATCCAATAACGCGGGGGAACGATGATACTCGTCGCTGGCGCCACCGGAGTCTTGGGCTCGGAGATAGTTCGCCGCCTCAGAGCGCGTGGCGAAAAAGTGCGGGCAATGGTTCGCGTCACGTCTGCTCCTGAGAAGGTCGATGCTCTCGAGGACGCTGGCGCGCAGCTGGTGCGCGCGGACCTGAAGGACAAGAGATCGCTCCTCGCGGCCTGTACCGGCGTTGACGCGGTGATATCCACCGTTTCCATGATCCTTACCGGCCAGCTGGGCGATTCCTTCGACTCTACCGATCGGGACGGCACCAAAGCACTGATCGATGCCGCGAAGACATCAGGCGCCAGGAAATTCGTGTTCGTGTCGTTCGATACCAAATGTGCTCCGGATGCGCCCCTCACGCGTGCGAAACGCGAAGCAGAGGAACACCTCAAAAGGAGTGGACTCGACTACACGATCCTGCATCCGTCCCTCTTTTTCGAGAGCTGGCTGGGCCCGATGTTGTTTGCGGATCCAGCGGCCGGTACCGCCAAGATCTACGGGCTCGGCACTCAGAAGATTCGCTATGTCGCCGCGGGCGATGTAGCCGAGCTCGCGGTTCAGTCGCTGACCAGACCGGCGGCGAAGAACGCGACGATTCCGTTCGGCGGGCCTGAGCCGATTAGTCAGCGCGATGCGGTGAGGATCTTCGAGGAGGCGTTCGGAAGGAAGTTCGACGTGACCGAAGTGCCGGAGGAGGCGCTTGAAGCGCAATGGAGCTCGGCGCAGAATCCGATGGACAAGACTTTCGCCTGCCTGATGCTCGGAGTCGCCCGCGGATTCGACTCGGGAATCGAGCCGGCGTTCGGGAAGTTCCCAATGGAAATGACCTCGCCTCGCGACTATGTGAGGAACCTGGCGCGCTCGAGCCAAAGCAAGGAGAGCGCGGCCAAACCGGAATCTCGAGCTACGGTCTCAGCTCGCCGTGATCCACCGGCTCCCGACCCCGCCGCATGAAGAGAAACTCATAGAGTAGCGCGGCGAGAAGGGCACCGATAATGGGCGCCGGCCAGTACAGGAACAGCTGCGCCTCGAACACTTCGCTTGCGACGGCGGGACCGAATGAGCGCGCGGGATTCATCGACGCTCCCGTGCGTGAGCCGATGACGAGGATGTCTGCCGCGACCACGAAGCCGACGCCCAACCCTCCGATCTTCGGCCCGCGGACATCCACGATCGTCCCGTAAATCACGAACATCAGGAGAAATGTCGCGATCACTTCGAGCAGGAACGCCTGACCGCCGCTCGTATCGAGCGCGATCGACTGGCCGCCACCACGCGTCGCGATGAAAACAGCTTCTGGAAACGTTGCCTTGAGCGCGTAGGCAGCGGCGACCGCTCCGATGATCTGGGCAACGATGTAGAGGCCCGCCATCATCGCCTCGATCCGCCTCGTCGCCAGAAAAGCGATCGTCACCGCCGGATTGAAGTGCCCCGAGATGCGCATCAGCGCGCTCACCATCACGGCGAGAATCAGCCCGTGCGCGAGCGCGACTTCCACCAGCGCCGCCGGACTGCCCGATATCTTCGCCGCCATGATCGCCCCGCTCCCGACGAAGACGAGAGCGAACGTACCGATGAACTCCGCGATGAAGTGGCGCCAGGCATCCCGCATTTTTCTCTGCTCCCGAAGGTTGGTGGGAGGCGCGGGAGGGAAGGCGAGAGCTCTAGTTGACCCGCCGCAGCACCAGCGCGGCGTTGATGCCGCCGAAGCCGAATGAGTTGGTGAGCATGTGCTCCACTCGCTCTTTCTTTCCCGCGCCCGGCAGAAAGTTAAGATCGCAGGCCGCGTCCGCAACCTGAAGGTTGACTGTCGGTGGAAGCCACTCACGCTCGAGCGCGAGGGCGCATATCGCCGTCTCGATGGCTCCCGACGCGCCAAGCGCATGACCGTAGTAACCTTTCGTCCCGCTCATCGGGACGCGATATGCGCGATCGCCCAGCACTTTCTTGATCGCCGCTGTTTCCGTCGTGTCGTTGAGCGGCGTCGAGCTGCCGTGAGTGTTGACGTATCCGATCTCGTCCGCCGACACGTTGGCGTCGTCGAGCGCCAGTCGCATGGATCTCGCAGCCTGTGAGCCATCGGGGCGGGGAGCCGTCATGTGGTGCGCATCGTTCGTCGTGCCGTAACCAGCTACCTCGGCGTAGATCCTGGCGCCACGCGCTTGCGCCCGGCCGTACTCTTCGAGAATCAGAACCGCCGTGCCCTCGCCCATCACGAAGCCGTCGCGGTCCTTGTCGAAGGGGCGTGACGCCATCTCAGGCTCTTCATTCCTGGTCGACATCGCGCGAATCAGCGAGAATGCGCCGAAACACAGTGGAGCCAGCGGGGCCTCGGCTCCGCCCGCGATCATCACGTCGGCGTAGCCGTCGCGGATCTGACGGAAAGCATCGCCAATCGCGATCGTACCCGACGCGCAGCTCATCGCGTTGGTTGAGTTCGGCCCCATGACACCGAGCTCGATCGCGATGTTGCAACTGGAGGCGCCGCCGAAAACTGCAAGCGCGAGCCGCGCGTCGACCTCCCGTAGTCCGTGCTGCAGAAAGACTCCGAGCTGGCTCTCGGCGTAGGCGACGCCCCCGAGCGCCGTTCCCATGTTGGCGCCAACGCGCTCGCGGTCCTCGCCCGCCAGGTCGAGGCTTGCATCAGCGAGTGCCATCTCCGCGCCGACCACGGAGAATTGCGCGAAGCGGTCGAGTCGCTTCGCTCGCTTGTTGTCCAGGTGATCCGCCGCGACGAAGTCGTTGACCTCGGCCGCGTTGTGGCTGCGGAACGGAGATGGATCGAACCTCGTGAGCGACCGCACGGCCGAACGCTGCCGCTGCAGGCCACCCCACAGCCCATCCTGTGTCATTCCGATGGGCGTGATCGCCCCAATTCCGGTTACGACAACTCTCCTTTCCTTTACCGGCATTCACTCTCCCAAAACTCACTGGAAACCACTGACGAACTATTACTCAAAACTGTGCACCCAAAACTTGGATCCCCTTTCATCGTTTGAGGGATTTTTTTGCCTCCGCTACTCTTGCCAGCCCCGCGAGTGTCCGTGATGCAATTCCATGAACGAATACCGGCCCAATCACCGAATTCGCCGCCCACAGCCCAACGATCGGCCACCTCGGCCCATCCCAAGCGTGCACGATCCGTACGTGGGTTCCGTCAGTTCGGCGGTGAAACGACCACTCGACATCCATGCCTTTGGTAATACCCCCTACATGGCGAAACCGGATCGAAGGAGCTGAGCTGTCCACCGACATCAGCGAGAGCCACCACGTCGGCCAGTTGATTGGTGCCGATCTGAGCCCCACATCGAACGGCCTGTTGGCGGACATTTCGACCAACCCGCCTCCGTCCGGTTTGCGCTCGCGGAACCTCACATACCGATAGTGCGCGAGGTGAACAGGCCACTCTTCCACCTTGCTTGCGATTTCGAACATTATTTCGACGGGCGCGCGAACCTGCCACTCGTCCACCGTTTCCATCGGTGCCCCAAGCGGCATCGGTCCCAGATCGAAGCCACGCGGCGAAGAATCAGTCATCGATGTCGCGGAGCCCAGCTCGTAGTCACCCTGAATGCGCGACGTCGATGCACCGTCGCCGGCCGCGCCACGGCTTCTCTCACTGTATCCACGAGCTCATCCGGTGTGAAGCCCCGCATCACGGAGACAACGCCGTCGTGGCGGCTAACGGCATGAAATCCGAGGGGAAACGAAGCCAGCCAAAGTCCGACGGCAGCGACGCGGCTTCGGCGCAGGTCGCTCACGATCACGCGCACCCGCGCCACGCGATCCATCTCGCGAAGGAGAGTGAGCGCATCCGGCGGGGAGAAATGGTGCAGCACTTGTGAGCACATCACCACGTCCACGCTGTGGTCCGCGAACGGGAGGTCAAGCGCGTCACCGCAAACGACACAATCCACCGCAGTGCTGCTGGCGCGGGCGAGCTGTTCGGCGGAATCGAGGCCGAATGAGTACAGCTCAATACCGACCTCATACGCGACCTCGCGGGCGCGCAACGGTATGTCCCCCAATCCAGTGCCGACGTCGAGGAGCGACGCGCAGCGGGGCAGCTCGTTGAGCGCATCTCTGAATTCCTCGATTGCCGCGCTGAGGCCACCGAACAGGGCGTTCGACCGGGCTACATCGGCAAGCGACCGCGTTACTGTGCCGGGATCTATATCCGGAGCATCCAGGAGCTCCCTCTCAAACGAGCGCGGCGGCGTTAGAATCGACACCAATCTCTATCGCTCCAGCTGCGAGTAGCCGCCGCGATAGTAGAGCAGCGGTTTTTCGTTTTCGGCGCGTGCCGCCTCGACTTCTCCAACGATGATCGTGTGGTCACCGCCGGAATAAAGAGTGGTTCTTCGGCACTCGACCACACCGATGACGTTCTCCAGTACTGGGATACCGCTCCTGGCGCGACCGTAGGCGACACCCTCGAATCTGTCGATGCCCTCTATCGCGAAGCGCCGGGCTACCTGCTCCTGGTCGGCGGACAGGATGTTGACGACGAATTCATCGGTCGTCGTCAGCGCCTCGTGAGCAGATGCTGTTCGCTCGATGCAGATGAGAACGAGAGGCGGAACCAGACTCACCGAGGCAAATGAACTCACCGTCATTCCCTGATCCTTTCCGTCGGCGGTCACGGCCGTCACCACGGTCACTCCCGAGGTGAATCTGCCGAGCACGTTCCGGAATTCGTCCTCGTTGATCGTCAATTCGGAATTGCCGGAGAGAAGAACAGGTCGAAGAGGAAGCGTGGGGTGAGCACGGCCTCGGCGGGAACGAAATCGCCCGCGACGCCGACGAGAAGGTCCGCCATGTCCTTGCGGCGCGAGAGGACTCGCGCGGCGTGATTCGTGAGCGAAGGGAACGCGACAGCCAGGCCGATGATCCGCTCGAGCTTCCATTTCCCTCCGAACTCCCTGCGTCGCGCGGCGTCGTACCCTTTCAGCACCTTGAGGCCGGCGTCTCCGTTCGCCTTCAGCGCCTCCGCAACGTATGGAGCCAGCATCTCCCCGCCGCGCAGCGCCGCGTATACTCCTTCACCGGTGAAGGGATCGAAGAAGTCGGCCGCGTCTCCGACGAGCGCGGCCCCCGGGGCGTAGGCTCGGACGGCGAAAGACGCGAACGGTCCCGTGGCGCGGACCGGTGAGACACGCTGGGCGTCCACGAACCTGTCCGCCAGGTGTGGGCGGGACCGGATCCACTCGTCCACGAACGCGGTGCGGTCTCCGGAAGCCTTAACCGCCTGCGACACCGGCATGACGATGCCGACGTTGGTGATTCCGTGTCCGACGTCGGCAAGACCAAAATAGCCTTGGGCTTCGACGTGAATCTCACCCATGCCGCTCAGCCCCTTGATGCCCTTGTAGTGGGACATCAGCGCCATGCGCTTCGGCCATCTCCTGGCGCGCACGAGCCCAAGCCGCCGTCCGATTACCGAGCGGAGCCCATCCGCTCCGATCACCATTCGGCTGCGGAGCTGTCTCGCCGTTCCCCCGGGGCCAAGCAACGCGACGCCATCCACGCGGCCGTTGTGGCCGCGCGTCACATCGGTGACGCGAGCGCCTTCCTCGACGCGCGCGCCGGTGAGCCGGGCGCGGCGAATCAGGATCTCATCGAGCACCGTCCGGCGCAAAGCGAGACCACGGTTGCTGTAAGCCGCGAAGCCTTTCACTCCGGCGAATTCGGCGTGGACCGTCTGGCCGCTCGGCGCGCGAAGAATCATCCCTGCCAGGTGTGCCGCCCCGGTGGCTTCGATCTCATGGAGTACTCCCATGTCCGCGAAGATCCGCGATGCCTGCGGGCTCAGATATTCAGCGCATACCTTGTCGCGCGGGAAAAAAGCGCGGTCGAGCACGAGAACGTCGACGCCGCTTTTGGCGAGCGACCACGCGGTGGCGGCGCCCGCTGGCCCGCCGCCTACGACGATGACGTCCGCGTCCAGACCATTGTGAGGCGTCAACCGATCGCGCGCGAAACGCGCTGAAAGAGTCCCATATAGCGCCAGTGCGGGCGGGGGAGGTTTAGCACCGACGCGGCGCGCGTGAGGTAGGGCAGCACCACCGATCGGGAATCGGCGGAGAACATGAAGCGGGGATGATCGGCGGCAAAGGTCTTGAGGCGGCGCACCGTCACATCGAAGGCGAGTCCGCGAGAGAAATAGAATGCGGGGTCGAGCAGTGAGCTCCCGGCCGGCACGACTCCTTCCGCGATGGCGATGCGGTGCAGCGTCGTGCCCGGGTAGATGCGGAGTCCGACCGTCACGTACACAGCGTCGCCGCGACCGAGCCGCGACCGCGCGAAGCGCAGCGTTTCCTCGAGAGTGTGTCGCGTTTCGCCCGGACCTCCCACGAGGAAAATCCACAGCGTCCTGAGCCCGTGCTTCTCAACCCGCTCCGCGACCTCACGAACCTTTGCGACGTTGAATCCCTTCTCCAGCTTCTCGAGGACGGCATCGCTGGCGCTCTCAGCCGTGATTCCGAGAGACCGGAAGCCTGCGACTCTCATCGCCGCGAGGAGCTCTGTCGGCGCCACTGCCGGCGTGAAGTTGGTCGTGTCGAGCTGGACGCCAAGCTTTCTACGCGCAATCGCCTCGCAGACCTCGAGTGCATGGCCGGGTGGAGAGTTGAAGGTCGAATCGACGAAGTCGAAATGCCTGATGCCGGCGCCACGCTTCAAGCCTTCGATCTCGTCGGCCACGAGCTCAGGATCGCGGGTTCGATATCCCCACCCCTCGACGTTTCTGTAGGTGCAGTAAACGCACTTGTACACGCACCCACGCTTCGTCTGAATGGGGATCGTGGCGCCGTGCCGCTGGTAGCGCGCGAGGTCGATCCACCGCGCGAGCGCGGGTGCGGGCAGGGAATCGAGATCGGCCTCCTCGCCCGGTGGAGTGAACACGACGACGCCGTCCTTGTCACGTACCACACCGGGCAGCGACTCGACGGCCCTTCCCGCAGTCAGGGCGTCGACGAGCGCGACGCTCGCGCGCTCTCCGTCGCCAGCTACGGCGTAGTCGACACCGAGATCGCGGAAGAGTGCTTCGGGGGCGACGCCGAAGGCCGCACCGCCGGCGATTACTTTTGCCCGCCGCGACGTTCGCCGCAGCGCGCGCAGTATATCGCGCGCCTCGGGAGTGTAGTGCCGCAGCGCAATCGCGTCGCTGTTGTCGATGTTGCGGACGGAAACGCCAATGATGTCGGGATCGAACTTGCGCGCGGCGCGACACGCCGCCGGGACGGGGTCCTTCGAAAAGCAGAGATCGAGGAACCGGACGTCGTGTCCCACGCCGTCGAGCGCGGAGGCAACGCACGCGAGTCCGTTGGGCACCACCGGATACGGCTGCCGCTCGCGATTGGTGCTGACCAGCAGTACCCGCGCGCCGCTCATGCTATCTCCGGCCTCCGGTTTCATCCCGCGTACGTCATGACAGAACTAAAGTTACCAGCGCGCCAGCGGCGGAGCAGAGCAGGTTCACCGCGTCGTTGTCCAATCGCGCGATTCCGCCAGCGTGCCTGGTGGTATTCCCACATCCGTGAACTCGTCGCTCGGTCGAAGTACCGCAGGCATCACACCAACGTCGCTCCTGAATCGTCGCCCCAGCCAACGAATCCGCTGCCGAGCCAGCGAGGCCGCCTGCTATCACTGCGTAAATGGGGACAGGCCAGTGCGCAAGCCATGCTCCGCCGGCGACAAGTGCCGCGCCGCCGACGGCCGCCATCCACCCGGCGAGACTGACCCCACCGGACGTGCCGGCGGGCACATGCGCCCCGGAAATCATCGAACGGGGCTGCTTCCCAAACAGCGTCCCGAGCTCCGTGGCCCAGGTGTCTGCGGACGACGCCGCCAGGGCGCCCGCCCCAACCGCTTGCCAGATGGGTGAGGGCGAGATCATGTAGGCAGCGGCTGCCGCGGTGAAGAGTGCGCCGTTAGCGGCGACTTGCCATCCGTCCCGATCACCGGTCTTCGCGACCACGGCATTCAGGATTGCGGCTTTGCGCGGCGCGCCCACAGCTGAGAGTCCGGCAGCGGAGAGAAAAAACGCGAGCAGCAGAGTTCCCCAGGTCCAGCCGGCGGCCACGGCGACGCTGCCGGCGACAACGCTGGCGGCCACGCCACTAGGCGAAAGGATGTGGGCGCGACGCGCCGCGAACGAAATCACGGCGGCGGCAATCGCGCCGATAAATGCTCGGAAGAGCTGCTCTGACAGGACGATGACCCGTGTTTGAGTTTGTGCCGGCGCCATGGGCGAGAGCCGCGCGCGCTTGAAGGCGATTCCGACGCCGGTTAGCTTGCCCTCTCCGCCCACCCCTTACCCCCCAAAATGGCCGGCACCGTCCACGCTCTAGTTCCGCTCAGCCTGCTCGAAGCAGTACGCAGCATCGATATTCCCGAGGGTGGGGGAGAAGACGATGTCGAATATGTGCAGGAGCATCGGAACAAGCGACTCGGGCTGAGCGATACCGTCATCGCGCAGATCCGTCGCTACAAGGATGCAATGAAGCGAAACCAGCCAATTGCCATTCACGAGGCAACCGGCATTGCCCGTCTCATCGGAAGACGGGCCGACGCCGAGGCGATCTTCGTGCGAGCGGGGACCGGAGTGGCGACGCGCATGTACGAGATGATCTCGCCATCCACGCGGCAGATAATCCGCTTTCTCCCCGGATTCCTCGCCCGTCCGCTCACCTTCAGGCAGCTGCGGAAAGTGGGAGTAAGATATTTTGGCGCCGACGTGCAGCGCGTGGGGGCGTCCATCGTTCTCGGGGTTCGTGAATCGGTTACGGCTGGGACCGCTCCCAAGAGCGCGGGCTGCAAGTACTACGAATCGGCGATTCGCGAAATGCTGCGCCTGCTCGTCAACGGCGGCGGGATGATCGATCACGTGCAGTGCCGCGACCGCAACGACAATCTTTGTGAGTGGCGCGCCGAGTGGCGCGCTGTCAAAGCTCCGAAGTAGCACCGCTCCAATGCTGAAGCGTGAATCGCTTCCCGCCCTTCAGTCCGCGCTCGGCCAGGCCGGGCTCGACGGCTGGCTTCTCTATGACTTTCACGGCTTGAATCCGATCGCCCGGGGCATGCTCGAGCTCCCGGGAATGACCACACGGCGCTTCTTCGTCTACATACCGCGCTCCGGCTCGCCAGTAGCGATCACGCACGCCATCGAACAGGGTCCCTGGGTGGCCTGGCCGCAGGAATGGAAGAAAGAGAAGTACAGCAGCTGGCGCATCCTCGAGTCTGTGCTCGCTAGCGTGGTGAAAGGAAAGCGCATCGCGATGGAGTATTCTCCCGGTGACGCGATTCCGTACGTCGATCGTGTTCCCGCCGGAGTGCTCGAGATGGTGCGCGCGGCTGGCGCCACCGTCGACTCTTCCGCGGACCTCATCTCGATGTTTTACGCCGTGTGGAGCGACGAACAGCGGCAGTCGCACGAGCGGGCGGCCCGCACCGTGGCGACGATTGGACGCGGAGCGATCCGCCTGGCCGGCACCCGCGCCGAAAGCGGCACGCCTATCTCCGAGTTCGAGCTGCACGGCTGGATCCGGGAACGGTTTGAGGCGGAAGGACTCGTCGCCGATCACGGACCGATCGTCGCAATCGGGCCGAACGCGGCCAATCCGCACTACGAGCCGACGGCCGAAACTTCGGCCACGATCAATCGCGGTGACATACTGCTCGTCGACCTCTGGGCGAAAGAGAAGGAAGGGGTCTTCGCCGATCAGACGTGGATGGGATCGCTCGGCGCACCGGGAGAACGCGACAAGAAGGTGTGGCTCGCGGTACGCGATGCGCGCGACGCGGCGATCGCGCTGCTGCGGGAGCGGATCGGCGCCGGCAAGCCAGTGCGAGGCGGCGAAGTGGATGACGCTGCCCGAGCCGTGATCACGAAACGGGGATACGGTGAGTTTTTCTTTCACCGTACTGGTCATTCCATCGATCCGCGCGACCTCCATGGATCCGGGCCGCACATCGACAATCTCGAAACGCGCGAGGAGCGGGCGCTGATTCCCGGCGTAGGATTCTCGATCGAGCCGGGGATCTACCTTGCGGGAGAGGTGGGGATGAGGAGCGAGGTCAATGGCTTCATTGGGCCCGACGGGTTGTTGATCACTCCCGCTGATTATCAGAAAGAGATTCTGGTGGTGTAAGGGCGAAATGCAACTGAACATGACGTCAGCGGGCAGCAACTGAAGCCCACAGCTTACACGCTTCACTGCGTCGGGATGTCCCGACGTTTGTGCCTGTCGGCTACGACCTTAGGTTGCTGTCGCCTGACCTCTTGTTCAGTTGCGTTCGTTTATCGGCGGATCGCGTCCCACACCCCAGGATCCTCGAGCCCCAGCCTCCAGAGCGCGAACGTCGTTACCCCAAGCCTTCTCGCGTCGCGCACGAGTGTTTCAATCAGCACCCTGTCGCTCACCCACACCTCCCACCCCTCGGGCGAGCTCGCATTGAGCGTGGCTGACCCGAGATCCCTGCTGAGGGTGGTGTTGGTCATGATCGAGAGACGGCGCGCGTCCTCGAAGCTGATGACTTCGGTCTCCGCCGCTCGCCGCCACCGGTAACCGTAGACCGGGAGCGCCGCCACGATTCGTTCCGCTCCTACCTCGGCCACTCTCATTCCGAGCTGCCGCCGCACCCACTCCGGGGATGCGATCGGCCCGGGAGCCGAAGCGCTCCAGTGCTGGTCGTACAGAAGCGGCATGATGATGTCGGCTGACTCGAGCAGCAGCGCGCCCGGATACGCTGTCGTGTCGGCGGCCGGAACAGCAATGGCGACGGTGGTCACACCGTGCGCGCGCACGGAGTCGGCAACCGCTCGGATCACCCGGCGCAGCGCATCGAGATCACGACCCGTCATGCCCTCGAAGTCGATGACGACTCCGCGATACCGTCCGGAGTCGACGATCGCGGCGATCGCACCAGCCGTAACAGCGGCTGCCTCGTGGCTGCCGCCGAGACCGCGAATTATCTCTGGATGAAAGCGACTTCCCTCATACGAAGTGATGAGCGCCATCGTTCGCCCGGCGAGACGCGCCTCGGTCGCGAGCGTATCCCGATAAAGCTGAACGGGACGGAAGCTCGTCGAGTCGAGAGCGATCCAGCCTGTTATCACCCGCGCCAGATCCCTGGAGTGCGCGCGGACGGATGCGTCGCTGCGCTCGTCCCATGGTCCCGTGAAACCCCAGAACTCCACTGTACCGGGCGGGCGTGCTGGTAGATTGAGGCACGACCCAAGCGCCAGCATCAGAGTTGCCGCTCGAACGTATTTCAAACGCCGACAATCCTTGTGTCGTGACACATCACCGCGCAAACTCCTCCTGATGAGACGCCTCTCAACCTACGTTACACTCCTCACGCTCGCACCCGTGGTGCTCGAAGCGCAAAGACCCGCCGATCTGGTTCTCACCAACGGCCGCATTTACACCGTCGACGTCACGATGCCGGTCGCGTCGGCGCTCGCCGTCCGGGGCGACCGAGTGGTTTTCGTCGGCTCCGATGTTGAAGCGCGGGCGCTGACGGGCCCTGCTACCCGTGTCGTCGATCTGGGCGGAAATACCGTCATTCCCGGAATAATCGACGCACACGCGCACCTGCTCGGATTCGGAAGATTGCTGCGCCAGGTCAATCTTGCCGGGGCCGAGTCCTATGAGGATGTGATCGCCCGCGTCACCGAATGGGCGAAGACGGTAAGACCCGGAGAGTGGATCGCGGGCCGGGGCTGGGACCAAACCCGCTGGCCGGCGAGGGAATTCCCTACGCACGACGCTTTGTCGCGGGCAGTTCCCAATAATCCGGTCGCTCTCGGCCGCATCGATGGACACGCGCTGCTCGTAAATGCAAAGGCCATGGCGCTCGCTGGAATCCGCTCCGGTACTCGGGATCCAGCGGGCGGGCGCATCATCCGCACCGCGTCGGGCGCACCGTCGGGGGTTTTCATCGACAACGCCAAGGAGCTGATCGAAAAGGTAATCCCGGCGCCTTCGCGCGAGGAGAAGCGCAAGGCCATTCTCGCGGCGATCGCTGAATGCAACCGGTGGGGTCTGGTTGGAATCCACGACGCCGGACAGGATGCGGCTACCATCGCGATCTACGAGGAGCTGGCGAAGAGCGGGGAGTTCAACATCCGCAACTACGTGATGCTGAGCGATCCCGGCGATCTGGGAACCGCCGCCCGAAATTCCTATTTGATGCGCGGACCGCAAAGCGGGCTGTTCGGTGGGCGGCTCTGGACCAGGGCGATAAAGCTGTATGCGGATGGCGCTCTGGGTTCGCGCGGCGCCGCGCTGCTCGCGCCATACTCTGACGAGCGGACCAATTCCGGACTGCTGGTGTCGCAGCCGGAGCATATCACTCTGCTGGCGGAGATGGGGCTCCGGCGGGGATTCCAGGTCAACGTCCATGCGATCGGGGACCGCGGCAACAGGATCGCGCTCGACGCCTTCGAGTCTGCGCTGCGCCGCGTTCCGACAGCGAATCACCGTTTCCGGGTCGAGCACGCGCAGGTGATCAGCGCTCAGGACATCCCGCGCTTCGCGCGCCTGGGTGTGATTCCTTCGATGCAGGCGACGCACCAGACAAGCGACATGCGCTGGGCCGAGACGCGCGTTGGTCCGCAGCGTATTCGCGGTGCTTATGCCTGGCGCTCACTCCTCAACACCGGAGTAATCATTCCCAATGGAACCGATTTTCCGGTGGAAGAAGTGAACCCACTGCTGACCTTTCACGCCGCGGTTTCGCGCCAGGATCCGATGGGGGCGCCGCCAGGCGGCTGGTATCCGGAGCAGAGAATGACGCGGCAGGAAGCTCTTCAGTCGATAACCATTTGGCCCGCGTACGCGGGCTTTCAGGAATCAGTGATGGGCTCCATCACTCCGGGAAAGTACGCAGATTTCGTCATTTTCGATCGTGACATCATGCAAGTCCCCGAGGCCGAGCTACTGGCCGCCCGCGTGCTTTCCACTTGGATGGGAGGAAAGCAAGTGTATGTGTCGCAGTGATGCGGCACATCGCTTGCCCTCTATTCCGCTTCCTCACTTAGACTCGCATTCGATGCTTCGCCGGCTTCTCGGCTTTTCAGCAGTTCTCATAACCGCGTTGGCCTGCTCACGGGACGATACCGCTTCGGCTCGTACGCGCGACGGCGAGACTTCGGCCGACCGCGTCGCCCCCCGGCCGGCCGTGATCATTCCCCTGGAGCAGCCGTATCGTGCAATCGCTGTCGCAGCCGGCGGGAGCGTCTCAGGCACCCTCGATTTCGATGGGCCACTTCCTCCGGATACGATCATCCGTCCTTCCCTCGACCAGAACGTGTGTGGAACACAGATCCTCGCCCGAAGAGTCGCGCGCTCTGGAACGCGCATTGGGGGAGCGCTGGTTTGGATAACCAACATCAGGAGCGGAAAGGCACTGCCGCTGGAGCGTCGGTTCGAGCTGACGAACGCCGACTGCGCGCTCGACCCATACATACAGGTGATTTACACGACGAGTACGCTCAACGTGGGCACGGAGGACAGAGCGCTCCACACCAATCGCTTCATCAACGTCGGAAGCGGCGTTGTCGAAGCAATCGCCCCGTTCAATGACGCAGGGGAGGTCGTTCCGATAGACCACGTCTTCAAGGAGCAGGGTGAGAGGGAGGTCGTCTGCGAGCAGCATCCCTGGACGCGGGCGTGGGTAGCCGTACTGGATCATCCTTACTCTGCAACAACGGCCATGAACGGCTCGTTCAATATCCCCGACGTTCCAGCGGGCAGATATCGGGTGCGCGCCTGGCATCCGAATCTGGGTTTCGCGGACGACAGCGTGACCGTCGTCGCCGGTCAGCAGGCAAATATCGCATTCAGGATTCGAAAGGCGGGAACGCCGGCACCTGCGCGGACGCCCCAGCCTCCAGCGATCGACACTCCCGCTCCGGCCGCATCGGGCGCGCCCGCCACCACCACCCCGCCCAACGCCTCGAGTACTCCCGTTACTCAGCCCGCCGCGCCACCACCGAGCCCGCCGCAGCGCACGACTAACTGACCAGTGCGTCGCCTGGTCTGAATTGGCCGCGATAGAGACGCGAGTACACTCCCTCCGAGGCGAGGAGGTCTGCGTGCTTGCCCTCCTCGACGATCAATCCGCGGTCGATGACCACGACGCGATCGGCGCGCAGGACGGTGCTCAGGCGGTGCGCGATGATGAGGGTCGAGCGCTGACGAAGCAGGTGCTCCATTGCTTCCTCGATCAGCTTCTCGCTCTCGCTGTCGAGACTCGACGTGGCTTCGTCGAGAATCACCAGCGCGGGATTCTTGAGGAATACGCGCGCGATGGCAATGCGCTGGCGCTGTCCCCCTGACAGTTTGACACCTCGCTCTCCAACACGCGTGTCGAATCCATCCGGCAGGCGATCGATGAATTCTACGGCGTGGGCCGCTTTGGCAGCGGCACGAACGGCGTCTTCGCTCGGGCGCGAGCCATCAGCGCCGATCGCGGCGTACGCGATGTTCTCGCGAATAGTGCCGCTGAAGAGAGTCGGCTCCTGCGGAACGATGCCGATCGCGCCGCGCAGGTCGGCGAGCGCCAGCTGGCGGATGTCGACGCCATCAAAAGTGATGCGGCCGCCGGTGACATCCCAGAAGCGCGCCAACAGGGAGGCAGTCGTCGTCTTGCCGGCGCCGCTCGGTCCAACCAATGCCACGACCTCGCCGGCGGAGATTCGAAGCGAGACACCGTGCAGCACTTCCGGAAGCTCGGGATTGTATCGGAACGCGACATCCTCGACCGCCACCTCGCCCCGCATCGGCCGCGCGAGACGGGACGGAGAGATCGGGTCACTCACTGATGACTGCGCCTCGAGCAAGTCGAACACCCGCCGCGCTGCGCCGACCGCTTCCTGGTACGCCCCGAAGAGTGACGCGAGTGATCCTACGGCGCCCGCGACATAAAGAGCATAGAGAAGAAACGAGACCAGAGCGCCGGGGCTGAGGCTACCGGCGAGTACCAGCCGGCCGCCTTGCCAGAGCACGGCTACGACCGCGCCAAAGCCGGAGAAAGTAAGAATCCCGAAAAAGGCGCCGCGGATTCGCGCCCGCCTTACCGCGGCTGCGATTACGTCGCCGAGATGGCCGCCATAGCGTCTGACCTCTTCGTCTTCACGCGTGAAGCTCTGAACGGTGCGGATCTGCGAGAAGGCTTCGTCGGCGGTTCCGGTTGCTTCGGCGATACGATCCTGCACTCCGGTGCTGGCGCGGCGCAGTGCGCGCCCGAACAGAAACGCGGCCCCCACAACCAGAGGCACGACCGCGAGAGTCGTCGCCGTCAGCAGCGGATGCGTCAGAGTCAGCAGAATTATTCCGCCGATGAGAAAAAGCGTCTGCCGGGCGAACTCGGAGAGATTGTAGCTGAGAACGGTCTGGAGAACTGTGGTGTCGGCGGAGAGCCGGCTCGTCAATTCCCCTGTTCTCCGCTCGGTGAAGAAGCCCGGCGAGAGATGAATGAGGTGGGCGAAGAGATCCTGTCGCAGCTGCGCGATGATCAGCTCCGAAGTCGAGGTGAGCAGATACACCTGTACGAAGTTGAGTACAGCCTGTATCGCGAACAGGACGAGGAGCCATACCGCAATCGCGTTGAGCAGCGCCGAGTCGGCCGAGACGAATGCCGCATCGAGCAAGTGTCGCACGATCTGCGGGAAGGCGAGCGCGATGGCAGCGCTCGCCAGCAGACACACGAAGGCGGCCGACAAGCGACCGGCGTATGGCCGTATGCGCGGAAGCAAGCGCCCGAGGGGACGCGGGGATGAAACCCGCGGCTGCTGGCGCGGCGTTGGTATTTGCGCCGAAACCGCAAAGGCCGGCGGAGTGACCGGCATTAGCCTCCGACCTTGCGATCGACCACCATCGCCACGAAGAGAAGCGCGAGATACAATAGGGAAAACTTGTAGACTTGCCACGCGGCCCTGGTCCAATCTGAGACCAGCGTCACGCGAATGACTCCTGCCAGCAGAATGCCGCCCAACACCAGCGCTGAGGCGAGGTAAATCGTGCCAAACGCTCCGAACGACACTGGCAGCACCGTCAACGCGATCAGAATCACGTTGTACCAGATCATCTGGCGCATCGTCTCGCGCTCACCCCAAACGAGCGGCGCCATCGGGATAGCCGCCTTTCCGTAATCACGCTGCTTGAGCAGTGCCAGCGCCCAGAAGTGCGGAGGCGTCCAGTAGAACACGATGAAAAAGAAATAGACGGCCGTCAGATCCACCGTACCCGTCATTGCCGCCCATCCGACGAGGGGCGGAAACGCACCGGCCGCGCCACCGATGACGATGTTGTGCGGTGTCGTGCGCTTGAGCCAGCGGGTGTACACGAACACGTAGAAATAGAATCCGGCCAGCGCGAGCGCGGCGGTGAGCACGTTCGTGAATCGCGCGAACAGGAACGTCGCCGCCGTCGCCAGCGCGACGCCAAACGCTAGCACTGCACGCGCTTCCATGCGTCCGCTCGGAATGGGCCGCAACCTTGTGCGCGACATCCGCGTGTCTATGTCGCGATCCAGATACATGTTCACGGCGTTGGCGCCTCCCGCCATCAGATACCCGCCGATGATCATGATCAGCACCAGCAGCCAGCCGGGATTGCCGGCGACGAACATTGGCGCGACGGTAGTTACGAGCAGGAGCGAGATGATGCGTGGCTTGGTCAGCATCACGAGGTCGCGCACCAGCGATGGCTGTGACCGCTCTTCGGCGACCGTGCCCATCATGTGCTCACTCCTTCAGGCGTGGCGAACGTTCCCCGCGAAGGCGAGTCCCGAACGACGTCGGCCCGAGTGGATGAGCCGACGCGACCGCCAGCAAGCGCCGCCATCGCCGCCACCGCGATCCAGAGTGCCGTGCCTACCGCCTGATGCACCGCGCGCAATGACGCCGGCAATGCCATCTCGACCATGCCGGCCGCTACGATAACCTGCAGCACGACCAGACCCAGCGCCGTTGCAATCGCAAATCGAATCGTGGGATGCTCGCTGCGCTTCCTGCTGCCGATGGTCATCCCGATGAGATGGCCGAGCACGAGAAAACCGATCACGCGATGTGTGATGTGTATCGTTGCCGGACCGGCCCCTTCGAGCGCGCGACACCAGGGGAAGCCTCGGCACGCCAGTGGCGCGCCCGGGACGTTGGCGGTGAGCGCTCCGAACACGAGTGCGATGAAGGTGAGTGCGATCGCGATTCGCGCGCCTCGCATGGCACTCGCGGACGCATCGCCGGGAATTGTCGCGGCGCCCAGGCCGCCCGCTCGCACGAGTGCGACTACGATGACCGCGAGAAGCGCCATCGCAATGGCGAGGTGCGTGACGACGGTGAGCGGGTGCAGCTCCATCTTCACGGTGATTGCGCCGAAAATCGCGGCGGCGAGCACGAGGACGCCGGCCAGCACCGCGGGTCGAAGCACGCCCCGGCGACCGCCGACTCCGCTTGTCTTCCGTGTCAGGAACGCAGCGACTATGAGCGCGAGCACCGCGAGCGAGAGAGCGACCGCGCCGTAGCGGTGCGAGATCTCGATCAACAGGCCGGGCGCGCTGCTGGCTGGTGTGAGTGAGCCGAAGCAGTCCGGCCAGTTGTCCCCGCATCCCATCCCGGAACCAGTGATGCGGACGACCGCACCGAACACGACCTGAGCGTAGCCGAGGAATAGCGCGAGATATGCGAGCCTTCTCAGCGGCGGCACAGGGTCAGCCCTCCGAGATCTTTCGCCACGTTGCGAAGAGGAGCACGGTCAGGACCAGCGCGGGAAGGATCGCCCACGCGATCTCACTCGACCGCCGCGAAACCGGCACCAGCTCCGAGCGTTGCTCGCCTTTCGTGCTGAGACTCGACCGCAGCAGCGCAATTTGCGCGACCACGCAAGCGAGCGCGGCGATCCAGAAGATTGCCTCAGCCAGCGACAGATTCATTCACGAGAGTTGAGAGCTTCGTCAGGCGCGGGGAACGTGCGCGCGGGTTAAAGCTACTCGCGCCATCAGTGCCTTTGCACTACCGTATGCGCATGACTGAGCCCGCTGCCGCCACCACACACGCGTCGTCTCTTCCTCGCCGTCTCGGTCTGTGGAGCGCGGTCGCCGTGCTCGTCGGGTCGACGATCGGCTCCGGAATCTTTCGCTCACCCGCCGCAATCGCCGACAAGCTGCCCGGGCCCTTTCCGCTGCTCGTCATCTGGGTGACGGGCGGGTTATTCGCTCTGTGCGGAGCGCTCACGCTCGCAGAAGTGGCGGGGGCCTTTCCGCAGACCGGCGGCGTCTACGTCTACATTCGCGAGGCATGGGGACGCCTGGCCGGCTTTCTGTTCGGGTGGACCGAGCTCGTCCTCATTCGTGCTGCGGCATTGGGTGCGATCTCGACTACGTTCGCCGAGTACATGTTGCGGGTGTCGGGGAAAGATCCGGCGATCGCTCCTTATGACAGCGCCGTCCATTACGTGGCGGCGGCGGCGATACTGCTCACCGGCACTTTCAATTACGTGGGATTGAAGTGGGGCTCCCTCGTTCAGAACATCACGACGCTGGCGAAGACAGGAGCGTTGCTGCTCATCATCGTCCTGGCCTTCGCGCTAGGTCTGCCTGAGACTGGAGGTCACTACACGCCGGCGATTCCGCCGGGAAGCTTTTCACTGATGCCCTTCGGCCTGGCCCTCGTTTCAGTGCTGTGGGTTTACGACGGCTGGGCCGACGTGAGCTTTGTCGGTGGCGAGGTGAAGGATCCTGAGCGAAACCTTCCACGCGTTCTCATCTACGGAACGCTGATCATCATCGGACTATACCTGCTCGCCAATATGGCGTATCTGGCGGTGCTGCCGGTGGAGGAGATCCGCCGCTCCCCGCTGGTCGCCGCGGACGTGGCGGAGCGGGTGATGGGTAGCGCGGGAGTGATCTTCGTGTCGGTTGCCGTGATGGTGTCGACGTTCGGCACGCTGAACGGATCGGTGATGACGGGAGCGAGAGTTCTATTTGCAACCGCCGCCGATGGACTTCTTTTCAAGCCGATCGCCAGGGTTCATCCGAAGTTCAGGACTCCGAGCGTCGCGATCGTGTTGGAAGCAATGCTCGGGGTCGTGTTCGTGCTGGTCGGTACTTTCGAGCAGCTGGCTGACGCGTTCGTGACCGCGATCGTTCCGTTTTATGCTCTCGCTGTCGGCTCCGTTTTCATCCTGAGGCGTCGGGCGGATTATGCACCGCCCTTCCGTGTTCCCGGTTATCCAATAGTACCGGCCATTTTCATCGTCGCGACTATCCTCATACTTGGAAACGCCGTGTTGGACCCCAGCAGTCGGATCGCCACCATTGCTGTGCTGGTGGTGATCCTTCTTGGCGTCCCGATCTACTTTTTGAACTCTCGTCGCAACGAATCGGTATCGATGAGGTGACTCCGGTTGTTTTTCGCTTGACCGGACTACAGACTCCCCCATAGCTTATCCGCCCAGGTTCCTCGTCAGCCCCCCGATCGCCGGTGCTCTACTCCTGCGGTGCGGTTTCCCCTGGCCCTCTTTCTCCAAATCACATGACCTACTCACGTTGGTTCGCCGGCCTGGCCGTCACGCTCGCTCTCTTCGCCTTCGCGCCCGGTGTCAGCGCTCAGGCCGTCACCACCGGCTCCGTCTCTGGTACCGTCACCAATGAGCAGGGAGTCGGACTGTCAGGTGTACAGGTCCAGATAGTCAACCGAAGCACTGGATTTACCGCCGGCGTGACGACCAATCCGAGCGGACGTTATACGATCGCCGGCCTCGAGGTTGGAGGGAATTACGCTATTACCGCGCGGAGCATTGGCTACCAACCGGAAACGCGCGAAAACATCCCTGTCAGCCTGAGTCAGGTCTCACGCGCTGATTTCGCGCTGGCTTCGCAGAGCGTCACCCTCGAGGCTGTCACCGTCACCGCTGACCAGAGCGGCGTCATCGCTCCCTCGCACACGGGGACCGTGACCGCAATCAGCGACACCGCGCTCCGACGCCTCCCGACACTGAACCGTAATTTCACCGACTTCGTCGCCCTAACCCCGCAGGTCTCGACCACGCTTTTCAATGGCGGCCTTTCCGGCGGCGGCACCAACAATCGCTACAACAATGTCCAGATCGACGGCACTTCTGAGGCGGATGTCTTCGGGCTCGGTTCGACCGGCCAGCCGGGCGGTCAGGCAAATGGAAAGTCGATCGGACTCGAAGCGGTCAAGGAGTATACGGTAAGTCTGTCTCCCTTCGACGTCAGGCAGGGCTTCTTCGCCGGTCTTCTCATCAACGCGGTCACCAAGAGCGGCACCAACGAGCTCCACGGCACGGCGTTCGGGGTCTCTCGGAGTCAGGGGCTGACGCGAAGCCAGCCATACCTCACTGATTATCAGCAGCGGCAATACGGCTTCTCGGTTGGCGGCCCGATCGTGCGCGATCGCGCATTCTTCTTCGTTAGTCCCGAGTTCCAGACGCGCACAACCCCGGCGGGCGAAGCATCGGTGAATATTGGCCAGCCTACCGGCGACGCATTCGCCGCGGCTCTCAGCGGTTATTCCGGCCTGAATACCGCGGGACACTTCGGGCTGGTGAACAACCGAAATCCACTGAGCAACGTCTTCGTGCGATTCGACGCAAATCTGCCCTTCAACTCCCAGCTGGTGCTGCGCTACAACTACGGTAAGGCTGAGGACGATAATTTCTTCCGCTCAACCTCGGTCTACAAGTTTTCCGACAACGGGTATTTCTTCAACTCGAACAAGCACGCTCCGGCGCTGCAGCTCCGCACCCTTTTCGCCAACGGAGCATACAACGAGCTGATGGCGGGTTACACCCAGATCAGAGACCGTCGCACGCCGTTCGTGCGAAGCCCCGAGATCACGGTGAGTACACCCGCGGTTACTATCGTGTCCGGCTCCGAGCGATTCTCACACGGCAACGAGCTCGATCAGGACGTATTCGAGATCACCGAAAACTTCACGATGCCGGTGGGAAATCACCGCCTGACTATCGGCACGCAGAACGAGTTTCTCAAGTTTCGCAATTTGTTCGCGCAGTCCACGTTCGGCGTCTGGGCTTTCAACAGCATCGACAGTCTGACCAACGGTCTGCCGAGACAGTACATCATTGGGGTGCCGCTCGAGCCCGACGGCGCCGGTGGCGTTCGTCCCGGCGGCGACGGAGCAGTACGCTTCAATTCCGCGCTCTATTCCCTTTACGCGCAGGACGAATGGGCGGTCACCCCACACTTCAATCTGACGACCGGATTGCGGATGGACGTCCCTGTCTTCAAGGACAAGCCACCCACCAATCCCGGCGTGCTGGCGACGTACGGGCGCAACACGGCTGACGTGCCTTCCGGCAACATTCAGTGGTCGCCGCGGGTCGGCTTCAACTGGGATGTCACCGGCGACGCGACCAACCAGCTGCGCGGTGGAGTAGGTCTGTTTACGGGCCGGCCGGCTTACGTGTGGCTCAGCAACGCCTTCCAGAACTCGGGCATGGGCGCGGTGGCGCTGCTGACCTGCAGTGGTGCGCCGGGAACCGCGAACGCGCCTCCGGCGTTCACCAATGCGACGATCGCGACTCCGCCAATAACCTGCGCCGGGGGCGGCGCGGCCGCACTTGGGGGCGAGTTGAATCTTCTGGACCCGGATCTCAAGTACCCGCAGAATCTGCGCGCTACCATTGCTTTCGATCGTCGCCTCTTTCAGAACTGGGTCGCGTCCGCGGAGGTGTTGGTCACCCGCGGTGTGAACGGTCTCTTCTACCGCAACATGGCGCTCGCCGGGCCACAGGGCACCAACCCCGAAGGACGCGTGATCTACGGAACGGCGCCGGGCAGCCCGGTTGTCATCGCCGGCGGCCGCGGACAGATATACGATGTTTCAAATCAATCCAATGACCGCGCCGCCAGCTTTACCACCGGCCTGCAGCGCCGCTACGCGAACAACTTCGAAGGCTCGGCGTACTATACCTTCACCAAAGCGGACGACGTGCAGAGCTTCACCTCCAGCACGGCGTTCTCGCAGCTGCGGTTCGGGCGGGTGTGGGCGGGGGACCTCGATGACCAGACTGCGACGCGCTCCACGTTCGAGCAGCGCCACCGCATCGTCGGACAGGCGACGTACTCTTTCCCGACGCTCACTGACCTCAGCCTCATCTACTTCGGCGAGTCGGGCGCGCCCTACAGCTATATCGCCAGCGGCGATCTCAACGGTGATGGCTTCACGTTGAACGATCCCGTTTATGTCCCGAACAATGCGGAAGATCCGGCCGAGATGGCGTTCCTGACGTCGACCTTCTTCGATCCCGTCGCTGGTGCCAACCGCAGCTACACTCCGGCTGAGCAGGCTGCCGCGTTCGAGCAGTTCATCAACTCCACGGAATGCCTGAGCGAGAGTCGCGGGCGGATCCTCGCTCGCAACGCCTGCGATTCTCCCTGGACCAACACGCTGAACGTTTCGGTAAGGCAGTCCTTCCGCACGTTCCGGCTGCAACACGTGACAGTGCAGCTCGATGTTTTCAACTTCCTCAACCTCCTGAACGACGATTGGGGATTGGCATCGAGTCCCGGTACGAGCCCGATCACGCTGTTGACTTCCGGAGCTTACACTGGGACGATTCTGAATAGTCGTCCGACCTACAGATTCAACCCGAATTATCAGGCGTTCTTCTCGGAAAACATCCGCTCAAACTATCAGATGCAGCTGCAGGCGCGTTATAGCTTCTGATTGGCGGCAACGCAGCTGAAACGGGCGTGAGTGGCTTCGGCCGCTCACGCCCGTTTTGTTTTTTGCAGCTAGAACACGCTCACGTTGAAGTAACGCTTCGGGTTCCTTTTCACATCCGCGATCAGGGAATCCACGCGTCCCAGGAGGAGCCGGACGTCGTTGTAGACGGCGGGATCGTTGAGGAGCTTCGCCGCGCTGCCGTTGCCGCTATCCACCTTGGCCAGAATCCCGTCGAGCTTGACCGACGTCGCCTTCAGGTCGGCGCTCATTTCGGCCATGTTCGCGCTGGCCGTGCGGATGTTGATCATCGTCGAATCCACCTTTGCCGGATCGAGCGCCCCCGCTGCGCGCCGCAGCGACGTCATCGTCGCGCTCAGCTGGCGTGACTGCTCGGCCGCAATCACGGCGAACTCGGTGACGAGTCGGTTGGTGCCGGCGATGGCCTGCCGCATATCTCTCAATCCTCCCGCCGTTACCATCTCCTGCTGAAGCGCCGTCGTCACCGCGTTCAACGAGCGGGCGATCGAATCGGCTTTGGCCGTGATCTGCGCGATCCCGGGCACGGTGGGGCCAACCGGTACGGTGTCGCCCGGCTCGTGTGAGCGTGGGTTCGGCCGCTCGGGAGTCAGCGCCACCGCCATGTCGCCGAAAATTCCGTTCGGTACCACGGTTGCCTTGCTGCCGAGCGGAACGTTGTAATCGTCGGTAATCCTCAACGTGGTGATGAGAGTTCCGTTCTGCTCGAGATCGACGTCGTCGACGTAACCGACGCTCACGCCGACGAGCCACACCGGCTGCCCCTGCTTGAGGCCAGCGCCCCACGGAAACTTGGCGTAGAGCGGATAGCCCTTCGCCAGGCCGCCGCGCGCCAGCCACAGCGAGCCGAGGACCACCACGACGATGGTTACTACGAGCATCAAGCCAACCAGGACTTCGTCTCTTTTCTTCATGCCTGAAGGTAAGGAGCGAGGAGGAGCGCGGTGATCGCATCCAGCACCAGTATCGCGACTGACGTAACTACTACGGCCTGTGCGGTGCTGCGACCGACTCCCTCCGCGCCGACATTGGCGGTGTAGCCTTCGTACGAGCAGAAGAACGCGATCGCGCCGCCGAACAAAACCGCCTTGATCACACTGTAGACGATCTGAAACGGCGTAAATGACAAACGGAGCCCTTCCGTGAATGCGGCGGCCGTAACGTCGGTTGCCGTGATGGCGGTGAGGAACGCGGTTCCTACGCCTACGGCGTCAGCGATAATCGTGAGCGCTGGCACCATGATGAGTGCCGCGATGAGGCGCGGCACGACGAGGTAGGCGATCGGGTCGTAGGCTAAAGTCTCGAGCGCATCGATCTGTTCCGTGACCCGCATCGTCCCGATTTCGGCCGTGATCCGGGCGCCGACTCTACCGGTGAGAACGAGTCCCGTCAGCAGCGGGCCCAGCTCGAGGATGATCGACTGCCGCGAGATCAACCCGACCACCGAGAGCTGCACTCCGCCAAAGAGCTGATAACGCGTCTGAAAAGCGGTTACCGCGCCGATGAATGCGGCGACGATGGCGGTGAGGGCGAGGGAGTCGACGCCGATGCTGCGCATCTGGCGGGTCGTCTCCGGACCGTAGGTCTTGGGATCCCTGAAGGCACGCCCGATATCGCGGGCAAAATAACCGCGCGCCCCGACGCGGCGGAAAATGACGAGCGGATCGCGGATCAAGTTCTCACGCGCGCGAAGAGAAAGGCTCCCACCAGCCCGAATATGAGACTGGGAAGCCACGCTGCCAGGTCGGCGGGGATAATTCCCTTGCCGCCAACGCCTTTGGTGAGCTGAATCAGCATCAGGAAGATCACCGTCGTGGCGAGGCTGACTCCGACCCCGTACGCTGCGCCGCCACGCTGAGTGCTGGTCGCCAGTGGCGCTCCGAACAGGAAGATCACGATGCACGTGATCGGAATCGCCAGCTTCAGCATTCGCTCCACCCGCAGCTCGTTCACTTCGGCGCCGGAGCGTTCCATCGACGTGATGAACCGGCCCAGCTCCCGGAATCCCATGTCGGAAGGCGCCTTCTGCGCGAGCGTAAGCTGCTTCGGCGCCTCGATGAAATGCCGGTCGATGAGCGAATCGAAGCTGAACGTCATGTTGGTTAGCGTGTCGGGTATTATGTGCATCGAGCCCCCGCCGATCATCCATCCTTCTGCCGGCTTGTAGCGCGCCGAAGCCGATGAGATCACGTACGACGGATAGTCGGGTCCGCTGCCTTTCCGCTCGATCACCAGTCCTTCGATTGTCGGCTCGAGCAGGTGCAGACCTCCGATCTTGTACACTCTACCCCGGTCGGCGGCGTATGCGAAATTATACCGGTCGTTTCTCACCATCCCGCGCGTGTTGGCCAGCACCTCCATTCTCTTCTTGTTGGTGAGCGGGGCGAGCTCCCCGAGGACGAGGCCGAGAATGGTGGCGATGCCGGCGCCCACGAATATCGGTGCGATCAGGCGATAGAAGCTGATGCCGGAAGCCTTGGCGGCGGTTATCTCCGAATGCCGGGTCAGACTCCCGATGGCGAACACAGTCGCGAACAGGACGGCGGCCGGCAGCACCATGAACATCGAATCGGGGAGCCAGTAGAGGTAGCTCAGCGCAATGCGCCCCGCCGTCAGTTTCTGGCCGAGATACTTGTCGAGGTTGTCCGTCAGGTCGATGACGTTGACGAGGATCGGCATCCCCAGCGCCGTCGGCACGAAGATCGACCAGAATTCCATGAACACGTAGCGGTCCAGCGCCCGCGCCATTCTGGTCAAGCAGGAGCCCGGCGGACGCCTCGTCTGCGCCGATCCATACCGAGCTTCTCGCGCGCCCAGCCGCGAACCGAGTCGATCATTTCACCCATGTCGCCGCCTCGTGCCGTCCTCGCCTCCCGGCCGATCTTCGACAGCAGCCACACAGCTACGAGACCGAACACCAGATTGGCCCCCCACATCGCGATCACCGGCGCGAGCAATCCGCGCTTTCCGAGCGCCTCGCCGCCGATCAGACACACGTAGTAGAGCGCGAACACGAACAGGCTCACGCCGATCGTGAGTCCGACTCCGCCGCGCGGGAACCGCAGCGCGATCGGCGCGCCGAGCAGCACGAAGACGAAACACGCGACGGCGAGCGCGAACTTCTTGTGGATCTCTACGCCGTAAGAGCTCATTATCCGCGCGCTGTCGAGGAGCCGGTTGCGATGCGCTTCGATCATCGAAACTGACAGTCCCTCGCTGCGGATCGGCTCTGCCGCCGGGCCCGGAGAAAAGGGCGTTGCAGTATCGGCGGCCTGCCGATCGAGCGGTCGGATGCGAACGACCGGCGACTGCGTGGAAGGCCTCTGGACCTGGGCGTGAGCGGTACTCACTGAAAAAAGAGACAGAGCCTTGCAGTAGATGCGCCCCAATCCTACGTCCCAGGGAGCGCTCGTCTTCGCGTTGAGTGTCCTCTCGGTCAGCTTGATCCCTTGTTTTATCGCGAGCGCGCGAGCCCGGAGAAACTCCTTTCTCGCCGCTTCGTGCTCGTTACGCGCCTTGTCCTGTGCTGCCTGCATCTCGCACACCGTCATCTCGCGATCGCCCTTGTACGCATCAGTCGTCGTTTTCTGAAACTGGTTTCCGACGTTGCGCATTCGAATGAAAGTGCTGTCGTAGTAGAGCCGCTGCAGCTCTTCGGGGGTCGCCGTCGGAACGTCCTGCAGGTTGCCGTTATAGAGCGTCAGCTCGAGGTCGGTCATCGCGCGGTTCATGCTCATGTTGCCGCTGTCAGCGTAGATGGTGCGGCGGCGGGTCGGATCCCCCATGTCGTAGATGGTCACTTCGCGCATCAGATTGGTGGCTTCGTCGAGGTGTCCGGCCCTGAGATAGAACTTGCCGGGGATGACCTCGTTGATCACCTGCTCGCGGAGCCCGAAGGTAGGCTTGGTCTGCGCGATGTCGCGCTGCAGGATGCTGAGCCGATGGTTCGCGCGGGGGAGGATCTGGTCGTTGAACCCGACCATTACCAGGGTGACGCCGAGCGCCGCCCACAGCACCGGCTTCAGCACGCTCCCCAGACTGACTCCGCTCGCTTTGAGAGCCGTGATCTCGTTCTCGGCGGCAAGGCGGCTGAACGCGTAAAGTGTGGAGACCAGCACCGCCATCGGCAGCGTCAGCGCCACGGTCAGCGGAATCGAGAGTCCGAAAAACTCAGCGATGACCATGTTCGGCAGCCCTTTGCCCACCAGCTGTCCGAAATGCTTCCCGATGTACTGAAGCAGCAGGATCGAAGTCAGCGCAGTCAGGGCGAACGTAAGCGGCCCCAAGTGTTCCTTTAGAACGTAGCGGTGCAGTATCTTCACACTGTGAAATATACGGTGCGCTCGTTGGTAAGCGACACGACGACAACGACTTCCGCGCACAAAGTCATGTGTGCTTCACGCTCGCTCGCGCTCCTTGTGGCGATCATTGCCGCTTCGATGTGCGGAGCGGAATCGGCGCGCGCGCAGGATCCACAGGACACGACGCGGGTCACTCGACCAGTATCGCCACCGACCGGAACGCCCGGCGCGCCGGGGATCCGGCTGCGCATCGGTCGCGACACTCTTCCGTTGACGCTTCCACCTGTCGTCGCGCGCGGAGAGAGGGAATCGTTCCGGCAGGCGCAGGCGCAGATCGAGGCGGCGCGTGCGACGGCATTCCAGGAAAACATGCGCGCCATCATGGAGGCCGTCTGGGGACAGGTTGCGACCAGCAATCTGGCTACATCGGTGGCGGCGCCTTCGTATCCAGGCGAGCTGCCGCTCCCACCCAAGCCCGCGGCTACTCCCAAGCCGGTGCCGATACTGGGTGAATACGCCGATCTCGGGCTCCAGCTGGATGGTCGTCTCGAGTTTCGCGGGGAGAGGAATCAGAGCGCCCTCTGCTCTTCGGCATTCTTTTTCGATCCCGCCCTCTGCCAGACTGGGTTTGCGTCCCTCATCGACTTCCAGTTCTCGGCGAAATCCGGGGGTATCGTCGCCGAGCGCGTGCACGTTGATCTGGACTATGATACGCAGCGCGAGTTCGACGCGTCGAACAACATCTCGATCTACTACGAGGGAAAGAGCAGCGAGCTGCTGCAAAGGCTGGAGATCGGTAACGTGACTTTCCAGCCGCCGGCGTCCCGCTATATCACGGCGGGAATTCCGAGCGGCAATTACGGAATCCAGGCCGTCACGAAGGTCGGATCGATGCGCCTGAAAACGATCCTCGCGCAGCAGAAGGGCAATATCATTCGCGACAACGTCTTTACGGTTGGCGACCGCACGCTCCAGGCGCTCGACCGAAAGATCGAAGACTATCAATTCGAGCCGCGCCGCTTCTTCTTCACAGTCGACCCCGCGCTGTTCGGCGCGGCCTATCCCAACATCGACATCCTCGATACCAGAGGAATGGCGGCACTCTCCGCTTCGCTTCCGGACACCCTGCGGCCGACGAAGATCTTCCTGTATCGTCTCCTTATCGGAGGCCAGCCGCCGAATCCGAGCGGACCGCAGTTCAGGCTCATCGGCAATCCGCGGTCGCGGCGCGGACAGGTTTACGAGTACCTGCGCGAGGGCATCGACTATTACGCCGATCCCTCGCTGCTGTGGATTGCGCTCGTAAGGCCGCTCGCTCTCAACAACGAGCGGCTTGTCGTGGCGTATCGCGTCCGCATCAGCGGCCGCGACACAGTCTTCACGGCCACCGGAGGGACGCCCGATCTGGCGTTCGAGCCGACGCGTGACCAGCTCGCCAATCTGATCTGGGATCCGGATGTCCAGCCGGGGGATCCCGCTTTCGACCGCGAGATTCGCAGCGCCTATCGACTGGGTGGCGCCGATCTCCGCCGCCAGAGCGTGACTCTCAAAGTCGTCACCGGGAGCAGCGAGGATCAGGAGAAGCCCGTGGCGGGAGCCGCTGATACGTATCTCAAGCTTTTCGGACTGGCACAGGCGACGAACAGCTCGAGCTTCGATCTCGAGAACAGAATCTGGCCACGCCCCAGCGATCCAAACTTTGAGCTGAGCCTCGGATCGACCAGCGCGCGTACGATACGCGACCGGTTCCTCATCTTCCCATCGGCCAAGCCATTCGCGTCAACCGGGCTCGCGGTGTCCGGCAATCCGAGCAACGACACGATCTACACAACTCCTCCTGAGTACGTGCGCTCTTCGCAGCGGCCGGTGGCGGTCTACCACATTCACGTGCGCTACCAGACTGAAGGAAGCGGTGGGAACGCAGCGCTGATGCTCGGCAGCGTACAGCTCCGGCCGAACTCCGAGCGTCTGCTCGTCGACGGGATTCCTCTCACTCGCGGCACCGACTATTCGGTCGACTACGATCTGGGACGCGTCTCGTTCAACCGCCCCGACACGCTCTTCCCACGTCCGCGTCAGGTCACGGTGCAGTACGAGGAGAATCCGGTATTCGAGGAGACGCCCACTTCGATCTTCGGAGCGACGGCGGAATTCCCGTTTTCCAGCGGCCAGATCAATTTCACCGCGATTTCGCAGAGCCAGCGCACCAACTTCACTCGGCCGCCGCTCGGATTCGAGCCCGCCGCTTCACTCGTCGCCGGTGTCAACGCTCTCTTCAGCTTCGAGGCGGAGCCGCTCACCCAGCTGGTGTCAATGCTTCCCTTCGGCGCGACGACGGCTCCTTCGCGCATCGGCTTGTCCGCCGAGGTCGCCAGCAGCCGCCCGCAGACGAGCGCTTCGCAACAGGCGTACATCGAGTCTTTCGAAGGTGAAGGCGGACTTTCGATCTCTCTCTCGGACCAGAACTGGTACTACAGCAGCCAGCCGGCGCTCGGCACCAGCCTCTCTGCGCGGTTCGGGCCCAGCGTGGTCGATCTCGATCGGGCGTCGACGCTCGCCTGGCAGAGCAATGGCTTCGACGCTGACGGGAACCGCGTCGAATACACCATCGCCGACATCGACTCGCTCGCCGCCTTTGCCGGCACTGGCATCCCGGCGCCCGAGCAGCTGCTCTGGCTCACCCACTATCCGCTCGCTGTCGGCGGGCTGTTCGACGACCGGACGAAAGAGTTTCGCTGGGTCGCGCCGACACCCGCGCCTGGCACTCGTCGCTGGCGCTCGATACGCACCACCCTCGGCGTCAGCGGCTCCGACATCTCCCGCGCGGAGAACCTCGAGTTCTGGGCCCAGATCCCGGTGGGGCCGAGGCTTAACCAGAATCCGGTCGTCGTCTTCGATTTCGGTGAAGTGTCCGAGAACTCGGTCGTGTTCAGCCCCGATTCACTTTTCGTCACGTTGGCGAATGGGAGTCGCGACACGACTTACCGCGGCAGGAAGATTCAAGGCTTCGAGCGCCTCGACAGCGAGCGCGATCCATTTTCCCGCGCGTTCAATACCGCCATCAACGACAATGGTCTCCCCGGTGATGTGGTCGATACACTGATCGCCGTGATCGACACTATCCCGGGCACCGCGCCGGGGGTCGTCGTCTACCGGTCGTTCCCCACCTGCCGGGGAGGTTACGGCGTGCGACAATTGCTGGGGGACGCCAGGACGAACTGCACCGTGACCAACAACCGCCTCGACGAAGAGGATATCGATGCGGACAATGTCATAAACCTCACCAGCGGTGAGCGCAACGCTGAGCAATGGCAGCGTTACATCGTGAATCTCGCCGACGAGTCGAAGCACACCCGGCGAGGAAGGTGCTCGCTCGCGCCGCGCATTTCCACCGATACGGGGCCAGCGGAAGCCGTCTGCTGGGTGCTCTTCCGGATTCCCTTCGACGCCCCCGACGATTCGCTCGGACAGCCGCTTCTGCGCCGCGCACGGGCGGTGCGCATCACGATGATCTCGGGCGACGGCGTCGGTGACAACGATTTCATCACTGTTCCACTCGCGCGCCTTCGCCTCACCGGCGCGCCCTGGCTCAAGGTCAGCGACCGCGTGCTGCGTGGAATCGCGGGAGCCGAGACATCGACCGGAACGGTGCACTCGGGCGTGATCGGAACCCAGGACCGCGACGTAACGACGGGTGTACGCTATGAATCACCGCCCGGAGTCACCGACGCGCCGACGAGCAAGACAGTCGCCTACCAGCCGGGCCGGGTGCAGATCAACGAGCGCTCGCTCCGATTGACGGCCACGGATGTGCAAGTGTACGAGAGAGCCGAAGCGTATTACCGCTTTCCGGAAGGCGAAAAAAACTTCATGGCCTACAAGGAGCTGCGGCTCTGGGCGCAGGGAGTGCGCAACGGCTGGGGTCCCCTCGGGGAGCTCCAGTTCTACGTCAAGATCGGACGCGATGCGCACAACTTCTACATGTATCGCACGACCATTAATTCCGGCGACCCGAAGACGGCGTGGCTCCCCGAGATACGCGTCCAGTTCGAGAAGCTGTTTGCCCTGAGGGCGCAGATTCAGAACGCCTATCTCAAGGGCACGGCACCGAACACCTGCACGGGAATCGATTCCGCTCTCATCGCCAATACTCCAATTCCGCCGGGCTCCCTGGCGCAGGACCGGTTTGTCGCCTGCGATCAGGGGTACATCGTGTACAGCACCGATCCGGGCGTGAGTCCACCGAATCTGGCGGCGGTGCAGGAGCTCTCGGTCGGGATGATGAGGCTCCCCGGCGGCGGCGGGCCGAACCAGATCGTTCCCGGCGATACGCTGGAGCTGTGGGTCGACGACATGCGGCTGGCAGGAGTCGTGAGTGAAACCGGATTTGCCGGACACGTAGGACTGTCGATTGTAGCGAGCGATTTCGCCGACATCCGGGTCAGCGCCAGCCGTCGCGATCCGCACTTCAGACAGCTGTCCGAGCAGCCGACGTTTCTTGCCGACAACACGTGGAACGTCAGCTCCGCCTTCCGGCTCGAGAAATTGCTGCCGGCGTCGCTAGGCATCTCGATGCCCGTCACCATCAACTACACCTCGGCGTCGATCGATCCGTTCTATGTCTCGCAGTCCGACATACACGGCGACGCTATCGACGGCCTTCGCACTCCGCGATCAGCCGCGACATCGATCACCTTCAGCCTGCGGAAGTCGAGACCGCTCCAGGGCGGCTTCCTCTCGCCACTCATCAACAATCTCTCGCTCAACTCCGCGTATACGACCGCGACATCGCGCAGCGAGTACGAGGAAGGGAGCGCCAACAACCTGGTCGTCGGACTCGACTTCAACGTGTCGCGCGCCCTGATGCCCGGGCTTTCCCGCTGGACACCCACTGAGCTGCACCTCACCAGCGTGTACACGAACGGGCGCGATGACCGCGCATCGTTTCTGAAGCCGGCCGCGGCCTTCGACGATTCAGCGCGCACGGCCCGCGGCCGCACCCGGACCTGGAGAAATGGCAGCACTTTCGTCTTCCGCCCGGTCAAGGCGGCCTCGCTGAGGTGGGACATTACATCGGTGCGAGACCTGCGCGGCTACGGCACTGCCACTCCTCTCGGAATCGTCGCCACGACTGACCGCGACCGCTTCCTCGGCGCCGATACCGGGCTCGAGCGCGAGCGCGCGATGCAGGCGGGCATCAACATCTCTCCCCCCATCACCGCGTGGTTCCGTCCGCGCCTCGATTTCGGAACGTCCTACAACATGTTGCGCGACCCCAATACGCTCAGCTTCGCGCGCGAGAGCGACACGCTCGGCAACTTCCGGATTCCGCGACGTCTCGGCAACTCGCAGACGATGACGGCAGGACTGACCCTCGACCTCCCGAAAGCCGTAAAGCTCTACACCGACAGCGCCAGCTTCCTGCGCGGATTGCTCAGCGGCTTTCAGCCGGTGGACGTGAATTTCAATCGGAGCCTGCTCTCCGTCTACGACGGAAGCTCGCGAGCCGCTCCGCTCATGTACCAGTTCGCGCTCGGCGGGGTCAATACGTTCCGCGCATTGGGTGACGAGCTCGCGACCAGCGCCGGTCTCGTCACGCAGTTCTCCGTGAACCAGTCCATCAATCTCCCGGGAGGAGCGAGCATTGCGACCCGATACCAGCGCATCAACACGCGCAACTGGACCCGCCGCTTCGCGGAGCGACAGGAAGTCGTGGACGGAACTCAGGTCGTATTTCCTGATGTCTCGCTGCGCTGGAGCGGGAGGCCGGCGGGGCTGTCATCGATCATCTCGAGCATCGGCGCGAATGCTCGCATGCTCGAGACGCGGCAGTTCAATGGCACCGAGCCCGTATCCGGGGAGGAGTTCGATGATCACGGCAGGCTGCGCGTGCGCAGCTTTCCGATGAGCGCGTCGATCGTTTTCGCGGGCGCGCGACCGGCGTCGAGCACCGTCGGCTTCTCGCTCTCCAAGCGGATCGACGCCAAACCGGGACTGCGCAGCAACGGTAACAACTTCGATTTCAGCGTCGATCTCGCCAAGCCGTGGGGACTGCCTGCGCAATGGGAAACGCGGAGTGATCTGCGCACACGCGTCAGCTATCAGGAAAGCCAGGGACAGAACTTCGTCGTCAATCCCTTCGCCTTCACGGGAGAGAGTCGCCTTTCCGACAACGGCAGGCGCGCGCTGAGCATGAGCGCGGATACAGATGTCGCCGAGAATCTGACGTCGAGCTTCGTGCTCTCGCGTGTGGAAAGCTTTGACCGTAACCTTAACCGGCGCTTCACTCAAACTGTGTTGAGCGCGGTGATGCATCTCCAGTTCTACGCCGGGGAGTTCAAGTGAGAGCGTTGTACGCGGTCGTCGCGATCGCGGTTGCCGCCTGCGGTGGAGATACCAACTCGGGCAACGCCGCCCCGAAGGCGACGGCGGGAGGAGCCACCGCATTCAGCGGCACCACCGCCTACGAGTACGCGAAGGCGCACTTCGCGTTCGGCCCCCGGGTGCCGGGAACTCCGGCCGCGAAGAAGGCGGGTGACTGGATCATCGCGCAGATGCGCCAGCGCGCCGACACCGTCATCGTGCAGAGCTGGACCCACACCACTGCCGGCGGAATGAAGCTGCCAATGCGGAACATCCTGGCGCGCTTCCGCCCCGAAGCTGCAGAGCGCGTGCTCTACGTTACGCACTGGGACTCGCGTCCGATTGCGGAATCCGCCACCACTGAAGCCGAACGGAAAATGCCGGTTCCCGGAGCGAACGATGGCGCTTCAGGTGTCGGTCTTTTCGTCGCGCTCGGAGATGTGTTGAAGAAGCAGAAGCCGACCGTGGGAGTCGACCTCCTGTTCGTGGATGGAGAGGACTACGGGGAATTCGGACCACCCGAAGTGGACGTTCTCATCGGGTCCAAATACTTCGCCACTCACCTTCCTGATCCAAACTACAAGCCGCTGTTTGGGGTAGTCTGGGACATGATCGGAGACACGGATCTCCGGATTCCTTACGAGACCCATTCCTTCCAGCGCGCGCCCGAAGTAGTCCAGAGGGTGTGGCAGACGGCCGCCGACCTGGGTTATGGTCGCATCTTCGTGCAGGAGGGCGGCGGCCCCGTAACCGACGACCATATCCCGCTCCTCAACGCCGGCCTCCGCGTCATCGACGTCATCGACCTGACCTATCCCGCCCACCACACCCAGGAAGACACTATGGACAAGATTTCGGCGAAATCGCTCGGAATCGTCGGTGACGTTGCAACCGCATTGGTGACAAGGCCTTAGAATACTGGCCCCAACTGTTTTGGCGGCGTTTGCAACGGCCCGATGATGCATTCTCGGACGCGCCTGCCATTGTGGCGGCATGGGATCTCCCGCCGAACGAAAGGCACTCCTCTTTTTTTCGGCCGTGCTGGTCCTCGGGACCGGGACGAAGGTCTATCGGAGCAGCGCCTCCCCGGCTCCCGTAAGCTCCTCCGCCAAAGCTGCCCTTGAGTCCCAACTAAAGGCTGCGGATTCGGCCCGAAAAGCCGGACGGGGCGCCAAACGCGGAAGGAGGAAAAAGCCTCCGGTCCAGCGCCCGGGCCCGGTCGATATGGATGTTGCGACCGCCGCTGAAATAGAGTCCCTGAGATACATCGGACCGGCACTCGCCAAACGCATTGTGGCCGACCGCGACTCCTTCGGCCCCTTCGGTTCCAAGGAGGGTCTGCTGAGGGTTAAGGGCATCGGCCCCTCTATGGTAGGAAAACTCGATAGCAGCGTAACCTTCTCCCTCCTACCGCGTCCTAACAACACAGTCATACCCAGGCGCTCCGGGCCGCGAAAAGCAGCCAGGAAGCCGCACATGAGGGATACGAGTTCTTGACAGCTCCTGCCGCAAACGCGCCTAGGATTGGCGATCTGCTTCTGAGAGAAGGGCTGGTCACACAAGACCAGCTCAACAAGGCTCTTCAGGAGCAGAAGAACAACGGTACACGCGTCGGCTACAACCTGGTAAAGCTCGGTTACGTAAAGGAAACCGATCTCACCAGGATGCTCGCCCGCCAGCACCGGATGCCCGCCGTCGACCTGTCCAAGTTTCAAGTCGATCCGCGCATCGCCAAGCTCATTCCGCCCGACCTCGCCCTCAAGCACAACGTCCTGCCGCTCAAGCGCGACGGGCGCACGCTCACGGTTGCCCTGTCTGATCCGGGACACCTCGGCGTGCTCGAGGACATCAAGTTCATCACGCGCCTCGACATCTTCCCGGTCATCGCAGGGGAGTTCACGCTCCGCAACGCGATCGAGAAGTTCTACGAGTCGGGCGAATCGCAGATGGAGAATCTCCTCTCCGACATCGTCGACGACGGCGACATCGAGATCCTCGAGAGCGAGAACGAAAACACCGCTGACGCCGCGGGAGCCGCGCTCGTCGACGAGGCGCCGGTCGTCAAGCTCATCAACGCGATCATGACCGACGCGGTGAAGAAGGGCGCCTCCGACATTCACTTCGAGTGCTTCGAGAAGGATCTCCGCGTGCGCTACAGAATCGACGGCGCGCTGCAGGAGATCATGAAGCCGCCCATCAAGATGCGGCCCGCCCTCATCTCTCGCTTCAAGATCATGGCGAGCCTGAACATCGCCGAGCGACGTGTGCCGCAGGACGGTCGCATCAAGCTCAAGATCGGGAAGAAGGTCATCGACTTCCGTGTCTCGACTCTCCCTACGCTGTTCGGCGAGAAAGTCGTGCTCCGTATTCTCGACAAGGGCAACCTCACTCTCGACCTCGAGAAGTTCGGCATCGAGCCGCGCGCCGAGCGCGAGCTGATGGAAGCGATCTCGAATCCTTACGGCATGGTGCTCGTCACCGGCCCGACAGGCTCCGGTAAGACGACGACCCTCTATTCGGCGCTCTCGAAGATCAACAACATCGACGTCAACATCATGACTGCCGAGGACCCGGTCGAGTACAACCTGTTCGGCATCAACCAGGTGCTGGTCAGGACCGAAATCGGGATGACCTTCGCCGCCGCGCTGAAAGCGTTCCTGCGTCAGGATCCGAACATCATCATGTTGGGAGAAATCCGGGACCTGGAGACCGGCGGCATCGCGATCAAGGCCGCCCTCACGGGTCACCTCGTCCTCTCGACCCTGCACACGAACTCGGCTCCGGAAACGGTCACCCGTCTCATGGACATGGGCATCGAGCCGTTCAACGTGGCATCGGCGCTCAATCTGATTCTCGCGCAGCGGCTCGTGCGACGCGTCTGCCTCAAGTGCGCCGAAGCTCAAAAGATGGATCCAGCCGAGATCGCCGGGGCCAAGGTCGGCGACGGAGTTACTCTGCGCGACCTGGCCTTTACCGACATGGCCATCAGGGACGCCAAGACTCGCGCGACCGAGATCGCCAAGCCTTACATGGACGAGATCACGCTCGACACCCGGATGGAGGACCTCCCGGTCTTCAAGGGCAAGGGCTGCGAGCAGTGCGATGGAACGGGTCTCAAGGGACGTCAGGGACTGTACGAAGTCATGAACATGACGCCACGCCTCCGCAAGATGATCATGCTGAGCGCCGGCGCCGCCGAGATCCAGAAGGCGGCCATCGAAGAAGGGATGCTCACCCTCCGCATGGATGGCTGGCTCAAGGTGATCAAGGGAATTTGTCCGCTCGACCAGATCGTGCGTGAGACGCATGCCGACGCGACAATCACTTCAAACGAAATCAAATGACAGTACCCGTAGCCGACATTCAGCCGATCAATCCGCCGGCGCCGAAGCCGCAGGGGGTCAACCTGCGCTCGCTGCTTGAGGAGATGGTCTCCCGGAACGCGTCCGACCTTCACATCGTGGCGGGCGAGCGGCCGAAGCTCCGTGTCGACGGCGATATCACCAACGCCTCAGTCGACCACGAGATGTCGCCGAAGGACACCCTTCAGCTCGCCTATTCCGTGCTCACCGAGCAGCAGAAGAAGCGCTTCGAGCTCGAGGACGAGCTCGACTTCTCCTTCGGCATCCAGAACCTCGCCCGTTTCCGCGGCAACTGCTTCAAGCAGCGTGGCTGCGTCTCGATGGTCGTCCGGCAGATTCCGTTCGCGATCAAGACCTTCGAAGAGCTCGGCCTCCCCGGCTCGATCGCGAAGATGGCGGAGAAGCCACGTGGCCTCGTGCTCGTCACCGGCCCCACCGGCTCGGGAAAATCAACGACTCTCGCCGCCATGATCGACAAGATCAACCGCGAGCGTAAGGGTCACATCATCACCGTCGAAGACCCGATCGAGTTCATTCACAAGCATCAAGGCTGCATCGTCAACCAGCGCGAGATCGGCAGCGACACCAAGTCGTTTGCGAACGCGCTGAAGTACGCCTTGCGTGAGGACCCAGACACCATTCTGGTGGGCGAAATGCGCGACCTCGAGACCATCCAGGCCGCGCTCACCATCGCCGAGACGGGTCACCTCGCATTCGCGACGCTCCACACCAACTCGGCAGCGGAGGCGATCAACCGTATCATCGACGTCTTCCCATCGCACCAACAGTCCCAGGTGAGAGCGCAGCTCGCTTTCGTGCTCGAGGGAATCGTGACTCAGACCCTGCTGCCCAAGGCGAAGGGTAAGGGACGCGTCATGGCCGCCGAAATCCTGGTGGTGACCCCGGCGATCCGCGCGCTCATCCGCGACGACAAGGTCCACCAGATCTACTCGTCGATGCAGGCAGGAAAGAAGTGGGGCATGCAGACGCTGAACGACGCTCTGTACGCGCTCTACATGAACCGCGAGGTGACGGCGGACGAGTGCCTGCGCGTCAGCGGTGATCCGACCGAGTTCCAGCGCATGATCGGCCAGCTCGATCCGGCCGACGACCCAGCAGCGAAGCCGGGATCACCCCGTCCGGCAGTCAGCAACGCCACGAAACGTTAGAGAGGATTAGTCAATGGGAACATTTACATATACCGCGCGCGCCTTCAACGGTGATCTGCGGACAGCAACAATCGAGGCTTCGTCGCGCGACGACGTGGTCTCACAGCTGAGAAAGCAGCGTCTTTCCGTCGTGAAAATCGACCAGGACGGCGGCGTCAAGAAGGTCGGCCGCGGCTCGATCAAGACCCGCGACGTCGTCATCTTCACCCGTCAGTTCTCCACCATGATCAACTCCGGTCTGCCGCTCGTGCAGGCGCTGACGATCCTGGCGGAGCAGACCGACAACAAGACACTCTCCGAGGTCACCAAGAAGGTGGTCTTTGACGTGGAGTCGGGTAATACAGTTGCCGATGCACTTTCGAAGCACCCGAAGGCCTTCACCAATCTGTACGTGAACATGGTCGCCGCCGGTGAAGCCGGCGGTATTCTCGATACGATTCTCATGCGTCTCGCCACCTTCCTCGAGAAGAACGACGCGCTGGTGAGAAAAGTGAAGGGCGCCATGATTTACCCGGCCGTCATCATGAGTGTGGCGGGGATCGCCATCGTCGTGCTGCTGCTGTTCGTGATTCCGGTTTTCGCGACGATGTTCGCATCGGTCGGTCAGGCGCTGCCTTTGCCGACCCGCATCGTCATAGCGGCTTCGAATTTCCTCAAGTCGTACTGGTACATCCTGGCGGGTATCGGTATCGCAGGTATGTTCCTGTTCAAGCGCTATTACGCGTCGCAGAGCGGCAAGCTCGTAATCGACCGAACAATGTTGCGGATCCCGGTGCTGGGTGACGTGCTGCGCAAGTCGGCGGTCTCACGCTTCACCCGGACGCTCGGCACGCTCATCAGCTCGGGTGTCAGCATTCTCGAGGGTCTCGAGATCACCGCCAAGACGGCCGGCAACCGGGTCATCCAGGACGCGATCATGCAGTCACGCGCGTCGATCGCCGGCGGTGACACGATCGCGCAGCCGCTACAGAAATCGAAGGTGTTCCCGCCGATGGTCATCTCGATGATCGCCGTCGGTGAGCAAACCGGTGGTCTGGACGAGATGTTGTCCAAGATCGCCGACTTCTACGACGAAGAAGTCGATGCGGCCGTGAGCAACCTGCTCTCGCTGCTCGAGCCGATCATGATCGTGTTCCTCGGCGTCGTGGTCGGTGGCATGGTCGTGGCCATGTACCTGCCGATCTTCGACATGATCAACGCGGTGCAGTAGGCCGAAGCGATCCGAAAGCGAAAGAGGCCAGCCCCTGCGGGGCTGGCCTCTTTCGTTTGTACGGTCCAGGCGTGCGGCTAGAAAATCGCGCCGAAGGTGATCGGAACGAATGTAACGTTGCCAGCGTCGAAGCTCACGTGATTATAGCGGGCCTCAACAAAGACTTTGAAGCCGCTGAGTGGCATGCTGATGCCAGCGCCGGCATTGAAACCGAACTTGTTCTCAGCCTCGATACCAGAAATGCTTGTACCGACGCGATACAGTCCGGCGCCTCCGATCAGGTAGGGCCTGAACCCGGCGGTTGGCATCTCGAACACCAGGTTTCCGGTAAAGCTCGGTATCTGGAAGCTTTCATCGGTGAAGACCTCGTCACCCATTTCGTTGTAAGCAGCGTCGAAACGGAAACCGAGCGGAGAGAAAGCGGGCTTGTAACCAAGGATAAAAGTTGCATTGTAGCCGACGTCGGCCTCGTCACCGAAATCGCCGACTGGAATGGCAGCGCCGAGGGCGCCACCAATCTCGAATGGGTTGAAGTCCTGTGCGCTGGAACTGGCCACCGGGGCGGTCAGGGCTGTAGCGCCCAAAAAGATGGCAATGATTAAACGCTTCACGTGTGTTCTCCGTTGTTGTGAATGGTGCCTTGAAAACGCTCTGTAAGATAACCGGGCTGCCCCTCAGGACAGTGGCAATTCTGTCACATTAACTCACGCTAGGGCTGTTAAGCGCGCGAATCGCGGCTTAACGCACGAATTCCTACCTCGGCGCTGCCCGTACCGGGATTGGGACTCCCGCCCCATGGGTACAGGCCGCAACGTCCTCCGGAAGGTCGGATTCGCAGGCTTTTCGGCGCGACTCGAGGTTCTCAAAGAAACCGCCGATCTGTAGTCCCAGCCCTCCCCAGCATCGCGACCGCACGGAGCCAGCGGGCAGAGTCCTACAGAAGGCGATGCCGCGCGGCAGTTCGCTGGGGGCGTACGCCAAATCCCTCACCGCCCCCTCATAGCAGTGAGGCTTGCCCCAGTCGGACGAGGTGTCGCAGCGCCTCTTGATGCCCTCGAAGGCGAAGATGGCGGCGCCCGAGGCATTCCTGCCCAGACCAGCGTAACAGGCCTGCACCAGGGGCGGGGAGCCGGCTGCATCACAGACCTTGGCTCCCTTCGCATAATCCTGCTTCACTGCGGGCAGAATGAGGTCTGTCTGCAGGCTGTAGCACTCCCGCCGGTATCGCTCCGGAATGGCGTTGCAAGGGTAATGGAGGTCTCTGGGCTTGAACAGCGTGACGCCAGGGGCGGGCGCGGAATGGCGGTGCATTCCCGCCCCGCCATCGCCAATCGCCTGAATGCGCACGCCCATGTTGTGTTCCATGAACACGCCGCCGTGACAGCTCGAGCGATCCCATTCGGATGTGAGTCGATCGCATTCGACGAGCGCGGCGCGGACGTCGTAGCGATGATACATCATCAGGCCGTGACCCGTGCCATGCAGACAGTCGAAGAGGCGGAACTGCTCCGTCGTGCCGCGAAACGGCTCGCAAGGCGCCTTGAGAACTCCCTCGGCGAGGACCATTCCGATGCGCGCGTCGAAGTACCGCTGGAGGATTCCGTGATAACAACCGGATTGGTAGCGGTCGTCACATTGCGCGAGCAGCAACGAGGCGGTCTTCGGCGTCGACCGCACCGCGTAGCCCAGTGCATGCGCGAGATGGTGTCCGTGACGGACGAGTAAGGGGTCGCTATTGACGACTTTGTCGAGCGTCCCCATCGCCAACGCGACGTTTCCAGCTGCCGAGAGAGCGGCGATCCCCATCCCGATGCATGTCGAGTAGGCGTCCATCGAATGACCCGTATGCGGGCGACACACCTGAAGAAGTGAGTCCGCAACTCGTGCTGAATCCTGCACCGAGCGGCGCGGCTTGACTGGCGCTGTAGCGAGCGTATCCGCGAGGCTCGGCGGCGGTGATTGGTGTTGGTGCCGCCGCGCAGCCGCGGAGGCCACGCCGATCGCCGCGCAGATTGCGAGCGCTGCTAACGCACCTCGCGATTGGAGTTTGCTCATCAAACAGTATTGCCCACCGCGCGGCTGGTTTCAACCGTCGGCTGTTCCCGCGACTCGCCCCGCTCGCAGGTAAACCGGCCAGCGAACGACGCGCCGACCATCGGGATTTCCCCAATCCCTGCTCAGCGCGCGCTCGACTCCAGCGACCGGGTCCCGCCGGTGCTCGGCCACGTAGCGTGCAGCCGCTGACCATGTGCGCAGCAGTCCTGTCAGCTGCGCGAGTGACCAGCTGACCTCGAGCGTGAACGGCGGCATGCGTATCTCCTCGAAGGGGAATTCGATTGTGGCGTATCCTGCGAGGAGGAGCGCGCGCTCGGGCAGCCAGTACGGCTCGAGTATTCCGCGGTTGAGCTCGTGCAGCGTTGCCTGGAGTGCTGGCTCATCCAGTATGGGATCACCGTAGCCCCACACCGCAATCGCGCCATTCGCAACGAGAACGCGTCGCGCCTCACGGAAGAATGCCTCGATGTCGAACCAGTGAAGCGACTGTGCCGCGGTTACGAGATCGACCGATCGATCGGGAAGTCCGCTCGCTTCCGCCGCGGCGCGGCGATAGTCCACCTTCGGATTTGGTTTGGCATGTTGCAGTTGCTCGAGGCTTCTGTCGGTGGCGATGACTCGGTCGAAGTGTCGCGCGAGGCTCACCGCCGCCTGGCCGTTCCCGGTTCCACAGTCCAGCGCGAGACGTCGGCGCCCGGGTAGCTGCGCGATGGTATCGATGAGACTGTCGGGATAAATCGGCCTGAACGTCGCGTAGTCCGCCGACCTATCGGAGAAGTGGTCCTTGAAACTCACCGCGCTCTCCGCGACGGAGAGCGTAGCGTCGCTGCTTCTATTCCAGGCTGAGCGTCTGGTTGAGCGCGGTGGCGACGTAGACCATGTCGATGGTCTGGAGGAACGCTTTCCACGCCTGCGGCGCGCGGAACGCCATGCGGCCCGATGCATCTTCCCAAACGGGAATCACGACGCCGGGAATTTTGGCGGCTACTGCGCTCCGCTGGAACGCCTCCTGGATGCGCGCCTGTTCCGCCGGCGCGCGCGCCGCGAACGAGCGGTCGACCGGAACGATGATTACGTCCTGGCCGTCCCGCTGGAAATGCGCGACCTGAAAGGTCGGCATTGCCTGCGGCTGGTTCGCGGTTGCTTCTCCCATAGATCATGAACGTTCTATAAAGGGGAAGCGATGGTCAATGTCGGTTCCATATCGTCGAACTGTCGTTTTCCTATCAACTGCCGAGTTGATCCCTTCCACACGCGGTGTAGCTGGTTACCTTGTGTGCCGATGAAACGTTACGCGTCGCTGTCAATGATTTACTGCACGGGCGTCTGTCTTACGACTGCTTGCGCCGAACCCGCTTCAGTCGGCGCGGAAGGTGACACAGGGGGAACCCTGGTGGTATCGGCTTTCGCGGATCCGGGGTCGCTGTTCCCGCCTTTGATGCAGACCATGCAGGCAAAGCAGATTGCAGAGCAGATTTACGATTACCTAGCGGACGTCGGGCCCGGGATGAACACTCGGGGCGACAAGGATTTCCGCAAGCAGCTAACCGACGCATGGAAGTGGTCAGATGACTCGCTGTCCATCGCGTTTCATCTGAATCCCGCGGCGAGATGGCATGATCGCACACCCGTGACCGCTCGAGACGTCCGGTTCACATTCGGCCTGTTTACAAACCCGAGCGTAGCCGTGAGCGCGGGATTGGAGCTCTCACAAATAGATTCGGTCAGTGCCCCGGATTCTCTCACCGCCGTGTTCTGGTTCAAGCGGAGGTATGCAACGCAGTTTCTTGACGCTGCGGCGCAAATGCTCATCCTCCCGGCGCATCTCCTCGAACGAGTTACGCCCGATTCGCTCCGGAAGATCACAATTCCGCCAGTGGGGACTGGAAGATTTCGGCTACGAAAGTGGGACAAGGGTAGCTCTGTCGAATTGGTCTCCGATTCCGGGAATTACCGAGGGCGAGCGAGGCTGGACCGGGTTATTTGGAGCGTAGCACCCGAATTCAGCACCGCAGTAACGAAGCTGTTCACGGGAACGGCGGACTTGTTCGACGGGATGCGGAGCGAGAACATCGAGGAGGTGTCGCGGCATCCCGATCTTCGCGTCGTCGCACTACCCGCCCTGGATTACGTATTCCTGCAGTTCAATCTGCGGGATCCCGCTTTTCACTCCCGCCCGCACCGACTCTTCGCCGATCGGAATATGCGACGTGCGATTGCGATGTCGATTGAGCGAGATCTCTTGGTACGCAGTCTATTTGATACCTTGGCCGTCGTTCCTAGCGGGCCGACAGTCCGAGCCTATCCGACCACCAATCCGGGAATTCGGCAGATTCCATTCGACTCGGCCCGAGCTGGGAATATCCTTGATTCGCTCGGCTGGTCTCGACGCAACGCCGATGGAATCCGTGCGCGCGATGGTCGCGAGTTGGCGTTTACTGTCTTGGTCACGACGTCCAGCATGAGCAGGATGCGGATGGCCGTCCTCCTGCAGGCCCAGCTGCGGAGAGCAGGCATACGGATGAACATCGACCGCATGGACTACACTGCATTCGTGAGTAGATGGAGCGGCCGGAAGTTCGACGCCGCGCTCGGCAGCTGGAACATGGGCTCCACTCCGGGCGGCACTCCGCACGCCTGGGGCACGGTGGGGATTGGGCAGGAGGGTACGAACTTCGGCTCCTATACGAATGAGGTGTTTGATGCCCAGCTTGATGAGGCGCTCGGGGCGCGCGATCCCGAAACGGCACGCGCGAAATTCACGCGCGCCTATGAGACGATCAACGACGATGCCCCGGCGATTTGGCTCTATGAGCCAAAAACCGTCATCGGTATCCACCGGCGGATTCGAACCACGTCCCTGAGGCCCGGTGCTTGGTGGTTCGACCTTGCAAGCTGGTGGATTCCGACCGCGGAACGACTCCCCGGAGATCAGATTCCAGCCGGTCGTTAGCCCCATCAGGAGGGTGTTAACTTCGGGTAGTGAGAGGAAACAACCCCCCAGCGATACGAAACAGGCATTTTCCAAGTGCCAGTAAAGGTGCACATTTGAGGCACTTCCAAACCCGTCCAAGGTCCTAATGATCCGGCATCACGTCTACTTCGATGTGCTAGGCTCCCTCCCAGAGGACAGCGCCTCATGGCGGTCGGTATTTGCCGGCCTCTCGGTGCTGAGGCTCGTCGACTCCTATGTTGACGGGGACCCCCCGCCGCGAACCCCGGGCACTGGGCGCAGCTGCACACGGTCCGAACGACAATCGAATCGGTGAGCGACGGCGACCCGATTCGCTCTGTGCTCATGCACGTGCTCGAGGAGATCTCCACGCGACGGGTGCTCGACGACACAGTGAGCTCGGCCCTTCTTGCCTACGGCCGAGCTCTGGACTACGAGGCGAACTGGGGTCTCGCCACGGACGTGTTCGCTACGGTTGCGAAAGTGGTGAAGCCGGAGAGGAATCCGCGACTGGTGGTCGAGGCCAACATCGCCGCGGGCGGTGCTGCCCGCCGCAACGGTGACTGGGAGACTTCCGCCAGAGCGTACTCGCAGGCGGCCTACATCGCAGATACACTCGGAGATCGGCCGGGGGTGCTGACGGTGCAGGTCGGCATCGCCAACACCTACATTGCGAAGGGAAACCTGCCGCAGGCGCAGACGATTCTGGACGACGTCATGCTGCAGGCCCGCGATCAGCGGCTTCCGGAGGTCGAAGGCGTCGCCTTGCACAGTCAATCCGGGCTTGCGCAAATCCGTGGTGACTACTCGGAAGGCGTCAAGCTCGCGTACCAGGCCTTCAATCTGTGCACTAAGCCGGCAGACAGGGACCTGATCCTCGCGGACGTTGCGGCTGGGCTTTCAGCATTGGGGATGCGTGACGCCGCGCGCGATGCACACTTGATTCTTGCCGCGACTTCGCAGGCGAAGAGGACTCGCTGGCAGGCGACAATCAACCTTCTGGAGCTTGCGAGCCTCGACGGGAATGAACAGTCGTTCGATCTTTACGCTTCAGAGCTGCGCAACGCCCCGATGGGTGTTTGGCTGCGGTCGCATTTTCTCCTCATTTTCGGCGAAGGTCTCGCCTGCTTCAGTCGGTTCGAAGCCGCTGAAGAGATCCTCAAGGAAGCGGAGCGCTTCGCTTCAGCGAATCAGATTCATCGCGTCGCGTTTCAAGCCGAGTCCGCGCTCAGCCAGGTTGCTTCCAGGGCCCATCTTGCGCAAAAGCAGGCTGCCGGAGAGCTGTTTGCCAAGCCGACGGATGACGTCATGGACGTCATCCACGGCCTGACACAGCTCAGGGCGGCGGCCGCCGCCGGCTAGTCGCAGCTAGGCGAGACCGCTTTTACTCGCTGCAGACACCGCCGCCACTCAATACCGGGCAGGTAGTGTTGCTGGGCCCAGTCGCATCGGCGCAGGCGGACAGGACGATGGTCACGAGGAAGGCGGCGGCGACGAGCAGGTTGCGGCGGATCATTGGAGTATCTCCTGACATGGAAGTGAAGGGCTGACGGATCGAAGTGCAACGTACGCCCTCAATCCGATCTCGAAATGGCCTTTTCTTATCAGAAAATGCCTGTTTCGTATCACGAAGGGTACTTTTCTTATCATTTGCCCCTCGCGTCAGGCAGCATTTCCCCCCAAATTCCATAGGTCCATGCGCGCGACCGCTCTTTGAGCGTTGCGGCCTTCCTCTCTCCGCGACTGCTCACATACGTCAGGCAGGTGTTCGCTGAGGAGCCTGAGCTCCTGGTGGCCACCTCCTGGGAAGAATTAGACGCGTTCGTGCGTCGGAAACCCGTCAGCGTAGTCATACTCGACCCCCTCGCTGACGGCGTCATGAATGTCTCAGCCGTCGCCGGCCTTCTGACGCGGTACCCATCCCTTCCGCTCATTGCTTACGTATCTCTGACGCCCCCGGCGTTCAGCGCCGTTGCTCAGCTTTCACGAGTCGGACTCGAGGACGTGATCCTCCACCGGTTCGACGATGCCCCGGAGAAGTTTCGCGAGCGGGTCGATCGATTACAGGGAAATCCGCTCAGTCGGCACGTGATCGGGGTGTTGGCACCGTCCCTCTCGCAATTACCGCTGCCGCTGGCAAGCGCGGTCGAGAACATGTTCGAGCAGCCCTACCGCTATTCGAGCGCGATCGACCTGGCCATGGCAGCCGGCATCCCCATCGTTCGCCTCTACCGCAACCTCCACCTCGCCAACCTCGGCTCACCGAAAAAACTGTTCATCGCCGCGAAGCTTCTTCGGGGTTACGGCTACCTGCGGGACCCGGGCTATTCCGTGCTCGACGTCTCAGTCAAACTGGGCTACCGAAGCAGCCGGATCTTTGCACAGCACGCCGTGAGCGTTTTTGGGCTCACCCCGTCGCGAGTACGCACCCGACTTCCGGAAGCGGACGCGATCAAGAAAGTTCTGGATTGGCTCCGGGACGACGCGCTCGATGACGCGCTGGAGCCCGTGCCTACCTGACGCCTACTCCCACTGCCGAATGCCCGTCATGTCGTCCAGTAGAGGGACGACACCATCATGACGGGGTGAAGCGGCCCGATCGCGATTTTCCGGCGCGACCCGGATAAAATCGCTCCACACATCCCCCATCCGGACCTGCAGCAGCGGGGGGGAGTCGTCTCCCTCGAAAGAATCGGAGACCGTCGGATGTGGCCTCTCCAATTCGACAATCGGCTTGGGAAACGCGCGCGGAATCGTCAAGGACGAAGGCTGCGTGGTTGCGTCGTTGGGCTTTTTCATCTGGACGGTGGGGGCGCGCTGTCAGGTTGATCGAACTTGTCGAATGGAATGCTCGCCGCGGCGACAAGAGCGTTGACGATGATGCGACTGTCTCCGGAAACCCTGCGGGCAGCTACCATGCGATTGACGAACCATTTTCCGCGCGGTGTGTCCAGGCGATCGTAACGCACGCCACCACCACTCGACGATGAGTGGATGATGCGTCCGCCGCCGGCGTAGATCGCGACATGGTTGATGGTCCCGTTCTGGGCGAAAAGCATCAGGTCACCTACCGCCAGTGATCGGATCGATGGTGACACCGCGATTCCCGCCCCGGCCATTTGCCGGGAAGTTCGCGGAAGGTCGACGCCCTGTGAGCCATAAATGTACTGTGCGAACCCGGAACAGTCGAATCCCGTCCGCGGCGAGCTCCCGCCCCACTTGTAGCGCACCCCAATGTACCGTTCACCCTCAGTTACCACTCGGCGGGCAGCTCCACCCCCTGCGCTGCTTACGGGCCACGTTGTGGGCCTGGAGGTGGGGCTGGGACGCGGCGCCCGTGGCGGTGGGCGATCACTCCTACCACGGGAATAGATCCCCCGTCTGGGGCCGCCGAAATGAATTCCGATCCCGATTCGGTACTCGAGCCCCCGCACGAACTGCGAGTCCGGGTATGTGGCTGGAGCGGCAAGATGACGCGATCGGGCCTCGCCGTTCACGGAGAGCATTCGACTTAGCGACAGTTGGACGCCACCGCCGTAGCTCCAGGTCCGAATCGCATCGGTGAAACCGGTAGGCTGCGCGCTGCTCATCATGCCGAGGCCTGCAAAAGTATAGGGCATGAAACCCGGACCATTCATCGAATGCAGCGGACCTAGCAACAGGTCGCCGTCCAGAGCCCACGCGACATCTGATGGTCCGGCCGTGTACGTGCCTTGCGGGCCCACGGATGAAATCCCCAGTCCACCGCTGCCCCTTATTCCGATGAAGGGCGTGCCCACGCTCAACGAAACTCCACCGATCGTTCGGCTCACAGGCTCCGAAGCATCGAGAGTACCGAAAAATTCCACACCGCCCGCCATCTGCGCGGCCAGAACACCGGGCAGGGCAAATTGAACGAGTACTCCAGAGAGCCTCAGCAACCGCCGCAATTTCACATGCGACTCCAGATTGAGTTTGCGCCCTATAGTGGCATTAGCAGGTCCAGACCGTGCCAGATTGGTAAATCCTTTCCCCGCAACGTGTTGACCAAGCTATGCTCATGCGTGAACGTCCGACTGTCATCTTTCTCGGACAGGTTCTTAGGTCAGTGGAACGATGTCGAATGGGGGGTGTTGGAGGTAACATCGGGCCATAGCAGGCTGTGTCCGAGGTGCAATAACCCATGATCGTGGTCGATGAATGTTCAGCAAGTCTTCATCTGTAACGACGCTGGCTCTCGCCACGGTGGTTCTTAGCTGCGGTGAATCTCCCCTCCCGACTCCGTCGATCGGCGAAGCAGTAGCGGACGCTTCTGCCAACATCGCCCGAAGCATATCCGACGAATCTCACCTCGGGTTCGATACATACGCGTATCCTGGCGATGACGAGATGCGAGCGTGGCAGAGCGGTGGAAAACCCTATAAGTGGGTCGGCTATTATCTCAGCGCCCCCTGCCACAAGGACGGTTCCTTCATGGGAAAGCGGGAAACCTTGAAGAACATGGGCTGGGGCATGGCGGTGATTTACGTCGGGCAGCAGACGTGGGGCCGGACCCCGGGGCAGAAGGTGACGGTGACACGCTACGTCACGAAGCGTGTCCGGCGAGTGAGGACCCTAAATGGCAAGCGCGTCGTCAGCTACGTGAGAAAGCGCGTGCCCGTCCGCGTCAAGGTTACGCCGCGGGCGGCGCGGGGATCCAGCTGCTCTACACAGTTCGTGCATGCCGCGCGGGGCACCATTGACGCGAGTGATGCAATCGCCAAGACGGCCGCGGAAGGATTTCCCAGGGGAACCGTGATATTCCTCGACATCGAGCGCATGGATGTCGTTCCGCGCGCGATGCGCCAATACTACCGGGCGTGGACCGCGCGTGTGCTCGAGGACGGGCGCTTCCAGCCCGCGTATTACGCGCACAGCTTCAACGCCAAAACGGTTTATCGCGACGTCAAGCAGGTTCTCGCCGGAGCGGGAATCACTGACGACCCACCGTTCTGGATCGCCAGCGCTCGCGGATTCGCCGAGGACAAGCATCCGACGGAGGTCGGGCATGCGTTTGCGCAGGTGTGGCAGGGCGTGCTCGACATTGTCGAGACGCACAACGGCGTGAAGCTGCCGATCGACATAAACGTCGCCCAGCTCCCGTCGCCATCCGAGAATTACGCGACGAGCGAGTAGCCTGTTCATTTCCGCAGTCAGCAGTTAGTCCGCAATCCGCAATTAGTCCGCAGTCCGCAATTGTCTCTATTTCACTCGCGTGATGAAGTCCTCACGCTTGGGTGGCCTGAACATGAGATCGACTGCGAGCCAGGTGGTTTTCGCGAAGGGATAGCAGAGCACGGCGCCGAGAATCGAAAGCACGACTCCACCATATTGCAGTGCCTGCCACGGTGGATTCGGCCACGTCATCAAAATGACGATGAGGAAGCCGACCGCGAGAAGAATCTCCACGGCGATCAGGTTGAGCGTGTAGCCGCCGAGGAAATAATCCGACTCCCCGCGCTCGAGCAGCAGCCCGCATGTTGGACACCGCTCCTTAATCCTGAAGAAACCGGTGAACAGGGATCGACCCCCGCAACTGGGGCATCGTAACAGCAGCGCCCGGCCCAACAATCGCCAGGCGGAGCGGCGGGAAATGTCGGGGTGGGGAGGCTCTGTCATCCGTGCCTGTGATGAACATATCGTGCCCGGATGCCGTTCCGCGTTCGCACGCCTGTCGGGACCTGGGAGCACGTTCAGTGTATCACCGAGTCCGCCCCAGCCCGGTGGTTCTGGATCGAGCTGGCACCACTATAATTCCGCGGACCACTAGTCCGATTCGTGCTGTGCTGATGCGAATAATCGATGCAGCGATGAAATCTTCGTCGGCCAAAGTTGCGACGGCGCTCCTGTTGGGAGCGGCGCTCGGCGTCGTCACGCCCATGGCAGGCGCGCAGACGGTGAGTCAGGCGTTCGTCAATCTTTTCTCCGGCGCAAAACTGTGGGTCGATCCCGCGTCCGAGGCGAGGAGACAGGCGGACGCTTGGAGAAGGTCGCGCCCCAGGGATGCGGAGCTCATGGACCGAATTGCCTCCCAGCCCGTGGCGAAGTGGGTCGGGGGCTGGAACGTGGATGTCGGGCGCGATGTAGCCGCTTCAGTGGCGCGTATCACGGGGGCGAGGGCGCTGCCCGTCTTCGTCGCTTACAACATTCCCGGGCGCGATTGCGGCCTGTACTCCGCCGGCGGTGCCCGAGGGGGCAGCGCCTACAGGAGATGGATTCGCGATTTTGCCAACGGCCTCGGCAGGAAGAAAGCTGTCGTCATCCTCGAGCCGGATGGTCTCGCCGGTATGGGGTGTCTCAAACGGGATCAGCAGCGCGAGCGCTTGAGTCTCATTCATGACGCGGTGCGGGTGCTCAAAGGCCACGGTGCGGCGGTGTACATCGACGCCGGTAACGCACGGTGGATTTCCGCGAGCGAGATGGCGAGCCGCCTCAACCGTGCGGGCATTGCCGAAGCTGACGGGTTCGCGCTCAACATCGCAAATTTTCTGGGCAACGCGATCACGATCTCCTACGGCACGGAGGTATCGAAACGCGTCGGCGGCAAGCATTTCATCATCGACACCAGTCGGAACGGAATGAACATTTCCTCTCTCGGAAACTGGTGTAACCCAACCGGACAGAGAATCGGTTTAGCGCCGACCGCCAAGACCGGCCATTCGCTGGTCGATGCATTCCTGTGGGTGAAGACACCCGGCCAATCAGACGGGAGCTGCGGCGGCGGCCCTGGTGCCGGAAAGTGGTGGGCCGAGTACGCGCTCGGCCTCGCCGGCGGTAGTTGGGACCGCTTTCTCAGCCGCAGATAAGCCGCTGAATCGACGATCCCCGTACGCGAGTGCTGGGGTTGGTCGTTAAGGGCCCGGAATTGCTGCCCTGCGGGGTGGCTCACGAATCCTCAACCCTTTCCAATCACGCGTTGTCAGAAGGACGACAATGGAGTCGGCTGCGTACGAGTCCCGGAGCTCGGTGAACGAACTACAACTGGTGACGCGGGTCGTCGCGGGCGACGCAGCCGCCGAGCGTGAGCTATACGAGACGCACGTCGATCGCATTTACCGGCTGGCGTTCCGCCTCGCTGGCGACGACGAGCTCGCACGGGATTTCACGCAGGCAACGTTCATTCGTGCGTTCGAGAAGATCGGAAGCTTTCGTGGCGAATCATCTCTCTCGACCTGGCTTCACTCGATCGGCATGTCAGTCGCGCTCAACGGGCTGCGCAAGACGAAACGGCTCCGCAATCGCGAGGCGCCGATCGAGGAGGGACTGATGGTGGGCTCGACTAGAATCGAAGCCGAGCCCGATCTGAAGGAGAGGCTGGCGAAGGCGATCGATTCGCTGTCGGAGAAATACAGAATGGTTTTTCTGATGCACGACGTAGAGGGATACACGCACGAAGAGATCAGCGGGACGCTGAGGATTCCGGTTGGAACCTCGAAGTCCCACCTCTTTCAGGCACGCAGCAAGCTGCGTGTCGCGTTGGCCGATTACGCACCGGAGTGGGTGTCATGACTGAAGACAAATTCGAAGGGTTCCTCGGAAAAGCGGCGCAGAGTTACAACGCGCCGCCGGCGCGCACGCCACGCGAAGAGATGTGGCAGGCGATCCAGGCCACGCGCGCGGCGCGACCGCGCGTAGTGTATGGTGGTGCGTCGCTGCTCCGCGCAGCCAGCGAGAATCAATTCGGCTCACGAGTCTGGTGGGCGGCAGCAGCGGCCGTGGTCCTGGTGGCGAGCGGCATTGGGATTGGACGCTGGAGTGCGTCCCCCGACTCGACGTCCCAAACGACGGCTGCCACTCCTCGTCCGGCACCGGCGCTGACGGTTTCACCGCCCGAGTCCATGCCGGACGACGTAGGGGAGGGAGAGCCGGCGTTGGTCGCCGGGGGACGCCCGCGAGTCGCGCCGAGCCGTACCGGGATCGAGGGATCACCGACGCCCGAGGGTAGAGTTCGATCGTCTGGCAGCGTGGCAGCGGCGGGTAGCGCTCCGATATCGGCCTACCAGCTCACCGCGGCCAATCACCTGAGTGACGCCGAGGCGCTGCTGACTTCGTTCCGGACACGCTCCGCGGCCGATCAGCATCTTGACGCGCAGCTCACCGCCTGGGCGCGCGAGCTGTTGAGCAACACGCGGCTGCTGCTGGATTCACCGGTCGCCGTCGATCCGCAGCGGCGCCCGCTGTTGCGGGATCTCGAGCTGTTGCTCGTTCAGATCGTCCAGCTCTCACCCGGCAGTACTCCGCAGGATCGCGAGATCATCGAGCGGACGCTCAAGCAGGACCACGTATTGACGAGGCTGCGCACCGCGATTCCCGCGGGCCAGCGTGGAAGTTGAGAACTTCAATGACAATGAAAACAATACTCACGGTAGCAGCGATCATTTCTTCAGCGGGCTTCGGCACCACTGTCGCCTTCGCCGACCATCCTTCAACCCCAGCCACCGCGTCCGTCTTCGCGGCTATCACTCTGCCCCCGGAGCCTTGGGCGCAAAGGGACCCGGCCGATTCACTCTACAGGCTGGCGCGCGAGGCTCTTTCACGCGGCGATTTCAAGCGTGCGGCAGAAGTGTTCCATCGCATCACGGAGCGTTACCCGCAGTCCGCGTACGCCGGACAGTCGTTGTACTACGAGGCGTTCTCACTCTATCGGAGCGGTAATACCGCTGAACTGGAAGCCGCGCGCGACCGCCTGAGAACGCTGCGCCAGCGCTTCCCGTCGCTCGCGAATGGCGGTGACGCCAAGACTCTGGTGACGCGGGTTTGCGGCGAGCTGGCCAAGCGCGGCGATCAGGATTGCGCGCGGACGATCGCCAGCCAGGCTGAAGGAGTTGACCGCGATGTGACCGCAGGACAGACCGCAACGATTCAGAACGGACGGTCGTGTCCGTCGGAAGATGACGACAACGACGATCGAGTCGCCGCGCTCAATGCGCTGCTGCAAATGGACGCCGATCGCGCGATGCCCATCCTGCAGAAGGTGCTGGCGCGCCGCGATGCGTGCTCGGCCGGACTGAGACGTAAAGCGGTGTTCCTCGTTTCCCAGAAGCGAACCGAGCAGACCGCTGACATCCTGATGAGCGTCGCGCGCGGCGATCCCGATCAGGAAGTCCGCGAGCAGGCGGTATTCTGGCTGTCGCAGGTCCCTGGGGAGCGATCAATCACGCTGCTCGACGAGATCCTCAAGAGCAACGCCAACACCGACCTCAAGGAGAAAGCGCTCTTCGCGCTCTCGCAGAAGGGAGAGGGCAGAGCCCAGGCGATGCTCCGCGATGTCGCGTCAAGGGAGAGCGAGAACGAGGATCTCCGCGACAAGGCGATCTTCTGGCTAGGCCAGCGCCGGTCGTCTGAGAACACGGAGTTCCTGCGTGCCTTGTACGGGCGCATCGGCAACCAGGACCTCAAGGAGAAGATCCTGTTCTCGCTCTCGCAGCAGAAGGGAGCCGGCAACGATCGCTGGCTGATGGAGATCGCGCTCAACTCGCGGGAGAACATCGAGCTGCGGAAGAAGGCGCTGTTCTGGGCGGGTCAGACCGGAGTTGCAACCTCGGAGCTGGCGAGCCTCTACGACCGGATGAACGACACCGAGATGAAGGACCAGACCATCTTCGTCTTCTCGCAGCGCGGCCGCGATGCGGCGGCGATGGACAAGCTGTTCCAGATCGCCAGGACCGACCGCGACCCCGAGCTGCGCAAGAAGGCGATCTTCTGGCTCGGTCAGTCACGCGATCCACGCGCGCAAAAATTTCTCGAGGATCTGATAAACCGATGAAAACACTCACCAAGGCGTCGCTGGTGCCGGCCGCTATCGTTCTAGCGGCTCTCCATGGTTTCGCACAACTGGCGTCGGCCCAGAGCATTGCCGACAGAGTCGCGCGCGTCTCGACTGGCACCATTCGCATGTCATTCGCCGCGAAACCCGGAATCTGCGGGAGCGGAAACTCGATCCACCACCGCAGGGACGGCGGACGCACGACGTGGAACGATAATAGGTCGAATACTTCCCGGGACGTAGAGTGGGACAGCGACTGCACTCCCGGTCCGGCGCGGGTAGTAATCGATCGTCAGGGCGGCGCGAGCACTGCACTGAGGTTCTATGTCGGCGGCAGGTGGCGCCCGGCAGCGTCCGACGTCACAGATCTCGGAACCGTTTCCGCGCGCGATGCCGCGAACTATCTGATCTCGATCGCGGAAAGCGATCGAGGCCGCATCGGATCGAAAGCGATCTTTCCGGCAACTATTGCTGACAGCGCCAACGTCTGGCCGGCGCTGATCCGCATCGCCAGGAACCCGAACGTTCCGCGCGACGCTCGCAACCAATCGGTGTTCTGGCTTGGCCAGGCCGCGGGCGACGTTGCGGCTGCTGAGCTCGGTGCTATCGTCGTTGACGATGCCGTCGACCGCGAGATCAGGGAGCAGGCGGTGTTCGCCCTCTCCCAGCGGCCTAAGGACGAAGGAGTCCCCGCGCTCATCAAGGTCGCCCGTACGAACAAGGATCCCGAGATTCGCAAGAAGGCCCTTTTCTGGCTCGGACAGTCCAACGATCCCCGAGCTCTCGACCTGTTCGAGGAGATGCTGACGAGGCGCTAGACGAGGGGCCACATCAATGGGCGAAGCGGACTCCGCTTCGCCCATTTGCTTTCGGCCCGCACGTTCCTTTACTCTAGTAATGCACAGCACTGGAGTAGGAATGCGTTCTTGCGTCGGGTCGATCGTGGTAATAGCGATGGTGGCGTGCGCGGTCCCTCGCGGGCCCACGCCGACGCCGCTCGAGACGGTCGCCGACGTATGGGAAGGAGTCCTCAGCAGTGGCTCCGAAACTCACTCCATGAGACTGACTCTCGAGTCCGATTCGTCGGGGTTTCGCGGCCTGGTCGATCTCCCTGACCAATATGCGCTCCGCTACCCAGTCAGGAATCTGGCAATCGACGGAAGCAGCGTGACGTTCGAATTCCCCGACCCGCTTCCGCCGTCGACGTTCACCGGAGTCTTTGACGGCGGCGGAATCCACGGCACCTTCACTACGCGTGCGGGATCGCGCTCGACGGGCGGCACCTTCGAGCTGGCCCGGTGGTCGGGAGAGGCAGTTCAGTATCGCGTCGAGCCGGCGCGGTTCGCAAGCGGGGATGTTCAACTGCGAGGGAGCCTGTTCATTCCCAACTCGCGGGGCCCGCATCCAGCCGTAGTTCTTCTCCACGGCTCCGGAGCGCAGACGCGCGACAGCTACATCCGTTATTTCGCGGACCGGTTCGCACGGAGCGGAATCGCAGCGCTGATCTACGACAAGCGCAATACCGGCCGCACCGACATTCCGCTCTGGCAACGGGGAGGCGGCACGTTTGCCAATTTTGCGAACGACGCTACCGCCGCCGTGCGATACCTCCGCGCACACCCGAACCTGATCGATCCGCGGCGTATCGGATTGTGGGGTCGGAGTCAGGGTGCGTGGATCGCGCCGATGGCCGCCGAGCGAATCGAAGGAATCGCTTTTCTGGTGTTGGTCTCGGGCGGTGGGGTTACCCCGGCGCGACAGGAGCTCTACGACGACGAGGTGAAGCTGAGAGCGCGAGGCTTCTCCCGCGCCCAGATCGCGCGCGCGATGTCGCTGCTCCGGCGCGCCAACGCTTACGTACGAAGCCAGTCGGATGCGGACTGGAATCGCTTTCGGCGCGAGCTCGCGGATGCGCGCGACGAGCCGTGGTTCTCGACACTCGATCGAATTCCGATCACGCTGCCGCGCGATTCTCCGGCGTGGAAGGACACCGATCTCCATTACAATCCCGTCCCGCTTCTCGAGCGGTTGCGGCTTCCGGTGCTCGTGGTACTGGGTGAGAAAGACGAGCTCACACCCTCCGCGGAGACGGCGCGCGTGACCAACGTGGCGCTGCGCAAGGCGAGGAACCCCGACTACACCGTTCGCGTGATTCCTGATGCCACACACGGTTTGTGGGTGATGCCAAGAGGCAGCGGTTCATGGCTCGAGCAGCGGCCCGCCAGGGGTTGGGTGAATGAGATGGTCAACTGGGTGGTTGCTCGTGCGCGGAGGCGCTGAGATTGGACTTCTCCGAGCTCTCGGCGCAGCTCTCGTCGAGCCCATTCACCGCACTGCCGATAGTGTTCATCGCGGGCGTGCTCACCAGTCTTACGCCGTGCATCTATCCGATGATTCCGATAACGGCGGCCATCGTCGGCGGTGGTGCGGTCAGCGAGGGTGCTGTCCCGAGGGCGCGCTCACGCTCGGTGCTGCTGACGCTTTCCTACGTGCTCGGTCTGGCAGCGGTTTACGCGGCGCTGGGCGTGGTTGCCGGCTTGTCTGGAACGATGTTCGGCTCCATCAGCACAAATCCGTGGTTGTACTTCGCGATGGCAAATCTGCTGATCCTCGCGGCACTGGCGATGCTCGACGTGATTCCAGTGCGAATCCCGTCGAGACTGCTCAATCGTGCTGCCGGTGCCGGTGGCGGCGGCAGCGTGCCGGGCGCGTTCGTGATGGGGTCAGCGTCAGGGCTCGTCGCAGCGCCGTGCTCCGCGCCCGTCATGGCAGCAGTCCTCACCTGGGTGACCGCGACCCGGAGCGGAGTCCTAGGCTTCGTCTACCTCTTCGTTTTTTCGCTGGGGATGTGCACGCTGCTGGTGGCGGTGGGACTCTTCAGCGGCACGGTGTCGCGGCTGCCCAAGGCCGGCGTATGGATGGTATGGGTCAAGCGCGGTTTCGCGCTGATCATATTGGGCGTTGCGGAGTACTACTTTGTGCAGATGGGGAAGTTGCTGATCTAAACTCGTAGCTCACCAAGCCAAATTAGATGATCGTTCCCGCCCTGAAGCTCTCAGTATTAGCCACCGCACTGTTCACGATGTCACCGCTCTCGACGGTGGCAAGAGCGCAGGATCTCGGCCTTGCGCTCGGATCGAGACCCAGTGCTGTCACCGTGCATACGCTGGATGGAAAGCCGATCGATCTTTCGGCGTACATCGGCAAGACGCCGGTGCTGATCGAGTTCTGGGCGACGTGGTGCGGCAACTGTCGCGAGCTGATGCCGACGCTTGCCGCGGCTGAGAAGAAGTTCGGAAAGCGGGTAAAATTCGTCGTGCTCGCGGTGGCGATCAACCAATCGCCCGAGCGTGTCCGCAGATATATGGCGGCGCACCCGATGGCGCACGACATGTTGTTCGATACCGACGGCAAGGCCGCCGCCGAGTTCGATGCGCCGGCAACGTCCTACGTGGTCATTCTCGACAAGACCGGGCGAGTCGTTTACACCGGTCTTGGCGGCAAACAGAATCTCGAGGCCGCGCTGGCGAAAGCGCTCTAGCCGTCGTCAGGAGGTGGAAGCGCGAGGCTGTCGACGACGGCGCCCAGCTCAGTGTACGCCCCCGGAGTGAGAACCTTGAACGGCCGCGTCACGTATCCGACGCGGCCATCCGGCCGGATCACGAACAACGACCTGTCGTCCATCTCGTTCTTCGGATTGTGCGCGCCGTACCGCTGGCCGGCCTGTCCGCCCACATCGCTGAGGAAAAGCAGCGGAAAGTCCGCTTCCTTCGCCCACGCCGCCAGGGTCGTGTCGGCGTCGACGCTGATCCCGATCACGACTACGTTACGTCCGTTGTTGAAGAGCGTGGCGTACTGATCACGGTACGCCTCCATTTGGATCGTTCAGCCTTTTGTTCTCGCCTTAAAGAAGAACGCGAGAACCACCGTGCGGCCGCGAAAGTCCGACAAGCGCACCGGAGTCTTGAGCAGACCGTACCGCGTGGCACCGGTAAGCGCGAAATCGGGCGCGATATCGCCGACGGCGGGACCAACCGCAACAGTAGTCGCGGGGGCAGCCGGCGTGACCTGTGATCTCGCCGCGATTGTGGGCAGCGTCAGCGCAGTGAGGATAGCTGCTGCAAGCGCAGGCCTTCGCACGGTGTTGGTCATCGTCCCGTCCCTGAAGCGATATTTAATGCAAGTCTACTTCATCGACCACGCACCTGCCAGCGGGGATTCCTACCTGAGCACGTCGCACCTTGAATGTCACAGTGCCCTGCGCCCGCCGTTGCGCTTTCTCGTTCCGGTTTCCCTTCTCTCCCTCATCGTCGCAACACGAATCGCTTCGGCTCAGGACCACGCCGGGCATTCCGATTCTGTTCAACGCATCGCGATAGGCGCGCAGGCCATCGGCTTGGTGACTCGGCAGTCCCCATTAATCGCAGACGACCCAGCCACAGAGGGATACTTGACGCAGCCGACGCTCATGGCTCACGCGAGCGTCTGGCAAGACGTGCTCACGCTTCAGCTCATGCTCAGCCTCGAGGGGCTGACGCTCGAGCGTGGCGAGCTCAATCCAGGCATGGTTGGTGAGGGCTACATCGATCGGCGGCACCCTCACACGTATCTACACGAGCTTACAGCCACACTCGAGCGAGGCATCGGCCGGGCGCGGGGGTCGCTCACGATCGGCAAGGGGTTCGCGCCGTTCGGCACCGACGATCCGATGGCTCGACCTTTCGTGAAGTATCCGATCAATCACCATCTGGCGCAGATTCTCGAGCGGATCGTCGCCATCGCGGCGGTGAGCGCGGGCCCGATCGGTCTCGAAGCCGGGACGTTCAATGGCGACGAGCCGGAAAGCGCCGGCGATGCGCCCAACCGCGACAGGCTCTGGGACTCGTGGGCCGCACGCGCCACGCTCGCTCCGGTGGCGAACGCCGAGATGCAACTGAGCCACGCGCGTGTTCGCTCGCCGGAGCTCGCTAGCGGCGGCGGCCCGGACGACCGCAAATGGTCCGCATCGGTGCGATATGGAGGCATCGACCGGCGCCGTTACGCGCTCGCCGAATGGGCCCGCACGACTCAGTACGTCGGCTCGTCACCCAGCTTCGACTTCAACTCTTTTCTCTCCGAAGCGGCAGGCGCCGCCGGACCACTCATGGTAGCAGGACGGTTGGAGGTGAGCGAGCGTCCCGACGAAGAAAGGCTGATTGATCCGTTTCGCACCGTACAGGGAGGCCACGATTTCAACATCCTTGGCCGTTCGCGCTGGACGATCGCCACTGTCCGCGTTGCTGCTCCAAACTCTTCTGAGTCCCGAGTGCGAGTCGTCTCTTTCGTCGAGCTGGCACATCATTGGGTGCGCGAGACATTGCGTCCCTCCGGATTCAGCCCGGAGCAGTTCTACGGCTCTGATCGGATCTGGACCATATCAGTCGGCGCAAAGCTAGGTTTCGGGGCGATCCACAGTCGTATGGGGCGGTACGGTGCCGCAGTTACTGGACAGCGGGGTATGAACGCAGGGCAGCCGACTCGTCCACCACATGCTCACTAGAACAATGTCACGAATTTCTCAGCCACCGAAGCCCGGCCTCAGAGCATCGCCAATTCGTAGCGCTGGCGCGCTGGCGCTGATGTTATCGGCAGCGTGCGGCGACGACCCACCCACGGGGCCGCCCCCTTCCGACTCGGCCGTTCTGCCGGTGCTGGGATTTGGGCCAGTGCTCGAGCGATTCACTGGCGAAGTCTGGGTGCGCGGCAACGTCGCTTACACCACGACTTGGGCCGCACGATCCGCGGTCGGAAATGCGGTAAAGATCTGGGACCTTTCCGGGGGCACGGGACCGGTTCTCATCGACTCGCTGATTGTCCCGTTTGCATCGACTCTCGGGGACATTCAAGCGAGCGACGATGGTGCGTTGCTCGTCGTCGCGACCGAGAGCTCAGGTGGATCGATCATGATCTATGACCTGGCCGACCCGATCAAGCCACAGCTCATTACGCGCTACAACACTCCCCGCACCGACCCCGGCGTGCATACCGCCGAGGTTCAGCGCGTCAACGGAACGCTCTACGCTTTTTTGTCGGTCCCTCGAACTCCCGCTCGTCTGGTGATCGTCGACATCACCGATCCGAGGGCACCGATAGAGGCGTTCACGGCGCCAATGGGGGGGCCGTTCATTCACGACGTTTTCGTGCGGGACGGAATTCTCTTTACCGCGCTCTGGGACGGAGGACTCTCGATTTGGGACATCGGCGGCGCAGGAGCCGGGTCGGTGGCAAATCCCCGCTTCCTGAGCAATCTGCCGACAGTCGGAGGACAGGTGCACAACGTCTGGTGGTACCACAGCCCCGGCGGAGAGAAGCGCTACGCGTTCGTGGGCGAGGAGGGGCCTGGGTCCGTTGGGACGTCGTCGAGTGGCGACATCCACGTCGTCGACGTGAGCGATTTCTCCGCGCCTCGCGAAGTTGCGTTCTTTTCGGTGCCTGGAGCTGGAACACACAATTTCTCGGTCGATGAGACGCGTGGCATACTCTACGCGGCGTTCTATAATGGCGGCGTCCGCGCGATCGACGTCACCGGAGACCTTTCTGTTTGCGCGGCCGGCGATAAAAGCCTCGATGGCCGCTGCGACCTCGTCAAAATGGGCCGAGAAGTGGCGCACGGGCTTCTCGACCAGGGACCGGTGTCCATATGGGGTGTGCACCTCGTAGGCGGCAGGATCTACGCGTCGGACATGCTCAACGGTCTCTGGGTCCTCGGCGAATACACCCCGGTCGACTGAAACCGGCCAGTGTTCAAACCGTAGTGGGAAAGGAGTTGTCTAACCCGCTACACCCATGCCGGAGTCATCATGAATCGTAACTTTCGCGGCGCCGCCTTCGCCGCCGCGCCTTTCCTCTTTGGCTCGGCCGCGCACGCGCAATGGTCGAGCAGCCTCACCGCACCGCGAAATGCCGTCGTCGATGCCGGTGGCGCGCGGACGGTTCAGGTCGAAGCAGGCGCGGGCTCGCTCCGCATCGAAGGCCGGGCCGGTCTTCGCCAGGTCCAGGTCCGAGGAACGGCGCGCTCATCGTCGCAGGCCGTACTGAACCAGATCGGGCTGATCTCCGAGCGGCGCGGCGATGTGGTTTTCATCAAGAGCGACATGCCCGAGCACGACGAGCGCAACTGGAACGACAACCACTGGGCTGCCCTCGACCTCGTGATCGAGGTGCCCCAGGGAATCAACGCCGACGTGGCCGACGGAAGCGGCGAAATGCAGATCGTCAACGTCGGCTCGATCGAAGCGTCCGATGGCTCGGGCAGTCTTACCATCGAAGGCGCCGGAGAGGTATCCATCAATGATGGCTCGGGTGAGATCACCGTCGACAACATCCGTGGCGACGTTCGAGTCAGCGATGGCTCCGGCGACATCAACGTCCGCAACGTGACCGGCTCGTTCACCGTGAAGCAGGATGGATCGGGCGGAATCACGGCCAGCGACATTCGCGGATCGGTCATCGTCCAGAACGATGGCTCGGGCGAAATCGAAGCGACCAAGATCGGCCGCGATTTCACCGTGGAATCGAAGGGCAGCGGCTCGATCAACTTCCGTGAGGTGAGCGGGCGGGTCGACATTCCGGACCGGAAGCGCGGCCGACGTGACCGAGATAACTACGATGACGACGACAATCGATAGCTGATTGTTGCCGCAAGCGTAGTTAACGGGTGTTTTCCGGGTGAAAGGCCAGGCTGAAGCGCGCTAGTCCCGCACGTGGCGGTGATTTCTTGCACATTTATTGCCGCAGTGCGCTCGCGAGCGGAATCACATGCACTGTGTGTGTGAAGCCGCCAGTCAGTCATCGCCTTCAAACGGAGACGTTCATGCGAATCATCGCAATCGGTTTCTTCGCGCTTGCCCTGTGCCCCGCGATCTCGGGTGCGCAGCAATCGCTACGATCCGCCGCCAGCGGCCCCACGATCCAATCCGCCGCGGTTGGATTTCGTGTACCCGCTGACGCGAACGCGGAGATGAAAGCCGCCGCGCAAATCAGGCGCGGCCAGGGCAACGACGTGGCACTGATGGCAGTAGGGGTGGGTGCCATGATCGTCGGCGCGATCGTCGGCGACGATGCTGGAACCGTCATTCTGATCGGGGGCGCCGCACTCGCGCTCTGGGGCCTCTACAATTACCTCGAGTAGCTGCCGCCACACCTGACCACGTCATCAGCACCTTGCCAATCGAAAACCGATCGTGACCAAACCCATTACAGCGCGTGTACACGGCATTCTCGACTACTCGCTCGTGGCGATTTTTCTCAACGCACCGATGGTTTTTGGTTTTACCGGCACCGCCGCGTCGACTCTCTATTGGCTGGCAGGGATACACGTGCTGATGACGGGGTGCACCAACTTTCCGTACGGAATGTTCAAGGTGATTCCATTTCGAATCCACGGCGCGATCGATCTTTTGGCGGGATTTTTCCTTGTCGTCGCGCCATGGGTCCTGGGATTTTCGGGAGTTGCCGGGCCGCGCAATTTCTTCCTTGCCGTCGGCATTCTGAGCTTTACGGTCGTTGCACTGACCGATTACACCCCGAGCGTGGAAGTGCCGCCGCGTGAGCCCGGCGACCGACGGGAGTGGAGAGGACCGGCCTCGCCTGGCTAGGCCGTTCCGTCGATGTGAAGAGTTCCCGAGCTGACGAGGACTGATTCTCCCCCGACCCTGATCGCCCCGAGCTGTCCGCGCTTCAGGTCTACCTCGAGATCCAGCCGGCTCGGGCGGCCCATCTCCACCCCCTGATCGACGGTCCAGCGCACCGTGCCGTCGCGCGTCTCCGCGCGCAACGCCAGGAATCCCGCCAGTGCCGCGCAGGCGCTGCCGGTGGCGGGGTCCTCACCGATGCCCAGCCCGGGCGCGAACATGCGCGCCCTGATGTGCCCGCCCTCGAAGATATTGCTCCAGTCTTCCGTGCTGAACACGAACATTTCGCGCGCCCAGTACGGCCCCAAGGACTCCTCCCACTTAATGGGGTCGACCTTCACCCACGACAGCATTTCCGGCGTTTTGAGTGGAATGAAAAGGAAGGGAACTCCGCACGAGACCGCTTCCGGCTCGATCATGTCGTCGGCGACGATCTCGCTCGGCTCGAGGGACAGAATCTCGGCCAGCTTTTCCGGCGGAGGGGGAGGCTGCTGAATCTCCGGCAGGCGCGCCGCAGTGAGCTGACTGAAAACCGGCTTTCCGTTGCGGCCGCGAATCGTAACGGGAACGGGCCCCACGCCCTCCTCGAAGATGATTCGCGTTTCCGCGCCCGTCATCGGGATTTCACCGATCGCCGCGAGCACGAACGCGCACCCGACGGTCGGATGCCCGGCGAACGGCAGCTCTCCGCCAGGAGTGAAGATCCGTAAACGCCGCGTGTTGGCGCGCGATTCGGGCGGAAAGACGAACACGCTCTCGGAATAGTTGAACTCGCGCGTGATGGCGAGCATCTGCGCGTCGGACAATCCGCGCGCGTCTGGTATTACCGCGAGCGGATTCCCACCGTGCGCCTGATTGGTGAAGATGTCGGCAGTGTGAAATGCGTAGGCCATGGCGAACCTGAATGTGCGCCCACACGGGCCAGTCGGCTACTCAGCCTGCCCCTAGGGGGATATCCCAAAGGGCCCCACATCTTCATTGACCTCAAAGCCTTAACCGGGTATATTTCTACTCTGAAGCGCAACGGTTGCGCGGATGAGCCAGCGAACTCGAGAGGGACCTGGGAAGTAACCAGGTCTTTTTTGGTTTACTGGCGAAGAATGCGGCCATTTCGGCCGCGATCAAACAGTAGTCGGCTCGGTACCGCACACACGGCACTCCGACACAATTGAATGAGGATGTACCGCACATGCGTACCACCGGCAAAGTAAAGTGGTTCAACGACGCCAAGGGCTTTGGCTTCATCACCCCCGAGAACGGACAGAAGGATTGCTTCGTTCATCACTCAGCCATTCAGGGCAACGGCTTCAAGTCGTTGGCCGAGGGCGAGCGGGTCGAGTTCGACATCGTGCAGGGCCAGAAAGGTCCGGCGGCGGAGAACGTCACGAAGCTCCGCGATTAATTTCGCAGCTTGCTTAGCGTAGGAAAGTAAAGCGGGGCCGCCTGGATCATCTAGGCTGGCCCCGTTTTCTTGTTTTGAACGACAACTGAAGACTACCGGCCGGGGGCGTTCGGGGTGCAGGCTGATGGCTACGAGCCTTATTTCGGATGTTCTTCCGTAAACCCGGCCTTGTCCGACATTCTATACATTGAGGACATTGAGGCAAGCCCGCAGCCCAAGGCTGCGCTTCTGATCGCCCCAGGCCGGTAGTCTTCAGTTCGTTTTTGTAGTCAATCACCATGGTTGCGACTGACAATAGAGGAGGAGCATGGCCAAGGAAGAAGCGATCGAGCTGGAAGGAACGGTCACCGAAGTGCTGCCCGATGCGACGTTCCGGGTGCAGGTGAACAACGGTCACGATGTGCACGCCACGATAGCGGGCAAGATGCGAAGATTCCGCATCAGAGTGCTCGCCGGGGATCGGGTTACGCTCGAAGTCTCGCCCTACGATTTGACGAGAGGGAGAATCACCTTCCGGCATAAGGGTTGATCGCTCGGGCCTGACCAATTCCGCGGCCGAGAGTACTAGGTTCGGCGGAGTTGATGCAAGTAATGAGTTTTCAGTTGATCAGTTGGTCAGTCATCAGTAGTTGGTCAGTGAGCGCCTACCACTGAAAACCACCGACACACTGAGAACTGAAGACTGTCCACTCAAAACTTGCATCAATGGTAAGTGTCCCCGGACTCATTGAACGTGCCGCAGGACATCGTACACGAAGCGCACGCCGAAGCAGATGTTGTCCAGCGAGATCCGTTCGTCGTTCCCGTGCATTCCCCTCTGGCGCTCCGCCTTCGGCAGCTGGAAAGGATCGAGCCCGTAGGTCGCTATCCCCAGCTTCTGATAAGTCGGCCGGTCGGTAGCTGCACTGAGCATCACGGTCGTCACGAAAGTACCCGGCGCGTTGTCTCTCGCCGCCATTTCCACCGCCCGCACGAAGGCTGAGGCGATCGGACTTTCCAGCGGCGCTTTCGGCGCCAGGATCGTCGAGAAGTGCACGGTGGTGTCTCCCACCACTCGCTTCAGCTCCGCCAGAACCGAGTCCGCGTTCTGATCCGGTAGCAGCCGCACATCCACTTCGGCCGTCGCTTCCGCCGGAATGACGTTGGTTTTGTTCGAGCCGGCCAACCCGGTCAACGAGATGGTGGTGCGGAGATAGGCGTTCCAGAACGGATCGCCGAGGATCCAGTCGCGCGCCCGCGGATCGTTGAGCGCGATCTTCACGTTCTGGAGCCAGCCGCGCTGCGGCTCCGGGTAAGTGCGCGCGATGTCGCGAAAATATTTCTCGACGCCGGGAAGGACGTGGAGCGGCGTCTCGTACCGCGCCAGCTTGTGCAGTGCGGCGACGAGTCGCGGCACCGGGTTGTCCTTCGTCGGTCGGGACCCGTGTGATGGCGTGCCTTTCACGGTGAGCTTTTGCCAGAATGTTCGCTTCTCCGCCGTGCCGATCCCGAAGTACACCAGCTTCCCGTTCTCGACGAAGTTCTCGCCCCCCTCGGTGACGACGAACTCGACGTCCCGCAGGAGCTCAGGATGCCGCTCGACGAAAACGACCGCGCCCGTCGAGCCCAGCTCCTCGTCGGCATTCGCGATGAAGACGATGTCGCGGTTGAGAGCGAACCCCGATCTCTTCATCGCGATCATCGCCATCAGGTGCATGATGCCTTCGCTCTTCATGTCGATGGCGCCGCGTCCCCACAGGTAGCCGTCCTTTACCACAGCCGAAAACGGATCGACCGACCACGATGCCGGTGCCGCGGGCACGACGTCGATATGGTGCACCAATGCGATTGCCTTCTTCGATCCGTTGCCGCGCAGCCGGGTGTAGAGATTCGCTCTGCCCGCTCCCAGCTCGGTGGTATCGACGATCCGCACCTCGAATCCCTCGCGCTCGAGAATGCCTTTCAGGAATCGGGCGCCAGCCAGCTCGTTGCCGGGCGGGTTGGTGGTATTGATGCGGAGGTAGTCCGCTAGAACCTGCTGTGTTTCGCGCGTGAGTGCGTCCCAATCCACCGGTCGCGCCTGGGCTTCAGCTCGCAGCGTTGGCGTGAGTGCGAGCGTGAGTAGAGCGAGACGCGGCAGACGAATCGGGCTTTGCATGACGCGAAGGAGTGAGGTTTGTGGCGCCCGCAGTCAGGACATGGGCAGAGAAGATGCTCGCATCTCCCAGCATGGCGGGGAAGGGGCCCTGCCCATAGAATTTCGACGGAACCGTCGCTCGGATCCATCGGCAGAAAACTTCGCCCGGACCAATGGAAGCTCGCGCCCGCCCACTCGAGCACGTCGACTCCGCACCAGCGCTAGCGGTGAGCTACGCTCCGCAGGCGAAGGAGCGCGTCGACTCGGTAGACCTCCTGCGCGGGATCGTGATGGTGATCATGCTTCTCGATCACACCCGCGATTTCGTGCACGCGGACGGACTGAGATTCGATCCGACCGATGTCGCGCGGACCTGGCCGCTGCTCTTCTTCACGCGGTGGATCACGCATTTCTGCGCGCCGATCTTCGTCTTTCTCGCCGGGACGGGCGCCTACCTGCAGCAGCTGCGCGGAAAATCAAAGCAGGAGCTCTCCCGTTTTCTCGTCACTCGCGGCCTTTGGCTGATCGTGCTCGAGTTCACCGTGGTGCGACTCGGCGTCTTCTTCACGGTGGACTACTGGAATCTCCTCGGGTTCATGCAGGTGATCTGGGTGATCGGCGTGTCCATGATCGTGCTCGCCGGCCTGATTCATCTTCCACTGCGAGCCGTCGCCTGGATCGGCATCGGCATGATCGTGGCGCACAATCTTCTCGACGACATCACGGTCACGGGGTGGCGCGGCCCGGGTACGCCGACGCCTGGGTTCGGCGCGAGTATCTGGATCATTCTCCATCAGGGAGGCTTCTTCTTCCCTCTGGGCTTCCCCGGCCCGGGCATGATAGTGTTGTACGCGCTCATCCCGTGGATCGGCGTGATGGCCGCCGGTTACGCGTTCGGAGCCGTGTATCAGCTCGATGCTGCCACGCGGCGACGGTGGCTCCTCCGGAACGGTGCGGCCCTCGCCCTCACATTCGTCGTTCTGCGTGCGGTCAACTTCTACGGCGATCCCAGTCCTTGGTCGACACAGACCTCCCCGGTGATGACCGCGCTTTCTTTCCTGGACGTCACCAAGTACCCGCCCTCGCTGCTGTTTCTGCTGATGACGCTCGGACCGGCGCTGATATTCCTTGGCCTTTTCGACGGAGCGGGCCGGAATCGCCTCACGGGGCCACTGATCGTGTTCGGCAGGGTCCCGCTGTTCTTCTATCTTCTCCAGTGGCCGGTGGCACACGGTTCCGGGTTGCTGACGTCCATAATTGCCGGAAAGCCGTTCGCGCATCTCATCGGGGCGCCCATTGGCAATGCACCCGGCCCTGACGCAGGCTTTGGCCTCGGAACCGTCTATCTGTTCTGGATCGCGGGCACGCTGTTGCTCTACCCGCTCTGCAGGTGGTACGCGAATCTGAAAGGCACGAGTCGGTACCGGTGGCTCAGTTACCTGTGAGCCTCGCCGCCTTCGTCGCGTCTATGGCGGCGGCTGAACGCGGCGTGGAGGCCGTGGTAGCGCATTGAGCCGCGCTCTAAAGCCCTGAAAGTTCGGTGTGTCGATGATCAGATTGCCTTCGCCCTCGAGTTCCAGATCGGCGATCAGACGCCTCGCTCTCTCGATCCGTGCCTCTTCGAGGGGATGAGTTGCAAACCAGCCCTCGACTTTGGTCGGCTCGTACTCGCGCTGACTGAGCAACGCGTCGAACAACGCCGGGACTCCGTTCGGATCGAATCCGGCGCGCGACACGTTCACTACCGCTTCAGAATCCGCCTCGAACTCGTCGGCTCTGGTGTAGCGCGCGAAAAATGCGGTGCCACCAACTTTGATCGCGGCCTGACCTAGTCCGCTCTCACAAACACTGGTGAGCGTACAGAGCAGCGCGACTCCGACGTTTGTTTTCTGGGCGGTCTCCATTCGCTCGACCGAATGGCGCTGGATCACGTGACCGATCTCGTGTCCCAGCGTTCCCGCCAGCTCCGAGAGCTTATCGGTGCTCTCGATGAGTCCACGATTCACGTAGATGTACCCGCCGGGGAGAGCGAACGCGTTGACCTCCGGCGCGTTCACGACGTAGAAATGCCAGTCCAGGTCTGAGCGGCTCGTGGTCTTCGCAATGTGCGATCCCAGCTCCTGGATATAAGCGCTCACGGTGCGATCGGTGATGATCTGGAGCTGGTCGTTGATCTGTTCGGCGTTCTCACGGCCGAGCGCGACTTCCTGGTCGTCGGAGACGCCGCAGGCGAGGAGTAGGACCAGAGAGATGGAAAACGGCGAACGGGTCATTTCTATAACGATGTGTGAATTCCTAAGTGCCATCGCGCAAAACGTGTTCCGGGGTCACCTCAGCCCGAGCTCGTTGGCAGTTGAATACCGTCTAATGCATACTTGATCGAATGACCGATCCTCTTGGCCGCCCCTTCGACCACCGGCACATCACCGTGCCAAAAACGGCGCGCTACGCGGTGATGGGCTCTTTCGACGCGAAGTTGACGGAGGTCTGGATCGTTTGCCACGGTCACGGGCAGCTCGCCGGGCGGTTTCTCTCCCGCTTCACGCCTCTCGAGCGGGAAGACCGCCTCTTCATCGCTCCCGAAGGGTTATCGCGTTACTACCTGGACCCTGCCGGCGTTCACGGGCCCGAGAGTCCTGTCGGCGCGACGTGGATGACACGAGAAGACCGCGAGGTCGAGATTGCCGATCAGGCGCGGTATCTGGGTCTGGTCTACAAGGAAGTGTTCGAGCGCGTCGATCGTGCCGCGGTTCGACTCTGGGTATTGGGATTCTCGCAGGGGGTTGCGACAGTCGCGCGCTGGCTGTCGGGGGCAGCGCGCGTGACGATTGCGGCCGATAGAGTCGTGCTGTGGGCGGGCATGCTGCCGCCGGAACTGGAAGCAAGCGGCGCGCTCGCGCTCGCCGCGCGGGCGCCAGTGACGATGGTGGTCGGATCTTCCGACGAATTCGCGACGTCGACGGTGGTGGCCGCGCAGGAAGCCGCACTTCGCGAGCTCGGCGTGCCGTTCAAAACGCAGCACTTCGAGGGCGGGCACGATCTCTCCGATTCCGCTCTCATGGAGCTCAGTGCCAGCGATGGATGAAGGCCGGCGCGGCCTGAGCCAACGCCTTCTCTCGGATCTCTGTCTTTCTAAGTTGAAAGAAGCGAGGCCAAGCCCCGATCGTCCTTACGCCGTCCGCGCCGCCGGCTGCCGCGCCCCGGCGCGATGGATCCTTAGCGCCGCGATTCGCCGCCCGTCCATCGCCACGACTTCCATCTCGCCGCCGGGAATCTGAATCCGATCTCCCATTCGCGGCAATCTCCCGAGCTTCGCGAAGGCGTAGCCGCCGAGCGTGGTCCAGTCGCCCTCGGGAATCTGAATGCGATAGTCCGACCTCACGTCGATGAGCGAGATCGATCCGGCCAGCTCAAGGACTCCGTCCGTGACCACCGACTCGCGCGAAGCCGAATCGTATTCGTCTGCGATGTCGCCAACGACCTCCTCGACCAGGTCCTCCATCGTCACGATGCCCGCCGTTCCGCCGTACTCGTCGAGCACTATCGCCATGTGTGCTCGCGTCTTTCTCAGGTCGTCGAGCACACGTTCCGCTGGGCGGCTGTCAGGAACGTAGAGCGGGTCGCGCACGAAGTCGGAGAGATTGAACGGTGTGTGGCCGGTGTGGAGCCAAAGGTCCTTCGCCAGGAATATTCCCACGACGTCGTCGAGAGACTCACGGTACACCGGGTATCGCGAGTAGCGCTCGCGCCTGATCACCTCCCACACCTCCTCTTCCGTTGACTCGATGTCGAGCGCAACAATTTCAGTGCGAGGATGCATGACGTCGCGCGCTTTCTTGTCGTGAAAGTCGAGTACACCGGCGAGCATGGCACGGTCTGATTCATCCAGAGTCCCGAGGGCGTGCGCCTGGATGACGAGCAGCCGGATCTCTTCCGGCGTGTGCCCTTCGTGACTGGTGGCGGGGTTGATTCCGAACAACCGGAGAAGAGAGTTGGCTGCCCCGTTGAACACCCAGATGAACGGCGACATGAAGCGCGAGAACAGCAGCAACGGCGCGGCAATGGTTCTCGCGGTTCGCTCGGGAGCGGTCAACGCGATCGTCTTCGGAGCGAGCTCGCCGAGCACGATGTGCAGAAAGGTGATAAGGAAGAAGGCAATCGGGATGGCAATGGCATGATGAGCGGCTGGAGGCGTCTCGAGGCCGACGGATCGCAGCATCCCGTCGATCAGGTGAGCCAGGGCGGGCTCGCCAATCCACCCCAGCGCGAGCGAGGCGATCGTGATACCGAGCTGGGTGGCCGCGATGTAGCGATCCAGGTTTCCAAGTCCGGTCTGGACCATTCGCGCGCCGCGCAAACCCTGCGCGGCCATCTCGTCGATCTTGCTGCGGCGGGAAGCAACGAACGAGAACTCAGCGGCGACGAAGAAGCCGTTGAGCAGGACTAGGGCGAAGACGGCAATGAGGCCTGCCGCCGCCGCCCCCATGGACGGGATCCCGACCGACTGTGCGGCAATAAACCCGAGCAGCATGAAGCTTTAATCTATAGAGTCGCCGGTCGGATCGACCGGCTTGACTTTACGGTGGTGCGATACGGCGCAGGCAGGGCTCGTCGCGTGTGACCCGGAAAAACTCGGCGTTCAGCGCCACCCGCTGCAGAACCGCGGGGCAGGCGCTGGCAATGGTCTCGATGTCCCGCATCAGCCGCCCTCTGATCCCGATCGCGACTACGGTGATGCTGTCCTCGAGAATTCGCGACGCCAGATACCGCCCCGGATGACGGAAAACTGACAGCGCGTATGGGGACTCGGCTGGCGATGCCGAAGCAGTTTCACGGCCCGAGTACATGTGAGTCGCAGCGGGAAAGTCCACCAGCAGCCGGTCCTGTGGCGTGGTATTGGCGCGGACCCACTCGCTCAATACGCCGATGTGTCGGCTGCTCGCCGCCAGAATGAAGAAGATCGAAACGTCGCGCTGAGCAGGAGCGGTTCCGCGCATGAAGCTGGACGCCGCCAGGCTCCGCAATTCCGCCTGGCGAAGACCAACGACGAGGGAGACCAGCGCGAGTCCGAGCGGCGCCACCATGCGCAATCGAGCGGGCATCCGCGCGGCTCCTCGCGTGACTGCGACGGCGGCTAGCAGGCCGATGAACGGAAGCACAGGAAGCAGGAACCTGTCCTGCGCGAACGGCCAAATGAGGACAACGGCGAGCGAGCCCACCACCGTAAGCGTGATGGCGGGCGCGCGGCGCCACGACAAGAAGGCCCCGACCGCGGCGGTCACGAGCACTCCGATCACGAGGAGGTTTCCGAGCACGGCGGATCCGGCGAGAGCGCTGCTCAATTTCGAGAAGTAGATGCCACCGTTGCTCGGCAAGGCCCGAAGCAGATACGCCGGCAGCTCCGATCCGGAGGGGATCAGGCTCCAGTACGACACCTCGTCGGGCGAGGACGAGAGCGGTCCCTGCGCCACCAGCCGCCCGTGCACGACCGCCCAAACGATCAGGGGCGCAATCGCGGCGGCAGCAGCGATGCCGACCACACGCCATGGGACGCGACGGAGCGCGAGTGCCGCGAGACAGGCTGGGATCAGCACCACTCCAGCCGAGCGGAACAGTGTCGTAACAGCGAGTACGAGGCCGAGTGCCAGGGCTTCACCAGTGCGTGTGGCGCTTCCAGTCAGCGCGAGTGAGATGGCCCATCCCAGCAGGAAGTACGGCTCCGATAGGGCGATGTTGTAGTACTGAATCGCCGCATCGAGAAGGAAAGGGCCGATGGCTGCCACTGCGAGCGGACCGCGCGATAGGGCCAAGTCTCGACGACCGATCCACCAGATCACTGCCGCGGCAAGTCCGCAGACGATCGGGTTGAGGATGCCAATTGTGGCCCGCACGGCGGCGAGCGTCCCGCCGAGCGCCCATGGGATCGCGAGCAGTGCGGGAAGGCCCGGAGGGTACTTTACCGCGACGGGGTCGCCGAGGAGGTAGGGAAGCCGATAGCCTTTTCCGTCGGCGAGCGACTTCCCGAGCATCGTATAAGCGCCATCGTCGTTGAAGGCGCCGACGAAAAACAGCCCCGAGCCGCGCAGGAAGACATATGCCCCAACGACTGCGGCGAACACCACCAGACACTCGCGCAGCGTGCCTTCAGGCTTTATCAACCAGCGCAACGGTCGTCTCCTGGGAACGATCGGCGGGAGTATCGCCGCGCCTGGGGCGGTGCGCAAGAAGCCGCAGCGGGTCTGTAATCAACAGCCCGTAACCCATATTGTAGTACACTCTCAAACGTCCGACACTGCAAGGGTTCACGCCACTCCGGGTTCGTTCATTTGACGCTGTTGCGATCAGCGGTTCCAGGAACTTCGACTTTTCCGCGTCTCACGGGTCCCGTTCCGATCGGCGGAAGGGATCGGCTGCTGCGCGTGCTTTACCTCGGGCGTTTTTCGCTGGCCGCATCGATCTTCGTCGCTGCGATCGCTGTATGGCGCGCCGCCGATACCAACGCGACCCTGATTGCCACCCTCGCCTTCGTCGCCACGCTGCTGTTTACCGGCATCTCGGTGTTTAGAAGCGAGCCGGCCGACAAATCGCCCGGCGACACTTTTTTCTACGTGCAGGTCCTGTTCGACCTCTTGCTGGTGACGGCAGTCGTGTACCTCACACAGACGGGTGGTCCGTCCCAGCTCGCTCCTCTCTACATCCTCGTGATCGCGGTGAGCGCATTGTTGCTGCCCGCATCCGGCGTTCTTCTCGTCGCCGCGCTCGGGATCGTCCTTTATTTCGCCGTCACGATTCTCGGGAGCCTGACGGTGTTCGGTCCCTCGATTCTGGTGCAGCTCGTCATCTTCGGGGCGGTCGCATTGGGATGCGGATACATCGCGGCGAGGCTCCGGGGAGCGACTGCCGGGCGCGACGAGATGGAAGCCGAGCTCGCGGCATTCCGGCTTCGTGAAGCCGACATCGAGCGCCTGCACACCAGAGCGGAGCGGCTCGAGGCGGTGGCGGAGTTCAGCGCGTCGCTGGCGCACGAGATAAAGAATCCGCTCGCATCCATCCGCAGCGCCGCCGAGCTACTGGCGCGCATACCAGCCGCCGACGACGACACGCGGACGCTGACAGACCTCGTGCAGCGGGAGTCGGACCGGTTGTCGCGGCTGCTTTCCGAGTTCCTCGATTTCGCTCGCACTGAGGTGACACAGGTGGAGCGGGTTGATCTCATCGAGATCGCACGGCACGCATCGGCGCTGGTGGCGGCGCACCCCGACAAGCCGCGCGACGTCACCATCCACGAGGTGTTTCCTTCGAGCAGTTTGGTCGTCGTTGGCGATGATGATCTGCTCCATCGCGCGATCTTCAACCTTCTTCTCAACGCCGTGCAGGCATCTCCCCCCGGCGGAAGGGTCACCCTCGAAGCAGCGGAGCTCGCGCCCCACCAGCTTCCTCCCAACGCCGCCCGCTTCACTCGCGGGGCGATAGTGCTGCGGGTGGGCGATGAAGGCGCCGGAGTGCACAGGTCCGTGCGGGACACGTTGTTCGAGCCGTTCGTCACCACCAAGGAAGGTGGGACCGGTCTCGGCCTTGCGATCGCGCACCGCGCGGTCGAGGCACATCACGGATTCATCGTCGTAGATGCGGCCGCCGATGGCGCTGCCGGAACGACGTTCACGATGATCCTTCCCAAGCTCGGCGCCGAGCGAAAAAAGGCAGCCGCCAGGGCTGGCGCCGAGAGTAAGCGGTGACCGACAACGCTCAGCCGGGTCCCAGCGTCCTCGTCATTGACGACGAAAGGGGTATCCTCGACGCCGTCCGCATTCTCCTCAAGAGCCATGGCTTCGACCCGCACACTGCGCTTGGCGGGAAGTCAGGGCTCGAGCAGATAGCTGCCCTCAAGCCAGACCTGATAATCACCGATGTGCGGATGCCCGACGTCACCGGGCTCGACATACTCGCATCCGTGCGCGCGCACGACCCCGAAGCGGTGGTCATTCTCATGACGGCGCAGGCGAGTCTACAGTCGGCTATCGGCGCGGTGAACAATGGCGCGTTTTACTACATCCAGAAGCCGTTCAAGAACGACGAGCTGGTGACGATCGTGCGCCGCGCGGCCGAGCACCGTAGTCTCCGCCGCGCGAATCGCGACCTCAAGGTGGAGTTGAGGCGGCGCGACCGCTCCAGCAAGCCGATCGGAGCGAGCAAGCTATGGCTGGAAGCGCTGCACGTCGCGGAATCGGTGGCGGGGACGGATTCGACGGTGCTGCTTCAGGGTGAATCGGGAACGGGAAAGGAGGTCGTCGCCCGCTACATCCACGATCTTTCCCCCCGCGCCGCGAAGCCGTTCCTGTCGATCAACTGCGGCGCGCTTCCCGAGAGCCTGCTCGAAAGCGAGCTGTTCGGGCACGTGAAGGGATCGTTCACCGGCGCATCGCGAGACAAGGAAGGGTTGTTCTTCACGGCCGGCGAGGGAACGTTCCTGCTCGACGAGATAGGCGAGACGACTCCGGCGACGCAGGTGAAGCTCTTGCGCGTGCTCCAGCAGCGGGAAGTGATACCGGTGGGAGCGACCGAAGCCAGGCCCGTGAATGCGAGAGTCATCGCGGCCACCAATCGCGACCTCGAGGAAGAGATCAAGCGCGGCGGCTTCCGCGCCGATCTCTACTACAGGCTCAACGTGATCTCGATCGTCCTTCCTCCGCTCAGAAATCGCCCTGGCGACATCGCGTTGCTGGCCGATGCTTTTCTCAAGCGGACGGCGGAAGCGCACAACGTCGCCCCGCGCGCACTCGATGCCGAAGCGCTCGAGGCAATGCAGGCTTACGCCTGGCCGGGCAACGTGCGCGAGCTCGAGAACGCGCTCGAGCGCGCGGCGATACTGGCGAAGGGGGCCACCATTCCGCTGTCGGCGCTTCCCGAGCGAGTGGTGGAGCAGAAGTCGGATCCGCTGGTGAGCGACGCGTCACGTTCCAACCCGACGCTCGACACCATCGAGCGCGCCTACATCATGTGGGTGCTGGAAAATGAGGGCGGCAATAAGCCGCGCACGGCCGAAATACTGGGGATCGATCCCTCCACACTTCACAGGAAATTGTCGCGCTATGACCTGGACAAGTAGGTAACGTGCTCACTCCCGTCACTCCGCTGAAAAAAGCAGAGATGATCGTCTCCGTCCTCATTCCCGTCTACAACGAGGTGGATACGGTCGCAGAGATAGTCGAGCGCGTGCGAGCCGCGCCGTACAAGATGGAAGTGATATGCGTGGACGACTGCTCCACCGATGGCACGCGCGATATACTGACCCGCCTCCGAAGCGAGGGAAAGATCCAGCAGGCGATCTTTCAGCCCAAGAACAGGGGCAAGGGTGCCGCCGTTCGTGCGGCAATCGCGGCAAGCCACGGGGACATCGTCATCGTCCAGGACGCGGATCTGGAGTACGACCCGGCGGATTGGCCGGCGCTCTTCGAGCCGTTGATTCAGGGGCGGGCGGACGCCGTGTTCGGATCACGCTTCCTTGGGGGCACCCATCGGGTGCTGTACTACTGGCACTCCGTCGGAAACGGACTGCTGACGACACTCAGCAACATGTTCAGCAATCTCAACCTCACCGACATGGAGTGCTGTTACAAGGCCGTGAGAGGGGACCTGGCGCGGTCGCTTCCGCTGAAGTCCGACCGGTTCGGGTTCGAGCCTGAGATCACCGCGCGGCTCTCCAAGGCCAACGCCCGGATCTTCGAGGTTCCCGTTCGCTACTCGGGACGAACGTATCAGGAAGGGAAGAAAATTACCTGGCGAGATGGCGTCGCCGCGCTCACGCACATCGTAAGGTACAATCTATTCCCGTGACGGAAATGCGCCGGCGGATAGTCGCATGGATGTCCGTCGTTGCCCTGGCGCTGGCTTCATCGGTTACGAGCCTGACCAACAAGTATGCGTATGACGATTTGTCCATCATCGTCAACAACGACCGCATTCAGTCGCTGGCCGGGTGGTGGCACCTCTGGATGCAGCCGTACTGGCCCGAACACAGAGGAGGAGGACTATACCGGCCGATCACTGTCCTGAGCTTCTCACTCCAGTGGGTAGTCGGTAACGGCGATCCGGTCGTCTTCCATGTCGTGAGCGTGGTGCTTTACACGCTGGTGTGCGCGACCGTTTTCTGGCTGGCGATACAGCTTTTCCCCTTGAAGTTCGCATGGATAGCAGCCGCCCTGTTCGCCGTGCATCCGTTGCACGTGGAATCCGTCGGCAACGTCGTCGGCCAGGCCGAGCTGTGGGCGGCGCTGTTCATGATTCTGGCGGTGGCCGTTTTCATCCGCGCGAGGCGCCGAGGATCGATTTCCGTTTCGACGACTATCGTACTGGTCATTCTTTACGCATTGGCGTGTCTCTCCAAGGAACACGGAATTGTTCTGCCGCTTCTGCTCGTTGCGGCGGAGCTGACGCTAAATCGCGGCGGACCTCCGCTTCGTCAGCGGATCACAATGCTGAGACCGCTGCTCCTCGTCCTGTTGCTGGTCGGGGTCGCATTTCTGTGGGTCCGCTCGGCGGTGATCCCCGGCACGGGAGACGTAGTGAGCGCTCTCTTCGTGAGGGAAACGGCTTATATCAGGGCGCTGACGATGCTCCGCGTAGTGCTCGAGTGGGTGCGGCTGTTCTTCTGGCCGGCCCATCTCTCAGCGGACTATTCCCCGCGCCACATCGATATCGCGACCGGCCCGACGCCCGAGATGCTGGCCAGCGTTGTCATCCTGCTTGGAGTGGCGGCGCTGGCGTGGACGGCCCGCCGGTCGGTTCCGGTACTGACCTTCGCCATTGCCTGGGTCCTCGTCAGTCTGCTCATTCCAAGCAATCTGATCGTTCCCACGGGATTCGTTCTCGCCGAGCGCACGCTCTTCCTCGCCAGTGTGGGAGTTCCACTGGGGATCGCTGCCGCCGTTCAGAGAGTCCATTCGAGAGGAGAGCTTTCGACGAGTAGCAGGGCTATCGCGGCTACAGCGGTTGCTGCTCTCCTGGTTTTGGGCGTCGCGCGCAGCGCAACCCGGCAACGCGTGTGGCACGATAACGAGGTGCTTTTCGCGCAGACCGTTCGCGATGCACCAGCCAGTTATCGGGCACATCTCGGGTACTCCCTCGTCCTGAAAACTCAGAAGCGCCACGCGGAGGCTTTCGACGAACTTCGACTCGCCCATTTGATCTACCCGGACAACGTGAATCTTCTCGAGTACGCCGGCGGCGAATACAGCAGGATGAACCGCTGTCCACTCGCTATACCACCATTTCGCCGCGCCCTCGAAATTGATCCGGGCCGGGCCCGGTCCCGCCATGGTCTGGTCGCCTGTCTCATCACGCTTGGGCAGTATCGAGAAGCGAAGTCCGAAATCGTGTACGGGCTTGCCCAGGGCGGGTCGCGTCAGGCGTTCGAGCGGCTTCGCGCCGTTTCAGACAGCCTTGAAGCGGCCGGAGCCCTTCGGAGACCGGACCGCAAGATCAGCCCCTAGGCCATTGCATTGCGCAATATTTTCGGCGAAATGCGACCAGAATTCGCCAGTGGCGCGGCCGGGGTCGCTCTGTAAGTCGCTCATGGGGATGAGGTTACGGGACCGATCGAACCGGGCGCGACCGTTGCTTTAGATTGGCTCGCGTCGTCTAAGCAATGACAGATGCAACCTATGTTCAAGGAGAACAAAATGTCCGGCAACAAAAAGGGCTTTACCCTGATCGAGCTTCTGATCGTGGTCGTGATCATCGGCATTCTGGCCGCAATCGCGATTCCGAAGTTCACCAACACGAAGGAGAAGGCGTACATCGCGGCGATGAAGTCAGATCTTCGCAACCTCGCGACGTATGAAGAGAGCTACGCAGCGGACAACGCTGGTTCGTACACCGCCAGCCAGGCCGCTCTTGGGTTCACGCCGTCGACCGGCGTGACGGTTACAATCACTGCAGGTCCACCGTGGAGTGCAACTGCGGTTCACGGCCAGCTCCCCGGCCGTACTTGCACGATTGACACGAACGGCGTCATCGACACCTGCCCGTAACGTGGCATAATATCGGGTGAGCGCGAAAGCGCTGACCAGATCGAAAAACGGCGACCAACTGGTCGCCGTTTTTTTTTCGTGCTCGACCACGCTCAGTGCCAGAGTCGCCTCAGGCCCTCCGCGTACGGTACCAGCTGTGGTCCCTTGCCCTCGCTCTCGGCGCGATAAAAGAACAGCGGAGTTCTGTCGGGGTAGCGCGCTATGAGCTTCGCATTCGCCTCAGGCCCCATATCGCGCACGATCATCGTGCCGTCGCCGGGAAGTCCTGGCAGATCGGTCTGCCAGAGAAACGATGAAATGTCGATGATGCCGGCAGAATCAGACGCGATCTGTCGCACGCAATCACGCGACAGCGGACGTCCTGGCTCGGCCCGGATCTGGTTGTCTTCCCCGATCATGAATTGTGGGGGACGCCGGGGACTGGCCGGATCGAAGCCGATGTCCGGGCGCGGCACGCGGTGCCCTGCCTTGGCCGCCGCGTACCAGTTGGCGAACTCGTGAAACTCGCACGTCGTATTCTGCCTGATACCGACGTCGAGCGAGTCGAGGCGGAGGCCATTCGCGATGAGGCGCATGACGACTCTTCCCGACCACGCGCCGTGGACGAAAATGAGTGAGGGAGAAGCGGTGTGCGGTGGCTCGATCCGGCTACTCGCCATCCACGCTCCGCCGTAACTCATGAGCCGACCGGGTGCGAGATAGAAGATTCCGGCCGTCCACGCAACCATGAACGCGACGGTCAGCATCGCCCGCGGAGAATAGCCGCCGAACTGGCGCCGGGGCGTCTGCCTTACGAGACCGACCGCGGCCATAGCGGTGGCCAGCGCCCACGCCGGCGCGGCCTCGTTCAGCATGCGAGGGCCCATGAACACGCCGTGATGCCAGTAGAAACCGTTCGCCACAACGGGGAGGAGCGCCCAAAGCGCGATCAGCTGCTCACCGGTGGAAAATCTTCGCCTGAATGCCAGAAACAGCCCAACGACGATCACGGCTGGAAGTGGCGTTTCCAACAGATAGAGACTCAGTGTCGTCAGATCGGACGACGTATATGCGACCGCCTCGACCGGTCCGTAGTAGTTGCCGTAAGGATCGTTGTGGAACCCAAGGCCGACGAGCGGCCCCTGGGCGGCGACGTAGCCGAATCGGAACGGGCTTCCGAAGAAGTGGTTGTTGTAGGCGCCAGCCGCGATCACGAACGGCGTCGCCCCAATCGCGGCCGCGACGAAGAGCCTGACCCATCCCTTCACCTGCGTGCGGCGCGAGTCGCGGACAACGATCCACATTGCCAGCACGGTCGCACCCGCGACGATCGCAGTCAGAGGGCGAACCGAGAACGCGAGGCCGAGCGCGGCTCCCGTGAACAAGGGCCAACGAAGGCGCTCGTCCTCCTCGCTGCGCAATGCGCAGTAGACCGCGATCGCGACGGCGGCAGCGGCGGAAACATGGTTCATGTACGCGCCGGCGAGCCCGATAAAAAACGGACTGAGCGCGAGCATGATTGCGCCGACTCTCGCCACGGCTGCATCGTCGCGCAGCAGCCGCTGGGCACTGAGGGTCGTGAACAGTACGGTGATTCCCATCAGCGCCGGACCTACGAGGATCGGCACACGAAGCAAAAATCCCAGCGCGAGCAGAAATACGTGTCCGGGTGGGTATTGAGACACCCAGCCGTTGGGAGTAATCAGGGAATTCTGGAGCTGCCAGAATTCCGTGAACTGATCGGCTGGCCCGCCCAGCTGACCCGCGGCCACGAAACGCGCCTGTAGCATCTGTACCATCGCGTCGATGACCGTCGGCTTTCCCGCAAGCACGAAATACGAGAATCCGAGCGTCACCAATGTCGCCAGCAATGCCAGCCCCAAGGCAAATCGCGTGGAAGGAATGGCGGCGAGGCGCCGGCCCAGGGAAGCGCACCATTCCTCGATCCTGTCCGGGTCGAGGAGGCGCGCGATAACGAGCGCGATCAGAATCACGATGAGGCTTCCGTACAACAACATCGTGCGCGCAAGCTCGGTGTAGATGAGGATGCTTTTAAGTACGAGTCTCCCTTCTATCGCGTCCAGGCGCCGGTACAGGGGGAAGAGGACGAGGATGACGAGTGCTGCGCCCGCGACGCGGAGGACATTCGTAGGAATGCCCCCGCGAGCGATCGAAAACCGTGACGGCGTCGTCACGCCGGGGCGCTGCCTAGCGAGCGTGTGTCGGGCCGACGCGCGATCAGGAACAGGCTCTGACCAATCGGAGGGCGAATGAGCTTCTCGATTCTGGAAAGCCACGGGATTACCCATCGGTCGTAGAACCGCACCTGACTCCGCCCGAGGGTGGTGCGATTGAGCACTCGCCCGGCCACGAACCACGCTGCGACTCCGAGCCCGTTCAGATAGTGGAGCTCCTCGATCTCGAATCCGGCGCCCAGCACCGCGGATTTCAGAACGCCGCGGGTGTACCGGCGGTAGTGGTCGAACGCACGATCCAGCGAACCAAAGATGGCGGGCACGGCCGGGACCAGTATGAGGAGCTTTCCACCGGCGACGAGGCCCGTGTGCGCCGAGCGCAGGAACTCCTGATCCTTCTCCACGTGCTCGAGGACGTTGACGGCGATGATCGTGTCAGCTCGTAATGTCGGAGCAAGATCTTCCAGATAACCGTGGTGCACGCGTACGCGGGGGTCTCCGGCGAACCGTTTTCTGAGCGCTGGGACGTTGTTCGACGCCGGCTCGACCAGCAACAAGTCCTCGACCGTGCCGCGGCGAAGAATGAGCTCTGATACTGTTCCTATTCCTGCCCCCGCTTCCACCGTTCTCGGACCAAGGTGTTTCGAGAACGCATCGATGATCCAGCGGTAGTAGTTATCCGCTTCGGCAACGGCGTCGAGCTCCGCGCCGGAATAGGAAAAATCGGTGGACATGTGCGCCCAATTTATCACTTCCCCTCGATGCCAACGAGTTGGGCCGGTTGAAATCTTTCGATTCACCCCGCAGAAAAACGCCGCGCGTGATATCGCTTCCCGTCCGCATAGTTCGCGTCATGACATGCAAGATCGCACGGAGGGGTTGCACGCTCGTCGAAGTCATTATAGCTGTAATAGTGTTTACCACCGGCGCGCTCGCTCTGGCGGCGGGAAGCGCTGTCGTCGCCCGCGAGATGCACGCGAGCAGAGTCAGAGCCGAAGCGGGAAGGCTCATCGCGAGCCGGCTGGAGATCGTTCAGTCGACCTGCCCCTTGGCCCGTTCCGGCAGCGAAACGCAGGGCTCGGTCAGATCGGAGTGGACGGTCGTGCCTCTCGATTCAAACAGCGTGCGGCTGGCCGGTAACGTCTCGTATGTCCTCCCTCGTGGCCCTCGCGCTGAGACATACTCAACGATTGTGGCGTGTCGGTGAACATCCGGGCAGCGTGGCGCGGAGTGTCACTGATCGAGGTGGTCGTAGTCGTCGTCCTCCTGGGGGTGATCGGGGGCGCCGTCGCGTCGGCGCTGGTGCATCAGCAGCGGTTCGCTGGCGACACGGCGGAATTGATCAGCGCCCGTTACGGCGTACGCGATGCGATGGAGGTCTTGTCGACGGACATCCGAGGTTCGTCGTCGTCGGACACGATTCGCCTGATGGCTGATTCAGCTATCGAGCTCTTTACGGGCATCGGTACGTCGGTCGTCTGCCGGACCGCTTCGTCCAGCACTTTCGCGCTGGCGGAGGAATCGCCGGGAAACACGCTCGGGAGCTTCCTTCTCTATCCCGACACGGGAGACATCGCCCTTCTATATAGAGACAGCGCTGACGCGGCGGGGAGTCACTGGGAGCGGAACCGCATTGCGGCATTCACACCTTCGGCCGCAAGCGCCGGCTGCCTCCTCTATGGTATGGACCCGACCGAGGGTTTCATGCTGACGCTGCGGGAAGCGCCGCGCAGCAGTGTGAGACCCGGAACCCCGGTTCGATTCGTCAGGCGTGGACGATACAGTCTCTACCGCTCGTCGGATGCGGAGTGGTACCTCGGGTACAGGCGGTGTAACGCCGTTGGACCGCCGGGGTGCGGCACGATTCAACCTGTGAGCGGGCCATATCGGAGATACAGCCCCGATGCGTCGCGGACAGGCTTCTTGTTCGAGTACTTCGACACAGGCGGTGAGCGAGTCCTTGGCGACTCGCCGCTTGGCGTGGCGAGGGTTGACTTGAGGTCGCGGGCGGAAAGTCGGCACAGACGCCGAATCGCCGCAACAGAAAGTCCTATTGCCGCCTCGGCCGCCAGCTCGATTGCCATCCGGAACAGGTAAACGTGAGGGGTCGAAGGGGCTTCGCGCTGGCAGCCGCACTACTCGCCATAATGATCATCGGCGCGCTTTTGGCCAGTCTCTTCTTTGCGACTACCGAGGAAACGCGCACAAGCGCGGCCACCCGCCGCCGGGACCATGCACTCGCTGCCGCTGAATCGGCGATCCAGATCGGGCTAAACCGGCTTGAAACGGAAGCGGCCGATCATTCGTCAATCGGGACAACGCGATCCCAACCCATTGAAGTCGAAGGCTTTCCGGCAATGGTCCATACGACGCGCCTGGATTCGAGCCTTTTCTGGGCGGTGGCGGTCGTCGGTGAGCGCCAAGATCCTGCCGCCGTGACGAGGAGAATCGGAGTTCTGGTTGCCGCATCCCGGGACTCGTCCGGTTCGATAAGGATCGTCCGAATCGCCGAGCGCGCGTGGTCTGAGCTTTTCTGACCCCCTCCAGCCCACCGTTACTTTCGTGCCAATTGAATCGTGTCTAGGCTGAACCATGTGTGTGCCGGACTATTTAAGGCTCATTGCCAGCAGTGGCCTCACACGTAGATGCAGGCAAAGAAGTTACGAGCATTTCTCTTTTCATAATGAAGGGCCACGATGGCGTTATTCGGCCGGAAGAAAACTACTGTAGGAATCGATATCGGATCGGGCCTGGTGAAGGTTGCCGTGGTCGACCACTCGAAATCCACTCCAGAGCTGGTGAAGGTTGCGATCACTCCGCTTCCCGACGACGCGATCGTCGACGGCGAAGTAATGGATCCGCACCTCGTTTCTGATGTCATCCGTACGACCATCGAGTCGGTGGATGCCAGCACCAAGTCGGTCGTCGCAGCCGTTGGTGGCCGCGACGTCATCATCAAGCGCATCAAGACGGAGCGCGTGAAGGAGCAGCAGGCGCGCGAACTGATGCGGTGGGAAGCCGAGCAGCACGTTCCCGATGTCGACTCGGTCGAGCTGGACTTTCAGATCCTCAACGAGAACGGCCACGGCTCCAAGGAAGAGATGAGTGTCCTGCTCGTCGCTGCCAAGCGCGACCTGGTCGAGGCAAAGCTTCGGATCCTTTCGGAAGCCGGCATCACCCCCACCCTCATGGATGTGGACGCCTTCGCGCTTCACAATGCATTCGAACTGAACTACCCGGCCGCAATGGACGGCGCCGTTGGATTGGTGAACATCGGTCACGAAGTGACCAACATCAACATCCTTGACGACGGCGTCCCGATCCTTACCCGCGACCTTCCAATAGGCACACGCCGTCTGCGCGAAGATCTCCAGCGCGAGCACGGACTCTCGGCGACTGACGCCGAGGCACTGATCAGAGGATACGACCGCTCCACGCAGCTGGACTCGGTAATCGAGGCCCGCACGGAAGAAATAGCGACAGGTCTGGAGCGCGCGATCGCGTTCCTGTCCAGCTCGATCAAGGGCGATGGTCAGATGCGCGCCGTGTACACTTGTGGCGGCGGCTCGCGCACGCCAGGCCTCACTGAATCACTCGGAAAGCGGCTTCGCAAGCCGGTTGAGCTCGCCAACCCTCTCGCCACCATGCAGGTGCGGGCAGGCGCGCTGGAGTCGCTGGCGACCGACGAGGTCGCGCCGCTCCTGATGCTCTCGATCGGACTCGCTCTCCGCACGAACTGACCCGGAGATAACACTACCATGATCGAGATCAACCTCCTCCCCGGGGACAAGAACAAGCGTCGCCGCACCAGCGCAAAGGGAATCACCAAGTTCGACCCACGCGCGCTGTTCGCCGGCATCACCGAGAAGATCACCGACAAGTATCTGCTCGGCGGAGTCGGCGCTACGGCTCTTTCCGTGCTGGTCATCGCGGTGCTCTTTCTCAGTCAGGCCAAGCGCGCCAGCTCTCTCGAAGAGGCTGAGCTCAAGGCGGTCAAGGATTCGACGCAGTTCAGCGCGGTCCTCACCGCCAAGGCACGCGCCGCGGCGACGCGTGATTCGTTGTATCAGCAGATCGCGATCATCAAGTCCATCGACGACTCCCGCTATCTGTGGTCGCACCTGATGTACGAGATCAGCAATGCGCTTCCGCAGTACACGTGGCTGAAAGGAATCTCCCAAACGAGCGCCCCGAAGAGCGCGGCGGCGGCGGATACGACGAAGCGCGCGTCAGCCGACACGGCTAGCTCCGCGAAGGCGAAGGCGGAAAGGGATCGTGCGCGCAAGGCAAGGTCGGACTCGCTGCTAGCCAGCGCCAAGGACATCAAGTTCCGCCTCGTCGGTCACACCGTCGACATCCAGGCGCTCACCCGCTTCATGAAGTCGCTCGAAGCCTCCCCATTCATCCAGAACGTGCAGCTCACTCGCTCGGACCTGGTAGTGAATGACGGCAAGGAAGTAACGGAGTTTTCCCTGGAGGCGGAGACGCAGGTTCCTCCCGCTTTCGCGATCAAGACAGTTCCACTCATAGTCTCGGCGGTGCGCTAATGGCTATTGGCGCGAATATGACAAAGCGCGAGCAAACGCTGACCGCCATTGGATTGGTGGCCGTGCTGATTGCCGGCGCATACTGGTATTTCCTCTACAAGCCCAAGGCGGCCGAGCTGGCCGTCGTGCAGGCGCACGTAGATTCGCTCGAATTGAAGAACCAGCAGGCCCGGGCCGACATCGCGCAGGGAAGCGTGCAGAAGATGCGCGCGCAGTCCGCGGAGTACGAGCAGAGCCTTAAGGTCATGCGCCAGCTCGTCCCACGGAGCAACGAAGTTCCGGCGCTGCTCGAAGACATGTCGACCGCCGCGCGTCGGGTCGGTCTCGACCTGGCGACGATCGAGCCGATGCCCGTGCTTCCCGGTGAGCAATTCGATACGTATCGCTATAAGCTCGCAGTCATCGGCGGCTATCACGCCGTCGGGCAGTTCCTGAGCAACGTGGGCTCGCTCAACCGGATCATCGCGCCGGTGACTCTCAAGATCACCCTCCCGCCCCCCGCGCAGACCTCCAAGGCGCGGAAAAGAGCCGGCGAGTCGCTCATCGAGACCGAGTTCCAGGTGCAGACGTACGTCGCGCGCACCACTCCCTATTCTCCGCCAGCGTCGGCGAAACGATGAAACTCCCAATTCCCTTTGCACTCATTCTGGTGGCAGCGGTCGCCACCGGGGCGGCGACCCAGTCGCGCGCCTCTTCACCGTCGCGATCGATAGATCCGGTGACATCGGGCGTCGCGAAAGCCGCCGAGGACACCGCAGCCAGAGTTCTGATCAACCGCGAGCTGTTCCAGTACGAAGCCGATGGACGGCGCGACCCGTTCGTGTCGCTGCTCACCACCGCCGATCTCCGCCCGCTGCTCAACGACCTGAAGCTGGTTGCGGTCGCGTTCGACCCCAACGGCCGGACTTCAGTTGCCGTTATGAGAGATATCACGTCTAAGGAGCAGTACAAAGTTCGGGTTGGCCAGACGCTGGGCCGCATGCGCGTCGCAGCGATTCAGGAAAAGGCAGTGATTTTCACGATCGAAGAGTTCGGTTACAGCCGGCAAGAAATGCTGGCGATGACCCCCGATTCGACCAAGACGAGGCGTACCCAATGAGCTTTCTAAAGGCGCTGCCCGCAGTAGCGCTCCTGTTCCTGCCACAACCGGTTGCAAGCGTTCACACGGTCAGTGTCGTCCCTGCGTCCGGGAAGACTGAAGTGGTGATCGGAGTCAACGCCGCCGTCGCAGTGAAGAATTTCACTCTCGGCTCGCCACACCGGGTGGTCGTGGACATTCATGGGGCAACTCTCGACATGTCCGGTCGCCGTTACGACAAAGTCGCCCGCGGTGGAATCACCAACGTCCGATACTCGCAGTTCAAGCCCAACGTCGTCCGCGTCGTAATCGAGTTGGACGCCGTTCATCCATATGAAGTGAAGCGCGCCGATGGAGAGGTGAGAGTCGCCATCTCCGGCGGCACTGCCGCATCATCGAGCTGGTCGTCGTCCCGTAATGCGAGCTACGCCGCCGCGCCTTCCAGCGCTCCGCAGCGTACACCACCGGCGGCTGATGTCACCAGCAAGCCGGCAGCGGTCGCACCGCCGATACCCGCACCCCTAAGGTCCCCGCCGCCGCAGGAAGTCGAAGAGGAAGTGGTCGTCGAGCGCGAGCCGGTACGCGTCGAGCTGCCGAGTCCCGCTGCGCCGATCGCGCTCTTCCAGCAGGTGCAACAGTCACAGCAGCCGCCAATTACCGTCACGTTCCAGGACACCGACATCCGCGATGTGATCGCGTCGTTCGCCAGCTTTTCCGGGCGCACGATCGTAGTCGGAAGGGATGTATCGGGCACCGTCACCGCCGAGATCCGCAATCAGCCGTGGGACGTCGCTCTGCGCGCCATCCTCCAGGGTCAGGGCCTCGCCGCGTCGGAGGATGCCATCTCCGGCATCATCACCGTCGACAGCTATTCCAACATCCTGAACCGCCAGGCGTCCGAGCCGCTCGTCACGCAGCTGATCTCGATCAACTACGCGCGCGCCGGCGCTCTCGTTCCGACCATTCAGCAGCTGCTGCAGAAGGATTGCCTCGCCAACGCGCAGATTCCAAGCAGCGGCAACGTGTCGCAGGCGAACCAGCGACCGAACTGTGTCGCCCGCGGTCTCGTCGCCGCTGACAGCACCACCAACACGCTCATCATCACCGAGACCGCTTCACGTCTCGCTGATGTCCTTCAATACGTGCAGGCCCTCGATGTCCGCACGCCGCAGGTCGGAATCAAGGCCAAGATCATCTTCGTCAACAGAACCAACATCGAAGACATTGGCCTCTCCTACGACATCGGCACGGGCACCGATCAGTTCTTCAGCCAGCTGGTCAAGCGTCCCGATCCGGCCACGCTGCAGCCCGTCGATACCGACGGCGACGGCGTGCCTGATGCCCTCGGTGGCGGACAGCTGTTCGAAGGCGACAAGATCCTGCTCGGCGGCAACGCCCTGTCGGCGATAGCCAACGCCAATTCGCGGGTCACGAACCCCGCGCTCAGCGTCATCTTCTCGACTGCCCTTGGCAAGTTCCAGCTAACCAGCTTCCTCGACGCCCTCCAGGAAGTCCGCCTCGCCGATCTCCAGGCAGAGCCGAGCATCGTGACGCTCGACAACCGCCAGGCGACGATTCAGGTTGGACAGGAAATCCCGATCAGGGTCATCGACGTCGGAAGCGCGGTCACGGGCGAAGGTGGCGGCCAGCAACAGCCGCGCGCGACCGTGGAGATGAAACAGGTTGGCATCATCCTGACCGTCACGCCGCACATTACCAACAACCGCCAAATCCTGCTGCTGCTCCACGCTGAGAACTCCGACGCGCAGATCGCGTCGTCGGACGTCGGCTTCATCTTCGGCAAGCAGGCGGGCGACACGCAGCTGCTGGTCGGCGATGGCGAGACGGCCGTGATCGGTGGGCTCACCGTTACGCAAACCACGCAGTCGAAGTCGGGAATTCCGCTGCTCGTCGACCTGCCAATCATCGGCAGACTGTTCGGAACCACCCGCACCTCGGACGAGAAGCGCGATCTGCTCATCCTCGTGACGCCCCACATCATCGATGATGGCGCGCCAATGCCCGGTTCCTCCCAAGCGCCTCCACCAGCCACCCGTTAACGGTGACTCGAATGTCCATAGATAGCCTTTCCGCTCTGCGGCGCGGCGTAGCATACGCCAGCGCCGCGGTGATCATTTCCCTCGCAGTCGGCGCGTGCAACGACTCGACGTCGTCCGACGGCACGAGGGATCGCGTTCCGCCCCGCGTGACGCTTACGCCGGGCGGGTCTGCCGGCTCGGTCGTCTCCTTCTCGACTAATGCGACGGACAATCTCGGCCTGAAAACGGTTCATGTTCTGGCGACGGGCGCGGTCAGCCTGGACACCACCGTCACGTTTTCGAGCGCCGTCACGAATTTCACGCTGCCATCCACGTTGTCCGCGTCGACCGCGGTTCCGGCCGGCACGCCTGTAATCATCATCGCTGAGGCCATCGATGGCGCCGGCAACAGCTCCGGCGTCGACACGCTCATAATGGCGACGGGCAACTTGCCTCCGCCCGAAGTACGTGTCATCAGCCCCTTCTCCGGAAGCTCGGCGGTCGTCGGCAAGTCCATCCTCGTTACCGTGATGGGAAAGAGCGCACTCAAGGTTGTCTCGTTGGGGTACAGTACCACGGGACCAGTCGTGGGCACCGATTCAGTGTTGTTCTCCAGCCCGCTGCGCGACTCGACTACCATGCAGGATACGGTTGTCATTCCCGCCACCGCCTCACCGGGCACACTCACCATCACGCCGTTCCTCCGCGATTCACTTGGACAGCGCGCGACGGGTCCGGCCATAACGATCACGGTGCAGACCGCGGCGCAAGTCAATTCAGTGCCGGTGGTGAACCAGTACTGCATCGGCAACCAGATATTCAACAACGCCTGCGGCCATGGCCTCCGTGTCGAAGTGGGTGACACGGTCCACGTCGAAGCTGACGATCCGAGTGGAATCTCCGCGCTCGGCTACGAGGTAAGACGTACCGTTGGTGGTGCGATCGACGACACGCAGACGTTCGCGTCGAACGGTCAGCTGACGTTCCTGCCGCACACTTTCGCAATGCGGCTGCCCTACTCGACCTTTCCGACCGTCGCCTACATCCAGACGTTCGCGGTAAACTCGAACGGCGTCCGTGCGTACTCCAAGCTGCAGAGCGGTCTCGATCGCATCGATACCGTCATGGTTGTGGCTGGCGTGACCAGAGAGCTGCCATTTGGCGGGCAGGTAGCCGACGCGCTCTATCACCCGGGCAAGGACCGTCTCTACCTGACCAACATTCAGCGAAATCAGGTCGAAGTATTCAACCTTGCGGATTCGTCGTTCAAGGCGCCCGTAATCGTGGGCTCACGCCCATGGGGCCTCGCCGGCTGGCCGCGCAACCGCGCGGGCGACATGGGAGACACCATCCTGGTTGCAAATTCCGGCGGCACCAACATCAGCTATGTGGACCTCAATAATCTCGGCCTGACCGGTACCGGGAGCGGTCTCGAGGTCGCCCGATACCAGCTGCCGAACATCGTTGTCTACACCATCACGTCAACTCTCTCGTCGACCACCGGGCTGCCCATACAGGTCCGCACCAAGTACGACTTCAGCGACCGTCCGCAGTTCCTCGGCGCGACGTGCATCGCTCCGGCCGCCGTGTGCAGCGAAGTCGTGCTCACATATTCAACTACTCCGACAGCGGGCCAGTCTGAGCCGTTCGCGAGCCGCAACGGCACGCTTCGGTTTGAAAATCTCACTCGCGGTGTCACCGTCGCGGGAAGTACCGACCTCCGTACGTCACACTTCTTCTTCGAGCAGGCGATCGGCCAGGGCGGCGCTCGCGGTGATACGCTCGAGATCGTCAGATACGACGCGAATGGTGTGGATTCCACCATTCTGGTTCCATACCGAGACGCGGCGCTTCGCTCGACCATCGTCACCATCGAACTGCTCGCCTTCCGCGACACGACGTTTGTCCGCAACTCGGGCGACTTCCATCGCGCGGTGTTCGGCGAGGGTGGCAGTGTGTTCGGAAGCCGCGCCATGATGTTCGATGCCGACCGTGGCCCCGAGCTGGGTTACCCATATATCGACCGTGGGGTCTCGCCGCCCGCCGATGTCACCGACTTCATCGCGAACACGTTTGCGCAGGTGACCGGCGTCGCGATCAACTTCGACGGCTCACTGTCGGCAATTCGCGCTGATTCCACCTACATCCTCAGCCCGGCGCTCAGGCTTCAAGGCGTGCTGAACACGACGTTCACCAACGCCGGGCTGGACTTCCACCCGCAGAACACGGGATTGAACTCCTTCCCGCTGAACACGCGTCTCGCATTCGCGGCGTCATCTGAGCCGCTGATCGAGATCTATGACACCAACTGCTACCAGAGAGTGGGGACGATTCCAATCAAGGATCCGATCATCGGTCCCATCAAGGCCGCGTTCCAGATCGCGACTGGCCAGCTGGTGGTGGTTGGCGCCACGGTGCGAGGGGTTGTCATCGCGCAGCTACCGAATACGTTTACCACGACCTGCCCGTAGCTCCCGCAGGAAGCGGGTACAAGCAGTAAGCGAGCCCGGTCAAAAGCCGGGCTCGCTCATTTTTCGGAGTGTCATGCTGCGATTCACCACGGCTGGCGAGTCACACGGTCCTGCCCTCGTGTCGATCCTCGAAGGGATGGTGGCTGGACTGCCACTGCTTGCCGCGCACGTGGACGCCGAGCTCTCGCGCCGGCAACAGGGCTACGGGCGCGGACGGCGCATGAAGATCGAATCGGATCGCGTCGAGATTCTTTCCGGTGTGCGCGCCGGCGCAACGCTCGGATCTCCGATCGCCCTCCTGATCCGGAACGAAGACTGGAAGAACTGGCAGGAGATCATGGATCCCGCTCCCCGAGATGGCGATCCTGCGCGCAAGCGTCCTGTCACGCGCCCGCGACCCGGACACGCCGACCTGGCGGGCATGCTCAAGTACGACCGTGACGACGCGCGCGACATCCTCGAGCGCGCATCGGCGCGCGAGACCACCGCGCGCGTGGCAGCAGGCGCGATCTGCAAGAGATTCCTGAGCGAATTCGGAATAACCATCGGGAGTCACGTCGTGCACCTTGGCGGCATCGATGCGCGGCGTCCCACGACGATGCCGTCGGACCTGAATGCCGCGGCCGACCCATCAGCTCTCCGCACACTCGACGCCGAGGCCGAGCGCGCGATGATCGAGCGCATCGACGCGGCGAAGGCGGAAGGGAATACGCTCGGTGGAATCGCCGAAGTCATCTGCGACGGCGTGCCGGTAGGGCTCGGCTCCCACGTCTCCTGGGACAGGAAGCTCGATGGACGGCTTGCCGCCGCCCTAATGTCGATACCGGCGGTGAAGGCGGTGGAGATCGGTCTCGGAACGGAATGCGCCCGTCGCAAGGGCTCCGAGGTGCACGACGAGATCGACGCCGATGACAGGAACGTGAGAGCTGGCCGCGTGCGGCGCCGCACCAACCGGGCTGGAGGCATGGAAGGCGGGATCTCCACCGGCGAACACCTGGTGCTGCGCGCGGCGATGAAGCCCATCAGCACGCTCATGCGCCCTCTCGCTACCATCGACATGCAGTCGCGGGAGCCCGCATCCGCGCAGGCGGAAAGAAGTGATGTCACCGCCGTTCCAGCGATGGGGGTGATCGCGGAGGGAATGACAGCGTTCGTGGTTGCCGACGCGTTCCTCGAGAAATTCGGCGGCGACTCCCTCGGCGAGACACGGCGCAATTTCGAGAGCTACGTGGCGTCGCTCGGTGCGCGAACCGGACGATAGCGCGCCGGCGGGGGCGCCGCATCTGATTCTGGTCGGTCTCCCCGGAGTGGGGAAAACGACGATCGGGCGCCGGGCGGCCAAAGCGCTGGGGAGACCCTTTGTCGATTTCGACGCCGAGATCGAGCGGCGCGAGGGGATTCCGGTGCGGGAGATCTTTCGGGAGTGGGGGGAGGAATACTTTCGAGCACTCGAATTCGGGCTCACCCGGGAGCTGAGCACCACTGGCGGCATGGTGTTGTCACCTGGAGGCGGTTGGATTACCCAACCGGCCTCCGTCGAACTTTTGCGCTCGGCGGGACGTATCATATACCTTAGAGCGTCACCTGAGGCGGTAGCCAAACGCCTGCGAAGAGTGGAGACCAGGCCCCTGTTGGCGGGCCTGGACCCACTCGTGGCGCTACGGGAGCTGTACGTCAAAAGAAGGGCATTATACGAGACGGCCGACGCCGTGCTCGAGACGGAAAGGCTTTCGCGACACCAACTTATAGCCAAGGTCGTCGAGCTCGGCTCGGCCCCGGCCTGATCAAGGGAATAAATGGACGAACGTTTGCCCCAGCAGAACACCTTCCGCGTGATGGGTCCCCATGAGCGCGGGCGGTTCGCCCCCGAGGCGTGGGGCCACTTGCTTTCACTCACGGGCTCAGGGGCGATAAACAGCTCCGAGCTGGAGCACATCATCGAGCGCGCCCTCATGCAGTTCGAGGGCAGGATCGCGCTCGACGATCTGCGTGGCTTGCTCGAGGGCACTGGCCTCGAAGACTCGTCCGGCAGCGGCGACCACACGACGGTGCACTAGACATGGCCACGAAGACCGCGAAAAGGCGCGCGACGAAGACCGCGACGAAAGCAACCAAGTCGCGGAAACCGGCGAAACCGGTCGAGAACGAGCAGCCGTGGGAGCCGGGCTCGACTTCGCTCGTGATCGTCGAGTCGCCGGCCAAGGCCAAAACCATCGGCAAGTATCTCGGACGCGCCTATCGTGTTCGCGCCACGATCGGTCACGTCCGCGATCTCCCCGAAAAGAAAATGGGGATCGACATCGAGAACGGATTCGAGCCGGAATACGTGACGATCCCCGGCAAGGAAAAAACCGTCGCCGAGCTCAAGAGCGCGGCGCGCGATTCGAAGCAGATTTTCCTGGCGACCGACCCCGACCGCGAAGGCGAGGCGATTGCCTGGCACGTCGCGCAGCAGATCAAGAGCAAGAATGGGGCGCCGGTCAGACGCGTTCTCTTTCATGAGATCACTCGCGACGCGGTGGAGCTGGCGATCGCCAACGCCGGCAGCATCGACGAGCGCAAGGTGGACGCGCAGCAGGCGCGTCGCGTGCTCGATCGCCTGGTCGGGTACAAGGCGAGCCCCGTGCTGTGGAAGACGGTGAAGAAAGGAATTTCGGCCGGACGTGTGCAGACTGTCGCGCTGCGGCTGCTGGTGGAGAGAGAGCGCGAGATCCGCGCGTTCAAGCCGGTGGAGTACTGGACGGTCGAGGCGCTGCTGCAGAAGGACGATCAGCAGTTCACGGCCAAGCTGCACCTTCTCGACGGCAAGAAGCCCGTCATCCACAACGAGAGCGAAGCGGCGCAGATTCTCTCCGCTCTCAAGTCGCGCAAGACTTTCGAGGTCACCGAGGTCAAGCGCCGGGAGCGGCGCAAGAATCCCGCCGCTCCGTTCACCACCAGCACGCTGCAGCAGGACGGGGCGAAGAAAATGAGCTTCGGATCGAAGCGGACGATGCGGCTGGCGCAGGATCTCTACGAGGGAATCGAGATCGGAGAGGAGGGCGCAGTTGGGCTCATCACCTACATGCGCACCGATTCCACTCGCGTGGCGCTGTCAGCGGCGGAACCGGCGCGCGACTACATCAAGATGATGTACGGGCAGCAGTACGTGCCCGATGCGCCACGGCTCTACATGGATGGCAAGGCGAAGAACACGCAGGATGCGCACGAGAGCATCAGGCCCACGGACCCGGCGCGCCGGCCCGAGCACATCAGAAAGTATCTCAAGGACGATCAGTATCGTTTATACGAGCTGATCTGGCAGCGGTTCATGGCTTCGCAGATGACGCCGGCGATTTTCGACACGACGACGGTGGACTTCGACCTCGAACGCTTCCTGTTCCGCGCCACCGGCAGCGTCGTCAAGTTCGACGGCTACCAGCGGCTGTACAAGGAATCACGCGAAGCCGAGGAAGGCAAAGCGCTCGAGGAAGAGCAGGGTCTGCCCGTCGTCGAGAAGGGCGAGAACATCCCCGTCAAGGCGATCACTCCGTCGCAGCATTTCACAGAGCCGCCGCCGCGCTACTCGGAAGCGAGTCTGGTGAAAGAGCTGGAGCGACTGGGAATCGGGCGGCCGTCCACATACGCGTCGATCGTCTCGACCTTGGTCGACCGTCGCTACGCGCAGCTCGAGCAGCGCCGGTTCTTCCCAACTCACCTGGGCGAGCAAGTGGAACGTGTGATGGTGAAGAGCTTTCCCAATGTGTTCAACGTGCAGTTCACCTCCCACATGGAAACCGACCTCGACAAGATCGAGGAAGGGGATGTGAACTGGCGCGTCATGCTGAAGGACTTTTACGGGCCGTTCGCGGAATCGGTGAAGGGCGCAGGCGCGGACATCGAGGCGCTGATCGGCGAGGCGCACGACCTGTCGGCTCTCGCCACCGAGAAATGTCCGGACTGTGGCGGGAAGCTCGTGCCGCGTGGAGGATTCTTCGGGCCGTTCCTCGCCTGCGAGAACCATCCAAAGACGTGCAAGTACACGCGTCCGCTGCGGGGAGACCGCAAGCCGGCGCAGCCGACCGATGAGATCTGTCACGAGTGCGGCGCGCCGATGGTGATCCGTCACGGCCGCTCCGGAGAATTTCTCGGCTGCAGCAAGTTCCCGAAGTGCCGCGGCACTCGCTCGATGCCTACCGGCGTCAAGTGTCCCAAGGATGGCGGCGACATCGCGGTGCGCCGCTCGAAGAAGCGCGGCAAGGCGTTCTACGGGTGCTCCAATTATCCCAAGTGCGATTTCGTGGTGTGGGACAAGCCGGTAATCGAGACGTGTCCGGAGTGCGGATACGTCGGCGCGGAATCCAAGTTCACCAAGACGCGCGGCGAATACCGGCGCTGCATCAAGTGCGCGAACGAGTGGGACGTCGTTTCGCGGCCGCCTGAAGCCGTGGCGGTGTGAGCGCCGCCGATCGGGCGGTAACTATCGTTGGCGGCGGCCTCGCCGGATCAGAGGCCGCCTGGCAGCTGGCGAGCCGCGGATACAAGGTCTCACTGCACGAGATGCGGCCCGTGCGCGCGACTCCCGCGCACAAGACGGACAGGCTCGCCGAGCTGGTCTGCTCCAACACTTTCAAGAGCACCGAGGTGACCAACGCCCACGGGCTGCTCAAGGCCGAGATGCGCCTGCTCGGCTCGCTCATACTGGAAGCGGCAGACGGCGCGCGTGTCGCGGCGGGAAGCGCGCTGGCCGTCGATCGCGACGCATTTTCGGGAGCTGTCACCGGGAGAATCGAGAGCGAGCCGAGGATCCGCATCGTGCGCGGGGAGGTGACGTCGATCGGCGGTCCATGCGTGATCGCGACCGGTCCGCTCACTTCGGATAATCTTGCCGACGCGATTCGGGCACGGCTCGGAGTCAGCGCCCTCGCATTCTATGACGCGATCGCGCCGATCATCGCGCGCGAGTCGATTGACGATTCCATCGTCTTTCGCGGCTCACGGTACGGAAAGGAGACGATGGAGGGCGCCGACGAGGACGGCGCCTACCTGAATTGTCCGATGACGCGCCAGCAGTACGACGGCTTTCTCGACGCGCTGATCACCGCAGACCAGTACCACGGCCACGAATTCGACGAGGTTCCGTACTTCGAGGGCTGTATGCCCGTCGAAGTCATGGCGAAGCGCGGACGCGACACGCTGCGCTTCGGACCGCTCAAGCCGGTGGGCCTGCGTGATCCGCGCACTGGCCGTGACGCGCACGCGGTTGTGCAGCTGCGACAGGAAGACCGTGCGGGAAGGATGTGGAACGTCGTCGGATTCCAGACGAGGCTCAGAATTCCGGAACAGCAGCGGGTGCTGCGCATGATTCCGGGGCTGGAGAACGCGGAATTCCTGCGCTACGGGTCGATCCACCGAAATTCTTACCTCAATTCACCAGCCGCACTGAGCCCGCATCTCGCTGCGCGCGATGACGCGACGCTGCTCTTTGCCGGCCAGATCACCGGCGTCGAGGGCTACACCGAGAGCTCGGCCACGGGATTGCTGGCCGGGATCAACCTCGCGCGAATTCTGTCTGGTGCAGAGCCCGTGATTCCACCTCCGACGACAATGCTTGGCGCCCTCTACCGCTACATGCGGGAGGCTGACCCGAGGCATTTCCAGCCGATGAACGCGAACTTCGGACTGGTCGACGATCTGCCGCAACCCGTGCGCGACAAGCAGCGAAAGCGGCTGTTGTTCGCGGAGCGCGCGCTGGCCGACATGAAGACGTGGATCGACAAGAATCGCCTTCGACCTGCCGCGGGCGGCAATGCTGTAAAGTCAGGTATTAGT
>JBBDXY010000010.1:0-296299 GCA_040902085.1 Gemmatimonadaceae bacterium
CCGTCCCCGTCTGATCATCTCCTGAGACGATAATGAATGAAGGCGAAGGGACGAGTGACTTTGGTCCCGTTGCGTCGTGGCAGGCGGGGCCGAATACCGCCGCGACGACCAGCGCGGCGGAAGTAAGGATACTGCGGGGGGGCGGGCTGAGAGCCGGCGACCGGGGAAGCGAGAAACGCATGAGACCTCCGAAATGCGGTGTTGCATCTCGGTCAGGATGCGCGAGTACGCAATAACTTCCGCTGGAGGCCGAGAGTAGGCGACGATACACGCTCGGGTTAGAACGGTCAAGAACTTTCGTGCGCACAAGTGTGCACCGGGCCGCCTGCAAGATGTCGGGTCACCGAACATCCGATTTCGATGCTAGGTGCAGTAGAACGATGATGGGCGAGCACGGATCTAGGGCATACTCCGGGCATGCTCCGCTGGTCTACTTACCGAAAGACACCATCGCCTATTCCACGACTTCAAGCGCTGGTCGCCGGAGATCTAACGACGGCGTTCTCAATCGCATTGGCGACAGGGATCAGCGAGAGGGAGATGGGCTTGTTGCTCGTGGGCCGCATCGAGCCGACAGACGGTCAGCGGGATCAGCTCGGGAAGCTACTGAAGAATTACAAGCTCGCGACCAAGTTGGAAAACGCCGAGATGATGAAGGGCAGGCTCTAGAGATCCGCCACACCCAAGAGCAGCTGCTCTTCTATCGGCTCTGGCACCCGGTTAACAAGGGGCAGGAATGCAAGTACGCGCTCCTGGTTGGCGGAGACTCGGCCGCGACGATCTCTGACGAGTAAGCCGTTTTGTTCCAAGAAAGTAATGTCACGGTCGAGTGCGCGAGGATCAACCGAGGCATACAACGCCGCGAGCTTTGGCGTAAGCGATGCAAGGCCGGAGACTTCGACGGGCTCCGCTTCCCACGACAGTGCTAGGAGGATTTCTCGTCTCCGCCGAGTCGGTTTCGAATCGGGCTGGTCGTCGAACCACTCATACACGTAGTTAATCCACGCCACATTGATCTGCTGTTCGCGGATCGTTTTGAGTTGGCTACGAAGGCCTTCGACATACCCCGCGACTGCGTACGTCACGAAGTGAGTCGGGTCCTTCCGGGCACGGGATAGGGCTGCGTAATACGCCGGCCGCGTCCGATTGTAGTAGTCTGCAAGGAGATGAGCACAAACAGTCGGGACGCCCGCGCGGGCCAACACATCGAACTCGAGCAGACGAGCAGTACGCCCGTTTCCGTCGCCGAATGGGTGAATCCAAGCCAGGTAGAGATGGCTTAGGATTGCCTTCAGAATGGAGACGACGAATGGCGAGCCAATTGTTTGGTTCCACTCTGTCTTGTTAAGCCAACCACACAGACGCTCGACAAGTTCGGGAATGTGCTCGGGAGATGGCGCCCGGTAGTCGCTTACACCCACGCGGTGCGTTCGATAAATGCCCGGCTCGACATCGGCTGGGAGATCAAGACCCTTCAACACCATGAAGTTCATGAGTGTGAATTCGTCCGGCGTCACATGCAGCGGAGACCCCCGCTGGATCGAGCCGACAATGTAGTTGTAGGCCGCTTGGATATTGTCGACCTCCACTCCCATGTACTCCTGGGATCGAGGAAGCTCGAGGGTCTTTGCCATTCGCTGCTCGACTTGATCTTCAGAAAGCGTGTTGCCCTCGATCGCAGTAGTCGCGTGGACGCCTTTGGCGAGATAGATCTGATTCAGACTGTCCGCAGTATCAGGTTGCAGCGGCACACCCGAGATGTGCTGAATTTTAGACGAGCATTCGCCCAGCAGAATCCACGTGACCCGATCGACGTTTCGAGGATCGTAGTCGAACTGGATAAAGGGGTACTCACTGTACCAGCCGCTTTCCTTTAGGTCGAGTGCGTAAGCGCTCATGGGGGGGTAAGAAATGACGGGACGTTTGGCAGATCGTTTGGCCACTCTAGATGCCAGTGTGACAACGGGTTAACCGCTTTCGAGCTAGGCGTTTGGCAGTACGAGTGGTATGCCCGTCTGCCGATTATACGCGCGAACTCACGGTTCGGCAACTTCGGCGCTGTAGCCGGGTGACGCGTGAACGAAGTCAGCTACAGGCGGGCCGGGGTATGTTTGTGGGTGCGTTGCCCCGCTCGGGTGCACGATTTTTCCTCTCATCGGCGTGATTTGCCCTTAGCGTCTACCGCCTATGATCCCGCCCAGCCGAAGAACCCCTACCCGCCAAGATGTCGCCACGCTCTCCACGATTCGGAGCCTGACCTGTCTCGCGGTGAGTCGCACGTCCGTTGGACTGGAAACGGTGTACGGCCCGTACAGGGTTTCCTCGCCGTTCGGTGACATTGCGCCGTAGATCGAGAGCGTGACATCTCCCTGGGTTTTGTCGTCGGGTACAATCCGCTGAACCCGAACCACGTTGTCACCGTCGCCCAGCTCAATCGGCCCGGACTCTAGGAACGGTAAGACTCCGCCATGAGCTGTGCCTGTTTCATGGTCATAGATCGCTCCATTGGAGCCGATCATGACCGGGACCGGCACTACCGCCCCAGCGCGTTTAGTGACACCCGCTGAACGGGCCAGATCACCGAAAACCCAGTGCTGTTCCAGACGGTTGTAGGTGACGTAGCGGTCACACTCCGTTGCGGACCCGCTCGGGTAGTGCCATGTGATTTCACCGAAGCGCGGATTGGCGAATGCCCAGACCTTGTAGGCGTTGGAGCTGCTGAAGTCACCGAACACGTAGTCCGTTACGTCACACGGGATCGGTCGTACGTAGCCGTCGAAGACATGGAAGGTGTTGTAGCCCATCCAGAGGGCTTCCGTATCGGCTATAGCCACCGCGTTGGGTCCGACGTTGCCGCAGTTGTCTCCGGCCCTCTCGAACGAGTACAGGAACTCGCCGCCGATGTATGTCATCGTCCAGAGGTCGGATGATGTAAAGAGCAGGGTCTGTCCCTTGGTGGCCCTGCCGCAGATCAGAACCCCGTCCGTCGCTAGGTCGTGGGAACCAGCGGTGTTCGTGGAAAGTGGCTCGAAGTCCGATGTCGTCTCTTGCGACGGCCAGTAGACACGGCGCGCCGAGTAGTTGTCTTGAAATGGCATTAGGACAACTCAATCGGTGAGCTGTAGCTACTCCACGGACCCGCACCCGTCGCGTTAAAATACTGGAGCCGCATTCTTGCCCACACGTCGCTGCTGTCGTGGTAGGTGTCGCTGGTTGTCTCGGGGCTCCGCTCTAATGTCTGAGCCACCGCGTAGGGGCCGCCAGAGGACGGGGAGATCGACCACTCTGCCCGGATGCTGGCCGTCGTGTTGGTGTTGGCCCAAGTTCCAACCGCCCTACCGGGGTATACGATAACGAGGCTGGCCGTACCGGGCGTTTCGGTCGGAGCAACCCCTCCACCGCCGGCGCCACCACCTCCGCCCTCGTCGCCTCCACCACCTGACCCCTCACCACCGCCTCCCTCTGCCGTGTCCGGTGCCCATGCCTCGGGATCAGCACCACGCAGCAAGACCACGAACCGCTCTGGCGTTACCGCGACTCCGAACACAGACCCAGGCCCCGTTGTTGAATCGTAGGCGGGGATCGCAGCGGATGCCGGGACCCCCTGCCAGACAAAGGCGTTGATAACCTCAGTCTCTACGAAACTCGTTCGAGCGAAGGTGGCGAGCAGATACGTCCCGAAAGGCTGAAGCTGCCACTCGTGAGTCAGGCCGTCACCGACAACGGTCGTTGGGGTGATGTCATACACGACGTTCGCCGCGCTAACGACGTAGAGGTTCGAGGTCGTTCCCACCGCTAGGTAGCTGTCGCCTGCATTGGTTGTCCATGAGGTCGCAGCGTTAGGCGTTCCTGTTATCGTCGCGCCCGTCAAGGTTCGTTGCACCCAGCCCCCTATCGGCTGCTTGTTGCCTTGGAAGAATCTGACGAGGCTTCCGGTGTGCCATCTGCCCTTGGCCTGATACGGAGTACCGTTGTTAAAAAAGCCCGGCGGGGGATCGACTACAAATAATTTCTCTTGCACGTTTTTCCTTTTTCGATTTGTGTTCTGTGATGTGAAAACCCGCATCCCTTGCCGTGATTGGCGATGAACGCGGGTTGGTTTCTGTCCCGGTACTTTTTGTCTGTGGCGCTCCCGAGGGGGGTGATTACTAGTTTCTTTCCTAGTTTCTCCCGTTCCGGTACGGCAGCTTTATCGGAAAACCCCGGCACCGGCGCCCGGTTTCCCTGTGATCTACGGCAGAATGTCGTAGTGTGATTGTGTTCGTTCCTGCTTCGGGAGCAGGAGGTCGCTGGTTCAAATCCAGTCGCCCCGACTGGGAAGTGAGCTCCATCGTCAATTGTGCGATGGGGCTTTTTTCATGGCTGCTGCCGCGGCCATGCTCGCTATTGACGCAGGTTCATGGGGCCCGCAATGTATCGCGAACTCGTGCGGAGGTTGTGATGAAGCGCTACTGGACGATCACGCTGGCATTCGCTCTCGGTCTGACTGTCTCCGCGTCTGCGCAGACGATGAAAGACGCTGTCCTCGTCGACCCCAAAGTCCACAACGTTCTGTTCGAGAATGAGCACGTTCGGGTCTTCGAGGCCCGGGCGTCAATGCCGGTGGCCAGCCCCATGCACAGCCATCCGCCGCTGGTCTTCATCGGCGTGGAAACGGGCCGCGTCAAGATGGGCCTGCCGGACGGCAAAAAAACCATGTTCGACGTTTATCCGGGGCAGGTATTCTGGGCCGGCGATGGCCTGCAGCATTCCTGGGAGCTGGTCTCGGGAAAGGTGCGCGTCATCGCGGTTGAGGTAAAATCGGCTCTGAAGCGAACCGGGAGTGCGCTCCCCGCTGTAACCCGGAAACCCAATGACGCGGTGGCTGTCGACCCGGATGTGCACAATGTCCTCTTCGAGAACGATCACGTCCGCGTCTTCGATGGCCGTGCTGCCAAGGGGAAGAAGAGTCCGATGCATTCCCATCCTCCGTTCGCTTTCGTCAGCCTGGGGACGGCACGCATGAACCTGGCGCTCCCCGACGGCAAAGCCATCATGTTCGATACGTATCCCGGGCAGGTGATCTGGATGGAGAATGCAGAGCACTCCTGGGAGATTCTCTCTGGCGAGGCCCACGTCATCGCCGTTGAGGTGAAGTCCGCGCAGAGAGCCGCGCAGGCTCGTTAGCGTCCGGTTTTTCGCATCTCGAGATTCTTGTCGATCCAGCGGGTGGGCACGTGCACGTATATGGTCTCGCGAACGAAACCGGGTTTTTCGGCCCGAACGATCACGTGTGTCGGAGCGACATTCTCCACCAGATAGTATCCCGCGGCATTGGTTGAAACCCGCGCGATTCGCGCAGATCCCGGTCGATCTCGGACGTAGCGTTGATTCACATCTTTGGATGTAACCACAGACGTCGGCAATCCGTATGGCCGCTATGCGATCGTAGTACAATTTCAGGCGGCAGCCATACCTGCGATATAACCGAAATCAACACGCACACCTTATAGTTCGCCTATGCAAGATCCACCGCCTCCCCCAGTGATCGCTCCAGTCCAGGCCCCCACTCCCGCTCCGGGCAGATCCGTCACCACCGTCGGCGCCGATGGGAAACCCCAGACGCTTACGGTCCCGACCTCGAGGGAGGAATTGCGCGAGCTGCTCAGGCAGCGGTCAGAGCTGGGCGACCAGCTGTCCAACGTCAGCGCTCGCCGCGCGAGTCTCGCCGAGCAGGTGCGAAACAGCGGAGATGGAAGTACTCGAGCTGGGCTCGAGGCCAGGCTCAATTTGCTGGATCAGCGGATTCTGCAGCTCGAAACCGACCTCGCGACCACCGGACGCCAGATTGCGATGGCGCCCGCGAGCCTGGTTGAGAGTGCCTACAATCAGGGAGGAGGTGGCGGCGATTTCGAGGAAGGCATGATGATCGGCGGGGTCTCGGTGCTCTTCGCGTCCCTGGTCCTGTTCTTCTTCGCGCGCCGGCGCTGGAAGCGGCGCGCCCGCGGGATTCCCGCGCAGGGTGAAAACCAGCGGTTGGAACGCCTGGAAAACGGAATGGATGCGATTGCCATCGAGATCGAGCGGATATCCGAGGGTCAGCGCTTCGTAACCAAGCTGCTCTCCGAGTCCCAGTCTCCGCTCGCCGCGCCACAGCGAATCGCGCAGCCGGCAGGGGCAGAGCGTCCGCGAAAGTCCTAGTAGCTTCAAAGCACCGCTCAGCTTGATTTGCTGATGAGCTGTAACTCATTGCAGATCAACCAGTTAGTGGAGCGAAAAAACCTCCGTTTTAGCCTTCCATTTCAGTCAGAACCGGCTATATTAATGGAGTAAACATCTGTCGGTCCAAGCCGTTGAGTGCGCTGAATCCTTCTCCACAGAGATGGGTACACAGCGTACTCACCCAAGCGCCGATTTCCTGCTCCCTAAGGAGGAAGTTGTGAACCGATTCAAGACCGCCATTAAGTCCCGGCTCGCCGGTAAGATCGCGTTCGGCCTTACCGCCATGGTCGCGGGTGCTTACACCGTCCCGCGAGTCACCTCGGATACCGAGCACGTGAACCGGGTCCTCGACCAGGTTCTCACTACCGCCGACACGGCAGCGTCGGAGGCGGGATGGGATTTGGCCAACATCGACCACGCACGCGTGGATTCGTGGGTCGACAAGTTCACGACCAGCCGCACGCTCAAGCCGCAGTTCGCGATCTGGCTCGATCGCAAGGCGAAGTACGAGCCCATGATCTCGGCCAAGCTGACCGAGCGGTCGATGCCCCAGGACCTGATCTATCTCGCGATGATCGAGTCCGGCTTCAACCCGAAGGCCAGGTCACCGGCCGCGGCGGGCGGGCTTTGGCAATTCATCAGTGAGACGGGCCAGCGCTACGGCCTCACGGTCAACAAACGCGTCGACGAGCGCAATCATCCGGAGAAGGCAACAGATGCGGCTCTCTCGTACCTGACTGACCTGCACGAACGGTTCGGCTCGTGGTATCTCGCCGCCGCCGCGTATAACACTGGCGAGAACAGAGTCGGTCGTCTAATGCGCCAGGTCACCGGCAAGGAAAAAGGTACGGATGCGGATTACTACCGCATCTCCGGTCTCCTTCCCAGAGAGACACGGGAATACGTGCCGATGATGATCGCGGCAGCGCGCATCGGCAAGGATCCCGGCAAGTATGGGTTCGCCGACGACATGATCGCGATGACCGAGTAGTTCCCAGCAGTTGAAGGACCAGAGAGGCCGTCTCCCCGACGGCCTCTCTTTTTTTGCCTGGTCCCGCCCCAATCGTCTCTAAGGTAAGCGTCCAACGGATGAGCTTGAACTGGACGCGCTACCGAAGAGAGAGCATCATGATCGCTTTCCGCCACAATCCGTTCGCATCGCGCGCCCTTCTCGGCGTGCTGTTCCTTCTTGCCTGCTCCGACGTGACCTCCCCCGAAGAAGCGCGAAACAAGGGAACTACTCCCTCGGGACCCGAGACGGAGCCGCCATTGTCACCCGCACCTCCGATTCCAGTTGGGTCGAATCCGATCGCGGGCGCGACTTTCTGGGTCAGCCCCAATTCGAGAGCACAGGATCAGGCGAACGAATGGCGGGAAAGCAGGCCAGCAGATGCCGCACAGATCGACAAGATCGCCAGAAACCCGCACTCGGGCTGGTTCGGTGACTGGAGTGCCAACGTCGAGAGCGCGGTCGACAGCTACGTGAGCACCGCCGCGGCAAGCGGAGCTGTTCCCGTCCTCGTCGCCTACAACATTCCGCAGCGCGATTGCGGCGGACTGTCGGGTGGCGGCGGTTCCAACGCCGCCGAGTACCGTGGCTGGATCTCTGCCTTCGCCAGAGGACTGCGTGGCCGCAGCGCGGTCGTCATTCTCGAGCCGGACGCCGTCGCCAACTGGAGCTGTCTCTCGAGCGGGGACCAGGCGACACGAATCTCCCTCATGCAGCACGCGGTCGCGGCGCTCAAGGCCCAGGGAAAAACCGTGGTGTACATCGACGGCGGGAACCCGCGCTGGCTCTCGGCCAACGAGCAGGCCACACGCCTCAAGGCGGTCAACATCGCCGGCGCGGATGGCTTCGCGCTCAATGTCTCCAACTTCTATGCGTCCGACGAGAACATCTCGTACGGATCGAAGGTTTCAGCGCTCGTCGGTGGCAAGCACTTCATAATCGACACGAGCCGCAATGGACTCGGTCCGTCCCCCGATCGACAATGGTGCAATCCCGATGGGCGAGCTCTTGGAACCCCCGCGACTACCGAGACGGGCAACTCACTCGTCGACGCGTACCTCTGGGTCAAAACGCCCGGACAATCCGACGGCGCGTGCAACGGCGCTCCAGCAGCTGGTGAATGGTGGCCGGAGTACGCCCTTGGACTCGCTCAGCGCAGCGCACTCTAGAATTCCCCCATGCCTTCAAAAGAAAAGACCCGGGCTTTCGCTCGGGTCTTTTGCCTTTCCGGTATCTCGTGTCACTCGATTTTGGCAGAGAGGAAAGGTGCGCCCCGCATGTGATAGAGCGCGGCCTCCAGTACGACCGCCTCGGTGTTGATACCCGGTGTGCCCGTGGACAGAAGGGTTCGCTCGTAAACTCCCGCTCCCCAACCGCGGCCTCCAGCTCCGGCAGGCTGTACCGCCTGCAAAGCGATCAGAGTGTAGGGGGTGGGCAAGAGTGCGTGCCAGGCGAACGCGGCCTTGGTGCTGATCCAGCGCGGTCTCTCCACCCAACCCTGTCCAGCCGGAGCGTCTACCGCGAAGGTCCTCCCCTGCCGATAGATATTGTAGTAATAGAAGAAGAACGGCGGATCGGGCAGCGCGTCCTCGCTGACCATCGTGATGATGCCCGTGCTCCTGTACCTGGCTTCCTGCGCGGAGAGGACCCGCCATGCCTGGGTGCGAAGCTCCGGTGAATACCATCCCGTCTCCATGCCGAGCATGATGTATGGCTCGCTGGTGACACGCTCGTTGCCGCGCTTGTCGGCGAAGAGACTCACGCCCAGAACGCTTACAGGCAGCGCGTTCACGCGCAGGTCGAGCGAGCTATCGGCCCGGAATCCCCAGAGTGCGAAGCCGGCGGCCGCGTATTGCTCGTACCCGATCTTCCCCTCCTGATACCGGCGTCTCACGCGGGAGGTCGGCGCGATGTCTTCTCCCTGGATGTACCCGTCCTTGATCAGACGGGTCATGTCGAGCCGGTTTACGATGGCGGTTGCCTGCGGCATGTGCTGAGGATGATTCACCGCAACAATCCGCAGCCACATGAGAAAGCGTCCCATGTCGAGCGCGGACCAGCCTACCCCTCGGCTCGACGCGCGGAGGTCGCGATCGATCATCCGTCCGGTCTGCGCATCGTAAAACTTGTTGTACGCCGCGCCATCGAAGAGCGCCATCGACGCGAGGGTCGTCAGCACCTTTTGCGTGCGCTGGTGATAGGTCGCGTCGGAGATGAGCCCGAGCTCACGCGCCGAATAGGTGGCGGCGAGGAGGCTCCCAATGTCCCAGATGGTCACGTACTGGTAGGAGTCGTGCGCGCGAGCAAGCCCGGTGGACGGCACGTAGTTCCTCTCGATGAACGCCCACGCGGTGCGGGCCGCGTCCATGTAAAGCTCCCGCTCGTCGAGGACGACCCCCGGAACCGGCGGTGGTGGAGGGGGACGCGTCCTCCTTCCTGCCTGAGCGTCCAGCGTTGAATAGGACATCAGGAGCCCGATGACGACCGACGTTGAGAAACGGGATTCGAATCGCATTATGTTCGCGGCTTGCCTGGGGAAAAAGACTATGTACAGGTAGTGCAGGAACTTTGCCGCTCTCCGCCATCCTCCTCCGGCCGTATCGGACGCAGAGGCGGCGCGTCTATACGCATGTCTTAGACGGTTTCGCGTCGACAAGGTACGAATCTGGCATACCGAAGGGCCACGGCCAGGCGTTTCCCCCTCTGTCGGTCTGGAATGACCGGCGGAACCAGCGCCACGAACCAACACTGTGAGATGAAAATGAAAGTCAAACGTCACCGCACCGCACTGCTCGCCGTCGCAGCCTTTGTCGGCTCAATCGCGATTGCCCCAGCAGCCGAGGCGCAGTTCTCCCGGATTCACCCATCCTTCTACGGATCGGCCGAGTGGGATACGGACGAGAGCCAGTTTTACCTGCTCGGGATGTACGTAGGAATCTCGAAGCTTGGCTGGTCGCCGTATTTCAACATCAATGCGTACCACCTGCGCTACGATGACTTTGGCGTGCAGAACAAGTTATCGGCTGTCTCGCCGACAATTGGGCTCGCGTACGCCGGACGCAGGGGAGGATTCTCTTTCGGCGGCGGCTACACCTGGACGGACTTCGATGACCCCGCAGCGCCGGGAGCCGAGGGCGGTGGCAGCAGCGGTCCGCACGCAGCGTTCGGTGCCTATCACAACGGATCAGGTGATCGTCCCCTGCGCACGCAGTTCCTGTCGAATTACAACTTCGGCGCGAAATACCTTTGGTCGCGTCTGCGCTTCTCCGTGCCGGTAGCCGACAGATTGCGCGCTGGCGTCGAGCTGGTTGGCCAGGGCGGCGGAGAGAACGGATCCTACAGCAACAGTTTCAAGATTGGACCGACCATCGAGTACCAGTGGACCGACAGCTTCCGGACGGGGGCGGTAGTTGGGTGGAAGACCTACGACCGCACGGGATTCACCGACAGGCAGAACGCGGCGTACTTCAAGCTCGAGTTCTCGTTCTCGCCGTTCTGATCGACTCGCTGGGCAAAACCCCCGGGAGCCTCCCGGGGGTTTTTTGTTGCCTCGATTCAGCTCACCTGAGACTTGCTGAACGCCGGCTCACCGTCGAACTCCTGAAGCTTCTCCACGTGCATCCAGCGGTGCTTCGTTCCCACCTTCTGCAGCAGCGTGATGATCTCGGCGTCGCCCAGATCCAACTCGTCGCGGCGCAGGAAGCGGCACCGGTAGTGGTCGACCAGTGAGACCGCGCGCTCGGTGGAAGGAAAGACCATCGCGCCGCGGTTGGTGATCATCTGCAAACGCAGTCCGGATGCGCCGGCCAATTCCTCCAGCTCGCGCGCCAGCTCCGCCGGCAGGCGCTTGCTCTCGACGAATACGTCGACGCCGGTGACGCGTCTCTTTCCGGTTGTGACGACGCTGACGCCTGGTGCCGACGTCGGCATCTTCACCTTCCTGTAATCGCGCGGCTGGCTCACCGCTGATCGCTTGCCCAGGTTGGCGATCACCGCTTCAGTGAACTGCGTCGTCGACGCTGGCGCGGCAGCGCCCATCATGTCACCCGTGCGCATTCCGCTCTCGAGAGTGACGAGCACCGCCTGCTCGACTTCGTTCGCCGCCTTTCCTTCACCGATATGCCTGAGCATCATCGCCGCACTGAAGATGAGCGCGGTGGGATTTGCCTTGTTCTTCCCCGCGATGTCGGGAGCCGACCCGTGCACTGCCTCGAAGATGGCAACGTTGTTACCAATGTTCGCCGACGGCGCGAAGCCGAGTCCGCCTGTCAGCCCGGAAGTGAGATCGCTCAGGATGTCGCCATTCATGTTGGTCGTGACGATGACGTCGAACTGCTCGGGGCGCATCGCCAGCTGGTGGGCGCAGTTGTCTATGAGGATGTGCCTGGACTCGATCTCCGGAAACTGGGGAGCGAATTCCTCGAAGGTGTGCTGGAGCAGCCCTTCGCTCAGCTTCATGATGTTGGACTTGGTGGCGCAATGGACGCGCTTGCGTCCCTCCGCCTGGGCGAACGCGAACGCGAGCTTCACGATCTTCTCGCACCCTTCGCGCGAGATCAGCTTGAGGCTCTCGGCGACGCCGGGCGTCTGCATGTACTCGATGCCCGCGTAGAGGTCCTCGATGTTCTCCCTCACCAGCACGATGTCGAGCTTGCGTCCGGTGAATGGCGTTTGGACCCCGGGAAGCTCTCGCACGGGGCGGATGTTGCCGAACGTCTCGAACAGGGTGCGGAGCGTGACGTTGGCGCTACGGTTTCCGTAGCCGATCGGAGTCTCGAGCGGACCCTTGAGCACGACGCGCGTGCGCTCGATCGACTCAATGGTCTCTTTGGGGATGCCCGTCTCAATTCCCTTCTTGAATACGGCGGCTCCCGCTTCGCGGCGCTCAAATTCGACTGGCGCACGTGTCGCTTCAATGATGCGGAGCGCGGCTTCGACGACTTCGGGGCCGATGCCGTCGCCGGGAACTACGGTGATCTTTCGTCTTGTTGGTTGGGCTGGCATGGGGGGAACATAACAGCGAGCAGTCAACCTAGAACTACAGAGATCCGAGACCCCCGAAGGAGAGTTCCGAGTTGCGAGAGCAACGTTCGTTGACCCTGAATCAGGCGCGGGTTACTATAGCTTTACAGCTTTACGCGCGCGCGTAGCTCAGTTGGATAGAGCGTCGGCCTCCGGAGCCGAAGGTCGTGGGTTCGAGTCCCGCCGCGCGCATTCCCGCCCACAGCCATATCCCGCCTTGACTTCAAGTACGCTTGAAGGTTTAGCGTGCGTCCTGACGTTTTTTTCAATCTGAGACACGATCGATACCTAACTCACTGTCGTTTTCGACCCCGCCCAAACGACGTTTCTGTAACGTCGACTTGCGACACACATGTTTCGGTTTATGTTCGGGTAGGTACTAGTACTATTTTGATTGCTCAAGAGGAAGACTGATGCAGTTCGCCGAGAGATTCATCCGCCGCCCAGTGCTGGCGAGCATGATCAGCCTGGGGCTGGTGCTCGTCGGCGTGATCGGGTACACCAGGCTGCCAGTCCGTGAGTTTCCGGACGCCGATCCGCCGATCGTATCCGTCACCGTGCTTTTGCCCGGAGCCAATCCACAGGTAGTCGAGTCGGCCGTGACCGACGTGCTCGAGGAGGAGTTGTCGAGCGTAGAGGGGCTGCGCACGATGACGAGCTCGAGCGAGGAGCAGGTGAGCACCATCACGCTCGAGTTCAACCTCGACCGGGAGATCGAAGCCGCCGCGCAGGATGTACGCGACAAGGTGTCGCGCGTGCGGGGCCGGCTGCCGGAGGATGTCGAGGAGCCGGTCGTAGCGAAACAGGACGCCGACGCGTGGCCGATCATGTTCCTCGCGCTCACCTCCAAGACTTACGGCTTAATGGAGCTGTCCGACATCGCGGACCGTCAGATCAAGCCGCGCTTGCAGACTATCCCAGGCGTATCGGGTGCGCCGATTTTCGGTGAGCGGCGCTTCGCGATGCGCGTTTGGCTCTCGCCGAGCGAGCTGGCGGCGCGCGGGCTGACGGCGCAGGACGTGGAGTCCGCGATCCGGACGCGCAGCGTCGAGATCCCGGCCGGCCGGATCGAATCGGACCGGCGTGAGTTCTCGGTGCGATACCTCGGTGAGATGCGGACGCCCACCGAGTTCGCGGATATCACCGTCGCGAGCGGGAACGGCGAGCTGATCAAGGTCGGCGATGTCGCGCGGGTGGAGCCGGGCCCGGAAAACGAGAGGTCGGTGGTGCGCTACTCCCGGGACCCCGCCGTCTTCCTCGGTGTCGTGCGCCAGTCGAAGGCAAATGTGCTCGAGGTGGCGGAGGCCGTGCACGCCGGGCTGCCGGCCGTGCGCGCGGCGCTCCCCGCCGGAGTCGAGCTCCACATGGCATTCGATGGATCCGTGTTCGTCCAGCGCTCCATTCTCGAGGCCCAGGAGACGCTGCTCATCACGGCGGCCCTCGTGATTCTTATCATCTTCCTGTTCCTGCGCACGCTGCGCGCGACCGTCATCCCCGCGCTGGCGATTCCGGTTTCGATCATCGGAACGTTCTCGATCCTGGGATTGTTCGGCTATTCGGTCAACACCCTGACGCTGCTCGGGTTGATCCTCGCCATCGGAATCGTCGTCGACGACGCGATCATAGTGATGGAGAACGCGTACCGCCATCAGGAAGAGCTGCACAAAGATCCCGAGGCGGCGGCGATCGACGGCACCCGCGAGATCACGACGGCCGTCGTCGCGACGACAATCTCGCTGCTCGCCGTCTTCTCTCCCTTGCTGTTCCTCACCGGCGCTACCGGACGGCTCTTCAACGAATTCGGCGCGGCGGTTGGCGGCTCGGTGCTGATATCCGGCATCGTCGCGCTCACGCTGACGCCGATGCTCTGTGCCAAGATTCTGCGCGTGTCGGCGCGGGAATCGCGTTTTCACCACGCCGTCGGCTCGGTGCTGGACGGGATCACCGCGCGTTACGGACGTGCCCTTGAGCGGGCGCTCGCCCGGCCCGGCATGGTCATCGGCGGAGGCGTCGCTCTCACCGCGGTCGCGGTGGTTCTCTTTCTGTCCCTCAAGCGCGAGTTCGTACCCCCGGACGACCGCGGATTCATCTTCACGTTCGTCGTCGCTCCGGAGGGCGCGACGGTTCAGTACACCGACGACTACATGCGCCAGCTCGAGGCGATCGTGCACCGGACCAAGGATGTGAAGTCGTCGTTCGCCATCATCGGGTTCGGCGGCCCGCCCAGCTCCGGATTCCTCGGCACCATCCTCAATGACTGGGACGATCGGGATCGCTCCTCGCAGGACGTCATTGGCGAGATACAGCCGCAGTATTTCGGCGTGCCCGGAGTGTTTGCCTTCGCCATCAATCCTCCGGCGTTCGGCGGGTTTGGCGCGCCAGTGCAGTTCGTGGTGAAGAACAGGGATTTCGAGGCCCTCGTGCGGGGAATGGACACGCTCGTCACGCGCGCTGGCACCATTCCGGGGCTGCTCAACGTCGACACAGACCTGCGTGTGACCAAGCCGGAGCTGGTAGTGACGCTGGACCGGGACCGCGCGGAGGATCTTGGCGTACCTGCCCGCGACATCGCGACGACGCTTCAGACGTTGCTCGGCGGCCGCGACGTAAGCCGGTTCACGTCGGAGAACAAGCTGTACGACGTGATCCTGCGCCTCGATCCCGGAGAGCGCTCCACGCCGTCGGACATCAGCGGACTCCATGTGCGCGGCAGGAATGGGGGTCTGGTACCGCTCGACGCAGTGACGCGCGTCGAAGAGCGCATCGGCCCGCGGCAGCTCAACCACCACAATCGAGTGCGATCGTTCACGCTCTCGGCCAGCATGGCCCCCGGTTTCACGCTGGGGCAGGCGCTGGATTCGCTCAACGCCGCCGCCACGCAGGTGCTGCCGGCGGGAAGCACGGTGGACCTGGCGGGAGAATCCCGCGAGTTCAGCGAAAGCGGAAGCGCGCTTTACTTCGCGTTCGCGCTCGCTTTGATCTTCGTGTTCATGGTGCTCGCGGCCCAGTTCGAGTCACTGCTGCACCCGTTCACGGTACTGCTGGCGGTCCCGCTGGCGGTGACGGGTGCGCTGCTGGGACTCTGGGTGACGCGCTCGACGCTGAACGTCTACAGCCAGATCGCGATGATCCTGCTGATCGGTCTCGTGACGAAGAACTCGATCCTGCTCGTGACTTATGCGAAGGATCTGCGAGAAAAAGGGCACGATGCGTTACACGCGATGCGCGAGGCCGGGCGCATCCGTCTCCGGCCGATCCTGATGACGTCGGTAGCGGCCATCTTCGGCGCGCTACCGATCGCGCTCGGACTCGGCGCCGGCGCCGGCAGCCGCCGCCCGCTGGGATATGCGATCATCGGTGGATTGACAGTGTCGACACTGCTGACGCTTTTCCTCGTGCCGGCGGTATTCGTGGTGTTCGAGCGGATGCGTGAGCGACGCAGGCCGGTTCGGGCTCCGAGCGTGCCCGCCGACCGCCCGATTGTTGGCGACTACCGACCCATTGCACCACGTGAGACTGTTTCCCTGGAGGCGAAGTGAATCGTTACGGAACATCGGCGTTCGTCCTCGGCGCTCTCATGATCGCCGGTGTCACCGCGCGTCCGTCGGTGGCAATCGCTCAGGCTATAGGCGACGGCGCCCCGGTGGTGAGCCTCGCGGAAGCACGACGCCGCGCGGCATCCGTGGACCCGGCCGCCGTAACCGCGCGCGGCCGGATCGAGACCGCATCGTGGCAGCGACGCGCCGCTCTGGCGGACGTGCTCACTCCCAACCTGACCGCCGGCGGGAATTACACACACTTCTCGGAACCGTTCTTCAACTTCGGCACGGGCGCGATCAGTCCCAATGCGACGAGCGCGACGCTCGAAGCGAGCTATGTGCTGTTGGGCGCCGGAAAGTTCGGCGAGCTGAAGAGCTCGCGCGCGTTGCTGGAGAGTGCGGAGGCGAATGAAACCGCGGTCCGGTTTCGCACCGCCCTCGCGACCGACGCCGCGTACTTTGCCGTGCTCGCCGACCGCGAGCTGGGGCGCGTAGCGGCGGAACGTTTGCGCCGCGCGACGGAGCAGTTTGGAATAGCACGGGTGCGAGTCCTTGCCGGGGAGGCGATTTCCTCTGATTCGCTTCAGCTTCTCCTCGAGGTGAACCGCGCTCGTCTGGCGATCCTCAGCCGAGACTCCGCCCTCGTCACATCCCGGCTTCGCCTCGGCAGGCGGATCGGTCTGACCGGTCCGGCCGACGCCGCGCCGGTCGATACCCTGGTGCCGCCGCCGCTGCCACTGACTCAGGAGCAGGCGATCACCGAAGTGCGCGCTCGCGGACCGGATGTCGATGCGGCACGCGCCGCTGAGCGCGGCGCCGACGCTCTTGTAGTTGCCGAGCGTGAACAGTACCTGCCGCGCATTACCGTAGCCGCAATGGCGGGTGCGTACGACGCCGAGCTGTTTCCTTCCGCGACGAAGCGATCGCAGATCGCGGTGAATGTCGCGCTGCCGATCTGGAACGGTGGACAGCGGGAGCTCGCGGTAGCGCGAGCGAGGGCGGATCGAAGCATTGCCCGCGCGGTCCGCGCCGACAGCGAGCGCGCCGCCGGCGAGCTCATGGCCCAGGCGTATCACGGGTACCTGACCTCGCGCGCGGGAATCGAGCTGGCGCTCGTCGGTGTCGCAGTGTCGACGGAAAACTATCGTGTGCAGCGCGCGCGCTATCGCGAGGGCGCGACGACGATTCTCGATTTGATGGAAGCGCAGGTCGCGCTGAGTGAATCGGAAGCGACCCTGGTGCAGGCCCGCTATTCGACGCGTCTGGCGCTGGCGCAGATCGAATCGCTGCTGGGACGCCGCATTTTCGCGGCGTCGGGCACGGATCCCGAATGACCTTTGAGGCGAGAAAATGAGAACCGCATTGCTGGAAAAAGTGAGACGACTGTCACCGCGCGCGCGGGCCATGCTGGTGACGGGGACGACAATCCTCGTGCTGGTGATAATCGCGGCACTTACGATCGGAAAGAGCGGCAACGCCACTGCCGCCGGTCCCGGCGGGGGGGCGGGTGGACCGCCGTCCATGCCACCGATGCCGGTGGACGTAGATACGGCACGGTACCAATCGGTCGTCGATGCGGTCCGCGCCACGGGTCGAATCGAGGCGATGCAGGCAGTCGACCTCCGGCCTGACGAGCAGGGACGCGTGACCGGCCTGCACTTTTTCGAGGGGCAGTCCGTCGCGAGGGGCGCGCCGCTGGTAAGGATCGATGACGCGATGCTCCGCGCGCAGGCCGAGCGCGCGGCTGCGGAACGCGACCTCGCCCGTCAGCAGCTGGAGCGCGTGCGGCTGCTGCGCCAGCAGAATGCGTCGTCAGCCGCGGATCTGGAGCGAGCCGAGGCAGCGTCACGCAGCGCGGCGGCCGCGCTGTCGGTGCTGCAGCTTCAGATCGCGCGATCAACCGTTCGCGCGCCGTTCTCCGGCGTGGTCGGGCAGCGTTTCGTGAGCGTGGGTGATTACGTGACGACCGGCACGCGTCTCCTGACTCTCCAGACAGTGGACCCGCAGCGCGCGGTGATCGAGGTGCCCGAGCGGCATGCGGTACGCCTGCAGCGGGGACAGAACGTGGCGTTCACGGTCGCCGCCGAGCCGGGACGAACCTTCAACGCAATCGTGGACTTCATCGATCCGGTGGTGCAGACCGCGAACCGCACGATCATGGTCAAGGGACGGGCGCCGAATCCCAACAGGGTTCTCCGCCCCGGCATGTTCATCGAGGCTCGCCTCGCCACTGCCACTCGCATGAACGCGATCGTCGTTCCTGAGGATGCGATACAGCCCCTTCGGACAGCCAACGTTGTTTGGGCGGTAGACGGTGGAAAGGCGAGCCGTCGCGTCGTCCAGCTCGGTGCCCGCTCTCAGGGAGTCGTCGAGATTCTGAGCGGAATCAAGGCGGGCGAGCTGGTGGTGGTCGGAGGACTGGAGAGAATGGCGGAAGGAATGCCCGTGGCTGCGAACGCCCGGGCGAAATCACCGAGCGCACCGACAGCCGCAACGCCACCACAGGGCGCAGCGGCAGCCAGTACGACACCGCAGAGCGCACCGGCAGGAGCTGCGAAGAATTAGGGAAGCCGAGGTGCGTTGGATCTGAAGCGATGGACCTGACATTTCGCGCCGGTTACGGTGCCAACGGAATGCCGGTGAGCGCGATCGCTGCGGAGATTGTGACTGCGGTGCTAGGCGCGCGGCATCGCTACCGCGATACGTTCTCGTTCAACCGCTGACGCTCCTCGCGCTGCTTGCGCTGCCCGTACGGGGTCACGCCCCGTGGCTTGTACACCGCCAGCGTCGTGGCCACGAGTAACAGGAACAGAGCGGCGCCCGCGTGGAGAACGGGGGATATGCTCCTCAGAGCGAGGAGGTCGGAGCTGGACAAGTTCGTGTTTGCCGCTACTCCAGCGAGGTAGCCAAGGGTTTGCATGTACATCAGTAAGACGATGGTCGCAAAGACGTTTATCAGAAGCTTGAACAGGACCCAATAATGCCGGAACAAGCCCCACACCGTGCCGAGTGACTGGACAAGCCCGCTCAGCAGCGAGACGAGGCTCAACGGCACAATGACAAACCAGGCGGTCAGTTCCATTGCGAGAAAAGCGGCTCGCACCCGCTGTGCATCATCGCTGACGAGGCCGTCAACGCTGAGAGCGAGGAAAGCAGCGACAGCGCCTGTCCAGGCGACCGAGGAGGTGACGTGCGCAGTGAGCGCAAACTTTCTGAGGCCGGGTGGCATTGTCATGGCCGTTGCACTCCGCGCTCTGCATCGCCGGACGGCCGTGCATGGCGGCCGGGGCCGTGGTCGCCGCCAGTGAGAAGTCGGATGACAAAGAGGAGGACAACGACTAACGAGATGACTCCAAAGACCTTCACCCAGCGTGGTGTGCCCTTGTCTCCGTTTGAGTTCGAATCTGGAGGTAACTCAGTCATCTAATTTTGCCTTCATCTGATCGATCTCTTTTTGCTGGCCGGAGATGATGTTCTGGCAGAGCTGTTGAATCTCAGCATCCCTCGCTGAAGTTTGTTGACACATGAGAATCGCTCCGGCGTGATGCGGGATCATCGACCTGAGGAACTGCCGGTCGCCAATCGCAACTTGTTGCCTGATAAACAGCCAGAAGATGATCAGCGCGACAATGCTCGCGGCAGCGATGAGCATGTTGAGTCTCTTGTCGTGATACATGCCGCGCATCACGCCGAGCTCGATGACGACCATGGAAGCGGTCATAACCCCCGCCATGTAGAACTGATTTAAATTGTTGTACACGTTCGCGAAGGCGTCCACCATTGCGTACATGAGCACGTACATGGCGACGAAAGACAGCAGCGTCATGATCAACAGGTGACGGTAGTGGCTCTCGCCCATGTGCCCAGGTGTCGCGTGTGAACTGGAGTGCGTTGCGTGTGTCATTGCCGGCGAGCCCTCGATGACCAGTGGATCGCGGCGATTTTCCATCCGCCCGCACCGCGAGTGAGCACCATCAGCTCGGCTCCGACAGAGTTGATCGGGCGACCGCGAAACTGTCCCTGAGCCACGCTGGTCGAAGCCACCCAGGCAACGTCACCTCGAACCTTCACTCGTATAGGACTTTGCGTTGCCCGGACCGCTTGCGCGAACTCGATGTCACTTGGCAGATGGTGGGAGCGATATTCCTCGCGCGTTTCCATCCCGCCTGACTCCAGAACAACGGCGTCATCGGTGAGCAGCCTGAGAGCGGTCGCGCTGTCGCCTGTTCGAAGGGCCCGATCATAGGCGTGAACTACGTTAGCCACATCCAAAGAGTCCTGCGCCGCGAGCGGGGGAACGAAAGAGAGGATGATTGCGAGCGCCATGGGTATGGTAAGCGATCGCGCGAGGAACTTGGTCAGGCAAGGCATAGCATTCCCCTGATAGAGGGTTGGAGGGTCATGGCGTTGGCGTCGCGACAAGAATCGCAGTGATGACAATCACGGCAAGCCCGATAGAGAGCTCGAGTCGTGATGACCACTGAAATTTCGCGGTGGCGGCTTCCACACCCAGCGTGGGCCTCATACGCCGCCAGTTGTAGGCACCGGTCGCGATCACGCCGGATAAAACGAACAGCTTGAGGAGGAGGACGCGACCGTAGGGCGACATCCATAGAGCGCTGAGCGTACCCAATCGTAGCCAAGCGCTGAGCACTCCGGAAACGACGACCAGGCCGGCGAATCCGAGCGCCGTCGGTGAAAAAGCGTTGACGAGTTTTGCTACGTTCAGCGCGCCATTCTCACGGATTCCGAAGGTGGGGAGCCCTGCGACAACAACATAGAGCAGACTCCCCAGCCATCCGGCGGCGCCTATTATGTGAACTGCATCGACCGCTATGGCGAACATGGCCAAGCGCGGGGATGCACCGGCGTGTCCGCTGAGGGCAGGGCTGAAGGCCAGTGCAACCGAGCCGGCCGACGCCACGAGCCAGCCGAGGTTGTATCGCAGACGAGCGATGATAAACCCGGCGAGCGCTACCGAAGCGCCTGCCGTAGCCAGTATCCAGGCGGTCCCCCAGCGAGTCTGCATCATCAGTGTCTGCATCCGATCATCCATCAAGTGATCAGCCATCAAGATGGCCTGGAACTGGAAGCGAACCGGCGCCAGAAATAACAGCACCAATGCCGAGATCGCACCCACGAGAGCACAACGATCCAACAGCGCCGTGCGGACCTCGGCATTGAGGTCCCGGATTCGCGGCACCACAGCGCCTCTAAACGTTACCGCTCCAATAACTGCGATGAGCGCAATGAACGAGAGTGCTCGAAGAAGTATTTGAAAAGGCGTTTGAAGGTCCGTTTCAGCAGAATCGGCGGCTGCCTGGGTCGTGCCGGGGACTGACGGCGAGTCAGGTGATGTTCCCAGAACTGTGAACGCGAAGATCCCCTGCACCGGATGGCCATCCGACGCGGCGGTCCGCCATGTCACCGTGTAGCGACCCGGCATTAGCTCGCGCAAAACCTTCGCACTGAGCTGAAACCGGTCCACCGCATCGATCGCAAGATCGGTGAGCGTTTCGATGCCGCGCGGACCGCGCAGCAACACCGTCGTCATCGCGAGCTCGGGCGCTTCACTGAAATGGAGCGCGATGGCCGACGGTGACGACTGAAGCGCAGCGCCCGCCGCAGGGTCGCTTCGTTTGAGAACGGGATGGCCATGCAGCTTTGAAGGATCGAGGAGCGCAAGCCCCAACGTTGCGGCGATAAGACTTGCTTTAGTGCGCACTGTGCGCCGGGCTCATACCTCCCATCTTCGGATAGTACGGGCGGAGCCGCAGGAAAAGAAAACCGCCAACTGGCGTGCGAGACCCGTAGTATCCTTCCAGCGGCGTCGGCACAAAATTCACCGTCCCCGCCGCCCCGAGTCCAATCGTCGCGCCCCTCCCGCGCCATAGCTCCCGGATATATCCGAGAGAAGTTTGTCCGATGTTGAAGTGTCGATCCGCGGCGAAAACCGGCGGCGGGACAGGAAATACCGGCCCCTGATCGAGCGCGAGATCTCCGGCGCTCTTCTGCACCACCTCCGCGCGGCCGAAAAATGTGTTCGACTTGTTGAGGACCGCTTCGCTCTCCACCAGGATGCTGTGAGAGAGCTTTTCGCCGCCGTGCTTGTTCCCTCCGTAAACAAGGGCGCTCGCCCACTGCCCCTCGGTGCCGACCCTGGCGCCGTGTAGGGCCGAGAAGAGAACTCGATGCATCGATTCGTCGGGCTCGAGTGCTTCGGGACTCTTGAGATAGCCAAAGCCACCCGTAAAGCTCCATGCCGAGTCGGGATTGAACGTTACCCGCCCCGAATACGAATCAATGCGAATCGGATCGAAGTTCCAGCGCTTCTCATCGGGCTCCCGGCCGTTGAACGCCGAACCTTCGAGCTTCCATTTCCTGGAAAAGAGTCCCGCGGTCAGGACGCCGAAGCTGGTGTGCGTCGCGTCCTGCCAATGGTGTGACAGTGGCGCCGCGAGATTGTCCATCGCGGATGGACGATGCATGAAAGCGACGGGGCCGAGCGCGGGCTCACCCGAAGGTGCCGCGTAAAAAGAAATACCGAGGTGCTTTGAAACTGGGCGTTCATACAGTGCGCCGAGCTCCATCCAGAAATCGTGCGGATGCTGCCGGTCGTGCAGCGGCAAGCCACGGTACGCTTCCCCGCTCTGCAGCAGAAGCGGGTAGCCGCGCTCCGTAACTGTCCACGGATCGAGGCTCAGCATGGTTCTCACCTGGAACAACCCACCAGCGAGCTCATGACTGGCCATGAGCATTCCCCAGTTGAGCGAGCCGAACTGGTCGTCACCTCGCGGTCCATCCTGCTTGTCATACTGAAGGAACACGAAGCCGTGGAACATCACGTCCCACGTTCCCATCGTCAGGTGTCGGGACGGCAGCGTGACTGCATCCGGTATCCAGGTCGTTCCGGACCCCATGCGTTCCATGGAAATGCCGAGTGGACTCGTCATCATCATGTGCATTCCCTGACCGGAGTGCCCCGCGCTAGCCTTCTTCATTGTCGCCTTCGCTGGTGTCGGCTTCTTGGGCGGGGGCGATTTCTTTTCTGGAGCTGCAGCCGGGCGTTTCGCGGGCTGCGCTACTGTATCGGGTTTATGCCCCGTGTGATCCTGACCATAGAGGGGAACGCCGGCGAATGCGACGGCGATGAATGCAATTAGAGCAGCTGGAGCCGTTCGTGACAGCACCGAGCGAGTTTTGAAATGCATTTGAGTCCGAAGTGAAAGGCCCTCGCGGACTGCGAGGGGCGCAGTCACGCGTCGTTCACGTCGGGGTCGCCCATGGTTGGGGCCGGCTCCAATGTTCACGAAGTCCGAGTTGTAAGGGCCTACGCTTTCGGAGGCGGCGGCTCGGGGGCGCGGATCAGGTAGGCGGGAGCTTCAGCCGCGGAGGGCGCGATTGCAGAGTGCGCGACAGCGACGCCTGCCGCTGAGTTGGACGCGGTGAGGCCGAGCGTCATCGAGCATGATACGAGTGCCTGACAGCAGTCGCGTTGCGCAGGGATCGTGCAGGGTTTACCCGCATCAGTCGGCTCATGATCCCGTTCCGCTTCCGCTGGGAGGACCTCCGTTCCATGATCGTGATCCGGCTTGGATGCCGGCGCTTGCTGGCCGGTCGCATCGTGATGAATCGCTTCGGCCGATTCGCCCGTGTGCTTCGCGCACACGAGATCGCTCGAAGCGAAGTTCAGCTGCAATAGCAGCGTCGAGATTGCCAGACCGGCCATACGGCGCAGGATCACGCTTGAAGCTTAATGCATGGATCCGCCGTAATAGAAGGGATCAGGCGATACCGGCTAAACCGTTCCGTCGATCGCGTTGTCTAAGACTCGAAGAACTTGTCGGGCATTCCACCCCTACTCGCTGATTCCCCTATGACGCTTCTCCGTTTGCTGCGCCGCTGCGTCATCCTTGGCCCCTTCGCTCCCTTGTCGCTGCTCGCGCAAACTCCAACTCCCGCCGCACCGTCCGCCGCCAGTGCACCTGCCGCCGTCAGGGTAATGAAGGCCACTCGCGCCCCCGGCTCGATCCAGATCGACGGCAAGCTAGACGAATCGGCTTGGGCTGCCGCCGAGCCGTCCGGCGATTTCACCCAGAGCTATCCGCAGATCGGCGCCAAGGCGATCGATCCTACCGAAGTGCGCATCCTCTACGACGATGTCGCTCTCTACGTGGGCGTGAGGATGATCGACTCGAGGCCCGATTCGATCGCGGCGCAGCTAGCTCGGCGGGATGCGTCAGGTATCTACTCCGACTGGCTGCACGTCGTGATCAACTCGTATCACGATCGGCGGAACGCCTTCCGTTTCTCGGTCAATCCGCGCGGTGTCCCAAAGGACGTTCTGCATTCCGATGACGGGAACGAGGACCTGAATTGGGACGCGGTGTGGGAAGTCGCGACGACCATTGATTCGCTCGGCTGGGTGGCCGAGTACAGAATTCCGTTCTCGCAGCTAAGGTTTGGCGGAGCGGCTAAGGGTGTCGAGCGGGTCTGGGGCATCCAGGTGCAGCGGGATATCGCGCGCCGCAACGAACGTGATAGTTGGTCGCCGTGGAAGGTGACCGACCCCGGATACGTGTCCTTCTCCGGCGATCTGGTCGGCATCGTTGATATTCCGACTCCGAGGCGCCTCGAGATAATGCCGTACGTCAGCACGAAAGTGACACGCGAGCCGGGCGACCGTGCCAATCCATTCTTCCGCGCGACCGATGCGAGCCCATCCGTCGGCACCGACCTGAAGTACGGGTTGCCAGGCGGACTCACGCTGACCGCCACGGCCAATCCTGATTTCGGCCAGGTTGAAGTCGATCCCGCGGTCGTGAACTTGTCCGCCTTCGAGTCGTTCTTCCCCGAGAAGCGTCCGTTCTTCGTCGAGGGGGCGAGCATTTTCAGTCTGGGGACGATCCGCGGCGGACCTTCCTACGGCAGCCAGCAGGTATTTTACTCCCGTCGCATTGGCCGGCCTCCGCAGCGTTTTCCCAACGCGGTCTACACCGACGCTCCCGACGCGACCACGATCCTCGGCGCCGCGAAAGTTACCGGACGCATCGGAAAGTGGACCGTCGGGGTGCTCGATGCCCTCACCGCTGAAGAGAACGCCCGGACGATGGACGCGAGCAACGTCAGATCCACGACTCCCGTGGAGCCGATGACCAACTATTTCGTCGGGCGGCTGCGGCGCGACTTCAGAGGCGGCAATACAATCCTCGGATTCGGCGGAACAGCGGTAAACCGCGATCTGTCCGACACGGTGTTCACCAATTTGCTGCGCTCACGCGCAATCGTTGCCAGCGGTGACTTCGAGCACCGGTGGAAGAACCGCCAGTACACGCTTACGGGGGCGTTCTCTCGCTCGCTGATCGGTGGCTCCCTTCCCGTCGTTCTCGACGCCCAGCGATCGAGCGCCCGCTATTACCAGCGTCCCGACGCCGACTATCTCGAAATCGATCCGGCCGCGAATCTCCTGTATGGATCCTCGGCCGCCCTTGGCTTCAACAAGTCGGGCACCTGGTCATACAACGCAACGGCGAAAACAGTAGGCCCGGGATACGAGGTAAACGATCTCGGGTTCATGGGCCGTGTCGACTATCGAAACCTCGGTGCCAGCCTCAACTACAACAACAACACTCCCGGCAAGCTGCTGCGCGCCTACTCAGGCGGAATCGGCACCAACCACGCCTGGAACTACGGCGGTGACAAGATATGGACGAGCGTGTTCACGAACGGCAGCCTCAACTTCAACAACCTCTGGTCGATGTACTTCGGAGGGGAGTACGATCCGAGTCACATCGACGACCGTCTGACCCGAGGCGGCCCACTCGGCAGACAGCCTACACAGTGGGGCTCATATCTCGAGATCGATACCGACACCAGAAAGCGACTCTCGTACATCCTGTACGGCGACTATTACGGAGATGTCCGCGGGGGTTACTCGAGCACTGTCCAGATCGGCTTTACGCTTCGTCCGAGCTCATCGATTCGGGTGACACTGTTCCCGACCTGGAACGGCTACCACAACACGATCCAATTCGTGCGCGCCGTCACCGACCCGCTCGCTACGACTACTTACGGCGGGCGCTACATCTTGAGTCATCTTCGTCAGACCACACTATCGGCTACGACGCGAGTCGAATGGACTCTCTCGCCTGAGCTGTCGTTTCAGTTGTATGCACAGCCCTTCGCCTCTTCAGGCGAATACACGAAGTTCAAGGAGCTGGCGACTCCGGGAGAGGAGGCGTATCTCGTCTACGGCGAGGATGGGGGGAGCACGATCACGCCGGTGCCCGATGCGGCAGGCGAAAAGGTCGTGTCGTACACAGTCGACCCCGACGGCGCGGGCGCGGCCCCGAGCTTCTCGATCAGCAATCCCGACTTTCGCACTCACTCGTTGCGTGGCAATGCGGTCATCCGCTGGGAATACCGCCCCGGCTCCGCCTTCTTCTTCGTGTGGCAGCAACAGCGGAGCGACTACGTTCCGTTCGAGGGCGATTTTCGCCCCTCTCGCGAGGCGAGGCAGATCTTCGGGCGGCCGAGCAACGTGTTCCTCGTGAAGGCCACTTACTGGTTCGCGCGCTAGAAAGGCGAAGGGGGCGCGTTACGCCGACTTGAGCGCCTGTCCCACCTGAGTGAGTGACTGCCGCGCATCGCCGAATAACATCCGCGTCTTCTCGTGATAGAAAAGCGCGTTGTCGATCCCGGCGAATCCGTGACCCATGCTGCGCTTGAGCACGATGATGTTGCGCGCCCGGTCCACATCCAGGATCGGCATGCCGTAGATCGGACTCGAGGGATCGTCGCGCGCCGCGGGATTCACTACATCGTTCGCGCCCACCACCAGAACGACGTCAGTCTGTGGAAACTCCCCGTTGACCTGATCCATCTCCAGCAGCTGGTCGTAGGGAACGTTCGCCTCCGCCAGCAGGACGTTCATATGTCCGGGCATGCGACCGGCCACTGGATGGATCGCGTATTTCACATTGACGCCGCGCTTCTCCAGGTCAGTTGCGAGCTCACGTACGGTGTGCTGCGCTTCGGCGACCGCCAGTCCGTATCCGGGCACGATCACCACCGTGCGCGCGTACGCGAGCGCGATCGCGGTGTCTTCAGTGGTTGTTTGCCGCACTGTCCGGTGAACGCCGGTGTCTTCGGCGGCTTCGCTCGTACCCGACGCACCGAACGCTCCGAAAAGGACGTTGGCCACCGACCGATTCATCGCCGTGCTCATGAGAAGCGTGAGCAACGTTCCGGAAGCTCCCACCAGTACTCCCGCGACCACGAGCATCTGGTTGTGCAGCACGAATCCGGTGAGGGCAGCCGCCAGTCCGGTGAGTGAATTGAGAATCGAGATCACGACCGGCATGTCGCCGCCACCGATCGGCAGCACGAACATCGCACCGAGGAAGAGAGACCCCGCGAACAACATCCAGAGCGCGGCCGAGCCGCCGCCACCGACAACGACCCAGCCTCCGAGGAAGAGAACACCCGCCAGGGTTAGCGCATTGATCAGGCGCTGGAGTGGAAACTGAAGCGGTTTCCCGGAGAGAAGCTCCTGCAGCTTTCCGAATGCGATGAGACTGCCGGTGAACGAGACAGCACCGATTATCGTTCCGAGCACGATCGATGTTGATTCGCCCATTGAAATCGAGTTGCCTGGACGTGAGAGCCGCAGAAACTCGGCGACCGACACCAGCGCCGCGGTGGCGCCGCCCATGCCGTTGAAGAGCGCCACCATCTGCGGCATCGCGGTCATCTGAACGGTGCGGGCGAAGTAGATCCCCATCACCGCGCCAATGAACATCCCGAGCGCGATCGACCAGAACGAAAGTATCTGCCGGTCGAGCAGCGTCACGCCAAGGGCGAGCGCCATCCCGATGGCCGCGAGGCGGTTGCCGGCACGGGCGGTAGAGGGCGAGCTCAGCCCCTTGAGTCCGAAAATGAACAGCACCGCCGCGACGATGTAGCTGACCGCTATCACCGACTCGCGCAGATCAGCCATGCTTCTTTTCTTCTGGCATTCCGTCCGACTTTCCTGTCGGGGGGGTATCCACCTTCCGTTTCTTGAACATCTCCAGCATCCGGTCCGTCACCACGAATCCGCCGAACACGTTGGCGGCGCCGAACACCACCGCGATGAAGCCAAGCGCGTGGAGGAGTGGAGTGTCGGCGGAGCCGGCGACAAGCATCGCGCCTAGCACCACGATGCCGTGAATGGCGTTGGTCCCTGACATGAGCGGCGTGTGCAGCACCGACGGCACCCGCGCGATCACCTCGAATCCGACGAAGATCGCCATGATAAAGACGTAGATGCCGAGCACCAGCTCCTGATTCATCGTCTGGCCCCCCCCGCCGCGAGCTGCGGGTTGGAGCGCTGGAGTCGCTCGAGCGTAGGCGCGTGACGAACCTTGCCGCCGGCGGTGACGCACACGGCACTGATGATGTCGTCGTCGAAGTTGAGATTCAGCTCACCCTTGGGGGCGAGCAGCGTCACCAGCGCGGCGGCGTTCTTGGCGTACATCTGACTGGCATGGAACGCGAGGTCGCTCGAGATGTGGAGCGGAGCAATGATCGTCACGTCGTGCTGCACGACAGTCTCGCCCGGCACGCTAAGCTCGCAGTTGCCACCCTGCTCGCCGGCGAGATCGACGATGACCGAACCGGGACGCATGGCCTCTACAGTCCGGGCATCGATGAGGAGCGGCGCGCGCTTCCCGGGCACAAGCGCGGTGGTGATGATCACGTCGGCGAGCGCGGCGTGCTTGTGGATCAGCTCCTTCTCCCGTTTGATGTGATCCTCACTCAGTTCTTTGGCATAGCCGCCCGCGTCCTGCGCCTCGGAGGCGTGCACGTCGAGCTCCACGAACGTCGCGCCGAGGCTCTGCACCTGCTCCTTCACCACGGGACGAGTGTCGAACGCCTCGACCACCGCGCCGATGCGGCGCGCGGTTGCGATCGCCTGAAGGCCGGCAACGCCCGCGCCGATGACGAGGACCTTGGCCGGGCGCACGGTGCCCGCGGCCGTCATCAGCATTGGAAAGAACTTCTGCAGCGCGTTGGCGGCGATGAGGACGGCCTTGTATCCGGCGACCGTGCTTTGCGAGGAGAGCGCGTCCATCATTTGCGCGCGCGTGGTCCGCGGCACGAGCTCCATGCTGCAGGCGATAACGTCGCGCTCAGCGAGCCGCGCGAAGAAAGCGGGGTCGGCCGACGGCTGGAGCAGCCCGATGAGGAGGGTGCCCGCCGTCATCATGTCCACTTCAGAGCGCCCCCCGCCGGATGACGCATCCATGGTGGGGCGCTGGACCTTCAGCACCAGCTGCGCTTTCGCATAGATCTCTGCCGGTGAATCGGCAAGGTCACAGCCGACGTCACGGTAGGCTTCGTCGGTGAATCCTGCCCGTAATCCGGCGTCGCGCTGGATGATGACGCGATGCCCCGCACGAGTGAGCTGCTGAACGACTTCTGGCACGAGCGCCACCCGTCGCTCGCCGGTCGCGATCTCCCGCGGTACCCCAATCAGCATGCAGCTGGTGCGTGCGTGGCAGTCATCTCTGCCCCATAAGATACGCGGTCTGGGTACGGCGCGTTAATATTTACCGTTAATGCCCCGCCAACTGCATTGGACCGATCTCCGCGGAGGTTTGATTTCCGCGGCGGTGATAGTTGCACTCGTGCTCGCGATCGTGCTCTACGCGCGCGTGGGTGCGCTGCATGGCAAGAAGGTAACGCTCTACGTGCTCGCTGACGACGCCACCGGAGTGCTGGCCGGCACCGAGGTATGGCTGGCGGGAAAGCACTCAGGGACCGTGAAGGAGGTTTCGTTCCGAGCGGCGGGAGGCGATACAATCGACAGGCTCATTATTATGACGGAGTTTCTCGCCAACGATCTTTCCCACGTTCGCCGTGATTCGTGGGCGCAGATACAAGCGGGCGGAAAACTGCTCGGCACACCCGTGGTCTACGTCGCGCCTGGTTCAGTGGCCTCGCCCGGACTACGCGACGGCGATACGATCCGCTCGCGTCCCAAGCCGAGAGCGATCGACGTTGCCGGACAGGTCACCAAGGTCGGCCCTGAATTTCGCGGCTTGATGACGGAAGTCGCGACGCTGAACAAGAAGATGTCGAGCCCGGTGGGAACGATCGGCGCCTACCGCGCTCAGGGTATGCCCGCACTGGGCGAAGCTGCTGATCGGGCGTCGCGCATCACCGGCAAGCTGGGAAGCGCGGGACGGCGCGGAACCATCGGCCTGGGAATGAGTGGTAGCCTGGGGGAGAGGGCGTCCCGCGTCATGGCGGCGGTAGACTCGGTGATGACACTCATGTCTTCCGACAAGGGCAGCATCGGCCGATTTCGCCGCGACACCACGCTTATGACCAAGGCAGGTAGAATTCTCGCCGAGCTGGACAGCTTGCGCGCTCACTCGAAATTCGGCTCTGACAGCTCTCTAACCATCCAGCTCGCACGCCGTCGCGTGCTGATGGATGCCCTGATGAAAGACATCAAAGCGAATCCACAGCGCTACATCAGTTACTGACTTGACCCCTCTGAAAGCCGCAATTAGCTTCGCCCTTCCCTCCCCCCTGCCGTAAAATCCTTCCCTCCGTTTCCAGCAACATCGCGTGGACATCGCCGAGCTAAAGCGAAAATCCGTCACTGAGCTTCAGGAGATGGCCGACGGGCTCAAGATCGACGGCTCGGCGGGACTCCGAAAACAGGACCTGATTTTCCAGATCGAGCAGAACCTGCTCGACACCGACATCATGCTGCACGGTGACGGCGTCCTGGAGATCCTCCCCGAAGGCTACGGCTTCCTGCGCAGCCAGGACTGGAGTTATCTCCCGGGGCCTGATGACATCTACGTCTCACCGTCACAGATAAAAAGATTCGGGCTGCGTACAGGGGATGAGGTGAGGGGGCAAGTCCGACCTCCGAAACCATGGGAGCGGTATCTCGCGCTGCTCAAGGTCGAGAGCGTCAACGGCGAAGATCCGGAGAAGGCTAAGGACCGCGTTCCGTTCGACAATCTCACGCCCCGCTATCCGGACGAGCGGCTCAAGCTGGAGACGAAGGACAGCGACTTGAGCATGCGCGTCGTCGACATCATGGCGCCCATCGGCAAGGGGCAACGAGGGCTTATCGTATCGCCGCCGCGCGCCGGCAAGACGATCCTGTTGAACAAGATGGCCAATGCGATCGCCGAGAATCATCCCGAAGTCACGATCATCGTGCTGCTGATCGACGAGCGGCCGGAAGAAGTGACGGAGATGATCGCCAGCACTACGCGCGCCGAAGTGGTGAGCTCGACCTTCGATGAAGGGGCAGCGCGTCACGTGCAGGTCTCCGACATGGTGCTCGAGAAGGCGAAGCGCCTTGTCGAGACCGGGAAGGACGTCGTGATTCTGCTCGATTCTCTCACGCGTTTTGCGCGCGCGCACAATACCGTGGCGCCGCAGTCGGGCAAGATCCTGTCGGGCGGCGTCGACGCCAGCGCGCTCCACAAGCCAAAGCGGTTCTTCGGATCGGCTCGCAATATCGATGGTGGCGGCTCACTCACGATCATCGCGACGGCACTTACCGAGACCGGCTCGCGCATGGACGACGTGATCTTCGAGGAGTTCAAGGGCACCGGGAACATGGAGCTGGTGCTGGACCGCAAAATCGCTGACCGCCGCGTGTTTCCGGCCATCGACATGCTCAAGTCGGGAACGCGAAAAGAGGAGCTTCTGCTGACCCAGGCGGAGATCAATCGGGTGATCCTGCTGCGGCAGTTTCTCGCCGACATGCCGGAGGCGGAAGCGGTGGAGTTCCTGCTCCGCCAGATGGTCAAATCGAAGAACAACAAGGAGTTTTTTACCCAGATGGCGCAGGGCTAGTCTCTAATATGTGAACAGCACCCTCAGCCGTTACCTGGGCGTCGACTACGGGCGGAAGCGCATTGGACTGGCGATCAGTGACACCCTCGGAATGATTGCATCTCCCGCGGGGTTCATCGTGCGCCGTGCCGGAAAGCGGGCGCCCATCACCGAGATAATCCGGCGCGCCACCGAGCTGGAAGCGGCGGGGTATATCTTCGGGCTCCCTCTCGACGGAGATGGAAACGAGACCGAATGGACGGCGGAAGTGCGCGCCGTGGGCGAAGAAATCGCCAGGCGCACGAAATTGCCGGTGCGATTTCTGGACGAGCGGTTCACGACGTCCTCGGCGCTGCGCACGATGCGGGACCTCGGGCAATCCACTCGCGGCCGCAAGGGCGATGTAGATGCGCTCTCGGCGACAATTCTTTTGCAGAATGCGCTCAACGTTCCGGACTGACCTGCGCTCAGCGCTCGTCGCTGGCTGCGTCGGAGTCACGGCCATCGGCGTGGGACTCCTCGCCGGGTGCGGTCCAACTCCGAGCGGGCAGCCCACGCGCGTCATCGTTCCGAGAGGCGCGAGCTTCAGCGAGGCCGCCGATTCACTACAGAAGGCCGGCATCATCGGATCGCGCCGTGGGTTTCGGCTTTATGGGCGGATCTGGGGCGGCGATCGCAACATCAAGCCGGGCACCTATCTCCTCAAGCATGGAACTCCCTGGCGCGACATCGTGAAGGCTCTGAACGGCGGTCGCGGGCTCGTCAACACCCTCACGATACCAGAGGGCTACACGATTCAGCAGATCAAACCGGTGCTGGTGCGGCGGCTGTACGTGTCGCCGGAAGCTGTCGACGCGGCCGTGCGCGACACTGCACTCTTGCGGCGTCTCAACATCCCCACCCGGACGCTCGAGGGATACCTGTTTCCGGATACTTATGCGTTCCCGGCCGGAACTACCGCGTCCCAGGCGGTGCGCGAGATGGTGCGCGGCTTCGAGCGGCGATGGCAGCCGGAGTGGGACTCACTTTTGCCCGAGCTCAAGATCAATCGCAACGACCTTGTGACGATGGCATCACTCGTCGAAAAAGAAGCGCGAGTCCCGGAGGAGCGGCCGGTCATCGCCGCGGTTTACTACAATCGCTTGCGGCGCGGAATGTTGCTGCAGGCAGATCCCACCGTGCAGTACGCAATGGGTCGCCACGTAAATCGTGTCTATTACAAGGACCTCGCGACCAAGTCCCCGTACAACACTTACATCCACAGGGGACTTCCGCCTGGACCTATCGCATCGCCGGGAGCTGCGAGTCTGTCGGCCGCAGCGAACCCGGCGAAGGTCGATTACCTCTATTTCGTGGCGCGACCTGATGGACGCCACGAATTCCGGCGCACGCTGGAACAGCACAACAACGCGAGACGCCAGGTGCGCGGGCTTCCACCCTTGCCGGACTCGCCGGCGCGCAAGGCTGCGGCACAGGCGCCAGCCAAGCCAGCGGTGAATACAGCGAGGACCCCCGTCAAATCGCTGACGACATCCACTCGCAGAACGCCGGTGAAACCAGTGGCACGTACAACAGTGAAATCACCGAGCCGTGCTACGGCGAGAAACCCAAACCGCACCGCCGCCCGATCGCCAAGCCGCGCGACCGCGAAGCCGTCGCCGCGCACCACAACCAGGCCCTTGACCGCGGCGGCCAGAAAGCGCGCGGCGGATTCGGCGAAGAAGACGACCCGCAAGAAACCAGCGACATAGCAGCGCGATGGTCGATCCCGCGATTCTGCGTCTGGTCGCGATTACCGACGATGCCCTGGATCACCGGGCGAACGTCATCGAGCGCGCTTCAGCGGCGGTGCGCGGGGGAGCGACGTGCATCCAGCTCCGCCTCAAGAACGCCACCCCGCGCGAGGTGGTGGAGGTCGCGCGTGCATTGGTAGGCGCCGTCAGCGTTCCGGTAATCGTGAATGACCGCGCCGATATCGCGCTGGCTGCCGGAGCGGCGGGCGTTCACGTCGGCGACGCGGACCTTCCAGTGGTGGCGATCCGCAGATTCGTCCCTCCACAATTCGTGATCGGTGCGTCGCTGGGGAGCGACCGCGAGCTGGAGAACGCGCGAGATGCGGACTACGTTGGGATCGGTCCTGTGTTCTCCTCCGGATCGAAGCGCGACGCGGGCGAAGCAACCGGCATCGAGGGATTCAAACGCCTCGCGGCGCTATGCAACCTTCCAGCGGTAGCGATCGGCGGAGTTACCGCCGAGCGCGCACCTCAGATCATGGCGGCAGGCGCGGCGGGAGTCGCGGCGATCAACGCCATCTTCAAGGGTGCTGATCCGGAGGCCGCGACACGCCTGATGGCTGCCGCCATCGGAATGTGAGGTCTGGCGCGGACTGAGACTCTCCGCGTCGACGATTGCGGTGCTTGCTTCTGGGACCGCTGGCGCGACGAGTCTCGTGCTCGATGTCCGCCAGGACTGGAGGACTCAGGAACAAGTCAACCAGCTCAGGATCGAACTGAGTGCCCCGCCCTTCCGCTATCGCTGTTGTTCCTTCGCTGAAGCTCTTGGCGTGACTGTAGCGCCGGCGATGCGTGATGGCGTCGAAGCTGTCGCCGATGGCGACGATCCGGGCGGTTAGCGGAATTCTCTTGCCCTTGAGTCCGCGCGGATAACCGGCGCCATCCCATCGCTCGTGGTGCGCGGCGACTCCCTTCCCCAGCTCCGGATAGAAAGCGGTCAGGGGCTCGAGCACCTGCGCGCCCCGGTCAGGGTGTGTCATCACCTCGCGCCGCTCTTCGGGGGTGAGCCTTCCGACATCGTGAAAGATGTCGGTGAGGGCTTCGTGGAGCTTCCCGATGTCGTGAAAGAGGGCGACCCGCTCGACGCTATGCAGCATGCGCTCCTCGAGATCGGCCGCGTGCGCGAGGATGAGTGAGTATGCGGCGACTCTCCGTACGTGGGCACCGGTGTCCGCGTCGTTGGCGTCGATCGCATTGAGCAAGGCCTCGAGCGTCGCCGCGCCGAGTCTCTCGGCCCGGGTGCGCTCGCGATGCTCGCGAAAAATCAACGTTCCCGCGCCTGCCGCGGCGGCGATCGAGAATGGCAGCACCTCTCGCATTCCTGTCTGCCCTCGCAAGAACCGGCGCATCTTGGGTCCGAGACATCATCTCGCGGGCGAGGCGGGAGGTGAGGGTGTCCTTGCAGGCGGCATCTCGCGTAGCAAGAGACTCGCCCGACGTGGACCTTAAGACTTCACCAGGGCGAGGCTCGCAGCGTGTAAGCGAGTAGCCGCCGGAGAGGATACCCTCGCCTCCCCCCGAATAGAGATGCCAGTCGAAGCGAAACCATAAGATCGATCGTTAAGTTGACGGGCATGACGATCGCTAGGATCAACGCCAGGGGCGCCCGACGGTGGGCGAGCGGGCATGTCTGGGTGTATCGCACCGACGTGATCGAACGGCCACTCGTCGAGGCGGGCGCGGTACTGGTTCACGACAATCGCGGGAAACCTCTCGGCTGGGCGCTCTGGAGTCCCAAGTCGGAGATATCCCTTCGGCTCCTGGATACGAATGCCGACGCCGTGATCGACCAGGCATGGTGGGACGAGCGAATCGCGGCCGCGATCGCCAGACGCGTCCCGCTTGAAGATCACACCAACGCGTTCCGACTCGTGCATGGTGAAGCCGATGGGTGTCCGTCGCTCGTGTGCGATCGCTATGACCAATGGCTGGTCGTGCAGTTCATGAGCGCGGGTCTCGAGACTTTCCGCCAGGAGATCGTCGCCTCACTCGGCTCGCTTGTCGAGCCGGCCGGGATTCTGGCGCGCAACGACGTGCCGCTGCGGTCCAAGGAAGGATTGCCGCGCGAGACGGTGGTTCTTCAGGGAGACGTCCCCCGCGAGATCGAGGTCCACGAATACGGCGTGAAGTTTCTGGCGGCGCCATGGACGGGCCAGAAGACGGGCGCGTTTCTCGACCAGCGGGAGAATCGGCACTTCGTCGGTACCGTCGCGCGGGGACGCGCCCTCGATTGCTTCAGCTATCACGGCTCGTTCGCGCTCCACCTCGCGCGCAAAGCGACGCACGTCGTTGCGCTCGACGCATCGGCGCCGGCACTCGTGCGGGCCGCGGAGAACGCCGCGCGCAATTCGCTGGGCAACATCTCTTTCGTCGAGGCGAACGCGTTCGACTATCTGCGTGAGCGCGAGCGCGATGGGACGACCTTCGACACGATCGTGCTCGACCCGCCCGCGTTCGCCAAAACCCGATCGGCACTTCCCGGCGCCATCCGCGGCTACAAAGACATCAACTTGAGAGCGATGCGGCTGCTGGCGCCGGGAGGACTGCTCTACACCGCGAGCTGCAGCTTTCATCTCAGCAAGTCGATGTTTCAGGAAATGCTGCAGGAAGCGGCGGCCGACAGCGGGCGCCGAATGGCGATACGCGCGCTGACGGGACAGCCGATCGATCATCCGGAGGTATTGACCATCGCGGAGACGGGGTACATCAAGGGGGCGCTGCTGGAGGCTATGGACTGACGGTCGGAAGCTGGAAACTGGGGACTAAACTGAGAACTACAGAGATCCGAGGGGGCAGAAGGTTAGCTTCGAGTTGCTAGACAAGGCACAGGCTAATCTCGCAACTCTGCGCTATGCCTCTGAGTTCTCGGATCTCTGTCGTTCTATGTTGAAGTCGTCAGTCAGGAACGCTGACAGTTCGGACAGAAGTAAGTCGACCTGCCCGCCTGAACTATCCTCTCGATGGTCCCCCCGCAGCGCTGGCATTGCTTCCCTTCCCGATCATAGACCGCAAACCGCCCCGCGCCTCTCTTGTCCGTGTACCGCCCGGGCAGCCGCTTCTTCGGATTGAGTACGAGCCTGATCGCGTCGACGAGTTTCTCCAGCTTGGCGCGCGACACCTCGGCGGCCGGACAGCGGGGATCTATCTTCGCTTCCCACAACGCTTCGGCCGCGTAGATGTTGCCGAGTCCGGCGATGACGCTCTGATCCATGAGCGCGGCCTTGATGGCGATCTTCTTCCGGCGAAGAACGCCGATCAGATAGTCCGCGTCGAGCGCGCGGTCGTTCGCCTCGCGACCGAGCGCGGGCAAGGACGATTCGCCGCGCTTGTCGAGTGTGATCGAGGAGAGCGCCCGCCGGTCGACGAGCGAGATGCGGGTACCATCGGTGAGCTCGATTACCGCGCGCGCGAAAGGGTCGAGCGCCTCGCTGGTCGTCCCGATCTCCCAGTCACCGTTCATTCTGAAGTGGACAACGAGCGTGTCGCCGCTATCGAGCCGAAGCAGCTGGTGCTTGCCGCGGCGCTCGATGTTGTCGACGCGCTTTCCCTTCGCAGCGCGCGCTCGCGCCGTCGAAAGCTTCTTCTTGAGCGAAGGATGGATCGCCTTGACGGCAGCGATCGTTTTTCCGAGGGAAACACGCTTCAAACGGCGCGCGGCGCGCTCGACCTCCGGTAGCTCAGGCATTTCTGTCCGTCGGCTTCACTGGTGGAAACCCTTTTCTCCCGCAGCTGGTTCGCAGTCGAAAACTTTTCGCACGGCAGAGCTTCAAAAAAAGTAACTCTTGCTTGTTGGGCGGCTGCGTCTACCTTAACGCCTGACCCACCCACGCGTTACCAGCCCCAAATAATTAATGGCGCAACATCCACCTCGCTCTCTCAAGCACGAGTACGAACTTTACGTAGAGAACGAGATCGAGAATTACAAGGAATCCGTTTCGCGCCCCGCCATCCTGAAGATTGGCGACGAGGCGGCCGCGGTCTTGCGCGCACAGGAACAGTTCGCCATGGACGAGCTCGTGTTGTGGGCCGAAGTCGATCGCATCATTCGCAAGCGGCTCCGCATTCCGGCGTACGAGACGTGGCGACGAAAACGCGTCAAGATCCTCGAGGAGTATCGCCGCCCCGAGCACTGGGGCTTGAGGCCAGATGGCGTGATCGCGCGAGAGATTCACCCCCCGGCGGAATCGAGAGTTCTCGTGGCGGGCGCAGAAGTGGAACGCGCGGCTCTATACCTCGCCGCACACGGGTGCGAAGTCACCGCACTCGACAGCGAAGCAAACTCGCTCGAGCGCGTGATGGCCGCCGCCCATGCCGCCGGGCTGACCGACAAGATTCAGGGGCACCTCGCCGATCTCTCCAGCTGGTCTCCCGATTCACCGCTCAGCGCGGTGATCTGCACTCCGGCCGCTTTTGCCAATCTCAACCCGGAAGAGCGAGTCCGCGTCATTGAGATACTTCAGAATGCTACCGGCAACGGAGGGGTCCATCTGGTCGGGACCATCGTGCGTAGTCAGCATGGAGTATCGGTGACCGAGTTGCGCCGACAGTACAAGGGCTGGACGATCTCGGTCGAAGAAGATTCGGGTGCTTCAAAGAGCTTTCTGGCTAAGAAAATCGCCAGCTGACCCAGTGTCGTAAAGACACACCTGTCCGGCTTTGGTGTGTCATACTGCGACACTCCCCCCTTCATTGTTCGCAGGTCCCTAATGCAAACCGTTGCCCAGCAACGCGTTGCAACTTGTGCCATGTACGGCATGCAGAGTGCTTTGTTGTCGACGAAAGTCAGTGCGACAAAACACAAACCGGAATGATGATGAAGAAGAATCGTAAGGATGAAGGCTCCAACGAGCCCATTGGGATCGTGATATCGCGCGGTGACCGCACCGAGCCAACGCCGGTTTTCTCCGCTTACATATGGGGTCCAGTGCCCGAGGGCGTCACCGAGACTGCTACTCGCGCAGCTTAGGCCTTCCCCTACTATAGGAATGAACCTCAGGGAGAGCGACCTGTAGGACACAGGGCTCAGTCCCCCGAATGGTTAATTAGCCAGGCAAAACGAGGCTCCGCGCAGGATCGCGGAGCCTTTGTGCATCTATCCCCGGTATGCGCCTTGCCCGTCTTTGCTCCGTGGACCTTCCGCACAGCACTCCTGCGCCCGACTCATCGTCATCCTCGACGTCGGGGCCGTTGATCGTTCCACCTCCCCTTCCCCCCAACTGGGAAGGGGAACGGCACGCGCTGCTCTCACAGCGCATCTCCGACATTGGCCTCGAGATTCGCGGGACGCTGCTGGAGAAGCTGGTGAATCAGCTGTACGACGAGCTCGGCGCCAAGGGTCTCGCGTTTCGACCGCCGGTTTATCTGAGCGACCAATGGGGATGTCCCGACGGCGTGCCGATCATCGGAGTTCCCTTCTATCTCGCTGATGCGCGACTGTCACGCATCGAAGAGGACTACTCGCAGGCGGTGGAATCCGAAGCGGAATCAATGCGCTACCTGCGGCACGAAGCCGGGCACGCATTCAACTATGCCTATCGCTTCTACGACCGCGCCGATTGGCGAAAGATCTTCGGTCCGTACTCGCGTCCGTACCGCGACCGATATCGCGCCGATCCGTTCTCGCGTGAATTCGTTCGACACATACTCGGCTGGTACGCGCAGAAGCATCCCGACGAAGATTTCTCCGAGACCTTCGCGGTGTGGCTCACGCCAGGTCTGGACTGGCGGCAGGTGTACGAGGACTGGGGCGCGCTCAACAAGCTCGAATACGTCGATCGCCTCATGACCGAGGTTGCAAACGAAATTCCGGAAGTTCCCGAGCCCGGCGAAGACGATCTTCCCGTGTCGGCGATGCAGTACACGCTCGCCGAGCACTACAAGGGCAACGAGGAGAGCATTCCGATCCGCGATCCGCGCATCTTCGATGGCGACCTCAAAACGATCTTCGTCACCGAAATGCAGGCGCCAAGCGGTGTGTCGGCGGCGGAGTTCATGGCTCGCCACCGGCGCGAGATCGTCACGCGCATCTCGTACTGGACGGGTGAGAGTGCTTCGGTAGTGCGCCAGTTCGTGGAATTCCTCACCGACCGTGTGGCTTTACTCGATCTGAGACTCGGCGGCCTCGAGGCATCGACCCTGATCGAGCTCACCGCGTTCGGCACAGCCGTGATCATGAACTATCGCCACACCGACGAGATCGACGGCACGGACCCAACGGAGGACGATTGAAGATCACAATCCTCCACAGCAAGGATGCTCTCGAGCCGCCGGTCGATCCGGTACTAGATCAGCTCGAAGACGCACTTTTGGGGGGCGGTCATACCACGCGGCGACTCGCGGTCGACGCGGAAGTGCAGCCGCTCATCAACGAGCTGACCGTCGAAGCGCCGGATCTGGTTTTCAACCTCGCCGAGTCGTTTCGCGGGAAGAGCGCGCTCGAGTCGAACGTCGCCGCGCTACTCAACCTGATCGATCTCCGCTACACGGGCTCGAGCCCCGCCGGGCTGATACTGGCCGGTGACAAGACGCTGACCAAGAAGGTACTGGCATTCCATGGCATCCTGAGCGCCAAGTTTGCGACCGTGTACCGCGGGCAGGTCGATTGGGCGGAAGACATCGCGTTTCCACTTCTGGTCAAGCCGCCGCAGGAAGACGCGTCCCTCGGCATCACGCAGAAGTCCATCGTCAACAACATCAAGGAGCTGCTCGACGTGATGGGCGGCACCCAGCAGGAGTATCAGTCCGCGGTGCTCGTCGAGGAATTCATCGACGGCCGGGAGTTCTACGTCGGCGTGCTGGGCAACAGCAAGGTCGAGGCGCTTCCCATCATCGAGCTCGACTTCTCCAAGTTTCCGAAAGGCTTGCCCAAGATTGCGAGCTGGGAAGCCAAGTGGGGTGATGACGGCGACGAGAAAGGCGAGCAGTTTGCGGGCACCGAGTCCATCTTCCCGACTGATCTGCCGGAGGAGCTGGCGAAGAGAATCCAGCAGGTGTCGATCGATTCGTTCCAGGCGCTGCGGCTGCGGGACTACGCCCGCATCGACCTGCGGGTGACGGACAAGGAAGAGATCTACGTGATCGAGGCGAATCCCAATTGTTATCTCGAAGCGAAGAGCGAGTTCGCCCGCGCGGCGCAGAAAGGCGGTCTCGAGTACCCGGTGCTAATCTCACGGATCCTGGAGCTGGCCAGCGCGCGGTACTCGCGCTGATGCAAAAAAGCCGGCGAAGTCGCCGGCTTTTCCGTTGCATCGATCTCATCTACCTGCGCTTCTTTCTGGCCGCGGCCCGGGCTGCCTTCTTTCTCGCACGTGTGCGTGCGCCCTTGCGTGCCGAAGCGCTCCGCTGAGCCTTCGTTCTGCGGCCGCCTTTCTTGGCGGCCTTCCGTGCGCGCTTTCTCGCTGCTGCCATTGTCGTCTCTCCACGATGAAGTAAAGCTCTCAACCGAATCCCGACGGAATCGGCGAGTCCTGCATCGCGTCCTGACTGGCCCGCGGGTTACTGCTCCGACGAATGCAAACGGCGTTTCGTACCCGATCGCGAATATAGAACGCAAGAGATGTGCAAGCAATACTTATGTGCGAGCGATGATTCATCGACTGCTCATCACTTCCAAAAGTCTCCGGCAGTCGGCAGCTTAGAACGCGCTCTGCAAGAAAGTTTTTCGTCGCTTCCTCAACGGAGTTTCCGCTCGTGAAAGCGCTGGTGAAGGAATCTGCTGCGCCCGGCTTCAAGCTCAAGGATGTCGCGGAGCCGAAGATCCGTGAGGATGAGGTTCTCATTCGCGTGCGCAGAGCGGGAGTCTGCGGAACCGACGTCCACATCTACGAGTGGGACGTGTGGGCGAAGGGTCGCTGCAAGCCGCCCTTCGTAGTCGGACACGAGTTCGCTGGCGACGTGGAGAAGGTGGGCCGGCTCGTCACCGACGTGAAAGAGGGCGATCGTGTCACCGCCGAGGGACACATCGTGGACGGACGCTGTCTTCTGTGCCGGACGGGAAACGCGCACGTGTGTCCCTATACGAGAATCATCGGCGTCGATCGCGATGGCTGCTTCGCCGAGTACATCTCGATGCCAGCGACGAACGTGTGGCACCTCGACGACGGGATCTCGTTCGACATCGGCGGAATCCACGATCCGATGGGGAACGCATTTCACACCGCGCTCACCGCCGACATCCCGGGCGCGACGGTGCTCGTGACGGGGTGTGGACCGATCGGACTTTTTGCCATCGGAATCTGCCGCGCTGCGGGTGCATCGCGTGTCATCGCCACCGACGTGAACGACACCCGTCTCGCGCTCGCCAGGACGATGGGCGCCCACGACGCGGTCCATCCGGAGGAGGCGGACAGCGTCGTCAAAGCGGCGACCGGTCGCCTCGGTGTCGATGTCGTGCTCGAGATGTCAGGGGTGCCGGCGGCCATCCACCAGGCGTTCGCGCTGGTGCGGGTCGGGGGCCGCGTGCAGATGCTGGGGATTCCTTCCAAGAAGATCGACTTCGATCTCGCGACCGAGGTGATATTCAAGGGGCTCACCATCTATGGCGTCGTCGGGCGGCGCATGTACGAGACCTGGCACCAGATGACGCGCTTCCTCCGTTCGGGAGAATTCGATCCGACTCCGGTCATCACCCACCGCTTCCCGCTCGCCGAAGCTGATGCCGCGATCGCTGCGATCAAGTCCGGCGAAGCGGGCAAGGTCATCTTCGAGATCGCATGAGCGGAATGATTTCCGCTCCAACACGTGAGGGTGCAGTGGCGCTGAACACGAAATTCGATTCCGATCTCAAAACCGCGATCGAGAAGCTGAAGCAGGATCGCGTTTACAAGCGGCTCAACTACCTCGCCTCACCGCAGTCGGCGCGGGTACAAATGGAAGGGCGCGGCGAGGTCCTCATCCTCTCATCCAACAATTACCTCGGGCTCTGCGCCGAGCCAGCAGTTGTCAAAGCGGGAATCGCGGGGCTCGAGCGGTATGGTGCCGGGACGGGCAGCGTCCGTTTCATCTGCGGAACCCTCACGATTCACCGCGAGCTCGAGCAGGCGATCGCCGATCTCGTCGGCACGCCTGCGTCGCTCACCTTCGTCTCCGCCTGGAACGCCAACGAAGGACTGACGGCGGCGATCGTCGAGCAGGACGACTTCGTCGTATCCGACGCGCTCAACCACGCGTCGATCATCGACTCGATCCGCCTGGCGAAGGCAATCACCAAGTGTACGACGGCGGTGTACGCACACTCCGATCTCGACGATCTCAAGGCCAAGCTCGAGACCGCAAAGAGTGCGCGGCGCCGCATCATCTGGACCGACGGCGTGTTCTCGATGGAAGGCAGCATCGCCAAGCTGCCTGACCTCCTGCAGCTGGCGCGGGACCATGACGCGATAGTGGCGGTGGACGACTCGCACGGTACAGGCGTGCTGGGCGCGACCGGGAGAGGCACTGCCGAGCATTTCGGGGTGCTGGGGGAGGTTGACATCATCACCTCGACCCTGGGGAAGGCGTTGGGGGGAGCGGCGGGTGGATTCGTAGCCGCGCCGGCGTCGCTGTGTGACATGTTGACCCAGCGGTCGAGGCCTCAGCTCTTCTCCAACGCGCTGCCTCCCACGGTGGCAGCCAGCGCACTGGGTGCCATCCGGCACCTGGAGCACAATCCGCAGCTGGTGCAGAAGCTCAACGAGAACACCCGCTACTTCCGGTCGGCCCTCTCCGAGGCAGGGTTCAAGCCCCTGCCGGGCGAGACCCCGATTGTGCCCATCATCGTGGGGGAACCGGCCACTGCCATCAAAATGAGTGACATGTTGCTGGATGAAGGCGTCTTTGTGACAGGGTTCGGCTTTCCGGTCGTGCCCCAGGGGCAGGCGCGTATGCGCTGTCAGCTCAGTGCCGCCCATTCACGCGACGATCTGGACGAGGCCATGGCGGCCTTCCGCACCGTCGGGACAAAGCTAGGCATAATCTAGGGGACGCCTTCATGCAGAAGCTCAGAGCAGTCGCTGTAGCAGTGATCGCAACGGTCGTTGCCTCGACCCAAGCGAACGCGCAAAGTTCGCGAAATTTTGAAGATTCGTGGTTCTGGGGAGCGAAGGCGGGAATCAACACCTTCTCGCGCCCGGGCTTCGGCAATACATCCACGGCGAATCTGGGCATCGATTGGCTCATCACGCGCACGAAGGGCGGCCTGTACGTTTCGGGCGACCAGTCGATCTTCGAGCGTGACGTCATCGTCGCCGATCAGGCCTCTTCATCGGGTCAGCGCACGGTGCGCGTAAACGATCTGCGCCGCCTGACTTTCGCCGGCGTGGCGTTTCCGAAGCGCTTTGGCGGCATCACTCCTTACGGCGGTATCGGCTACATGATCGCCGTGGCAGGTGACGCGCGGATCCTCGTCGACAGCGCCGACTCACAGCCGACCAACGCTTTCATCGATGACGTCGACCAGCTGCGCAGCCGCGGCTCAGTGCTCGGAATGCTCGGTGTCCAAATCCAGACTCGCCGGGCGGCGATCTTCGTCCAGGAAACGCTGCTTCCCAGCAATCGGAACTTCCTGTTCCCGAGCGTGCTGTCGTTCCTCGAGTTCGGCGTCCGCTACAATTTCGGCAGTTCGATCGATCGGCCCTAGCAGCTATCGGCGCAGCCGACTGATCGAATCAACGGCGCCCACAAGGGCGCCGTTTTTTTTTCGGCGCGTTCTCACGGAGGGTTCGACCATTCTGCTGCGAGCTTCCTGCATCGGTGCCGGTGCGTCAACGATGTGTAGGCTCGCGTGAGATCTCTTTCCGCCGCCGCGAAAGCGCCGAGCAACGCTCGGCATCCCGGTGTGAGCCGTTGATCGGACAGCGTTGCGCCTCCGTCAGGGATGCGGCGCGTTGCGCCGCCGCAGTTGCCATACTGTATGGGAGGTGAGGGTGTCCTCGCAGGCGGCACCCTCGCGTAGCAAGAGACTCGCCGACGCCGGTCTCTCCTCCGCGACAAGGCGAGGCTCGCAGCGTGTAAGCGAGTTGCCGCCGGAGAGGATACCCTCGCCGACCCCTTACAGAGATGCGAGTCGAAGCGCAACGGCTACGCTGACACCTTGCCTTTGGAGACGAACGGGTTTCGATCGACGACGAATCGCATGGGCCAGTCGGCCGCGCGGGTGATGCCGATGCGGGTGGTGACGCGGACTTGGTTGTCGGGCACGCGGTCTCCCTCGCGGATGAGGAGCGGTTTCCGCTGCAGGCTCTTGCCGCCCATCGATCCTACGATGCCGAGGGCGGTGCATAGCTTGCCGGGACCGTTGGTCAGATTCACCAGTGATTTCGCTCCCGGCCGGCGGCGCTGCATCAGTGGGACCCCATCGAGCGGCTCCAGCGCGCGCACGAGCACGGCACTGGGCAAACCCTCCTCTCTCGTCACGGCGTTGAAGCACCAGTACATGCCGTAGATGAAATACACATACGAGGTTCCAGGCGGGCCGTAGAGGGGCGCGGTACGCGCCGTTCGGCCCACCACCGCGTGACACGCTTCGTCGTGCTCACCGAGGTACGCTTCGGTCTCGACTATGATGCCGCTGGCGAGTCCCTGGTCGGTCTCACACTCCAGCACCGTGCCCAGCATCTCGCGGGCGACGATCTCGGTCTCGCGCGCGTAGAAGTCGCGCGGAAGCGGGCGTCCCATCGACGCTTGCAGCTTCCGCGGCGCGCCTATTCGGCGGACGACTTGGTGCGACTCTTTCTCGCCGGTCTGCGCGGCGCGGACTTCTCGCCTTCGTCCGCCGGCGCCGTCTTTCTGCCACGGCGCGGCTTGGCACTCTCGCCCACTCCAGCGCGCTTACGCCCTGCGCGCGGTTTAGGCCCGGCTTCCAGCGCATCCTCGCCGAGATCCGGGACAGCAAGAATCGCAGCGGACGCGAATGCGGGAATGATCGGAGCGGTTTCCACGACGCCGACAGAGAGTAGGTGCGCGGGCGGAGCGCCGACACGGCCGATCGCCCCTCTTCCACGCCGCGCAGTTCCCCCCCCGCGCGCCCCCATTCCCATCGGCGCCGGTGCAACTGGAGCGACCACTCTCGCTGGCTCGGCGGACGCGAGTTGATCGCTCAACGGAGCAGCAGCCGCGGCGGGCGCCACTTCGTAGTCCGACCCACGACGACGCAGATCGACGATGTCGGCATCGTGCGCGTCCTGAAGAATGCGGAGGAAGTTGCGCTCGCTCAGGCTCTCGCTGTCGCGACCAAGTAATTCGCGCGCCGTGGCGCGGACCTGGCTCGCTCGCACGCTGGCGCTGCCACCGGCAGCAACGGCGCGACGCACGAGATTGAAGGCCTCCTCACGGGTGAGTCGTAAGCCGCTGGCACCGATCTCATCTCCATTTGACCTCGCGCGAGGAGTGACGACTTCCGCCTCGACCGGCGCCGCTGCCTGTGTCAGCGGCATTTCCTCCGTCGAGATGACGCGTGCTGTGGCGGCAGCGCGTGGCTCACGTGATCCACGACCGTCCCGGTCGCGGCCACGGCCACCACGTCGTCCGCGACGGGCTCGATCGCCAGATTCCGGTTCCTGCCCGCGCGGCACCGTGGCCGGCTGCGATTCACCCGGCGGGGCTCCTCCGCGCGGAGGACCGACTTCGAACTGTCCGTTTTCCAGCTTGGTGAGCGTGAGCAGGTTGCGATGCGCGGCTTCGGACACGAAGCGGGAGAACTTGGACATTCCAAGATTCTTCTCGTCGAACGAGCTATCGAGCTGCTGCATCACCTGCTTGAGTCGGTCGGCGCGCATCACATCGCCATTGCGCTTCATGCGGGTGATCGCTTCCGTCACCAGCTCCCACGGATCGCGCTTCACGACTTCTTCCTCGCCCGACTTCACGAGTCCGGCCAGCGCGTTGTAGCTGTAATACTCGTCGCAGTTCATCACCAGCAGGTCGCTCGATGATTCGCGAATCCCCACGCCGATGACGTACTTGCCGTATTCCTTGAGCTTGGTGACGAGGCTCGCGAAATCGGAATCGCCGGAGAGGAGAATGAAGGTGCCGATCTCCGGCCGGGTGAACACCAGCTCCATCGCATCGACGGCCAGCCTGATGTCGGTCGCGTTCTTTTTCGCCGATCCGTAAGCGGTGGCCATGATCATGTCGATCGACGATTCCGCCAGCGGCACGATGTACTGTGGATACCGCCGCCAGTCAGCGTAGGCGCGCTGGACGGAGACTTTGCCCTTTACGATGTCGGAGGAGAGGAGGTTCTTGAGCTCGGTTTGCAGCTCCGAGCGAATGCCCATCGTGACGTTGTCGAAGTCGATGAGGAGAGCTGCGTTGGGCGCGTGGTGAACGGGGGCGCCAGGTGCGTTGTGTGGGACTGCTTGTGGACCGCGATGTACCGGGGCGATCTGGCGGTGGACGCTCTGCGGCGCCGACCGCTGTGGTCGAGGATTCATCAATTGTGGGATTACATGTACGAGGCTGCGGACCAGCTGGTCTTTGCCGAAGCGGCTGCACGCCGTTGTGATCCTGCGACGTTCGCCGCAGGCGGTGCGTCTTCAGGTCCATGCGAGGGAGTCAACGCTTTGTTTGACCGCTCGCCGGATCCTCGAAGTCGCGCCGTACGGGTATAATTTATAGAACAATCCCCATGAATCAACTACGGTTTCGTACCCGGCTGGTTTTGATCCTGTCGTTGTTTGCGATCATACCCGCGTTCGTGCTCACGCTTTTGTGGAGCGGTACGGTCACCACTGCCCTGCCATTCGTGAGCGGCAGGACCGCCTGGGACAGCGCCGGCGCCAGTGGAGAAAGGGCGATTGCGGCGGCCCGCCAGTCACGCCTCACCCCCGCTCAGCGGCGGGCGATTGACGCTCACGAGCGCGATTTGAGGACATCGGTCGAGCAAGCGCGCCGCTACGATTTCCTGGCTACTCGGACCGTGCGAGTCATCGCGATCGCCGGCGTTATCGCCCTCCTGGTGCTCACCGGAGCGGCTTCGCGGGTGGCCGGGCATCTCAGCCGGCAACTGAGCCGGCCGCTCGATGAGCTCGTACGCTGGACCGAATTGATCGGGCATGGCAAGCCGCTCCCCCCTCCCGCCGAGCCGACTATCTCGCCTCCTCCTCATCGCAACGGCGACGGGAGCGTGACGACGATGGAGGTCACGACGAGCCGTGTGCGGGGCGCACCGGAGTTCGAGACTCTGCGCCGCAGCATGCGCGAAATGGTCTCGGAGCTCGAGCTCGGACGACAGCAGGCGGTGGAGTCGGAGCGACTGCGCGCGTTTCGCGAAAGCGCGCGCCGAGTCGCACACGAGATCAAGAATCCACTCACGCCGATCCGCTTCGCGCTGGCCCGGCTGCGTCAGGAGGCGCCGGAAAAGCTGCAGGAAGACGTCGGTGTGATCGAAATGGAATCAGATCGACTGGACCGCATGGCAAAAAGCTTTGCCGAGTTCGGCAAGCTGCCGGAGGGTCCGTCGGCCGAAGTAGACATCGCCGAGCTCGTACGCTACACCGCGCGGAGCTGCCTGCCGCCGAACTTTGCGCTCGACCTGCAGATCGAGGAGAATCTTCCGCGTGTGCACGGCCAGAACGGAGCTCTGGCGGGAGCGCTCAGCAACGTCCTTCTCAACGCTGTCGACGCGTCGGGTGAGCGTGGGAAGATCACCGTGCGCGCGCGGGCGGTGAAGCTGTGGGGACGCGATGCGGTCCGCATCTCGGTGGCGGACAACGGCCGGGGCATTCCCCCTGAGTCGCTGGAAACGATCTGGGATCCTTACGTGACGAGCAAGCCCGGCGGTACGGGACTCGGTCTCGCGATCGCGCGGCAGGCGGTGTGGGCCCACGATGGAACTGTGGAAGCAACCAGCACGTTGGGAGTAGGGACGGAGATTCAGTTCACCATACCCGCAAACGGCGCCGCCCACAGTGCCGAAAGGAAGATCTGACAAATGGGACCAGCGATCATCGTTCCACTTGCCGCAATGCTAACCGCGATAATTCTCGCGATCGGTTTGCCCATGGCCAGAGCAATGATCCGACGCAGCGACGCCGAGTCGAGGCAGCCCCGCATTCCGGGCGAAGTCGCGCAACGACTCGAGCGGATGGAACAGGCGCTTGAAGCGGTCGCAATCGAAGTCGAGCGCATCTCGGAGGGTCAGCGGTTCACGACCAAGCTGCTCTCCGAGGTGGCGGCCCACGGCGAGTCCAATCGCCTCTCACCGGGCAAGCCGGCGGATCGCAGCACGTAAGTGCCAATAGTTCTCATCGCCGACGACGAGCCGAATATCCGGCGCATGGTCGGCGCCCTACTGTCAGGCGAAGGCTACGAAGTCACCGAGGCTGAAAGTGGAGCCGACGCACTGGCGAAGGTGAAAGAAGGCGAGCCCGACATCGCCCTCGTCGACCTGATGATGCCTGGGGCTTTGGATGGAATGGCGACGCTCGCAAAGCTTCGCGAAGCGACACCAGACCTTCCCGTCATCATGATGAGCGGCCGCGCCGGACTCGCCGATGCGGTCAAGGCCACCAAGCTCGGCGCTTTCAATTTTCTGGAAAAGCCGCTGACGCCCGAGGGCGTGATCCTCGCTGTGTCGTCGGCACTCGAGCTGAGGCAGACCCGACGCGTTGCCCGGGCACTGCGCGCGGAGCTCGGCTTCACGGGGCGGATGGTGGGAAAAAGCGCGCAGATGGCTGCCGTGCGGCAGATGATCGCGCGCGTCGCCCCGACCGATGCGCGGGTTCTGATCTCGGGCGAATCCGGAACCGGAAAAGAGCTGGTTGCCAGTGCGATTCACGACGCCAGCCCGCGACGCGAGAAGCCGTTTGTCCGGGTGAACTGCGCAGCGATCCCGCGCGACCTCGTCGAGAGCGAGATGTTCGGTCACGAGCGAGGCGCGTTCACCGGCGCGACGCAGACTCGCATCGGAAGGTTCGAGCTCGCGCATCACGGCACGCTGTTTCTCGACGAGGTCGGGGACCTGGGTCCGGATGCGCAGGCGAAGCTGCTCCGCGCGATCGAGGCGAAGGAGATACAGCGCGTCGGCGGCAACAAGATCATCCGCACCGACGTGCGGGTACTCTCCGCCACCAATCACGACCTGTTGCGCGCAGTGAGAGCTGGAACGTTCCGTGAGGATCTGTTCTTCCGGCTCAACGTGATTCCTCTGCCCATACCTCCGCTGCGCGATCGCGCCGACGATATTCTCGAGCTGGTCGAGCATTTTTCCGAGCAGTTTCTGCAGCGGAGCGGGCAGGCAAAGCCCCGCTGGCGTACAGGCGCGCTGATGCTGCTGCGCGATTATCCGTGGCCGGGCAACGTGCGCGAGCTGGCGAACATCATCGAGCGGCTGGCGATTCTTCATCCGGGCGCTGAGATGACCGGACAGCAGGTCGAGGACGTCCTGATCGTCGAGCGCGAAGACATCGATGAAGCCCGGGAGGCCGGATCTTCGGCGGCGAGACCCGCGGGGCAGCGCGGGGGTTCTGCCGGGGGCGAACCTACGTCTCTGGCAGAGCGATTAGATACCTTCGAGCGATCAGTGATCGCACGCGCGTTGGCCGAGTCTGGTGGCAACGTTGCCGACGCCGCCAGACGTCTCCAGACGGACAGACCGAATCTCTATCGCCGCATGAAGCGGCTCGGAATCACGGCGAACAGGGTATAAGGCCGACATGAAAACAGCATTCAGGGTGGCGCTCATCGCGCTGCTGCCGTGCTTCCTTCCGCTCGCGGCGCACGCGCAGGAGAAACCGACCGAAAGCTTGTTCGACAGGCTGAAGCGAGTCATGGACACCACTGCAGCCGATGCGGACACCGTAGTCACCGATACCACCGCGGAACGACTCGGACTCTGGGCGCGCCGAACGAGAAGCAGCGGTCTGGTACTTACTTCCGGCAAAACCTACAACCGCGTTGAAGGACTCCCGGTCCTGCTCGGCCCGGCGTTCCGCGACAGCTCGGGCCGTGCCGGATTCAACATCCTGGTGCTGGGCATCATCCGGAGCGCCGACACGTTCCACTGGGACTCCGAGAATCTAGGCCACCGCATCACCGCTGACGTGCGGGTTGGACGGGAGCGCGGCTACGGGATCGGCTTTTCGTCGTACGACGTGGTCACGCCGATCGAGACCTGGCAGCTCGGAGAGCCCGATGCAAGCCTGGCTACGTTCTTCGGTCATCGCGACTTCCGCGACTACTTCGGAAGACACGGCGCCAAAGCGACTGCGACCTTTCACATGAGCGCGCGCAGCAGCTTAGCGCTCGACTGGAGTGACGAGCGCTGGCAATCGCGGCGCGAGCGCACCGTCTTCTCCGTGTTCGGAAACGGCAGGAGCTGGCGAGCGAATCCGCAGGTGGACGCGGGCAGATTTCACCTCGGCGTGGCGCGCGCCAATGTCGACACGCGCAACGACGCGCTCAACCCAGCGACAGGCTGGCTCATCCTGGCAGAGTACGAGCGCGGATCGGGACGGTACACTGATGTTGGACCATCTTCGCCGTTAGCCCGGCCGACCACGCCCGCACGCGTCGTTTATGGACGCACGTTGCTCGACATTCGCCGGTACAACCGCGTTTCTCCCAGCACACAGTTCAACGCGCGCCTCGTGCTCGGCGGTTGGCTCCACGGTGACGAGCTGCCGCTCGAGCGGCGCTTCTCGGTGGGCGGCATCGGCACACTTCCGGGATTCGATTTTCGGAAGATCGATCCCGACGCGCTGGACGTAGCGCAGTGCAGCGATGGAGGGGTAATTCCAGCCGGCAACCCGGCGCAGTGTGAGCGGGTGGCGCTGGTGCAGCTCGAGTACCGGAACGAGATCCGCTCCTCGGTTTTCGACTTCCTCAACTCCCGACGACTTCGGCTCCGCGGCATCGGATTCACCGTCGAGCCGACAGCGGTCGTGTTCGTCGACGCCGGCCGCGGCTGGCTGGTTGGACCGACGAGCGGCGAGCTCCAGTACCGGAGTGGCAGCATCCCGCGCTTCGGAACGTTCAGAACCGACGTCGGACTCGGACTGGACCTCGGCATCATCGGTGTCTACGGGGCCAAGGCGGTCTCCGACGCGAGTCAGCCGGCCAACTTTTTTCTGCGGGTGCGGCGACGCTTCTAGGAATGTCGACGGTCAAATTGAGAGCCTCGACCGCGTCACGAGCGATGCCCCGGTCAGCACTGTCTGCAGCCGCCGGCGTCTTGTTCTTCGCATCACCGGTGCTCGCGCAACGGGTACGTATCGAGGTCCACACGCCGCCGCAAAGAGCGTGGGCGGAGGCGGTCCCGACCGTATCCTCGAGCGGACTCCTGGCCGACGCCGCGATGCGTGACCTGCTCGCCAGTGGCTTCCCCGCTCGCCTGCACTATCGTCTGGAGCGGTGGAAGGTCGGCCGCTGGTTCGACGACATCCAGGCGGCGTCCGAGTGGGATGTCATCGTCAAGTACGACGTTCTCAGCAAGCGTTATCAGGTCGCGCGCGTGGCGAACAAGAAACCGCAATCGCTCGGCGAGTATCCGACGGTGGAAGAAGCCGCGGGCGCAGCCGAGGCGCCGTATCAGACGAGGATAGCGCTGCCGCAGAGAGGGCAGCGGGGATACTACAACCTGCTCCTCGACGTCGAGACGCTGTCACTGAGCGACCTCGACGAGGTGGAGCGCTGGCTGCGCGGCGAGCTCAGGCCCGCGGTACGCGGTGAGAAAAACCCGGGCACCGCTCTCACCCGTGGCGTCCGCACGCTCGTTGTCCGTCTGCTCGGCGGCGAAAAGCGCCACTACGAGGCACGCTCGGGCACATTTCGCCTCTAGCCACTAGCTTCGAGCCGCGTGGAGGCGCTGCGACTGGTATCTCTGTAGGGCGTCGGCGAGGGTATCCTCTTCGGCGGCAGCTCGCTTACACGCATCGAGCCTCGCCCTGTACGCCACCTAGAACTTAGTGTCGGGCGAGTCTCTCGCTACGCGAGGGTGCCGCCTTCGAGGACACCCTCACCTCCCCATACAGTAGTCGGATGGGGGCCTGCATAAGCGAGTATTGGCGAGCGACCAGGAGACGGGCGAGTGCCGCGGAGCGGCGCGAGCGTTGTGTCCGGCTCCGCCCGAGCGAGCCCCACTCGCGTTGCAGGCTCCCATCCGACGCACCGGCACAGATGCAAAACGCCAGAAGAAACGCGCTCCCTCTGGCTTCAGAACAAAATCAGCGCGCCGAGCTAGCGAGCGGCGTGAGCGTGACTGTGGTGCGGGTGGCGGTGCTCGAGGTCCTCGAGGTGGTGCAGGGTCTCTTCGCCGTAGAAGAGTTTGATGTAGCGGGCCTGGGTGGGTGTCAGTCTTCGCACGGCCCAGCTCAAATGCACGAAATGCGGCTCTACCGGCACGTGCATGGGGTGCATTCCGATCTCGCTCGGCAAGTTGTTCGCCTTGCGCGTGTTGCAGGGGCTACACGCGGTCACGACGTTCGTCCAATCGTTCGCGCCTCCTCTCGACAGCGGCACCAGGTGATCGCGAGTCAGGGATTCACGCGGCTTGAGCTCGATCTGCGGGCGGCCGCAGTACTGGCAGCGGTAACGGTCGCGCGCGAAGAGGAAGGTGTTCGTCACCTGTCGGCGGAACCGACGGGGGACGTGGATGAAGCGCATCAGCCGGATGACGGCCGGGCGCGGCAGCGTCAGGCGCTCCGAGCGAACTACACGGTCGGAATCCGCCTCGACGATTTCCGCCTTTCCATCGATCACCAGCCGCAACGCGCGGCGGAGCGGAACCATCGTGAGAGGCTCGAACGAAGCATTCAGTGCCAGACAACCAACTACCAAGCACTCCTCCTTGGCAATAACCGGGGCAACGCGAGAGCAGTGAGACAGCTCTCAACGGTCTTTACTGACCCCGTCAGAATATACAACGCGTGCCGCATTTGGGGCGCACTACCCCATTACTATTGCGACGACGTCAGCGATTTCCGGTAACAGGAAATCCCATCGAAATCCGACGCTGCCAACGTCAGTCTTCCGCCTGCGGACGCCGCGTAACCGAAGGGTGTGACTGAAGGCTAAACACCCGCGCTGACAGCGCTCGGCACGTGGGTGAGCCAGCCGTAACGATCAGGCCGGGTGCCGTTCGCGATTCCCATGTACTCGCGCTGAATCTTCAGCGTGAACGCCCCCGGCTTTCCATCCGCAATCGGTATCCTGTCCACCGATCGGATCGGCGTAATCTCCGCCGCCGTGCCGGTGAAGAACAATTCGTCGGCGATGTAGAGCATCTCGCGCGGCACCGACTGCTCCACCACCTCGACTCCCATGTCGCGCGCGATCCGGATCACGGAGTCGCGCGTGATTCCGTTCAGAATCGCCGAGCTGATGGTCGACGTGAAGAGCTTTCCATCGCGGACGATGAACAGATTCTCGCCGCTCCCCTCGGACACCAATCCGAAGGAGTCGAGCATGATCCCTTCGACATAGCCATCGATCCGTGCCTGCATCTTCGACAGCTGTCCGCTGAGATAATTTCCGCCGGCCTTGGCCAGCGACGGTAAAGTGTCCGGAGCGGCGCGCCTCCAGCTCGACACGCAGACGTCGGCGCCGTTCTTGAGGGCGTCCGCACCCAGGTACGTCCCCCAGATCCACGGTATGATGAACACCTCGAGCGGCGTGTCGGCGGGGAGGACGCCCATCTGCTCTCCCGCGCGGAGCGCAATCGGCCGCAGATAGCAGCTCGGCAACCCGCTCTCCGCTACGGTTTCGACCGCCGCCCTCGACAATTCGTCGATCGAGTACTTCAGTGGCATCCTGTAGATCTTGCAGGAATCAACGAAACGGCGCATATGCGCGTCGACCCTGAAGATTGCCGGCCCCTGCGGGGTCTCATAGCAGCGGATCCCCTCAAAAACGCTCGATCCGTAGTGGACGACGTGACTCATGACGTGAATGGTGGCGTCTTCCCAATTCACGAACTGTCCGTCACGCCAGATACGGTGGTGATTGTTGACTGCCGCCATTGATCCGGGCTTCCTTCGGTGAGGAGTGTTGAAGATATCGAACGACTGACTGACTACGCTACTGCGCCGCGGTCGGAACTGGGTTTCCGTCCCCTCGTCCATGAAGCGAGAGCAGTGCCAGCGGCGTTGATCCGATCCACGAGCGCTGAATCGGCGGCCAACACCCTTCCCCTCTCCACCAGGACTTTCCCCCGCACCGTAACGAGCTCCGCCGACTGACCCGGAAGCGCGAACACCGCCGCCGCGTAGGGATCACCGATCGGAGTCGTGCGCGTGGTGTCGGTGCGAAATGCGGCGAGGTCGGCGTCCTTCCCCACTTCGAGCGACCCTGTCCGCGACTCTACCCCCAGTGCGCGAGCCCCGCCGAGCGTAGCGAGCTCGAGGGCTTCGTCGGCGCCAAATGCATCGTGGCGGCGGGTCGCGGCCCGATGAATGAGGACAGCAAGCCGTGCTTCGTCCAGAATATCCATCCGATTGTTGCTGGCAACGGAGTCCGATCCGATTCCCACGCGGATGCCGGCCGCCAGGAATGGGAGTATCGGCGCGATTCCGTGGCCGAATTTGGCGTTGGACGCCGGGCAGTGCGCAACCGCGCAACGGTGGCGCGCCATGATCTCAATGTCGATGTCGTCCGCGCGCACGCAATGAATGAGCAGTGGGCCGCGCTCGAGCGCCCCGCGTGCTTCGAGCAGCGCGATCGGTGAGCGCGCCCGCCCGACAGTGGGGATCCCGCGCTTGTTGAGATTCTCCGAGAAGTCGCCACCGCCGTCGACTACGTGCCTCTGCTCAGCCTCACTCTCGGCGATGTGCATCGCGAGCGGAAGACCGCGCTGATTGCCGAACCGCGCTGCAGTTTCGTAAAGCGGATCCGATACGGTGTAAGGGGCGTGCGGTGAGATTCCCAGCTTCACCAGATCGGTCTGCTCGGACTCGAGCTTCACGATGCGATCCTCGAGCCCGCGCATCGCTGCGTTTGCCTTCGCTGGATCCGGCCCAAACACTTCCTGGTACATGATTCCGCGCACTCCGTGCTCGCGCATCGCGCTCATCACCACTCCGCTGGAGCAAGTATCCGCGTATGTCGTGACTCCCGCCTGGAGACCTTCGACGATTCCGAATCGTGCGGAGTCGAGAAGCATGTCGTCGGTGAGAGCATCGTTTCTGCTCTGGCGCAGCTTGTCGATCCAGACCGTAAAACGGCAATCCTCGAGGAAACCGCGCATCACGGTCAGCTCGAGGTGGGTGTGCGTGTTGACGAGGCCGGGGAGGAGAATCGCATCGCCCATATCGGTGTCGTCACCGCGCGGAGCTGTTTCACGCGGGCCCACATAGGTGATGACCCCGTGTTCCTCTACCACCGTACCGTTTTCGATTGGCGGCTGGGTGATAGGCAAAACCCAGCGCGCGTGGTACCGCATCAGCGCGGCAGTCCCGGCCGTGCTTGAGACGGGGGCGGAATTACTCGAGCAGCCGAATCGGCCGGACGCCTTGCCGTGTCGCGGCGTGCAGGCGGGGGAGCAAAGGCGGGATTTGGCCGCGCCGTGTCGCGGCTCGGCGAAGGCGGATTCGGCGCCCTGATGACAGGGGGAGCGCGCCGCGTCGTGTCGAACACCGTCGGCCGCCGCTGTGTCGTGGGAACGGGTTCGTAACCGGGCTGAATCGTGGGGGGCGTCACGCGCGTTAGTGGCTCCAGCCCGCCAGCAGGCGGAGTGACGGGCGGCAAGCCGAACGAGTCGAGCGACGTCAATCCCGGCGTGCTGTAGGCGAGGTGCTTGTCGCAGTCGCGCGTTGGCTCGGTGCCCGAGATGTAGAACTCGCTCGTCACGACTTCACGCGGGCAATAAGGCGTCTGCAGCAATCCGCTCGTCCTGTCGATCTCGCGCGTCACGACCGAGATGGGCTTGGGCCAGTCGGGCGATGGCGGCTTGCGGCGGTATACCTCGCTCATGAAAGCCGTCCACGCCGGCGCGGCGAGCACTCCGCCCTGAGCGTTGTTCTTGATTTTCTGGGGACGGTCGAGTCCCATCCACACGCCGGCAACGAGATCAGTCGTGTATCCGATGAACCAGACGTTGGTGCCGTCGTCGGTAGTGCCGGTTTTTCCTCCGGCCGGGATGCGAAAACCGGAAGCCCATACGTCGGCCGCAGTGCCCCGACGCAGGACGTCCTTCATCATGTCCACCATCAGCCACGCTTCTTCCGGAGATAAAACCTGCGTGCGGGTCGGAGTCGGCTGCCAAAGAATCTCACCCTTCTGATTCTCGACCCGGACGATAGCATTCGGTGTGGCTCTCACACCGAGGTTCGCATACGCGGTATACGCTGATATGAGCTCGATCAGATAGACCTCGGCGGCGCCGATGTGAATCGATGGATACGGGGGAACGGGAGTGGTGATGCCGAAATTGCGGGACTCACTTATTACCGCGCCCTCTCCCAGCTCCATGCCGAGCCTAATGGTGGCGAGATTGCGTGATTGATAGAGCGCCTGGCGAAGCGGCATCTCGCCCATGAACGCAAGGTCGTAGTTCTGCGGCGCCCAGGTATCCTGACCCTCGACGTTGAGGACCAGTGGGCTGTCGTTGACGATGTAAGAGGCCGACCGCCCGTTCTGAATCGCGGCCGAATAGACGATAGGCTTGAAAGTCGATCCCGGTTGGCGCAGGGCCTGCACGGCGCGGTTGAATTTCGAATCGTAGAAGTCGCGCCCGCCGATCATCACGCGCACGGCTCCGTTGCGAGGGTCGAGCGCGATGAACGCGCCCTGCAGATACGGCGACGCGCCGTCGCCCGTATCCCCCTCGCGGCGGGCGATGTAATGCTCGTACGACTGGTGTGTGTAGGGGCCGTAACGGCCGCCCTCGATGGCTTTGATCTGCCGCTCCAGCGCTCTCTCCGCCGCGCTCTGCATCTCAATGTCGAGCGTCGTGTAGACCCTCAAACCCTCCTGGTACAGCTGCTTGCCGAATTGTGCGTCGAGCTGCTGCCGGACCCACTCCACGAAATAGGGAGCGGTTTCTCCCGACTCGGTCCTGCTGGCAAGTCGCAGGGGATACGCCCTTGCCTGGTTGGCGTCGGCGTCACTGATCTTTCCCGCGTCCCGCATCAATCCAATGACGGTGTTGCGCCGCTGAATCGCACGCTCGGGATAACGGACCGGGTTGTAGCGCGACGGCGCCTTCGGCAGCGCGGCGAGAGTCGCCGCTTCGGCGAGGTTCAGATCGCGCACGGACTTGCCGAAATAGCGCTGGGACGCGGTCTCGACTCCATAGGCGCCGTGGCCGAGGTCGATCTGGTTGAAGTACAGCTCGAGTATTCGCTTCTTGTCATACTTCGCCTCGATCTGCCGCGCGACTTTCGCTTCCTTCAGCTTCCTGACGACGTTCTTTTCCCGCGAGATCTGCTCGGGAAAGACGTTTCTCGCCAGCTGCATCGTGATCGTCGAGAACCCCTGCGAGAAACCGTTGACCGGTGATTTGAGTATCACCCCGGCCGTCCGGTACCAATCGATGCCGGCATGGGACCAGAAGCGCTTGTCCTCGGTGGAGACGAACGCTTCGACGACGACCCGGGGAATCTCATCGAACTTGACCAGCGTTCGGCGTTCGATGCCAAGCTCGGCGATGAACCGGCCGTCGACCGCATACAGTTTCGACGTCTGATTGGGAGTGTATTCCGCCAGCGACTCGATGGTGGGACACTGGGTCCCGCGACAAATGAGCGCCCAGCTGGCGTAAAAAAGCCCAGCGCCGAGCGCGACCAGAAACGTCGCCCCGAGCATCAGGCCTCTCACCAGCGTCGGATGACGCTTGCGGAATGAGGGCTTGGCGGGACCAGTAGAAGCGGACGGCCCGTCGGTGGAGCCTGACGAGCGAGGAGTTCGCGGAGTGTCTGAGGCCATTCGATTTGAAAAGTAACCGTCATACACCGAAGGTGACACAGTGGACGGCTCACCCTATCTTCCCCGCTATGCAAGCCCCTGCGTCGCTGCTCGACGAGCTTTCCTGGCGGGAGCTCGTTTACCAGCACACCGACGGACTCGCCGACGCCCTGAAAGCGGGCGAAATGAGCGCGTACGCCGGCTTCGACCCCACTGGCCCGAGCCTGCACGTGGGACACCTCATTCCGGTGATGGGGCTCGCTCACCTACAGCGCGCGGGACACCGTCCGATCGCGCTGGTCGGCGGCGGAACGGGCTTGATCGGCGACCCGAGCGGCAAGACAGTAGAGCGTCAGCTCATTTCGGCCGCCGAAGTTGAGCGCAACTCACGCGCAATCGAAGAGCAGCTGAGGTTGTTCCTGGATTTCACCGGCCCCAAGGCTGCGCGCATGCGCGACAACGCGGCATGGCTCACCAAGCTCGGCGCGGTCGATTTCATGCGCGACATCGGCAAGCACTTCACGGTGAATTACATGCTCGCCAAGGAATCGGTGCAGGCGCGCATCGAAGGCGGCATCTCGTTCACCGAATTCTCGTACATGCTGCTGCAGGCTTACGATTTTCTGGAGCTGCACCGGCGCGAGGGCGTGACGCTGCAGATCGGAGGCAGCGATCAGTGGGGTAACATCACCGCCGGGCTAGAGCTGATAAGGAGAGTCGAGGGCACGACCGCGCACGCGCTCACGATGCCGCTGGTGACGACCGCGAGCGGATCCAAGTTCGGCAAGACCGAATCGGGGGCGGTGTGGCTCGATCCGATGATGACGAGTCCGTACAAGTTCTACCAGTTCTGGATCAACGTCGACGACCGCGACGTCGGCAAGTATCTCCGCTACTTCACTCTTCTCCCTCGCAAGCGGGTGGAGGAGCTCGACAAGGCGATGGCAAAAGCTCCGGAGAAACGCGAGGCACAGCAGGCTCTCGCTCGTGATGTGACTTCGCGTGTGCATGGAGACGAGCCCGCGAACGTCGCCGAGGAAGTTTCGCGGCTGCTGTTCGGAAAGGCGGATCCTTCATCACTGACAGAGTCGGTGTTGCGGGCGCTGAGCGAGGAGGTGCCGTTCGCTCGCGCGACTACGCCGCCAACTCTGGCGGACGCGATGGTGACTCTCAAGCTGGTGGCGTCAAAGGGTGCTGCGCGCCGCCTGCTCGAGCAGGGCGGCGTGTATCTGAACGGCGAGCGAGCAATGGCGGCGACCGAGCTGACGTCGGCGAAGCCGCTCGCTGGCGGCTACCATTTGCTGCGCAAGGGTGCGCGGGATTACGGGCTGATCAAGGTCGGATAATCGATAACGCCAACCGAGAACTACCTCGCAACCCGCGGCCATGCCTCTGGCCTCTCGCATCTCTGTCGTTCTATGTTGTAGCTGGTACTCAGTATAGGACTCTCGTCATGCGCTCATTCATCGCGGTCGCCTCGTCGCTCCTCCTTCCGCTTAGCTTAGCTGCCCAAGCCGCGGCGACGATTGCTCCGACCGAGAACCTGGTGGTAGATGGGATTCCCGCGATTCCCGCCAATCTGGCGGCGGAAGTCCGTCGCTACACGGAGGCGCGCTCAGCGGGGTTTGCCGACTGGCACCCAACGCGCCGCGAGCTGCTGATCAGCACCCGCTTCGGAAACACGGCGCAAATCCACCGTGTGGCGATGCCCCTGGGCGCCCGTAGACAGCTCACGTTCTTCGACGAGCCAATAGGCGGCGCCACGTATGAACCCAATGAAGGCCGGTATTTTCTGTTCAATAGAGACGTCGGCGGAAACGAGTTCGGACAGATCTACCGTTACGACGTTGCCACCGGCGAGGTAACGCTCCTGACCGACGGCGGTCGCTCGCAAAACGGCGGCTTGCGGTGGAGCACTCGCGGCGATCGTGTTGCCTACGGAAGCACGCGACGCAGTGGCACGGACCGCGACATCTACGTAATGGATCCGCTCAACCCGGCGAGCGGCCGGCTGCTGCTCCAGGTAGCTGGCGGCGGATGGGGCGCAAGCGACTGGTCTCCCGACGACCGTCAGCTGCTGGTGGGTGAGTACCTGTCGGTGAACCAGAGCCGCTTTCATCTCGTCGATGCGTCGACCGGGAGTCGTTCACTGCTCATTCCGGGCGAGCTCGACACGGTCGCATATGGGGGCGCTGTTTTCAGTCGCGATGGGCGCGGTGTCTATCTCACCACCGACGCCGGCTCCGAGTTCCAGCGGCTGGCCTACGTCGATCTCGGTACTCGCCGCGTCACGCCGCTCACGGCGTCGATCAAGTGGGACGTGGATGGCTTCGATCTCTCTCCGGACGGTCGGACGATCGCCTTCTCGACCAACGAGGCTGGCGTTTCGCGCCTCTATCTGATGGACACCCAATCGCGACGGATCACGCCTGTATCAAACATTCCAGTCGGCCTCATCGGCGCTGAGGAGTGGCACCCACGCTTACCCGAGCTGGCATTCTCTATTTCATCCGCTCGGAGCCCGAGCGACGTTTACTCGCTGGACGCCCGGGCCGGAACCGTCACTCGGTGGACGGAGAGCGAGCTCGGCGGGCTGGTCGCATCGGATCTGGTCGAGCCGTCGCTCATTCGGTGGAAGAGCTTCGACGGGCGCGACATCACCGGCTTCTATTACAAGCCTCCCGCGCGCTTCACCGGCAAGCGCCCCGTCATCATCAACATTCACGGCGGACCGGAAGGACAGTTCCGACCCGGCTTCATGGGCCGCAGCAACTACTACCTCAACGAGCTCGGAGTTGGGATCATTTATCCGAACGTGCGCGGCTCTACCGGCTACGGAAAAGCGTTCGTCAAGCTGGATAACGGGATGAAGAGGGAGGACTCGGTGCGCGACATCGGCGCGCTGCTCGACTGGATCGGGCAGCAACCGGAGCTGGATGCGAGCCGCATCATGGTTACCGGAGGAAGCTACGGTGGCTACATGACGCTGGCCGTCGCGACCAACTACAACGACCGGATCTGCTGTGCGCTCGACGTCGTTGGAATCTCCAACTTCAATACGTTCCTGAAGAACACCGAGTCGTACCGCCGCGATCTGCGCCGCGTCGAGTATGGTGATGAGCGCGATCCCGCAATGCACGCGTTCTTCGAGCGCATTGCTCCACTCAACAACGCCGGCAAGATTTCCCGTCCGCTATTCGTGGTGCAGGGCGGCAATGACCCGCGCGTACCTTATACCGAAGCGGAGCAGATGGTGGCTCGGGTAAAGCAGAACGGGAAGCCGGTGTGGTACCTGAAGGCGAAGGATGAAGGGCACGGCTTCAGAAAGAAGAACAACGTGGATTTCCAGTTCTACTCCACGGTGGAGTTCATGCGCAGATTTCTGCTCGCGGGCACATCGACTGCCGCGACTCCATAGCGCCGGACCGGAGCGCGCGGACCTCGACAGCGCGCGAATCCTGACCGCTGAATACAAAACGGCCCCCGATTACTCGGGGGCCATTTCGTTTCTCGCGTCTGGTGCTACCGATCGTCAGATGACGCCCGCGAGCGTTTTGCTTTCGGCGTTCCTTCCTGAGCCTGCTGGTACCAGTTATCGAGCGAGCGCTGCGCGAGATCGCGACCGCCCATCCCGAACGCCAGTCCCGTAGCAAGTGCGAGAGCTCCGACGAAACCCGTGAATAGCGTGTTGATCAGGTTGGAAGCGATTCCCAGTTGATTCACCGCGATCACGATCGCGAACGCCCACACTGCCGTTCTCGCGATGTTGGAGAGCGTTTCCGGATTTCTGAATCCGCCTTCCGCCGTAGCACCGCGAACGATGTTGCCCAACGCTCGCGCAGCGATGCCACCGATGAAGAGGATCACCATCGCTACGATGAGGTTCGGCAGCCAGAGCAGGAACTGTCTCATCACGTCGGATACCGCCGGCAGTCCGAGCAGATCGAACGCCACGAGCAGCACCACGATGCGGACGAGCCATTTCACCAGCGCCGCGACCATGCCGGCCGGGTCGGTTCCCGTGCCCATCTTTGTCAGGAAATCCGCCAGACCCGAGCGCTGCATCAGCTCGTCGAAGCGGATGGCGCGAAGGAGAGTCAGCACGCCGCGCGCCACCAGCGATGATACGAACCAGCCGATCGCGACAATGATGATGAAGCCGAGGATGCGCGGGATCGCACCCAGGACCATCGACGTTGCGTCGCGGAACGACGCCATCAGTGTATCGGTGAACGACGGCTCGACGACGACCGTCGCGGGGGGAGGTTGGGGCGGGGGGGTTTGAAATTGAAGCAGCATTCATCCTCCTGGAAGTGAGGGTGCCGGCTCCTGCTCTGTCTCCGTTTTGGCGCGGTAGTGCTGTCTCGGATCGAGCGCATCACGGAGCGCATCGCCCAACAGATTGAAGCCAAGCACCGCGGCTCCGATTGCGACTCCTGGAAAGACCGATGTCCACGGCGCGCGTCGAAGTTGCTCAAGATCGCGTCCATCTGCAATCATGGATCCCCAACTGGGGGCTGGGGGTGGCACGCCGAGACCGAGAAATGAGAGGGCCGCCTCAGCCATGATCGCTCCCGCGACGCCAAGCGTCGCGGCGATGACCACCGGCGCGATCACGTTCGGAAGAACGTGCTGCACCATGATTCGCAGGTCGCCCGCGCCAAGCGCGCGGATGGCCTGGATATACTCGAGTTGGCGCACGACCAGCACCTGCCCACGCACCAGTCTCGCCATTCCCGCCCAGCCCACTATTCCAATCGTCGCGTACACGACACCCATCGACGGCTCGAGCGCCGCCACCATCGCGATGAGCAGCAACAGTGTCGGAAACGCGAGAGTGACATCGGCGAGCCGCATCACGACTTCGTCGACCCACCTTCCGTAGAACCCGGCCAACAGGCCGAGCGTTACACCGAGGATGAGAGCAATGCTCTGGGAGATTAGGCCGACGGTGAGCGAGACACGCGCGCCGTAAACCAACCGCGACCAGACATCCCTGCCCTGGATGTCGGTCCCAAGCCAATGATCAGCCGAAGGCCGCTCCAGCAAATGGAGGAGATCAATGGCGACCGGATTCTGTCTCGCGATAAGCGGCGCCAACAGCGCCGCCAGCGACATGATGACGACAATGGTGATCCCGATTCGCGCGCGGTTGTCGCTCAGAAATCTCCTTCGCTGTGCGGGATCGAGCATCATCTTCCTCCGATCGAGGTGCTCATGCCGATGGGTCTCTCAGCTCGGGCGGCGTGTCCTTGGGCTGGCGTTTCCACCGGCGGTGGTGCCAGAAATACTGCGCCGGTACGATCCGCACCCATTTCTCCAACAGTTGTGTGTAGCGCGCCACGATCGCGTCGACATCCTTGTCCTTGTCGCCGGTCTCCGCGATGTCGACGCGCTCGACGACAATTCTATAGCGCCCATTCGGCTTGCGGAGCGCGACGACGAACAACACCGGCACGTCGAAACGCAAGGCAAATACCGCCGCACCACGGGGAGTCTTCGCCGGGCGCCCGAAGAACGGGACGAAGGTCGAAGCGAGGCCAAGCACTCCCTGGTCTGCCACGAAGGCGACGGCCCGCCCAGCGCGAAGAGATCGCGGCGTCCGTCGGACTGCCTCCGAATCGTGCACGATCGTCATCCCCATCTCTTCACGCGTGTGATTCAGCCACGTATCGAAGAGCGGATTGGCCATTCGGCGCGCGATTGCATCCAGCGGAACGCCGCGCGCCGCGACATACGCTCCTGCCAGCTCCCAGTTTCCGATGTGGCCCGTCACCATTACTGCTCCCTTCCCGCGCGCCATCACTTCCGCGATGAGCTCCCAGCCTTCCACCGTTTCTACCAACGCCTGAAGGCCATCCCTTCCGATTGATCCTAGAAGTGCCGTCTCGATCGACGACCGGCCCAGATGCTCGTACGATTCTCGGGCAAGGTTCGCGACTTCCTGCGGCGAAAGCTTCGGGAAGGCGGCCGCGATCTGCCGTTCGACGACGTGCTTCCTGATTCCCAGCGGGCGATAGCCGAGCGCACCGATGCGCTGTCCAACTTTACACGCCCTCTCCCAGCTTAGCGCGCGGAGCGCTTCGATCGTGCCGCGCATAGCGTAATACTCGGCGCGGTGCGCTAGCGTCGGAGTGGGCCTTTTTTTCTTCGCCTTTGCGACCCGCGTCTTTCGCCTCACGACACGCGGCCTGCTGTTGCCACGACCTGGTCAGTGAACTCGCGTGTGTCCTTGGCCACCCGGTCCCAGTTGTAATGCGTCTCGACCGCGACCCGCGCCGCCCGGCCCATGCGCGCGCGGCGATCCGGATTGAGCAGCAGCGAGCGGATGGCGTCCGCTATTCCTTCGGCATCGGTAGGCGGGACTACGATTCCTGTTTCATCGTCGCGCACCGCCGACCGCACGCCCCCTGAATCGCCGGCGACCGATGGCACGCCTGACGCCCCTGCTTCAATGAACGAAATGCCGAATCCCTCGACGTTGATCTCCTTGTCTACTCTGGACGCGCCGAGGTAGATCGTAGAAGTGGCATACGCCTCCGGAAGCTCGTCGTCGCGCATCGCTCCGACGAACCCAACCCGGCTAGCGACACCGAGTGTTTGAGCGAGCGTGCGCAGACGTGACTCGTCGTGCCCCTCACCGACCAGAATGTACCGCAAGCCGGGGAAATCACGCGCGAGCATGGCCATGGCGTGGATCCCCATGTCCTGCCCTTTGTGCGGAACGAGCCGGGCAACGGTGAGGATGACCGGGCCATCCCCGACTCCCCACCGCCGTCGCAACGCACCGGTGTCACGCCTCGGATTGAATTGCACCGGGTCCGTTCCCAGGTCCAGCGCGGCAACCGGCGGCGGTTTGACGACGCCGACTTCGCGCATCACATCCGAAGCCAGCTGTCCCACCCATTTAGAGGTGCCGACGATTCCGGATGCGTTGCCGAGGATCGACCTCGAAGTGAGCCGCTTCAGACCGCTGCGCGCGGACTTGGCTCTTTCACGCAACAGATCGCCACCGTTCACGTAGACGAGATACGGCGTCCCGAGCTGGCGGTGCGTCCACCCGACGGCGTATCCGACGGGCCTGATGTTGCCGCAATGCAGGACATCGAACGCCGGTGCCTGACGCGAGGTCAGCCATCTCGCCCAGCGAACCTGATTGGAGAGTCTGTTGGCCCGCGCGAACGGGAAGGGCTGGCGATAGATGTTGTACGTCTCGTGCGCATCGATCTCCGCCGCGCTGGGAGCGGCGACGGTGGATACGCTCATCGTCGTATCCTCGGCATCGCCGAATCGGCGACACAGCTCGACGTGTCTCCTCGCCATTCCACCGAGGTCGGGCGCGTAGTCCTGCGTGACGAAGAGGTGGTTCACCTACCCGAGAGGGTTAACGAACTCTTCGCCGGACAGGAGGTTGTGGATTCTCTGATCGAACGTGTGATACTCGGAGACGAAGTGCTGGCCCTGGCGGCGCACCCGCTCTCTGGTCGCCGAGTTTTTCAGGTAGTAGACAATGCGCTCGATACAGGAGTCGTAGTCCGTGTACCAGGCGCAGTGGTCTCCCTCCATCAACAATGATGTGACGCCGTGAGTGGCTTGCCCAAGATAGAAGCCGCCAGCCTGGATGACCATCCACGCCCGGTCGGAGCTGTAATTGGTTGCGCCCTTCGCGATCACCGGGTTGATGCCGAGCAGTATCTTGGAGCTCGAGCAGACCTTGGCGAACGCGGGGCCGTAGACTCCTCCCCCGTTCCAGGGGAGCTGCTTGCGCCATTCCTCCCAGCCTGGTCCCCACACTTTTACGTCGAACTTCTTGGCGATCTTCATCAGGAACCGGGCGCGTGACCCGTCGTAGCCGGTGCCTATGAATGCCACGTCGGATGCGCTGCGCTTGTCGTACTTTCTCGGACCGAGCTCGGCGTCAGCCGCGGACGGAAGAAACTTCGCCGGCAGGCCCAGCGCTTTCCATTCGGGCACAAATCCGGAAATAAAAAACGTGTTGGACATGCGGCCGACTGCCGCGATGTGAGCGATGTCGGGGCGCCTGATGTTCTTGTACGACGGCGGATCGTGATACCACATCGATGTGTCACGACCGGCGATGATTTGCTCCACCGTCGCGAGATCGAGCGCCTGGCACTTGGAGAGAAACACGAAGTCCGGTTTGAAGAGGCGCGCCTGCGCCAGCGCCCAGCGCTGCGTCAGCTTGTGACCGATGAGACGGCGGGCACGCCTGTCGTCGATGAGCCGTGTCTTGTGACCCGCGCGCCTGAGCGCGCGCGCCACTCCCTTTTCCATCCGCCAGCGGTTGTCGCTGCCGATGATCAGGACTTTCACGGCCTTCCTGGATTCTCAGTGTTCATCGCGAACGGTCCGCTCCCAGAGACGCGCGTACTTGGCCATTACGCTGGCCGCGGCGAGGCAGGCGAGAATCAGTCCGTGCGCGCCATCGCGAAACCCGCCTTTCAGTATGTACATTCTCACGAACCGCGCGGGCGGCTTGAACACAACCGCAGCGGCCGTGCCCCGCCGCCCCTTTATGTAGTTCTGATCGGCCCACCAGCGACTGTATCGATCGAACTTCTCAAAGTACTGGTCGAGGGACGTGTAAGTGTAGTGGAGCAGAGCGTTCTTCAGCTCTCCGGCCGCACCGGCCACCTCGACGTGCTCGTGTACCTGACTCGCATTGTAGCGCAGGTCGCGTCTGAACAAACGTATCGGATGGTCGTTGCCTGCACCCCATCCGCCGTGCCTGATCTCGCGTCCCAGAAAGAAGTTGCGTCGTGGGACTCTATACGCGTTCAGAGAGTCAGGCGCCGCGATGACTTCCCGCACTTCGGCGGCAAGCTCCGGGGTGCAGCGCTCGTCGGCGTCCACCACCAGTATCCACTCTGTCTTCGCCTCGTCGATGGCGTTGTTCCGCGCGGCGCCGATCGTGGTAAACGGAGGACTGATGACAGTCGCGCCCGCGCGTTTGGCGAGGGTGATGGTGTCGTCGGTCGAGTCGTTCTCCACCACGATCACTTCACTCGCCCAGCGCAGGGACGTAATGCAATCCAGGATATTTGCGGATTCGTCGTGCGCCGCGATCACCGCCGTCACGTCGGGGGCGGGGGAGCCGCGGTCGGGACGGCTCACCGTTTGCGCTGGGTCCGGTTGCGGGCGTTGTTGATGGCGTTACCGAAGCCTTTGACCATGCGCTCCTCGGGAAATTCTCGCGTGACGCGTACCCTGGCGGCGTTCCCCATCGCTTCGCGCTGCTCGTCGCTGATGAGGAGGCCAGCTACCGCCGCAGCGGTGCCTGCCGAATCATCGGGCGGATATAGCGCGCCGCTGATGCCATGCGCGATGTAGCGTTCCGCGATTCCCCCTTCACTGGCCACAGTCGGAATGCCGAGCGCCATCATATCGAGAATACCGTACGCGGCAGTGTCTCCCTCGGCCACAACCCAACCCAGATGCGCGTCCTGCATGATGCGGATCTCGTCGCCCCGTTCCCCGAGAAAGCTGACGAGATGGAGCACCCGCAGAGCGGCCGCCTGCATGCGAAGGTCTTCGTCGTCCGAGCCCGCGCCGACGATGAGCAATCGTAGGTGCGGGTGTCGCGGTGTGAGCATCGAGAGGGTGCGGATTGCCGTCGCCGCGCGCCCGCGAGAGGATGGATCGTAAACGCAGACGATGAATCTGAGCGCGGGCGCTTCAGTCTCGTCGCCCTCGTGCTCGGCGGCGTCTTCGGGCGGGGTGTACGTTGGATACTGAGCGACATCTACTCCAATCTCGGCAACCGCGGACTCGAGCGCATTTTTGGGCAGCGATGCCGCGTGGCGGTCGGTCTCGCTGGCGAAAAGGAAGGAGGTTTTGGTCAGCCGCGACGCCCACCGGCCGGAGAACCCCATCTCGAGCTGTTTGCCAGCCGGTGTCCACCGTACCACTGCGCCGTTTTTGGCCAGCCAGCACGCAGTTGCCGCGACGAGGTGCTCTCGATCGGTGGAAACGACGACGACGTCCACGTCCCAGCGCCGAAAGATCTTTCTCAGCCGCCGGGCCGCGGCAAAGAAGAATCCACCGCTCGCAAACGGAATGATCTCGAACGGCTCGGGAATTGGAGTGTTCTTCGGCTGGCCGGGCTCACGGCGAGGTGAGACCGCCAGATGGACGTTGCTGTCCGGCGTGACGAGCAGAGAGACCTTTGCGCCGTGCTCTGAAATTCCGCGCGCCGCTCTCGCGAACAGGCGCGCCGTCCCTGACCAGTCCCGAGCCGAATGTATGAAGAGAGCGTGCAAGTCGTTCTTACCTTTACCCTGCTGAAGGAACCATGCGGAGCGGCGATGAAGCCGCGCCTGCACCGTCGTCATCCCCGAACTGCATCGAATACAACCGGTAGTACGCGCCGCGTTTCGCCAGCAGCTCGGCGTGCGTACCTCGCTCGATGATCTCGCCGCGGTCGAGAAAGACGATCTGGTCCGCGTGCGCGATCGTCGACAGCCGGTGAGCGATCACAAAGACCGTCCTCCCTTGCAAGAGTCGGTCAACCGCCTCCTGGACCAGCCGTTCGGACTCGGTATCGAGCGCGGAGGTGGCCTCATCGAGAATGAGGATGGGCGGGTCGCTGAGCAAGGCCCGCGCGATGGCGAGCCGCTGCCGCTGCCCGCCGGAAAGTCGTGTGCCGCGCTCGCCGAGCAGCGTGTCGTAGCCGTGCGGCAGCTCCATGATGAACTGGTGGGCGTTGCCGGCTTTGGCCGCCGCCTCGACCTGTTCCCTGGTGTACTTGTCGCCGGCGCCGTAAGCGATGTTGTTGCGCACGGTGTCGTTGAACAGCACGGTCTCCTGACTCACGATGCCGGTCAACGCGCGCAACGCCGGCAGCTTGATCTCGCGGGTGTCGACGCCGTCGAGGAGAATGCGGCCGCTCGCCGGCTCATAGAACCTCGGAATCAGATCCACGAGCGTGCTCTTCCCCGCTCCGCTCGGACCCACGAGCGCAATGACCTGACCCTTGCGGACGCTCAAGTCGACGTTGGAGAGGACGGGAGCATCTTGGTAGGCGAAGCTGACCTTGTCGAAGCGAATGTCGCGATCGAAAGCCGCATAGTCACGTGTGCCGCTGTCGCGCTGGAACTCCGCGGGCGAGTCGAGGATCTCGAACAGGCGTTCGGCGGATGCCAGGGAAGACTGCGCCGTCGTGCGCATCGCGGAGAGCTGCTTGAGCGGCTGCAGGAGCCGAAGCACCAGAGTGAGAAATGCTAGCAGCGTCGCGCCCGTCATGCTGCCCGTGACCAGGACCTCGCGGGCGCCGAGCCAGAGCACGAGCACCGCGATACCGGTTCCGATTATCTCGGTGATCGGCGGCGCCAGCAGCGCCAGACGCGTGAGTCTCACGCTGCTCCGCGCGTATTTGTTGCTTCCCTCGCCGAACCGACGCTCCTCGTAATCCTCGGTAGCGAACGATTTCACAATCCTGATGCCGGCGATGGTTTCCTGAAGCACGCTCGTCATTTCGCCGTGGACGTTGCCGCGGCGGAGATTACCCCTTCTCAGCTTTTTGAGCATCGGCTGCAGCGCCACCGCAAGGAGCGGCAGAATGACCAGCGCCAGCAGCGTGAGCCGCCAGGAGATGCTGAACAGGATCGCAATGTAGACGAGCACGAGCGACATGCTCTGCAGTGACTGCGTCACGATCTGCGTCAGGATCAGCCGCGTCTCGAACGTGTCGTTAATGACACGCGACAGGATCTGACCCGCCTTCATCTGCGTGAAGTATCCGAGCGGCAGGTGCGCGAGATGGCGATAGACGGCGTTGCGCAGGTCGCGGGTGACGTATTCCTGGAGCGACGCTCCGAATTGCCCCGCCACCCAGACCAGAATGTTCTTGGCGAAGACGGCAGCCAGCACGATCATGATCACGTTGCGGAGCGAAGTCATCTCGTCGCCCGGAACGATCGTCGATCCCACCGTGGCGTCGAGCAGATTCGCGACCCAGCCTTTCTCCATGCCGGTGGGCGGCTGGTGAAAGAGGATGTTGAGAAACGGAATCAGCAGCGCGATCGCGAAGCCGTCGAGGAGCGCCGCGGCGAGGTTGCCAACTATCGTGATCGCCATGCGCCAGGTGTGAGGGCGCAGGAAAGGGAGGAGCTTCTTGTAGAGGCCTGTCGCCACTACCGGCGGGGGGTGAGCAGCGCCAGCGGCAGGATCACTTCCTCGGGGGTGACGCCCCCGTGCAGGAACGATCCGCGATAGCGGCTCTGGTACTCGCGCAGCTTCGTCGGGTAGACGAAGAAACAATCACCGGTGGCCAACAGAGTGTTTCCGCCCGCGCCACGCCGTGGCAGCCGCAGCATGTCTTCGTTCGAGAAGAGGAGCGCCTGATCAGGACGCTCCGCGCGCAGGTCTTCGCCGAACTTGTAACGGAGATTGGCACTGGCGTCGCGCTTGGCGTAAACGGTCGCCGGCGTGTTGCAATGGATGGAGCCGTGGTCGGTGGTGAGGAGCACCGAGATGCGGCGCCGCGACGCTTCCTTGAGCACGCTGAACAACGCCGACCGCTGGAACCATTGCCGTGTGATCTGCCGGAGCGCGATCTCATCGCGCGCGACTTCGTAGAGGATCTGCGATTCGCTGCGGCCGTGCGTGAGCAGGTCGACGAAGTTGAAGACGAACGCGCTCACCCCTTCCGGGCCAATGGCAGTGCCGAGGTGTCGCTCGAGCTCGTCGGAGTTGGCGGCGGTCGAGATCTTCTGGTAGCGGACCGGCGTCTTGCCGCACAGCTCCTCGAGGTGCGTCTCCAGCAACTCGCGCTCGTGCGCGTTGAGTGATTCGTCCTCGCGGTCGGCGTTGCCCCACCAGTCGGGGAGTCGCGCCGCGATCTCGCCGGGAAAGAGTCCGCTGAACAGCGAGTTCCTTGAATACGGCGTAGCGGTTGGGAGGACCGCGAAGTAGTGCGTGGTCTCGACGTCGAAGAACGGCGCGAGCAAAGGCTCGAGCACGCGCCACTGATCGAGTCGCAGACAGTCGACAACGATGAACACCGCCGCCTTGTCGCGCTGAAGGATGGGCAGCAGGAATTCGCCGACGATATCGATTGATAGCGGAGGCCTATTGCCTTCCAGATCCTTGAGCCATCCCGGATAAAACTCCTTCATGTACGCGGCGAACTCGCGGTGCATGTCGGGATACAGTCCGCGCAGCGATTCGTAGAGTCCCATCTCGCCAGCGGCGGCGAGATCGACGTCCCACCGCATCAGCTCGTCGTAGCGGTCGATCCACCCGCGCCAATCGAGATTCCGGTCGCGGTCTAGCTCGATGGCGCGGAATCGCTCGACGAAGCTGCGCGCGATCGCCTGTTGGCGGATGCGCGGGCCTTCCAAAATGCGCGTCACCACCGTCAGCACCTGCCGCGGGTTGATAGGCTTGACGAGATAGTCGCGGATGTTGGCGCCGATCGCTTCCTTGAGCGTGGAGTCTTCCTCGCTCTTGGTCACCATCACGACGGGGAGGTTGGGAGCCATTTCCCGGACGTCGCGGTAGACCTCGAGCCCGCGTCTGCCCGGCATCTGCTCGTCGAGGAGCAGGATGTCGAATGGCCGCCGGCGCAGCAGCTCGACGGCGTCGTCCGCGTTGGACGCCCACTCTACGGTATAGCCCTTGGACCGGAGAAAGATGCGGTGAGGCTCGAGGAGCTCACCTTCATCGTCAACCCAGAGTATCGCTTTGGGGGGGTTCAGGACCGGTGCGGCCATGAATCGGAATGTAGCCGGGGCGCAACTCCGTGCCTAGATTCGGAGCGTGATAGGTCAGCCGCCCCGTTTCACTCTCGCGACGCCGGTTTTTCGATTCCGCGCGCTGGCCGCGCTGACAGCCCGGGCATCGCTGGGCGGCGACCGCGAGACCGTGCTGGCGTGTCTTCAGCTGGGACGCTTGTGCGCTGGTCTTCTCCCTCCCTATACCATGTCGCGCGAGCTCACCGTCGAGCGCATCGAGCACACGAAGCAATGGGTTTCGGCGCTCGCCGTTCCCACGGGTGTACGGGCTGTTGCGTTCGGGATTTTCGGCGCGCTGAACGGCTTCGACCGGGCGCGCGCCGCCGTATCGCTCGGCGACCTTGTCAAAGCCGCGGCCGGGCAGTTAGATGAGGCAGGCCGCCTCGAGCTGGAGACGCTCAGGCAGCAGCTGGCTGCGTCTATGGTCGCACATTCCCGGCACACGACGCAGCTGCAGAATCCACCACAAACGCATCCGCATCAGCCCCTTCCTCACCCGTACCACCGCTGATCATGGCCGGTCATAGCAAGTGGAAGCAGATCAAGCACTACAAGGCCGCAACCGACGCCAAGCGCGGCGCGCAGTTCACCAAGCTCATTCGGGAAATCACAATGGCGGCGAAGCTGGCGGGCGGCGACCCAGCCCACAACCCGCGTCTGCGCACGGCAATCGATGCGGCGAAAGCCAAGTCGATGCCGAAGGAGAACATCGAGCGCGCGATCAAGAAAGGAACGGGCGAGCTCGAGGGAGTTCACTACGTCGAGGTCACCTACGAGGGATACGGACCGGGCGGCGTCGCAATCCTGATCTCCGCCCTGAGCGACAATCCGACGCGCACTGTCGCCGAGATAAGGCACAAGCTCACCAGACTCGGCGGTAATCTCGGTCCTCCGAATTCCGTCTCATATCTGTTCGATCGTAAGGGGCAGATCTACATCGATGGCACCAGATACGAGGAAGACAAAGTGCTCGAGGCCGCGCTCGAGGGAGGGGCGGAGGATTTCAAGGCTGAAGGCGATCAGCTCGTGGTAACGACTGATCCTCATTCATTGCACTCGGTCCAGGGCGCGCTCGAGAAGGCGGGGTTCGCCATCGTCGAGGCGGAGGTGGCGTTCATTCCGAAGAGCACGGTGCACGTCGAGGGGAAGAATGCGGAGTCGCTGGTCAAGCTGCTCGAGGAGCTCGAGGACCTCGACGACGTGCAAAAGATCTCGGCGAATTTCGACATGGACGTCGAGCAGATGTCGGGTGCGTGAGTCCAGCCCGAGGGTAGTACTCGGAATCGACCCCGGCACGGCGGTCACGGGCTACGGCATAGTTCGGAAGGACGGGCGCAATCCCCTGACGCTCGTCGAATGCGGCGTGATTCGCACCAAACCGCGTGACTCCCTTTCCCAGCGGCTGGCGGAAATCCACGAGGGGATCGCCGACCTGATTCGCAGGCACTCAGCGAATGTCCTTTCCATCGAGGACATCTTCTACGCGCGCAACGTGCGGACGACGGTGGTGCTCGGCCACGCGCGAGGGGTAATCCTGCTCGCCGCGGCGCAGGCGGGACTGGAGATCCACGAATTTCCGCCGTCGGAGATCAAGAAGGCAGTAGCGGGCACCGGATCAGCAACCAAACTCCAGGTGCAGTTTATGGTCGCGCGACTGCTGCGGCTCAAGTCGGCGCCACAGCCAACCGACGCGGCGGACGGAGTCGCGGCTGCGCTTGCGTTTGCACTGGCGCCCGACCTGCCCGTGATGCTGAGAGTCGATGCTCCAGCGATGCGGCAGCTCGTGCGCGAAGCGGATGCCGCGGCGCTGGCTGACATTCCAGGTCGTGTGATCGGAGTGCCACGCCCGTGATCGGACAGGTCGTCGGCAAGCTGGTGGCGAAGGACCTGGATTCGCTCGAGGTAATGACCGCAGGTGGCGTCGGTTACGAGCTGACGATTCCCCTCAGCGTTTACGAGACACTGCCGCGCGCCGGTGAGGATGTGGCGCTCCACACGTCGCTGGTAGTCAAGGAAGATTCCTGGCAGCTGTTCGGGTTCGCCAGCGTTTTCGAGAAGCGGCTGTTCGAGAAGCTGCTCACCGCCAATGGTGTTGGCCCCGCGCTGGCGATCGGAATGTTGTCGGCGCTGTCGGCGAGCCGGCTGATCAGGGCAATTCGTGAGAGGGACATTCCCACGCTTCAGAGTGTGCCGCGCGTGGGGCGGAAAAAGGCGGAGAGATTGATTCTCGACCTCGGCGACAAGCTCGACGGGTTGGGTGAGACCACTGGCAAGCCCGGTGCGGCGCCGGAGAGCGCGGCGGCTGATGACGCCATGCGCGCGCTGGTCTCGCTTGGGTACTCGAGCGCTGACGCCGATCGCGCGCTTCGTGTCGCACTTGACACTGGCGGGGACGGAAAATCGACAGCAGAGTTGATTAGAGCAGCGCTCGTTAAACTGGGAGGACGGTAATGTCGATCAAACACCTTTATCTCATGGCGGTCGCGGCTATTCTTGGCTGCGCTGCCAGCAGTCCACCCGCAACGTCTGGTTCAGCCGTTGCTCCTCGAAAGGGCAACCTCCTCACCTCCGCGGAAATCATTGTCGCAAAGGCGGACGTTGGAACTGTGTCCGAGGCCCTATTACGACTGCGTCCGGTCTGGCTGGCCTCGCGTGGGGTAACGACCTTCGGCGCCGCCGGGACGGATTACCCGGTGGTATTCGTGGATGGACATCTCTACGGCGACCTCAATTCGCTCCGGAACCTTCACGCGTATCAGGTAGCCGAAATCCGTTATTACACGCCCGCCGAGGCGGGAGGGATATTCGGATTGCGGGGCGGCACGGCTGGCGTGATCGACGTCAAGATGCATTTGAAAAGGCAGGAGTAGTCGTCGGTAACCGCGCTCCCAAGGGGGGACATGATGTCGATTCGGTCGGTTCCGCTCCTCGCGATAATCGCTGCGATCGCCTGCGCGCCGGCGACGAGGTAGCCGGTTCCCATGACGCAGTCGATTGACAGGCGCGCCACGACGGCGAAGCGCGCGAGCACGTTCACCGAATCGGTAATTCGCGAGATGACGCGGGTCGCCAACCAGTACGGCGCGATCAACCTCGCGCAGGGGTTTCCCGACTTCCCAATGCCGGCGCCGATGAAGGAGGCCGCGTGTGCGGCGATCCGTGGCGACATCAACCAGTACGCGATCACGTGGGGCAGCCCGGCGCTGAGGCTGGCGATCGCCGAGAAATATCGGAAGTGGTACGGGATGGACGTGGATCCGGAGCGGGAGATCACGGTCTGCTGTGGCGCGACGGAAGCGATGGCGGCGACGTTCCTGGCGCTGATCGACCCCGGAGACGAAGTAATCATCTTCGAGCCGTATTACGAGAACTACGGCCCGGACGCGATTCTGGCGGGGGCGAAGGCGGTGTTCGTACCGTTAGAGGCACCGGACTGGAAGCTCGATCCCGACAAGCTGCGTGCGGCGTTCAACAACAAGACGCGCGCGATCGTGGTCAACACCCCGCACAATCCGACTGGGCGCGTTTTTACGCGCGAGGAGATCTCGCTGATCGCGGAACTGTGTCAGAAGTACGATGTGATCGCGATCACTGACGAGATCTACGAGCACATTCGGTATGCTGGTGGCCACCACGTGCTGGCGACGTGGCCGGGGATGCGGGAGAGGACGGTCACGATCTCCGGGTTGTCGAAGACGTTCTCATGCACCGGATGGCGGCTAGGCTACGCGATTGCGCCGTTCGAGCTCACGTCAGCCATACGGAAAGTCCACGACTTTCTGACGGTAGGCGCTCCGGCGCCGTTGCAGGCGGCGGGTGCGGTGGGGATGGCGTTCGATGCGGATTACTACAACCATCTGGCGTTGGAGTATCGGGCGAGGCGGGATCTGATGTGCTCAGCGCTCGATGAGGCAGGCTTCAAGTATGCGGCGCCCGAGGGGTCCTACTATATACTCGCCGATTTCTCGGAGATCTCGGATTTGGAGTCGCGCGAGTTCGCGATCTGGTTGGCGAAGGAAGTTGGCGTCGCCACAGTGCCGGGAGTGAGCTTTTACTCGCGGCCAGAGCTGGGTGGACAGCGTACAAGATTCGCTTTCTGCAAAAAACAACCGACGCTTCACCAGGCTGCAGAACGACTGACGACTCTGCAGGCCCGTGTCTAAGGCGGACTGTCGGCTAGTTCCACCTCATACAGGTCCGCAGTCGGCGGTCGATCGCCAGGCTCCATACGTGGTGCGCGCGGCATCGAGAGCGTAAACGTCGAGCCTTCGCCGAGTACGCTCTCGACAGTGACCTTTCCACCCATCGCTTGTGCCAGATCCTGGCTGATTGCCAGTCCAAGTCCCACGCCCTGAACCGGTTGATTCAGGCGACGGTCCACCTGAACGAATGCGTCGAAGATCCTGTCGAGTTTCTCGGGTGGGATGCCGGGTCCCGTATCCGCAACATGAATTTCGATACAGTTGCCACGCGGCTCGCTCGAGAGAGTGATCGTGCCGCCGGACTCCGTGAACTTCACGGCGTTGCTGAGCAGATTGAGGACGATCTGCTGCAGCTTCTCGGGATCGGCGAGGACCGAGAACGATTTGTCGCCGCCTTCGTACGAATAGCGGAGACCTTTTTTCAGGATCTGCGGAGCGATCATCGACTCCGTATCGCGTAGCGTCTCGTCGACCGGCACGGCCGTCAGGCGGTACTCCGCCTGACCCGCATCGATCTTGGCGAAATGCAGGACATCGTTGATCAGCGTGAGGAGATGCTGATTGCTGCGTCTGATCCGGGCGATGTCCTGAGCCTGTTCGGCGTTGAGCGGACCGTGGACACCCATCGCCAACAGCTCGGCGTACCCGCCGATCGCGTTCAGAGGAGTGCGCAGCTCGTGGCTCATGCTGGCGAGAAACTCCGATTTTGCCTGGCTCGCGGCCCACGCCTCCTGCTCCGCCTTCTTCCGCTCCTCTATGTCGACGGCGATGCCGAGCCAGGCGTCTACCTTTCCCGAGTCATCATTGGCAGGCCGGCCCCGCTCGAGAAACCAGCAGTAGCTTCCGTCCTTTGCACGTAATCGCAGCTCGACCTCGAAGTCCCTTCCCCCTTGCACAGCCGCCTGCAATGTGCTGACGACGTGGTCGCGGTCTTCGGGATGAATCGCGTCGGTCCACCCATGGCCGAGTGTTGTCTTCTCGGAGAAACCAGTGTACTCGTACCAGTATGGATTGCAGTAGGTGATCTGTCCGTCTGGCCGCCCGAACCATACTACCTGAGGCGAGAGCTCCAGCAGATTCTCGAACCTGCTCCTGGTCCTGACTGTCCACCGTTCGAACTGCGAGGCAACGAGGGCGATGGCGAGGAGGGCGATGCTGGTGATAGCCACTACCAATCCCAGTTGGTACGTACCAAGGACGAGCTCGTCGTTCGGGTGCCAGCCGGAAGGGCCCGCAGTGAAGTGCGCTGCCGCCATGCCCGTGTAGTGCGTCCCCGCGACCGCGAGGCCGAGGAGCAGTGGGGCTCCCGCGTTCTTGAACCACGGTGCCGGCTCCGAGCCGGACTCGATCAAGCTTCGGGTCAGAGAAAGTGCCGCGAAGGAGGCGGTGATCGCGAGGCCGACGGATGCGCCGACGATGAGCGGATCGTAGCTGACATCGACACTCATTCGCATTCCGGCCATGCCCAGATAGTGCATGCCCGCGATCGCGCTTCCCGTCAAGATGCTGGCGAGAGCCAGAAGCCACCCGTTGACCGTCGCGCGACTGAAGATGATGAAAGCGATGGCGCACCCGATCACTGCCGCGACGACGGACGCGAAGATGAGAAGCGCGTCATACCAGACGAGAATGGGCAGCTGCAGCGCAAGCATGCCGACGAAGTGCATGCTCCAAATGCCTAGTCCTAGCGCCAATGCTCCGCCGCAAATCCAGACAGCTCGGCGGCGGCCTTCGGCTGCGCGGCCCCGTTGCGCGATCTCGACAGCGACATAGCCGGAAAGCGCCGCAACCGCGACGGAGAGAATGACGAGGGAGAGGCTGTAGGACTTTTCGATCATGCTCGGTGAACCCAGCTGGCAAGATGCAAGCCCGCCAGTTCGGCGTTGCCTAGTGTAAGTCATTGTATTCGTTGCGCTTAAGGGCGAATTCTTGCGCCTGATGTCCAAGACGGGACTTGCGGCGATATATCGTCAGATATAGCTTTTGGTTGGCAAGATATATCGCCAGTACTATCACGGGCGCCGACTGACGCTGAACTGGCGCGATAGATCTGACTCTGCGGGGGTTAACTCAAATGCATAGTAGAAACTGCGGTCCGGGGTTCGCTTGGGCGTTTGGAATGCGGCCGGAGAACTTTAGCTTCGATCCCGGCACCTTTTGGGGTGGCCGCGGGAAGTCGCGCGGCGGTCCGTTCGGTGGCGGGCGGATGTTCGATCAGGGCCACCTGAAGTTCGTCATCCTCCGCCTTCTCGACGAGAAACCGCGTCACGGCTACGAGATCATCAAGGAGATCGAGGAGCGCTTTGGTGGGATGTATTCACCAAGCCCCGGAACGGTTTACCCCACCCTGACGATGCTCGAAGACCTGGGCTACGCACGAGCGAGACCGGAAGAGGGCGGCAAGAAGATCTACGAGATCACCGACGAAGGGCGCGCACATCTCGCGGAGAACCAGCCGCTGATCGACGACATCTTCTCACGGATTGCCGATTTCGCGAACAGCATTTTCGGCGAGCCGATGATGGAAGTGCACCGCGGATTCAAGAACGTGGGGGCCGCGATCTATGCGTCGAAGAGCTCGTCGAGAACCGCTGAGCAAATCAAGAAGATCAAGGAGATCCTCGACCGGACGGCGCGCGAAATCGACGCGGTGTGACAACCGATTAGCGCGGCGCGCGCTTTCAGCATAGACTATCGGCAACCTATGTCCCGCGCCGAAATAACCACTCCCGAGATCATGCCGGAGGAAAGCGTAGTCGAGCTCTCCCTCCGGCCGCAGCGGCTGTCCGAATTTATAGGACAGACCCGCGTGAAGGAGTCCCTTCGCATCTACATCGATGCATGTCTGGCGCGAAGAGAGCCACTCGACCATTGCCTCTTCTTCGGCCCGCCAGGTCTCGGCAAAACAACTCTCGCCGAGCTGATCGCGAGGGAGCTAGGTGTGAATATCAGAACGACGTCAGGTCCGGCGCTCGAAAAGCCCGGCGACCTCGTCGGTACTCTCACGAATCTCCGTGAAGGCGACATCCTCTTCATCGACGAGATCCACCGCCTCCGTCCCATCATCGAAGAGTTCCTCTATCCCGCGATGGAGGACTACAGGATCGAGATCCGCCTCTCCGACGGGCCGAAGGCGCAGACGATCACAATGCAGATCGAGAAGTTCACGTTGATCGGCGCAACGACCCGGCTCGGCATGCTCACGCCGCCCATGCGCGCGCGGTTCGGAATCGAGCAGCGGCTCAACTTCTACCCGCCATCCGATCTCGAGCAGATCGTCCACCGCACGGCCGAGGTGATGCAGGTGGAGATCGACGACGATGGCGCGTCGGAAATCGCCAAGCGCTCGCGCGGAACTCCGCGCGTCGCCAATCGCCTACTCCGAAGAATCCGCGACTTCGCCCAGGTCCGCGCCGGTGGCAACATCACCCGCAAAGTCGCAGCCGATGCGCTGCTGCTCCTCGAGGTCGATCAGTTCGGACTCGACGACATGGATTCGCGCATCCTCAAGACCATCATCGAGAAATTCGAGGGCGGTCCGGTCGGTGTGGGAACGATTGCCGCCGCAGTCGGTGAGGACGTGGGGACGCTCGAAGAAGTTTATGAGCCATTTTTGGTACAGAACGGTTTCCTCCAACGCACTCCGCGCGGCCGCGTCGCTACCGCGCAGGCGTACAAGCATTTTGGATTCAATCCGCCGGCCGTTCAGCCGCACCAGCCCACGCTGTTCTAGCGATTACCGCGTCCGCCCGCTGGCGGAGTAGATTCAGAGGCGGATGTACTCGCTACTCCGCGCCCTTTCCGTCGCCGCCGTCATCGCTACTTCCGCCTGTCTCCCGGATTGGGCGGTGAAACGCATCGCCGCCAACCATCCGGGCTGTCTTTACAGCATCTCCCGATCCGACAAGATCGTCGCTCTGACTCTCGACGATGGCCCTGATTCCGCGACGACACCCGGGCTTCTGAGAATTCTCAAGGCTAACAATGCACGCGCTACGTTCTTCCTCATCAGCAGTAACGTTCGCGGCAACACTGCGCTCGTCAGGCAGATCGTCAGAGAGGGGCATGAGCTCGGCAACCACTTCTCCGAGAACAAGAACAGCATTTCCCTTTCGCCCGCCGCGTTCGAGCGCTCATTCCTGATCGCTGATTCCGTCCTGAAGCGATTCGCGCCGGTTCGCTGGGTGCGTCCAGGATCGGGATACTACAACGATCGAATGCTGCGCACGTTCAGGATCCACGGCTATCATTGCGCCCTCGGCTCCATCTACCCATTCGATCCGCAGATTCCCTGGCCGGCGTTTGCCAGCTGGATGATTCGGCGCAACGTACGCCCAGGCGCGATCATCATACTTCACGACGGCGGCTACAGGGGTCGGAACGCGAGCAAGACGCTGAGAAGAGTCCTGCCGGACCTCAAGCGCCGCGGATATCGTGTCGTCACATTGAGCGAGCTCACCGCCTCAGAGGCCGCCACGAAGACACGAGTCAAATGAGCGGCGAGCGCGACGGTACTCTCACCTCTCATTACGACTTCGATCTCCCGCTGGACCGCATCGCCCAGCGCCCTGCCACGCGTCGTGACGAGAGCCGGCTGATGATCGTGAACCGTACCACCGGCGAAGTCACGCACAAGCATTTCAGCGATCTGGTGCCGCTGATTCCGCCGGGCGATGTGCTCGTGCTCAACACCACCAAGGTCTTTCGCGCGCGGCTATTGGGAATCCGCGAGAACGGCACACCCGCCGAGGTGCTGCTACTGCGCTCGCTTGGCGACGCGACGTATGAGGCAATGGTCCACCCGGGTGGCAAGCTCAAGCCGGGACGAAAAGTTCATATCACCGATGACTTCGAGGCCGAGATCGTTTCGACCACGGAGCGGAGGACGCGCGTCGTCCGCCTCACGTCCGCGCTGCCCATAGACGATGCAATCGAGAAGTACGGGCACGTTCCTCTACCGCCCTATATCACGCGCGCCGACGAGGCGGCCGACGAAGAGCGATATCAAACGGTCTACGCGAATGAAACCGGCTCAGTCGCCGCCCCGACGGCGGGGCTTCACTTCACACCGGAGCTGCTGGAGAATCTCGCGTCGAAGGGTGTGAAACGCGCCGACCTCCTCCTTCATGTCGGGGCCGGTACGTTCAAGCCGATCGAGGTCGAGCACCCGGCCGACCACGTGATGCACGAAGAGTCGTTCACGCTGTCGCGCAGTACAGCCAAGCTGCTCAACGAGACGCGGAAAGCCGACGGGAAAATCTGGGCAGTTGGAACAACCAGCGTGCGCACGCTGGAAACCGCGATCGGCGACGATGGCACCTTCGGCGAGAAATCCGGTGAGACTCGCATCTTCATCCGGCCGCCTTACCAGTTCCGCGCAGTGGATCGGCTCATCACGAACTTCCACCTGCCGCGGTCCACGCTCCTCATGCTCGTCGCCGCCTTCGCCGGCTACGATCTCACCATGCGCGCGTACCAGGAGGCAGTGGCCGAGAGGTACAGGCTGTATTCCTACGGCGACGCGATGCTCATCACCGGCGATTGATGCGGCAGAGCGCAAAACGAGTCCCACCGCAGTTAGCTTTGCTCCACGTCCAATGACTTTCTCATTCGAGATCGACGGCACTTCCGGCGGCGCGCGCGCCGGCGTTTTTGACACGCCGCACGGGCCGGTTCAGACGCCCGCGTTTATGCCGGTCGGGACTCTCGCCACGGTCAAGACGCTGGATCCCGACGACCTGATGCAGATGGGCGCGACGATGATTCTCGCCAACGCCTATCACCTCCATCTCAGACCGGGCGATGATGTAGTGAAAGAGATGGGTGGCCTTCATCGCTTCATGCGCTGGGACGGCCCGATCCTCACCGACTCGGGTGGCTTTCAGGTCTTCTCGCTCGCGAAGCTCCGCACGCTGAACGAGGACGGTGTGGAATTCCAGAGTCACATCGACGGCTCCAAGCGCTTCTTCACTCCCGAGCTGGTGATGCAGATCGAGCGCAACCTCGGCGCCGACGTGATCATGCAGTTCGACCACGTCATCCCCGGACAATCCGACGAAGCCTCGGCACGAGACGCGAGCGAGCGGAGCATCCGCTGGCTGGCGCGTTGCCTCGCTGAGGTGAACAAGCTCGAGAGTAGTCCTCCCACGCCTCATCTCAGATTGATGCGCGCCGAGCCTGACAAGACAGCCGTGAGCATGAAGTACGTTCCCACCCGCACCGGTGAGTTTGCGGCGCAAGCCCAGCACCAGGCGCTCTTTCCAATAGTGCAGGGCGGGATTCATTCCCACCTCCGGCGCGAAGCCGCCGCTTCGATTGCATCAATGCACGACTGGCCAGGCTTCGGCATCGGCGGGTTGTCGGTCGGCGAGGAAAAGCCCGCGATGTACGAGATGCTCGACGTCGTCGACGATGCGTTGCCCAAGACTCACCCGCGTTACCTGATGGGCGTCGGCTTCCCGGAGGATGTAATCGAGGGAATCCGTCACGGCGTCGACCTGTTGGATTGCGTCGCACCCACACGCATGGGACGAAACGGCGCCGCGTTCACCCACGAAGGCCGGGTCAACATCAAGCGCGCGGAATTCCGCACCGATCCACGCCCGCTCGGTCCCGACTGCGACTGTGCCGCCTGTTCGCGCTTCACCCGCGCCTACATCCGCCACTTGTTCATCGCCGACGAGATGCTCGGCCTGCGCCTGCTCTCCTTGCACAATGTACATTTCCTGCTATCGCTCATGCGCTCGGCGAGGCAAGCGATACAGGCGGGGACGCTCGAGGAGTGGGCACGTGAATGGCTGCTGCGATTTCGCGCCACCCCCGCCTCCTCAGTCGAAGTCTGATTTCACCTTCAGCTCACAGCTATGTTCGAGAATCCAATCATCGGCTCCATTTTCATGTACGGGGCCATCTTCGCGATCTTTTACTTCATTCTCATCCGTCCCCAGGCACAGCAGCGCAAAAAGCACGACGAGATGGTGCGCAATCTCAAGAAGGGCGATGAGATCGTCACCACCGGCGGACTGGTGGGCGAAGTGCTGTTCATCAAGGAGATGAGCGGCGACGGAAAATCACCCGGTCTCGAAGACCGCGTCACGATCAAGTCAGGCGATACGCGAGTGATCATCGAGCGGGGACGCATAGCCAAGATCAACCGGCCGGGTGGAGCGGCCGGGGCATCCGCTGGCGCGGCCGGGTGAGCATCCTCGACATCCGGGTGCTGGGCGACCCGGTTCTTCGCAAGCCGACGAGGCGGGTCAAGGAAATGACGGAGGACCTGCGCAAGCTGATCGCCGACATGTTCGAGACGATGTACGCAGCCGAAGGAATCGGCCTCGCCGCGCCGCAGGTTGGCAGAAGCGAACGGGTCGCCGTGGTCGATGTCGAGGGAAAGAAGTTCGCCCTGATCAATCCGGCGATCATCTCGACAGGACCTATAGCCGACAAAGCGGAGGAAGGGTGCCTCTCCATCCCCGACATATACGGCGATGTCGAGCGCCCATCAGACGTGACCATTCGCTTCACCGACGAGAACGGTGAGGAGCGAGAAGAAGCAGGCACCGCGCTCCTCGGCCGCTGCTTCCAGCACGAGATCGATCACCTGGAGGGCAAGCTCTTCATCGATTACCTGAGCCCGCTCAAGCGCCGGGCGGCGCTCTCGAAGTGGGAGAAAGCGAAGGCGGAATTCCCCGGCTACCTGCGAAAGGTGCGCATCGAAGAGCCGGGCGCTCACCATCAGGAAAGCGCGGAGGAGATGTAGTGCGCATTCTCTTCTGGGGCACTCCGGAGTTCGCGGCACCTCCGCTGCGCGCGCTGATCGGCGAAGGCTTCGAGGTCGTGGGAGTCGTCACCCAGCCGGACAAGCCGCAGGGACGGTCACGCGCGATTATTCCCTCACCGGTCAAGAAGATAGCAACGGAAGAAGAGCTGCCGATCTTCCAGCCCAAGAGCGCGCGCGATCCCGAGCTGCTCGAGATGCTCAACGTCATGAAGCCGGACATCTCGATCGTCGTGGCGTACGGACACATCCTGCCGCAGAACATCATCGACCTGCCGGCGAAGGGAACGCTGAACATCCACGCGTCACTGTTGCCCGCACTGCGCGGCGCTGCACCGATCCAGGCCGCAATCCGCCAGGGACTGCGGCAGACCGGAATCAGCATCATGCGGATGGTGCCGGCGCTCGACGCCGGGCCCGTGCTCGTCCAGGCAGAAACGGAGATCTACGACGACGAGACTTACGGCGAGCTCCAGGGCCGACTCGCCGAGATGGGCGCGCTGACGCTGCTCGAAGCACTGGCGCTGATCTCGGTTGGCCAGGCAAAGGAAATCCCGCAGGACGAATCGCGCGTCACCTACGCGCCCAAGATCGATCGCGAAAGCGGGCGCATCGATTGGAAGCAGAGCGCGATCGAGATCGCGCGACTCATTCGCGCGTTCGATCCGAAGCCCGGCGCGCACACGACGTCGGCTAAAGGAGACATCAAGCTGTTCGGGCCCAAGGTGTTGGATAGCATCAAGGGCAAGCCTGGTGAGGTGATGAAAGTGACGGGCGAGCTGATCATCGCCTGTGGCCTCGACGCCCTGCGCATCACCGAGGTACAGCCGACGGGGAAAAAACGGATGGCAGCGCACGACTGGGCGCGCGGGCGCGGCGCCAAAGTCGGCGACCGGTACGGTGCATGAGCCCGGCTGACGCCGGCGCCGTCCGCCAGGCGGTGAGGCTCGAGGTTCCGGTCATCCACGCAGTCACCAACGACGAGATCATGCTGCGGCCGGGATTTCTCAGAAAGGCCAGAGGCGTCATGATGGTGCTGGGCGACAAAGGCGCGATCCACGTCCGCTCCCAGCTACTCGACTCGCCTACGTTGTTCGGAATCACTCTCGACCTGCTGCTGCTCTACGCTGAGACAAAGTGCTGGTGCATCGTGAACGACCGTGTCGATATTGCGCTGGCAGCAGGGGCGCACGGGGTGCAGCTCACCGCCAAGTCGATCTTGCTCAACGATGTGAAATCGATCGCACCCGCGCTGCGGATCGGCGCCAGCGTGCATTCGCCGGAGGAGGCGCGTGAAGCGGAGAAAGCCGGGGCGGAGTGGTGCGTGGCCGGCCACGTGTTCGAGACACCGACGCACCCGGACGAGCCCCGACGCGAGAGCAAATTCATAGACGAGCTGGTGGCCGAGGTGAACATCCCGGTAATCGCGATCGGCGGGGTGCGCCCTGAGCACGTCAGGTTGCTCGTTCACAAGGGCGCCCACGGCGTCGCCGCCATACGGGGGATCTGGGGGGACGAGAATTCCGAACTAGCCGCCAGCCGCTATCTTTCACAGATATGATGGGGACAGCTGTAGCAGTGGGAAAAGTCGCTCTGACGGTGAATGGCGGGCGGCGCGAGATCCCCGATGGGTGGAGTCTGGCAGATCTGCTCACTTCGCTGGACCTCGATCCGCGCCTGGTGGTGATCGAGCACAACGACATCATCCTGCGCGATCGTGATTCCTTTGCCCGCGTTTTTCTCGCCGCAAACGACACGCTTGAGATCGTTCACTTCGTCGGTGGCGGGTGACAGGATGGCGCACGCCGATGTGTTGTCGCACGAGAGCGCGACCCAGGATGATCCGCAGCCGTTCGTAATCGCGGGGCGCGAGTTCCGCTCGCGCCTGATGGTGGGTACGGGCAAGTACGACTCGAACGCCAGGATGATCGAAGCAATCGAGGCATCCGGCGCCGAGGTCGTCACCGTCGCGGTGCGCCGCGTCGACCTCGATCGCAGCAAGGACGAGGGAATGCTGCACCACCTCGACCCCGACCATTTCTTTCTTCTCGCCAACACCGCCGGCTGTTACACCGCGGCCGAAGCTATTCGCTATGCGCGCCTGGCGCGCGCCGCCGGGTTCAACGAATGGGTGAAGCTCGAGGTGATCGGTGATCAGCAAACGCTTTTGCCTGACACTTTCGGACTTCTCCAGGCGACGAAGACTCTCGCCGACGAAGGGTTCAAGGTGCTGGCATACACCAACGACGACCTGATCACAGCGCTCAAGCTGGAGGAAGCCGGAGCGGTGGCAGTGATGCCGCTGGCATCCCCGATCGGATCGGGCCTCGGCATGCTGAATCCTTATGCGATACGCACGATCAAGCAGCGGCTCACCGTTCCCGTCATCGTCGACGCCGGCGTCGGGACTGCCTCAGATGCGTGCATCGTGATGGAACAGGGCGTCGACGGCATTCTCATGAACACTGGCATCGCCGCCGCATCCGATCCCGTTCGCATGGCGACGGCGATGCGGCACGCGGTGGGAGCGGGACGCCTCGCGTATCTCGCGGGCCGGATGCCGCGCCGGGAAGTGGCAGTCCCCTCCTGTCCGCTCACCGGGATGCTCGGGGCTCCTCGTGAGCGCTGACGCAACGACGGTCGTATCCGCTGTCGCTGGGGGAATCACCGCCTCGCGCGCGATCGCCGCTGAGATCTGTGTCGACCTTAGACGGGGAGAGTTTCTCGATCAGTCGTTTGAGAGACGCATCGGCCCGCTGGATGCGCGGGATCGCCGCTGGATGCGCGAGCTCGTGTACGGGATGCTGCGGCGTCGAGCGTGGATCGATGCGGTGCTTTCCGATCGTGTGCGCGGGGGACTTTCGCGTCTCGATCCCGATGTCGTCGACCTGCTCCGGCTCGGCGTGTACCAGCTCACCAACATGGGCAGCGTTCCCGCCTATGCGGCCATCGCGCAGACCGTCGAGCTCGCAAAGCGTAGGCACGGACTTGGCGCCAGCAAGCTGGTCAATGCCGTGCTGCGGCGCACCGATCGCGAGCGGGAAGAGCTGTCCATTCCGACGCCCACCGACCCGACCGAAGCGCTGGCGCTCAAGTACTCCCACCCGCGCTGGCTGGTTGCGAAATGGGTGGCGCGGTGGGGTGAGGAGGACACGGCGCGCCTGCTCACGCTGAACAATTCCGAGGCGCCACTCATCATCAGGCCGTACGGCGTCGTGCGAGAGCAGCTCGAAGCGATGCTGGAAGAAGCGGGTGTCCATGTCGCCGACGCTCCCTACGTTCGTGAGAGCATTGCGATTTCGGGCGGAATCACTCTCACGGAGCTCGGAGCGTTCAAGAAAGGCCTGTTCTACGTGCAGGATCCCGCGGCGACGCTCGTAACCCAGTACGCCGCGATTGAATCGGGCTCGATGGTCGCCGATCTCTGCGCGGCTCCGGGTGGCAAGTCGCTCGAGTTGTCGCGCAGCGCGGCCAGCGTGTTCACGAGCGACAAGTCCCTGATTCGACTGCAGCGGCTGCTCATGAACCAGCGTCGCCTCGAGACGCTCAATCTCTATCCGTTCGTCGCTGACGCGCGCGCTCCGGCAGTCCGGCCGGTCGATGCGGTGCTTATCGATGTGCCGTGCACGGGCACCGGCACCTTCCGGCGTCATCCTGACGCAAGGTGGCGGCTCAAGGTCTCCGACATCGCGGTGATGGCCGCGCTGCAAAAGGCGGTTTTCAAGACGGCAGCCGCCGTCGTACGAGTCGGCGGCTTGCTCATCTACAGCACCTGCTCACTCGAGCCCGAAGAGAACGATGAGCAGGTGTACGCGTTCCTTGCCGCCAATTCGGGGTGGAAGCTCGAGCCGCCGCCTGACGACGCCGTGCCAAATGACGTTCTCGACGACGGCAAGCTGCGAGTGCTCCCGCAGCGACACGGCAGCGACGGCGCGTTCGCGGCGCGATTGCGTCGAGTAGCATAGTGCCACCAAACTGGCGCGCGCTTCACCGGCGCGCGCTTCCGTATATGATCGCTGCGGTTGGCGGGTTTCTCATCGCCTACGTCGCGATTTTTCTGTTCGCCTTCCCCGCGGAGGTGCTGCCCGATGAAGGGATTCTTCCCAACGTCGTCGGCAAATCCTACGCGGACGCAGCAGCTATCCTCGAGAAGGCCGGCTTTGCCGCACAGCAGGGTGAATCGCGCATTCATCGCACGGTTCCGGAAGGCATCGTCATTCAGGAAGACCCTCCTGCGGGCAGCAGGCAGAAGCGTGGAATTGCCGTAGTTCTGGCCGTCAGCTCCGGGCAGCGGACCGCCGAAGTGCCGGTTACCACCAACATGTCGCAGCAGCAGGCGCGGATCGCGATCGAAAACACCGGGCTCACAATGGGAACGGCGACCGAGCAGCTCAGCGATCAGCCGCGCGGACTCGTCATTCAGAGCGATCCCCCGGCGGGCACGAAGCTGGAATTGCCGGGCGTCGTCAACGTCGTGTTGAGCAAGGGACCAGCGACTGTGATCATGCCGGACTTCTACGGGCGCACCCTCGGCGAAGCGTTGTCCATGATCGAGCAGCTCGGCCTGCGCGTAGCGGGACGGTCGCGCGACACGAGCTCGATCCAGCCCGAGAACACCGTCATTCGGCAGCTCCCATCGCCGGGAAGCTCGATTCGCGCGGGCGGACCCGTGAGCCTTACCATCTCACACTTCCCGGCACCGCCTCAGCTCCAGCTCGACACGATGCTGTTGCCTCCGCCTCCCCCCTCCCCCACACCAGCGCGATGAGCGTTCGGATCGCTGCCTCGATCCTCAGCGCCGACCTGAGCAAGCTCGCCGACGAAATTGCAATGTGCGAGGCCGGCGGCGTCGACTGGATCCACGTCGATGTGATGGACGGTCGGTTCGTTCCCAATCTCACCTTCGGCGCGAAAGTGATCGAGTCGGTGCGGAGGCTCACCAAGCTGCCGATCGATGTGCATTTGATGGTCGTCGAGCCCGAGAACTATTTCGAGAGCTTCGCCGAGGCCGGTGCCAACGGGATGTCGATCCACACGGAGGTATCGCCACATCTTCAGCGGCAGCTGAATCGCATCCGCGAGCTGGGTTGCCGGGCGGGGGCGGTGGTGAATCCAGCCACTCCTCTCACCGCGGTGAGCGAAGTCATTCCTGACCTCGACCTCCTTCTGGTGATGACGGTCAATCCTGGTTTTGGCGGGCAGAAATTCATCGCGGGGTCGCTGGACAAGATCCGCCGCGCGCGGGAGATGCTCGCCGAAGGTGGCAGCACCGCTTTTCTCGAAGTCGACGGGGGAATCGACCGCAAGACTATCCGTCGAGTCTGGGAAGCGGGTGCCGATACGTTCGTCGCCGGTAACGCCATTTTCAGCGCGAAGAATCCGAAGGCCGAGATCGGCGAGCTGCGCACCCGCGCCACGATTCAGGCATGACTGGGCGGCAGCAGCTAGCGGTTGGACTCGGCGTGCTCGGCGTCGCGACCGCCATCGCCTTTGGCGCCACGAAGTACCTGCGCAAGGAGCTGTTCCCTGTCGCCGTCGGGAGCAACGCGCCCGATTTCACGGCGGTGACTATCGATATGATTCCGCGCGAGAAGCGTCTCTCCGATCATCGCGGTCAGGTCGTGCTGATCAACGTCTGGGCAACCTGGTGCCTGCCCTGCCGCGTGGAAATGCCGAGTATCGAAGCGCTGCATCAGGCGTACGCACCGCGGGGATTCAAGGTTCTGGCGGTGAGCATCGACGATCCGGGCCACGGCGAGACGATTCGCCGGTTTGTGGAACAATACAAGCTGACGTTCGAGGTGCTGCACGATCCCCAGAAGAAGATCCTTGATCTATACGACGTCACAGGCTACCCGGAGACGTTCGTCATTGGCCGGGACGGTGTGATCAGAAAGAAATATCTGTCCGCGACCGACTGGAACTCTCCCGATCATCGCGCGCTGGTCGAGCGGCTTCTCGCCGAGCGGGGGGAGTAGCTGTGGGCGTGCGGTCGGCGACACGGATGCTTGGGATCGAGACATCCTGCGACGAGACATCCGCCGCCGTGCTCGAAGGGACAGACGACGATGTGAAGCAGAAATCCCTCGTCATCCTTTCCCAGGATGTTCACCGGATCTTTGGCGGAGTCGTGCCGGAGATAGCTTCGCGCGCGCATCTCACCAGCATCGTCCCGGTGGTCGAGCGCGCGATCAAGGAGGCGGAAACCAGTCTCGACAACATCGACGCGGTGGCCGTCACGCACGCTCCGGGACTCGTGGGTGCGCTGCTCGTCGGAATGAGCTACGGCAAGGCGCTCGCTTTCTCGCGCGACATTCCGCTCATCGGCATCCACCACATGGAAGGGCACCTTTTTGCCGCCGCGCTCGAGCACCGTGACGCGGTGCCGCCGTTCACGGCGCTGCTCGTGTCGGGCGGACACACGCTGCTGCTCGATGTCGAAGCCTGGGGCCGATACAAGCTGTTGGGTGCCACGCGCGATGATGCCGCAGGCGAGGCGTTCGACAAGGTGGCGAAGCTCCTGGGACTTCCCTATCCCGGTGGGAAATTTCTCGAGGAGCTGGCAAACAATGGAGACCCCAGGAAATTCCAGTTTGCCAGACCGATGCTGCGCCGTAATGCCCTGCCAACTGATGGGGATTACTACGCGTTCTCATTCAGCGGACTGAAGACGGCGGTGCTCCATGCCGTCAAAGCGTCGCCCGACCTCGAGGCGGACAAGCGACACATCGCACGGGCATTCCAGGATTCGATGATCGAGACGCTCGTCGAAAAGACCTGGCGCGCGGCGTCGGCTTTCGGTCGCCAGCGCGTGGTGCTCGGCGGCGGTGTGGCCTGTAATCGGACGCTCGCGGCAGCGATGCGCGCACGGGCGGAGCCTGAAGGCATGACGGTGTTTACACCCAGTCCGCGGCTCGCCACCGACAACGCCGCGATGATCGCGCGCGCGGGAATCTTCCGGTTCGAGCGCGGCGAAAGATCGGGTCTCGATCTCAACGCCTACGCCAACCGCCCTATCCCCGGACTCGTCACAACCTAGATTCAGACCATGCAGACATACCCAGGTACGGTCGTCAATCCGCTTTCGTACGATTTAGGCCCGCTTCAGCTCACCGGCTTCGGGCTCGCTGTCTTGATGGGGTTCGTCATCGCGCAGATCATCGCTCAGCGGGAATTGGCGCGGCGGGGACACGATCCGGAGCCCATTGGCGATCTCGTCTTCGCGGCAGTCATTGGCGGCCTTTTGGGTGGCAAGATCTACTACGCCATTCTGATGCAGGACATGAGCGCGCTTCTGAGTCGGGCGGGATTCGTGTTCTGGGGCGGGCTCATGGGCGGAATGCTCGCGACCTACCTGGTTCTTCGCCGCAAGAAGCTCAGCTTCACACGCATCAGTGACGTGAGTGGAATTGGGATTGCCGCCGCGTACTCGGTTGGTCGCACCGGATGCTGGGCGGTGGGCGACGACTATGGCCGGCCGTGGAATGGACCGCTGGCGGTGAGCTTTCCCGAGGGCGCGCCGCCAAGCACGGTGTCCAACATGACGGAGCTCTTCAACATTCCCGCTCCGGCAGGTGCCGGACCCAATGACGTCATCTCGGTTCACCCGACTCAGCTTTACGAAACGGCGCTCGGCTTCGTCATGTTCCTGATCCTCTGGCGCTACCGGGACCACAAGCATGCGGAGGGGTGGTTGTTCGGACTCTACTGCGTGCTCGCCGGCATCGAGCGATTCGTCATCGAGTTCGTCCGCGCCAAGGACGACCGTTTCTTCGGCGTCCTCACGGTCGCTCAGGTGATTGCGCTGCTCTTTGCGGTCGGCGGCGCGGTGTGGATGTACATGCGGCGGAACCCGGAACCTGATGCGCCGGGTATCTATTCCATGCCTCGCGCTGCGTAGTCTTTTTCCGGAGGGAAGATGATCAAGCTTCGTTGGTTCGCGGTATTCGTTGGACTGTTGGCGGTTTACTCCTGCGCCAGCCCTGAGAGGGTCGTCGTTGCCCAGCCGGGCGTGCCGTTCCTGCTTCTCGTCGGCGAGAGGGCGGCGTTGAACGGGAGCAATCTCCTCTTCAAGCGTGTGAGCCAGGATTCCCGGTGCCCCGCCAACGCAATTTGCGTTTGGGAGGGCGATGCGGAAATCGAGGTCACGGCTTCGCGCGAGGGAGGAACGGCGGAAACCAGGACTCTCAGTCTGTCTCGGCCGGGCAACGAAGTGCGCGTCGGAGATCTTTTCGTTCGATTCCTCGGACTCGATCCCTATCCGGGCACTTACGACCCGAGTACTCCGCAGGCCTACAGGGCCCGGCTCGAGATCAGGAAGCTCTAACCGGTTACGGTGTCGGTAGAGTTATCCGCTGAATTTCCGTAATCGCCTGCCATTCCGGGGCCAGTCTCAGTCTCGTACCCCATGGGTCGGTGGTGTGCCACTCGTTCCCCTCGCGTGCGGCCTCGTATCCGGCGGTCTTGAGGCTCTGCGCCGCGCGCGCCGCGTCTTCGGCGGTTGGCACGATGATCTCCCATTCCAGCAGCCGCGCATCTGCGTCGGTGGCTTTGGGCGCACCGACGGCCCAGGTGTTGGTCCCGAGGTGGTGGTGGTATCCGCCCGCCGACATGAAGAGCGCGCCCGGATAACTCCACACGACCTTGTCGAAGCCGAGCGCGTCGTGATAGAACGCCGTCGCCCTGGCGATGTCGTCTACGTAGAGATGGACGTGACCGAGGACGGTTCCCGGCGGCATTCCGGTCCACTTCTCACCCTGCGCGGCCCGGACCAGGTCGTCGGCATCGAGGTGCTTCGTCGTCATGTATACCTGCCGCTCGTCGTATCGCCACGTTTCGCGCGGACGATCCGCATATACCTCGATGCCGAGACCGTCGGGATCGGTCAGGTACACGGCTTCGCTCACCGCGTGGTCCGACATCCCGGCGTAGGCGCCAATCTCGGCGAGGTGCGCGATGAACCTTCCCAGCGCACGGCGGTCGGGGAGGAGAATCGCGAAGTGGTACAGTCCGAGCAGGCCGCGCTGGGGAACCGGACGCGCTGAGCGATACTGACGCAGCTCGACGATCTCGTGATCGTCGCCATGCGGACCAAGTGTCGCGGAGTCGGCGCTGCGCTTGATGACGCGAAATCCGAGCACCTGCTCGTAGAAGAGGAGCGAACGCTCGAGATCAGCTACCTGGAGGCGAACCCTGCCGAGCCGCGTTGCCTCGGGGAGCCTGTAGCTCTTAGGCCTGATCCCGTGCATGCCGCGGCCAGAAGGTTTTTACCATCGCAAAGACGAGCAGCGCGACGAGCACTCCCTGAGCGGCGAGCGTCTCTACACTTGGATAGATCCCCATCGTCTCGATGTGGGGCCCGTCCGAGATCACCGTGATGGGTACCACGTTCCCTTCTTGCAGCTCGCGAATGCCCTTTCCCATGAACACGAACGCCATGTAGTAGAGAAGCACGCTCGTCACGGCGAAGAACGGCCGCAACGGGATGCGGACGCCATATCGATAGAAGAGCGTGAAGATCACCGCCAGCGCCACGAAACCGGCGAGGATTCCGAGGGAGAGGGGGAGCGCGACGTTTGGCCCCTCGTGAAACAGCGCCTGGTAGAACAGCGCGGTTTCCGCACCCTCGCGATAGACCGCCAGGAACGACACCAGCACGAGCGCTTTTCCGCCTCCTTGCTCCAGCGCGCTATCGACTTTTTCACGAATGAACTTCTGCCACTTCGCGGCTTCTACCTTGGAGATGAGCCAATAGCTCACGGAGAACAGAACCACGACGGCAATCAGCATCGTAATCGCTTCAACGATCTCTCTGCTCGCCGGCATTGCGATGAAGAGAGTGCGGAGCGCGATCACGGTCGCGAGGCTCGCCACCAGCGCCAAACCCACACCGAGCCAGATCGATCGCAGGCGCTCACGGTGTCCCGTCTTGATCAGGAATGCCACCACCGCCCCCACCACGAGAATTGCCTCGAACCCTTCGCGCAGGATGATGAGAAACGACTGGAAGAACGCGCCCCAGCTGGTTGACGGCCGCCGCGCCAGATCCACGATCGAGGGCAGTCCATCCACTATCGCTGCTCGCGCTGTCAGTGCTGCCGTGATGTCGAGGCGTGAGACCGCGCCCTTGAAATCGGCAAAGTGGCGCTCCATCGTCGCCACCATTCCCGGTTTCTTCGCCCGAGCCGGTGTCTCGAGCGGCTCAAACGCGATGTACGCGTCGAATGCGCGCTGGCTTGCCTCGTCACCCTTTCCCATTCGCGCGAAAGCGAGCGCGCTGTCCAGCAGCGCACGGATCAGGGGTGACGCACTGTCGGGCGAAATCGCCGTCGCATCCGGGCGGGCAACGGGCAGCTGCATCGGCTCGCCCCTGAGAGCGTAGATGTAATTCACGATGTTCCAGCGATCCTGCGGCGAGAGCGTGGCTGCAAACCCCGGCATGGCTGTTCCCATCACCCCTACGGAAATCACGTTGTAAGCGAGAGTCGGAGTGAGATCGGCAGTTTCTTTTCTTACGCCGAGCGCTGGCGGGGGCGGATCGAGCGTGCGACCGGCGGGTCCATCACCCGCACCTGACACGCCGTGACATGATGCGCAGTTCTGCGAGTAAAGTCGGTGCCCGACCGCCGTGTCGAGTGGCGCCGTCGGCAGATCCATCGCCCCTGCGGCACCCAGCGTTGCCAGGAAGCGGTCGTGCAGCGCGCGAATCTCGGCCGGTGGTCTTTTCGCGGTCACAGATGCGATCATGGTATCCAGGACCGCTCGGGTTTTCGGGGCGTCGTAGCCGCTCAGGCGTCCTGCGACCTTCCGGGCATCGCCGAGGAAGCTCGTCGTCTCTTCGTATTCGATGGGAGAAATGAGCCGCCCTCGATCGTCGAAGGCCTTGGCGTACTCCTCGACGGCGACACCGACGATGCTGGCTAGACGTTTTGCGTGGTTTTCCTGGGCAAACAGCGTGGTGGGGAGAGCCACCACGAGCGACAGGAGCAGGAAACGGCTCCGCCGCAACAGTCGAGAATTCATTGCCGAGTAAACCTATCTGGATTCTGGGAGGAAGCAAACTGCCAACTTAGAACGACAGAGATCCGAGGGGGCAGAGGCACAGCGGCGAGTTGCGAGGGTGATACGGCTCCGACGGTGCCGGTAGATTCGGAACGCCGTGCGGCAAAATGGTCAGTTGGTGAGAAAGGTCCGTTGCCAGAGTGCAATGTGACAGATTTCAAGAAGCTCAAAGTCTGGCAACGAGCTCACCTCATGGCCATGGATGCTCATCGCGTCCGGGCAGATTCGCGGTGCGAAGCATGCGTCGCTAAAAGCGCAGATCAATAGAGCTGCGCTGTCAGTGCCGACGAACATCGTCGAAGGTTGCGGTCAGCAGGGCGCGCGTCAGTTTTCCCGTTTTCTGCGGATCGCGCTCAATTCGACGTCGGAACTGGAGTACCACCTCCTCGCCGCCAGGGAGCTCGCAGCCGTCCGCGCCTCAGACGCTTTGACTCTGACAACTCAGGTGATAGAAGTCAGGAAAATGCTCTACGGCCTCGTCCGTCATCTCGCCACTCGCTCAGAGGATGAGGCAGGAGGTCCAGCTGCGAAAACTGACGCTTGAGTGGGTAACTACTCTAGCAACTCGCACCTGCGCCTCTGGCCACTCGGATCTCTGTAGTTCTCAGTTTCTCAGATCTCGGTTCTCAGTTTAGATCTCAGATGCCCTCAGCTCATAGTCTCCAGTAAGCTCCCGCTCACTAATCGCAGCCTGGACGCCGGTTCGTTGCTCGAATCTCTGGACGAACGCGGCCAGGCGCTCGGTCGTGAATTCCCCGCGCAGCATCCCCAGCGCTTCGATTGCCTGCTCGATCACGGGTGGCTCGCCCTCGATCTCCACCAGGATGTCCATGCGTGGGTAGAGCTCGAAGCGCACGGTCGCCGCTCCCAACCGGTACTGCATGATCTGCCGGTCGATCTCGCGCGTGACCACGTACCCCAGCTTTTCCAGAATGGCCGTCAGTCCATTGAAATCGTCAACGACCGTGGAGATTTCTTCGCGCACCTTGTACGAGCCGGCGACATCGGTCGGACCTTTCCAGTCGACGTGAGTCTGCACGGAGTCGGGCGACTCGTACCGGCGCACTCTCAACACCTCGTCGCGCTGGGCGAGCTCGCGCGCGGGAGTATCGTAGCGCTTGTCGGACAGGCGGCCATCGAAAGCCAGCTCTCCTCCGGCTGACTCCAGTTTCTTTCGCAGGAGCTCCAGATCGCTCACCACGGCCTTCAGCTCGACTTCAAACATCGAGGATTGTCTGGAGAACTTTGTCGGTGTCCTTCAACGACGGAAACACGGCGTACGGGTTGTGCTTCTTCAGGTCTTCCACCGAGTAGTGGCCGCTGGCGACGCCGATCGCGCGCGCTCCCAGCTTCCGCCCGCACTCGATGTCCGCCGGTGTGTCGCCGATGACGATGACTTTCTCCCCGGCGACTTCGACTCCGAGGTGCTCGCCGGCACGGCGCCGCGCAATCGCGGGAAGCTCGGGACGGTGCTCGTGATCGGAGCCAAATGCGTTGACACGAAACCGATCGGGATCGATTCCCGCCGCGGTGAGCTTGGCGCGCGCACCTTTTTCGACGTTGCCGGTCAGCAGGCCGAGCACGACCTCGTCGTGGGCCTCGAGCGCGTCGAGTAGCTCCACGACTCCCTCGAGCGGGCGGACGTTGAACTTCATGCTCTCGATTCCCTGCTTCAGACCATGCAGATATCGATCGATGAGCGTTCCCATGCGTGAATCGATGTGTTTATCGGAGTGGCCCTCGAGACGCATCACGTCGCGCACTATCTGCTTGTCCGTCTTCCCGTCATACCGGTACGATGCGCTGCCGGGCGATCCGAACACTTCGCTCAGCGCGCGTTGCATCGATGCGCGGCCGACGCCTCCGCTATTGAGCAGCGTTCCGTCGATGTCGAAGAGGACTAGTCTCACGTTCTCGTCAGGAATACGCCGGCCACGATCGTCGCCGCGCCGACCGCCTGGAACGCCGTCGGAATCTCGTGGAGGAACGCCCACGCCACCAAGAGGGCGATGATCGGCTGAACATTCGAGTACACCGCTGTGCGCGTGGGACCGAGCACGCGCAGCCCGCGATACCAGAACAGATACGCGATGCCCATCGATACCACGCTGGCATAAAAGAGGGCCAGCCAGCCGCCGAGACTCACCGCCGCCCAATCGGTGGCAATGAGCGCAGGTGCAGACGCGGCGAGAAGCGGCACCGCGCCGCCGACCATCGTCACCGCCGAGAGCTGCACGACGTCGATTCTCTTGGTGTACGGCTGGAGGAGAATGGTGTACAGAGTCCAACACAGAACTCCACCGAATACGAGCAGCGATCCGAGCAGCGTTGCCTCACCGGTGCCGGAGTTGGCGCTGCCTACGATTACGAGTGCGACCCCGGCCACCGAAAGCGCGATGCCAGCGAGGGTCAGGCGTCTCACGCGCTCCAATCCTCTCATTCTCGCAAAGAGTGCAATGAATGCCGGCGCCGCCCCGACGATGAGCGCGGCATTTCCCGCGCGCGTGCGCGCGACCCCATGCACGAAGAAAAGCTGGTACAGACCGTTTCCCAACACGCCGAAGAGGAGTAGCATCAGCAGGTCGCGGCGCGCGAGCCTGACCCGTTCGCTTGTGAAGGCGACTCCGATCAGAAACAGCGCGGCGAGTCCGACCCGCAGCCCGGTCAGCGCCACCGGACTGAAGGATTCGGTCGCGTACTTTATCACGCTGAAGTTGATCCCCCAGATCACGGCCATCGTGAAGAGGAGGATATCAGTCACGCCGAATGCGGGGCGGGCGTGTACCGCCGTATCTGTCATCCTGGAAAGCTAGCCGCCACGGGCGCGTCGCGGCTACTTTGCGTGATGCACATTTCGTTCGCCGTCTTCGCCGACGCAGCCAATCTTTCCCAGGAGGGAAAGCTCAACATCCTCGGTGTTTTCGACGCGGTCCAGGTGGCCGAGCTTCCGACCATCCATCCCCGCACTCACTTCGTGGTGAGGCTCAAGGCAAACGCCCAGGACACTGGATCGCACAAGCTCACATTCCGCTGGCTCAGCCCGCTGGAAGAAGAGCTGTGGTCATCATCGGGCGAAATGAGCGTGGCTCCCGCACCGAACCCGGTGTTCGACGTCGACCTCCCGATCATTGCGGTCGTCGACCTTCCGCTCAACATCACCGGTCAATACACGATGCAGGTGACACTCGATGGTGAGCCGACCGCGGCGGCGCGGCTGCTCGTGAACGGGCCGTCTCAGGCGATGATGCCCCAGATCACGAACGGAATAGTCAGCTGACGATGCGGCGAGCGAATCGGAAGCGCTCCAGCAGCAAGGTTGTGTACTCGTCCCCGCTCATCAGGTCGTCGACCGCGTAGCCGCCGCGCCCCAGCGCGAGATGCACCACCCGCGTTCCGCCCAGTGACATCGCGACGTGCGTGATCTTTCCACCGGCCTCGTCGGAAAAGAACAAAAGATCCGCGGGCCGCGAGTCGCTCATCCCGCCAATCGCGACGCCGGCTGTCGCCTGCTGCCAGGCATCGCGCGGAACATGGACGCCGTGCAGCCGGAACGAGCTCTGCACCATCCCCGAACAGTCACATCCCCACGGCGTCAGGCCGCCCCATTCGTACGACGTGCCCTCGAAGAACGTCATCGCCGATGCCGTGATCGAATCCGGGGCGGGAGGAAAGCTGCGACGCCGCTCTTCGAGGGACATCGCCAGTCCGCCGGAGCGTTCCTGACCTTCAGTAATCAGCGCGCCCAGCGGCAGCTTGCGGGTCGCCCCCTGCGCATCCCGCACCGTGCAGCCGAGCGATAGCGGTCGGGGATCGTCCCAGCCCGTGAGCGTCGGAGGTGGAACCGGCTCAGGAATCGTGACGACGTAGCCCTGGTGAACCCAGCCGTTGTAATCGTCCACACTCGTCACGTGCAGCCAGAGTCCCTTCCGCTCGACTACCTCGGCGACGTGTCCGTGAAGAAGCTGTGATACCTGAGTTGTCTTGACGTCGGGCTCGATCAGCATGGGAGCGATGGCCGCGACAGCGGTAACACTCTCGCTCAATGCTCAGGCCAATTGATTTTTGGCTGGTGGCTCGGCGTCAGCGGCGGCTCCGGTTTTTTCGCCGCGCACGCCTTGCACAGTGTGACCCCACGAAAGTTGCAGATGATGCAGATAAAGGTTCCGCAGTTGGCGCACGGGTAGCCCTCGGACGCCCGCTCCTCGTTCCCGCAGGAGCGGCATATCATCGAGTCTCTTTCCCGCAGCTCCTTTTTTGCCATCAGACGCGGGTCACTACCTCATGAAAGCAAAGTGCATTCGTCGCCGACCACTCAATCTTACTCTCAAAAGCGCCAGTTGCGGAAGAAATCGAAGCCGAGCTGCGACGGGGTCTGCTGGAAATTGGGTGTCCCGGGCTTGCTGCACCGCCCTTCGCTCGAACCAGGCTCCACTCCCGCCTGCGCGCTGTAGAGCGAGCTGATACGATACTCGAGCTGGAGTCCCAGGTTTTCCTTGAAGTTAGTGGTGTTGACGAAGCACAAGCCCGTGCTCAAACCGAGAAACCAGCGTGGACCGAGCTGCTTGCCCAGCACTGCCCGGGTGTTGAGCAGGCTATAGAGATAAGGATCGTTTGCCCGCTCGTGCTCGTCGCGCGCTCCGGGGGTCTGCAGCTCGAAGATGTCGAGCACGTTCTTCGGGATGGCGCTCGTGAACAGGTTGCCGGCATACCGGATTCCCAGCTGCGCAATCTGCTGTGTCGAGGTGTTGTCGAGGCCGATTGCCGGCTCGCCGGTCACCAGGTAGCTGAGCAAATCACTCTGCGACAGCGGCAGGTTGTCGGGATTGTCGAGCGCCAGCTCGGGCCGGGACAGCGTTCCGCCGATCGTCACCCTCACCCTCACGTCACGGCCGCTCGCGGTTACCCGCGGCGCGCGGACGGTGTGAATGGCGCGAATGTCGAGCGATGGATCAAGATCCGGAGTCCCGAAGAACCGCAGCGTTCCGCTTTCGACGTCGAAGGTCGGCTGCACGAACGGATCGACGAGATTGAGCCGATAAGTTCCCCTGTCCGCGCTGAGGGCGCCCTCGAGCGCGAGCCGCGGCGGATCGGCCAAACGCAGGCCGGGTTCCAGAGTGACGTTGAGCGATCCACCCAGCTTGATGTTGGCTTCCGACGACCGCAGCCACACGTCGGGACCGATGTCGATCGCAACGTTGTCGAGCGTGAGGTTTCTGGTAAGGCCGCGAGGAGCTTTCGGCATTACCGTGCGGTTGAGGGCGAACAGAGTGTCGAGCGTTGCGGCGAGCTCCGGGTCGTCGAGGTCGATGATGCGCTTGCGAGCGACTTCCGGGATGAAGACACTGCCACGCTCGACGCGCATCGTGCCGCGCAACACCGCATCCTCGAACGACCCGGTGAGCGTGACCGCCGGCGAAGTGGAGATGTCCAGCGACGCCAGACCAGGCTTGTCGATCGCATGGAAGTTGGACGCCCTGGCGTTGAGCGAGAACGACGGGTTGTCGTACTGCTCGAAGCTCACCGTGCCGTCGAGCGAGAGAGCGCCACGCCGCTCCTTCATCGTCTCCGCTGACAGCCGCCGGATGTGGACCGTATCGCCGGAGAGCGCGATCTCGGCGCGGATGTGCTCGAAGCGCGTCCCCAGATTCGACATGGTCGCCGAGCCGTCTCCGAGCGTGATTTGCCCGAACAGGCGTGGCTGCTTGACGCTGCCGCGGAAATCGACGTTAGCTACGATCGCGCCGCTGGCGGCTACGAGGCCCGGCACAAAAGTCCGGAACAGTCGCAGATCCACACTGTCGGCCCGGATCCGGCCGCGGATCGAATCGTTCGCGAAGCGCACGTCCTGCACTAGCAGTCGCGCGCGACTCGAGTGCTGCAGCAACAGGGAATCCAATGTCAGCGACCGGGGGCCGAACGCGATGCGTGTCGGAGACTGGAGCCGGTAGTTGTTCGATTCATCCACGGCTACTGAAGCGGTGTCTATCCTTACGACGGTGGTGTCCTGGTTCCGCGTGATGTTGCCCGCCAAGTCCGTGCGCACGCCACGCTCGCTCAGCATCGACCCATTAAACGTGCCGGAGCTCGGCGAAGCCAGTGCTATCGAAGCTCTCACGCTGTTGAGCGAAACGGCGCCTAGCCCGATGGTATCCGCGGCGAGGAGAATGCTGCCATTCGCCTGCCTGGTGATATCCGCCAGCAGGATCGTTCCGCGCACACTCTTTACAGAACGCTTGCCGAGGATGATGTCATTCACGCGGGCTACGGCGTTCAGCGAGAGACGGTCGGGGCTGCCTGTCACCTCGCCGGAGAGCTCGGCGCGCCCACGCAGCGAGTCGAACACGGGCGATTTTACGAGGGTCGGGAACAGCGCCCGCGCACGCGAGAGCGAGTCCATCACCGCGCGAAAGCGAAGCACGCCGGAATGGGTTCCGGTGAGGCCGAATGTTCCGGACGCCTGCGCCTCGAGGCCCGCCCCGTTCAGTGAGAGCGTGTCGACAGTCGCAATTCCGTTAGCAAAGCGGAGCCGCGTGGCGGAAGGCTCGATTGCTAAGCCACCGATGGTGGAGTTGTCGATTGCCGCGACGGCGCTGCCAACCAGTGTCGCCAGCGACGAGCCGCGGAGTTCCAGATCATACTGTCCCGTGAGCTTCGTCTGCGGCACCTCGCTCTTCGCCACCAACGTGCGGAGATCGAGGGCGGTGGTCGTGGCGCGCCCGCGGGCGCCGTACTCTGGCGCGTCCGCGTCGACGAGGCCGTCGTAACCGAAAGTACCAGCCGGGCCAGTGAGCGTCGTCGTGACGAGAAGGTTCGGCGCGGTGCCCTTTATGCGCAGCGGTCCCGTGTAGTCTCCGCGCAGCGGCAACAGCGGATACGAGCTCGACAACGCCGTGAATGAGAGCGGCTGTGCGCCAAGCGTCATGTCGTAGACGAGAAATTCACCCCAGGTGACTCTGCCCGCTCCGGTGATGCGGGATACAGGCTGACGTCCATCGTGGTGGGTGAGATCGGCGTTTCGGAAGCGGATATCGAGCCACGAAGAGTCGAGCGTCGCGGTGCCCTTCACAATTCCCTTTACTCGCGGAAAAAGCGGATTGAGGTACTGGAGGGTGCGAAGATCGAGCTGGTCGACATCCACGTTGAAGCCGTGGAACGCGGTGAAGGCCGGAAAGAGAATGTTGAGCTCTCCCTGTCCCGCCGCTCGCGTCACCGCGCCAGGCACGTTCGCATCGGCGAACGTGAGCGAAGACTGCTCGACCCGGAAACGATTGAGCGGTCCGCCCGAAGCTCTGACGTGCCCCGTGATTTTCCCCTGCCAATCGTACGGAAATTCCTTGCCGTTGAAGGTTCGCAGGAGATCGAAGTCCACTGGCGCCGCTTCGAGATCTACGTCCTTGACGGTGAGGATCGGCCCGCCGGTGCCGAACGTCATCCTGCCAAGCACGCGCGATCCGGTCGTGCGCACGTCCATCTTCGTCAGGACATAGTCGATGAAATGCGGATTGCGCTGGCTCCGGATGTCGAGCTCCATCTTTCCGCCGCCTGTCGTTGGCAGCGTCGGATAGACCCACGCCACGTCCTTGAGCGACACCGAGTCGCCGATGACGTGAATGTTGTAGCGCACCGGCAGATCGCTGCCCCAGACGACCTTGCCCTTTCCACGGCCGGTCGACGCGGGCAGGTCCCAGTGATCCGCGTCGATCCAGACGGAATCGCCGAGGTGCATGGCTGTGCCCGAAAAGTTGCGGAACGTGAACGGCGGATCGGATTCAGTGAAGCTCGCCTTTCGTATCCGCGCGAATCGTCCCGCGGTGTCGGGGTCCGCGATACGCGCATGGCCGACGCTTGCGTCCGCCTTCATCCAGCGCCAGGTGCGCGCAAATCCTTCGCGCGTGCGGCGTATCTCGAGATCCTTGCGCGCCAGCTCGTAAGCGATGGCGCTGTCCCGCCTGGCGCCGCGCAGATCGGGCGACGGGTGCCATGGCAACGTGAGAAAGACGCTGGCGTTGTGGACATCGGACGAATCGACGACGATGTATTGTCCGAAGCCTCCTTTACTCCGCGGATCGTCCTTCCCTGACGGAAAGATCCGCCTGAAGTTCCAGTCACCGTTCTCGTGCTGCCGCAGGTAGACGATCGGATTCTGCGCTTCCAGGTACGTCAACAGGATGCGCCGGTCGAAGATGTCACGCGCATCGTACTGCATGCGGATCGGCCCCGACGCGACGAAGAGTGAATCCTCGTCGTCGCGGATCTCGAGTGAATCGATGGTAACGCCGTTGAAGAACCCGCCGTGGATGCGGCCGATGTGAACCTTGCCCTTCACCTTGCCCGCCAGCATCGAGGCCACCATCTGGCGCACGCGCTCCTGGCCGAAGCCGGTGTGCGTGACGCCGACGAAGCTGAGGCCGGCGATAACGAGCAGGCCGAGGACGATAATGGCGCTCGCGATGGCGATGCGGAGACGGCGGGACATGGTGAGCTAGAACGCCTGTCCGATGGCGAAGCTGAACGTCAGCCGGCTGATGAAACCCGTTTCAGGAGCTGGTTTGTACGACGATGGGCAGGAACCCGCTGTTTGCGTGATGCCCGTGACCGTGCCATCGGTGTCCCTCGTCACCTGCGCTGGAAGAGTATTGCCGGGACTGACGCAAACGAGCTGGCCGCCCTCGTTGGTCGCTTCGTAGTAAAGCGGACCTGCCGGTCTCGAGTACGGATTGTATCCAACCGCCGCGCGCACCGGACCCACGGGCGAGAAAGCCGTGAGCTGGATTCCGGGAGTCACCTTCAGCTTCACTCTCCCAACCTGGTTGCCGCGGTTCCAGACCTCTCCTGCGTCGGTGAAAATCGTCCACTGCAGGAGATTGGGAAGCACGGGACTCCGCAGCCGTAGCTCGAGATTGGTCACGAGCAGCGCGTTGCCGCCGACTGGAACCACCCGGCGATGCGTGCCGCTGGTATCCTGCAGCGTCGTGGCGGTATCTGGTGGCGTTGGCGGAACCTCCGTGTACACGTTGTTGGCGATGTAGATGGCGGATCCGAGCTCGTTCTGCGCGAAGCCGCGCACCGTTGTCGGCCCGCCGGCGTACAGACGCTCCTGTGGCGGCACGAACCCGGTCGCCGTGCCCAGGGTTCTTCCGAAAACGGAGCCGCCGCGGATCCTCAGCGCAAGCACGGTTCCTCCCGACGTACCGATGTAGCGCGAGGCATCGCCCACCACTTTGTTGAACTGGAGATCCCGGTTCGAGAAAATCACCGGCGAGGAGTGGCGCGCCTCGAATCGGATCACCGAGCCGCGGGTCGGCGAAAGAAGGCTGTTGGAATTGTCGCGCGTGACTGAAGCACTGAGGACGGCCAGACGCTGCGTCTGCTGAATACGCACGCGCTCCGCTTCCTCGCACAGATTGAACACCGCGCAGAACAGCGCCGGCTGCGCCTCTGTGCGCCCGAGGTCGAGCGAATACGAGAGATTGACGGGAATCCGCGAGAACCCGCGCCACGCCAGCGAGGCCACGCCTCCTATTGCGGTCGTTCTCAGGTATGCGTTGTACTCCGATACCCGCTGGCTGTAGACCGTAATCGTCGGAACGGTCCGAAGGCCGAAGAAAACGGGCTGCCTCAGCGTTGCGCCGAGGTAGTAGTTGAGGCGATCGCTGAAGACGTCCTTTTTCGCCTTGGGGCAGAGGTCTTCCACGCCGCGTAGCGGCCGGCCGATTCCGATCTTCGACACGCGCGCATTCACGTCGAGGCGCCGTGCCCCACGGCCGAAGTTGAAATCGGTGAGCTCGCCGCTCGCCCGGAAGCAGTCGAGCGTTCCATAGCCCACTCCGACCCGGGCCGCGTGCATCGCAGCCTCGGCGAGAGTCACGGTCAGAGTAGCGAGCGAATCGTCGGGACCCGACGCGGAGTCGGGGCTTATCGAGACGTGCTGATACGCCTCTGTCTGGTAGAGCGCGCGCTGCGCGTCGAGGATCTCATTCTCGCGAAAGAGCCGCCCCGAATCGAGCCCCAAAATTCGGCGCACGACCCTGGTCGGTATCTGCTGTTCCTTACCCTGAAATGGCGTCACGTCGATCCTGATTGCTCCAATCCTCGTTCTCGGTCCCGGCGTGACCGTGAGAGTATCCCACGCCAGCAGTGCGCTGTCGTTCACGGTGAAGCTGTTTACGGCATCCGCGCGCGGATAGCCGCTGTTGTGCAGGCGGTGGCGAATCGAATCGGCGGCAGCATCTAACGCGAAACGGTCGAATCTGCCACCCTCGCGCACCGGCAGGTTTCGGACGATCCGCTCCCTCTCCGGCACCGGCTCCAGCCCACGCACCACGAACGACCGTAGAATCATTGGCGGTCCTTCGCTGATCTTGAACCTGAGCTCGACGGCACCCGGACCCAGCTCCTTCACTACAGTATCGACCGTTACTCTGGGATACCCCCGACGGCGGTAAAAGATTACCAGCCGGGCGCGGTCATTCGGCAGTTCGACCCTGTCCAGACAATGTTTGACAGTGAAAGGAAGGTAGAGGTAACGCCTCGCCCAGGCCGATGGGCTGTTAATTATGTTTCTGCCCAGCTCGGCGTCGGAAAAAGCCTGATTTCCCTCGAATTCCAGCCGGAAAATCTCCTGGTCCCCGCGGTCGCAGCTGATGTCCTGCGCGCGGGCGGTGCTTGTTCCAGTCAGAGGCCCGAGAAACGCGAGTGCGGCGGCGGCCGTGGCGGCGGCCCCGACCCGGACTCGGCGGTCTCGCGTCACCCTTTCAGTGCGCGAGTGGCTGGAGGCTGGCCCGGTGGCAGCTCACGCCCGTAGTGTGTTTCCGTCTCCGGCTCATTCTCGTAAGAGAGCATCCGCTTCGGAGGAGAGTCGGGCGCCCGCGCGAGCTCGCCCTGCGGAACGAGTGGCGTCCGCTGGATTAAGAGTTGCACAAGGTAGAAGCCGGCCATACCCACTGCGACGCCGACAGCGACGGCTGGCAGTAGGTCATTGGCCCCAAGTTGGCGGCGGTAATAGTATTCTGCGCTCACGATGAGGCCTCTACGCGGGATGCGCGAAAGTTCTCGCAGTTTGCCCCTTCATGTCAACCGGCTGAGCACTCGTATGCGGCGACTTCTCCTCCTCGTAACACCAGCGGTTCTTGCCTGCGGTGGTGGCGGCGATTCCGCTCCCACCCGCAATACCATCATCGATTCGCGTGACACTTACGATCCGCGCTCGATGGACCCCGCGCTCTCCACCGATGTTCCAACCGGACGCGCGGTGGCGTACCTCTTCGATGGCCTGACCCGATTTACTCCCGATGCGCGCATAGTGCCCGGGCTCGCCAAATCTTGGGACATCAGTCCCGATGGTCTGACCTACACGTTCCATTTGCGTAACGGAGTCAGGTTCCACGACGGCCGGCCATTCGCGGCAAAGAACGTGATCGCCAGCTTCCAGCGCGTGCTCGATCCGGCCACCAAGGGCGGCCGGGGCTGGCCGCTCTACCCGATCAGAGGCGCCGAGGATTACGCGGCCGGGAAGGCGACGAGCATCGGGGGGCTCGCGAGCTCCGACGACTCGACTGTCGTCATCACGCTGAAGGAGCCGCTGGCAATCTTCCCCAAGCTGCTGGCGATGCCAGTCGCTTCGATCGTGCCGGACAGCCCGGGCACGGATTTCGGACAAAAGCCCATCGGCACCGGACCATGGAAGTTCGTCGAGTGGCGTCACGACGATTACATCAAGTTCGCAAAGAATCCCGATTACTTCGACGGCGCCCCAAAAACTGATTCGCTGATGGCGCGCATTATTCCCGAGCGCAGCACCGCCACCGCCGAATTCGAGGCCGGTAACGTCGACGTGCTGAACGTCAACGAGCAGGAGACGCGCAGCTGGGAGCAGGATCCCGAGAAACAGAAGCTGCTCCAGTCAGCGGCGGCGCTGCGCTTCTGGTACGTCGCGATCAACGTCACGCGCGGGCCGCTCAAGGACCTGCGCGTGAGACAGGCGCTCAATCACGCCGTCAACGTTCCCACAATGCTGCAGCAAGTTCTGGGCGGACGCGGACGCGTCGCAGCGGGCGTGATCCCGCCGACCCTGAGCGGCGCCGACACGACGCGGAACGGCTACACTTACGATGTCGCGAAAGCGAAGGACCTCCTCGCTCAGGCCGGCTTCCCCAACGGCATCGATCTCGAGCTATGGACAGCCAACACCGACGCATCGCCGCGCATCGCGCAGACGATCCAGGCCAACCTCGCCGAAGCCGGTATTCGCGTGAAGCTGGTCTCCCGCGACGCATCGTCCATGCGCGAGGCGTCGCGAAAGGGCGCGACGGATCTCGCGCTCAAGGAGTGGTGGGCCGACTATCCGGATGCCGAGAATTTTCTCTTCCCGCTGCTCCACAGCCGGAACAAGGGAGTCGGCGGCAACGTGTCGTTCTGGGGAAATCCGCAGTTCGACAGGCTGGTGGATGATGCCCACCGCGAGCAGGATGAAGCAAAGCGCAATCAGCTCTACACCCAGGCGGATCAGATCGCCTTCAATGAGGCGCCGATGATCTTTCTCTTCTTCTACAAGGATCTCTACGCCGTGCAGCCGTGGATCAAGGGCTTCACCGTTCCCGCCGTTTTCAGCGGCCAGCGCTGGACCGATGTGACAATCCAGAAATAGCACGTGTTCGCGTTCATCGTTCGACGGCTCGCGCTCTCCATTCCGACATTGTTCGGAGTGCTGGTCGTCGTATTCCTGCTGCTCTACGTGGCGCCGGGCGACCCGGTGCAGGAAATGGTGGGAGAGCGCGCCGACGCCGAGACGATCGCGCGGCTCCGCAAGGAGCTCAAGCTCGATGAGCCGCTCATCAATCAGTTCACGCACTACACGACCGGCGTGTTGAAGGGTGATTTCGGCAGGTCGTACATCACCCAGCGTCCGATAATCCAGGACATTCGCGAGCGCTTTCCCAAGACCCTGCTCCTCGCCGGGTCGGCAATGCTCCTCGCTTCGATCGTGGGCATCACCATCGGAGTGCTGAGCGCCCGCGCTCCCGGCGGATGGTTCGACCGGCTCAGCCTCGGTCTTGCCTATCTGGGGATCTCGTTCCCTGTCTATTGGGTCGGACTGATTCTCATCCTCGTTTTCGCGGTGATGCTGCGATGGCTGCCGCCGTCAGGATACGGCGGCATCGAGTACCTGATTCTTCCCGCTTTCGCCCTCGGGTCACGGTCGATCGCGTTCCTCGCGCGCGTGACGAGATCGGCGATGCTCGATGTACTCAACAGCGACTATGTGAGAACGGCGCGAGCGAAGGGACTGGTCGAGCGCGTGGTGGTGATGCGACACGCGCTCCGCAACGCACTCATCCCGATCATCACGGTGCTGGGCCTCGACTTCGGTTATTACCTCACCGGCAGCATCCTCACCGAGACCATCTTCAGCTGGCCTGGAATCGGCCGCTACGTCGTGAATGCGATCACGCGGCGCGACCTGCCGGCGATTCAGGGATCGGTACTCTTTCTCAGCGTCGTGTTCGTGCTGGTCAATCTCATCACCGATCTCGCCTACGCCAAAGCGGATCCGCGCGTAGCGTACTCCTAACTCTCGCCGTGCCGGAGGCAGAGGGGGAAAAGAACGAGGCGCGCGGGCGTGCGCTAAGGAAGGAAATCGAGGCCATCGAGAAGGAGTCCGGCGCGACAGCCGTGTCCGTTGCGCTCTACGACGCCGAATCCGGTTTCGAGCTCCTTTACAACGCCGAGCGGTGGTATCACGCCGCCAGCACCATCAAGGTGCCGATACTGCTCGGTGTCTTCGCCGCTATCGATCGCGGCGACCTCCTGCCCCACTCCCGGGTGCACGTGCGAAACCGGTTTCTCAGCTGCGTCGAGGGTGTTCCCTTCCGCGTCGAGTCCGGACGCGATGCGAACTCGGCGGTCCACAACGCGATTGGCAAGATGATGCGCGTGGACGAGCTCGCTTACCATATGATCACGACGAGCAGCAACCTCGCCACAAATCTGCTGCTGGGCGTGATCGGTCCCGAATCGGTGAACGCGACGCTGCGCGAGCTCGACGTCGACGATGGGCTCGAGCTGCGGCGAGGGGTCGAGGACGAGCTCGCGTTCGAGCACCAGATCAACAATCGCGTAACCGCCGACGGCCTGTTGCGGGTCCTCGTCATGCTCGCCGAGGGCAAGGCGTTTTCACCGGCGTTGTCCCGCCGGATGATGGACATCCTTCACGGCCAGGAGTTCAATCAGGGCATTCCCGCCCTCCTTCCCAAGGGCGCCCGCGTTGCCCACAAGACGGGCGAGATTTCGACCGTCGCGCACGACGCGGGCGTGATTTACCTGCCCAAGCGGAAGCCCTACGCGCTGGTGATACTCAGCGAATGGGATCCGGCGGTGACGGGCCGGTCGCGCACCATCGCCGCCATCTCTCACGCCATCTATGAGGTCCTGACGCGGGGACCGCTCGATGAGTGAGCCCCCTACCTTCCCGCTCGGGGTCGTGGATGGGCTTACGCTGCCACCGCAGTATCGGAAGGCGTTGAAGCCGGGAGAGGAGTGGAAGGACGCTACCGGACGCAATCGCCAGCTTCCGCGCTACTTTTATGAGGTCCCCTCATGGGACTCGGCCATGAAGATCGAGTTGGCGACCCATTTTCTGCTCTGGGAGTTCATTCAGGTGGACGTACGAGAGGCTCCGCCCCTCAGGACCTTTCCCCGGTACGTTCCGTGCGCAATAACCCTGTTGGCAGTGTGCCTGGAGAGGTTCCGGGAGGCCGTTGGGACGTTCATCCACATCTCGGCGAACGGCGGGTACCGCTCACCCTCCCACCGCTTCTCGCGGGATGCTACTCCTCATGCCTGGGGAACCGCCGCCAATATCTACAGGATCGGCGACACTTACCTGGACAATCGGAGTGCGATCGAGCGCTTCAGCCTGATCGCCCGGGAAACGTTGCCGGGAATCTGGACGCGTCCTTATGGGCAGCCCACCGGCTTCGCCGAGGATCACTTGCACCTCGATCTCGGTTATGTGCTTTCGGTGCCGCGGGATGTGAAGAATTGACTGATCCGTTGCAGTTGAACCAGATATTGAAGAAGGGCTTCAGGGTAGAATCAGAGAATGGCGCAGCAGAAGAAAAAGAAGGGACCGGAAAACAAGACATCCACTCGCGAGCGGATTCAGCTCGCGGCGATCGGCATGGAAGCCGAATTCGCCGTGATCCTGGACGGCGTTCAAAAGCGGCCGGAAGACATCTTCGGCAGCCCGAAGAAATTCATTCGCGAGAAGATGATGCACCGGAAGGGGAGGTCGTATCACCTTCCCACTGGTGGCGCGGTCTATTTCGATACGGGCGTCATCGAGGTGGCCACACCCGTCATTGAGATCGAGCGCGGGTGTGCCGCGCGCGCGGGGCGAAATCTCTGGGAAGCGATACTGTTTGTGCGGCAGGAGCTGGACGCCTGGGAGCAGGGGCACGACAGCGATGTCGCGCTCGCCGGTTTCAGCACCCACTACAATATTTCGTTTGAACTGCCGCGCGCTCAACAAGGAACGAACAAGACGGTCGAGCAGCTCGCCTACCTGCTCGCGCACATCCTCCCCGCTCCGGTAATGCTGCTGGCGGCGAATCGTCGCTCGACTGGCATTGGCGTTCGCCCGCGTGTTGATCGCATCGAGGTAACCGCGGACTTCACCCCCGATGCGCCGCTCATGATCGCCACGGCTACGCTCATCGTGGGCATCGTACGTGAGGTGATGACGTGGCCGAGCTTCGGGATCGAGGCACTGGAAGACACGGACATTCCGGTCATTCTTGGCTTCCAGCCGATGCCGCACACGTCGCGCAAAGGCTGGCTCGCGCGCTTCGACTGCTTTCCCAGAAATCCGTTCCTGTGCGACATCGACGAGGATCTGTGGAAGATGCGGGACGGCCGGTCCATGTCGCTGCGCGGGATGGCCGGCCGGATCACGAAGCACTTCTGGCCCCACATCCGGCGCCTGTCCGATCCATTCACGCTTCGCCTGATCGGGTCGGTGATCAAGGGGCGCGCGCCTTCCCTGCTCGACCTCGCCGATCGTCCGCGCGGCTACGAGGATGTGGGTCGCCTCTGCACCTGGGACAATCTTTTTCCGGAGCGGATTCTTCCGCGGTCCCAGTACGAGCGTGTTCTCATTCGCGCGATATCAGGCGACAAGCTGCACATGGGTGGTGACTGGTACACACCGACGGGAATGCGGGGATGGTCGCGCGTGGTTTTCAGAAGAAAGGCAGACAACTCACGCCATATCTTCTCGCTCGACTATTTGCTCCACCACCTGCGTGAGTGGGAGCATCCTCACCATCACGGGCGGCGCGGGAGTTGTGAGAGACCCGCGAGGGCGGGACGCTAACTTTTTGGCGGCTTCGCCGGCCAGCTGCCGTCGGGCGATCGGGTGCAAGCTGCATACGGATTCGCGCCCGACTCGTGAAGGAATCGTCGGCCGGCGGTGTCCTAGTAAAGTATGGCAAATGAGAGATCGGGACGCTCCGGCGGTGGTGCGAGGGCTTTCGAGGAGCTGATCACCGCCCATCTCGATGCGCTTTATCGGACGGCGCTTCGCCTCTGCGCCGGTAATGTCCCGGAGGCGGAGGATTTGTTGCAGGACGCCGTGTTACGCGCGCTCGAGAAGCATCGCCAGCTGCGAGACCCTGAAGCCGCTAGATCCTGGCTTTTTACCATCCTCGTCCGTACCAATCACAACCGATTGCGAAGCAGTCGTCGCCGCAGCGAGACGGCGATCACTGATTTCACCCTCGCGGAGTTCGAATCGGCTTTGTCGGAGTGGCAGCCCTCCAGTACGCCCGAACAGGTTCTGGATCGTTCCGAGCTCAGATCCAGGCTGGCGCGATGCCTCGACACTCTCGAGCGCGAGCTCCGCGAAGTCATTTGGCTGGCGGATGTGGAAGAGTTCGCGCACCGCGAAGTGGCGGCAATGCTCGCGATTCCGGAGGGGACCGTCGCATCTCGCCTCTTCCGTGCTCGGCGCGCGCTTCGCCGCAGTCTCGAGCGAACAGAGGAAGCCGCTGCCTTGAGGGCGATATGAGACTTTCATGTGAGGTCGCGAGACGCACGATCTGGCCGAATTCGGGCCCGGTTGGGGCGTCTCCCGAAGTGTTTGCGGCGCGCAATCACGTTGAGACGTGTCCGAGCTGTGGAGCGTTTCTGCGTGAAATGGAGGGTGTTGCGCGTACGATTAGAGACCACGCGCCCCGTCCCACCGCTCCGCTCGAGCTGCGTGGACGGATGTTCGAAAACATTGCGAACAGGCGTGCTGCACATGGTCGGCGATTCCGGTTGCGTATCATCGCTGGCGCGGCGCTCGCGGTTGCGGGGGCACTCGTGATTTGGCTCACTCCGTTGCTCCGCCGCCCAGACCCTATAGCTCGCAGTGGAATCGTATCGGCTCTCGCCGACGATCACAGCCGTTCGGTGCGTGGTGAGGGTATCAGATCGCCGGATGCGGCCGCGGTATCGGCATGGATTCGCGCACGGCTTCCTTTTGCAGTCGACGTACCGGTTTTTGACGATGCGAAGCTTCGGAGTGCACGCCTGGGAATCGTCACCGGCCACCAGGCGGCGGTAATCGAATACGATTTGCAGGGTCGGACCGTTTCGTACTTCGTTTTCGACGCGGGGCCCAACGAGCGTAACGAACCGGTTGGGCAGCTCTCGCACGCTACCGATCGCGGATTTCAGATCGTGATATGGCGCGAGCCGGATCTTACTCACGCGCTGGTCGGCGCGGTTCCGCAATCACGTCTCGATGAGCTCGCAAGGCTGTGCATCGCGCAGAGTCGCACGATGATGACCGTCGACGACGGCACCGACCGGGACAACCATGAATTTCTGTGGAGGCTGAGATGGCGCGATCACGAAGCATAGACGGCGCGCTCGCGGGAATCACCGGCGGACTGGTTTTCGGCCTGATGATGCAGATGATGAAAGCGCCCGCGCCCGGTGGCGGTGAGACGCCCATGATGGCAATGGTCGCCATGGTGGTCAAGTCGGACAGTCTCTTGATCGGCTGGCTTTACCATCTCTTCAACAGTGCGGTGATCGGAGGCCTCTTCGGCTTTTTCCTCGGCCGGCGCGTCCACTCGCCTGCGAGGGGACTTGCTTGGGGCGCGGCATGGGGCGCGCTGTGGTGGGTGCTCGGCGGGCTGATACTTATGCCCGTGCTGCTGGGGATGGAGCCGTTCGCCTCTTTGAGAATGCCTCCAATGCGGCCGGTGGCGATGGGGAGCCTGGCCGGCCACCTCCTCTACGGTCTAATACTCGGTTGGGTCTTCGCGCGACTGGGCGGAGACGTTTCACTCCGGACGGTTACGGAGTCGTCCGATCGCGACCGCGGCGGTCCGCTGCGCTGAATTACCTGTCCAGAGTCACGGAGGTGACCAACAATGAAAACGATTCTCGGAACCCTGATCACTCTCACCATGCTTGCGAACGTCGCCTGCGCACCCGCCAGAGAGACCATCGGGGAACAGGTCAATGCCACCACCATGATCGCCGGCTGGCCGGAGACGCCGCGCATGGTAGCCAAGGAAATGATTGAAAAGTACGGACCCCCTGACGAAACGACGGCATCGATGCTGATCTGGCACGACAATGGTCCCTGGAAGAGAACAATCGTCTACCGCGAGGAAGTTCCGCACGCCTTTCCGAAGCAGCACACCGATCTCCTGGAGCAGTTCGTCGACTACAGAGTGCGGCCGGCCCTCTTCGATGAGCTCGCGGAATATGATGGCAGCGTGATAGTGGAACGCACCAAGGGTGAGATGTCCGCCCGCTGCGACAAGGAAGCCATGAATTTTCTGGCTCTTAACCTGGCGAACGACATTGTCGCGGGACGGCGGACTGTCGCGGACGCGCGACGCGTCTATGCCGAAACCGCCAAGGCATTCATGACGGGCAACCAGACCTCCGCGTACGTGACCGGACTCCAGTTTCGTCCGATGTCGGGAGCCGCTGACCCTGATACTCCTGCGCCAGGTATGATGTGAGATAATGCTGTAACGCAATCAGCGGAGCACGGCGCGCGCGTTAGTTCGTCTTGGCCACCGGCCGAGTTCGCTGCACCGGACCGAGCCACCGGTCGAGCCAGTCGAGCACCTCCCGGATTATCTCCAGCCGGTTGGTCGGAATGTGCCCTCCCTCGAGCCGGGCCAGCCGCTTCTTGTCGTCAGGAGCACCGAGCATCGCGAAGAGCGGCTGCTGCGAGAGGTCGTACGGCAACATAAAATCGTCGCGTCCGTTGATCATGAGCGTCGGCGTCCGCGATCGCGGCGCAAAATGGGCGGGATGCATCTCCGGTCTCATCGGGACCGGGATCAAGCCGCCTGCGAGGAGGATGCTCGCACCGATGCGCTGGTCGACCGCGGTCAGGACCGGCCCGTGATTCGCGCCGCTGCTGAATCCGTAGTACGCGATTCTCTTCGCGTCGAAGTCGCGGCGAGTCTCCAAATAGTCGATCGTGCGTCCCAGATCCTGCGACCAACGAACCATCATGTCCCTCCACGCGCTCGGCGACGGATCAGGCGGCTCGAAGCGCTCGTACATACCTTTATAGATTGGGTAGACGAGCACACGGCCGCCCCGCGGGATAAAGTCGAACATATACTCCGACGCGAAGCTCTCACTGGACCGCAGCAGGTAGACGTCACTGCCCGGGAACCAGATCACCGACTGGTACGGCGGCAAGACATCGCGTGGAATCAGAAGATGCACCTCCATCCGTTCGTTCTCGTACGCGGTTCTGATCGAAACCGTCTCTCGCCGGTGACCTGGCAGGCTGTCGTTCACCCTCACCACCTCGGCGTCGAGCGGAGTTCGGTCGTACGCATACATCCCGCGCAGCAGGGCGAACGCGTCGTCGCTGATGGGTGCCGGCCGGTCGTACTGATGCCGCAGCCTGACCGGCGCGAGTAGCTGATCGTCCGGAGGCGTCGGGTACTTGGCGCATCGCACGCCGTTGGCCGACTCTCGCTCGCGCGGGTCCGCCGCGATTGGACGCCCAAACAAGTACGACGGCTCGTTCCACGCGCCGCCGAGGATGTAGCGCTTGTTGCCGACCGCGTTCCAGACCCATTCCTTTACGTTGCCAGCCATGTCGTATGTGCCGTACCCGCCGAGCCCATTGAACCGGCCGACCAGCGCCTTGCTGTCTCCACCCATGTTGCTGTGCAGGAGGATGTCCGAGAGCTGCTCCTGGCCGATTGCCCAGTACCAGTGATAGACCGTCGGCAGACGCTTCCCGACGAATGCGCAGTACGCGGCGGCCTCGTACCAGCTTATTCCGCCGACGGGATAATTGTCCTCGCCCGCCGGGTAACCGCCCGCCTCCCACGTTGACGGGCCAGGCTGTCCCGTGGCGTCACGGAACGATATGAGCGCTTCCTGCCAATTGAATTCCTTCTCCTCGAGCGCTATTGGCGCGGGCCAGTATTCCTGCTTCTGGTATCCGCCGGCATCGACGAACGCCTTGAATTGACGATTGGTTACCTCGTCGCGATCGAGGAAGTAGGATTCGAGCTTCACGGCCGGCAACTTTCCCGGCGCGCGAACGCCCGGGAGCACGCTGAGAGTGCCGGCCGGGATGCGTACGGTGCCTGGCGGCCGAGCGCCGACTGAGTCGAGGACCAGTCCCTTAGCGAGCACGCCGATGGCGCCGGCGCTGAACGGCGCGCCCTCGAACGACTCGTAGCCCGCTCTGGTGATCCGCCAGCGCATCAGCGCGTATGGAATCCGCATCGTCATCGGCGTGACTCCGATCCGTTCCCAGTCCGCGTCGGGCGTCGCGTACCCCTTCACGAACACCTCCGCGCCGGGCGGCTCCGTGTTGACGCGGATCGGGAGCGTGATGCGGTTCAACACCTTCTCGAGCTCGGGGTCGTCGGGGCGGTAGGTCTCCGCTCTGCGCGCTGTGCGGTAAGCCTCGTAGAGATCGCCGGTCTCGGTGAGACTCGCGATCTGCACGAGCGCCTCTTTCTGTGCCCACCGCTCGCCCGAGCCGCGCGACCACAACCAACCAGCGACCCCAACCGCCAGCAGAATCGCGGCGAGCGAGGCGGCGATGGCCGGGCGCTTGAGCATCGCGACAAATCCGTGCGCCGCACGTGCGCGGCGGTCAGCACACCGGCGCAGCTCCGCCGCAAGCGCCGCCGATGAGGAGAAGCGATTGGCGGGATCCTTCTCGAGACAGCGATAGATGATGCGCTCGAGCTCCGCGGGTGTGCCGGGGCGCACCCGATTGAGTGGTGGCGGGGGCGCGACGAGGATGGCGCCGATAATCGGCCGGACGGATGGACCATCGAACGGTGGCTTACCGCCGACCATTTGGTAGAGAACGACCCCGAAGGCAAACTGGTCGGAGCGGTGGTCCACGCTCTCGCCCGCTAACTGCTCGGGGGACATGTAGTGTGGCGTGCCGAGGATTACTCCTTCGCGTGTCTCTGATGTCAGGGTCAGATCGGCGATGGACCTTCCATCCGGCGTAGTGAGCGATTTGGCCAGCCCGAAGTCGAGGATCTTCACCAGGTCATCGCCAGTGACCATGATGTTGGCGGGCTTGATGTCGCGGTGCACGATTCCGGCGGCGTGCGCCTTAGCCAGGCCATCGGCGATCTGTGACGCCAGGCGAATGATCTGTTCGATGGGCAGCGGTCCATCCGCGATGAGCTCGCGCAGAGTGCGCCCTTCAACGACCTCCATCGCGATATACGTCGTTCCATCGTGCTCGGCGATGTCGTAGATCGTGACGATGTTCGGGTGATTCAGGGCCGATGCGGTGCGCGCCTCCCGCTCAAAGCGGGCGAGCCGCTCAGGATCGGCGGCGACTTCGCTAGGGAGAACCTTGATCGCGACGTCGCGGCGAAGCTTGAGGTGCCGCGCGCGATGCACTTCCCCCATGCCGCCCGCGCCGATGGGCTGAAGGATCTCGTATGGTCCGAGCCGCGCTCCGGGAGTTAGTGGCACGGAAATCATCCTCCTTTCTTCAATCTCTGGCTGATTCTGAAGACGTGACCATCGGGGTGGGATACATGCATCTCGCGGACATTCCAGGGCATGTCGGTCGGTGGCCAGGCAACTTGAAGACCGTTCATGAGGCAGTGCTGGTGAACGGCGTCGACGTTGTCCACCCAGACCGACATCCAGACGCCCTTGTCTTCGGCTTCGCCCGCATCAGACCCAAATGTCGTCGTGAGAGCGCGGTTGCCCCGGCCACCCTGGCCGTCCTGACACAGGAAGATCTCACATTCTCCAGAGTACACGCCCCCAAAGTCTGGAGGATTGCCCCAGTCCCAGCCTTTCTGCCACCCGAGCTTCTCAAACCAGGCAAAACTTCGATTGATGTCGGAAACGTTCAGTATCGGCGTGACTCCCTTGGCTTGCATGCGCTGATCCTCGACGTGTGGCAATTTTGATCTCCAGAGCTCACTTGGCCGTGTAACTCCTTCCGACCCACGCGTGGCCGATGGGCTGCCCTATTTTCATCTGCTCTGATCTCCGTTCAGCGCGTCGAGAAGCTTCTGGTGAATCCCACCGAAGCCGCCGTTGGACATTATCAGCACGACGTCGCCTTTGGTCAGTCGCGGCGTGAGGTCCTTCACAATGGCATCGGCGTCGGATAAGTGCCGCGCGCCCTTCCCCAACGAAACGAGGTCGCTGACCATGACCGGGATATCGATCGCCTCCTCCTTCTTGTAACGCTCCGGATGGAACATCGCCGACAGAATGACCTCGTCCGCTCCCGCGAACGCCTTCACATAGTCGTTCTGGAATTCCCGGCGCTGCGCCGTGTAACTCCTCGGCTCGAACACCGCGACGATACGGCGGCCTTCGTACTTCTGACGAATCGCGTCGATCGTCTCACGCACGGCGGTGGGGTGGTGCGCAAAATCATCGATCACCGCCACGCCGCGAATCTCACCGCGCACTTCCATTCGCCGCTTCACGCTGAGGAAGGTGCGCAGCCCTTCCCGCACGCCATCCCGATTCGCGCCAACTGCCTCGGCGGCGCCGATCACCGCCAGCACGTTGCGCACGTTGAACGCTCCCGCGAGCGGCGTCTCCACCTTTCCCCACTCCTCCTCGGAGCGGAACGCGCGGAAGGTCGTGCCACTTTCGCTGAAACGGACATCGCCCGCGTGCCAGTGCCGCTGCCCCGCCGGTAGCTTTGCCGGCACGTCTCCGTAGGCGAAAGATTCCACCGCCGCGAAGGATTTTGGCGCCAGCTCACGCATGATCGGAGAGTCCCAACCCGCGATCACCAATCCGTTCCTCGGCACGAGATTGATGAACCGCGCGAAAGCGAACTTGTACGCCTCTTCGTCCCGGTAGATGTCGGCGTGGTCGAACTCGATGTTGTTGACGATCGCCGTGTCGGGCAGATAGTGCCACATCTTCGGCCCCTTGTCGAAGTAGGCCGTATCGTACTCGTCCGCCTCGATCACGAAATACTTGGAATCGGTGAGCCGGTACGACGTCCCGAAGTTCTCGGCAATACCACCAATCAGGAAGCTCGGGTTCAGCCCCGCCGACTCCAGCGCCCAGGCGAGAAGCGATGTCGTGGTGGTTTTCCCGTGCGTTCCGGCCACCGCCAGCGAGTGATGACCCCAGATGAACTCTTCCTTTATGGTAGCGGCCGCCGATGTGTAGCGAAGCTTCTGTTCGAGGACGGCCTCGAGCTCCGGATTGCCACGCGAGATCGCATTGCCGACCACGACGATATCAGGGCGAGGCGTAAGATTTTCGGGACGGTATCCCTGATTGTACGAGATCCCCATTTGCTGGAGACCGGTCGACATCGGCGGATAGACGTTCTGGTCGGATCCGGTAACGTTATGCCCAGCCGCCTTGAGGAGTCCCGCGAGCGACGCCATGGCGGTTCCGCCGATCCCAATCAGGTGATAATGCAGCGGTTCCTTTGCCTTCGTCGCCGTCCGGGCCGGTGCCATTTCGCTAGTCGTCCTTCTGGCCGAAGATGGCCATGTTGGAGCTATGTCCCGGATTCACCTTCTTCTCGGGATAGATCCAGTGCACCGCCTGATTCACCGCCGTCGCGGCTTCCCCGAATCCCGTCGCAATCAGCTTGAGCTTCCCCGGATACTTCGTGATGTCGCCCGCGGCGTAGATGCCCGGACGGCCCGTCTCCATCAGGCTATTCACGACGATCTCATCCTTCTCGCAATTCAAGCCCCATTCGGCCAGCGCTCCGATGTCGCTGTGGAAACCCAGCATCGGCAGCACCGCATCGGCGTCGATGTCTTGCGTCGCCTTCGTTTTCACTTCGCGGATCGTAATGCCCACCAACTTCTCGCCTTCCGAGCGAATCTCGTGGAGCTCGTGGAACGGGAGCAGCGTCGTCCGGCCGTTGGTCGCGGCCGCAACGACATCGGCGATGGTCGCGCCGTGCGCCCGATACTTGTCGCTGCGGTGGACGAGCGTCACGGTCTTGGCGCGTTCGCGCAGCTGCTGCGCCCAATCGAACGCCGAGTCGCCGCCGCCGATGATCACGATCCGCTGGCCGCGGAAATCTTCGGGATTCGAGACGCGGTCGAAGATGCCCCGCCCGTACCACGGCTCGGCGCACGCCTGAGGCAGGCGGCGCGGTGAGAAGGCACCGATGCCGGCTGCGATCACGATCGCACGGGTTGGGAACCGATCAGTCTCCGTGACCAGCACGAGGTGGTCAGCCTCCTGCTCGAGCGCGGTGACATTCTGATTCAGATGCGGATTCAGCTTGAACTGCGCGGCCTGTTCCACCAGCTCCTTGACCAGGTCCTTGGCCAGCACCTTGGCGAAGCCGCCGACGTCGAAGATGAACTTCTCGGGATAGAGCGCGGTGAGCTGCCCCCCGAGCTGGGGCAGGGCGTCGACAATCTGGGCCGTCGCGCCCCGCATGCCGGCATAAAAAGAGGCGAACAGCCCGGTCGGACCGCCGCCGATGATCGTGATGTCAGTGATCGGGTGAGTCATCGCTGTCGAAATATATCAGACCATAGATTGGCGGCTCCCGGCCCCGCCGCCGCCGGGCGGCCTTCTCTACTGGTCGAGCGCCATCACGCTGACATCGGCGCCGCCGTCCTCCCGATACTGAACATTCACCGTCCACGGCTGGCAGCAGACCCCGCAATCCTCCACGTACTCCTGTGTGGGACCGCTGCCCGGGTCCAGCGTGATCTCGACGCTTTCGTTGCAGTAAGGGCAATAGACCACCGCGTCCATCGCGGCGGAGCCGTCGCCGAGAGGAAAGGCTTGGTCGAGATCGTTTGGGGCGTCGGGCATTAACAACAATACTCAGTTAGGGCCCAACAATCCTTAGCGTGGAGAGTACTGGCAAGGAGAGTTGATGCAAGTTTTGAGTGGCCAGTTGGTCAGTTGAACAGTCGATAGCGGTTTCCAGTTGGCGCTCCCACTGACAACCACTGTTGAACTGACGACTCTGGACCGTCCACTCATTACTTGCATCAACCGTAAGCGTGCTAGTGGCCAGTATCAGCTTACATTATCAGCCCAATGAAGATCTATACAGCCCAATGAAGATCTATACCAAAACCGGCGATGCCGGCGATACCGGTCTCTTCGGCGGCGGGAGAGTACAAAAGGATGACCCCCGCGTCGAGGCTTACGGCGACGTCGACGAGCTCAACGCCGTGATCGGGATGGCCCGCGCGATCGAGCCCATGCCACGCATCGACGAGGTCCTCGTTCCGATGCAGCGCGATCTGTTCAGCATCGGCGCGCTACTCGCGACACCAGACCGCGAGAAGATGGAGCGCCACCTCTCCAAGGCGAACATCGACGACCAGCGAATCACCGACCTCGAGCGCGCGATCGACGATTGCGAGAAGGAGCTCGAGCCGCTCAAAGCCTTCATCATGCCCGGCGGAAGCCGGAAGGGCGCTACGCTCCACGTTGCCCGCACTGTCTGCCGCCGTGCGGAACGTAGAGTCGTGCGCCTGCAGCGCGACGTGGAGATTCCCCCGCTGGTCGTGATCTACCTCAATCGCCTCTCCGATCTTCTCTTCACTCTCGCCCGCGTGGCAAACGTCCGGGCGGGAGCGGGTGAGGTAACCTGGTAGCAAGGGACGCCACAGAGATCCGGGTGGGTGTGGGTGCAAGTGTCATCCGCGTTGATCCGGGACTCCTTCTCCGAGCCGGAGCGCTCATCAGGGAGGCAGCTCCGGCGTATCGGTACGCAGTGATCACCGATTCGAACGTCCAGCCGCTGTACGGAAATGCGCTGAAGGCCCAGTTCGATCACAATACAATAGATGTCCTCACCATACCCGCTGGTGAGACGAGCAAGACGCGCGAGATGTGGTCGACCCTCACCGATCGGATGCTGATTTCCGGGTTCGGAAGAGACTCCGCGATCATCGCGCTTGGCGGCGGAGTCGTAGGCGATCTCGCCGGGTTTGTCGCCGCCACTTTCATGCGTGGAATTCCGGTCGTCCAGATGCCTACCACTCTCCTCGCCATGATCGACTCCTCGATCGGAGGAAAAACCGGCATCGACACCCCGGCAGGCAAGAATCTGGTCGGGGCCTTCCACCTGCCAGCGGGGGTCCTGATTGACCCTCAAGTCCTTGACACGCTTCCACTTAGAGAGTTTCGCGCGGGAATTGCAGAGGTAGTCAAGCATGGCGTAATCGCGGACGAGGCGTATTTTGGCGAGGTCTCGATGGCGCTTCCGGAGCTGCTCGCAGCGAAGGAACGAAATAGTGACAGGCTTCGCTCGATCATAGTCCGTAGCATAGAGATCAAGACAGATGTTGTCTCGCGCGATGAGCGCGAAAGTGGGCTTCGAAAAATCCTGAATTTCGGCCATACGATCGGCCACGCAGTCGAGCTGATAAGCGGTTACTCACTGCTCCATGGTGAGACGGTAGCGATAGGGATGGCACTCGAGAGTACCGCGGCCGAAAGGATCGGGGTGGCTCAACCCGGAACGGCGGCCGAAGTCATCAGGGTACTCGAGCAGGCGGGACTTCCCACGACTCTCCCGCGCGGCCTCGAGCTCGGCGCCGTGTTGGAGGCGATGAGGTCGGACAAGAAGCGCAGGTCGGGGAAGACGATGTTCTCGATTCCGCTCCGGATCGGCTCGATGGCGGGAAGCGAATCAGGATGGACGGTTTCGGTCAGTGACGATCAGCTACGGGAGGTACTAGCATGAAAAACAGCGGAATCTCTCGCTTGGAAGTCTTTCGGACAGGGGTCGCCCTGGCATTCGCCTTGGGCGTACTTGGCACTGGCGCCATCGCCCTGCCCACACTCGCGACTGCCGAGAAAACCGAGTTGCCGCCCGTCAAGGGGCCTCAGCTCGAGCCTGAGACTCTCGCCGCGATCGAATCGCTGCCTGAAGCCGCCGCCATGCTCACTGAGCCCGTGAAGAAAAGCGCTGGTGACGCGGCGCGCGCTCTTCCCGAGGGCGCGGCCAAGGTCGCGAAAGCGACGACGGCCGCGACGAAGCGGATCGCCGACGGGCTCAAGGTCGTTCCTTCCGCCGCTGGATTCGTGCGCGCGACCGCGCATGAAGCGATCAAGATGAAAAAGGGACTTATCCCGCTAACCCCCTCCAAATTTCGTCGGGCCGAAGAAGGAGTGACAATACCTGTCTCGCTCACTCAGTACTGTGTTCAAGGTGAGACGCGCCGCGGACGTCAGACCCGCCACGGGATCTTAGCCGCTGATCCGCGCATCTTCCCGCTCGCGCGCTACGTCGACGTTTACCTCGGCACTGACTACCTCGGCCGCTATCTCGTCGACGACACCGGCGGCAACGTCCTGGGTGCGACGCTCGACATCTGGAATCCGAACTGCAGGGAAGCACGGAAGTTCGGTCGTCATTGGGGCAGCGCGGTCCTCATCGCGCGCGCAGTCGAGCAGATTCCGATTGCCGACACTCCGATTCGCTGGGACGGTCTCGCGGAGCGGTAGCACCCACCAGTTCGGCGTGTTGAAAACTGGCCCTACAATTGCTCGTTTTGGCGTTTCAAATCCCAACCGAGATCACACATCATGTCCTCGTTCAGCACCTACCTGATCGGATTCTTCGTTCTCATCATCGGCTTGGCCATCGCAGCCTACCTCGTGAACGTCCCACAAACCTGGATCCTCGTTGGGGTCGTCGTAGCCCTCGGAATCGGCATTCTAACCGCCACCACCCGAACGAAGCCCAAAGATCCGCAGCAGCCGCCTTCGGCATGAAACATGGCTGTTGACCGCGGAGCGTGCTCCTAGTTAAAGTGCCGGTTCAGCAGTTCATAGGCGAGTTTCCCAGCTCGTCTCACAAAAATGCCGACCTGACAAGGGGCTTATGCAGACAACGGGCGAAAGTAGATCCAAAGGCTTCTTCCGTTCATCCCCCTCCACCGCATTCGACCAGTATCTCCAGGACATTCAGAAACTTCCCCTCATCGCCGACGCTGAAGAAGAGCGTCGACTCGCGCGACGGGCTCAGGCGGGGGACGAAAAAGCGGCCGAACGTCTGGTCACGGCAAATCTTCGATTCGTAATCTCTTACGTAAAGAAGTATCAGGGTCACGGACTCGACCTCGGTGAGCTAGTCGCGATCGGCAACGAGGGTTTGCTCAAGGCGGTACGCAAGTTCGATCCGGATCAGGGCGTCAAGTTCATCTCTTATGCAGTGTGGTGGGTGCGTCAGGCGGTTCTCAAGGCGCTCGCCGAACAAACCCGCAGCGTCAGAATTCCGCTCAATCAGAATTCACAGCTCATCAAGCTCGCCCGCGCGCAGACCGTTCTATCCCAGGTCCTCAAGCGCGATCCCACCGACAACGAAATCGGCCGCCTCCTCGAAGAGACTCCCGACGCGGTTCGCTCGGCCAAGCAGATGTCGGCCACGGAAATCTCCCTCGATGCGCCGATCGACCGCTCCGACCGCGAGGCCTGCACGCTTGGCGAGCGCTTCGCAGGCGTCGATGGCGCGGAAATCGAGGATGTCACCGATTTCCATCTGATGCGCGAGTTCATCGACCGGGTGTTCCGGAAATACCTGACTCCGCGCGAGCGCAAGATTCTCCACCTCTATTACGGCCTCGAGCAGGGATCGGATGCGATGACGCTGGAGAAGATCGGTGCCTTGATGGGCGTCACTCGCGAGCGTATCAGACAGATCCGCGAGCGGGCTTTCGAGAAGCTGCGTGAATCGCCGGACGGCGCGGCGCTGTCCGGATTCTGGAACTAGTTAGTCGCGATTCCGGGGCGTGAAGCTCACGCCTGCGAGTTAAGACGCCGGCTATGATGAGCCGGCGTCTTTTTTGTATGGGATCGCCACCTCCACCTGAGGTCGACTGAAATGCCACCCTCGCCCGCGGCAACGCGGACTCTCCGCCACTCGGCAGCCAGGGCGTTCCTGAATGTCCGGTGCGGAAACGCCGACAAGGCGCGCGATGCGCTCGCCGCGGCGGGTGTTGAGGTGGAGGAAGCGGAGCCTGACGATCTTCGCCGTCACGTCGAGCGCGTCGTCGCTGACAGCGCGGAGCGGATACTGGTGGCGGGAGGTGACGGCACCATAGCGTCAGCGGCCGCGCTCGTCGCTGGAACGAGGACCGAGCTGGCGATTCTCCCCGGCGGAACGCTCAATCATTTCGCCAGGGACCACGGCATTCCGACCGATATGGACGAGGCGGCGAACGTCGCGTCGGCGGGCACCATCAAGTCCGTCGACCTCGGCCGTGTGAACGACAAGGTCTTTCTGAATACCAGCGCGATTGGAGCGTACGTGACCTTCGTCCGCGTCCGCGAGCGCTTCGAGCCAAGATTCGGGTACACGATCGCAAGCCTGCTGGCTTTCATCAGAATGTTTTCCTCGCTCCGCACGTTCGACGTCGAGCTCGAGGTCGAGGGCGTGAGGCAATCGTATCGCAGTTCCCTCGTCTTCATCGGCGTCGGAGAGCGCGAGCTGAAGCTGCCCCTGCTCGGAAGTCGAGTGCGAAACGGGAAGAGCGGGCTCCACGTGATGGTCGTTCAGGGGCGCCGTCCCGCGCGCTTGTTCGCTGTCGCCCTGGCGGGAATTGCCAAGGGCACGCGACAGGCCGCGAGACTCCCACAGTTCGACAGCTTCATCGTTGACAGCTGTCGCGTCGATCTCCGTCGCTCCAGTTCGACCATCGCGCTCGACGGCGAGCTGAAGAGGATGGTCACTCCGCTCCGGTATCGGATCGAGCGTGACGCCATCCGCCTCGTGGTTCCCCCGGCTGACACTGGATGAATAGCTAGATTTCCCGAATGAAGCAGCAAGCGGTCAAAGAGCGGTTGGCCGATATCGTGGGCGCGCGATACGTCCTGAGCCGGCCGAGTGAGCTGCTGGTTTACAACTCCGATGGATTACCCGGTTACCGCCGGCAGCCGAAGCTGGCCGTATTTCCGGGCACGCGCGACGAGACGATCGCCGTCGTAAGGGTTCTCGCCGAGGAGAAGCTGCCGTTCGTCCCGCGTGGTGCCGGCACCGGTCTTTCCGGCGGCGCGTTGGCCGACGACATCGTCGTCGTCGGATTGCATCGGCTCAAGCAGATCATCTCGGTCGATGTCGAGAACCGGCGCGCGACCGTCGAGCCCGGCGTCGTGAATCTTCGACTCAACAGGCACGTCGCGCCCCACGGCCTGCTATACGCACCCGATCCGTCGAGCGAAGCGGCGTGCACCATCGGCGGCAACGTCGCCGAGAACGCCGGCGGGCCGCACTGTCTCAAGTACGGCGTCACGCTCAACCACGTGCTCGCGATGACGGTGCTGTTGCCGAGTGGTGACGTCGTGCAGCTTGGCAGCGAGGTCGGGGAGCGTGACGGTTACGACTTGCGTGGCGCGTTCATCGGCTCGGAAGGGTGCTTCGGGCTCGCGCTCGAGATAACCGTGAAGCTCACTCCCCGGCCGCAGACGGTGCGAACTCTGCTCGCCGATTTCACGTCGGTCGACGACGCCGCGCACGTGACGTCGGCCATCATCGCGTCGGGAATAGTGCCGGCCGCGCTCGAGTTCATGGACGGCCCGACAATCCGCGTGGTCGAGGATTCCATCTACGCTGCCGGCTACCCGCGCGACGCCGAGGCGATACTGCTGATCGAGCTGGACGGATTGGACGCGGGCGTGGATGCCGATGTCGCGGAGGTAAAGCGCATCTGTCTCGACGGCAACGCGCGGAACGTCAAGGTTGCGCGCGACGATGTCGAGCGGCTCAAGCTGTGGCAGGGCAGAAAGAAAGCCTTCGGGGCGATGGGCCGGCTGGCCCCGCATCTGATCGTGCAGGACGCCGTCATTCCCCGTACGCGCCTGCCGGAGATTCTCAAAAGCATTCAGGCCATCAGCGACAAGTACGGAGTGATCATCTGCAACGTGTTCCACGCTGGAGACGGCAACCTGCATCCGAACATTGCCTACAGCGCCGACGATCCCGCGGAAAGCGAGCGCGTACACCTGGCGATGACGGAAATAATGCGCGCCTGCATCGCGACCGGCGGAAGCATCACCGGCGAGCACGGTGTCGGGCTCGACAAGATGGGATACATGGAATCGATCTTCACCGGGCCCTCGCTGAACGCAATGTGCGAGCTACGCGGCGTGTTCGATCCTGACCGGCGGTCGAATCCTGGCAAGGTCGTTCCCGCTCACGCCTGCAAGGAGTGGCACTCGGTCGCATCCGCGCGCGAGCCGCGTCCGCTCGCGGCGGATCCCCCGCGGCCAGTCGCTCGGTGAGCACGGAATCCGTCGCCGCGACGATCCGGGAGAGTGGAGCGCGCCGCACGCCACTGCGTATCGCCGGGCGCTCTCACTGGCTCGCCGCCGGACGGCCGGTCAAGGCGGAGCAGACTCTTTCCCTCGGTGACGATAGCGGAGTCGTCAGCTACACTCCCGGAGATCTGACACTGACGGTGCGCGCCGGGACTTCACTGCGCGAGATCGCGAGCGCAACCGCGGAGCACGGGCAGTGGCTGCCACTCGATCCCTATGGGCCCGACGAGGGATCTATCGGCGCGACGATCGCGACTGGATCCGCGGGGCCGTTGTCTACCGCTTTCGGCACGCCTCGCGATCTGCTGCTCGGAATGGAGTTCGTGACCGGTCGCGGAGAAGTCGTGCGCGCGGGAGGAAAGGTCGTGAAGAACGTCGCCGGCTTCGATCTCACGAGATTGCTCACGGGATCGTGGGGCACACTGGGTGTCATTACCGAAGCGACCGTTCGCCTCTTTGCGCGGCCAAAATCCGATCGCACGCTGGCCCGGCGGCTCGGCGGAAGCGAGAAGGAGGTCGCGGGTTTTCTCGAGCGCTTCGGCGACGCTGCGCTGATGCCGCTGGCGATGGAAGTGGTCAATGCACCGATCGCCAAGGCGCTCGGCCTGGGGGATCGGCCGGTTTGCCTGGTGCGTCTCGGAGGCAATCCGGCCGCGGTGGATTCCCAGCTCATAACACTTTCTCGATTGGGGAGAATCGACGAAGTCGAGCCGCGGGTTTGGGAGGCGCTGCGCCGGCTCGATGGCGAGGCCGATTTTGTCATCCGGCTATCGGGACTGCCGGCAAAGTTGCGGGCGGCGGCGCCGCTGATAGTCGGCGACACGATTCCGGGCGTGTACACTTCCATCAACATCGCGCGTGGCGTCGTTCGCATTGTCGTCGCACGATCGGCGCCGGCTGGCAACGGTGAGCTTGCGGGTCTGGCGCTCGATGCTCCAGTGGAAGGCTCGTTCGTCTTCGAGCGACTCCCTGCTGAAACGTGGAAGACGGTCTCGCCGAGCGTGGTATCGGATCCGCTGTCACAGGGAATCAAGAAAGCGTACGACCCGTTCAACGTGCTCAACCCTGGCATACTTGGCGACTGAATGACTGCCGCCCTACCCGCCGATCCACTGCCGCCCGATCCGATGCCGGGGTGCGCGCTGCCGGGCACGCCGCTGGCGGCCGCGCTGCCGGGAATCAACGCCTGCGTGCACTGCGGCTTCTGCCTGCAGGCGTGTCCCACGTATCTCAACCTCGAGGACGAGAACGACAGTCCGCGCGGAAGGATCTTTCTCATGCGTTCCCTGCTCGAGGGCACGGTCGCGCCAGACGATCCGAGCGTGCACCGGCACATCGATCAATGCCTCGGCTGCCGCGCGTGCGAGCCTGTGTGCCCCAGTGGTGTTCCGTATGGCCAGCTACTCGAAGCTACGCGCGCGACTCTCAATCAGAGCCGCACGATTCCGTCCCTTGCGCGACTGATTCTATTCGTATTTGCGCGCCGGTGGCTGCTCGTCCCGATGATGTTCATGTCGCGCATTCTCGCGGCGACGCCGATTCCAACGCTCTTCGCCGGTGTGAGAGGCAGACTCGGATTCGCGATGGCGATGCTGGCATCGACCGGCCGCTCCATCGAGCGATCGCCGTACAAGCCGGTCACGTCGGGGGAGCGGGGACGTGTCGCGACCCTAACAGGCTGCGTGATGGAAGGTTTGTTCAGCGAAACCAACCGCGCCACCGAGCGGGTACTGTCGGTCAACGGATACGCGGTTGTTGGCGCACCCGGTCAGCAATGCTGTGGAGCGCTGCACGCGCACGCGGGTGATCTCGACAACGCGCGCAGGCTTGCCCGGCGCAACATCGCTGCCTTCGAGAAATCCGGTGCCGATCTCATCGCGGTGAATGCGGCAGGGTGCGGCGCGATCATGAAGGAATACGGGCATCTGCTCCACGACGATGCGGAGTGGCACGTCAGAGCCGACGCCGTAAGCGCGCGCGTGCGCGACGTCAGCGAGCTGCTGGCCGCCGCAGGTCCGCGCCTGGGTGGCGCGCTTCCCATTCGGGTGACGTACGACGCTCCCTGCCATCTGCAGCACGCGCAGCGAATTACCCAGGCACCGCTCTCGGTGCTGGCGGCTATACCAGGTCTCGATCTCGTACCGCTGCACGACTCCGATCAGTGCTGCGGCAGCGCCGGCATTTACAATCTCATCGAGCCAGATACCTCGGACGCGGTGCTCGAGCCCAAGCTAGCGAACATCAGAGCCACCGGTGCGCCTTTCGTGGCGACGGGAAATCCGGGTTGTCTGATGCAGATCGGGGCGGGTCTCATTCGCGCTGACATAACGGCGCGGTCCATCCATCCGGTGGATCTGCTCGACGCATCGTACGCTGCCCGAGGCCAGTAGCGCCCGCTCAGGGCACCGGCTTAATTGAAGGTAATGTCGGAGATGAGCGAGTATTCGGCGCTGAACAACGGCGCTCTCTCTTTCGACCGGAGCGACCGGACGCGAATGCGGATCTCCGGCGAGAAAGCCGCCGAGCTCGTGACGGGAATGGTTACGAACGATGTGTCGGCACTCGTTCCGGGCGAAGGCCAGTACGCCGCCGCGCTCACACCCAAAGGAAAGATCGTCGCCGACATCCGCATCTTCGCGCTCGACGGCTCACTGCTCATAGACACTTCCCCTGCTGCGGCGCCCGGATGGAAGGAAATGGTGCGGAAGTACGTCAATCCGCGAGTCGCGCCCTATCACGATCTCACGCCGGAGATGAGCGACATCGGCGTATTCGGCGGCTCCGCGCGCGCGATGACATCTCGGGTCACACGCCTCGACGAGCGGGATCTGGCGGCGCTGCCGCCTTATGGTCATCTCACCGCGTCGTTCGGCGATGCGATGCTGATCGTCGCCAGGGTGCCCGAGCTGGATTTCGACGGTTTCGAGATCTTCGTTCCGGCGACATTCGCCGCCTCGTTGCGAGAGGATCTCGTGGCGCAGGGCGTTGCTCCCGGCACCAACGATACCTGGGAGATCGCGCGGATCGAGAGCGGACGTCCCCAGTGGGGGATCGACATGGACGAGTCGACGCTTCCGCAGGAAGCGAACTTCGACGAGCTGGGCGCGATCTCCTACACCAAGGGCTGCTACATCGGACAGGAGACGGTGGCGCGCGTTCACTTTCGCGGACACGTGAATCGCTTCCTGCGTCGTCTTCGCTTCGTGACGCGCCCCGCCCCGCCTCGTGGAGCGGTGCTAATGGACGAGACCGGAAAATCGATCGGCGACGTCAGGAGTGTGGCGCTTTCTCCGCGCTACGGTGGCGTCGGTCTGGGGATGGTCCGGCGGGAGATCCCGCCGGGGACGACGTTGCAGGCCAAGTGGGAGGGAGGAGAATGCAGCGTACAGGTAGAACAAAATGAAAAGGGCGCCACTGTCTAGCGGCGCCCTTTCGTTGTCGTGCCGTGCCGTGAGAGCTACTCCTTCTTTGTTCCCTTCGCGATGCTGTCTCTCACAAGGCTGTCTCTGATGGCGGCGCTATCAACCATTGCCGGTGCCGGAGCCATGGCGGGGGCGGAAGTGTCGATGGTTGCGGCGTCATCCTTCTTGGCGGTGCAAGCGGCGAGTACGAGAACCGCGGCGACGAGGGCCAGGCGCTTCATTTACAATCTCCTGTATGGGACAAAGTGGATAAATCGCCGGTCCGTGCACGGTCGTCGTGCCCGTTTTGGCGCGCGCGCGAAAATCTACCTCTTCTGGTAGGCGTGTCAAGGGTAATACTCGTCTGGTAGCCCCTCTATACTGGGACTAGATTAACCCTCGGGCAGGTCCTTTCCCTCGGAGAGTCAGTTGTCGCTCCATCCAGAAACATTTGGCGCACTAAAGCGCTCCGCCTTTGGCGCCCCTGAACGGAGGCTCCGCTCAGTCAAGGATGAGCTGAGGGCGAACCTGCTCACGCGGCTGGCGATGCGCAAACCCATCTTCACCGGCGTCGTGGGTTACGAAGAGACGGTGATGCCGCAGATCGTCAACGCGATTCTCAGCCGGCACAACTTCATCCTTCTAGGTTTGAGAGGGCAGGCCAAGTCGCGCATTCTCCGCGCACTGACGACCCTTCTCGACCCGGCGCTTCCGATCATCTCCGGCAGCGAAGTCAACGACAATCCGTTCTCGCCGATCTCGAAGTACGGGCGCAACCTTCTGAAGGAGGCCGGGGATGATACGCCGATCACCTGGCTCGATCCGGACAGCCGCTACATCGAGAAGCTCGCCACGCCTGATGTCACTGTCGCCGACATCATCGGCGACCTCGATCCCATCAAGGCCGCGCGCGGGGGCCACATCCTCGGCGACGAGCTCACGATTCACTACGGGATGCTGCCGCGCGCGAATCGCGGCATCTTCGCGCTGAACGAGCTCCCTGACCTCGCCGGAAAAGTGCAGGTGAGCCTGTTCAATATCATGCAGGAGGGCGATGTCCAGATCAAAGGATATCCAGTCCGGCTGCCGCTCGATGTGATGCTGTGCTTCACCGCGAATCCCGAGGACTACACGGCGCGCGGCAAGATCATCACGCCTCTGAAGGATCGCATTGGCAGCGAAGTCACGACGCACTACCCAGAATCCGTCGAGATCGGCATCGCAATTACCACTCAGGAAGCGTGGACCGCGCGCGGCGCGGGACAGGTACGAGTGCCTGACTTCATCGCCGAAGTGATCGAGCGCGTCGCGTTCGAGGCGAGGATCGACAAGCGCATCGACAAGCGATCGGGAGTCTCGCAGCGCATGCCGATCAGCGTGCTCGAGAATGTCGTCTCGAACGCCGAGCGGCGCGCGATCCAGACCGGTGAGCGCGACATCGTTCCGCGCATCGCCGACATCTACGCGGCGCTGCCCGCGATTACGGGAAAGATGGAGCTCGAATACGAGGGTGAGCTCATTGGCGGGCACAACATTGCGCGCGACCTGATCCGCCGTGCGGCCGACGCGACGTATCAGGACCGCGCCGGCGGGATCAACACCGACGAGATCATCATGTGGTTCGACGTCGGCGGGGCACTGCAGGTTACCGACGATGTCCCGGTCGATTCGGTGGTAGAAGGGTTTGGCAGCGTACCGGGCTTGATGCAGGTCGTGAGCACCGCCGGGCTGGCGCCGATGGACGACCTGCCCGTCGTTGCGGCCGGATGCGAGCTCGTGCTCGAGTCACTGGTGGCGCGCAAGAAGATCACACGATCCGATGCGGGGCAATACGGCCGCGCCGTCGAGGAGAAGCGCCGCCGGCCGTACCAGGACTAACGCGTGGCCATTCTGACCGTCTCGCGACTCTACGGGTCGGGCGGATCGGAAGTCGCCGCAATCGTCGCGAAAAAGCTCGGTTGGTCCCTCCTCGATAACGAGGTCGTCGATGCCGTCGCCGCGCGGCTCGGCTTGAGCACCGCCGAAGTGCAGGCACGCGAGGAGCGGGTCCCATCTCTGGTAGAGCGACTGGCGTCAGCGATGACGATGGGCACGCAGGAGTGGATGACTCCGATCGCCGCCGCCGAGCGGCCCACCGACGAGCAGCTGCTCGACGTGACGCGCCACATCATTCAGGAAGCGATCGCGCGTGGCCCGATCGTGGTCGTCGGCCGCGGCGCCCCCGCGATGCTGGCGGAACGAGCCGACGCGCTGCACGTGTTCTGTTATGCGCCGCGCAAGGCGCTGATCGCGCGCACGATGAAGCGGGACCAGTTGACGGCGGAGGAAGCGGCGAAGGTCGTGGACGACAGGAACCGCGAGCGCGAGAGGTGGGTGCGGCTAAACTGGGAACGTGAATGGCGGGCACACGAGAATTACGACCTCAGCGTCAATACGGAACGGCTCGGGATCGAGGGGGCGGCGGACCTTATAGTCGCTGCGGCTAGGCACCAGTTCGGAACTACGAAAAGCAACTGAACATGAGGTCAGGCGGCAGGGGTTAGGCTGGAAGCCTGCAGGGTCACTTCATCAGGACGTCACTCGCGCATGACGTCCCGCCGTCTGCACCTCTCCCCTGTCGCCTTGAAGGCTGTCCCCTGACCTCGTGTTCAGTTGCCGTTCGGTCGATCCTTGCCAGCAGTGGCGCCAGTCACTTCGGATTAGTCGCCCAGATCGTAGTATCGGTCACGAACCCCCGATCCGGAATCTCCAGCATGTCGACGATGAGCTGCCCGATGTCCGTCGCGATGAGCTTGGTCGGATTCTCCGGCTCGGGCTTGGAAGTCTCGGCCGCTCCAAAGTCGGTGAGGACCTCGCTCGGATTGACCTGCATGACGCGGATGTTGTGCTTCCTGAGCTCGGCCCTCCAGCATTCGGACATCGCTCCGACCGCGAACTTGCTCGAGCAGTAGGCGGTGCCGTTCACCATCCCCTTGAGTCCCGCCGTCGAGGAAATGTTCACGATGTTGCCGTAGCTGCGCCCGATGAAGTGCCGCGTCGATTCGCGCGCGCAGAGCATCACGCCGAGGACGTTGGTCTGCCACACTTTGAGTAGCTCCTCGCTGGTGAGCTCGACCAGCGGAGAGAACGCTCCGAATCCGGCGTTGTTGACGAGGACGTTGTAGTCGTCGAACTCCTTAATCACCTGCCCTATCATGCGGGCCACATCGTCTTCACGACTGACGTCCGCGACGATGGGCACCGCCCCGAGCATTTCCGCCGCCGCGTTGAGCGGGCCTTCGTGGCGGGCGCAGATCGCCACGCGTGCCCCGCGCTCACGCAGTAGACGCGCCGTCTCGAAGCCGATTCCGCAGCTTCCGCCCGTGACGAGAACTGCCGCTTTCTTCAGATCCATGTGCTCCCCCCTGCTACCTGGCCATCGCGTCGCGCACGAGCGTGGCGAACTCCATGACATCCGATTCCGTGGTGTCGAACGATGTTATCAGTCTCGCCTCGGAGATGGCCTCGTTCCAGATGTGGAAGTAATAGCTCCCCTGAAGCGCACCGACGATGTGAGTAGGCATGATTGCGAAAACGGCGTTTGCCTCGACCGCCTGCGTCAGCTTCACCCCAGGAACAGCCGCGAGCTGGTCGCCGAGCAGCTTGGCCATGCGATTTGCGTGCGCGGCGTTGCGCTTCCATAGCCCGTTCGAGAACAGCGCGATGAACTGCGCCGCGATGAAACGCATCTTCGAGGAGAGCTGCATGCCCTGCATGCGGCGGAACTCGAAGTCGTCGGCCAGCCGCTCATTGAAGAAGATGACGGCTTCGGCGGCGATGAGTCCGTTCTTGGTCCCTCCCAATGAAAGGGCATCGACTCCCGCGTCCTTCGTGATCGCGTGGAGCGGGACGCCAAGGCTGACGGCGGCGTTGAACAGCCGGGCTCCGTCCATGTGGAGCAACAGCGTGTTGGCGTGGGCGAAGTCAGCGATAGCCCTGATCTCCCGCGGCGTATAGACGGTACCATATTCGGTCGCCTGCGTGATGGTGATTGCCCGCGGCTGCACGTGGTGCTCATCGCCGATGTGGTGCATGTGAGCTTCGATGCCGGAGACGGTGATCTTGCCGTTCGGCGCCGGGACGGGGAGCAGCTTGCAGCCGATCTGTTTTTCCGCCGCTCCGCATTCGGATGTATGTACGTGCGCCGTGTCGGCACAGATGACCGCCTGGTGCGCCCGAACCATGCTCTGCAGACAGAGCACGTTGGCGGCGGTTCCACTGAAAACGAAGAAAACTTCAGCGTCGCCGACTTCGGCGCAGATGCGGTCTATCGCGTCGAGAGTATGAGGATCACGCCCGTAGGCGGGGACGTGCTCGTTGTTGACGGCGGCCAGCATCGCCAGAACTTCGGGGTGAGCTCCCGCCCAGTTGTCGCTCGCGAACGCGCGTGAGTTTTCTGGTCTCCCCGCCACCCCGCTACGATAACCGCGCGCGTCGGGAGGCTGCAAGCTGACGGCATGCGCTTCGTTTGCGTCTCTATAGGGGAGGCGAGGGTATCCTCTCCGGCAACGGCATCTTCGCAGCAGCGGCGCAGGATTGGGACGGTTCAAAAGACTGAACTGAATAGGTGGGAGGCGCCAGTAGCGTAGGTGCCAGGTTCGAGTTCACGACGCCGGGACTTTTCTGCCTGGCGCGAGAGGACCAGCCCCCGCTGCTTGTGCGTATTTCGCCACCCGAAAAGTCGTGGCGTAGTGAACTGATTCCTCGTACCTATGCTACTCGCACCTCCCACCAATTCTTTTCTCTTTTCTCTTCGCGCGAACGGATGACTGGTGATCAGAGCGTTTCCGCGATGCCAGACGCAGCGTGTCGGAGGCGCCGATTGCCTAGTGGAAACTGCGGGCCGCGTGAGTGAGCTGCGCGACGGGGAGCTCGCTGAACCGCTTGCCGATCACGTTCCGCACGTCACCGTCGCGCTCGAACTTGCCGTGGACCATTACGAACGTCGAGAACTTCACGACGTCCGAGTATTCCTCGACGAGCCTCTTGGACACGATCACGTTGATGAACCCGAACTCGTCCTCCATCAGCAGGAACACCGTACCCTTCGCGCTCTGCGGCTGCTGGCGGATCGTGACGAGACCCGCGGTAGTGATCTGCTCGCCGCCGTGCAAGACCAGTAAATCCCTCGAGTCGAGCGCACCGGAGGCGCGCAGCTTCTCGCGCAAGTGCTCCATCGGATGTCCGTTGACGCTCACTCCCACCGAGAAGTAGTCGAGAAAAATCAGCTCGTCGCGCGTGAGGGGCCTCGGGTCGTAGGAAGTCTTCCGCGCCGGCGCGAGCGGCAGCGTATCTCCGACAGCACGTGTCGCAACCCATGCGGCGCGGCGGCGGTCCGGCTCCCAGATGCTGAACGCGCCAGCGCGAGCGAGCTGGAGCGCGTCGGAGCGTATGAGCGAGGCGCGGCGCACCACATCTTCGATCGACGTAAAGCGACCCTCCGATGGGAACCGCACGCTCAACGGGACGTCCTCCCCTCTTGAGCCACGCGCCTTCTTCAGCGCCTCGAGAGACTTTTCTCCGAGCCCGCGAATGTGCCGCCACCCAATGCGAAGCGCTGGCTTCTCGGGATCCCAGGTCGGCGCCGTGGTGCACTCCCACTCACCCTCCCCCATGCACGGCGGCAGAACCTCGAGTCCATGCCGCCTCGCGTCATGGATCAACGTCGACGGCGGATAGAATCCCATCGGCCACGAGTTGAGCAGACCCGCATAAAACTCGGCCGGATAGTGCGCCTTGAGGTACCCGGTCGCATATGCGATGAGCGCGAAGCTCCACGCGTGCGACTCGGGAAATCCATAGTTGGCGAAGCTTTTCAGGTCCTCGGCGATCTGCGCCGCGACGGCGTCCTCCACTCCCCTCTCGATCATGCGCGATCTCAGCTGCTCGAGAACGCGATGGAGACGCTCGACTTTCCGAATGTGACCCATCGTGCGCCGCAGCTCGTCGGCCTGCGCCGCCGAGTATCCGCCCAGCTTCATGGCGATTGCCATCGCCTGCTCCTGAAAAATCGGAATGCCCTGCGTCCGCTTGAGGATCGGCTCGAGATCGGGGTGCGCGTATTTCACCGGCTCGAGTCCGCGGCGGCGCGCGGTATAGGGATGTACGAAGCGCGCCTGGATCGGACCTGGGCGAATGAGCGCGACCTGCACGACGATGTCGTAGAGCCTGTCCGGCTTGGTGTGCAGCACCGATGCGATCTGTGCGCGGCTCTCGATCTGAAACGTGCCGATCGTCTCGCCAGTCGCGATGAGGTCGTACGTCGCGGGATCGTCGGGGGGCAGCCTGTACATCTCCGGACGCGTCCCCGTGCGGACCTCGATCATGTCGAAGGCGCGGCGCACCAGCGAGAGGGCGCCCAAGCCCAGGAAATCGAACTTGGGCACGCCCACCGCATCGAGATCGTCCTTGTCGAACTGGAGAATCGTGCGGCCCATCGTCGTATGCTCGACCGGCATGTAATCGCCGACGGGCGACGACGACAGCACGAAGCCTCCAACGTGAGTCGAGCGCAGCCGCGGCACTCCCTCGAACGCCGCCATCGCGGCGAGAAACGCCTTGCCGCGCGGATTGTCCAGGTCGAGTCCGAGCTTGGGCGCCAGCATCTCCTTCACATAGACCGCGCCCTCCGCCGGCTCGCTCCAGTGGATTCGCTTGGAAAAATTGTTGGCCACCTCGATCGGATACCCGAGCGCCCGCATCGAGTCGCGCAGCGCGTTGGGACCGCGGTACATCTGCACGATGCAGGTGATCGCCGCCTTGGCCCGATTGTACTTGTCGTACACGTAGTCGAGCACTTCCTCGCGCCGGTCGTGCTCGATGTCGACGTCGATGTCGGGGGCCTCGGTCTGGCCGTCGACGCGGATCTCGGAGAGAAAGCGCTCGAACAAGAGTCCATGGCGGACGGGATCCACCGCCGTGATCGAGAGACAGTACGCCACCGCCGAATTCGCGGCGCTGCCACGGCCCTGACAGAGGATTCCCTTTTCCCTGGCGAAGTGGACTGCATCCCACATCACGAGGAAGAACCCGGCGAATCCCAGATTCCCGATTACGCGCAGCTCGTGCTCGAGCTGCGCGGTCTCCTTGTCGCCGATTTCTCCCCAGCGTTCATGAGCGCCCTCGAAAACCTTCTCTCGCAGAAAGGAATCGTGGGTGTGACGTCCGGGAAGCGGAAAGTCGGGCAGCGGCGGTCTCACCCACTCGAGACTGAAATCACACTCGGCCGCGATTCGCTCGCTCTCCGCCAGTCCGGCTTCGCGTCCCTTCCACCGCTCGGTCATCTCTTCGGGAGAGTTGAGCCGCCATTCGCCGTTTGGGTGCAGGAGTCCGCGCGTCACGGCATCGTCGATCGTCGTGTCGTAACGGAGAGCAGTGAGAACGTCGTGGACGAGTCGGCTCTCGTTGTCCACGTAGCGCGGCTCCTGACATATCACCCACGGCAGCTTTTGCCGCTCGGCCAGCTCGATCAGCGCGGCGGCGAGCGCCGCTTCCGAGCCCGAGGTGTGGTGGAGCTGTACCTCGACCGCCAGTCTCTCGCCGAACACATCCAGCCACAGTGACAGTATCCGCTCCGCCGCCCTGTAATCCCCCGAGCGCAGGCTCGACGCCACCGATCCGGATGCGGGACCGGTGAGCGCCTGCAGTCCTTCACTCCGCTCCGCTACCTGAAGCCACGAGATGCGCGGGCGCCCGCGCGTCTTCTTTCCGTCTCCCTTCTTCCAGGTCGAGAGGTCTCCCACGCGCGACCGCGTGACGAGGGCGGCGAGATTCTGATATCCCTCCCTGGTCCGCGCGATGAAAGCGGCCGGATGTCCATCGATGACGAGCTCGACGCCGACGATCGGCTTCACGTTCAGCCGCCGGGCTTCGAGTCCGAACCGCACAATGCCGCCAAGGTCGGCGGTGTCGGTAATGCCTATCGCGCCGTACCCGAGCTCCGCCGCGCGACCAACCAGTGCTTCTGGTGAGGTGCCTCCATCTCCGAAGGAGAACGCGGTGTGGGCTCTCAGTTCGACGTACCCCATGACCGAACATATGCCGAAGCTCGGCAAACTGCAACTGCAACGGAACACGCTGACAGCTGACAGAAGCGCAGCCGGTAGCTCACAGCTTCAGTACGTCGGGACCCTACTGGTGCGGGTCCGAGCACAAGCACTCAAATGCGCATTAGTTGACAAAGTCAACTAATTCTGAGAGCTTCACAAAATGCAGCAAATGACCGGGTCACAGGCTCCTGCGCACTACGTGGCACCTTGGAAAATCGACGCGGTGAGGGCCTTTAACCGCTTCTATACCAGGGAGATCGGGCTATTGCAGCGGGGCCTGCTGGGCAGCCCCCATTCGCTCACGGAAGTACGCGTGCTGTACGAGCTGGCCCACCACAAAAAGCTCACGGCGACGGATCTGACCGATTCGCTTGGCATCGACCCGGGCTACCTGAGCCGCATGCTGCGAGCTTTCGAGAAGGACGGGATGATCAGGCGCAAGCGGTCGAAGGGTGATGCGCGGAGGAGCCTCGTCCGGCTAACCGAGCGCGGCCGGGCGGTTTTCTCCAGTCTGGATCGGCGCCAGTCCGACCAGATGGCCCAGATGCTCGAGCGCATCCCGATCGAGAGGCAGAACGATCTGGTCGGGTCGATGAAAAGCATCGAACACCTATTAGGCCCGGGCGAAACCGCACCGGGAGAGCTTCGGCTGCGGCCTCACCGGCCCGGTGACATGGGGTGGGTGATGTTCATGCACGGCGTCCTGTACAAGCGCGAATATGGCTGGGACGAGCGGTTCGAGGCGCTCGTGGGAGAGATCGTCGTCAACTTCATCAGATCCTTCGACGTGAAATGTGAGCGCTGCTGGATCGCCGAGATCGAGGGCGAGCGCGTGGGGTCGATCTTCCTGGTCAAGGACACGGCGACCGTCGCCAAGCTTCGTCTCTTGCTCGTGACACCGGCTGCCCGCGGCAGAGGAGTCGGAAAGCGTCTGGTCGACGAATGCATTGCCTGCGCCCGCCAGATGGGGTACACCAAGCTCACACTCTGGACGAACAGCGTGCTCGACGCAGCGCGTCACATTTACGAGGGGGTCGGGTTCCAGTTGGTTAAGGAAGAGGAGCATAAAAGCTTCGGGCATCGCCTCACCGGCCAGTATTGGGAGCTCGCGCTTTGAGCCCCGGTTGTGTGAGTTGCATACGAGTGTACGCAGAAGACACGTCGAGTGACTAAAATTCACCCACCCGACTCCAGTACTTCTCCCATTTCATAATGGCAACGACAGTTTCACAATCCGGCCGGAACGGCTACCAGCCTTCTTACATTCCCGCCGCAATCGCCGGCGGGCTCGTTTTTCTCCTCTATCTCATCACTCTCGCCCCCTCGGTAGCGATGTGGGATACGGGCGAGTACATGGCGGCGGTGAAAGTGCTCGGCCTTCCCCATCCGCCGGGCAATCCCTTCTTCATGCTCCTGGGGAAAGCGTTTGCCACGCTACCCATCCCCGTCTCATTCGCCGCGCGCATCAACATTCTGGCGGCGCTGGCGAGCGCGGGAGCGGCGGGGTTCTGGTTCCTGGTGACGGAGCGGGTTGCAGCGCGGTGGATCGTCGAGCGCTGGCAGCGCCTTACCATCGCCGGCCTCGCGACACTGATAGGAGCTACCGCCTTCACCGTCTGGAACCAGTCGGTGGTGAACGAGAAGGTCTACACGGTCTCTCTGTTTTTCTTTGCGCTCGTGTCGTGGCTCATGCTGCGGTGGATGGAGAATCCGGACTCACCGCGCGCCGACCGCATTCTCATTCTCGTGGCGTTTCTCCTCGGCCTCGGCTACTCGAATCACCCGGCCGGGTTCCTGCCACTGCCGGCGGCCGGCGTAGCGATTCTCGCCGTGCGCTGGCGCACGCTGCTCCGGTGGAAACTGCTGCTGGCCGGGTTCGGCGCCCTGGTGCTCGGACTGACACCGTTCGTCTACGAGCCGGTGCGCGCGGCGTACTTCCCCGCCATCAACGAGGGCGCGCCAACTGCCTGCACCACCGCGTTCAACCTCGATTGCACGCTCGATCCGCTCACCTACAAGCGATTGATGGCCAACATCAACCGCGAGCAATACGGCGAGAAAGTCGAGCGCCACGCTCCGTACTCGGCGCAGGTAGGGATGTGGTGGCTGTACTTCAAGTGGCAGTGGCTGCGCGACGCGCATGAGCAGGCGCAGGCGTTCCAGTTCATTCTCGCGGCGGTCTTCCTCACGCTTGGACTTCTTGGCGGCTACGTCCACTGGAAACGAGACCGAAAAACGTTCTGGTATTTCGGTCCGCTCATGTTCACGATGACGCTCGCGCTGATCTACTATCTCAACTTCAAGTACGGCTGGTCGCAGGCACCGGGCCTCGATGTGGCGCGCGAGGTGCGCGACCGGGACTACTTCTACATCTGGAGCTTCTCGGCGTGGGGTGTATGGACGGCGCTCGGACTGGCCTACGTGTGGGAACAGCTCGCCCACGTGATAGGAGGAGAAGAGCGAGTGACAGACTTGCCCGCGTCACGCAAGCAGCCTGCGCTCGCCGGTTGGCCATCGCGGCGAGGCTTCATGCTCGCGGCGCCGATACTTCTCATCGCCGTGGTGCCGCTGGTCGCCAACTGGAAATTCGCGTCTCGCGCGAACCATTACTTCACGCGCGATTGGGCGCGCGATTATCTCAACTCCCTCGAGCCGTACGCGATAGTCATCACCAACGGCGACAACGACACCTTCCCGCTCTGGTACGCGCAGGAAGTCGAGTCCGTCCGCCGGGATGTGACCGTCGCGGTGAGCACGTACCTCGACACCGACTGGTTCGTGCGGCAGATGATTCGCCGCCCCGTCGAGGATTACGATGCGGCCAGGGGGCCCGCCATGTTCCGCGGAAAAGTGTGGAAGAAGCCGAGCGGCCCGCCGCTCAAGATGACCTTCGCCGAAGCGGACGCGGTTCCGGAATTCATCCAGCTAAATGAGCCGCAGCTTTTCCGTCACGGGAACATCTCGCTCACGATTCCACCGGGATATCTCGTGCGCGACCAGCTGCTGTTGCTGCGTCTGATCAAGGATGCTATGCCCGAGCGCCCGATATATCTGTCGACGGGCGGCGGACAGGGATTGGGATTGGAGCCCTATCTGCTGTCGCAGGGTTTCGTGCAGAAGATCGTCGACGCGCCAATCGTCGAGTCGCCTGAGACTCCTCGCATCTCCGGGCTGTTCGTAGATGTCGCTCGCACGCGCGCGCTCTGGAACGACGTCTATCGCGCGCCCGAAGCGCTGATCAAGGAAGGGGACTGGATAGATCGTCCGTCGTTCGGGATTGCCTACACCTACGCCTTCACCGGAGCGATCCTCGCTGAAGCGATTGCGCGTCAGGGCGACGAGAAGGGTGCGACGACAATTATGGAAAGGGTAAAGAAAGTGGTGAAGGCGGCGCGCATTGAAGGGTTCCCCGGAGCGTAGGCGGTCCATTGGCTGGAGGGACTCCTTTTGCGTTTTGAGTTATCCGTTGTTGCGTCGTCCGTGATTGCGTTCGCGTTTGGCTGAAACTCAATAACGGAAAACGCAAAAACGGTAAACTCATAACGCAAAGGGGAGCCACCCCTCAGTCCCACCATCCATGCAGGTACCAGCCGTTCTCCCGCGCGTCGCGATACAGCCACAGCATCATCCCATCGTCCGTCACGCACCGAAAATATTCTCTCGCGTACGGCTCGTTCCACCGTCCGCCTGACACGCGGTCGGGGCCGGCCGCGGAGATGATCTTCATCCATTCCTTGTCGCGATACTCGATCGGCAGATCGTGGTCGCGGCGGCGCTTCGTCTTCACCGCCACGCGCCTGGGCTCGGGGAAAAGCTGGAGCGTGAGAGTCGGAGCAGCCGTCGCTTTCACCGCCCGCTCGCGCAGCTGAATGCGCGCCGAGGCCTGCGCCGGCTCCTGACTGATCCATTCGGTGCGGCGGTCGATCAGCGGATGCTGACTGTTGCGCGCGGTCACCACCACCGCGCCTTGATCGTCGAGCAGCTGCGCGATCGTCTCCTCCGCCGCGCGCGCAGTGGCGAAACCTCGGTCGAAGATGTCGCCCTGCCGCTCGACTTCGCCCGTCACCGACTCGACGCGCATGGTGATGCCGACCACGGCGTCGGGGAGAATGATCCGTTCCAGGTGCGATCGAATCAATCGCATCCACGCCTTGTGGCTCGCGGTCGACCTCGCCGGCCGCACCAGATGCTCGAAGGTCTCGCGATTCGCGAGTGAGAAAATCATCGTCATCTCGCGCGCGCACTGGCCGCGGGAGACGAGCTCCGTCGAGATGTTTCCGACGAGGGCGTTGATGATGAAGACGAGCCTTTCCGGATCCTTGAGTGTGTAATCCACCCAGTCGAGCGAGGCGAGCGGGAGCGCGCGCGGGATGCTGGTGAAGATGCGGCGCGAATCGTCGGCACGTGACAGCCGCCAGAGCCGCGCCCCTTCGGCGCCGAAGCGGACTTCGACCGGCTCGAGATCGAGCCTCGCCAGATCTCCGCAGGTCTCGACACCGATTCCATCGAGCAGTGATGCCAGCGCCTGCGAAGGCTCCAGCACACCGACCGGGTACGGAGCGATATGACCGCGCTCCGTACCCGGCGGTATCACGACCAGTGAGCCCGCTCCATATCTCGCCGCGATCTGCGCACTGACAGGAATTATCGAAAGCGCGGCCCGCACCTCATCCACCCCGTTCCGGTGAAAGACCTCGAGCAGCTCTCCGGCCACAGGCTCGGCGCTCATGCCGCGCGCATCGGCCCAGATAGATCCACCCCCACCCCCACTCATTCCCAGCATCACCCGGGGAGCAACTTCGAGCAGCAGAGGAGTGAGCTTGTGAATGATCTCGCTTTCCGATTCGGCAGCGGGGACGGAGGCAGGGCTCCAGAGGCAGATGAAGGTCATTTTTCCAGTAACGAAGGGCCCCAATTAATAGCCCGAACATATACCGAAAGCAAGAGGGACGCCGGGAGAACCGGACGCAAGAGATTAGATTGCGGAAACCGGAGGTTTCATTGCACGCAAGATTGGCCGAAATAATGGATTTCCTCGAGAGGAAGCGCGAAGAGCTGCTCCGCAGCTTCGCCGGTGTGTCGTCCGAGCCAATGCGCCGCCGCGCGGAAGACGAGGGCTGGTCCGTCGCTGAAATCATTGACCACCTTCGACTGGTCGAGACCAGTGTCGCACAGGTGATTTCCAAACGCGCGCGCGAAGCCAGGGCTGGCGGCATCGGCGAGGAGCAATCCACGGACTCGGTCCTGAAATCCCTCGATCATCTCGGTATCGAGGCAAGCACCGCGTTCATGGAGTCGCCATCCATCGTCCGTCCCCGGCGAAATGTCGATGTGGCCGCTGCGATTGCGGGGCTCGACCAATCGCGGAAGGCGTTGCGTGAGGCCGCGGACTCAGCGAGCGGGCTCGCCCTCGCCGAGATCAAGCAAAGACACTACACGTTCGGCGAGCTCGATCTCTATCAATGGCTCCTCTTCCTCGGCCAGCACGAAGGGCGGCACACCAGACAGATCAAGCGAACGCTCCAGGTGACTCGCGCGGGCGATGCCTCGTTGAGCCACCGTTAGATTTGAGCGTACACAACGACCGCAGCTGCGGTTACGACCTTGAGGATACGACGGAATGAAGCTTTCGATGAGAAGAACTGGACTGGGCGCCGGATTGGTGGCGCTGGCGCTGACGACCGGGGCGGCAGTGTCGGGGCCGTCGTCCCTGCACTCTCACTCCGAAGGGCCGGTAATCACGGTCTACAAGGATCCGAACTGTGGGTGCTGCAACAATTGGGTCGATCACCTGATCAAGCATGGCTACCGCGTATCCGCGAAGAACACTTCCGAGATGACAGAGATCAAGCGCGAGCTCGGGGTTCCGGAGGATCTCGAGTCATGCCACACGGGGGTGGTGAAGGGTTACGTCATCGAAGGCCACGTCCCTGCCGCTGACATCAACCGCCTCCTGAAGGAGAAACCGGCGGTGGTGGGACTGGCGGTCCCCGGGATGCCGATGGGATCGCCCGGCATGGAAGGGCCGCGCACCGACCGCTACGACGTCCTCACCTTCGACAAGAGCGGGAAGACCAAGGTCTTCGCCAAGCACTAAGGCGCCTGGTAGGTCCCAGCCACTCCGCCGGGGCAAAGCACCCGAGCCCCCGCCCAACCAGAGAGCCACGCTGGGTCTTGCATACGGCTGAGTGTTTAGATATACATTTAGTGTGCATAATATCCCACTCGCCTCAAAGCCGACCCTCCCGTTCTCGAGGGCTGACTCCAGCACGCCGGCTGCACCGGTGCGCCGTGCCGCGCGTGGCGACGTCGATCAGATCACGGCGCTGGTTGCGCAATACAGCGCGCAGGGGCTGATGCTGCCCCGCACCGCGCAGCAGGTGGCGGCGTCCATCGACAATTACGTGGTGGCAACCGACACGGCCGGACACGTCCTCGCCTGCGCCGCGCTCGAGGAGTATTCGCCTTCCCTGGCGGAGGTGTCGTCGGTGGCCGTCGCTACCTCGCACCACGGCCGCGGGTTGGGCACACAGGTCGTTCTGGGAATCGAGCGTCTCGCCCGGGCCAGAAACATCGATGAGATTTTCGCCTTGAGCCTCACTGACGAGTTCTTCCTCGCGCTCTCATACAAGACGACGACGATTTCGCGCTACCCTGAAAAGCTCCGGCGCTACGAGGCACTGTCGAAAGCGGGTGTTGAGATCGTGCCCAAGCGCTGCTTCCAGAAAGTGCTCGGCAAATCCTGGAGCGCGCCGCAGCTGGTCGAGCAGGTCCCGGCGGCTCCCGCCAAAAGAAAGAGAAAGGTCGGCTAAGCCGACCTTTCGTCTTTCAGCGTCTCACGCGCCATCGGATTCGATCGGCGCGTCATCCCTCCACGATCGCCTGCAGCGCCTGCCGCACGCTCGGATCCGAGGTGCGCGACAAGGCCGAGATTGCACGGCGGCGCAACGCCAGATTCTGCTCGTTGCGCGCGATCCATACCAGCTTATCGGTCGCAGCCTTGTTGGACTCGCGCGCATAGAGCGCGATCAGACTCTGGCGAATCTCCGTGTCCGGGATCGCATCGTACAGCGCCACCAGTGACGCCACGGAAGCACCGGCGCGGCTGGCGTGCTGCAGGGCACGGCGTCGGGACTCCAACGGAAGCTTGTCATCGCGGACGACCGCCATCAGCCATTGGACATTCTCCGTTCCACCCAGGGAAGCGAGCGCGCTGAGAACCGCGTTCTGCGAAGTCTTGCCGGTCAGGCGCGGGAAAATCGAACGCAGCAGACTGGCGTCCTGTCCTGTGACATACGATCCACCCAGCCCGCGCAGCGCCACAGCGAGGACTTCGTCCGGGAGATCGGTCCGTTGCACGATCGAGCGCAGGAACTGTCGAGCGCGCGGGTCGCCCGAGCGGGAAAGCACGCGTATGCTCTCGCGGCCAGTCCAGGAAGTCGTGTTCGAGTTGGCCAAACGAATAAGGGGCTCGATGCCGCCACCGTGCTCGAGCCGCGAAAGTACCGAGAGTGCCTGCGTGCGAACTCGCTGCGCATCGTTCTCGCTGGTGGCGATCTGTATCAAGGCCGCTCCGATCCGATCCATCTGCCGGACATCGCTCCTCGTGAGACGGCCCAGAGCCGCACGCCGCGTTTCGATCGGACGGCCGGTATCTCGAGCGATGTCGAGGAGCTTCGCCGACAGCTCGACGTTGTCAGCGAGTGACGCAGCGAAGATTGCATCGCTGCCAACCCGTCCGTCAGCGCGGGCTGCCACGGCAAGCAGATAATCGGCTGCTTCTGCAGGCGATACCGTTCCCAGATCGACGACGCCAGCTGCCGGAGGCGTCGCCTCACCGGCGTAGGTGCGGAGCGCGATCACAGAGCGGTCCGCGAGGTCTACCACCACTCGCACTGGCCCCGCCTGGCATTGCTGGTACGATGTATTGGTGGAGTACGTCCCCACAAAATTATCCCTCGTCGAGATGTAGGTCCGGCCATCGCCGCACACGCCCGGGCGCGCCGTGTAACTGAACTGAACCGACCGATCGGAGCGCGATCCGATTCTGCTGGCAAGCGTCTGCGCGGATGACGCGGAGGCGGGACCGACGAGCCCGAGAAGGCATGCGGTCGCTAGAAACTGAAAGCGCTTCGTCATTTGTCGAGGATCTCCAGTAGTAGCTTCTTGGTGCGGGGATCGTTCTTCCGCGCAAGCCGCGAGATCGCGAGGCGCCTCATCTCGGGATCGGTTGCGTTCTTGGCGATCGAGATCAGCTTGTCGCTTGCCTCGGGCTCGGATCTGTTCGCGTAGAGATTTATCAGCCGCACCCGTATTGGCCGGTCGCCCGCTGCATCGTACATGCTCACCAGATTTCCAATCGAGATTCCGGTGCGCCCCGCATAAGTCAGCGCGGTGCTCCTCACGTCGACGGGCTCATTCTGATTCCGGACGAGTGCGAGCAGCCACTGGTCGTTGTCTTTCCCACCGATGCGAGCGATGGCGCGAATCGCCGCCAGCTTGAGTCGGGTGGTCTCGAGACGCGGATAGATCGCTCTGACATAAGCGCCGCCATCGGCGGCATTATCCGCATCGACGCTCGCCAGCGCCTTGGCGCGCAGCGCCTCGCTCACATCACCGCGCTCGATGATGTTGCGGATGCCCTGACGCGCGCGTGGACTTTCGCTCCTTGCCAGAGCCCCGATCGCGGCTCGCTGCAGGTCCTCGTTCCCAGGCGTGCGGGCGATCTCTTCGAGTGTCGCAAGCGCCTGGTCACCGGGCATGCGCGCGAGCCAGCGCAATGCATCGGACCGGATATGGATGTCGGGGTCATTGCGTGCCGAGTTGATGATCAGAGATGTCGCGTCGGAATCGCCCCGCTTGGCGAGAAGAAAGAGCGCGTTCCGACGCAGGGTCCGCGAGCAATCGTCGCGTTTCGCCAGTATGCGTCTCAGGATGGGAGTGGTCGATTCTCGGTCCATCTCGCCCAGCGAGCTGAGCGCCTGGACGCGAACGGCGGCGTCCTCCTGGTCGCACGGCTCGCCCTGCTGGCCGGCGGTCCGCTCTACTGTCGTGATTGCCCGTGCGTCGCCTTGCTGTGCGAGCGCTCCGCGAATGCGCAAGGCGAGAGTGGCTGCGTCGGCCTGGAGAGAGGACTGATGGTATCGCCTGCCGTTGCCATCCAACGCGCTTAGCGCCTCGCGCAGGTCGTTGGACCCGCCGATGCGATACAGCGCGAACGCTTTCCAGTAGCGCGCATCGGCGGCGTAGGCGGAATTCGGAAAGCGCTTAGTGATGTCGCCGAACAACTGTGAGGCACGGCGGTACTCGCCGCGGTTGAGCGTCTGACGAGCGAGACGATAGACCGAGTCTGCGGGGTCCGACTGGGCCCACGGCTGCTCCGGATCGCTGGTGAGGTCGCCGAACTGACGCTCGAACTGCGACTGGCCGGGCCTGCCCCAGACTGCGAATGGCGCCTTGGCAACCGGAAGCATCGGCTCCATCGGAAGCATCGGCTCCATCGGAAGCATCGGCTCCATCGGAAGCATCGGCTCCATTGGAAGCATCGGCTCCATTGGAAGCATCGGGTCCGGTGCGAGCACCGATTCCATCCCGAATGATTCCATCAGTGGCTCCAACGCCAGCGGAATCAGAGGCTCCAGCGGCGGAAGCGGTGCCATTGAAGGAAGCTCGAAGTCCAAGTCCGAAAGGTCACTATCCCACATCGGCGGCGTGGGCGTTGGCGGCCGTGTTTTCTCCGCGCGCGGGACGCCCGGAGTCGGAGGCGAGGCCGGAGTTTGCGCCCCTGTTGTGAGCGCGCAAAACCCCAGTGCCGCGGCGATGAGAGTTGCTCTGATCATCCTTGCCTCATTCTGCTGATTGATTGATGGCTACGACTGAATTGAGACGCGAAATCACGTCTCCCTGTTCAACTGTCTGACGGATCAGGTCGAGATCGCTCCGGTTCCGCTCGAAGCGCAGCCTGGCGATCTGTACCAGCACTAGCTCGAGGTCCTCGAGCAACCCGCGAAGTTTGGGGTCCTGTGCCGCCGGCGAGTCCATCAGCAGTCGGGTCGTGACGAGGAGATCGGCTGCCTTGCCCGCAAACCGCGCGTCACTTCTATCGGCCGCGCCCTCGGCGGGTAGTGAGATGAGAAGCGCGGCGGCCTGTCCGAGGTATTGGCTGGTCTGGTCGCGATAGGCCTCGGCGACTTTGGTTGTGTCACCGCCGGTAGCGGGATCGGCGGAAGCAACCGACTGAGACGCCGAATCCGCGGTCGAACTATCCTTCCCGAGAGGGAGATAGTATCCGATCCCAATCCCGATGAGGAGCGTAGCCGCTGCCGCCAACCACGGAACCTGAGATGTGATTCCCGGTCGCGCAGGCATCGGCGCCACATTGAAGTGCGCGTCCTCGATCACCGACCACATCTCGTCGAGTGGCGGCTCGGGTGGAACCTTGAAGCTGCGCGGCAGCCCGCGCACCATTTCGTCGAATCGATCCTCTTCCATGTGCTCTCCTAATCCCTGAATGCGGCGAGATCCCGCCGCAGCTGTGCTCTCGCCGCGGATAACCGGCTCTTGCAAGTCCCTTCCGGAACGCCAAGGATGCCGGCGATCTCCGCGTGCGTATATCCCTCAATGTCGTGCATGATCAACGTCGTTCTGTAAGCATCCGACAAGCCGTCCACCGCCCGCGCGATGCAGTCCTTCAGGTCCGGATCCGATTCGGGAACCGTCACCTCGATCGAGCTCGCTTCGTCCAACTCCACTTCACGTCCAACTCGAATCTCGCGCCGTCTCGCGTTCGAGACCACCGTCACCACGATCCGGTGCAGCCAGGTCGAGAACGCCGCGTCGCCGCGAAACTGCGAAAGTCTGCTGAACGCCCGAATGAACGCATCCTGCGTGAACTCGCGAGCCTTCTCCGGATCACCGCTCAAACGGTAGGCGAGAGAGTACACCCGTGGCGCGTGCGTGTCGTACAGCGCACGCCCGGCCAACCGATCTCCCGCAATGACCCGGGCGATGAGCTGTGTCTCGTTCACGCGGTGATTTTATCGACCGCCGTTCCGTATCGCGATCATTTGCTGACTAGTTCGACACGGGGTTGCGGGGGATAGTTCGGTATGGCTAGTTCGCGCGCCTCGGCTCTCTTGAACTGCAAGGCGTACAGCGGGTAGCAGGCAGCGTTGCAGTTGCAGTTATTTTTTTGCCCCGCGCCTGTCGACGAGTCCCAATTCCAGCCCCATTCGAAGATCGTAAGGCACCACCGGTACGGAAAAATCCGCTGTCCGGCTCCACCCCAACGATCTCACCCGCACCCGGATGCTAGCCTCCTGCGCCTCGGCTGGATCACCAAAAGGGGTTTTGCGCCAGCGGTAGCTCTCGCGCAGGATCTGCGAAGTGATTCTCAGGCTCGCCATCGAGGTACGGGTGGTGAGCGTGACGAGCGCGCCTCCGCCTTCGGCCGCCGCGCGCGAGAGTCGCACGGTCTCGGTGCCCTCGGGCTCGATACCCGCCACAACGACCAGCGCAAAGCCTCCCGAGCGGAGCAGCTCCTCCGCTCCCCTCAGACCGTGCTTCCTGCTGCGCGGCCGGAAGAGGATCGGCCCCTCTTCCCAGAACGGACCGGCGACGGTGCCGAGCCCATCGATCCAGACAGCTCTCTCACCCGCGGCGACAGTCGTGTGACACGCGGCCCGCAGCACCGCGCTGGCTCCACCCTGTGGCATCCAGACCGTGAGCCGGCCGCGAGGAAGACCTCGCCCGGGGAGAATCGCATCGAGAACTTCGATCCCTGTCGCAACCGGCTCCGCCGTCCGGTGGGTGACCGGGATCGCATCAGGAAAACGATGCTCGATGAGGGCACGGATGGCGGCATTGCGATCGGACATGACCCTGCTAGAATATCCCGAACATATCCCGAAGGCAAGAAGAATACCTTGCAGGACTAATCCCTCAGCAGAAGTAATCCCTCAATGGTGTATGTATCTTAGAAGTTGGTCCGCAGTCCGTAATTAGTCCGCAGTCCGAGTTCCCGCCGAGCTTAGTCTCGCTCGCCACCCCCCAACACCCGCTCCCCACTCTACTAAATGCAACTCGCAGCGGTTAATCGACATACACTGAGAAAACTTCTGTGCGGCCTGGCCCTCCTCCCGGCCCTCGCCGCCTGCGTCGCGAGTACGGACGGGCGCACTAGTCCCGCAGCTGATGCTCCGCCCGGAGGCCAAGGAGTGATGACAGCGACGGCCACTCAGAATGTTCCACCCACCCCGACCGCCGACACATCTCCGCCGCCCTCACCCCAGCTACCGGCGCCGGTCGTGAAGACGGATACCAGCGTCGCGAGTATCGCCAGTGCGAAGACAGCGGTCGCGACAGACACCGTCCCGAAAGAGCCGCCCATCACGGTTCCCTCGATTGCCAAGCGCACCAAGAAGGACAGCATCGCGCTCGTGAGCGCGATCCGCGCCGGAAGGAAGAGCACGCTCTGGCCGGTGAAGACTCCGCCGCCACTGCCGGGCTCCATTCTTCCCGCGCGGCGGATCGTCGCGTACTACGGAAATCCTCTCTCCAAACGGATGGGAATCCTCGGCGAGCTGCCTCCGGACCAAATGCTGGCGCGGCTCGACAAGGAAGTCGCGGAGTGGCAGCGCGCCGATCCGTCGACGCCTGTACAGCCGGCTCTTCACCTGATCGCGGTTGTCGCGCAGGCAGCTCCCGGGAGAGACGGCAAGTACCGCCTGCGCATGGCCGACACTCTCATCGAGAAAGTCGCCGGCTGGGCAGCGCAAAGAAACGCGCTCGTCTTTCTCGACATCCAGGTCGGATTGAGCACGGTGCAGGAAGAGATTCCGCGGCTGATCCCATTCCTCAAGCGCCCGAACTTCCACCTCGGGCTGGACCCCGAGTTCTCGATGAAGACGGGCGAGAAGCCGGGGAAGAGGATCGGATACATGACGGCGGCTGACATCAACTACGCGACCAAAGTTCTGTCCGACCTCGTGACGGAGCACAATCTGCCGCCCAAGGTCCTCGTGCTGCATCGCTTCACGCGACCCATGATCAAGGGCTACAAGAAGATCGTCCTCGACCCGCGCGTGCAGGTCGTGATCCACATGGATGGCTGGGGTCAGCCCTGGCTGAAGTACGACTCGTATCGCGATTACGTCGCGGACGAGCCGGTGCAGTTCACCGGATTCAAGATCTTCTACAAGAACGACACGAAGAAAGGAGATCCGGTCATCACGCCGCCCGAGCTTCTTTACCTTCATCCCAAACCGGTGTACATCCAGTACCAGTAGAAGCAGCCGGAGGGCGGCAATGACCACGAGGCGGGACTTTCTCTCCAGCATGGCCGCGGCGGGATTCGCGGCCCAGCCGGTGTTCCGCGAGCGAGCGATGACGTCGCTCTTCAAGGCCAGTGCGATCGCTGGAGATCGCCAGCCTGCCCAAGTCGCCAGCGACGAGTCGTACTGGGCCGAGATCCAGCGCGCTTTCGACGCCGACCGCACGATGATCAATCTCAACAACGGCGGCGTCAGCCCCACGCCCAGCCACGTGCTCGAAGCGATGATCCGCGACCTCCGCTTCAGCAACGAGCTCCCCGTCGAGCACATGTGGCGCGTGCTCGAGCCGCGCATCGAGAGCGTACGCCGCGATCTCGCCAGCGAGTTCGGCTGCGACATCGAGGAGATGGCGATCACGCGCAACGCCTCCGAGGCGAACGAGATCATGATCTTCGGCCTCGACCTCCAGCGCGGCGATGAAGTCGTGATCACGAACCAGAATTACGGCCGCATGATTACCGCCTGGGAGCAGCGCGTGCGCCGCGACGGGATCGTGCTCAAGCAGATCTCCTTCCGGGTTCCGCCGCCATCGGACGACTACATCGTCGAGCAGTTCCGCGCGGCGCTCAGTCCGCGCACCAAAGTCATCGAGGTCACCCACATCACCAACCTCACCGGACAGATATTGCCGGTGAAGCGGATCGTGGATCTGGCGAGAGAGCGCGGAATCCAGGTTTTCGTCGACGGCGCTCATGCCTTCGCGCACTTTCCATTCAAGCGCGGCGACCTTGGATGCGACTACTACGGAACCAGCCTTCACAAGTGGCTGCTGGCGCCGATCGGCACCGGATTCCTGTACGTCAGGAAGGAAAAACAGAAACAGCTCTGGCCGCTCATGGCCGCGACCCAGAAGCAGGACGAGGACATCCGGAAGTACGAGGAGATCGGTACCCACCCAGCCGCCAATCACAACGCGATCTCAGCGGCGCTCGCATTCCATCGCGGCATCGGCTCGGATCGCAAGGTCGCCCGGCTCCGCTACCTTCGTGACCGCTGGGCCAAACGGCTCCTCGCGGAAAGCTCACGCGTCCGCGTGCTGACTCCGCTCGACGACAAGCAGTCAGGAGCGCTCGCCCTCTTCCAGGTGGAAGGACTCGACAACGTCGAGCTCGGCGCCTGGCTGTTCAGCGAGCACCGCATCGTGAATACGCCGATCGTCCATCCGGAATTCAGGGGCATCCGCATCACGCCCAACGTTTACACGACGCTCGACGAGATCGACGTCTTTACCGACAAGGTCCTCGATGCGGTGAAGAAAGGAATACCAGCCAAGAAATGACGATGCGCCTCCATCAACACTCAACTGAGAGCTGACCACACGTGATCCTCTTCATCGCCATCGGCCTGGCTGCCGGAGTTTTCGCCGGTCTTTTTGGACTCGGCGGAGGAATCATCATTGCACCCGCCCTCATGCTGGTGGCGGGATTCGCTCCCAAACTCGCGACCGGCACTTCTCTGGGCGCGATCCTCCTCCCTGTCGGGGCACTGGGAGCGTGGGAGTACTACCGGCGGGGGAATCTCAATGTCGCGGCGGCGCTGTGGATCGCGCTCGGACTTGTTGTCGGCGCCTGGCTGGGAGCACGTCTCGCGCATCAGCTCACCGGATCACAGCTCCAGAGAGCCTTTGCCGTCTTCCTCGCCCTGATGGCAATCCGGGTCTGGATGAAGGCGTGAGCGAAACTGCGCGCAGAATAGGAACGTAGACCAATCATGTGGCTGGCACCGGGCTTCCCTGGAAAGATGCTTTTCGCGTTGTGAGTTCGCCGTTGTTGTGTTTTCCGTTCTTGCGTTACTGCACGCGTCGGCAGCGCACGTCGTAACGCGAAAACGGATAACGCAAAAACGGTAAACTCATAACGCAAAAAGCAGCCGTCCAGCGTCTATACCGCTCGTATTTCGGGGTACTTCCAGAACGCCCAAGCAAAATACGCGAGCATTACCACGCCGCCGCTGAAGATCGCCCACTCCACCCCTACGAACCGCGCGATCGCACCGGCACTGAACGAGCCGATCGGTGTGAAGCCCACATACACAAAGATATAAGTCGCCATCACGCGGCCTCTCAGCTCGTCGGGCACGACTGATTGCAGAATTCCATTCGCCAGCGCGCCGTTGATCAGCATGGTGAGACCAAGAAACAGCAGCATCAGCGCGGCGAGCGGAATGGAACGCACGAACGAGAAGAGAATCGTCAGCAGCGCGAACGTCAAAGCCGTCGAGCTGAACAGTCTTCCCCGGCGAATTCTCGGTCCGAGACCCGCGAGCAGAAGCGCGCCTGTGAGCGCTCCGATGCCCACGAAGGTGAGAAGCGCGCCGTACCCGCTCGCTCCGGTGCGCAGCAGATCGCGGGCAACCACCGGCATCATCGTCAGATACTGAAATCCGAATATCGAGTAGATCGCGATCATTCCCATCAGGCCCGACACCGCGCGCGTACCGCGGATGTAATCGAAGCCCTGCTTCAGCTGCTCGAAGGGCGAAACGAGATACTGTACCGGAGTCCACGGCGGAAGCTTGATCAGCGCCAGGCTGGCGAGAACCGCGAAGTAGCTCAGGGCGTTGATGCCGAAGCACCAAGCCAGACCGAGCTGCGCCAGCACGATCGCAGCAATGGACGGACCGATGATGCGCGCAAGATTGAACCCGCCCGAGTTGAGCGCGATCGCATCGACCAGGTCTTCGCGCGAGACGAGCTCCACCGTCAGTGCCTGCCGCGCCGGAATCTCGAATGCGGAGATCAATCCGCCGAGCGTGGTGAGTGCGAGCAGCCACTCGACGTTGATCCTCCCCGTCCACGTGAACCACCAAAGCGCGGCCGCCTCCAGCAGGAGCAGCGCCTGGCATATGATCACGATGCGCAGCTTGCTGTGCCGGTCGGCGATGACACCGCCGTACAGTGAAAAGAGAAGGACTGGGAAAGTGCCGGCGGCTGCCACCAATCCGACGAGAAAGGGGCTGTTGGTGAGCTCGAGCGCGAGCCACCCCTGTCCCACCTGCTGCATCCAGGAGCCGATGAGCGAGGTCGTCTGCCCGATCCAGAAAATCCGGAAGTTCCGGTGAAGCTGGAGCGCGCGAAACGGGTTGAGCGACCTCCTGGAGGCAGGCATTCCCAAGGATTATACACGCCGCATTACGCGACTGTATGTTTGAAGCATGCGCTTCCACACATACTCCAAGTTCAGCCCTGAAGCGGCTGACGCTGTGGATCTCCAGGCGCTGCTGGACAAGCTGGCCGACTTTCTCCTCCAGTCAGGTTTCGCGGCTGGCGCTGGCCAGAGCTTCAATCCGTATTTCGACGACTTCGACTCTGAGCCGGACCGCTCGCTCGAGGCGCTGCGTCAGGCGATTCTCGACGCGTTGATCGAGAGCGGCCAGTTCACCCCCGAGCTGCTCGCCGCGCTCCGTGGCGATGGAACCAAGGAGGCTCAGGAAAAACTGAGCGAGCTGCTCGACAGTCTCATCCAGAAGCTGGCGGCGGAGGGATATCTCAATCTCGAGGCCCCTCCGCAGATGCCGGCGGGACATCAGCCCGTGACGGGACGGGGCGGCCTGGCGCATGGAGCATCAAAGAGCGTTCAGTTCAATCTCACCGACAAGGGAATCGACTTCCTCGGCTACAAGAGCCTGCGTCACATCCTGAGCTCGCTCGGTAAGTCGAGCTTCGGGTCGCACGACACTCCGCACCTGGCGACGGGAATCGAGGCCGATGGGTGGAGCAAGCCGTACGAGTACGGCGACATGCTCAACATCGATGTCAACGAGACGCTCAAGAACTCGCTCACGCGCACCGGCTCCCTCGAAGTGCCGATGGATCTCGACTACGGCGACATCATGGTGCGCCAGGCGGAGTACCGGTCATCGTGCGCGACGGTGCTGATGCTCGACACATCGCACTCGATGATTCTCTACGGCGAGGACCGGTTCACGCCGGCAAAAAAGGTCGCCCTCGCGCTGACTCATCTCATTCGCACCCAGTTTCCCGGGGACACGCTGCAGGTCGTTCTCTTCCACGACTCGGCGGAAGAGATTCCGCTCGCGGCGTTGCCGCAGGCGCAGGTGGGACCGTACCACACCAACACCGCCGAAGGTCTCAAGCTCGCCCGGCGACTCCTGATGGCGCAGAAGAAAGACATGCGGCAGATCGTGATGATCACCGACGGCAAGCCCAGCGCGATGACGATGCCGAACGGGCAGATCTACAAGAACTCGATGGGACTCGACAGCACCGTGATCGCGCAGACGCTGCGTGAGGTCGCCAACTGCCGCCGCGCCGGCATCCTGATCAACACGTTCATGCTGGCGCGCGACCGCGCGCTGGTGGAGTTCGTGAAGCGCGTGTCCGAGATCAGCAAGGGAAAAGCCTACTTCACCAACACCATGACGCTCGGTCAATTCATTCTGATGGACTTCCTGAAGAAGAAGACGCAGAAGATTTCCTAACCAATGAAAATCAGATTCACGATCGGCGACAGCCATTTGGGGAGAGTCCTGGTCGCCGCCACCGACAAGGGACTCTGCACCGTCAGTCTGCGCGAGTCCGATGTTGGAGCGGAGGAATCGCTGAGGGCGCGTTTCCCGCGGGCGGACATCATGCGCGACGATAATGCGCTGCGACCTGACCTGGCGGCTGTTCTGGACAGGATTTCCGGTCGCCGGCTGGACGACGCACTGCCGCTCGATCTTCAGGGAACGGAGTTTCAGCGCGAGGTATGGAATCAGCTCCTCGCGATTCCGCCCGGAAAGACACGCTCCTACCTCGACGTCGCGCAGGCGATCAATCGCCCCAAAGCCACCCGCGCCGTCGCGCAGGCGTGTGGAGCGAATCCTGTCGCAGTGGTCGTGCCCTGTCACCGTGTGGTGATGAGCGACGGATCGATCGGTGGTTACAGCGGATTGCCCGGTGTGAAGAAGGCGCTGCTCGACGCGGAGGGGGTAACGCTCGCCTAGAGGCTTATCGCGCGTTCTTCAGTTTGCTCTTGTACGGTCGTTCGTCGGGACCGGTGTAAATCTGGCGCGGACGCGCGATCTTCTGCTCCTTGTCGAGGAGCATCTCCTCCCACTGGGCGAGCCAACCCGGCATCCGGCCGATCGCGAACAGAACGGTGAAGAAATCGGTGGGGAAAGCCATCGACCGGTAGATAAGCCCCGTATAGAAGTCGACGTTGGGATACAGCTTGCGCGAAATGAAATAGTCGTCCGACAGCGCAATTCGCTCCAGCTCGAGGGCGATCTCCAGATCTTTGTCAACGCCGACGACGTTGAACACATCGTCCGCCAGCTTCTTGACGATCTTGGCGCGGGGGTCATAGCTCTTGTAAACCCGGTGGCCGAAGCCCATCAGCTTGCCACCTTCCCCGCTCTTCACGTTCTCGATGAAGGCTGGAACGTTCTTGACGGTGCCGATCTCCTTGATCATGCGCAGAACCTGTTCGTTGGCGCCGCCATGGAGCGGACCGAACAAGGCGGCGACCCCGGCCGATACCGCAGAGAACGGATCGACGTGCGACGATCCGACCGCGCGCACCGCGCTGGTGGAGCAGTTCTGCTCGTGGTCGGCGTGCAGGATGAACAGGATCTCGAGCGCGTGGGCAAAGATGGGATTCGCCTCGTACTTCGATTCGCTCATGCGCGCGACCATGGAGAGGAAGTTCTCCACGTACGAGAGCCGATTGTCCGGATAGACGAACGGAAGTCCTTTTACATGCCGGTACGAGAACGCCGCGATAGTAGGAGTCTTCGCCAGGAGGCGGATGATCGAGATGTTGCGCTCCGTCTCGTCGAATATGTTGCGCGATGACGGGTAAAAAGATGCGAGGCCCGCGATCGAGCTGTTCAACATCGCCATCGGGTGCGCGTCGTAGCGGAAGCCTTCGAGGAACTTCCGCATGTTCTCGTGCACGTACGTGTGGAACGTGATGTCGTGAACGAACTGATCGTATTCCTTCTGGTCGGGCAGCTCACCGTGCCGTAACAGCCAGGCGACCTCGAGGAAGCTGGCACTCTCGGCGAGCTGCTCGATGGGATAGCCTCGATAGCGCAAGATGCCCTTGTCGCCATCGATGTAGGTGATGGCGCTGCGGCAGGCGGCGGTGTTGAGAAACGCCGGATCGTAGCTCATGAGACCGGTGTCGCCGGGATCGTCGGTGCTGATCTTCTTGAGCTCAGTCGCGCGAATGGCGCCCTCAGCGACCGGAATGCTGTAGGTCTTGGAGGTGCGGGTGTCCTTTATCTCCAGGCTGCCCGCACCACCGGATGTGGCTGCCGGAGGCGCTTTGGCGGCAGCGGACGCCGCAGCGGCAGCCGGGGCCGCTTTGGGTGAACTCTTTTTCTTGGGTGCTGCGGTCGTACCGCCCTTGGGCATCCTGACTCCAGTTGATTACAGCAAATTTAGCGCAACGCTGCCGGCGACGATAAGCGCGGCGAAGCGTAGAACTACCTTCCCTTGCTCTCTTTCGCCATTGCCAGCACGGCGTTCCACTCGGCAGCGCCAACCTTCTGAACCGACAGCCGGTTTCCCTTCTGGAGCAGCGGCATGCCTTCCAGCTCGGGTCTGGTTCGCATCTCGCTGAGTTGCACCGGACGGGAGAATCGCTCCACTCCGCGAATGTCTACCATGCTCCAGGCCGACTTCCCATCCTTGGTCTTCGGATCGAAATGCGGATCCCTGGGGTCCAAAGCGGTGGGATCGGGGTATCCTTCACGCACGATCTCGACGATCCCTGCTATTCCCGGCTCGTCGCCTCCCGAATGATAGAAGAAAGCCAGGTCGCCCTTTTTCATCTCATCGCGCATGAAGTTGCGCGCCTGAAAGTTCCGAACTCCGTCCCAGTGGGTGGTGCGGTCGGGCAAGCTCCAGAGATCGTCGATCGAGAACGACTCGGCGTCGGACTTGAGGAGCCAGTATTGCCGGTTCGGACTTTGTGCCTTCGAAAGCTTGTTCATTCCGGTTCCATCACCTGAAAAAAGTTCGGTGCGCTGGTACCTGCCGCACCCGTCACCGTAGATTCCTCTGAGCCACACTCACACCACCAAGGTTCCGTACATGTATCGTCACAGTCTTCGTTCGTGCCTCCTGCTGGCACTGCTGACCGGCACGTTGAGTGCCCAGACACAGAGCGCTCCACTCTCCTATCCGCCCGCCACACGCGGAACGCAAACCGACGACTATCACGGTGTCAGCGTCGCGGATCCTTATCGGTGGCTCGAGGACACCAATTCCCCCGCCACCAGAACCTGGATCGAGGCGCAAGACAGGCTTTCAGAAAGTTATCTTGCCGCGATCCCCGAGCGGGTCGCGATCAAACACCGTCTCACCCAGCTCTGGAATTACGCTCGGACCTCGGCGCCGTTCAAGGAAGGCGGCCGATATTTCTATTTTCAGAACAGCGGGCTCCAGAATCAGAGCATCCTGTACGTCCAGGACCGCAGAAACGCGCGTCCGCGAATACTGCTCGATCCGAATGTGCTCTCCACCGACGGCACTGTCGCCCTGTTGCAGGCATCAGCCTCGAGTGACGGCCGTTATCTGGGATACAGTGTCTCGACCAGCGGCTCCGACTGGCAGGAGATCCGGGTGCGCGACGTCAGCACCGGCCGCGATCTTCCCGATGTCGTGAAATGGGTGAAGTTCTCCGGATTGTCGTGGACGCGCGACAACAAGGGATTCTTCTACTCGCGGTATGACGAGCCCACCGCCGGCAACACCCTCACAAACGTCAACAAAAACCACAAGCTCTACTACCACCGCCTCGGGCAGCCCCAGGCACGGGACGAGCTGATCTTCGACAAGCCCGACCAGCCGGAGTGGTTGGTTTTCGGATCGGTGAGCGACGACGGCCAATTTCTGGCACTCACCATTGCTGAGGGCTCCGTCAATCAAAACCGCCTCTACTTCGTGGATCTCGACAATCCGCGGAAGCCCAAGATCACCAACCCGGTCGTGCGCCTGCTGGACAAGCTGGACGCCGAGTACGAGTTCGTCGGCAACCGTGAGACGATGCTCTATGTGAAAACCAATCTCAACGCCCCAAAAGGGCGAATCATCGCCATCGATATCGAGAATCCACGCCCCGAGCGATGGAACACCATCGTAGCGGAGGACAAGGACGCTCTGGTCGGCGCGACAATCGCCGGCAACGACATCGTTGGCACCTACCTGCAGGCTGCACGATCGAGCATCCGCTTCTTCACCGCACGCGACGACGGGCGGAATGAGAGGACCCGCGCTCCAGCGCCGCGCCGAACCTCGGGCAGCATCTACGACACCAGCACAGTCCCGATCACACGTGGCCAGCTGGTCGGTGGGGGATTCAGGCTGCGCGCCGAGCTTGAGCTCCCCGGAATCGGGACAGTAAATCAGATAAACGGCAAGCAGGCAGATGACGAGATGTTCTACTCGTTCACCTCCTTCCTCTATCCGCCGACCGTCTTTCGATACGATTTGCGGACTCGCAGCAGCGCGCCCTTCAGAACTCCGACCGTCGCTTTCGATGTCTCTCCATACGAGACACGGCAGGTCTTCTTCACCAGTAAGGACGGGACGCGGGTGCCCATGTTCATCACCGCCAGGAAGGGGGTCACGCTGAATGGCCGGAATCCGACGATCCTCTACGCCTACGGCGGGTTCAACATCCCCCAGACTCCATCATTCGCCGTTCCGAATCTCGCCTGGCTGGAGATGGGTGGTGTTTACGCGCTGGCCAACATCCGCGGCGGAGGCGAGTACGGAAAGGATTGGCACGAGGCCGGAACGCTAGGCCGCAAACAGAACGTGTTCGATGATTTCATCGCCGCGGCGGAGTACCTGATCGCGCAGAAGTACACGTCGACGCCGAAGCTGGCGATACGCGGCGGCTCCAACGGCGGCCTGCTGGTCGGCGCTGTCGTGAATCAGCGGCCCAATCTCTTCGGCGCGGCGCTACCGGAAACGGGAGTGATGGACATGCTCCGCTTCCACAAGTTCACGATCGGATGGGCGTGGGTATCCGACTACGGCAGTGCCGACAAGGCGGCCGACTTCCAGTTTCTGCGCGCCTATTCGCCGCTCCACAACATCAAGCCCGGTATCTGCTATCCACCGACGCTCGCCCTAACCGCGGACCACGACGACCGCGTCATACCTGGCCATACGTTCAAGTACATCGCCGCGCTCCAGGCGGCACAGGCGTGCCCGAATCCGATTCTCGTCCGGATCGAGGCGAAGGCAGGTCACGGCGCGGGCAAGCCGACCAACAAACAGATCGACCAGGCTGCTGACAGGCTCGCGTTTCTCGTCAGGACTCTGCAGATGAAACCGACTCTCCAGTAAGTAATGAACTCTTTCGTGACCGGAGCGGACGTAGCGATGCAGGTGCTGCGGACCGTCTTCCTGTCGGGCGCGGTGCTCGTCGCCGTCGTCTGCGTCGTGGATTGGGCGGTACGGACGCGGAAAATCAGTCCGTTCAACGCGGTCGCGCGTTACTTCCGTTCGACGATCGACCCTCTCATCGCGCCCGTAGAAAAGAAAGTCGTACGCGCCGGCGGGACTCCGGCCAGCGCGCCCCTGTGGGCGCTCGCGGCGGTGGTGATCGGCGGAATCATCATCATCAGCGCCCTCGATTTCATTCGCGTGGAGGTCCTCCGTGCGATCTACTACTCGAATCAGGGATCCGCCGGCGTTTACCGCTTGCTGGTAAGCTGGACGTTCAACATCCTCAAGATCGCGCTCATCGTGCGAGTGGTGAGCTCGTGGCTCCCCGTATCGCCGTACTCGAAGTGGATCAGCTGGAGCTTTCGCCTCAGCGAGCCGATCCTCGCTCCGTTGCGGCGCGTCGTGCCGATGCTCGGCGCGTTCGACATCACGCCAATAGTTGCTTACATCCTGTTGAGCCTGCTCCAATCGTTCCTGTTGAGGCTGGTGTAATCGCGGTCGATGCGTGATCTCCCTTGCCCAAAGGGTTTCACCCGGAGTTAGACTAAAGGCACGCGTGCGGCGTCTCGCCGAGTGAAGGAGGAATTCTATTGGCGAAAGTGATCCTGGTCGGCGGAGATGTGGCGTTGCTCGAAGGACTCGCGCAAACGCTGTTGGGATTTGGACACGAGGTGTCCTTCGCCACGACTGTCGGAGAAGTCGCCGGCACCCACATGGTCGACTTGCCGGCGATTGCCGTCGTTTCGGCGGAAGCTCTTTTCAACGCGGGATTCGGCGCTTCGCTGCCGCTGACATCAGGTGGCGCGTTGATCGTTTACGGGATGTCGCATGAGGATCGGCCGATACTCCCGACCAAGCTTCAGCGCGCGACTCTCGCCTACCTGGTCCTGCCTCTCGAGCGGCACCGTCTGCTCGCGCTGGTGCAGTCCTTCGATAACAGGTCGCGGGCGACTGGGCGAAGCTCCTCGGTGCCGGTAACTGAGGAGAAGGAGGTCTGGCCACCGGACATCGCGTAGCCCCTCGGCGCGCTTGCCGCCAGCGTTAACCGGTACTACTATAGTGGAAGGGCACAACTGAAATCCGTGGCGATTTAAAGCAACTTGCGGCCACGTTAAACATTCCGCTAAAGCGCTGGCCCGGCGCATACGCGTGGGCTTTTTCATTTGAGGTCAGTGGTGATTTCGAGAAGCCACTACAAGGTGGGAGGTGCCAGAAGCATAGGTGCCAGGCAAGAGTTTACGACGCCGGGACTTACCACGGTCGCGTCTGCCGGCCAGCGCGCACATCGGAAAGTCAGGGCGTAGTGAACCGGCACCTCGCACCTACGCTGCTCTGGCACCTCCCACCCGTTCTTCTGCCCTTTATTGATTCACTTAGATGATCGACCGAAGAACCCAGTCCCCCTACCTCGAAGCCCTGCACCGTCGAGTGGTCATCTACGACGGCGCGATGGGTACGAACATCCAGCGATATAACCTGAGCGCCGAGGATTTCGGGGGGAAATCGCTGGAAGGCTGCAACGACAACCTGGTGCTCACGCGTCCCGACGTCATCCAGGAAATTCACGAGTCGTTCCTTGCCGTGGGGTGCGACGTCGTCGAGACCTGCACCTTCCAGTCGACGCCCCGTCGCCTGCATGAGTGGGAACTCGGAGACAAGGTCAGGGACATTAATCTTGCCGCGGCACGCCTGGCACGGAGCGCCGCGGATAAGTACTCGACTCCTGATCACCCGCGCTTCGTCGCTGCTTCACTGGGGCCGACCGGGATGCTGCCGTCCAGCTCCGATCCGGTGCTGTCGCAGGTCACCTACAACGAGCTTAGCAACAACTATTACGAGCAGGCGAAATATCTGGTCGAGGGCGGCGTCGACCTCCTCCTCATCGAGACCTCCCAGGACATCCTGGAAGTGAAAGCGGCCGTCGCCGGCATCGAGCGACTGTTCACCGAAATCGGCCGCCGGATACCGATCCAGACCCAGGTCACGCTCGACGTGAGCGGACGCATGCTCCTCGGCACCGATATCGCCAGCGCCATGACGACGCTCGAGGCGCTCAAGGTCGATGTGATCGGCCTCAACTGCTCCACCGGTCCCGAGCACATGCGCGAGCCGATCCGGTATCTCTCGGAGCACGCGACGCTTCCGCTCTCCGTAATTCCGAACGCCGGACTGCCGCTCAACACTGGAGTCGGCGAAGCCGTGTACCCGCTCGAGCCGGAGCCGATGGCCCGGGCGATCTCCGAGTTCGTCAGGGATTTTGGCGTGCGCATCGTCGGTGGCTGTTGCGGCACCACTCCAGAGCACCTCTCGGCGATCGTGGCGGCGGTGAGACAGGCCGATAACGCCGCCAAGCCCCGCCCTCACGTGCAGCACGTCCCGCGCGTGAGCTCCGCCATGCGCGCCATCACGCTCCACCAGGATCCGCCGCCTCTCCTCGTCGGAGAGCGGGTCAACTCGCAGGGCTCGCGCAAGGTGAAGCGCCTCCTCTTGGCCGACGATTACGAGGGAATTCTCGAAGTCGCCCGTGACCAGGTCGATTCGGGCGCGCACGTGCTCGATGTCTGCGTCGCGTTGACCGAAAGAGGCGACGAAGCCGAGCAGATGTCGAAGGTGGTGAAGCTGCTTTCGATGAGCGTGGAGACTCCGCTCGTCATCGACTCGACCGAGGCGAACGTCATCGAGGCCGCGCTCGAGCACGTCCCGGGTCGCGGCATCGTCAACTCCATAAACATGGAGAACGGCCGCAAGCGCATCGACGCAGTGGTGCCGCTGGTGAAGAAGCACGGCGCAGCCGTGATTGCGCTGACGATCGACGAGATCGGAATGGCGAAGACACGAGAGCGGAAGCTGGAAGTGGCGAAAAAGATTTACGACATCGTCGTCGGTGAATACGGCCTCGCGCCCGAGGATCTCATCTACGACGCGCTGACTTTCACGCTCGCGACCGGTGACGAGGAGTGGATCAACTCCGGAAAGGAAACCGTCGAGGGAATCCGTCTCATCAAGCGGGAGCTTCCTGGCGTCTCAACCATACTCGGCGTCTCGAACGTCAGCTTCGGGCTCACGCCTGAAGCGCGCGGCGTGCTCAACTCGGTATTTCTCCACCACTGCGTGCAGGCGGGACTCGACGCGGCGATCGTGAATCCAGCGCACATCCGGCCATACGCCGAGATCTCGGCGGCGGAGCGCGAGATGGCCGACGACCTGGTGTTCAACAAGCGGCCCGATGCTTTGCAGCGGTTCATCGAGTACTTCGCGAATACCGGTGCTTCCGCCGGCGGGGGGGGCTCGAGCGCGCAGCAGGAGAAGGAAGATCCGACAGCGGGCTTGACCGCTGAGCAGAAGATCCACTGGATGATCCTGCACCGCAAAAAAGATGGAATCGAGGAGCAGCTGGACGCGGCGGGAGTCCGCGGGAATCCGGTGCGCGTCCTCAACGAGATACTCTTGCCCGCGATGAAAGAGGTCGGCGACAAGTTCGGCGCGGGCGAGCTCATCCTGCCTTTCGTGCTGCAGTCTGCCGAGGTGATGAAGAAGGCGGTGAAGCACCTCGAGCAATTCCTGGAAAAAGCCGAAGGCTACACCAAGGGCAAGGTCGTTCTCGCGACCGTGTATGGCGACGTCCACGACATCGGCAAGTCGCTCGTCAACACGATTCTCTCGAACAACGGCTACACCGTCTTCGACCTGGGGAAACAGGTCCCGGTGAACACGATTCTCGACAAGGCGGTCGAGGTCGGAGCCGACGCGATCGGGCTGAGCGCGCTGCTGGTCTCGACATCGAAGCAGATGCCGCTCTGTGTGCAGGAGCTGGACAAGCGCGGCATTCAGGTTCCGGTGTTGATCGGGGGCGCGGCAATCAACCGCCGTTTCGGCCGGCGCGCGCTGTTCGTGGAAGGGGAACGTCCGTATGAGTCGGGCGTCTTCTACTGCAAGGATGCATTCGAGGGGCTGGAGACCATGGACGTCCTCCAGGATCCGAAGAAGCGGAAACTGTTTCTGGTAAAGAACCTCGACGACGCACGCAACGATGTTTTCCTGCGCACGGCGGTCGGCAAGGACATCGGCGTCGGAGATTCAGGAGGTGTGCGCAGCGATGTTGCGGCGAACAATCCCCTGCCTTCTCCGCCATTCTGGGGCACGCGGGTAATTCGCGATGTCCCGCTCGACGAAGTCTTCGAGCTGCTCGATCTCGACGAGCTGTATCGACTCCAGTGGGGTGGGCGTGGGTCGGGAGACCAGTACAGGTCCGCCGTGAAGGATGAATTCGAGCCGGCGCTCGAGCGGCTCAAGCGCGACGCGAAGAAGAACGGATGGATCAGGCCGGAAGTCGTTTACGGATATTTTCCGGCCCAGTCGCAGGGAAACGACGTCCTCGTCTACGATCCCGCCGCGTACTCAAGCGACGGCGGATCACTGCGTGAGATCGCGCGCTTTCACTTCCCGCGCATGGTTGGCCGTGAGCGGCTCTGTCTCGCCGACTATGTGCGAAGCGTGGAGTCGGGCGACGTCGACGTGCTCCCCATCCAAGTGGTGACAGTGGGCAGGGAAGCGACAAAGCGATTCGAGGACCTGCAGGGCAAAAACGAGTACACCGAGGCGTTCTATTCTCATGGGCTCTCCGTCGAAGCGGCCGAAGCGCTCGCGGAATGGACGCACCGCCGGATCAAGCGTGAGCTCGCTGTTCCGGGCGGCAAGCGATACTCGTGGGGATACGGCGCGTGTCCGGATCTCGACGACCACGCGATCGTGTTCAAGCTCCTGCCCGCCGCCGAATCGCTTGGAATGGAGCTGACCGAGGCCTTCCAGCTGCTGCCGGAACAGTCCACTGCCGCCGTGATCATCCATCACCCCGAGGCCAGGTACTACGCCGTACGCGGCGCGAACACAGGCGCCGGTGCGGTAGCAGAGGGGGAAGCGGCCGTTGCCTGAAAATCCCTTGATTGCGCGACTCCTCGATCCGCTCCAGGTCGTCGTCTGCGACGGCGCGATGGGCACCATGCTGTACAACAAGGGCGTGTTCATCAACCAGTGCTACGACGAGCTGAGCCTTCGCGCGCCCGAGCTCATCCGCGACGTGCACGAGCAGTATCGGAAGGCGGGCGCGGAAATCCTCGAGACCAATACGTTCGGCGCCAACAGGATCAAGCTGGCGCAATACGGACTCGAGGCGCAGGTGGCGAGTATCAACATCGCCGCGGCCAGGATCGCGCGCGAAACCGCGGAGGACGATCTCCTTGTCGCTGGCGCGGTCGGCCCGCTGGGCGTCCGTCTCGAGCCGCTCGGGCCGACGAGTCTGGACGAAGCGCGGTCGGCATTCCGCGAGCAGCTGGCGGCGCTCAAGGAAGGAGGCGCCGATGTCTTCATCCTCGAGACCTTCGCCGACCTCAACGAGATCGAGCAGGCGATTCGCGCGGCGCGCGACGTAGACCCGAACATTCCCGTGATCGCGCAGATGACGATCGGCTCCGACTGTCACACTCCCTATGGTGTGACTCCGGAAGATCTGGCGCGGGCGCTCGATGCATTCGGCGCGGACATCATCGGGCTCAACTGTTCGGTCGGGCCCCAGATCATTCTCGACGCGATCGAGAAGATGGTAACGGCTACTCGACGCAAGCTTAGCGCTCAACCCAACGCCGGCATGCCGCGCGACGTGAGCGGGCGCAGCATGTACATGGCCAGCGCCGAATACATGGCGACTTACGCTCACCACCTGGTGCAGGCTGGAGCGAAGGTCGTGGGCGGGTGCTGTGGAACGACGCCCGAGCACATCGCCGCGATGGTCGAAGGCGTACGTCCGCTTTCCCCGCGGAATGCGCGCGTCCCGATGAAGGAGCGCCGGCCCACGCATCCCGATCTGCCGCCCGAGGATCCGGGTGTCACGCCGGTTCCGCTCGTCGAGAAATCCAAGTGGGGCGCGAAAGTCGCGCGGGGAGAGTTCGTCACGTCAGTGGAGATCGTGCCGCCCCGCGGGGTCGATGCGTCGAAGATGCTACGTGACACCGCGTCGCTCCGTGACGCGGGCGTCGACGCAGTGAATGTTCCCGATGGCCCGCGCGCGCAGAGCCGCATGGGCGCTCTGCTCACCAGTCTCCTCATCGAGCAGCAGGTGGGGATCGAGACCGTCACCCACTACTGCTGCCGCGACCGCAATCTGCTCGGCATGCTGAGCGACCTTCTGGGCGCCTCAGCGGTGGGACTACGCAACATCCTGCTCATCACCGGCGACCCGCCCAAGATGGGGCCGTATCCCAACGCCACCGCGGTGTTCGACATCGACGCCATCGGTCTCACCAACCTGGTGAATCAGCTCAATCACGGTCTCGATCCGGGCGGCAACGCCATCGGTGAGCCGACGAGATTCGCCATCGGTGTAGGCGTGAACCCGGCGGCGCTGGATCCCGCGCACGAGCTCAAGAGATTCGAGTGGAAAGTGGACGCCGGGGCCGAGTACGCGATTACGCAGCCTGTGTTCGACGTCGAGCAGCTGGAGAGGTTTCTTGCCACCATCGAGCACACCCGCATTCCCATCATCGCCGGAATCTGGCCGCTGGTGTCGCTGCGCAACGCGGAGTTTCTCGCCAACGAGGTGCCGGGCGTGGTTGTGCCTGCAAGCATCATCGAGCGCATGCGTGTGGCGAGTGGCAAATCGAAGGAGCATGGCGTGGCCGAGGGGATTGCGATCGCGCGGGAGATGCTCGAGCGGGTGCGTCCGTTGGTGCAAGGCGTCCAGGTATCGGCGCCATTCGGGAAGGTGGAGCTCGCGCTCGAGGTATTCCGCGATACACTGGCCGCTCGCGGCGGGGCGGGAACCGGCCGCAAGGTGAAGGCAAGCTCCACGTGATCGCCGAAGACTTCCTCGTCCGCTCCCGGTACTGGCTGGTCAAGGAGTACCCGCTAAAGCTCGGCCACTGCATCTATGCGCTGCCTGCGAGCGCAGTGTGGGCACGGTCGGATCCGGGCTCGAACAGCATCGGCAACTTGCTCATCCATCTCTCCGGCAACGTCACCGAGTGGATAATCGGTGGCGTCGGCGGCAAGAAGATCGAGCGCAACCGCGAGCAGGAGTTCGCCCAACAGGAGGGAGGTAGCGGGGCCGATCTGCTGGCTCGGCTCGAAGGCGTGCTCCGCGAGGCAGACGCCATCCTCGCCAAGCTGACTGAAGCGGATCTGAGGCAGAGGCTCATTATCCAGGGTCGTGAGACCACGGTCCTGGGTGCGATCTATCACGTCGTCGAGCACTTCGCGATGCATACGGGCCAGATAATTCTGCTGACCAAGAGCTACGCCCCGGGAGCGATTCGCTTCTACGAGGATGCGGGGGGACTAGCGAGGCCGGTATGGCACGAAGGAAAGGGGCTGGATGAGCCGGCACACTAGCCGATCCAGGCGTTGGTGTGGCTTTCCGATTGCTTTTTGCGTTTTGAGTTTACCGTTTTTGCGTTTGCCGTTCTTGCGTTTTTTTGAACGGCGCGCTGCCTGAGGCCCCGAGTAGTAAACTCAACAACGGACAACGCGACGACGGTAAACTCAAAACGCAAAAAGCAACTCGCGGATGGCTTACCTGCCTGCTTCAAAAAGCAACTCGCGGATTGCTTCGCTGCCCCCTTTCGCTAATCTTGGAGCCATGAAGGGAATTCTGATCGTAGACCATGGCTCGCGGTTGGGTGAAGCGAATGACATGCTCCGCGAGATGGCTACCCTGATCCAGACCATGGCGGGCAACGAGGTGGTCGTCCGGTATGCCCACATGGAGCTGGCCGCCCCCGACATCGACCAGGCCTTCGCCGAATGCGTGCGGGCCGGCGCGACCGACGTGACGGTCTTCCCTTACATGCTGTCGCCCGGCCGGCATTCGACGTCGGATATCCCCCGCATGGTCGCCCAGGCGGCGCGCGCGTTCCCGGACGTCGCGTTCAACGTCACGCCCGCATTTGGCCTGCACGAGAAGCTCGCCCAGGTGGTGCTCGAGCGCGCCGCGGTGGGCTCTTATGCAAACTGAGACGACATCATCAGCGCTGACTCTCCTCTCCGAGGAAGAGGTGATGTTCCGCGACGCTGTCGCGGCATTTGCGGAGGAAGAGGTGCGGCCGCTGGTGATGGCGATGGAGAAGGCGGGCAAAATCGATCCGGACCTTCTGCCCAAGTATTTCGAGCTCGGGCTGATGGGAATCGAGGTCCCCGAGGAATACGGCGGCGCGGGCGGCAACCTGTTCATGGTCACTCTCGCCGTCGAGGAGATCAGCAAAGTCGACGCGGCCGCGGCGATCGTATGCGACGTCCAGAACACTCTCGTCAATTATCCGATCGCCAAATACGGGAGCACCGACCAGAAGTCGCGCTATCTCCCGCTCCTTACGAGCGAGACCGTGGGTGCCTACGCTCTCTCCGAATCGGGCTCCGGCTCCGACGCGTTCGGTCTGGCCGCGCGTGCTGAAAAGCGTGGCGATCGGTGGTTTCTCAACGGCCAGAAGCTGTGGATCACCAACGGCGCCGAGGCAGGTGTCTTCGTCGTGTTCGCGAACGCGGATCCGTCAGCTGGATACCGGGGCATTACCGCCTTCATCGTCGAGCGCGACTTCAAGGGACTCAAGGTCGGAAAGAAGGAAGACAAGCTCGGAATCCGCGCTTCGAGCACCGTCGAGCTGCTCCTCGACGACTGCGAAGTCCCGGAGGAGAACGTGCTTGGCCCTGTCGGTCAGGGCTACAAAATCGCAATCAACACGCTCAACGGGGGGCGGATCGGAATTGGCGCGCAGATGATCGGGATCGCGCAGGGCGCGCTCGCCGCAACCATAGCATACCTCGGCGAGCGGAAGCAGTTCGGGAAGCCGCTGTCCGATTTCCAGGCAATTCAGTTCCAGGTCGCTCAGGCCGCGACCGATGTCGAGGCGGCGCGCCTCATGGTCTATAACGCCGCCCGCCTCAAGGATGCGGGGAAGGACATTGCCCGTGAGGGCGCGATGGCCAAGCTCTTCTCATCCCAGGTGTGCGAGCGCGTCACGTCGCTTTGCGTGGAACTGTTCGGCGGGTATGGGTACACCACGGACTACCCGGTTGAAAAGTTCTATCGTGACGCCAAGATCGGCACGATCTACGAAGGCACGTCCAACATGCAGCTCCAGACCATCGCCAAAGCCATTCTCAAATAGAGTATCGTGATGACTCTCAATTTAGCCCGCAGTCCGCAATTTTTTTTCCGCAGTCCGAAGTGGTTTTGCCGCACCCTGCTCTCCATTGCGTTTCTCGCAATGGGATTCCCGCTCCACGCCCAGATTACTCAGCGCGATTACCAGGCGCGGCGCGCCGCTCTTGCCGCTTCCGTCGGCGATGGAGTCATTCTCGTGTTCGGGGCGCCGGAGCCCGAACACGACTACCTCTCCTTCTTCCAGAGTCCGCGTTTCCTGTATCTCACCGGATTCCGGGAGCCGAACGGTGCCTTGGTGATGGTCAAGCGTGGTGGTCAGGTGCGGGAGATGATGTTCGTGCTGCCGAGCAACCCCGCACAGGAAGTCTGGAGTGGAAAGAGGATCGGCGTGGAGGGCCTGCGCAGAGTGACTGGAATCGAAACCCGTGACATTCGCTTGCTGCGCCCCACCCTCGACACATTGCTGGCGGCCGACACGGCGCTCTATGTGGTCGGAGAGTACTCCACGCAGCGGCAGCTGGCCTCGCGCGACGACCTCTTCATCAGGCGGCTGAAAGAGCAGTTTCCGAGAGTGGTCGCGACGCCGGTAAACGCAAGAGTCGATGCGCAGCGGAGAGTGAAGAACGCCGCCGAGCTTGATCTGCTCCGAAAGTCGATCGCGATCACGGTCGACGCCCATCTGGAAGCGCTGCGCGCGATCCGTCCGGATATGAACGAGTTCGAGATCCAGGCGCTGATCGAATACACCTTCAGGCGCAACGGTGCCGATCGCCCATCCTTCGCCACGATCGTCGGGTCGGGGCCCAACTCCACCACGCTTCACTACAATGCCGACGACCGTTTCATGAGAAACGGAGACATGGTGGTGATGGACATCGGCGCATCCTATCGCGGATATGCCGCTGACGTGACGCGCACGATCCCGGTTAACGGCGTATTCAGTCAGGCGCAGCGCGAGATCTACCAGGCGGTTCGCGATGCGCAGGCCGCGGGCGAGCGACAGGCGAAAGTCGGCGCGCCTTTGAGCCAAATGAGTGACTCGGCGACCGCATCGATCGCTGCTTCGCTGGCGAAGCTGGGGCTGATCGAGTCACCGACCGCTACCTTCGACTGTGCGGCACTGGAGGGTGTTCCGACGTGCCCGCAATACAGGCTCTTCTACATGCACGGCCTCGGACACGGCATCGGCCTCGACGTGCATGATCCGTGGGGCAACGGTCCCATGGACACCCTGACGCCCGGACACGCTTTCACCATCGAGCCCGGCATCTACGTCCGCGGGAACACGCTCGACATCATTCCCGACACACCACGCAACCGTGAGCTCAAGAAAAAGATTGACGTGGCCGTCAAGCGCTACGCCAACATTGGCGTCCGCATCGAGGATGACTACCTGGTGACTGCGAAGGAGGTCGAGTGGGTCTCACGCGCGCCGCGGGAGATCAGCGAGATCGAAGCGCTGATGAAGAACAAGTCGAACGGTCCGGCGCCACGCGATTCGGCCCGCGTCGAGTGGTATCGCGCAACAACTCCCTAGGAGCTAAGGCCGCGTCACGCCGCGGAGCAATCCCTCTCTGATCCGGCGCGCCTTGGAAGATGCGCGAGGGTCTTCGACGAGCCGCGGATCCACCCGTGTGACGAATCGCAGCCGAACTCGCACCGTCTGGTCGCGGCCGTCCCGCTGGAAGCGCACCGGCACTTCGGTACCTTCGGACGCGCGCGCGTAGCGGGAGCGAAACTTCTCCAGCCACGTCGGATCGCGGAGACTGAATCCGCCGAGTGCGAGAAGTCGATCGCCACTCTCCAATCCGGCGGGGACGGGCGGACCTCCCGGACCAAGATCGGTGACGAAAAAACCGCTCGAGTCCTGCACCGTCGAGATTCCGACGCGGGGCTCGCGCACCGCATCCCCTGCCAGTCTCAGCCCGGCGAGTGGAAGAATCCTGTCCCACGGATAGGGCTCGCGTCCGTCGATGTAGCTGGCGTAAAAATCGTCGAACGACCTCCCGTTCGCCTCACGCGAGACCGTGCTCCACCAGTCTTCGGCGGTGAATCCCCTGCCGTTGCGATAGGTGCTCTGATAAAGAGCGCGCATCACCTTGTCGAGTGAGCTGCGATTGTCGGTCGCGTCGCGGATCATGATGTCGAGCAGCAGTCCCGCCAACGCACCCTTCGGATAGTACAGATATTCCGTTCCGTCCCGCGGATGCACCCAGGTCGAGAGCGAGGCATCCTCGAGTGCCGTGGGCGGGAGCAGGCTGACTTCGGCGATCTTCTCCGTCAGCAATTCGTAGAATCCGCGCGCGTCCACAGTTCCGCCGCGCACCTGGGCGAGATCGGCGTAATAGTCCGTGATGCCTTCGCTGATCCAGAGCATGGTGGTAGGCTGTGGCTGGTCATAGCGGTACGGAGTCATGTCCGCCGGCCGCAGCCGCTTGACGTTCCAGGCGTGAAACACCTCGTGCGCATAGAGCGAGATCAGAACCGGAGCGTCAACCATGTCGGGCGAGAGTATGTCGACGTGGGAGTTCTGGTGCTCGAGTCCCGATCCGCCGGCCTGCGCGGAGTCGACGATCTGGAGGATGGTGTACGTAGTCCACGGCACTTCTCCGAATACTCTCACCTGCGGAACGACGACTCGATTGAGAGCATCGAAGACAGCGGCGCGCCCAGCCGCCGAGACGCTGCCTGAGGGATACGTCGCCAGGCGCAGCCACCTGCCGGCGATCTGCACGCTGTCGACGTCGAAGCTGCCGACGAAGAACGGCATGTCGACCAGGTCGTGGTAATTCCCTTCCGTGTAGGTTCGCTCGCCGGTCGGGGTCATCCCGGTGACAACCTTCCATGCAGCCTCGGTGGTGACGGTCACGGTCGCCGGGAAGTCGAAGCTCGCTCCTTCAGGATACAGAAACAGGTTGGTGCCGTTGAACAGCAGAAAGTCGGAGCGCGACCAGCTTCCCTCGTTGTCGAGAGTGTCTGCCCTGTACTCGAAGCGAATTCTCACCGACCCCGCGCCTCGAGGAAACACGCGCCAGCTGTCGTGATCGGTCTTGTCCCACCTGAGCCCGGTGCCCGCCTGCTCGGCGGAGAAGTTCGAGACGTTTCGCGCGAAGTTGCTGATCGAGTAAGAGCCCGGAGTCCAGGCAGGGAGGGACAGGATTACGGGAGCGTCACCCTCCACCGAGAATCTCATCTCCGCGGTTACCTGACGCCGCGCTGCGCTGGCCGCGTTGAAGATCACGTCATAGTGAATGTCGGTGAGTCGGGCCGGGACGGCCGGGGCGGCGCTCACTTGTGCCAGGCTCGCTGATGCCACACCGACAACTGCCGCCACCGCGATTGTGAGGCACAGGTAGGGGCTTCTTCTCTTATATTCGGTCAATGCTCTCTCCGGATTCGATCACCTTTCTCAAGAAGCTACTCGATACGCCTGGCCCATCAGGCTTTGAGTCGGCTCCGGCGAAAGTGTGGCGCGAGCAGGCTCGTCAATTTGCAGAAGTTCGCGGCGACGTGGCGGGTAATAGCATCGCCGAAGTGAACGGTGGCGGCAAGCCGACCATCATGCTGGCCGGGCACATCGACGAGATTGGCGTGATAGTGAGCTACGTCGACGACCAGGGCTACGCCTATATCCAGCCGATCGGTGGCTGGGATCCACAAGTGCTGATCGGACAGCGCCTCCGTTTCACCGGCCGGAAGGGCGATGTCTTCGGCGTCATCGGCAAGAAGCCCATTCACCTGATCAAGGCGGAAGAGAAAGAGAAGGCGGCGAAGTTCGTCGATCTCTGGGTCGACCTGGGAGCGCGCACCAAGAAGGAAGCAGAGGAGATGATCTCGGTCGGAGATCCGGGTGTGATCGATTCCCGCACCATGGAATTTCCAAATGGCCGGCTGGTGTCCCGCTCGATCGATGACCGCATCGGAGCATTCGTGGTGCTGGAAGCGCTTCGGCGGTACGCCGCCAAGCCCGGCCCGGCGAAGGTCGTCGCCGTCGCGACGACCCAGGAGGAGATCGGTTATCGGGGCGGAGGCGCGAGTGTGTGTGCCACCTGCATCAATCCGCAGATGGCCATCGTCGTCGATGTGACCTTTGCCATCGATCATCCGGGAATCGAGAAGAAGGAGCACGGTGAATCCGCGATCGACAGCGGGCCGGTACTGACCCGTGGATCGATCATATCGCCCGTCGTGCTCGACCTCCTGCGCAAGACAGCCGAGAAGCGAAAGATTCCCGTCACCCTTCATGCGGCGGGCCGGGAGACGAGCACCGACGCTGATGCGATTCACATCGCGCGCGAGGGCATCGCCACGGCTCTCGTTTCGATTCCCAACCGCTACATGCATTCGCCGAACGAGATGGTGAGCATACAGGACCTGGATCGCGCGGCCGACCTGATCGCCGAGACATGCCGCGTCATCACTGCGAAGACTGATTTCACAGCGCGGTGAGCCGGCGCTCGCCGAGGGCCAGGCGATCGATGCCTGAGCCGATTCCGCCCCCGCGGGAAAAGGGCGTCACCACGACGACGGACGTGCCGCTTTACTGGGCGCGATACGGCCGCGCCGGGGCGCCGCGGCTGGTCGTGCTCCACGGCGGGCCGGGAGCCGATCACTGCTATCTGCTCCCTCAAATGCTCAAGCTCGGCGAGCGCCACGACCTGTTGTTCTACGACCAGCGCGGTGGGGGCCGGTCGAAATCGGATGCGCGGGTTCCTGTGACCTGGAAAACGCACGTCGATGATCTGGCGGCGGTGATCGATGAGTTCTCTCTCGACCCGCTCTCGATCGTCGGGTACTCGTGGGGCGCGATGCTGGCGCTCCTGTACGTGATCGAGGCGCGGAGGAACGCCGCGCTCAAAGGTCCACACCGATTGGCTCTGATCAGTCCGGCGCCTTTGACGCGTGAATACCGGCAGCAGTTCGAGGCCGAGTTCGCGCAACGGCAGCAGGGGCCCGAGATTCAGCGCTTGCGAGAGGAGCTGGCGACGTCGGACTTGAGAGAGAAGGATCCCGAGGCATACACGCAGCGCGCCTTCGAGCTGGGCGTAGCCGGATACTTCTTCGACCCCCGGAATGCACGCAACCTTACTCCCTTCAGAGTGGTCGGAAGAGTGCAGCAATCCGTATGGGAAAGTCTCGGGAATTTCGACCTGATCGGGCAGCTGGAGGGCATCCGCATTCCCACCATCATCGTTCATGGACGTGACGATCCCATTCCAACTGCGTCTACCGTAGAAGCTGCCCGCGCGCTCGGAACGAAGCCTGTGCTTCTGGACGAGTGCGGGCACGTGCCGTACGTTGAACAGCCGGGGCAGCTTTTTGCAGCACTCGACACATTCCTTGATGAAACCAATCCGACGGTAGGCAGCTGATATTCAGCTATGACAGCAGCAGATTCCGGAATTACCCAGCACGCAATCAGCTCGATCACCGTGGACGGCAAGGAGTATCGAGTCGCTCTGCGTCTCGCGTACGATGGGGTCGAGTACATTGGCAGATTGTGGTTCAGTGATCCCTCCAGCGACCAGATGGGAATTCCCGACCACGGTGCGGTTCCCGGTCGGACGATCGCTGAAGCCGTCGAAGTCGCGCGCAAGCTCACTCCCCAGGATCTCGAGCGCCGGTGCCATCGCGCCCTCGCCGACAAGAGGCGCTACATCAGGCTCCGCCGAGCGACCGAGGAGATCATCACCAAGATCAAGTACATGAACCGCGTGGCGGTCACGATGCGCCACGGCATGCTCGACAGCGAAGGCGCCAGCCAGGAGCTCGAGCTCATTCAGAAGCAGATCGAGGAGATCGTCAAGACGCTGCCGTTTCATGCGGGGATCGAAGAGGGGTCGTAGGCGAAAACTACGAACTGAAGACTACCGGCCGGGGGCTGTGGGCGTGTCCGCTGATGGCTGCGTGCGTTTTTTCATCCTTGTAGAAGCTGAAGTCTCGTGAACTCGCCATCGACCCCAACGATGTCCACCGATCTGACCGTTCCCAATTTGTTCTCGCCTCGCCCGTAGCCCATCGCCGGCCCGCCCACCGCCCCCGGCCGGTCGTCGTAAGCTCGCAGTTCGTCTCGAGTAAGATCCAAACCCGCCCCCGTATATTGACGGCATGGACTCCCGCACGGCCGCGCATTTCCTCTCTCAGATCGGCGCACTTCTCGAAGTAAAAGGCGAGCACAAATTCAAGGCCCGAGCTTATGCCGGAGCCGCCCGGGCACTCATCGCACTCGATACCGACGACCTCGGCCCGCTGGTGAGGTCGGGCGAGCTGGCCAAAACTTCAGGCATCGGACCCGCCACGCTCTCCGTTGTGCGCGAGCTGGTGGAGACGGGTGAGTCTTCCTATCTCGAGCGGCTGCGTGAGGGAATGCCGGCCGGCCTGTTCGATCTGATGCGCGTGCCGGGACTGGGAGCCGCCAAAATCCAGGTGATTCACCAGGCCCTCGGCGTCGAGACCCTCGACGATCTCGAGCGCGTCGCTGAGAGCGGACAGCTCGCCGAGCTCCCGAAGTTCGGAAGGAAGACCGCCGAGAGAATTCTGAAGGGGATTTCAGTGCTGCGCCGGAACACCCACCTCGAGCGCTTTCCCCAGGCAGCGATAGAGGCGCACCTGCTCCTCGCCAATGTGGTGAAGCACCCGGATGTGACGCGCGCCGACGTGGCGGGATCAGTCCGCCGTCACAACGAAGTGATCGCCGACATCGACATCGTCGCCGAATGCGCGGTCGATCCGGTCGATGTCGCGGCATCGTTCGCTCGTGCGCCGGGCGTGACGAAGGCGACTCCCGGCGCGGAGCCGGGCTCGGTGGACCTTCGATTCGTGGACGGCACACACCTCGACATGCACTGCGTGGCGACCGGCGATTACGCCGTGGCGCTCTGGCGAGCGACGGGAAACAGCGCACACGTGGAGCAGATGACGGCGTACGCGAGCGCCGAGGGAGTGCGATTCGACGGCAATGCGATGCTCAGAAAATCGAAGCGCATCGCGCTCGCCGACGAAGAGGCGTTGTTCGCAGCGCTGGACCTCCCCTGGATCCCTCCCGAGATGCGGGAAGGCATGGGTGAAGTCGAAGCGGCGGCGGCGGGCAAGCTTCCCAACCTCGTGGTCTACGACGACCTGCGCGGGGTCCTGCACTGTCACTCCGAGTATTCCGACGGGACGGCTTCGATCGCGGACATGGCGGCCGCCGCCCAGGAGCGCGGCTGGAGCTACATCGGAATCTCCGATCACTCCGAATCGGCGTTTTACGCCGGCGGCCTGAAGCGGGACAAGATTGCCCGGCAGCACGACGAGATCGACCAGCTGAATGAAGGCTTCAAGGGCTTTCGCATCCTGAAGGGGATCGAGGCCGACATCCTCGCCGACGGACAGATCGATTACGACGCGGAGACGCTCGACCGGTTCGACTACGTGATCGGGTCGATCCATTCGCGCTTCAGCATGGACGGCGAGGCGATGACGAAGCGAGTCCTCGCCGCGCTCGATGATCATCACCTCACGATTCTCGCGCATCCAACTGGAAGGCTGCTGCTCTCGCGCGAGCCTTACGCCATCGACCTGGCCGCAGTGATCGAGAAGGCCGCCGAAGTCAGAGTAGCGCTCGAGCTCAACGCCGATCCACACCGGCTCGATCTCGACTGGCGCTACTGCCGTCAGGCCAAGGAGCGCGGCGTCACGATCGAGATCGGTCCCGATGCGCATTCCCCCGCGGCAGTCGACAACGTCCACTTCGGAATCGGACTCGCGCGCAAAGCGTGGCTGGAGCCGGGGGATATTCTCAACACGGGAACGGCGGAGCAAGTTCTTGCGTTCGCCCGCCGGAGACGCGGATCATGAACAGGAAGGTTGCAAGGAAGCCGAAGCTCCGTCCCGCGTCCCTTCCGGCGCACGCCGCCGAAGTACTGGCGCGCCTAAAGCGCCGGCACCCTGACGCGCACTGTGAGCTGGATCATGAGACTCCGCTTCAGCTGCTGGTGGCGACGATTCTGAGCGCGCAGTGTACTGACAAACGCGTCAACATGGTGACGCCTCACGTATTCCGGACTTTTCCCACGGCGGCGTCACTCGCCGACGCGGAACCGGAAAAACTCAAGGACGCGATCCGCAGCACGGGATTTTTCAACAACAAGACGAAGAGCCTGATCGGTTTGGGCCAAGCCCTGGTCGAGCGGCACGAGGGCGAAGTGCCCGATTCGATGGAGGCGCTGGTCAAGCTTCCCGGCGTTGGCCGCAAGACCGCGAACGTGGTTCTTGGCAATGCGTTCCGTCGCGACGAAGGCGTGGTCGTCGACACTCACGTCGCCCGTGTCAGCCACCGGCTCGGCCTCACGAAGGAAACCGATCCCGTGAAGATCGAGCGCGAGTTGATGCTGCTCTTTCCGCGCGAGGAATGGACGCTCCTTGCGCACCTTCTCATCTTTCACGGGCGACGCGTGTGCCATGCCCGCGTACCGGACTGCGAGAAATGTCCCCTCAACGAAATCTGTCCGTCGAGTAGGGTTTAGTTGCAGTTATATTTTCCGCAGGATGCCCTCTTCCCAAAACGATGACAAAATTCGCAACCATCGAGACTAACCGCGGCACCATGCGCGCCGAGCTGTACGACAAGGATGCGCCGAAGACGGTCGCCAACTTCGAGAAGCTCGCGAATTCCAGCTTCTATGACGGCACCAAGTTCCACCGCGTGATCAAGGACTTCATGGTGCAGGGCGGAGACCCGTACTCGAAGGGTGGCGAGCACGCGAAAGGCCCGGTCGGGACGGGCGGCCCTGGTTGGAAGATCGACTGCGAAACTGCCGGGAATCCGCACAAGCACCAGGTCGGCGCATTGTCGATGGCGCATGCAGGCAAGAACACCGGCGGCAGCCAGTTCTTCATCGTGCTGAGCGAAGCGAACACCCGCCACCTGAACGGGGTGCACACCGTCTTCGGCAAGGTCACCGAGGGGCTGGACGTCATCCCGAAAATCAACCAGAACGACACGGTTTCGAAGCTGCGCGTGTCGGGCGGTCCGGCGGAGGCCAAGTAGAATGGCGACAGCGGCGAAAAAGAAAACCGACCTGGGCGCGGCACTTACCGGGCTGGTGCTCGGCGCGGTGACGCTGTTCCTGCTGATGACGGCGATCGTGATGATGACGAACGCCCACTTTCGCGGAAAGGAGCCGACCGAGGCGCACCCGTAGCCCCCCGGACTTGCCAATCGCGAGTCATGCCGTGATATTACTGACTGACTGGTCAGTTATTACGAGGTGGCATGCCCCAGCGACAACCCAAATGGCGCCGCAAACCCGGGGAACGGCCCCGGCAGATCCTCCGCGCCGCGCTCGAAGTGTTCGGGGAAACCGGCGTTGCCAGTGCCAGGCTCGACGAAATCGCCGATCGTGCGGGCGTCTCCAAGGGGACCATCTACCTCTACTTCGCCAACAAGGAAGAACTCTTCAGGCAAGCCATCAGGCACGCCTTGGCACCCGTCCAGGCCACCCAGGACCCCCCGGCGGCCGGATCACCAACCCGCCAGCTGCTCGACACTATCTCCCGCCAGTGGGTCTTTCTGACCTCCCCGGACACGATAACCGTCAGCCGTCTGGTCCAGGCCGAACAATGGCAGTTCCCTGAGCTGGCCGAGTTGTACGCTACGGAAGTGGTTTCGCGATTCGGTGAGGAGCTACGCCCGATCATTCGCCGCGGCATCGACGTCGGCGACTTTCGAGATCTCGATCCTTCAGTTGCAGCGCGAATGCTGACCGCGCTCGCCATCCAGAGCGCTCTCTGGCGCGAGACCGGAGTTCCATCCTCGCTGGCGCGGAAAAACAGTGAAGAGGTTCTCCGTGAGCTCACTGGCTTCTACCTTCAGGCAATCGCGTCGTCTAACAATGCATCCCCTCAGGCCGACGGTGCCCTCTGACTTCCGCTCTGACCCTCAACAGTTGACTGCCTCCGGACGTATTCCTGATGAGGAAAGAGAGCTCGTTGGCCTGGCGCTCGAGGGGGATTCTCGCGGGTTTGCCGGTCTCGTCCGCCTGCATCAGAGAAGGGCGTACGCGGTGGCACGGGCGATCGTGCTCTCGCATGAGGACGCGGAAGACGCCGTTCAGGATGGGTTTCTCCGCGCTTATCAGGCACTCGATCGATTCGATCCCGGTCAGCCGTTCGGGGCATGGCTCAATCGCATTGTCGCGAACGCGGCGCTGGACCTGGCGCGTCGGAAAAAAGTTCGGACCGTCGAGGAGCTGTCGGATTCGATCGCGAGTCCGTTCCGGGACCCGGCGGAAGACGCCGAGCTGCGGGCGAGGCTGAAAGCGGCACTGGCAGAATTGCCGGAGCGTTCACGTGCGGTGATCGTCCTCCACGATGTGGAGGGCTTCACTCACGCCGAGATTGGTAGGATGCTGGGGATTCCCGGCGGCACTGCGCGGTCCGATTTGCACCACGCGCGGCAGCGGTTGAAGCAACTGCTCGAGAACATGAAGGAGTAAGGAAATGGACGATCGCAACGATTTGCGGCTGACAGATGAGGGCGACCCGAAACTGACGGGGATGCTGCGCGATGTTTACGCGGCTCCCCGCGACGGAGCGTACTGGGATGGGCTGGAGACGCGCATCCTCTCGCTCATCGCGGCGTCTCGCATGGGGATCGTTCAGCTCCAGCCAAACTGGTGGTCGGTGCTCGGACGGTGGGCGGCGCCTGGTCTCGCCGCAGCCGGTCTCCTCTTCGTCGCGGCTGGAATGGTTCTCTCTCGTGAGAACGCGGCCGAGCTGCAAACGACCTATGAAGAGACAACCGAGCCACCCGTTGTGGACGTGCTGCCCGGAGCAGTACATGTCGTGACCGCGCCGAGCGATGGCTCATCGCAGCGCGAAGCGACCTTCCGTTACGTGCTCTCACACTGAGGTTCTGATGGAACGCTCGAAGGGTTACGCGTTGATGTTCCTGCTCGGAGCTTTCCTCGCCGGAGGCGCGCTGGGCTTTACCGCCGATCGCGTGATGGGCGGCGGACACGGTCGCGGCGGAGAGATGCGCGGGGGTGGGGGGGGCGGTGGATTTCGCCAGCGAATGGCGCGGGTACTGGACCTCACGCCAAGCCAGCAGACGGCGATCGACTCGCTCATGGAGCAGAAGAAGCGTCAGATCGTAGCGCTTTATCGTCCGGTGCAGCCGCAGCTCGACTCGCTCGCGGTGACGTCACGCGTCATCAGCGACAGCACCCACGCTCAGATCAAGCGCCTGCTCAACCCGGACCAGCAGGTGAAGCTGGAAAAATTGCGCGCCGCCGGCCGCCTCGATCTCGCCAAACGGCGCGGCAGAGACACGGTTGGTCCGCCGCGCGTGCGATGATCGGCACGCACACTTACGTGGCCTGACCAGGCTCGTCTGAACACAAGAAAAACGCCGGCGCAGAATTCTGCGCCGGCGTTTTTTTCTTGCTTGCCGCTAGGTGCTAGATGTTGTCGTTGTCAGGATCGAGCTTCTGCTGGGCCTTCCCGAAGTTCTTCTGGACTTTGCCTTCGAGCTGTTCAGAGCGGCCTTTGATGTGCTCGCTTTCGTTATCGGTCAAATCACCGAGGTCGCCGCGAAGATTGCCCTTCATCTCCTTCGCCTTGCCTCTAACCTCGTTGTCGATACCCCTTTCGTTTAGGTCCTTCATATGAGCCTCCATTCAGTAGAACGTCCCTGTTTTATCAAGCCCTTTCGCATGCTTTCTAACGCAAGCGATATGCCCGCTAACGCCAGTTATTCGACCGTCATCGGTACCGACCTTGCAAAGGCCGGAGCACGAGCGGAAATTCCGAGGCTCAAAGCTACCGGAGCTGCGGTAGGCGTGAGCCAACTTCTTTAGGTCCCGCAAATCAGCACCCACGTCGAAGCTCGTCCGACAGGCCGCCGTCTCGCAAAACTGACTGTACTCGCACTCGGCGTCGTCTACGGCGACATCGGGACTAGCCCGCTTTACGCCCTGCGCGAGTGCTTCAAGCTCGAGTATGGGCTGACTGCCAACGAGACCAACGTCTTCGGCGTGCTGTCGCTGATCCTCTGGTCGCTGATCAGCGTCGTCTGCATCAAGTATCTCGTATTCGTCATGCGGGCCGACAATCGGGGAGAGGGTGGAATCCTCTCCCTCGTCGCGTTGATCCTGCAGCGGACGCATCGGGAAGCGGACCGCCGCCGAAAGGGGATAATCATCGCGCTCGGACTGATTGGCGCAGCGTTGCTGTACGGCGACGGCATTATCACGCCCGCCATCTCCGTTCTCGGCGCCACGGAAGGTCTTGCCGTCGTCAATCCCGTCCTCGGCAAGTTCGCGATCCCGCTGACGCTCGTGATCATCTTCACTCTTTTTCTTTTCCAGAAGAAGGGAACCGCCGGGGTTGGTCGAATCTTCGGGCCGGTGACACTGGTCTGGTTCCTCGCGATCGGTATCCTTGGAGCGGTCGAGATTTTCAGGGAGCCGCGGATTCTCCTCGCGCTCAATCCATGGTACGCGATCACGTTCTTCATCCATCACGGGACCCACGCTTTCGTCGTGCTTGGTGCGGTGGTGCTTGCAGTGACAGGAGCAGAAGCACTCTACGCCGACATGGGCCATTTCGGAAAGCGTCCGATCCGGCTCGCGTGGTTCGCCCTCGTTTTTCCGAGCCTGGTGCTGAATTACTTCGGTCAGGGTGGGCTGATACTGCACGATCCGCAGGCTGCGTCGAACCCGTTTTACCTGCTGGCACCACGTTTCCTGCTCTACCCGCTCATCGCGCTGGCGACCATGGCGGCGATCATCGCATCGCAGGCAATGATCTCCGGAGCGTTCTCGCTGACCCGACAGTGCGTGCAGCTCGGCTACAGCCCGCGCGTCACGATCGTTCATACCTCGAAGATGGAGCATGGGCAGATCTACGTTCCCGAAGTGAACAACGCTCTCATGATCGGGTGCCTGCTAGTCGTTCTCAGCTTCCGTTCGTCCACGGCTCTCGGGGCGGCGTACGGCATCGCCGTAACCGGAACTTTCCTCATGACGACGTCGCTCCTTTACGTGATGGCGCGCACCTGGTGGGGATGGAGCGTGAGCAAGGCACTGCTGCTCGTCGTCCCCTTCCTCATCATCGATGGCGCATTTTTCGGCGCGAATCTGCTCAAGGTCCGCGATGGCGGTTGGGTGCCGCTCACGCTCGCGATCATAATCTTCACGCTGATGACCACGTGGAATCGCGGCCGCGAGATCGTTCAGGATCTGCTGCGGCGCGGAATGCTCCCTATCGACATGCTGCTGGCAGATATCGAGGCCCGGAAAACCGTACGCGTGCCTGGTCTGGCCGTGTTCATGACACGTGAGCCCGAAGGCGCGCCGGTGGTCCTCCTGCACCACCTGAAACACAACAAGGTTCTGCACGAGAAAGTCGTGCTGCTCTCGATTCTGTCCGAGGAAGTCCCTGAGATTCCGGACGCGGAGCGCATCACCGTCAAGCCCCTCTCGCAGGGGCTTTGGCGCATCACGGCGCGCTACGGCTTCATGGAGAGCACCGATGTCCCCGCGATTCTGGAGCGGGCGCGCGAATTCGGATTGGAAGCGAAACCTCTCGACACGTCCTACTACCTGGGACGCGAGCAGCTGCTGGCGAGCGGCCCCACTCGATTGGCGCGGTGGCGAAAGAAGCTGTTCGTTTTCATGTCACGCAATTCGCGCTCGGCGACCGCGTTCTACGGCATTCCACCCAATCGCGTCGTCGAGCTGGGCGCACAGCTCGAGTTCTAGCGATCAGTTCTTTCGCCGCAGCTTCTGCAGCGCGCGGCGATCTTTCTTGGTGGGTCTGCTGGAATCGTAGCCGAACGACAACTGCGCGGCTTTCATCTGCGCCTGAAGCAGCTCGCGCGCCTTTTTTCCTTCCGGTTTTTCCTCATAGAGCTTGGCCGCCGCGCTCGCCGGGCCACGGCGCTCCGACAAGCCCAACACGCTGATATGATGCGTGTACGGTCCGAGCCTGATCGCCACTGAATCGCCGGCCTGGAGCTGCTTGGCGCGCTTGGCGCGCTCTCCGTTCACCTCCACTTTTCCGGTTTCGATCGCGGCAGCCGCGAGCGAGCGCGTCTTGAAAAACCGTGCCGCCCACAACCACTTGTCGAGCCGTACTTTCGCTGTCTCGTCGGGTGTCATTCGTTGCCCTTGAGCAGGCTTTGCAGTCATCAAGTTAGGGAGTAGCCTTCCATCGCGCTCGGAGCATCCATGAGCGGAAACGACTGGTCAACTCAGCTCAAAAAAATCGAACGGGAGTTCGACGGGCTTCCGCCGGATCCCACGCCACGTGCCGCGAAAGCACAGAGCGAGGCCGAGCGTCGCGCGCTGGAGCGCTCGGCCGCACTCGGCGCGGCCGCGCGCCTGATCCTCGTGCTGTCGCTTGCCGGAGCGATCGGCCTCTGGCCCTACGCCCGTGAATGCGGTGGCGGGCTCATCACGTTCATTGCCGTAAAAGCCGTGCTGGTCGCGGGCGGCCTATGGGTGGCTTCGTACGCGTGGACCTATCGCCTGGCGAAAACGCACATATTCTCGCTGCTGGTCGCGCTGAGCGGCTTGATTCTCATCGCCGCGGATGTGCTGCCGCGAACCGGTTATTCCGCGGTCGATTCGCGAAATCCTCCGCAGTGGTGGTGTACGCAGCCGTAACTACACAATCGGGGCGACGGAACGGTCGACATCCATTAGCAAGTCATCCAGCTCGATCACCTTCAAACGCTCGCGCGGAAGGCGTCGAAACTCCATTTTACGCGGCAGGCTCCTGAGCCGCTTCTGAAGCTCAGGGACCATGCGGTCGAGCTGCATGCGTATCTCGGGCGAGAACATCATGCCGCCGTCAGGTCCGCCAAACCCCATTCCTTCCGGACCTGGAACTCTGAAGTTGAACCCGGCATGGCGCAGCACCTCGCTGGCTCGTCCCGCCGTCACGACTACGTCGCGGAACCGGCCGCCTGAGTACACACGCAGCGTGACCCGCGCTCCCGGAGCGAGCTTCTGCACCTCTTTGCTCAAACGATGCGATGCGATCCCGTTCGTATATGGGTCATCGACGTCAGCGGCGACCGAACGAACGTCAACACCATTGATGGAGGCGATGCGATCTCCCTCGACGATGCCGGCCGTTTCAGCCGGCCCGCGCGGTGTGACCGCCACGATGAAAACGCCGAGCGTGTCTCGCCGGGTGCCAGTCGCACGCAGCTCGAGTCCCAGGGCGGCGCGCTTCATCATCGCGGAATCTTCGCGAAAGAAATGTCTCGTCAGCAGCGAGTCCCCCGGACCACGCAACCGGGTTCGCACGCATTCTTTGCGTCCATCGGAATAGGTCGTGCAGCCCTCATCCTCCATCGATGGTGACGCCTTCTCCTGGGAAAAGCCATTACCCGCGACCAATAGCGTGGCAGCGGAAATAATCAGTGTCGTTCGCATCATCATCTCCTTAACGGTTCTGTGACATAGGACATCGTCCCCCATTCAAGGGTTGCCGGTGTCGATCGTAGGCAATTTCGGCGATATTTGAGAATGGCTACGACGCTCGAGCCCCCCTCCCCGCCTCCCGCCGGAAAAGCTCCTCGGCACGAGATCGACGTCCACGAGTTCGAGCATCACTGGCAGGATGAAGCTGACGCCGCCTACCTCTATCGCCTCCTCGCTGCGGCCGAGCCCGACCCGAAGAAGAAAGACGTCTATTCGCGGCTCGCCGACGTGGAAGACCGGCACGTCGTAGTGTGGGCTGATCTGCTTGCCAAGCACGGACATACGCTCCCCAAATTCCGACCGAGTGGCCGCGCTCGGCTGCTGGCGGCGGCCGGTCGCTGGTTCGGCCCGGGATTCCTGTTGCCGATGCTGCTCGAAGAAGAGGGTCGCGAAGTAAAAGCCTACCTGGACATGCACCGCGCGACACCACGTGGCGCTCCGGGAGGAACCGAAGCCCTGACCCTCGCGCGCGAGTCGGCGGAACACGCCAGCACGCTCGGCGAGATCGCCGGAAAGGGTGCGGAGCCATGGCACAAGACGGAGTCGGGCGGGTTCCTGCGCAATGTCGTGTACGGATTCAACGACGGACTCACGGCCAACTTCGGTCTGGTGGCAGGTGTGGTCGGCGCCGGCATTGCGAACCAACACCAAGCCATCGTCGTCGCCGGCGTCGCGGGCATCATCGCCGATGCATTGTCGATGGGCGCGAGCGGATACCTCGCCAGCAAGAGCGAGCGCGAGGTATACGAATACGAGATCGCGATGGAGAGAGTCGAGGTCGAGCTCATGCCCGAGATCGAGCGCGACGAGCTTGCGCTCATCTATGAAGCGAAGGGAATGGATCGCGGCACCGCGCACGGGCTCGCGACCCAGATCATGGCGGATCCGAAGCTGATGCTGAAGGAGCAGGTGCAGGAGGAGCTCAAGATCGGCGAGCTGAAGCTATCGCCGTTCAAAGAGGGCTGGATCACCGGCACCGCGACGGCGTTCGGAGCGGCGATTCCCGTCTTTCCTTTTCTCATCTGGGAGGGCGCGACCGCGATCACGATTTCGTTCGCCGTCGCGATGCTGTCGCACTTCGTGGTTGGCGCGGCGAGGTCGATCTTCACGGGGCGCAGTGTCTTCCGCTCGGGCTTCGACATGTTCGTCGTGGGCGTGGGAGTCGCGGTGGTAGGATACTACGTTGGTGGGTGGGTGGGGCGGTTGCTTTAAACTGAGAACCCAGATCTGAGATCCGAGAAACTGAGAAAACCAGAGATCCGAGAGACCGGAAGCGGATCTCTGTCCTTCTAAGTTGAACTTATCTCCAATCGAACTCGATGCCTGCTCGCCCGTACGTCCTAGCTGAATCAACGTGGAAGTCCGTCAAGAGTACCCCGTACAAGGTCGCGATCCTGCCGTGGGGTGCGACGGAGCCGCACAACTATCATCTCCCGTACGGCACGGACATTTACGAGACCGCGGCCATTGCCAAGCGCGCAGCGGAGATCGCGTGGAAAAAGGGCGCCAAGGTCGTGGTGCTTCCGACCGTTCCGTTCGGCGTCAATACCGGTCAGCTCGATCTCAAGTTGACGCTCAACATGAATCCCAGCACTCAGTTCGCGCTGCTGGGTGACATCGCTCGCGCGATCTCCGGGCAGGGCATGAAGAAGCTCGTGATTCTGAACGGCCACGGTGGCAACGATTTCCGGCAGATGATTCGGGAGCTTCAGCCGCAAGTCGACCTCTTCATCTGCACGATCAATTGGTGGACCTGTGTGGCTGGCAGCGAATATTTCACCGATCCGGGCGACCACGCCGGCGAGATGGAGACGAGCATCATGCTCTCGCTCCAGCCGGATCTCGTTCGTCCGCTTTCCGAGGCCGGACCGGGCAAGGCCCGGAAGTTTCGCGTCGCTGGGTTGCGCGAGGGTTGGGCATGGGCGCCAAGACGTTGGTCGCAGGTGACGGACGACACGGGTACTGGGAATCCCGCCGCGGCGACAACGGCGAAGGGTGACAAGTTTCTCGCCGCCGCTACCGAGAAAATCGGCGGTTTCCTTGTTGATCTCGCCAAAGCCGACACGAACAAGCTCTACGAGTAGTCCGGGCACAACTGCATCTGTGCCGGTGCGTCGGAGGGGGACCGGACTTCGCGGCTGCTCGCTTACACGTTGCGAAACTGTACCGGGAGGTGAGGGTGTCCTCGTAGGCGGCATCTCGCGTAGCAAGAGACTCGCCGACAATGATCTCTACGATTCCTCAAGGCGAGGCTCGCAGCGTGTAAGCGAGCAGCCACCGAAGAGGACACCCTCGCCGACCCCTACAGAGATGCCAGTCGCAACGCCCCCCGCGACTAGCACCTGCTCAAACCACGATGTTGAGCAGCCGCCCCGAAACGAACACGATCTTCTTTGGCGCACCGACGGCGAACCTCGCCACTGTGGCATCAGCCATAGCGGCGGCGACAGCGGCCTGTTGATCGATATCCGGCGGCACTGCGATTTTCGCGCGCACCTTGCCGTTCACCTGGACCACGAGCTCGATGTACTCTTCGGCGGCAAGCGCGGGATCGAACGCGGGCCAACCGCCATCGAACACACTTCCCTCGCCGCCGGTCTGCTCCCACAGCTCCTCGGCGAGGTGCGGCGCAAACGGAGACACCAGCGTGATCATCGGCAGCACCTCATCATGGTGCGGCGTGCGCTCGCCTTTCCGCAGCACATTCATGTACTCCATCATCGCCGCAACCGCGGTGTTGTAGCTGAGACGCGGAATGTCGTCACCCACTTTCCGGATCGTCTGGTGCAGCTTGCGCATCACGGCCGGATCGGGATCGCCGTCGTCCGACATCGCCTGCGCCGAGGCGAAGAGGCGGTCGAGAAAGCGGCGAGTGCCTGAGATGCTCTGGTCGCGGAAATCTCCGCCCTGCTCGTAAGGGCCGAGGAACATGAGGTAGGTGCGGAACGCGTCGGCGCCCCACGCCTCGATGTACTCGTCGGGAACGACGATGTTGCCCTGGGTCTTCGACATCTTGGCGCCTTCCCGAATGATGTGGCCGTGGGCACGGAAGCGCGTGTACGGCTCCTCGAAGTCGAGGTGTCCGGCGTCGTGCAGCACCATCGTGATGAAGCGCGAGTAGAGCAGGTGGAGCACGGCGTGCTCGTTCCCACCGATGTATGAGTTCACCGGCAGCCACTTCTTCGTGATGTTCTTTTCGAACGGGACGTCGTCGTGACCGACGCTCGGATAGCGCAGGAAATACCACGCGCTGTCGAGGAAGGTGTCCGACACGTCGGTCTCGCGCCGCCCCATCTTGCCGCATTCGGGACAGGCGACGCGGTACCACTCCTCGTGGCGGGCGAGCGGTGATACGCCGGAGTCGTCCGGCTTGAAGTCTTCCACCATTGGCAGCACGACCGGAAGGTCCTTCTCCGGCACCTGCACCATGCCGCACGAATCGCAGTAGATGACGGGAATGGGAGGACCCCAGTAGCGCTGCCGCGAGATGCACCAGTCGTGGAGGCGATAGTTCACCACCGCTTTGGCCGCACCTTGCTCGGCGAGAATCTCCACTATTCTGCGCTTGGCGTCATCGACGCTCAGGCCGTCGAGCGGGCCCGAGTTCACCATCGTACCGAGATCGCACTCGGTGTACGCCTCAGTGAGCGGCGTTTCCGCGTCCTCGCGCTCCCCACACACGACGCGCACGATCGGAAGCCTGAATTCGCTGGCGAACTCGAAGTCGCGCGCGTCGTGGCCCGGAACGCCCATGATCGCGCCTGTCCCGTACTCCATCAACACGTAGTCGGCGACCCAGATCGGGATTCGCTTCCTGGTTGCGGGGTTCATCGCGTACGAGCCGGTGAACACACCTGTCTTGTCCGTGCTCGTCTTCCGCGTGACGATATCCTGCTTTTTCGTTCGTTCGCGATACTTCTCGACCTTTTTTCGCTCGGCCGGCTGTGTGAGCGAGTCGACGAGCGGATGCTCGGGAGCGAGAACGAGATAGCTGGCGCCAAAGATGGTGTCGGGCCGGGTGGTGAACACGGGGATCTCGTAAGCACCTCCAGGTCCGACGCCCGTCGCCGCGAACGAAATCTCCGCGCCGTCGGACCGGCCGAGCCAGTTCCGCTGCGCCGTCTTGGTCGACTCGGACCAGTCGATGTGGTCGAGATTCGCGAGCAGCCGCGGAGCGTAGTCGCTGATGCGAAAGAACCACTGCTCGAGCGAGCGCTGCTCCACCGGAGTCCTGCACCGCTCACACACTCCACCGACGACCTGCTCGTTGGCGAGGACGGTTTTGTCCGTCGGACACCAGTTGACGGCTGCCTGCTTTTTGTAGGCGAGACCCCGGTTGAGGAGCTGGAGGAAAATCCACTGCGTCCACTTGTAGTAATCGGGGTGGGTCGTTGACAGCGTGTAGCGCCAATCGACCATCAGGCCCGCCTGCTCCAGCTGCCGCCTGAAATTGGCGATGTTCTGCGGAATCAGGTCGGCCGGATGCTTCCCTACCTTGAGGGCGTAATTCTCCGAATGTATCCCGAACGCGTCATAGCCGAGCGGCTCGAAGACATTGTGTCCCATGAGGCGCTGGAATCGTCCATAGATGTCGTTCCCCGTGAAGGCAAAAAGATTCCCGACGTGGAGTCCTTCCGCCGATGGGTAGGGGAACATCATGAGGGCGTAGAACGGCTTCGTGGCGCCCTGGAGGTCCGTGGAATTCGTTTCCCGATCCTTCCAGATGCGCTGCCATTTCCGTTCGACCGTCCCCGGATCGTAGGTGATGGCGTCGGGGGGGGCGGGGAGAGTGGGATCGTTCCGTGTCGCCGGCTTTTCCATTCGTAGAAACTAGCGGCTCGGCGATGGAGTTTCATCTGTCGGCGCGCCCGATTCAGTCTGTCACAATCAGCAATTCGAGATGACCGCAACGCACTTTCCAGTCGCTCCCCGCACACCGTCCGCTCCTGTTCCCGCCGCCGGCCTGCTCAAGCCGATCTTCAGCGGGCTCCAGCTGCGCGCGCTCCGGATGGGACTCGCGTTTGGAACGGTGTTTTTTTTCGGACTTGGGCTGATCGTCGCGCAGCTTTACACCCTGATGCCCGTGGACACGCGGAACGAGGTGCTATTGGTGCCGGGCGTTCCCGCCGCTCTCTGGATAACGGCGCTCTGGCTCTTCGCCGCGCTGGTCACCACCATCGCGCTGATGCTGGGGTTCATCCGCCGTCACGTCAGCGGGCCCGCGTCCGAGCTGGCGCGGATGCACGAAGCTGTGGGAAGGGGCGACCTGTCCGCGACCTACAAGCCGGCTGTCAGCAATTCCGCCATCGATCGCCTGACACAATCGACGATGACGATGCTCGCTCAGCTGCGCGGCGTTACGGGCAACATGCGCAGCTCCGCCGAAGAGAACAGCCTGCTCGTATCACAGATCGGACTCGCCTCGCAGTCGATAGCCGCATCCGCGCGAGACGGCGCGACCTCGTCCAGTGTGCTGAGCAAGGATGCTCTTGTCCGCGAGCAGACGATCGCTCAGCTCGCCGAAGAAGCAGGCCGGCTGACGATCATGTCGACGACTCTGCGCACGGTCGCCGAAGATGCGTTGAAGCGGGACAAGGCACTTCGGCAGCTGGCCCATGAGAACAGCGTTCGACTGGAAAAGGCAGCGCTTGCGCTGGAGTCGCTGACCGAAGATGCGCTGAGCAGCTCTGACGCAATCGAAGAGCTCTCATCCGCGGTCGACGAGATCCGCGCGTTTCTTACGCTGGTGCAGAAGATCTCACGCCAGTCGAAGATCCTGGCACTCAATGCCGCGATGGAAGCAGCGAGGGCAGGCGAGCAGGGTCACGGCTTCGCGGTCGTGGCTACCGAAGTACGCCGCCTCGCCGCCAACTCCGCCGAAGCGGCACAGCGGACGACATCTCTGGTCGAGGACATGCTGGAGCGCGTGAGTCGCTCACGCGAATCGACGGCGCGCACGGTCGCGACGGTCGAGCAGGTGCTGCAGACGACGCGAGAGGGCCGCCGCTCACTCGCCAAGGTCGAAGAGGGAACGCTGGAAGGGGAAGATTTGAGCGTCAGGATCCAGGGAACCGCCCTGGAGTCAAGTGCGCTCGTCGCCGCGATGACCGAGAGGCTGAACGGGTTGGTTCACGGGACCGGTGCTTTTGCCCGGGCCATGAATGAGGTTGCCGCGTCTAACGAAGAGCAGAGCAAGAAGATCAATGAAGTCGCCGAGGCGGCGAACGCGCTCGGCGACACGTCGAAGCGCATCTCTCAGCTGGTGGCGACGTTCAAGGTCGGCGACAACTAACCTCCGGCATCGCTGGCCGGTCCGAGCGTTTGAACTTGAAAGCCGTCGGTAGAACTCGCGCCCCCTGGGCATCGGCGACGGTGAAGCGGCCTCCCTCGTACGCCGATGCTGCGCCAAAACGGCCGTCCTTGGCGAGAGCGTAGAATTGGAGATCGAATAGCGGGCGTCCCCGTTGGAGTAGCCTCCGCTCCGTAGTCGCGATCACGCGCTCGATCGTTTTCAGGCACGCTTGCTCGGGGGACAATCCCTGGCGCATCAGCTCGACGATGAGAAACGACCCGCACGCTTTGATCGCCGCCTCGCCGCGCCCGGTCGATCCGGCGGCGCCCACCTCATTGTCGCAGTACTGCCCTGCTCCGATGATTGGTGAGTCACCGACTCTCCCATCCAGCTTCCATGACCGTCCGCTGGTGGTGGTGACCGAAGAGAGATCACCGGCGGCGTTTACGGCATTCATGTTGATCGTACCGCTGGTGAACTTGACCTGAAGCCGCTTTTGCTCGCTGGAGATTCGCGCCGCATCCGGCGACATGCCGGGATTGTCGAGCCAGTTGTCATTGGAATTCAGACACGCTTTCCAGCGCAGCCAGTCGCGCCGGCTCTTCTCGGTGAGGAGACTCTGCTCCTTGAATCCCATCTGGAGGGCGAACTTCTTCGCGCCCGCGCCGACCAGCATGACGTGATCCGTGTGATCCATCACTGCTTTCGCGACCAGTGATGGCGTTGCGATGTCCTCGAGCGCCGCGACCGATCCGGCGCGCCTGGTGGGCCCGTGCATGCACGACGCATCGAGCTGGACGACGCCGTCCTCGTTGGGAAGTCCGCCCAGTCCCACCGTCTGATCGTCGGGATCGAGCTCCTGGATGTTCACGCCGGCGATAATCGCGTCGAGGGTGTCCGCTTTGTCGCGCACGATCATTTCATAGGCGCGCTGAACGCCGCGCAGGCCGTTCGATGAGGCGATGACGACGGGCCCGGCCGCTCCGCCGGGTCGGGTGGGTGAGAAGGCGGCGGCGCGAGAGGGGTGGGCAATGGCAACCCCCGCGACAGCTGCTGCCCCAGCTTCAAGAAATTGGCGGCGGGAAATTGGCATTTGGGCTCCGTTGGGCGTTGGGTGGTTCAATAGACTGCAAACTGCGACTGAGAACAGCAACGCTGCCCGCTACCCGCCATACGCTACCCGCTCTCCGCCTCACGACGTCGGGACGTCACTCTTGGCGTTAGGCGAACTGCGGTTGCCGGCGGCCGGACTCCGCAAGTAACGTCCCGACGATTGCAGCGGGTAGCGGTTAGCGTTGTTAGCGGGCCGCCGGTAGCCTGGCAGTTGCAGTTGTAGTTCCAAGTTTCCGGCAATCCACCGCCCTCTGCCCCCCACCTGCAATAACCTATTTTCTCTATATAGCTTCCCGCTATACATGAAGTCCCGCCACCCCACCCACACCTACCCGTCAAGAGAGAGAAAGCCGCGTGCGGCGGGCGATGCTCCGCGCATCGAGCTGTGCGGCCCGAGCAGGCGAGAGCGCGATCTCCTGGGTGAGCGCGATGTCCCGGCCTCGGCGCTGTACGGGATTCAGACAATGCGGGCGATGGAAAACTTCGCGATCTCGGGCGTCGAGCTGCGCGAGTTCCCGGGATTGGTGACGGCGCTCGCCACCGTCAAGGAAGCCGCCGCTCTCGCCAATCACGAGCTGAAGCTCCTCGACCGCGAGATCGTCGATGCCATTTCGCAGGCCGCTGGCGAGATCCGCGATGGGCTGCACCACGAGCACTTCCGCGTCGACATGATGCAGGGAGGCGCCGGCACATCCTCGAACATGAACGCCAACGAGGTGATCGCCAACCGCGCGCTGGAGATACTGGGAAAAGAGCGCGGTGACTACGACGTGGTGAGCCCCAACGACCACGTCAACCTCAGTCAGTCCACCAACGACGTCTATCCGACCGCGGTCAAGCTGGCGCTGCACTCGAGCATCGCCGAGCTGCAGCTGGCGATGATCGCGCTGGCCGCGGCGTTCCTCGTCAAGGGCGAAGAGTTCAGGTCGCATATCAAGATGGGACGGACGCAGCTGCAGGATGCAGTTCCCATGACGCTGGGCCAGGAGTTCAACGCTTTCGCGCACACGATGCTCGAGGACGTCGACCGGCTGGGCGAGGCGCAGGCGCTCATTCGCGAGATCAACATGGGCGCGACCGCGATCGGAACCGGCATCAACGCGCCGCCGGACTACGCGGAGAGTGTCCGCCGCCACCTCGAGCACATCACCGGCCTGCCGCTAATCACCGCTCCCGATCTCGTCGAAGCGACCGCCGACACGGGAGCATTCGTGCAGCTGTCGGGCGTGCTCAAGCGGTGCGCGGTGAAACTCTCGAAGATCTGCAACGACCTCCGCCTTCTCAGCTCAGGGCCGCGCACAGGCCTGGGCGAGATAAATCTTCCCCCGATGCAGCCGGGGTCGTCCATCATGCCGGGAAAGGTGAACCCGGTAATCCCGGAGATGGTGAATCAGGTGTGCTTCGACATCATCGGTGGTGATGTCACCGTGACGATGGCGGCGGAAGCGGGACAGCTGCAGCTCAACGTATTCGAGCCGATCATCGCCTACAGGCTGCTAAGCGGGATGAAATGTCTCTCCCGCGCCTGCTGCATTCTCCAGGACCGTTGCGTGGAGGGAATTACCGCCAACAAGGAGCGGATGCAGATGTTCGTCGAGCATTCCGTCGGCATCGTCACCGCTCTCGTCCCACTGCTCGGCTACGAGACGACGACAGAGATTGCCAAGGAGGCGCTCGAAACAGGACGCGGGGTTTATGATCTCGTGTGCGAGCGCGGGCTCATGACTCGAGAAGAGCTCGATCGACTGCTCAATCCTGTGGCGATGACGGCGCCGCGGGACACATAACTGCAAACTGAAAACAACAGAGATCTCCTCTTTTTTCCACTCGCACAACAATCCGTGTCCGGTTAGCTTCTACGTGCTTTCACTGCGCAACGCAGCCTCTCACGACGAGCTTAAGGAATTCCCCTGGCATGATTGGTTCCGACCGCCTTAGGCGGATTGCATCCTACGCGCTGTCCGCCGCGCTCGTCATCGCGGTCGTCGCGTGCTCCGAGAGCCACCCCAATTCGACGCTCGTCCCGCGCTCGGATTTCGGAAGAGAGATCGATTTTCTCTGGGACCGGATGCTGCTGATCGGCACGATCGTATTCGTTCTCACCGAGGGCGCCCTGCTGTATGTCGTGCTCAAGTACCGTCGTCGCGAGAACCAGCCTCCTCCGCCACAAACTCACGGCAGCACCAAGCTCGAGATCACCTGGACGCTGATTCCGGCGGTGATCCTCGTCTTCATCGCGGTGCCGACCGTGCGCACGATCGTGACGACCCAGGCCGCCGCGGCACCAGGCGCGCTCAACATCGATGTCATCGGCCACCAATGGTGGTGGGAGTTCAGGTACGCCGACCACGGCATCACGACCGCCAACGAGATTTACATCCCCGCCGGCCGCACCGTGAATTTCCGTTTGAGATCCGCCGACGTGATACACTCGTTCTGGGCGCCGCAGCTGGGTGGCAAGCGCGACGTCGTCACCAACCGCACGAACTATTTGTGGCTCACTCCCGATTCCGCGACGGCGAGCATGGTATGGAACGGCTTCTGCGCCGAGTATTGCGGGACCGCGCACACGTACATGCGGTTCAGGGTTTTCACGGTGACCCCGCAGGAGTTCGACTCGTGGGCGGCGGGGCAGAAAATGCCGGCCCGATTCGGCGCTGTCGGTCCGCCGGCTCCAACTGGTGGTCCGATTCCACCTCCGCTCGAGGCGCCCGGAATCACGACTCCGACTGGACCGGGCGCACCGTCCCCGGCAGCTCAGGCCGCGGCTCCTCAAACTCCTGCTTTCGCAACGGCAACAGGTGCGATGGAGCCAGGCTACATATTTCCGCGCAACCGAATTCCCGACTACGCGGTGCCGAGCGCTCCGATTCCCGACGAGCTCAGCTTCACGGCCGGATTGACGGGCAACGCGCACCGCGGCCGCCAGATTTTCTCGAGCAAGACCTGCATTGGCTGTCATTCGATCGCCGGAAATCCGGCGGCGATGGGAGTGCTCGGCCCCAACCTCACGCACTTCGGGTCCCGCAGCACCATTGCGGCCGGGCTTTATCCGAACACGCCGGCATATCTCGCGCTCTGGATCAAGAATGCGCGCGCGATGAAGCCGGGAGCGCTGATGCCCGCACTCGGGCTCAATGAGTACGATCCCACGCTGAAATCGACAGTGACCGCGGCGACCGGCGGACTCACCGATCAGGAGATCGCGGACATCGTGGCCTATCTCACCACTCTGAAGTAACCGGAGACCGACTTGGCAACCACTGCATTTCCCGCCCCGGCACACGTACCAGGCTATGCCGGTGAAACCGGCATCTGGAGCTGGCTGACCACCGTCGACCACAAGCGGATCGGCATCCTCTACCTGTACACCGCCCTCTTTTTCTTCATGTTCGGCGGGCTGGAGGCGATCGTCATCCGGGCGCAGCTGGGAGCGCCGAACCAGCGTCTCGTCTCACCCGAGTTCTACAACCAGCTTTTCACGATGCACGGGACGACCATGATCTTCCTTGCGATCATGCCGCTGTCGGCAGCGTTCTTCAATTTTCTCATTCCGCTGCAGATCGGCGCGCGCGACGTCGCCTTCCCGCGCCTAAACGCCTTCAGCTACTGGGTGTATTTGTTTGGTGGGATCTTTATTACCGTCCCCATCTTCTTCGCCGTCGCTCCGGATGGCGGCTGGTTCGGCTATGCGCCGCTGACGATCAAGCAGTACTCGCAGGGCGTCAACATCGACTTCTGGGTGATGGGTCTCCAGATCCTGGGAGTGTCTTCGCTCGCGGCGGCGTTCAATTTCATAACCACGATCATCAACCTCCGCGCGCCCGGCATGTCGCTGATGCGGATGCCGATGTTCACCTGGATGGCGTTCATCGTTCAGATCCTTTTGATCCTTGCCTTCCCGGTGATCACGATCGCGCTGGTGTTCCTGCTGTTCGACCGCTTCTTCGGCACGAATTTCTACAACACTGTCGGCGCGGGAGCGGATCCTCTGCTCTGGCAACACCTGTTCTGGATCTTCGGCCATCCCGAAGTTTACATCCTCATCCTCCCCGCCTTCGGCCTCGTGTCCGAAGTCCTCCCTGCCCATTCGAAGAAGCCGTTGTTCGGATATCCGGTGATGGTGTACTCGGGAATCCTCATCGCGGTGCTCGGCTTCGGCGTGTGGGCGCACCACATGTTCGCCGTCGGCATGGGACCGATTGCCGACACCTTCTTCGCGATGAGCACCATGCTCATCGCGATTCCGACGGGCGTGAAGATCTTCAACTGGATCGCCACGATGGCGCAGGGCGCCATCCGCCTCACCACGGCGATGCTGTTCGGCATCTCGCTGGTCGGACTCTTCACCATCGGCGGCATCTCGGGAATCATGCACGCCTCGCCGCCGGCGGATCTGCAGCAGACCGATACATACTTCATCGTCGCGCACTTCCACTACGTGCTGTTCGGCGGCTCGATCATGGGAATCTTCGCGGGCATCTACCATTACTTCCCGAAGGTCATGGGCCGGATGATGGATGAGAGGCTGGGCCTGATCCATTTCTGGCTCACCTTCATCGCGATGAACCTCACCTTCTTCCCGATGCACTTCGCGGGAATGCAGGGAATGCCGCGTCGCATTTACACGTTCGACGCGGGTCAGGGCTGGGACGTCTACAACATGATGTCCACCGTAGGCGCGATGATCTTCCCGATCGCCATGCTGATATTCATCTACAACTTCTTCAAGAGCCGGAAGAGCGGCGCCATCGCCGGCAGCAATCCGTGGGGAGCGGGAACACTCGAGTGGACGATTCCGAGTCCCCCACCCGAGTACAACTTCGCGACGATCCCCACCGTGACGAGCAGGTATCCCCTGTGGGAAGGAAAGGAAGTGGACATGGAAAGCGCCCGCGCCAACTCGGTGGAAGGCAAGACCGCCGCTGATCTGGGCATCGTCCTTCCCTACAACACAATCAAGCCGCTCATCGTCGCGTTCGGCCTGGTGCTGATGTTCTGCGGGCTGCTCACGACGCAAATGCTGATCTACATCGGGGCGGCCATAATGGTCGGCGCGTTATACTGGTGGCTGCTCAGTCCCCTCGAGCCGGAGCACCACTAGTCAATGACAGCGGCAGCGACGCACCACTACACCACCACCGGCCTCGACAACCGGAAGATCGCCATCTGGGCCTTCATCGGCTCGGAGTGCATGCTGTTCACGTCGCTCATCTCGACGTACATGATCTACAAGGGGCGGAGTGTCGTCGGCCCCTTCCCGCACCGGCCGTGGACCGATCCGACTACCGGCCAGACTCTGCCGCCGATTCTGGACATCCCGGTGACATCGGCGTCCACTTTCGTGCTGCTGATGTCGTCGCTTTTCATGGTGCTGGCGTTGGCGGCGGTGCAGAACAAAAACCTGCCCAAGCACACACGTGGAGACCGCATCCTCGGCTCATCGAAGCTTTGGTTGTGGGCGACCGCGCTTGCGGGAGCGACTTTCCTCGGGTTTCAGGCTTACGAGTTCACATCGTTCGTGCACGAAGGGCTCACGATCAAGACCAACCTGTTCGGCTCGACATTCTTCACGCTCACCGGGTTTCACGGCGCGCACGTGACGGCCGGTGTGCTGTGGCTGGTGACGCTCCTCGCCATCGACTATCGGCGCGGGCTCACGCCCCGTGACGCGATGAACGTCGACCTCGCCGCGCTGTACTGGCACTTCGTCGACGTCATCTGGATCGTGATCTTCACTCTCATCTACCTCCTCCAGTAAGGGCGGCCACGATGGATACCCATTCGACAAGCCACCTGAGCGACTCCGCGGAAGCACACGCGCACGCGCCTCACGCCGAAGAGCACAAGCATCCCACCTGGTCGACCTACTGGAAGGTCGCACTCATCCTGTTTTTCATAACGGTGGGCGAAGTGTGGGCGTACTACATCCCTTCATTCGTGGCGTCGCGCGCGTTCGTTCCTTCATTGCTCACAATGTCGGCGGCGAAGTTCATCATCGTCGTCATGTTCTACATGCATCTCAAGTACGACCACCGACTTTTCCGCGTGTTGTTCACTGGCCCGCTGCTGATCGCGGGGCTGACGCTCATCTCGCTGCTGTTCCTGTTCGGACACCTCATCATCAAGCTGTGATGTAGCATGCTGGCCCTGGCGTTCCTACACCCCGTTGCCGCAATAAACTGGTGGCGATGGTCGATTCACCCGAGCACTCTCCTCGGCATCACAGCACTCGGCGCCCTGTACCTGTGGGCCGCCCGCCGCACCGGACAGCATCCCACCACCAGACAGAAGGTCTTTTTCTTCTCCGGTCTCGCGGTGATGTTCGCGTCGCTCAACGGCCCGATCCACGATTTGAGCGACGGCTATCTCTTCAGCGCGCACATGGTGCAGCACCTGATCCTGACCTTGGCGATGCCGCCGCTCCTCATCGCCGGTGTGCCTGGTGGAATGCTGCGGCCGCTGCTCGAGTATCGCGCTGTTTCCGCCGTTGCGCGGATCGTCACCAGGCCCGTGTGGTGCTTCGTGATCTTCAACGTCACCATCGCCGCGTGGCACCTGCCGCCGCTCTACAACGCGGCGATGGCGGACCACAACATTCACATCCTCGAGCACCTGATGTTCATGGTCGCGGCGGTGTTGATGTGGTGGCCGCTCATGAGTCGGCTGCCCGAGCTGCCGCGCCTGGCGTATCCCGGCCAGGTGCTCTACAGCTGGCTGATGACGATTCCGATGACGATCACCGCGATCTACATCGCGATGGCGGATGCGGTGCTCTACCCGGCGTACGCGTCCGCTCCCCGCATCCTCCCGCTGTCGCCGCTCGAGGACCAGCTCCTCGGCGCGCTCATCATGTGGATCCCGGGCGGGATCATCTTCTACATCATCATGACGGTGGTGTTCTTCAAATGGAACGCACGCGGCGAGGACTCGACCGCGGGCGCGCAGGTGGACTGGAAACCATCGACAGCTTAGCGAGAGGTCGTTCTGGGTCCCTTGAAGAACCTTTTCGTTCCCCTGCTGGTGATCCTTACCTCATGTACTGGGCCAGAGGACCGCTCACGTACCGCCGCGGAACTCCCGGGATGCGCTGCTGCAAGTAAGGAGTCGCTCGATCACTGCGTGGTACCGTTAGTCGAGTATCGGCCTGGTCACGGGATTGAAATAGTTCGAGGTGATCCTGAGCTGCCTGGGGTGCCTTACGTCATTCGAATCCACAATGACGCGGGATACGTCGTGTTGCCTCACACGCACGCGGAGGACGAGAATGTCGTCGTCGTTCGCGGTAACTGGTATCTTGGAGCCGGTGAGCGCTTCGATTCTTCCTCGTTGCAGCGCCTCGAACCCGGGGCATACGGATTTGTGCCGCGCCGGATGTCCCACTTCGCTTGGTCCGAGAGCGCAACTACGATTCAGGTCCACGGCATCGGACCGTTCTCCACGGATTGGGTGCAAGCGGTTTACGATTTGACCGCTAGCGGTGTTGCTCATGTAACGGCCGGCGGCAGACCCGGAACTCCTGTCCCCGCGGCGCCGACTGGCTGCTTCACATTGGAGGTCGGTACAACCGTGCGCACGCGCTTCGGCAAAGGACGTGTTATCGGCGGGTTATGCTCCCCAAGCAGTCAGCTTACCCAATATCGGATTCAGAACGACGATGGCGACCATTTTTGGGCAACGGCCGAAAAGCTCGAGAAGCAGTGAGTGTGCTCGACAGGTCAAGTCACAAGTGCGCGAGCGGACGGCCCACACGGCGCAGCTTGAACGAGCCGGACGCTGATGATACCGCCGCAGCACGCGATTTGGCGAATGCCACCATAGAAAGGAAAGCGCTCGCGCTTGAGTCACGGCCCGCTCGCTTCGCTCGCGGGCCGCTACTATCATGGAGCGCTGCAGCTAAACCCAATCGCGTTAGATGGCGTTCGATCGTACACCTTACTTCGCTGATCACTGGAGGCTGCCAATGCGAATATTGCTTCTGTCGACAGCCGTGGCTCTCACCGCAACGGCCACGGCCGCGCAGGTAGCGCCTAAGGGAACTGGGTTCAAGGCCGAGTATCTCGCCGAGCTCACTGTAGCTGAGGACCACCTGGTCCGCCTGGCCGAAGCAATCCCGGCCAACAAATACACGTGGCGCCCTGCCGCTGGCGTGCGCTCGATTAGCGAAGTGCTTCTGCACGTTGCCGGATCGAACTTTAATTTGCCGCGTACGCTTGGCGTTGTACCACAGGAGGGAATGTTGACGGCGGCGTACTGGACGTCGACCACCGATAAGGTGAGGATCGTCGCAGACCTCAAGCAGTCGTTCGCCTTTCTCCGTGCCGGCATTGAAAAACTCACCGACGCCGATGCTGAAAAGAAGATGCCCTGGTTCGACGGCGAAAACACCTACCGCGGGATCCTGTACTTCTTCACGCGACATACTGGGGAGCATACCGGACAACTAATCGCTTACGCGCGTGTCAATGGCATTCTGCCACCTTGGAGCGAAGGCCGCTGAGCGATCGCTTTCTTGCGGGCTCACGCGGCCCTCCGCTCTCGCGATCATGAGCATTGAGGCAACCTACATCATTGGTGCAATTGCCATTGGTCTTGGCGCAACTCTGCTCATGGACTTTTGGAATCTGTTCCTTAAGCGTGCGTTCAACATTCCATCGCTCAACTACTGCTTGCTCGGACGCTGGCTTCACCACATGCCGGGGGGCACGTTTCGCCACGCGAGTATCACCGCGGCGCCACAGAAATCCTCTGAGTGCACGGTTGGCTGGGTTGCCCACTACACCATCGGAGTCGTGTTCGCGGTTGGGTTCGTCGTTCTTGCCTCGAGTGACTGGCTGGCACGACCAACCTTGCTGCCGGCGTTGCTCTATGGCATTGCGACCGTGGTGTTCCCTTTCTTCATCATGCAGCCGTCGCTGGGCCTCGGCATCGCTGCATCAGGAGCACCCAAACCAATGCAGGCCAGGGTCAAGAGCCTTTTGACACATAGCGTATTCGGAGTCGGGCTGTATGTAAGTGCACTTGGTGTGAGCTACGTACTAGGGAATTACGCCTGACACCGTGGATAGCGTCGCACTTCCAACCGATCGCCGCGCGCTCTCGAAGGTTGCCGTCAACAAACCGAACAGGAATCCATCACCCTTCGCATCGGGATTCCTGAAGACGAGATACACGTCGCGCAATCCAGTCACGGGCCTGAGCGCGGTGCGAAGTTGTGACGGCGGCGCGACCGAGTCGGTGGTCGGACGAATGAGCGCGCTCTCGCCGAGCAACTGACCGGTTGGCGAGTCGAGTCGTACCTCGACTTTCCCACCCCTCGCCTGAAACCTTGCCGGCGCCACCGTAGAAAATGTCACGGCTGTAACACCCGTAAGATCGATCTGCTTCAACGCGACGGACGCACCTGACCGATTCACGACGGTAACCTCGACCGGCAGCTCCGGCACGCTCTGCTTCGACACTCCCTCCGACAGTTCACCGCTTGCGACTACCACATTTGGCGAGCGCAGGACGATCTCCTTCTCCTTCGTGATCGCGGGAATCCCGTTCGCGCCGCGGTCCGTGTAGGCAGCGCGCAGCACCACAACGCCTTTGGGCGCATCATCCGAACCAGCTGGAGGTAGGTATGCGCCTCGGTCCGGAAGGGACGGTACCCTGGTCCGCGGGGCCCCGAGGCTCAGGATGTAGGCGACCATTGCGGAAGCCTGCTGCTCCGTGATCTGTGGATGCGCGGGCATGTTCATGTTGCCCCAGACGCCTGATCCTCCTTGGCGGATCTTGCGGACGAGACGCGCCGTGGCAGTGCTGTCGTCGCGATACTTCCGAGCTACATCCGCGTACGATGGCCCAATGGATTTCCTGTTCAACTGGTGGCAGGAGAGGCACGTGCTCCCGTCGATCATCCTCCTCCCTGTTGCCACCTGCGCATTTTCGCTCGAGCGAACCGCGGTCGCCGTCTCCGGCCCTCTCGGTGCGACACCTTCCGTCAGGTACTGCGCTGTGACAGTCACTCGGCTCCGCGAAATGGTGCGGCGCGCGAGCGATCCGTCCTCACGATCCGTCACGCTCACCGCATAACGAACCGGAATGCCGGGGAAGAAGAACGAACGGTTGCTGTCGAGAAGATCGATATCGACGCCGGGCGGCTCGTTGCCCGCCGCGATCTCAAGGGCAGAAGTGGAGTAGGCGCCGTGAGGATCGATCACCGTGAGCAAGGCCGTGTACGTGCCCGGCCGAGTAAAGGTGAACGATGGGTTGGGCTCGATCATCCTCCGCAACACCGTATCGCCCCGCTGGAAGATGGTCCAAACGTATCGCAGTGAATCCTCGTCGAGGTCCACGGTTCCCGCCGAAGAAAGATCCACCCGCATTGGGAGGGCGCCGGCCGGTCTATCGACCGCGACCGCGACGATCGGCTTCCGATTCCCTGCGTTGTACTCGATGCGGACGAGTCGAGCGTCGTCGTTGCCCTGAAACCATGCTGTCCCATACTCCAGAACGTAGAGATCTCCGTTGGGCCCGAATTGCATGTCGATCGGGTTGCTGAACCTGTGGCTCGGCATGAAGCGTTCGATCGAAACAAGATCGCCCTTTCCGTCCATGGTGACGGACATGATCCAGCCGCGCATCCACTCGTAGATGAAAAGCTTTCCGTCGTACCATCTCGGGAAAGGCCTGGCCGCGCCGCGGAATTCGTCACGGTGCAGAATCGGACCTGCCATCGCGGTTCGTCCTCCGCTGCCGAGGACGGGGAACTCGGGGGACGGCCCATACGGGTACCAGATCATGGCGCTCCGCGCCGGCGGCAGCTCCGTGAGGCCGGTGTTGTTGGGCGAGGTGTTGATTGGGCGCGCCGGGTCGAACTGCTCTCCTGCGGTCACGGTCACCGAATCGATAAACGTAGTTTTATGATACGCCTTGTTGTCAGCGACGAAGTGGGGCCAGCCGAAGTTGCCGGCCTGACGCGCCTGGCCGATTTCGTCGTAGCCCCGCGGCCCGCGCCCGGCCGAGTCGACCCCTGCGTCGGGACCTACCTCGCCCCAGTAGACGAAACCGGTCCGCGAGTCCACCGACATGCGATACGGGTTGCGGTGGCCCATCGTGTAGATCTCGGGTCGCGTCTTCTCCGTCCCCGGCGGAAAGAGATTTCCCTCGGGGATGGTGTAGGTCCCGTCAGGCTCGGGATGGATGCGAATGATCTTGCCGCGCAAGTCATTCGTGTTCGCGGACGATTTTTGCGCGTCCCACGGCATTCGCTCTGGCCGTTCGTCGATGGGTGCGTAGCCGATCGCGAAGGGATTGGTGTTGTCGCCGGTGGAGAGATAGAGGTTGCCCCTGGCGTCGAAGGCGATCGAGCCTCCAGTGTGACAGCACTTCTCGCGCTGCACTCCCACCTCGAGGAGAACCTTCCTCGACCCGAGGTCGAGCGAGTCTCCAATCATCTGATAGCGAGCGAGCACGTTCTTCGGCTCGGATCCAGCCGGAGAGTAGAACAGGTAGATCCAGCCATTCGTCGCGAAGCCCGGATCCGCGGCGAGCCCGAGCAGTCCGTCCTCCGCCTGACTGCTATCCGTGTATTTGTTGCTGACCGGGATGGTCGCGATTCGTCTCACGCTGCCGGTGGCCGGGGTGTAGAGGCTGACGTAACCGCGTCTCTCAGTGAAAAGCACTCTCTCGTCCGGCAGGACGGCGAGCTCTGTCGGCTCCTCGAACCTCTCGCCGAGTATGACTTTCGTGAAGCGGTTCTCCTCGGGGCGCGCGCGGCTGAAGTCGATCTTCCCCGTGCCCATGGCGTATCGCAACCCGCCGAGGAGGTGGCGCAGGAAGAGCGGCTCGGAGAAAGTCTCCTCGGTGTGACCCATGTTCGTGTAGAACGCGCGTCCGCCGTCGAAGTCGCGGTACCAGCTCATTGGATGGCGGTCGCCGTTGGTCCCGCCCTCGTAGCTCTTCTCGTCGATGTCCACGAGCACGCGAATGCCCGGATCGATCGACTTGAAGTTGTAGAACTCGTCCTCGCGCTCCCAGCGGTCGGGCAGTCCTTCGGTGGAAGGGTGGCTCTTGTCGAGCACACGGAACGTGCCCTTTCGCACGTTGGGGTTGTTCGGATGCCCATTGAACCACGCGCCGGCGAGCCTGCCGTACCACGGCCAGTCGTACTCGGTGTCCGTGGCGGAGTGAATTCCCACGTATCCGCCACCGGCCTGGATGTAGCGCTCGAAATCGTCCTGCTGCGCGGCGTCCAGTACGTCGCCGGTTGTATTCAGGAAGACGACCGCGCGATATCGCCCGAGGTTCTTCGAGGTGAACGCGCTGGCGTCTTCGGTCGCGTCGACCGAGAACGCATTCTCCTGCCCGAGCTTCCGGATAGCGGCGAGCCCGACTCCGATGGAGCTGTGGCGGTACCCGGCCGTCTTGGAGAAGACGAGCACGCGGGACTCCTGGCTGCGTCCGGCGGCGGGGACGCAGAGCAAAACGAGCAGAAGCGCGAACAGGACGAGTCGTTGCATCGGCGGTCAGGGCGTTGGGTTACGACCAGCGGACGGCGGCACGCCAATCTGCACCGCCGCCGTCGCCATGGACAGAGCGCACCTACTGACGAACCTTTCAGCGGACGGTCGTGACCAAGTCCTTAGATTGTCCGTGAACTCAGAGTTCGTCTCAGTTGAACCACCGCGATATGGCTAACACGCGGTAAGGGAGTGAGGGTGATGCGAAATCCTATCTCTGTTGCAGCTATCCTCTGCTTTGCCGCAGCTCTCTCACCGGCCGCAGCGCAGTCACCTGCGGCGATCAATTCCCAGTTGCCGTCCGTCTCCCTGCCCGCGGCGCTGGACCGCGTGCTTCGCGACTACGAGCGCGCGTGGCGAAGCGGCGACGCCACGGCTGTGGCCGCCCTGTTTTCAGTCGACGGCTTCGTCCTCCAGAATGGACGCGCGCCAGTGCGCGGTCGCGCCGCAATCGCGAAAGCTTACGCCGGACAAGCCGGCGGCGAATTGCGGCTCCGCGCACTCGCCTATTCTGTCGCGGATACGGTCGGATACATCATCGGTGCGTACAGCTACGGCAACACGCAAGGCGACATCGGGAAGTTCACACTGACGCTGCGCCGGCCACGCGACGGGCGTTGGGAGATCTTCTCGGACATGGACAATGGAAATCAGCAACGACGCCAGGGCGGGCCCTCACCGACGCCCCAGGTACCGTAAAAATGAAGCTTTTTGCGTTATGAGTTTACCGTTTTTGCGTTATCCGTTTTTGCATTACATCGTGCTCTGCCGACGCGTGCAGTAACGCAGAACGGAAAACACAACAACAGTGAACTCACAACGCGAAAAGCACCTTTCCAGGGAAGCCCATTCATTGTCGCCCGATAAACATGGAGTTAGAATGCGGCTGTTACGATCGCGCCCCTGAACACCCGTCATCTCCACCCATCAGTCCCGAGCTAATCGACTATGCAACTCCCCGGCTGGCTTCAACCCGTGCTCCATTCGCTGCTCCGCGCGATGACCGGAGCGCTATTCATGCAGCACGGCGTCCAGAAGCTCTTTGGCTTGCTCCTCCGACCGGATCGACCCTGGGATGGTGCCCCCGCTGCTTTTTCGCAGATGTGGTTCGCGGGCGTGCTCGAGACATTCGGCGGAGCGCTCATCGTATTCGGACTTTTCACGCGGCCCGTCGCGTTTCTGCTCGCGGGTGAGATGGCAGTCGCGTACTTCCAGGCTCACGCCCCGAGATCATTCTGGCCGATTCTCAACGGCGGCGAGAATGTCGTGCTGTTCTGCTTCGTGTTCCTATACCTTTTCGCCGCCGGTGCTGGTCCGTACAGTGTGGATGGATGGCTCCATGGCCGGCGAGGAAATAGAGTCGCCGAAACTACACAGACATCTTAGCTGTCGGGGTCGGTGCCCTCGAGGGCCTGCTGAAGCTTGACGCCGATTTTCGGGTGCGCTCGCCACAGGTAGCCCATCATGGAGGCCGCGGCTATGAGATTGGCGATGAAGATCTGCGGCCACGCCAGATTGCCTAGCGCTGATTCGGCGAACGCAGCGGCGATCATGTAGAAGCCCATCGTCATCATCACGAACGCGACCAGCGCGCCCGCGAGGATCGCCGGTGTCCGCTCGGCCTGGTGCACGATCACGGTGAGCACGATGCCGACCAATGCGAACGCGGCGTAGTGAAACACCGTATAGCCGGCGATGTGGGTGAACGCGGTGTCGCCCATCATGTTCTTGCCCAGCACGCTGACGAGACCGCGGCCGAGGAATTCGGGAGTGTAGAAAGCCCGGCCGGCGATGAGGTCGACGATCAGAAACCAGATCGCGATCGCCGTCGCGCCGATGAACCCCGTAAGCAATCCTTCGCGAAGAAAGTTGTGATTCCGCTCCGCCATGTCGCTCCTCATCGGTCGCGTGGATGGTCCTTTGCAGAAGATACCGCGCACCCGGATATATTCCAAGCGGAGCACGTGGTCCGCATCAACTTCAATCAAGTGCAGATGTTCGCTCGAAAAATTCGAAACGCGATTCTCCTGGGCCTGGGCCTTTCGCTCGGCAGCCCTGACATGCCCGGCTTCGTGGTCACTCCTGCCACCATCGAAGCGCAACAAACCCGGAAGAAGCAGCCCACGCGACGCAGGCGCGCGCGGAGGCCGAGGCCACCAGTGGTCCAACCGGTGAAGTACACCGTCACTCGCAGCAGCGGAGACCTGCGTGCGGCACTGGCGTCGCTGACCCCGCGCACCAGAAGCGGAACGTGGGGCGCGATGGTGGTTTCTCTGACCCGCGGCGACACGCTGTTCTCCGAGAGCGCGGGCAATTCGCTGCTCCCGGCATCGACGATGAAGGTGTTCACCAGCGCGATCGTCCTCGATCGGTTCGGACCCAACTATCAGTTCAGCACTGATGTGCTACGTGACGGTCCGGTCGGGCCCGACGGAACGCTCACCGGCAATCTCTATCTCCGCGGCGACGGCGATCCCGCGCTCTCCGGGAAATTCCTGCCCGGTGGACCCTCGGCGCCGATGAATCGCCTCGCCGATCTCGTCGCATCGAAGGGGATCAAGCGGATCACCGGCAGCATCATCGGAGACGAGTCAGCGTTCGATGGCGAGAAAGTGCCGGAAGGCTGGCTCACTCGTTATCTCCAGGCTTCCTACGCCGCGCGCGTTTCGGCGCTCTCGCTCAACGACAATCTCGTCATCGTGGCGGTGACGCCATCGTCTGCCGGCAAGCCGGCGACCGTCGCGCTCGAGCCATCGAACAATGCCATCCCGCTCTCAGCTTCGGTGCGAACGGTCGCCGGTGGCGGCGCGCGTCTTTCTTTCCGCAAGACAAGCGACGGAACTATCACGGCGCGAGGATCTATTGGGACGCGGGCTGGCACGAGACGATACGTGTACATCGTCGAGGACCCGGCCAGCTTCACGACCGGCGCGTTCCGAAATGCGCTCATCGCCCGCGGTGTAGCCGTCGACGGCGGAATCAGGCTCGGCAGGACGCCATCCGACGCAGGTATTGTGGCCAGCCTTCTCTCGCCCCCGCTCTCCAGTCTGGTCGCGGCCATGAACAGGGAGAGCATAAACCACTACGCCGAGCTCTTATTCAGGAACGCTGCACGTGGGCCGAAGCGCGAAGCGGTTGGCTCGGCGGACAACGCCAGCGCGCTGTTGAATCAGTTTTTCGCGACCAAGCTCAAAGCCGATACCGCCGGTCTCGCGTATGCCGATGGCAGCGGACTCTCGACGCTCGATCGCGCCACCGCGCGCTCACAGGTCCAACTGCTGAGCTACGCGCATCGGGCGTCCTGGGGTCCGTGGCTGCACGCGTCGCTCCCGGTCGCGGGTGATTCGGAGACGCTTTCGCGGCGGATGAGGAACACTCCGGCGCAAGGAAATCTCCACGCCAAGACCGGGACGACCAACGACGTGGTGGCGCTGGCGGGCTACGTCACAGCCGTCAACGGCGAGGTGCTGGCGTTCTCGTTTCTGTACAACGGTCGGGACCGGTCGGTGGCCAGATCGCTCATCGATACCATGAGTGAGACATTGGCGAGCTTCGGGCGATAAAGGCAAAAAAAGACATATGATTTTGCCGTTTTTGGACCAAAAACGGCTCCAGTCTTGTATAGTATAAAGAGAGCGCGGTTGGTCCGCGGTGAGGTGATAAATAGCTATGTCGTATCGCACTTTCGTTGACAGAGATGGCGCGTACTGGCAGGTGTGGGATTCCCAGCCGACGCGAGTAGAGAGGAGGGCGAGCCAGGCCGACCGTCGCCGCCCCCGGACGATGCCCTGGCATGGAGCCGAGCGGCGAGCCGGCACGGATCGGCGTGTCACGAGCCAGCGCCGCATCACGCTCGCCGAGGGGTTGGGGAGCGGGTGGCTGACGTTCGAATCGCAGCTCGAGAAGCGCAGGTTGAATCCCATCCCGAGCCGCTGGGAGTTGTCGAACGAGACTGAGCTGCGGGCGCTGTGCGAGAGGGCGAGGCGGGTCGAGCGGCTGGACGATTTCAGCGCCGCCTAGCTTGTTCTGTTGCGTTTGAAGTTCAAACCCCCTGTAACGCAATACTGAACGTCCCAGCGTAGCCGTCGCCTGATTTTTCGACCGGCAAAACCAGCTGCCCCCCACTCTCCCGGTACCAAGGGTCCTCCGCGTTGTTGACATCCGCCGGGCCTTTTGCGGCGTACGGTTGCTGGGCGTACACCTGCGCGGTGATCTTGGGGTCGAAGTAGAGTTGTGAGGTAAAGTCGAATCCGCGTCCAGACGACGATGCCGTTCTGATCTTGAAGTGCAGATGCGCGGGCCGACCGGAGTACCATCCCGGATAGATGGTGGTGAAACGCACCACTCCATTCGCATCCGTCGTCTGGTACCCTCTCAGAAAGCGCTTGCCCTTCGTATTGAAGTCCCGATCCGTCACGTCGGAGTACACGCCGAGGTGGTCGCACTGCCAGAGGTCGACCATGAGCCCTGCGACTGGAGCGCATGCATTCGAGGCGAGGCGGGAGACGTTGAAAGTGACCTGAAGCGGGACGCCCGGTTTCGTCTCGCCGTTGGAAGGATCCGAGCGAATGTCAGAGCGGTTCAGCCTTTCGTCGACGAAGTACGGTCCTTCGATTGTCGCCGGCCGGGCGATGCAGGTGCCGGTTCCCGTCCCGATACCCGCGACCGCCATTGCCGTATCGGTCATCGAGCGGCTGCTCGGGCGGCAGCCCGTGAACAGCATCACACCCGTCGCGCCGATGACGCCGAGCGCTTCCCGGCGGGACAGCATGTACCCTATCTGATCGTCGTCGTTCTCCATCCGAGCCTCCCAGCTACAAATCAGACTGCGATTGGACACCTGCACTAAATACGTGCTACAATAGCTGCATGCTAGACCTGCACTCCCCCGCCGGCGCGATCTACATCCTCCAGGCCCTGGTCTCGGCGTTTCTCGCCGTGCTTTTCCTCCAGTCCAGCATCGACAAGATCGTCGACCGTCGCGGCAACCTCGACTATCTCACGAAGCACTTCGCCAAGAGCCCGCTCGCCGGCACCGTCAAGCCGACGCTCACCGTCATCACGATCCTCGAGCTCACCGCCGGCGCGCTGAGCGCGCTCGGGTGTCTTGTGGTCGTGTTCACTAACAATCCGGTGGTGGCGTTTTACGGCGCGGTGACGGCGGGTATTGCGTTGATCGCGCTGTTTTTTGGTCAGCGGGTCGCCAAGGATTACGCGGGGGCTGCCATCCTCGTGCCTTATTTTTTGTTGGCGCTGAGCGCGATCTATCTGCTGGCAGAGTTGTAACTGCAACTGAACAAGAGGTCAGTTGTCCGTGTATTTTATTTGAGCCGCGCGGCCATCCACCCTCGCACCGAATTAACAAGAAAAAACGATCCCGCTCGCTCCAACTCCTCGACGGTGATCGTCCGTTCGCCCAACTCCCCCTTTTCGAGCAGCTCCTCCCGAAACGTGCCGGTCAAAAGCCCCGCCTCTCGCGGTGGCGTCCAGTGTTTTCCGTCCGACAACAGCACCACGTTCGCGATCGTCGACTCGGTGACCTCGCCGCGTGAGTTCCAGAAAATCACGTCATCGCAAGGCTGACAATCCGCCAGTGCGGCATCGTACCAATCCCGCGCACTGATCTTGTGAAACAACAGGGGATCGGTCTCATCGATGGGCTGGCGAGCGAGTTTGACCGATAGCGGACTGTCGCGTTTCTCGCCGAGCGGTTTGACCTCGACCCGCGGAATACCCAAACGATCGACGAGCAGCCGCACTCGCCATTCTCCGGCAAGGTGCCCCTTCCGCGCGCTGTCGAGCGATTCGCGAACGTCCGCCTCGCGCAACTGAAATCCGAAGTACCGCGCCGAATCTCCTAGTCGGGTCATGTGCCGCTCGAGCAGCTTGTACTCACCCTCGATCAGCGCCAGAGTCTCGAGCAGCGAGAACTCCGGCCAGCGCTCGGTGAGAAACGAGGCTTTGAGCAGCGACTCCTCGTACTCGCCTTCGACCGTGGACTCCCACGTGATCCCGCCCCCGACGCCGAGTGTCGCGCGGCCCGTGTTCGCCTCCACGGCGAGCGTGCGTATCGCGACGTTGAAAACCATTTCGCCGTTGGGAGATAGCAACCCGATGGCGCCCGTGTAGATCCCGCGCGCATGGGGCTCGAGCTCCCGAATTATCTCCATGCTCCGGATTTTCGGCGCGCCGGTGACGGATCCGCAGGGAAAGAGCGCGCTCAGAATGCTCACCAGATCGGCGTCTGGTCTTTGAGTTGCTCTTATGGTCGAAGTCATCTGCAGCACCCGGTTGAATCGCTCGACGGCGAAAAGCTCCGTCACCTCCACCGATCCGACTTCTGCGACCTTCCCCAGATCGTTGCGCAGCAGATCCACGATCATCACGTTCTCGGCGCGATCCTTTTCTGACGACGCGAGGTGCGCCGCGCGGACGTCGTCCTCCGCGGTCCAGCGTCCGCGCCGAGCGGTTCCCTTCATCGGCTTCGTGGTGAGTGTGCGTCCATCGCGGCGGAAGAAGAGCTCCGGCGAGAACGAGAGAATCCGGTGCGTTCCGATGTCGAGGTACGCTGAGTACGCCGCGCCCTGTGACCTTGCCACGGTATCGAAGCAGGTAAACAGGTCGCCGCTCACACTACCGCGCAGCGGGTAGGTGTAATTCACCTGATAGGTGTCGCCAGCGGCGATGTAGTCCTTGATCGCGGCGATTGCGCGCAAATACTCGCTCGCCCCAAGCGCGGGCTCGAATGGGGAGACCGCAAATTCGCCCGCATCAGCCGGCTTGGTGCTCGGTGCACCGGCAGCGAAGATTCCGCACCACAACAGCGGGAACCCAGGATCGCGATGGACGTCGAAGGCGCGATCGAACGCCGGCGCCGCATCGTAGCTAAGAGCAAGCGCAACCCAGGATCCGCGTTTCGATGCGGCCTCCGCTTCGCGCAACAGCGGAATCACCTCGTCGAGATTCTGTGCGACTAGAACCCGGCTGGGATTCGAGAGCGAGACGTTCCACCCGCTCTCTTGGCTCTCCTCTCTCCCGACGCTGAAGGACTGGAAGTGCGCGGTTGGAGCGGAGAGAGGTGTCACAACATTAACGCAGCGGCTTTATCTCAACCCCGCGCTTCGCCAGCTCGCTGATGTACTTCTCCGCGGGGACGGCTTCATCGGGCGTGAACACGCCGGCTTTGCCGATCTCGCCCCGCGCCTGCATCTGGCCGGTGATGGAAAGCGAATAGCCCGTCGAGCGCTCCATTGCGCTGATGTCGTAATTCTCGTCGTAGAAATCGACCATCTCCCAGCCGACTCGCTTCGGCTTGCCATCCTTCGTGCCCTCGGCGAACACTCGCAGCGCGACGAGATCCTTCGCATCGGGCTTGGTGAGCCGCGGGCCGATCGCCGCGACGACCAAATCGCGCGGCACCACCTTCATTCCCTTCACATCGACCGGCTTGAGCTCCAGCAGGCCCAACTCCCGTATCGCCTCCATGATCCGCGCGTGACCCGGATAGCGAAGCGTCTTGTACTCCATCGTCGGAATCTTGCCCTCGTATCGGAACGCCATCGTCGACAGCCCGCCGGCAGTGTGGAATCCCTCGAGCTGCCCGACGGAGCCGTCGAAGTTCACCGCCTCGAGCTCCGACAGCGCCTTCACCTGCGTGCGCTTGCCGTCGCGCAACACCCATGACAGCGTCGTGTAATAGTCGAGCACGCCCTCGAGCGAATAGACCACATGGTAGTTGAGCGGCGGCTCCGGACGCTGCGGCAGCCCGCCGACGAAGATCCGGACGGTGTTCACCTTGTCGAGCTGACGAATCGCGTTTTCGGCGAGAATGTTCACCATTCCCGGCGCGAGCCCACAATCGGGGATGATCGTGATTCCCTTCTTCTTGGCTTCGGCGTCCAGAGTCTTCTGCTTGAACACGATCTCGGTGTTTCCGCCGAGGTCGGAGAAATGGACGCCCGCTTCGACGGCCAGCTGCGCCAGCTCGAAATTGAGGTAATAGGGAATCGCGCTCATGGCCGCGTCGGATTCCCGCATCAGCGCCAGTACACCTTCCGTGTTGTGCACGTCGAGCGGCGTGAAGATCAGCCGGCTGCCGGAGTACGGATGCAGAAATTCCGCCAGGTGCTGCGTGTGCAGATCGGCGAGGCGGACTTCGGTTACGTCGGGATTCTGCAGCAGGTCAAAGGCGCACGCGGACCCCTGCAGCCCGGCGCCCAATACCAACATTCGCATTTACGATTCGCGCTCGGTGTTGAGTTTCTTACTGCAACTGAACATGAGGTCAGGGGTGAGGCTGAAAGGCTGTAGCCTTGAGGCTAGCCCCTGACCTCTTGTTCTTTTGCAGTTTGTTTTCGGTGAATGGACTCTCTCTTGCAATTTACCCAGTCCATATGCGTGACGTTACCCCGCACCAATCGAGAGCGAGAATGGCAGACAGGACTGACAACGGCTGGCGCGCGCATTTGGTGGAGACGCCGGCGCAGATCCAGACGCTTCTCGAGAACACTCACCGCATTGCCGTGCTCGGCATCAAGGCGAAGCAGGAGCAGCCCGCGTACTTCGTTCCGGAGTACGCGCAGCAGGCGGGGTACGAGATCGTTCCCGTCCCAGTGTATCACAAGGATTTGAACGAGATGCTCGGCCAGAAAGTCTACCGCGCCGTCGCCGACGTTCCGGGTGAAGTTGACATGGTGAACGTCTTCCGCCGGCCGTCGGACATTCCACCGCACGTCGACGACATCATCGCCAAGCGGCCGAAGTCGGTCTGGTTCCAGCTGGGAATCAGGAACGACGACGCGGCGGAGAAGCTGGCGCGCGCGGGGATCGACGTCGTGCAGGACCACTGCCTGATGGTGGAGCTGCGGAAGATCGGGAAATAGCTGTTGAGCGTTACTAGGAAATTGATCGATCTGTCTATATAGTACCTGCCGTGCGATCCTTGTACCGCCTGACCGGCCTGATTTCGACGCTCTCCCTCGTTGCCACTTTTCTGGTCACGAGCGGGTTCGTTTGTGCAAGCACGGACAGTAATACGCATATGGTCGATATGGCCGGCATGGACATGGGCAACATGCCCATGGAGCAGACTACCAATGACACAGGCTCTTCACCCGACGACGCACCCGGCACATCGCCTGCTTCATGCGATTTTCCGTGGGCACCCTCCGGCTGTCAGTCGATGGCACCCTGCGCGCCTGCGGCAACCGTAACGCAACAGGTGAGCCTTCCGGACATCTCCTCCGAGGTGTTTCACGTAGCTTCAACATCCATTCTGCAGCCTCCGTCGCAAACGATACCTCCCGAGCTCCCGCCTCCTCGGGCGTAGTCCACCACACAACGCTGTTGTCGTAGTTCCGACGCATCCATTCCGGATGCGGGGAAACACACGCGTGCACTCGCCTAACCGGCGTGAGCACCGTGGTGGCCTTCATTCGTAACCGATATGCTTCCGAAAAACATCCGGCGTTGCCTGCTTGGTACGCGCGCCTGCTACGCACTAATCATCATGAGCCTCGTCCTGGTTGCGCGGCCCATAGTCGCGCAGACGCCGATCTCGAAACCGCCAGGTTCCGCGCGAGAAACACCTAATTACGCTGGTGAGACCGGTGAGCTTGCTGAACTGCTGCGACTCGCGACGTCAGCAAACCCGTCGATATCCGCGGCGCGGAGTCGTGTGGCCGCGGCCAGAGCCCGAGTCGGACCCGCCGCTGCCTGGCCTGACCCAATGCTCATGGCCGGGATAGAGAATCTTCCGCTTGGCAGCATGAAGAGCGCTCCCTCTCACCTAGCCGAGCCTTCAGTTCCCGGCGACGCCATGACCATGAAGATGATAGGCGTGGAGCAGACCATTCCCTTCCCCGGAAAGCCCAGTCTTCGCCGCCGGATCGCCGAGCGAGAAGTGGACGCAGCTCTGGCTGTCGTGGAGATGTCCGTGCTCGAGATCATCCGGGACGTAAAAAGGAGCTACTTCGAGCTTGCGTACATCGACCAGGCACTCGGGATCGTCAATCGGAGTCAAGCGGTGCTTGGGGATATCGTCCGGGTGGCTGAGGTGCAGTACGCATCTGGGGCAAGCGGCCAGCAAGACGTTCTTAAGGCTCGGGTGGAGGCAGCTCGTCTGGGTGAGATCGCGAGTGCTCTGTTCGAGCAGCGGCGTGCTGCGGTGGCCGAGCTCAATGCGCTCCTCGATAGAACGAGCGCGACACCGATTGACGCGAAGATCCCAGATCGGATAACCGAGGCCGCCATCGATCGCGATCCGACAACGATTCGCTTCGTCACACAGACTCTCGGATCCCGGACGGCGAACTCGCCATTCCCTTCGCTCGAAGCGCTGCAAGATGCGGCTGTGCGCGGAAACTACGCTATCAAGGAGCGAGAGGCGATGATCGCCGCACAGTCAGCGCGTGTCGAGCTCGCCCGAAAAGCGTCGAGGCCTGACATCGACTTCTCCCTGCAATACGGTCAAAGGGATCAGCGCCCTGATATGATCTCGGCCGTGGTCTCCATTCCTCTCCCTGTTCACAAGCGGTCACGACAGGATCAGGAGCTGGCCGAGGCCCGGTCCGAGCTCGCGGCTATGCAGTCCGATTTGAGAGCGACGGCCAACAAGGTCCGCTCGGAAGTCGCGCGAATGGTGAGCGATCTCGAGCGAAACCGGACTCAGCTCGCGCTGTACACTAAAGCGATTCTGCCGCAGGGCCAGGCGGCCGTGACGTCGTCGCTGGCGAGCTACCAGTCAGGCAAGGCAGACCTTCTTGCCGTGCTGGACAACCAGTCGACGCTGTTCGCGTACGAGACCGCGTATTATCGAGCCCTGACTGATTTCGCCAGGACTCTCGCCGACCTCGAACAGATAGTGGGTGGGGAGGTGCTGCGATGATGCTTCGACCGTGGTACCGGCGACCACTGGTCGTCGGCGTAGCCGCAATCGGACTGTTATCAGTCGTGACGCTGCTCGTATTGAACTACGGCTCGTCACGCGAGGCCGACAAGAAATCATCGGAGCGACGCAGCGCAGATCCCACGCCCGCCACCAGCATGGAGGGAATGGATATGAGCTCCGACGGGACGGTCACGTTGACCCCTGTCGAAGTGAAACAATTCGGCGTGACGTTCGCTACGGTGGAGATGCGTCGGATCTCCAATGAGATCCGCACTGTCGGTACCGCGCTCGTCAACGAAACGCGGGTCGTGAAAGTGACTCCCAAGTTCAGCGGGTACGTTGAACAGCTCCACGTCAATTTCGTCGGTCAAGCTGTGCGTCGTGGACAACCACTTGCCGCCATTTTTTCGCCCGACCTTCTCGCTGCGCAGCAGGAGCTGATACTTGCCAATCGCCTGTCCACGATGGTCGCCGGCGGCTCGGTACCGGGTGTGCCGGGCAACACGATCGATCTGGTCGCCGCGGCAAAGCAGCGCCTCCGCTTATGGGATGTCTCCGAAGGCCAGATCAACTCGGTACTCGCCAGCGGCCGCCCGATACGTACGGTTACTCTTTTTGCTCCAGCGTCGGGGACGGTGCTGGAAAAAAAGGTCGTCGAAGGCCAAGCGATCCAGGCAGGTGAGGAGCTCTACACGATTGCCGACCTGACCGACATATGGGTCGACGCGCAGCTTCGCGAGGCAGACGCGGGAGCCGTCACGGTCGGAACTCCGGCCACGCTCGAGTTCGGGAGCTACCCGGGCCGCCTCTTTGCCGGCCGGGTCACCTTTGTACACCCGGTGCTGGCGGATCAATCACGAACCGTTCGCGCTCGTATAACGGTGCCCAATGGAAGCGGGCTGCTCAAGCCGGGCATGTACGCCACGGTGCGCTTCAATACGACAGCGCAATCCGCGCTCGCCGTTCCGCGGTCCGCCGTCGTGCAGACCGGTGAGCGCGCGCTCGTATTCGTGGACATGGGCGGCGGCCAGCTCATGCCTCACACAGTCACGCTGGGCCGTTCGGGAAGCGACTACATCGAGGTACTGAGCGGAGTTGATGCTGGACAACGTGTGGTCACTTCGGCGCAGTTCCTCATCGACTCAGAATCCAATCTCGGCGAGTTGATGAAGGGAATGGCAGGCATGGGGCCAGTCGCGAACGATCGGGGCGGCACCGACGCCAAAGCCATGGGCGACAAGGGAGCCGACATGCGCGGCATGCCGGGAATGTCGATGCCTCCGAAGAGGTAACGACCATGATCGAGCGAATAATCCGCTGGTCAGTCGCGAACCGAATCACCGTGCTGGTAGCTACCCTTGCGCTCTCGGTAGCTGGAACGTGGGCGCTCTTCCGGACTCCAGTCGACGCGATCCCCGACTTATCCGATGCACAGGTCATCGTGATGACGGAGTGGCCAGGCCAGTCGCCCCAGCTCATCGAGGACCAGGTCACTTATCCCCTCACGACGGAGCTCCTCAAGGTCCCGCGCATGAAGTTCGTGCGGGGCATGAGCCAATTCGGGTTGTCGGCGGTCTATGTCGTATTCGAAGACGGAACGGACCTCTACTGGGCGCGTTCACGCGTGCTCGAGTATCTCGGCGGCGTTCGGTACAAGCTTCCATCAGGCGCGCAACCAATGCTGGGTCCCGACGCAACAGGCGTCGGCTGGGTGATGCAGTACATCCTGGCGGACACTACAGGAACGTTGAACCTCGCGCAGCTTCGAGGGCTCCAGGACTTCGTGGTTCGTCCGGCGCTTACCGCCGTCCCTGGCGTCGCCGAGATCGCGTCTCTTGGTGGCTTCGAGAAGGAGTATCAGGTCGAGGTGGATCCAGCTAAACTGCTGGCCTTCGGCATCCCGCTCGAGAAAGTCTCCGAGGCAGTACGCGCATCGAATCAGGACGTAGGCGCGCGCGTACTCGAGTTGGGGGGAGCCGAATATGTGGTGAGCGGCCGCGGCCGATTCACGAGCGTGGCCGACATGCGGGCTGTTTCCCTCGGCGCTGGCGCTGACGGGACTCCCGTCACGGTTGGCGATGTGGGGAACGTCCAGATCGGACCCGCCCTGAGGCGCGGGATCGCCGAGTTGAATGGCAATGGTGAGATCGTGACGGGTTGGGTGGTAATGAGATTCGGGTCGAACCCCCTGGCCGTGATCGAGGGCGTCAAGGCAAAGATGATCGAGATAGAGCCCTCGCTGCCGAAGGGCGTGCGCTTCGTGAATGGCTACGACCGGTCGACTCTGATAAAAGCGGCCATCAGCACGTTGCGCGAGAAGCTGATCGAGGAATCCGTGATCGTGGCGCTGATAACGATTCTATTTCTCTTTCACGCGCGGAGCGCACTGGTGGCGATAGTCACTTTGCCGCTGGGCATTCTCATGGCCTTTCTCGCCATGCGCGTCCTGGGCATCAGCGCGAACATCATGAGTCTCGGCGGCTTCGCCGTCGCGATCGGCGCGATGATCGATGCAGCAATCGTGATGGTCGAGAATCTCCACAAGCACATGGAGCGGAACGCGTCGGCTGCTGCGCCAAAAGGCAGATGGCAGCTAGTGCTGGAATCGACGCAGGAAGTCGGAGGATCGCTCTTCATCTCGCTTCTCATCATCACGGCTAGCTTTCTACCCGTTTTCGCACTCCAGGATCAGGAAGGGCGACTCTTCAAGCCTCTCGCCTGGACCAAGACGCTCGCCATGGCGTCGGCGGCGCTCCTCTCCATCACGCTCGTCCCGGTGGCGATGGGTTACTTCATTCGCGGGGATGTGAAACCCGAGTCAGCAAATCCCGTGAACAGATTTCTCATCCGCATCTATCGCCCTGTGATCGAGCTCGTACTGCGACGTCGGTGGGAGACGATCGGGATAGCTGCGGCCGTCCTGGTTCTGACCCTGCTACCCTGGTCGCGCCTGGGCAGTGAGTTCATGCCGCCGCTCAACGAGGGGAGCATCATGGACATGCCTTCCCTCTTTCCCGGCGTCGGAGCGGGAGAAGCGAAACTGATATTGCAGCAGAGGGATGCCGCACTCGCGAAGATTCCGGAAGTGCAGATGGTCCTTGGCAAGATTGGACGTGCGGAGACCGCCACCGACATGGCACCGATGTCGATGATCGAAACGATCGCGATTCTGAAGGCGAGGAAAGACTGGCGTCCGGGGGTTAGCTACGACTCGATCGTTTCGGAAGCGGACGCCACCGTGAGAACGCCGGGTGTCGCCAACATGTGGAGCATGCCGATCAGGAACCGTCTCGACATGCTCGCCACCGGAATCAAGACGCCGGTGGGAATCAAGATCTTCGGACCGGACCTCGCGACTCTCGACCGCATCGGCAAGCAGATCGAGGGAATACTGCCCGCGGTGAAGGGAACGAATACCGTTTTCTCCGAGCGAGCCGTCGGCGGCCGTTATCTCGATGTGACCATCGACCGCGCTGCCGCGGCTCGCTATGGCTTGAGCGGCGATGCGGTGCAGATGGCGCTGAGTACCGCCGTCGGCGGAATGGAGGTGGGGGAAGTGATCGAGGGTCGCGAGCGCTATGGCATTCTGGTTCGCTATCCCCGCGAGCTGCGGGCAGACGCGAGCCAGATCGCGCGGGTTCTGGTGGCGACTCCCTCAGGCGCACAGGTCGAGCTCGGCGCGCTCGCCAGGATCGATGTCGTGCAGGGCTCAACACTCGTCAAATCCGAGAATGGGTATCTGAACAACATCGTTTACGTCGACGTGAGAGACCGTGATGTCGGCAGCTACGTGGATGATGGCAAACGACTCCTGGATAAGGAGCTCTTGCTGCCGCCGGGCTACCGCCTCGAATGGTCCGGCCAATATGAATCCATGCAGCGGGCTGGGCGGCGGCTTCGCGTCGTGATCCCGCTCACTCTGCTCGTAATCTTCGGCCTGCTCTACTTCAACTTCAGGAGCGTAAGCGAGAGCCTGATCGTGATGCTCTCTCTTCCATTCGCGTTGGCCGGCGGCGTCTGGCTGATGTGGATATTGGGTTACAACATAAGTGTGGCGGTGGCAATCGGATTCATCGCGTTGGCGGGCGTGGCGGCGCAGACCGGTGTGATCATGCTGCTCTATCTCGATCATGCGTGGAAAGCGCGCACGGATGAGCGGCGCACCGAAGGCGTAAAGCCGACTCTCCAGGATTTGCGGGATGCGATCGAGTTTGGAGCGGTAGAGCGACTCAGACCCAAGATGATGACTGTCGCCGCCGTTACTTTGTCGCTTCTGCCGATACTCTGGAGCCAGCAGACGGGCTCGGATGTGCTCAAGCGTATCGCTGCTCCGATGGTTGGCGGACTGATCACCAGCGCCGCGTTGACGCTGATCGTGCTGCCGGCGATCTATTCGCTCTGGCGTGAATATCAGTTGAATGTGGGAGCTTCTCCGGCTTCGTCTCCGCGCGATACGGTCGCGCTGCCGGCGTAATCAGCCGAGACGCACTCTCCTCAACAACTGCGCATTAGCGGCGACGATCACGGTGCTGGCCGACATGAGAACCGCCGCGATCGCGGGTGACAGCACGAAGCCCTGATAGGCGAGGACGCCGGCGCCCAGGGGGATGGCGACGATGTTATAACCGGCAGCCCACCACAGGTTCTGGATCATCTTGCGATAGCTGGCGCGACTGAGCTGGATGATGCGCGGAACGTCGCGCGGATCGCTGCGCACAAGCACTATGTCGCCCGCCTCGACCGCGACATCCGTCCCCGCCCCAATCGCGATTCCCACGTTGGCCTGGACGAGAGCAGGAGCATCGTTCACTCCATCCCCGACCATCGCCACCCGTTTTCCCGCCTGCTGCAGCTCGACGATCTTGCCAGCTTTCTGCTCCGGAAGCACCTCGGCAAATACCACGTCAATGCCGAGGTCTTGGGCGACGCCGCGCGCGACAGAGGTGGCGTCGCCCGTCATCATCACCACTTCAATGCCTGCCTCGTGAAGCAATCCGATAGCGGCTTTCGATTCTTCGCGCACCGCGTCGGCGATTATGAAGCAAGCGATCGGCTTGTCGCCCTCGAACAGGAAAATCGCGGCTTGTCCGTTCTTGTCGGCCTGCTCTTTGACGGCGACCAAGGATGCCGGAAGCTCCACATTCTTCATACTGAGCAACGCCGGACCCCCGATGAAGAATTCGCGCTGGTCGACGTGAGCGCGGGCTCCCTTGCCGGGAATCGCCGCGAAGCCCTCCGCTTTCGGGAACGAGATGCCTTTTTCTCTGGCGCTTCGCACGATCCCCTGCGCTATCGAGTGCTCGGAGTCGGATTCGAGTGCCGCGGCGATGCGCAGCGCATCGTCGGGCTTGATGGAGTCGGCGGTGACGACGTTGACCACGCCGAACTCGCCGCGAGTGAGAGTGCCGGTCTTGTCGAACACCACCGTCGTCAGATTGCGCGCTTCCTCGAGCCCGCGGCGGTCGCGAACGAGCAATCCGCTCTGGGCGCCGAGCGTGGTCGAGATCGCTATCACGAGCGGAATTGCGAGTCCGAGAGCGTGTGGACAGGCGACGACCAGCACCGTGACCATCCGCTCGATCGCGAAAGTTGTGTCGCCCGACCGGAGCAACAGCCAGACGGCGAGGGTCCCTACTCCCGAGACCAGCGCGATGATGGTGAGAAGGCGGGCGGCACGGTCGGCGAGAGCCTGAGCTTTCGAGCGCGACCGCTGCGCCTGCTCCACCAGGCGCATTATCCCTGCAACCGCTGTCGTTTCGCCGGTGCCGGTAACCTTGATGCGGAGCGAGCCTGAGCCGTTCACGGCGCCGGCGATCACCTTCGCGCTGGCTTTTTTCTCCACAGGCCGCGATTCTCCGGTGATCAGCGCCTCGTTTACGCTGCTCGAACCTTCTACCACGGTGCCGTCCGCGGGAACACGTTCGCCCGGACGAATGAGGAGCATGTCCCCGACGGCTAAATCCGCGACTGGAACCTCTTCCTCCGAACCTGCCTCGTTGACACGAACGGCTGTCGCGGGAAGTAGCTTCGCGATCTCTTTCAACGCTCCCTGCGCCTGCGAGATCGAGCGCATCTCGATCCAGTGGCCGAGCAGCATGATCGTCACCAGGGTGGCCAGCTCTTCCCAGAGCGGCATTCCCGGATATCCGAGCGCGACCGCCGCGCTGTAGACAAACGCGACCGAAATCGCGAGCCCGATGAGAGTCATCATCCCCGGCAGGCGATCCCTTATCTCCCGCACCGCTCCCTGAAGGAAGGGTGTCCCTCCGTAAAAGAACACCGCGGTGCCGAAGGCCGCGGGAATCCAGTGCGAGCCCGGAAAGGCGGGAGGCGAATACCCCAGCGCGTTCTGGAGCATGTGTCCCCAGATCAGCGTCGGGATGGTGAGCAGCAGACTCACCCAGAACTTGTCGCGGAACATGGCGACACTGTGTCCGGCGTGTTTGTCGTGTGCCGCGTGACTCACGTGCTTATCGTGGGCCGCGTGACGCGCGTGTTTGTCGTGCGGCGTGTGATGCCCGTGCTCGTCGGGTTCGGTGTGCGCGGCGTGCTTGGCGTGCATGGGGTCGTCAGCTCTAGCCATCAGCTTAGTCGCTGTTGCCTGACCTCTCGTTCAGTTGTGCTTCCGCAGCAGAGGATCACCAGGTAACAGTGTAGACCACCGGCTCCACTGACATCTCGCCTTGCGCCGCTCTGGTGCGCGGCGCTAGCGCAATCACGTACCGCCCGCCCGCCGTCGCGGCGAGCGCTGCTCCCGCGCCGATCACTCTGGGCGACGGCGTCGGTGTGGTGCCGCCACTCGTCTCCAAGAGCGTGATCACTCCGCGCTGGCTCTCGATCGAGTAAGTCTTTCCGCCGCGCTCGAACTTGATGGCGGGACGCGAGCTCATGTCTACCGGTGAGGAGAGCTCGAACTCTGGTCCCTTCGTGAACGCGGGCTCCGAAAGCTTGGTGTTCACGGGAAGCGACCCGTGCAGCGATCCCGTCCCCGGATCCAGCGCCGCCCACGTCTTGCTCGGCTCGTCGTCGCCCAGGCCAGCGGGATTGTTGCCGAGGGCGAGGGTGTTGCCGTCGGCGGTCCAGCGCACGCGCCAGCCGCGCGCGATCGGAAACAGCCGCGGCATCGCACTGTCGGCGGCCGCTGCCTGTCGCGGATCGGCGGGTATGCGAATCACGCCGGGCTGCGCGATGGAGAAGTGCGTCACCATCCCGCTCGTCGGAAACATCGACGTCCGGATCGTCGCCGTATCTATCAATGTGCGCCGCGACACGGCCACCAGATCGTTTTTTACGGGCTCCTCTCCGTGCAGCACGGTGTACGCGCGCCCGAATCCGATTGTCTTCCAGTCCGGCGAGACCGCTACATCCCACACGCTGTCCACCTGCACCTGGAACCCCTGCGCCTCGCTGCCGAAAAAGAATCCGTTGGGCAATGCATCGCCTTCACTGCTGATCGGATCAGAGACGACCAGCACCGCCTTTTTGTCGGGGGAGAACAACCAGTAAATCCGGTTTCTCATCCCGTGAGTGCCGTCGTTGACCGGGGTGACGGTGACGATCGGGGCAGAGCTGGTGGTCTCTGCTCCGGTCTGCGTGTTGGTATCGGCTACGCAGGCGAGCAGGATCAGTAGGACGGGAAGGTGTTTCATCCGATCTAAAGAGTACTATCTCGATAGTCGCAGGGAAACGGGTTCAATCAGTTTTACTTATGACTACCGGCCGGGGGCGGTGGGCGGGCCGGCGGTGGGCTGCGGGCTACAGCAGATCACGATACGAAAAAAGCCCGGAGCCATCAGCCGGAACGCCGACGGCCCCAGGCCGGTAGTCGTAAGTTGCAGCTGTCCTTAAGCCTACGCCGACACCAGGTTCCGGCCACCGGCTTTGGCGCGGTAGAGCGCCCTGTCCGCGCACTCGAGCAAATCTTCCGCCGACTCGACTTTCGGCTCCGGGAATCCAGCAACCCCGATGCTCACCGTGAGGTGGATCGGGTTCTCCTTCCCGATGTCGAACGGGTGCGATTCGATCTTGTCCCGCAATCTCTCGGCGAACGCGATCGCCCCCGCCTCACCCGTCTCAGGCACCGCGATCACGAACTCGTCGCCACCGTAGCGGGCGACGGTGTCCACACTGCGAGCGGCGCGGCCGAGCACGACGGCGAGCTCGATTAGAACCTGGTCGCCGGGAAGGTGGCCCCACGTGTCGTTCACGCCCTTGAATCCGTCGACGTCGAGCATCAACACACTCAACGGTGCGTTGTAGCGGCGCACGCGCTCGATTTCCGTCGCCAGCTGGTGTTGCAGGGCGCGGCGGTTCAGGAGCTGCGTGAGCGGATCGGTGCGCGACAGAACTTCGAGCCGCTCGTTGTCCGCCTTGGTGACTTCCACCTGGTGCGCGCGCTGCATCGCCTTCATCGCGCTCTTGATCACGGTCTCGGCGAACTCCGCATCGCCCTCGTTGAGAGGCGGCTTGTCCCCGGTGCGGCGCAGCAGGAACACGCCGGTGCGGTCGTGATCCAGGCGGAACGGAAGCGCGATGATCGAGCGGACCGAAATCACGCTGCCGTCGCGCTGCCATGCTTCACGCAGCGTCTTGTAGCGGCCTGACTGCCAGATGTCGGGAATCAGAATCGGCTTCTCGCTGCTCAGCGCGGCCTCGATCTCCGGGTAGCGGTCGAGCTCGACCTGCAGGTTCTCGAGCTGTGGATCTTCGTGCGCTGAAGCGACCGTACCGACGCGGTCGCCGCTCTGCGCGAAGATCACCGACGAGTGGCTGAGATTGAGTGCGCGGGCGAGGCGGCGGGCGAGCATGTGGAACAGCTCACCCATCGACAAGGAGCCCATGACCTCGTGGAGGATGTCGACCAGTGCCCCACGGGCAGCGGCTTCGTCGAGTAGGCGCTGGTTTTCGGCCTCTGCTTTACGCAGGGCAGCGCGGAGCTTCTCGACGTCCTCTGACTCAAAAGCGGCGATTGGTGCCTCAGGTGTATGGATGGTCATTCGTCGCTCAGAGCCTCGACTTCCTCGGTCTCGTCGGGCGTCAGACCAGGGAGGCCGGCGTCGCCATTCTCCCCTCCTTCTCCCTCCTCCTCCGGCACGACCCTGGCGACAGCAGTCACGAGGTCTCCTTCATCGAGATTGACGAGTTTGACCCCCTGTGCGATACGCCCGGTGACCCTCACCTGGGACACCGAAGACCTGATGATCACCCCGTGTTTGGTGATGAGCATGATCTCATCGGCCGGTAGAACTTCCATGAGGGCAACGACATCCCCCGTTTTCTCGGTTCTGTTGACCGTGATGATGCCTTTTCCGCCCCGCTTCTGGACGCGATAGTCCTCGATGTTGGAGCACTTGCCGAGGCCCTTTTCAGTGACGACAAGGAGCGTGGCGTCGCGCTTGATGACCACCATTCCGATCACGGCATCGCCATCACGGAGCTCAACTCCTTTGACGCCCGTCGTGTCGCGCCCCATCTCGCGCACATCCATCTCATGGAAGCGGACGGAAAGGCCGTGACGCGTCGCCAGCACGATATCATTGGACCCGCTCGTCACTTGAACGTCAATCAGGTGGTCGCCCGGCTCGATTTTGATCGCTTTGATGCCCGTCTGGCGAACGTTCGAATACTGTGAGAGGGCGCTCTTCTTGACGGTGCCGTTCTTGGTGCAGAAGAGGAGGAACTGCGTCTCCGAAAACTCGCGCACGGGTACCATCGCCTTCACCTGCGTCTCGGCGGAGACGTTGATCAGGTTGACGATCGGCTTGCCCTTGGCAGCCCTGCCAGCCTGCGGGATTTCATGAACTTTGAGCCAGAAGCACCTGCCGTCGTCGGTGAAGCACAGGATGTAGTCGTGCGTCGAGCCGATGAAGAGGCGCTCGATGAAGTCTTCGTCCTTTAGTCCCTGACCGCTCAAGCCGCGTCCGCCGCGGCGCTGCTTGCGGTAGGTCGAGACCGAGGTGCGCTTGATGTAGCCGGAGTGGGAGATGGTGATGACCATGTCCTCTTCGGCGATCAGGTCTTCGATCGTGAACTCGCCTTCGTCGCTGGTGATCTCCGACCGGCGCTCGTCGGCGTACTTGTCGGCCACTGCCTGGAGCTCGGCGCGGATGATTTTGAGCCGGCGCGGCTTGCTGCCAAGGATGTCGCGCATGTCCTTGATGAACGCCTGCACTTCATTGAGCTCGGTTTGCAACTTCTCAATTTCGAGGCCCGTCAGCTTCGCCAGTCGCATGTTGAGGATCGCCTCGGCCTGACGCTCGCTGAGCTTGAAGCGCTTCTGCAGCTGCGCGCTGGCGGTCGGCGTATCCGCGGCGGCGCGAATGAGCTTGATGACCGCGTCGATGTTGTCGACGGCGATCTTGAGGCCCTCGAGGATGTGCTCGCGTTCCAGCGCCTTGTCGAGCTCGAACTGGGTGCGGCGGACGACCACCTGGTGGCGGTGCTCGATGTAGTGCTCGAGCACCAGCTTGAGCGGCATCACCTTCGGCACCAGCTGGGTGGTATGCGGATCGGGGACGAGCGCCAGCATGATGACGCCGAACGTCGACTGCATCACGGTGTGCTTGTACAGCTGGTTCAAGACGACGCGCGGAATCGCATCGCGCTTGAGCTCGATGACGACGCGCATTCCGTCCTTGTCCGACTCGTCGCGGAGGGCGCTGATTCCTTCGAGCTTCGCCTGTTTTACGAGCTCGACCATGTCGACAATGAGCTTGGCCTTGTTGACCTGGTACGGCAGCTCGGTGACGACGATCTGCGACTTGCTGGACGATTCCTTTTCTTCGATGACGGCGCGGGCGCGCATGACGATTCGTCCGCGGCCGGTTTCCTGGTAGTCCTTGATGCCGGCGCGGCCGTAGATGTAGCCGCCTGTCGGGAAGTCGGGGCCTTTGATCAGCTTTCTGATCTCGCTCGGCGTCATCTCCGGGTTGTCGATCATGGCGGTGATGGCGGCGACGACTTCCTTGAGGTTGTGCGGCGGGATGTTGGTGGCCATGCCGACGGCGATGCCCGAAGATCCGTTGACGAGGAGGTTCGGGACGGCCGAGGGGAGTACTTTGGGCTCGAGGAGCCGGTCGTCGAAGTTGGGGGTGAAATCGACGGTGTTCTTGTCGATGTCGGCGAGCATCTCCATCGAGACGCGGGTCAGCCGGGCTTCGGTGTAGCGGTAGGCGGCGGCGGAGTCGCCGTCGACGGAGCCGAAGTTTCCCTGTCCGTCGACGAGCGGGTAGCGGAGCGAGAAGTCCTGCACCATGCGCACGAGCGCGTCGTAGACGGAGCTGTCGCCGTGCGGGTGGTACTTGCCGAGCACGTCACCGACGACGGTCGCAGATTTCTTGTATGGCCGGCCGGGGACGAGTCCCAGCTCGTTCATCGCGTAAAGGACGCGGCGGTGTACCGGCTTGAGTCCATCGCGCACGTCGGGCAGTGCGCGAGAGACGATGACGCTCATCGAATAGTTGATGAACGACTCTTTGATTTCTTCGTGGATCAGGCGCGGGAGGATGCGCTCTCTATTGTTGGGGGCGGTCATTAAATCGCGGTTGTGCTACTGGTTTCGGAGGCGGGGCCGGAGGACGGTAACGCCTCCGTTCAGGGTATTTCTAAATGTAGCATAAAAATGGCCACAAATCAATCGTTTCGCTGGTCTGTAAGTTATAGTGGCTCAAAGATTTACGTAAACGGCTTCGGGCCGGTTTGACAACCCACTTACGGGTGTGTAAAGCTTAGCTGAAGCTCATCTGTAGGAGATTCTACGCAATCGGTAACTCTGCCGATAGATCAGCTCCGCTGTGGACCGGAAATGAACGCGGGATCGATTGATACGAAACCGGCAGATCACTGATATGAAAGGGACGTTTCGCGTTATGGCCGAGCGTGCTAACATCGAGGACCCGTGAAGCTTGAAGCGATCGAATGAGTCGGATACAGCGTGTCGTAGTACTGATCCTGTTACTGCTCGTTCAGGTCCTATTGTTGGCATTCCCGCTGACGCGACCGCCGGTTCCATACGAGCGGCTTGTCGTGATAATGACCGCACTTTTCTTGTTGTCATTCACGGCGCTTTTATTTGAGCATTTCTTTGCTAAACCGAATGACGTAATTGCCGCGGGGGTGTCGGTTCTCACGCTCTTGATACCAGCGAGAGGATCCTTGGCGGATTGGGGCACATGGTATTGGGCGTTCTTGTATTACGAGGTTGCCTTGGTTGTCCTCGCTACGGCTGCGCTGCTACTTCTGACCCCTGACGATCCCGGCCGGTTGAATAACCGCATTTCTAACGTCCTAAAGACTGTGACCACTCGTCTGGGATCCGGGAAAATCCAGTACTTCTGCCTGTTTTTTCTCAGCTTGGTGTTCTTCATAGAGCCACGTTCAATTCCGTTCATAGCATTTCTGGCCTACGGAATTGCAGTGCTTTGGATTGAACCACACCGAATGTCGTTATGGCTCCCTGCGGTGGTCAAACTCAAGACTCGTGAGGCCGGCGAAATCCTCGCCGTGGAAGGAGGCAATTCCTTCATTGTTCGCCTGCACGCAGGGAGTGATACGCCCAAGCCACGCCTCGGCGACCTCTTGGAGTTCCGATACGAGGCTGGTGGCTCGTCGAAACCGCGACGAGGGGTCGTCGTCGAAAGAATGTTTTTGGACCAGGCGCAGTGGGTCCGCGCGGTATGTCATGAGACTATCGACGCGGCTGCGGAGACTCTTCCAGATCTTGACCCGAGTCGGCCCGGCGCCGTTTACCGTCGCGTTGAATCGGATGGAAGCAAGTTCTACGGGACTCTCGTCGGCTTCGTGGCCGATCGATGTGATGTCGGAACGCTTCGCTTTCTGCAAACCGGTGGAACGCCCATTCAAGAAGGCGATCTCGTAGAGGTTGCAACTTCCGAGGGTGCGGTTGCCTTCCAAGTTGTCAACGGCGTAGTCGATACCGAGTCGCTCGACGCTCGGAATGAGGCGGATTTCGTAGTTGGCGAGGCGGTTCAGCTTGGCCGGTGGGATGCGACGAGAGGAGTGTTCGTCCGTCACGGATGGGTGCCGAGCGCTCGCTCCCCAGTTACTAAGCTGACAGAAATCGAAGCGCCGGCAAAGCTGACGGATGAGATCGACCTAGGATGCATCCCAGGAACACGAATACCAGTCCTATTGAACAAAAGAGACGCCGTTAGTCATCACACCGCAATTCTAGGCGTCACCGGGGTAGGAAAATCCATGTTCGCGCGTCAATTGGTGCGACAACTTTCGGAGGAGGATGACCTGCGCATCATTGTCGTCGACTTCACGAGAGAATGGAAAAACAAACTCGCTGGTACGGTGCTCCCGCTCATGATTGACGAAGCTACCGCGGCGAACCTGCGAAAGGCGATCAAGCAGCTGGATTTAGAGATGGCAGAATTCAAAACCAAGCAAGACCAGCACAAGATTCAGCAATTGAAAACTTCGCTCCGGGATGGGTTCAGGACAGCCTTAGACGATTTCCTTAAAGGCGGCGATCGTGTCCGAGTGTTCGAACTGCCGGACCTTTCGAACACGGAGGGAGTGCTGGAGTATACGCAGAGGTTCCTTCAGACACTGTTCTACATTGCGCGCGAAAGCGGGCTTGGTGGCCGTCGCGTATGTATCGTGCTCGAGGAAGCGCATACCGTGATTCCTGAATGGAACTTCGTGGGCATCGCCGACAAGTCATCGCAGTCGCTTGTGAACAACATCAGTCAAATCGCCCTTCAAGGGAGAAAGTATGATGTTGGCTTCATCGTAATTGCTCAGCGGACTGCTAGCGTGTCGAAGACCGTTCTTACACAGTGCAACACCGTCATCGCGTTCCAATGTTTCGACGGGACCAGTCTCGAGTTTCTCAGTCACTACCTACCTGGCCCCGTTGTCCGTTCGCTACCGAATCTCGGCTTCCGGAGAGCGGTCGCAGTCGGTAAGGCCATCCGTGGGTCCGTGCCCCTAATCTTCGAAGTTCCAGATTTGTCTGCCCCGGAGCCTGCACCAACCGCACCGATCGCATCGCTGGCTGCGTCGAGCTAATGCGCTTCCGGTGCGATGGGCCTAGAGCACCCAACGGACACTGGGATGATGTGCACCGGCGGCTGATGTTGGTAGCGAGCCAATGAGCTTTGAGCTTCATGTAGTACATCTCCTCCATGCCATCCTGTTGTTTTTCGCGGTGAATTGGCTTGGGGGCCACGCAATTTCAGCTGGTTACCTTCAGCTGTCACTTTTCGCACGTGCGGACGAAGCGCCCGCTTTCAATATCGTTTTCCGAGTATTGAGCCCGCTCGTCTTTCTTATTTTGGTAGCAGTATTTTGGCATGCGATCGGTTTGTCTGAGCTCGTTAAAGGAATCTGGCTAGTCGCAGCCTATTACGTCTTATTCCGCTGGACGTTCAACATCGTCGTTGGGCGAGCAAGCCTCCTAAACTGGCCGGCTCAAGTTGTCCTAGCTTTCGCAATCGTAGGCGCTGCCTTCGTCTTGGATGCAAAGGTGCTGCAAGTACGAGGTAATATCCTTCCAGATCCCTCAACCTTAGGAAATGAACTCTGGATTGTTGTGCTGCTATTTCTGTATCAGATCGCTAATGCCACACGGCTGTCATCCACTGGAACTGAGCGGAGGAAGCGTCGTTACATTGCGAACGCCTATCGGCGTTACCGGCAACTTTTCGGCGACATCATCGAGAAGAAGGCTCCTGATATCCGAACGTCGGTCTTCATTTATGCCGTTCTTATTTATGAGGCGTTTAACAGGCCTCTTGTATACCGAATCATCGAACAGTATCTGTTGTATCCGCTTGGTGTCAGCAAGACCACCGGAATCATGCAGGTCCGTAATGCGACTCCCCTTACGGATCGTGAGAGCGTCGCACGAGGAGCGGATCTGCTCATCGCAGCGTACAACGAAGGGCTAAGCGATGCAGTTAAAAAGTGGCGGATAGCAATGATTCTTCCACAAGCGGGTGGAATCCCGCCGCACGTCGTGTTCGAGGCAATGTATCGCGCAGCGGGTACGTACAACATCCGGTCAGATTACACCACCGAAATAATGAGCCTCTATCAAACCATTCTAACAATCTTCCACCCAGAACTCGTTGATCATTCTTATGGGCAACACCTGACGCAGACCCTAAACGAACCTTCCCACAGCGTGCCTGATCAGACCCTTCCCGACCAAGGGATTTTGCAACCGACAAGCGAGATCGAAAGCGGTTAGGCCGCACTGTGGTGGTTGGGTACGCCTAATCAGCTAGACGATTTGCTATATGATTTTTTCTTATTTCTCCGCGATCGGCGTCTGATTTGTGGAACCGTGAAAAGCCGCCTGAGCCATAAGTTCGGAGTAAAGCACTGCCAATTCAGTCTGCTCCTTGGTGCGCAGCTCATCGATATCTGGGTGCGCCTACCTAAGGCGAAGCAAGTTCTCCTTTGAGTTACGACCGTAACTGTCTAGAGAGAAGTCGTAGAGGTTCAACGGCGTCTCGGCCTTCTAGAGCGCCCGTCACCGTAACCGTCGCTGATCGCCGGACCGGCCGACCGATACGGAGACGGTCGCTACCGGGGGTAAAACCAGGCGCTTGCATGTTTCTTGGCTGCGCATCTCCTCGGATCCGGCACACCAACGGCTATTGATCACGTCTACCAGGAATTGCATGACTCCGATTCGATTAGCACTCGCCCTCAGTGTGTTGGCTGTGGGTTACAGCGCGGAGCCCGCGGCGCGAACGGATACCGCATTTGCGGCGATTGATTCTCCCGCCAGTGCTTTGCCTCCCGCAGCCCAGCCGGCCACGAGCGCGCAAACCCCTTCAGGTACTTCCTCTCAGCTGCCGCCTGCCCCACCGCCTTTTCAGCACGCTTGGTCAGAGGCGAATCACGACCTTGCATACAAGCCGACCGGAGAGCTGACAGACGATCAGCAACGCCTCTTTGCGTTCACAGCTGCACAGGCGTGGGGGGCGGACAGAATATTTCCGGAGCTACGCGCGGAATTGGTGGGATAGCGTGACCTTCATCAAGGCCGGGTTCGTTACGCCGGGCTCGGACTGGAGGCGATTATAAAAAATCTCGCCGCCTTCGTGGGCGCTAGCGCGCATCCCCAGAATGCGGTTGCTGTATTCGACCGGGGCACTGGCTATTTCAGATCGCCCTGCGGTCAAAGGGGTGTGCAGGAGCCGGAACAGGTATACGAATTTAATTCGCTAGGCTTCCGCGGAATTGAGTATGACCCTGCCGCGGCTTTGCGCGTGTTCGTGTGCGGTTGCAGCTACGCCTTTGGGATGGGCGTTCCGGCAGACCGCACATGGCCAGTCGTATTCACGCGTCTAGCTGCCGTCGGGCTTGGCATACCCGTGGAACAGAGCCACGTTCAAAATTTCTCGCAGGTTGGCGCCTCGAATAACTACGTAACCCGTACGCTCATCAAGCAGTGCCATTTGGTTTCACCGACGCTAGCCATCGCTGCCTTCACGCATAACAGCCGGGTCGAATACCTCGACGGCTAAGAAATCAAGAATCTCGGATACTGGAACATTCATCCCGGAAATCGGTTTCCCGAGCCGCCAGACTCGCCCGGCGCGCGCTTTTTTCGCCAGTACACACAGCGCGCAGGTATCCAGAACCTATTGACCAATATGGTGTTGTTTCAAAGCGCGATGATCAATCGGAGAGTGCCTTACATCATGGTGTGGATTGACGTCGACAGACTAGAGACTGGTCGGGTCATGTCAGATCCGGGATTGAGTGACTACCACACGGTACTAGATCAATCACGAATCAGCCGGTTGGCAATTAAGCAACGCCAAATTCACGTGGACACTGTCGAAGGGCACCCTGGTCCTCAATCACACGAGCGTTTCGCAACCGCTCTGGCTAAAGAATTTGGCAATCGTCTCCTGACGCTCAAACCATCCGACCATCGAGTATTCGGTGCAGCTACGATAGTCTTTCGCGAAGACGGGTGGCACGGACAGTCTGCGGCACGCCTCACGCGCACAGTCATACGTGCAGCGACTCATCGCCGTCCGCGCACCGTGTTCCTACCGTTCGGCGACAGTTTAGCCGTCGAGCATTTCGCGGGTGAGCGTGCTGTTGAGATTGATCTTGAGCGGCGGTCGTGGACCATCCCTACCGTTCGGTTGCGCGCCGCTTTCGCCGACTACATCACGACGGAACTCCTGCGGTTCAATTTTTGGTTGAGTATGCTGACGGCTCAAGAGTTCCTGCGAGCCGTGGGCATCGAGCTACGCAGCTCGGCGCCGGATCATTGGTTCCTTGAACACGGTCAAGGAAGTCCGGTTTTGGATGAACTCTCCGATCTCCTTGATCGTCGTGTTGTGTCTCCACGCCCCACACAAACAATGGGTACCCAATCTCAAGCGCTCTCCAGGCGACTTGCCGAGGCGAAGCGCCGAATCCGCAACTCCCGGATCGAGGCACTCGTTCGACGGGTCGCTGGCCCGCATGAGCCAGCACGGCGCGAGGATTCCAACATCTATCCGCTATGGTGACGTTATCGCACTAGTGAATGTTGGCTGAGTACTCCATGTGCATCCCCTCTGTCATTACACAACTGAGGTGCTCGAGGCGATCGGATCAGTCACTTAGTCCCGGAACGCCATGAATCTGAGGCATTTTCGAAGCACGTTCGCGAAGGGATACGGTTGCGCCCTACAGGCGCGCAGCTTCCTTCGACGGCAGCAGTGCCGAACCTTTGGAGATACTGGATCGGGCGATGGCGCCGTGATTGAGCACGTTTTTGTTATCAACCTCGACCGTGAGCCTAACCGCTGGAGTCGGATGGTCGAGGAGCTCGATCGAGTCCTTGACGCATCAGGGTCCCCACTTACGCATCGAGTCACCCGCGTGTCGGCTGTTGATGCTAGTGAGCATCATGACCATCCTCGAGAAGGGCTGGTAGAAGGCATATATACTCTCGGTGATCAATTGTTCGTTGATCCTCATCCGCTTGCTTCGCCGGACCGCCTCAATCTCGACGAACGCATCGACATGAGCCCTCAGGAGGTAGCCATTGCGTGCTCGCATATTGGCGTATGGCGAAGGATCGCATCCGGTAACCACGAATACGCAATGGTGCTAGAAGACGACGTATGGGTTCACCCCAGATTCGCTCGAGTGGTTGACCAAGCCTGGTCCGATCTAGTGGCTGCTTCTCGCAGTTCATCGTTGTTTGACGTTCTCTATGTTTCATACCGTGAAGTAAATCACGGAGCTGAGAAGGTTAGCGTCTCTCCTTCCTTGTTCATTCCCTTTAGGGGACTGTGGTACTTATCTGGCTATGTGCTCTCACGTCAGGGAGCCCGCAAGCTCCTGGGTTCTCTGCCGGTCCGTGGCCCAGTAGACCTTTGGATGAATCACCAGTTTGGTCGGCTCAACGTCTACGGAACCACCAAGGACGTGATCAAGCAGCGGCCCGACGAGAAGTCGAGTAACTGCTACTCGATTCTTCCCGTCCTATCTCGGGTCGGCGTTCTGAATACCGAAAAACCAGGGCTGTTCGCTGCACGGCCAAGCATCGGCCCCGTCTTCGCCTTCGGGCCGAGCGGCTCTGGCTTGTCGTCACTTGCGATCGCGCTGTCCATGCTTGGATACCGGTGTTGCAGTGATGTTGACAGGCTTCCGATCGCGGAGATGCAGCGACTCCTTCGATGTGATCCGAGCCGTATTTTCGACGCCTATGTCAATATCGCGAGCCTCGAGGGGTCGCTCGGACAGTTGGCTCGCCTATATCCGGATGCGCGTCTAATCCTGATCGAGGCGGGGCTGTGTGGCGATGCCAACAGTACCCTGCCACCAACGCGCATCTTGTGTGGTGCGCAGGCTCGCGAGAACCAGACCGTGAAGCACAACTCGAATCGTGATATGAAAGGGTGGGCTAACAGGACGCTGATTTTTGCCTCTCAGGTTCCCAGGATATGGAAGCCAGTGTGTGAGTTTCTTCGATGTGTCCCGCCACCGAGCCCTTACCCATCTTCTGTGGATCGAGGATACCGACTCTTGAGCGCCTCTGCCGATGATGTGTCAGTCAACCAAATGGAAGGAATCCATCGGATGCAATGCGATGAATCGCCATGGGTCGCCCCCAAGCTCGCGATATGGCGAGGAATGCCATACGCCACGAATTCAGCGCCAGTTAAAGAGGACTCTTCTTCAGTCGAAATATTCGATGATTTTGGGGGGTACGACAGTAGTTTGTGGGGCCTTAGGGACGACACTTTTCCCGGGAATCTTGCCCTCTTCAGGCCGTCAAACTTCTTCGCAGGCGATGGCAATCCTGCTCAGATTCATCTTCGGAAAGAAGATTGTGGTGTTAGGTCCTACACTTCCGGGGCGTTGTCTTCTCGAATGAGTTTCTTCTACGGACGTTTCGAGGCAGCGCTGAAGCCATCCCGCGTGCCTGGTGTGGTGACAGGTTTGTTCCTTCATCGGAACTCACCGAGACAGGAGATCGACATTGAGTTTGTAGGCAGCCGCCCGCGACAGATGTTGACGAACGTGTATTACAATCCCGGAAGCGAGGGTGCTCGATTCGACTACGGTTACAGAGGCTCTCCAATTCTTGTCGACCTTGGGTTTGACGCTTCAGCTGACTTCCACGAGTACGCGATCGAGTGGTCGCCCAATAGCATGCAGTGGTACGTGGATGGGCGTCTCGTGCATCAGCGCGCGAACTGGGAACCGACGCCGATCCCTCACCTTCCGATGCGCTTCCATCTGAACCTGTGGCCTAGTCGCTCGAGCGAGCTCGCTGGCAAGCTTAGAGATCGCAATCTTCCGACGACTTGTTCTGTGATGTCGATCAAGCTAAAGGCAAGTCGTGCTGAGGCGCGTGTTGACTAGATGCGCTGGAAGCGGGGCCCTTGCGGCCTTGGCAGCCTTTCTCGCCATCGGCACCGCGGGATGCGCGTCGCTTTCTCTCAAAGGCGTCACCTCCGCAACAGCACCTGACCAACCGAGATCCGGTCTCGGGGGCTCCGACTATAGACACGCCGATGTGATCGCGGACTCGGGCGGGACCGGAGTGAATGCGTGGTACGCGTTCCAGCCGACAAGGCCGCGGCCGGTTTCAGCCCGCTGGTCGTCATGACGCACGGCTACGGCGAATACGAAGGCTACGAGATGCATGAGGAGTTTATCCGGCACACCGTGCGCAAGGACAACGTCGTCATCTACCCACGTTGGCAGGCCGGTCCCTTCACGCCGTGCGCGGCGGGAAGGCAAATCGAGGCTGTATGACCTCGGCCCTCAACCGCATCAAAGGTGGACTGGTCTGGCTGCGATCGCGTCCGTCAAGTCGAGTGCAGCCCGAGTCGCATTGCCTAATTCTTACGACGGACCCGGGGTCTGCTCTTTCGTTTGCGCACCTTTGGTATGTCACCGTCGATCTGTTTCATGACCCCACTCCGTAGCCACTCGACTGCCGTTCTGTAATCGCTCGTCCAGCAGTCATTGTCTTCAGGAGCAACGGGCTGAAACGTGAGGATCTGCGTTGGCTCCGTCGGATTCGGCAGCAACCACCGCTCGACTGTGTACATGAATGCACTCCAACGTCCTTTCGAGGGGCCAAGCGACACCGCCAGCAAATCAAACTCACCGAATCGGTATGGTCGAGTACTTCGGCCGTCTTTCTCTCCCTTTCGGCTCTTCTGAAGCTCGACGACGAAGTGCGTACTGGGCCATCTTACGAACGAGCGCCACTGTTGGTCAGCACGAAGCGGCACTTTCCCCTGCGAGCGCTGCATCTTAACCTGGAGCTTCACCTGCGAGTCGAGCGGCGGCGGTACCTTGTCAGCAGGGGCATCACTCAGGTGGAAGTCATACGGTGGATCGCCGACAATGGGTAGTGGGCGCCAAGTATCAGTTAGCGTTGGAAGGACATCAGCGGCGAAGGCGGCTTCGGCAAATACGCCGCGGATCATGCGCACGGTGAAGTCGCCTGATCGCGCGATTGCATCGAGCATCGCTTCCGCCGAAACCATCAGGAGGGTCTCCACTGGGTGCGGACGTAGTTCACGCAAATACGCCAGCACTTGGCGTTGCTCGGCCTCGCTCATGCCCTGCAAGATTTCCTTTACCGTGTCGACGTCCCCCAAATCAAACCCCCTTCTTCTTTCGCCGGCCCGGTGTGCGGGGCTTGAAACCGAGAACGTCGGCGCGGCGGACGAGGAGATATCCGGCCACACTGATGGTTTGAAGTCGACCGCGGGCGATGAGGCGGGCAATCGCCTGGCGAGACACACCGCGCAGGCGCGCTGCGTCCGCTTGAGAGATCCACTCTTGTTGCAGAAAAGGCGAGGAATGGGTTGACACTGTCAACCAATTGATGTAGCTTGCACTTGGCACATTTCGGTTACTTCCTTAGACGCCATCTGATAAACTTCTTCGTTCCGTCGATTGAAACAAGTGACCGGGCGAGCTGTGCCCCAGTTCAAACCTCGTAGGGCCACCGCATGAGCGTGTCTGACCAATCCACTCTTGTCTTCCGCAACGACCCGCGAGCGGCCGCACTTTTGCCGCGTCTATCTCCCTTTTATGAGACGGGTCTGGGCGCGGCGTATCTCGCAGATTCGCGTGAAGTGCTTCGCATGCTTCCTGACGCGTCCGTCAATCTGGTATTCACGTCTCCGCCGTACGCCCTTCATTTCAAGAAGGAATACGGGAATGTTCACAAGGACGAATATGTCGAATGGTTCTTGACGTTCGCGCGAGAGATATTTCGCGTCCTTAAAGACGACGGAAGCTTTGTTCTCAATATCGGCGGCAGTTACAACAAGGGGTTCCCCACTCGCTCCACATACCACTTTAAAGTGCTGCTAGCGCTAGTGGAGGAGGTCAATTTCCACCTAGCCCAGGAATGTTTCTGGTACAATCCGGCGAAAATGCCTATGCCAGCCGAGTGGGTGACGGTGCGGCGGATGCGGGTTAAGGACGCGGTTGAGTACGTGTGGTGGTTCTCAAAAACACCTTGGCCCAAGGCAAACAACCGAAGAGTCCTAAAACCGTACAGCGCAGACATGATCCGTCTCAACAAACGAGGTGTTCGAGCCACGGTTCGACCATCGGGACACAACATTACCTCGGACTTTGACAAGGTTGACGCAGGTGGGTCGATTCCACCCAACGTTATTGAGGAAGAAATTCCGTCCGATTTTCTCCGGCTTGGCAACAACTCCGCCAACGACGCCTACACAACACGCTGTAAGGAGGCGGGAATCAAAATTCACCCGGCGCGATTCCCGGCTGGGCTACCCGAGTTTTTTGTAAAGTTGCTTACGGAGGATGGGGATTTGATCGTCGACCCGTTTGCTGGGTCGAACACTACTGGAAAGGTAGCCGAAACTCTTGGGCGCCGATGGATCGTGGTGGACCAGGTCAAGGAGTACCTCGAGGCGAGCAAGTTTCGATTTGATCGGACAGAAGCCGCCGCAGAGCTGATGAGCGACGACGTGCACGTTATCGTAAACGCAACTCACCGGGCCCAGAAGAACCAAAGCGATCCAGCTGCAAGTATTTAGAGCTCGCGGGTGACACGATTACAGAATGGAATTAAGTAACCGCGAGAACAGCCAAGCCATGCCGATGAGTGCTGCGAAGGCCGATACCCATCCGCGGATTAGCCGAACCCTTTCTAACGCTTCCGCATAACGTCTGGCGCTGTTCCGCCTTCGACGGAAAGCCTTGGGCACCCGACGATCGCTCTTTAAAGGTCGGGGCGCATGCTGAATTTCCGAGGCTGGACGCGGCTTTGTCATCAAGAAATAGATATCGGGCCCCTACCATATTTCCCAACGAAATAACGTTGCGAATTCGTTTGCAAACCAACGGCTCGGAGATTACAGCCTGAAACATTATCTGAACCTCAACGGCGGTTCGGGCATCAGGAACTATGACATAGGTCCTGACTGGATTCGCGTTCAGTTCACAACTCCCAAGGTCTATGTTTACGACTATCAACGTCCCGGCAAACACCATGTCGAACGGATGAAAGAATTGGCGCTTTCCGGCCGGGGCTTGGATACCTATATAAGTCAGCACGTTCGCGAAGCCTACGCCCGCAAAGAGTGATGTAGTTTCAACTTGGATTGCTTGACGAAAGAATCCGCCTAGACCGGGATACCGTCGTTCTTATGCGACCCACCTACCGCTTCGCCCTATCGACTCTCCTGATCGCATTGCCGTCCGGCGCGGCAAGCCAGACTGCTGCCCCCGCCCGCCCATTCGGCACCCTTCGCGACCAAGCCGACACCCAGCAACGCTGGCTCGCCTCGCGCATGACCACCGTCCTCCCCGCAATCATGCGGAAGTACGCTGTGGACATGTGGGTGATACCGATGCGGGAGTACAATGAGGATCCCGTCTTCACATCCATCGTCTCTCCTACAACATTCGCCGCGCGGCGCAGAACCATCTACGTCTTCTCGATGCGCGGGGATTCCGTCGAGAGAATCGCCCTCGGCGGCAGCTCGCAGGGAGGAGTGTACACCGCGATTCGCTCTACCCAGGCGGCATCGGGCCCGGCCGGCGGAACAGCCCAGCGCAACGCCGAGCTCTGGGGTGACGAGCAATGGCAGGCGCTCAAAAGGGTGATCGAGGAGCGCAATCCGCGGACGATCGCCGTCAACGTGTCCCGCGTCTCCGCGTTCAGTGACGGCCTGAGCGCCGGCGAGATGGAAGGAATGCGAGAAGCGCTTGGGCCGAAGTGGACGAGCCGCTTCGTCCGCCACGATGGGCTGGCACTCGATCTCATCGCCACGCGTCTGCCCGACGAGGCAGCCTTCTATAGAAGGATGCAGGAACTGGCGTGGGCAATCATCGACACGGCGTTCTCGAACGAGGTCATCACCCCAGGTGTGACGCGAACGGACGACGTGGTCTGGTGGATGCGCCAGCGCGTCAACGATCTCGGACTCGGCAGCTGGTTCCAGCCTTCGGTCTCGGTCCAGCGGCGCGGTGTGGCCGACGCCGATCTCGGTGCGAATCCCGTAATTCAGCGCGGCGACGTGCTGCACTGCGATTTCGGCATCGTCGCCCTCCGCCTCAACACCGACACGCAGCACATGGGATACGTGCTGCGCGAAGGAGAGACCGCACCGCCCGCCGGGCTCGTCGCCGCGCTTCGCAACGGCAACCGCCTTCAGGACATCGTAATGGAGGAGGTCAAACCGGGCCGAACCGGCAACGAGGTGCTCAGGTCGTCACTCGCGCGCATGCGCGCCGCGGGGATCGACGGAACTGTCTACACGCATCCGATCGGGACACACGGCCACGGCGCCGGGCCGCTCATCGGCCTCTGGGATTATCAGGACGGCGTGCCCGGCCGTGGCGATGCGAAGATCATCCCGTCGATGTGGTTCTCGATCGAGCTTCAGGCTACGTCACCGGTACCGGAGTGGAATGGCCAGCGCGTTCGCATGGCACTCGAGGAGGACATGACCATCGATGCATCCGGAAAGAACGCCTGGGCGCTCCGGCGGCAGACCGAGTTTCACCTCGTGCGTTGAGCTCATGACCGATATCACTCGCCGCTTTGATGCTGTGGACGCGCGGATCACGAGCTGGATGGCCCGACATGGCCTGCCGCTGCTGCGTATCAGCCTCGGCATCGTCTTCCTATGGTTCGGTGCTCTGAAATTCTTTCCGGGCCTGAGTCCCGCGTCGGATCTGGCAGCCCGTACTATTGCGACGCTGAGCTTCGGCGTTGTGCCCGCGAATGTGTCCGTGCCGTTGCTCGCGGGATGGGAGTGCCTGATCGGCCTGGGACTCCTCTTCGGTGTCTTCATGCGAGCCACCCTGCTTCTTCTGGCGGTGCAGATGGCCGGAACGCTCACGCCACTCCTGCTGTTCCCTGGTGAGGTGTTCACAAGGATACCCTACGCGCCGACGCTCGAGGGTCAGTACATCATCAAGAATGCCGTGTTGATCAGCGCAGCAATCGTGTTGGGCGCGACGGTGCGCGGCGGAGGGCTGACCGCAACGAGTGTCCCGCCGAATCAGAACTCCGGCCTGCTCCAGCAGCTCGAACGCCTGATACGCGGATGGTCTTGACCGGCCGGTTGCCGTCGCGGCGACTGAGCTTTGACGTCGGATTGTGCCTCGACCTTGGAAAGCTGGACTCCACCCATCGTCTTGATTTATTGGCAGTTATTGGCAACATTAATGGCAACCTAGTTATTGGCAATTATTGGCAACATTAATGGCAATCACTCCTGAAGCCTTCTTCCCCCGCCTCTCGCCGGCGCAGATCGGAGAGATGTCCCGCTTGCTCGGCGAGATCGACGAGTTCAAAGGTCATTGGCGCCGGGTAAAGGAACTGAATGCCGAAAAGCTGGGTGAGCTGCGTCGCATCACAACGATCGAGTCCGCGGGCAGCTCAACACGGATCGAGGGTGCCGAGCTCAGCGATGCAGAGGTTGCGCAAGTGCTACAGGGGCTGAGCATCGACTCCTTTCGCGCGCGCGACGAAGCCGAAGTCCTTGGCTACCGCGATTTGCTCAGCATGATCTACGACAGCTTTGACGCGATAGGCCTGACTGACAATCACATCAAGCAGCTTCATACCGTGCTTCTTGGCCATACCGGGAAGGATACCAGGCACAAAGGACACTACAAGACCATCGACAATCACGTCGAGGCAACACACCCGGACGGCCGAAAAGAGGTGGTGTTCCATACCGAGTCGCCGTTCAGCACTCCATTGCGGATGTCGGAGCTGATCGCGGCGAGCAACGATGCCCTGGCTTCGGCGGATGTGCACCCTCTGGTAATCATCGCGCGGTTCACTGTGGATTTTCTTGCCGTGCATCCGTTTCAGGACGGAAACGGCAGACTTTCCCGCGGGCTGACCACTCTCCTGATGCTGCGGTCCGGCTACGAGTACGTGCCGTATTCGTCGCTGGAACGGGTGGTCGAGGAGAACAAGCTGCGGTACTACGCTTCGCTGAGGACGTCACAACTCGCCATGCGGGAGGACCCTTCTGCATTCGGTGATTGGCTCATCTTCTTTCTGCAGGCTTTGAGAACGCAGAAGCGGCAGTTGGAGACAAAGGTCGATGTCGAACGGTCAATGCTCCAGCTATCCGACGCCCAGCAGAAAATTCTTGATGCCGTTGCGGTGGGCAGTCGCGCCACCGCTCCGCAGCTCGTCACGAAGTTGAAGATCCCTGGACGAACCGTCCGATACCACCTGGACTCACTCGTGAGGCAGGGCTTGCTCGAATCCCACGGCCAGCGACGCGGGCGATTTTACACGAGGTCGACGAGTCCCTCGCTGCCCAGTCCGCTCGCCGATCCGGGTACCAACGGTATCATCGCCGAGATATACCGGCGGGGAAAAAGAATTCGGCCGTCGGAGTTGCGGGCGTTAGTGAAAGAATGGAAGTACGACCCTCGAACGGTTGGCATTCTTCATGGCCGGCGAGTCGCGCACTTGCGTCGTGACCCAAAAACCAGGGAAAGTGTGCTGACTAGCCGAGGTGAGGAGGTCGCGCGCGAGTTTCTATTCTCGCAGAGATTGGCTGGCGGAGTGCAGGAAAAAAAAGGCACCCGGTGATGCGTTCGACGACGCGCGACTCCTTCCTTATACCTGGTATCACAGAATGAGCATCCGGGGGGCCGCAGAAAAAGATGCCGATCGCCGGTGGCGTTTGTTTTCATAGACTATGTCCTCTGCGCCTGGACTTGATTTATGCCCATCGCGTCCCTCTCGTCACGTCCTCACCGTCTCCCCGCAACCGATGAATCCAGCGAGGTGTCGTGATGCTCAGACTTTCTGGTTTTCTTCTGCTATCGAGCGCAGTCTTTGTAAGAGATGCGCTCGCCCAACGGAGCGACAGCATCCGCAGTTTGCTTCAAACAGTGGACATTCGATCCGGACGCATCGAAACAGTTTATAGCGCCGATCGACACTTCGAGGCACCGAATTGGTCGCCCGACGGTCGCTTCTTCGTCGTCAACAGCAAAGGCCGGCTCTACCGGGTGCCTGCTCACGGCGACAAGCGCCTCGAGGAGATTCCCACAGGGTTCGCCACGCGAGCAAACAACGATCACGGCATCTCACCGGACGGGCGATACCTCGTCCTCAGTCATCATGCCGAGGAGCACATCACCGACCCCGCGCAGGACTGGCTCGCGTCGAGCATCTACGTCGTTCCAATAACTGGCGGCTCGAACCCCGTGAAAGTCACGACGAAGGCGCCGAGCTTCTGGCACGGCTGGTCTCCCGATGGAAAGACTCTCGCCTACGTGGGGCGCCGGAATGACGAGTGGGACATTTATACGATCCCGGTCGAAGGTGGAGAGGAGCGACGGCTGACCACTTGCCGCGGCCTCGACGATGGGCCGGACTACTCGCCGGACGGGAAGTTCATTTACTACAATTCATTCTGCAGCGGGAGCATGCAGATCTGGCGCATGAATCCGGACGGAAGCCAGGCCGAACAGCTGACTCATGACGCTTACTCCAACTGGTTTCCCCATCCTTCTCCCGACGGACGCTGGGTGGTGTATATCGCTTACCTCGAGGACCAGGGCGAACGCCACCCGTTCGGCAAGCAGGTCAAGCTTCGCCTGATCGACCGCCGCGACGGTTCGGTGCGTGATCTGACTCGGGCATTTTTCGGTGGTCAGGGCACCATCAACGTTCCATCGTGGTCACCCGACAGCCGGCGCGTGGCATTCGTGGTGTATGAGATTGACTGACCGCGCGATTACAAAGGCTGGACGACCGAGCATGCCGGTGAGAAGAATCGTCTCGCTGATGCACGTCTCGCTCGACGGCTTTGTCGCCGATCTGAAGGCGCCTCCGCCCGGACTGGACTGGATGACGTACACACCGGAGCTCGAGAAGTATGCCCACTCCTTTCACGAGAGAGCGGACGTGGCCATCCATGGCCGCGTGACTTACCGCTTGATGGAGAGCTACTGGCCTACGGTTCTCGATAATCCGAAATCGAAACCGTCCACGCTCAAGCACGCGAACTGGCTGCAGAAGGCGCTCAAGGTCGTTGTCTCGCGGACGATGAAGAGCACGGAGTGGGAGAATGCGCTCCTCATCAAGGACAATCTCCCGGAGGCGTTCGCCAGGCTGAAGCAGCAGCCCGGCAAAGACATGGTGATCTTCGGCAGCCCCGGCCTCGTTAAAACGCTGACGAAGCTCGACCTCATCGACGAGTACCACCTCATGGTGCAGCCCATCATTCTCGGGGCCGGACTACCGCTGTTCGGCGAGCTCGATCATCGAGTGAACCTGCGGCTCGTGAAGAACACGACTCTCGGTGAGAACATCGCGGCCCTGCATTACGAGCGTGTCACGAAATAATCGACATCACCTGGCTCAGCGTTTGTCGTACTCGTCGTGGCGCCGCCACCACATACCCGTTTCGTTGCGTCCAAGGGGCGCGCGATCGAGCCACTGGTACATGCCCCAGAGTCCGTCGAGCCCGCGAGCATAAGTCGAGTAGGTGTGATAGATGACGCCTTCGTCGATCACGAACGCGCTCATGCCCGGCCTCTCCCGCGTGTACGTAGCCGTATCTGTTCCGGTCATAGCCGCGTTGTCGGCGACGGGGTCGTCGCCGATTTTCGTCAGTGGGTTTCCGATTGGGGCGCTTCCGTCCAGGATCTTTCCCCACCCGCCATCCTTCAACGGCGGCTCACGGCGAAAGTTGTATTCGATACCGCCCTCGCGCTGCTGCGCCTCGGTGAACGAGACGTTGAAGTCGGAGTTGAAGTCGGTGTCGAACGAGGACGCCCAGGGAAACGACCATCCCATCCGCTGCTTGTAAGCTCGCAGCTTCACGAGCGGCGCGCGCGATACCGCCGTGAGTGTGACGTCGTGATGCGCCAGGTGAACACCGAAGCCGTCGAACCCGTCGGCGATCGTCGAGCAGGTCGCACAGCCTGCCTTGTAGTCGGGCCCGAACATGAAGTGGTAGACGAGGAGCTGCGAGCGACCGCGAAAAAGGTCTGCCAGCGAGGCGCCCCCTTCGTCGGTATCGAATCGATACTCCTTGTCGATCTTGACCCACGGCAGCTGCTGCCGCCGTTGCGCCAGCTCGTCGCTGCGTCGCGTGTGCTCCTTCTCAGCCGCGAGCAGGTCGATCCGCGCCGCAAGCCATTCCTTGCGTGTCCCGGTCAAGTGCCTGGTCATCTACGCCTTCTCCACCCGGCGCCGAATCCGGTCGAACAGGGCCGGCCAGCCCTGCGACAACGCCTCACGATAGCCCTCGGGAAACAGTCCGAGTGCCGTGTGTGTGAGCGTGATCGAGGTCCCGCCGCCGGTTTCCTTGAGCCGGTACTGGACGTTCGACGAAACGGCGAAGGACATCATCAGCGGGCCCGTGATCTCGAGCAGCGTCGGCCGCTTGATCGCCTGCACGTGACCCCAGAAGTGTCCGTTGCCGTCGCCGAGATCGCGGAACCAGCGGCCGCCGGGCCAGGGCTCGAGCGTAAACGGCATGGGGGTGCCGGGCTCTCCTTCGTTGGACGGTCCGATCTCCTCGAGCAGCGCCGCAAAAGTCGCGGCGATCGGTGCGCGAACGTGAGTCTCCTCCTTGATGGTAAGCGTCATCTCTTCGATTCCTGCGGCGATCGCGGTCATGGTTTTCTCCTGTAAGTGGTAGTCTTGTCACTGCGCTCCGATTCCCGCTCCGCCCGCTCCGCCCGCTCCTTGACCCGGGTAAGCTGGCGGCGCCAGTAGCGCTCGAATCGGCTGGTCCATTCGTGGACCGGTTTGATAGCTTCAGCGTTTGTACGATAGAACGCCTGGCGCCCGTCGCGTCGCACTTCTACCAGGCCGACGTCCAGGAGCACCCGCAGGTGCTTGGAGACCGACGGTTGCGCGAGGCCGAGTGCGTCGACGATCGCGCCGACCGGGCGCTCCGCCGGCGCGAGGAATTCCAGGATGTCCCTCCGCCGCGGTTCGGCTACGGCGTTGAAACTGTCGGAAGTGGTGGCGGCGCGAGACATACCCAACTATATGCCCATATGGGAATATGTCAAGAGCCCCTCGATGAACATTTGGAGCGCCGTGACACGGGACGATGAGACTCGTCAACATCCCAACCGCGATAATACGAGAGGATGTCGATGCAACTGTTTCACCCTTCACACCTGCTGCGTCGCACGATGATGGTTGCAGCGTCTATCATTGTTTCTCTGGCTGGCACAGGCTGCGGCAGCGACAGCTTGGTCGCGCCAGGCATCGGATCCGGAACGCTGACCGCGACCGGCGCCGTAAGCGCATCGGGGACCGGTCTCGCTCTTTTCCAGTCAGTCTCGAGTGGAGGCACCAACCTCTTCCAGATCCTGATCGCGCCGGCAAGCCAATCGACAACCACCTGGCAGCTGCAGATCGCCAACTATTCGGGCCGGCCTGCGGCGGGGACGTATAATCTGTCGGCGCTCTCGCCCAGCTCCGCCGATCCCACCGCGAGCCTCTACTACACGAGCGGCGGAACCATGCAGGTGTTCAATTCGACGTCCGGCCAGCTGGTCATTTCCAGCTCGTCGCCGTCATCGGTGCGTGGCACGTTTACATTCACGGCGACAGATCCTGCCGGTGGCACAGCCACGGTCACCGCGAACGGCACGTTCAACGCGCAATGCGCGCCGGGACTCACCTGCCTGTAGTCGCGGAGCGCGGCTCATAACCCAGCCGCTCGCGGAAAGGCTCATGGTGCTGCCCTGAAACAACGTTTGCTTACGGCATCGATGAGTTAAGCGCCGCCCTTGCCATCACTGGTCAACGCCATATCATCCGAGGACAGGCGGTGCCATGAACGTATCGGGCGGACAGCAAATCGAAATCGGGAAGAACCGGGTCATCGCGGAAAGCGAGCTCCCTCTGCTTCGACCTCCGGCTGCCGATCTCGCCGACAGGCGCAATGACACGGACGCCGACAACGCGGAACAGCTGTCCACCGCGATGCTTCACGACTCCCTCGACGCACTCGTCCGCCTCCTCGAGCGAGTGCGGCCGGGCATGCGAGGATCGATTCTTTTGCTCGAGAGTGATGGGGTCACGCTTCGGCACGGCGCCGCGCCGAGGCTGCCAGCCGCGTATTGCTCCGCCATCGACGGCGAACACATCGGCCCCGCGACAGGCTCCTGCGGCACGGCCGCGTATCGCCGCGAGCCCGTCATCGTTCGCGACATCGCAGCCGATCCGTTGTGGGCGGATTACCGCACACTCGCCGAGACCCACGGCCTGGTCGCGTGCTGGTCGACACCAATCCTCGACAGCGATGGGACCGTGCTGGGGACTTTCGCAATGTATCCCGACAAGCCGATCGAACCGACTGCCGACGACATATCGTTGACAGAAATGGCGACTCTCCTCGCGAAAAACATCATCAAGCGGGCGCGTGCGGCGACGGCGCTCCAGGACAGAACGCAAGCTGCTGAGCGATTGGCGGTCGCTCTTTCAGAGAGCGAGGCAAGATTCCGCGCGGTAGCGGAGTCCATCCCCGTCCAGGTCTGGACGGCGAAACCGGATGGCCTTCTCGACTTCGTGACGAACCGAACCGCGAATTTCTTTGGCCGGCCCGCCAGCGCCCTGTTGGGCACCGGTTGGCTCGATGTCGTCCATCCGGACGACGCAGGGCGCGCGACTGAGCGGTGGCTGAGCTCGCTACAGACTGGGGAACCCTATGAAGTGGAGTTTCGCGTTCTCGCCGGTGACGGACAGTACAGGTGGCATCTCGTGCGCGCAGACGCGATGCGCTCCCCTGATGGCAGGATCACGCAGTGGTTCGGTTTTACAGCCGACATCGACGAGCACAAGCGCCTCGAGGCCGCGCTGGACGCTGCTCTCGCGGACGTAAGGAACGCCAACAAGGCAAAGTCCGACTTTCTGGCGATGATGAGTCACGAGCTGCGCACCCCGCTCAATGCAATCGGCGGATACACCAATCTGATGCTGGAAGGGATTCCGGCACCCGCGACTGACGGCCAGCAGAACTTCCTGCGGCGGATTTCGCGGAGTCAGCAGCACCTCCTGAGCCTCATCGAAGCCGTGCTGACGCACGCAAAGCTCGAAGCCGGGAAGGTGAAGTACAACATCACCGACGTCGTCGCGCACGAAGTGCTGGACGTGATCGAGCCTCTGACGGCGCCGCAGCGCGCCGCGAAGCGGATCGCTTACGACTGCGAGGGCTGCAATCCGAAGCTGGTGTTGCGCGCCGACAAGGAAAAAGTCGTGCAGATCATGCTCAACGTGCTGTCGAACGCCATCAAGTTCACGCCTCGGGAAGGTCTGATTGCCCTGACAACGGCCGAGCCGGGAGGTGGAGTAGGCACGTTCTCGGTGCGGGATACCGGCGTCGGGATGTCTCCGGAGGAGCTGCGGGTGGTATTCGAGCCCTACGTTCAATTCGACAACGCTCTTTCACGAGAGCACAAAGGCACAGGGCTCGGGATGCCGATAAGCCGGGAGCTGGCGCGGGGTATGGGCGGGGACCTGGTCGCGTCGAGCGAGCCGGGCGTCGGGTCCGTTTTCACGCTCTCGCTGCCGCTGGCAAGCCCGTAAGCGGCGAACACGGAAAGACAAAACCTTTATCTGAACAACAAAGCGGCAGAGAACGTGGAAACAAAGTGCCGGAGCTCAAGGCCACGCGTATTCGAACGGACCGACTGCCAGGTATTTGCCCGAATGATCGTACTCGATGCCCTTGGAAACGTGGAAGCGAGTCGACGTGCCGAGATCGCCGCGCTTGAAGATGATTCCTTCGGGGAGCACGACACCGGGATGTGATTCGGCACCGGTCACAGCATTGCGGATGGGCGCGCCCTCGACCTCGAAATGCTCACCGCACTTGATCCGCGTGTTGACGCCATCGAACGAGAGCTCGTACGAAACGGAGTAAGGGCCGTGAACCTTTGGCCAGGTCCAGCCGAGGACGCCCCATGGGCCCCCGACTTTCCCTCCGACCAGCTCTTCGATCTTCGCGCGCTGCGCGGCACTCGCGCGCTCGTCGATCAACACCACTCCCTCACCGTTGCCTTCGTGAATTGCGCCGGGCCAGTTGACGAACACTGAGAAAGTCAGCCCGTCGAGCCGAACGTCGCCGAACGCGCCATCTTCGACGTGCCACGTCCACCCGCCTTCGCATTTGCCGGTGGTAGGGAGCGCGTTGAAATTGCAGGGACAGCCCCAATCGCAGTTGCACGCGACGAGAACCTTTCCGTTCAGGTGCCAGCTATCCGCCATGCTCATACCCATTTTCTAGTGAGGGCGAAAAATATAGGCGGCGCCCGGATCATTGCGCTCGCCGCCCTGCTGCTCGGCGCCACCGTATTCGCGTGGCTCGGCGTAATTCGCTCCGCGGAGATGATGCCGATGCCCGAAATGGAGCCGTTGTCTCTCGCCGCGATGCTGACCTTCACGCTGGAGTGGGGCGTGATGATGACCGCAATGATGCTCCTTTCGGCGGCCCCGATGATCCTGCTCTATGGCGCGGCCAGCCGGCGCCGACGCGAGTTGGGGGAGCGCATGATTCCGGCGGAAGCCTTTGCGGGAGTCTATCTCGTGATGTGGCTGTTGACGGGAGTGCCGGTTTACCTGGCATGGGTCGGTGTTGGCAATCTCGCTGAGAGCTCGTCGACGTTTGCGGGCGCGACACATTATGCAATCGCGGCAACTCTGTTCGCCGCGGGCATCTATCAGCTCAGCCCGGCGAAGCTGGCGTGTCTCCGGCAGTGCGAAGCGCCCGCCGATTTTCTGATGCGTCGGTGGCGGAGCGGATACAGCGGCTCACTCCGCCTCGCCGCGGCGCACGCGGCGTACTGCATCGGCTGTTGCTGGGCGCTGATGCTCCTGCTCGTTGTTGGAGGTGCGATGAGCCTGCCGTGGGTGCTCGCGATCGCGCTGGTGGTGTTCGCGGAGAAGGTGCTGCCGGGTGGCGAGCGGACTGCGCGGATCACCGGAGTGATACTGATCCTGGCGGCGTTGACGGTCGCGGTGCGCCCCGAGCTCGCGGGCGCCCTGAGGTCCCGTTCAGTTGCTTTGGTCGTGCCTCCTGCACAACATATCGTCGCCGATGCGAAAACCCAGTGGACCACCTGACGGGGAACCCGAATTATGACTCCCATCGACCGCCGATCCTTCATCAAAGACGCCGCTCTCGCGGGCGCGGCTACTCTCACCATTCCTCGATCCGTCTGGGGCGCCACGGGCGCTGCTGGTACTGCGGATGACTTCGATCAGATCAAAAGAGAAATCGCGAAGCGCCATGACGAGTCGCTGAGACGTCTCCAGGAATGGATTCGTCAGCCGTCGATCGCGGCGGAGAACATCGGCGTGAACGAAGGCTGCGAGCTGACGATGCGGATGTTGAGGGACGCCGGATTCTCGACTGTAGTGAAAGTCCCGACCGACGGCCAGCCAGGAATTTTTGCAACTCTTGACGCAGGCGCGAAACGCACGCTCGGTCTCTACTTCATGTACGACGTGAAGCAGGTGGATCCGGCGGAATGGTCCTCACCGCCCTGGGCAGCCGCACTGGTGGACAGGCCCGGAATCGGAAAGGTCGTCATCGGACGAGCCGCGGTAAACCAGAAGGGACCGCAGGCGTCGCTCCTCTCCGCGCTGCATGCGATTCGCGGAGCGGGACTCAGGATTCCAGTGAACATCGTGCTCGTCGCGGAAGGCGAGGAGGAAATTGGCTCGCCCCACTTTCCGCAGATCGTGCGCAGGCCGGAAGTGCAGTCCGCGCTGTCGAAGTGCATGGGAATCTCGATGCCGTCCGCGATGCAGGGTCTCGACGGCATCGTCATGATCAGCCTCGGCGCAAAAGGCATTGTCGAATGCGAGCTGACTGCGAGCGGAGAGAAGTGGGGCCGCGGTCCGCGCAAGGATGTCCACTCCTCGAACAAGGCACGTCTGGACAGTCCCGTTTGGCGCCTCGTGCAGGCGCTCACCACCTTGGTGTCGAAGGACGGAAACGTTCCCGCCATCGATGGCTTCGCGGACAAGGCGTTGACGATCAGCGCCGAGCACAGGAAGATGATCGCCGAAGCTGCGAGACGGATGGATGAAGCGCAGGCGAAGAGGTCGTTAGGCGTGGATCGTTGGGTGGACGACCTCAGTTGGGTGCAAGCGCTCGAACGTGTCGTTTCAGCTCCCACCGTCAACATCGAGGGAATCGTCGGCGGTTACACCGGCCCGGGCGGAAAAACAATCCTCCCGCACAAGGCTTCGGCCAAGCTCGATCTGCGGCTCGTGCCGAACATGACCTTCGCCGAGGCCGGGGCGGCGCTGAAGACTCACCTGACGAAGCGCGGATTCGGTGACATCGAAGTGAACATCACCGGCGGCTATGATCCGAACAGCACGTCCGCGGGTTCGGCGCTGGTCAAGGCGCAATTCGCTGCTTATCGGCACTCCGGAATCGATCCGGTGTTATGGCCGCGCAACGCCGGGTCTTGGCCCGGATACATCTTCACCGGCGAGCCCCTGAAGCTGCCCGCCGCACATTTTGGTCTCGGCCACGGCGGCGGCGCGCATGCACCCGATGAGTATTACGTAATCGAGTCGACGAACCCGAAGATCCAGGGACTGGACGGCGCGGTGCTGTCCTTTGCGCACTACCTCTACGAGCTGGCGGGAGCATGAAGAAGCTCGGGGTCGGTGTTCTCGTAGAGCTTTTACTCTGCGCATCGGCCACCGTGACGGGTGCACAACAAATAGTGGATTCAGCATTTCAGGCTCGAGTAGCTGCTCCCACGTACGCGTGCGGTTCCGGACCGCTCGTGTTGATTGATGAATCGCACAACAACGCAAAGACAATGAGCGGACAGTACCGCCCACTCGCCGATCTTCTTCTCGTCGACGGCTATCGTCTCGAAGCGCTCGAGACGACTTTCTCCGGTGCCGCGCTCGCTCGCGCAAAGGTTCTCGTCATCATCAACCCGTTGGCGTCGGTCAACGTCGACCACTGGATTCTGCCCACCCCCTCAGCTTTCGATTCCGCAGAGGAGAGAACCATCGTCGAATGGGTGATCGCTGGTGGCGCACTGCTTCTCGTCGCCGACCACATGCCCTTTCCCGGAGCGGCCGAAGACCTGGCGCGCCGCTTCGGCATTGCATTCACGAATGGTTTCGCCATCGACACCCTGACGTGGGATCCCATCGTGTTCCGTCGCAGCGATCGCTCACTCGCGAGTCATCCAATCACCGACGGTCGCGGCCCGGCAGAGCGTGTGGACTCGATCGCCACGTTTGATGGCCAGGGTTTCCGCGCGTCCGACCCGAGCGTGCGCGCTGTCATGACGCTGAGGCGGGGCGTTATCTCCTACTATCCCGACACCGCCTGGCGCTTTCCCCAGCCGTGGGTTCCGACTCGATCAATGGAGGGCTGGCTTCAGGGTGCCGCTTTGACCTTCGGCAAGGGACGAGTGCTCGTGCTCGGCGACGCCGGAATGCTCTCGGCTCAGGTATCCGGGCCGAGGCGGAGACCGATGGGAATGAACGCGCCGGTTGCGAGACAAAACCAGCAATTCGTTATCAATGCCTTTCGTTGGCTCGCGGCGAGTCATTCCGCCTCTCAGTAACGCGCATGGCGAATGAACCTCGATGTGAACATCTTCTCCGTACGTGAGTGAATCGATCATCACCGTTTCCGGGCTGACGCGCCGCTTCGGTGCCACCACAGCGCTGGACTCGGTGAGCCTCTCCATGCCACGCGGCGCGGTTTACGGCCTCGTCGGCGCAAATGGAGCGGGAAAGACCACGCTCATCAAACACATTCTGGGTTTGCTGCGGGCACAAAGCGGCTCGGTGCGCATCTTCGGCCTCGACCCCGTTGCCGATCCGGTCGGCGCTCTCTCGCGGATCGGGTATCTCTCCGAGGAAAACGATCTTCCCGGCTGGATGCGGGTCGATGAGCTCATTCGCTACTCGCGCGCGTTCTATTCCGATTGGGACGATGCGTACGCGGAGGAGCTGCGCCAGAGTTTCGCTCTGGACCCCGCCGCGAAGATCAGGACTCTCTCCAAGGGACAGAAGGCGCGGGCCGGACTGCTCGTCGCACTGGCGCACCGGCCCGAATTACTGGTGCTGGATGAACCGTCTTCCGGTCTCGATCCCATCGTCCGGCGCGACATACTCGGCGCCGTCATTCGCACCATCGCCGATGAAGGCCGCACGGTGCTCTTCTCGTCGCACCTGCTGGACGAGGTGGAAGAGGTCGCCGATCACGTCACGATGATCAACGAGGGCAGGATCGTGCTGAGCGCGCCGCTCGACAAAATCAGGGAATCGCACCGCGTCGACGGACGCGTCCCATCCCTCAATGAAATCTTCGTCGCCCACGTCAGGACGCCCCCGGTGTCAGCGACGGAGACTTAAGCGTGCACTCACCTTCCCCCGCTCTCGCGATCGCATGGGAATTCCGGCAGCGCCATCGCTGGGGACTGATCGCGTTAGCTGTCTACCTGCTCGCCCTCGCAGTGACCAAGTTCCTGGTCCTCGGGCCGGGACACCCGCTCAGGCTCGAGAGCGGCGAGGCGTTTGCGTTCGTGGTGATGATGCCGATGACATCGGGGATGGTGTATTTCCTGGCTGTGTTCACCTTCGGCCTCAGCGGCGACCTCGCTGGACGCCAGTCGATGTATCCCGCGCGCATGTTCACGCTCCCCATAACGACCGCCGAGTTGGCGGGCTGGCCGATGCTGTACGGCACGGTGACCGTGACACTTCTCTGGCTGGCGATACGAGCTCTCGGACTGTGGCCAGCCGGTATCGACGTGCCTCTGATCTGGCCGGCGCCGTTCGCCGCGGTGCTGCTCGCCTGGGCGCAGGTTCTCATGTGGATGCCGTACGGTTTGCGGGGGGTGCGCGTGATCGTCGTCGTGCTGTGGCTGACGGTGATCGACACCATCGTTCTGCTCGCGCTCCATTACGACGCCTCTGAAGCGATGGTGGTTGCCGGTCTCGTCCCGCAGCTTCCGCTCGCGTATCTCGCCGCCCGCTTCGCCGTTGCACGCGCGCGTCGGGGCGATGTGCCGGATTGGCGACGCACACCTTCGCGCATTGAACGAACGACCGGCGCTCCGGTGCTCCGGCGAGACAATTTTCGGTCGCCCGCGCGCGCTCAACTGTGGTTCGAGTGGCGGCGGCACGGCTGGTCGCTGCCGGTACTCGTCGCCATCCTGCTGCCGTTCGAGCTGGCCCTCCTCTTCGCCGCGACCGACGCGCCTACCCTCGTTCTCATCATTCTGGTCGGCGTGCTGCTCACTCCACCGTTCATGGCTGCTTTCACAGCCGCATCGGTGCGCAAGTCGAATCCGTATGCGAGCGATTCCTATGTCGTGACGCCGTTCCTCGCGACACGGCCGCTTACCAGCGCGGCGCTCGTTGCTGCGAAGCTGAAGGCGATGATGTGGAGCACGCTCGCCGCATGGGTGCTGGTGCTGGTCGCCATTCCCCTGGCACTCGTCTGGTCGGATACGTGGCCGATGGTGAGCGAGCGCGCTCGCGCGATAGCCGCATTCACAGGAGCGACCCGCGCGATCGTCATCCTGCTGCTGATACTCGCGGCGTTCATCGCGTCGACGTGGAAGCAGCTGGTGCAGAGTCTGTACATCGGCCTGACCGGCCGCGAATGGGTGATGAGGTTAAGCGTGTTTCTGACTCTGTCATTCATCGTGCTCCTCGGACCGATACTCCAATGGATCATCGATAACAGAGACGTGCAGGCCGAGTTGTGGGACTCTCTGCCTCTCGTCCTCGCGATTCTCGTCGCCCTCAAGATGTCAGCCGCCGCAGTGACGGCCGTACGCCACTACAGGACCCCGCTCCTGAGCGACCGCACGCTCGTTGTCGGTGCAGGCATTTGGTGTGTGATCGTGTTCGCGCTCTATGGCCTGCTCGTTTGGATTCTCGACACACCGCTCTTCCCGAGCTACTTCCTTGCGCTCGTAGCGATTTTGGCAATTCCCCTCGCGCGACTCTCCGCGGCACCTTTGGCGCTCGCATGGAACAGGCATCGGTGACGGCCGCCGTTCGAGTACGCCCAGCGACAACCGTGGAGCGGAGGAAGACAGTCCTCGCCGCGGTGCTTTTTCTCATCGGGTTGCCAGTGCTGCTGGCGGCAAAAGAGGCGCTGTCCTTCCACGTCCGGAACCGGAGCAACGATTCAATCGTCTCCTCGGGCCAGCAGCGGGAATATCTGCTTTACGTTCCCGAGAGTTACGACCGCACCAGGCCGACCCCCCTCGTCATCAGCCTGCACGGCGGGGCGATGTGGCCCGCGGCTCAAAGGGAAACGAGTCAGTGGAACGAGCTGGCCAGGAGGCATGGGTTCATCGTGGTGTACCCATCGGCAGAGACGGGCGGGGGGCCAAGAGCGTGGAACGTGAATCACGGGGCTGGTCTCGCGACGGACGTCAGATTCCTCTCCGAGCTGATCGACACGCTGAGCGCGGCGTACAACATCGATCCGGTTCGCATATATGCGAACGGTTTGTCCAACGGCGGAGGGATGTCCTTCGTGCTTTCCTGCACGCTGTCCGATCGGATCGCCGCGGTCGGGACGGTGGTGGCTGCGCAGACACTTCCCTTCGATTGGTGCAAGGATTCCACGCCGGTACCGATGATCGCGTTCTACGGGACCGCCGATCCGGTAGTTCCATACCAGGGTGGCAAGGCGTGGGTAGCCCCTCGAGAGTTTCCGAGCGCCACGAAATGGACGGCGGACTGGGCGCGACGGAATCGGTGCGGCGCGAAACCAGTCGATTTCGTGATCGCTCCTGACGTAATCCGTCGCGAATACACGGAGTGCGCTGACGGTGCGGCGGTGCTCTTGTATACCATTAGAGGAGGCGGCCACACCTGGCCTGGAGGCGAAGGGGTGCCGGAATGGATTCTCGGCCCCAATACGCGCAGCATTGACGCAACGAGTGTGATGTGGGATTTCTTTATCGAGCATCCGCTTCGACGCACCCGGTAAATTTGAGTCATGTACACCAGGGATTGATGTGCGGCTGACTGACCACGAGCTGCGCGACGTGCTCGCGCGCGCCGAAGAGATCCAGCGCGAATCGCGGTACGGCGATGAGATCAGCGTCGACCTGGAGACCGTGATCGGCGCCGCCGAAGAAATGGGTCTCTCGCGGCCCGTGGTCGAACGCGCGCTGCGGGAGCGGCTCGCGCTCTCCGCTCCGCCCAGAGTCGGTGAGCTGACGTTCGCCGAGTCAGAGGACGGCAAGTTCTACGTAGCCCGGGTGTTATCGATCTCGAAGGAAGGAGCTGACATCCGGTTTCTGAGCGGCGGCGAACACTACGCCCCGCTTGATAAGCTCCGCCGCTGCGCGTTCATGCCGGGTGAGAAGATCACCGTCAACTGGCCGTGGTGGGGAACGTGGACCTGCACGGTCGTTGGCTACGACGCCGCAAGACAGCTCGTGACGCTGAGCGACGGCTGGGGATCCACCGAAACCTTCCCGATTTCAGACGTATGGCTCGCTCCCTCCCGAGACTCCCGGCCCGGCAAGGCGCGCCGGCGGGTGTACATCACGCTCCTGGGGACCGGCGTCGGGCTTGGTGCGCTGATCGGGTCGATCGTGACGGGGCTGCTGCTGCGATGAGAGGCGCTCGCGATTGTTGACGCTCGTTGGTTAGACTTCTTATCGCCCTGCCGTCCGGCGCCTTAGGTCGGAAGCGCCTGACGCTTGTCGAAGAACTCCTTGTGCAATTGTCTCAGCAGCGGAATCGAGATCAGCACCGAGACCAGGTTCGGGATCGCCATCAGCCCGTTGAGGGTGTCGGCGATGTCCCAGATCAAATGCAGCGATCCCACCGCGCCGAGGTAAATGAACACGAGCCAGAGCACGCGATAAGGTACTGACGCGCGCGCGCCAAGCAGGTAGACGGCGCCGGTCTCGCCATAATAGCTCCAGCCGATCAGCGTCGAGAAAGCGAACAGCACGAGTCCGCTCGTGACGATGATTCCACCCCAGGTACCGGGAAGGCCTGCCGAGAACGCCTGCGCCGACAATGCGGCACCGGTCGTTCCGCTCTGCCACGCGCCGCTCACCAGCACGACGAGTCCCGTCGTCGTGCAAATGAGAATTGTGTCGACGAAAACCTCGAAGATTCCGTAGAGTCCCTGGCGCACAGGATGGTCGGTTTCCGCGGTTGCGTGCACCATTGGCGCGCTACCCAGACCTGCCTCGTTCGAGAACAGTCCGCGAGCCACGCCGTAGCGCATCCCGAGCATGATCGTCGCGCCGGCAAAGCCGCCGGTTGCCGCCGTCCCGCTGAAAGCGCCGCTAAAGATGAGCCCGAACGCCTCCGGGATGCGGCCGGCATTCATGATCAACAGCACGATTCCGCCGCCGAGATAGAGAACCGCCATGAATGGAACCAGAATCTCGGCGAACGCAGCGATTCGCTTGAGGCCACCGAGGATCACGATCCCGGCGATGACCACGAGGACGGCACCGACGATGGATGTCGAGACTCCAAACGTTGCCTGGAGGCTCTGCGCAACCGAGTTCGCCTGCACCATGTTGCCGATTCCGAATGCCGCGACCGCGGTGAGCAAGGCGAAGATTCCTCCGAGCCAGCCGAGCCCGCGCTTCTTCAGCGTGTACATCGCCCCGCCGCGCATGGTGCCTGACGCATCCCGCTCGCGATAATGCAGCGCGATGACGATCTCGGCGTATTTCGTTCCCATACCGAGCAACCCGGAAATCCAGAGCCAGAACAGCGCGCCCGGACCGCCAAGCGTGATCGCCGTCGCGACGCCGGCGATGTTGCCGACGCCGACGGTCGACGCGAGTGCCGTCGCCACTGCCTGGAAAGGCGTGACGTTTCCCTTGCCCGCCGTCCGGTTCCGCAGCTTGCCAAGCACTTCGCCCAGCGCGGTACCGAGGTGACGGAATTGCACGCCCCCGGTGACGAATAACAACAACACACCAGTGCCCATCAGAAGGATGAGCATCGGAGGGCCCCAGACGAGGGAGTTCAACCAGCTGTTCGCGCGCGTAATTGAATCGATCATGTGTGGTGTCGGTTGAAGCGGAACCGGCCAGAGAGCGAGTCGAATTTACAGTTCGCGCCGGGGTTTCGGAGGGCGTGAGCACACCAGTCCTGGTCTCGCGATTCTGAACCTCGCGCGAACCTGACCGCGCGTCCAGGTTCCCAAGCCGCGTCGACGGCTCAGTATTGACGGGAAACAGATGTGTGTTATTGTAGGTGACTCGGATAGACAGTAACCACTCTGGAGGAATGTCGATGATCCGCTCGCGAATCACCCTCGCCGCAATCCTGGCTGGCGCCCTTGCCTGCTCCCCTGACTCCGCCCTTTCGCCTGTCGCGCCAGTTTCTCCGAGTTTGAGCGTCGCGAGCTCGCCGATCGCCGACCGCTATATCATCCTCTTCGATCGTGGCGTGCAGGATGCGCCGGGACTCGCCCGCGCGCTCACCAACGCGCACGGCGGCACCCTCCACTTCACCTACCAGAACGCAATCAAGGGATTCGCCGCGCGGTTGCCGGCTCCCGCCGCTGCGGCGATCGCCCGGCATCCGAGCGTTACGCTCGTCGAGCCTGATCAGGAGATGTTCGCCATAGGCACGACCCAAACCAACGCAACGTGGGGACTCGATCGAGTGGATCAGCGCGATCTGCCGCTCAGCACGACCTACACGTACAACGCCACGGGGAGCGGGGTCACCGCATATATCATCGACACTGGCATCCGTACCACCCACCAGGAATTCGGCGGCCGCGCGACGGTTGGCTTCGACGCGCTCGGCGGCAACGGGCAGGACTGCCACGGACATGGCACCCACGTCGCGGGAACGGTCGGCGGCACAACCTATGGAGTCGCCAAGAGCGTCACCCTGATCGCTGTTCGGGTCCTCGACTGCAACGGCAGCGGCACCACTTCGGGCGTGATCGCCGGCGTGGATTGGGTGACGGGCCACCACGCCGCGGGAGCGCCGGCGGCGGCGAACATGAGTCTCGGCGGCGGAGCATCGACGTCGCTCGATAATGCAGTGACCAATTCGATCGCCGACGGCGTGAGCTACGCGGTCGCTGCCGGCAACGGCGATCGCATCGGGCGTCCGCAGAACGCGTGCAACTATTCGCCGGCCCGGGTCGCAGCGGCAATGACGATCGGCGCGACCGACAAGACCGATCAGGAAGCGTCGTGGTCGAACTACGGCAGCTGCGTCGACATGCTGGCCCCGGGCGTCGGAATCACGTCCGCGTATGCGGGCTCAGACACGCAGACGAACACGATCAGCGGAACGTCGATGGCGACACCGCACGTCGCCGGCGCAATGGCCCTCTATCTCCAGGCGAATCCGGGCGCGACGCCGAGCGCGGTCGAAGTCGCGCTGGAGACCAACGCCACGCCGGGCAAGATCGGCGGGATGACGAGTACAGCGACGCCCAATCTGCTGCTCTACACGCTCAACTTCGGTGACGGCGGCGGCGGGGAGACGAACAATCCTCCGACAGCTTCGTTCACCCACAGCTGCGCGGGGCTCGAGTGCAGCTTCACCGATGCGAGCACGGACAGCGACGGGACGATCGCCAGCCGCGCCTGGAACTTCGGTGATGGCGTCACCTCGACCGCGACCAATCCTTCGCACACTTACGGCACGGCGGGAACGTACACCGTGACTCTGACGGTCACCGACGACGATGGCGCCCCGAGCGGCGAGGCATCGAAGAGCGTGACGGTCAGCAGTGAAGCCGCTTCGATCAATCTGTCAGCGCTCGGATACAAAGTTAAGGGAGTGCAAAACGCGGATCTCACATGGAACGGCGCGACCTCTTCCAGCGTCGACGTCTTCCGCAACGGCGTCAAGATCATCACGACGGCGAACGACGGCGCGCATACCGACAACATCGGCAGCCGCGGTGGTGGGAGCTACGTCTACAAGATCTGCGAGGCCGGCAGCACGACGTGCTCGAACCAGGTGACCGTGACTTTCTAGTGTAGACCGGGGGGTCGCCGCAGGAAGTCTGCCGGCTGCTACAGCAGTCCCGCCAGCATTGTGGCGATCCCAAGGAAGCTCGCGAAGCCGACCACGTCGGTCACCGTCGTCAGGATGATCGAGGACGACTGCGCTGGGTCCTGACCGAACATCGTCAGCACCGTCGGCACTAGCACACCAGCGATCCCCGCCGCGACCATCGACAGCACCATTGAAGTACCGATTACGAGCGAGAGTCCCGGCGACCGGCTCCACACGAAGACGCCGGCCGCGGTGGTGAGCGAGACGGCGATTCCGTTGAGAAGGGCGACACTCGCCTCCTTGCGCACGACGCGCGGCCAGTGGCCGATGCGTATCTCGCGCATAGCGAGCCCGCGCATCGTAACCGCCAGGGCCTGGGCGCCGGTATTTCCCGACTGACCCGCCACCACCGGGAGCAGCACCGCCAGCGCGGTGAATTGCGCGATCGTGCTCTCGAAGAGTCCCACCACCGCCGCGGCGAGAAATGCAGTGGCAAGATTGATCTCGAGCCACGGCAGCCGCTTCTTCACCGCGAATGACACCGGCGACAGCGCGCGCTCCTGACGGCTCACGCCCACCATCGCCTGCATGTCGGCGGCGACATCCTCCTGTGCCGTCGTTGCCAGCGTGTCGTAGCGGATGACGCCGAGCAGCCGCCCATCGAAGTCCACCACCGGCAGGCTCGCGAGCCGCCCCTTGTTGAAATGCTCGGCGACCTCTTCCTGGGCATCGATGGCCTGAACCGCAACCGCCGGCTGGACGAGCGTCTCGACCAGCACGCCAGGTGGCGAAAGCGCCAGCAGCTGGAGGGGGACGGTTCCAATCAGGCGCCGCTCGTCGTCGGTGAAGAACACGTCGGCAACTCTAGCCGTCCGCGCGGCCCGCAGGCGTGCGAGCGCCTGCTGCACCGTGGTACCCGGCTTGAATGCCAGCGCGCGCGGGTCCATCAGCCGTCCCGCGGTCTCCGGCGGATACTCGGCCATCATTCGCAGCTCGCGGGCGAGGGCCGGATCGAGAAGGGCGAGCAACACCGCGCGCGACGCATCGTCCATCCAGCCGAGGATGGCGACCGCGCGCACTGGATCCATGGTCGTCACCACATCACGCCGCGAGTCCGGCGGCATCGCCGCCACCACTTCCGCGGCAAGGTTGGGCGTGAGGCGCTCCACCAACGGAACGGCGTGTCGCACCGGCTCGGCGCCCACGAGGCGCGCGATCTCCTTTACGGGCAGCTCGTCCAGACGGCGCGACGCTTCGTCGGGAAACGTGCGAAGAAACGTCCGCGCCAGCTCGGTGAATCCTGTTGTCGCCTCATTCCGCATCGGGGACCTCGTCGGCCGTGCCGACGGCACGGGCCAGATCGGGCCCCGTCGTCGCCGTCCCGGCGATGCCCGCAACCAGTCCCGTGGTGCCGAGCTCGAAGAGCTCGGCGAGCGCGCCGGCGGTGAGCTGCGCGGGATCCGGTCCGCGATCAGACGCTTCCCGCTCGAGGCGGCGCAGCGTCTGGTAGCGAATGGCCCCGATCAGCCGCCCCTCCTCGTCGACGACGGGCATCGCGTGATAGTGCTGCCAGCCGGGGTGATCCCGCACCAGCGCCACAGGCATCCATACACTGAGGCGCCCGACGTCGCGGTGCATGAAAGCGCTCACCGGATCGCGGCCCCGCGCCAGCATCAGCTCCGGGATGTCGAGCACACCGACGAGGCGGCGCTCGCGATCCACGATGTAGAGGTAGTAAAGCAGCTCGCGCGCGGCGCGGCCGAGCCTCAGGCGGGCATCGGCGACGAGCACATCGTCGGGGAGGTGGAACACGGACGGGTCCATCACCGCGCCCGCCGTCCCATCTGGATATGGGAGCACGCGCGCAAGCGGATCGCGCACGTCCTCGGCAAGCGCGGCGAGCAGCGACTGGCGACGGTCCGGGTCCATGGCCCGCACGACGACGGCCGAGTTGTCGGTGCTCATCTCGGCGACGATCGCCCCCGCCTCCCCAGCCGCGAGTTGTCCCAGGCAGTCGGATGCGTACCGCACCGTCATCGCGCTCATCACCGCCGCGGCCGCGCGCGCGGGTACGGCACGCAGCACCGCGGCGGCCCGCGACACCGGCATCTGCTCGAGCGTCATCGCCGCCCGCGGCGGGTGCGACTCCAGAAACGCGCGGGCGAGCCGATCTTCAGCGATCACGAGGCGTCCTTCTTCATCAACAGCGTCGAAGGCATTTCGCCGAACTGCTTGGCGGGCACGATCGTACGCCCCTCAGGCGCATCAAGAATGACGGCGGTCGCGTTCAGCTCGGCGATCTTCCCCTCGATTCCTCCGATGCGCACCGTCTGGCCGACCTCGAACGTCTGCCGCAGATAGTGCGAGCCGATGATGTTGCTGATCGCGGTGCGGGCGCCGAGCCCGAACGCGAGGGCGAAGCCGCCGAGGAGCGCCGCCAAGGCGACGGCGAAGATCGCGGTGAGAAGCGCGATGTCCACGCCCAGCTCGGCGACGGCGATGAGGACCGCGGCGGTGACGATCGCGATGCGCACCACCTGTCCGAGCCCCGCACCAAACGATGTTCCCGCGCCGGGAGCGGTGGCCGCCACCGCGGCGCGGGCCAGATGGCCCATGACCAGTCCCGCGACGAGAATCAACACCGCGGCAAACACGCGCGGCACGAACACGGACAGACTCGACACCACAGTGCTCAGGAGCGCGAGCCCGAGCGCGTTCGCGGCGGTCGCGACGAAGAAGAGCAGCACCGCCCAGGAAACCACGGAACCCACGATGTCCGCGATCCGCCGCTCGCGGGCGACACCCGCGAAAGAGGTGCGAAGCGCGGGCCCGGGCAGCGCGCGCTCGAAGGCACCCACTATTCGAACGGCCAGAATGCGCAGCAGGAACGCCAGCAGCAGGCCGATTCCGAGCAGCACGACGGCAGTAATGAGCCGTGACTGGTTGGCGGAAAGCCATTGGCCCATGTCCAACACCGACTGCTGGACGTTGGTGGCTAGCTCAGTCTCCATAATCAGCTCCTCAATGGCTGTGGTACGCGTCGCTGTCCGGGGGCTGTAAGCCGCGACACGGGCCGAGGACCGTCATCATGACGATGCCACGTCGAGCGTCGAGTGGATGCGGCAGCAACCGGCGAGCGACGCGACGCGGTCTGATTGCCGGTGGCGGCGGCGGTCGTCGGGAAATCACAGGCTCCGGCGCCGGCGGCGGTGGCGGTGGCGTAAGTCGACCCTCTACCATTGCTTCCTCGGGCAGCTGGAAATCGGCGGGCAGCTCGATATCGGCTTCCTCCAGCAACACCACGTGTTCATCGTCGGCGCCGGCGTCCACCGGCTCATCCCTTCGCTGTCTCCCCTTCAGCCACCGCAGGATCAGGTCGAGCACTCCGGCGAGGATGATCGCGACGATTATGATGAGCTGCTCGAGGCCGCGCTCCATTCGTCCGCCCGCTTCGTTCCGGTATTACCGCCGCCCCGACCCGGGCTCGTCCTCCGAGCGCGCGATCGAGTCGCGCATCCCGGTATCGGCCTGCACGTTCTTCATTCTATAGTAGTCCATGATACCGAGATTACCCTGCCGGAACGCTTCGGCCATCGCGCGCGGCACGTCCGCTTCCGCCTCCACCACGCGCGCGCGCATCTCCTGCTCCAGCGCGACGGCCATGGCGCGCCGCTCTTCGGCTTTCGCCTGCGCGATCTGCTTGTCGGCGTTGGCCTGATCGATCTGGAGCTTGGCGCCGATGTTCTCGCCAACGTCCACGTCCGCGATGTCGATCGAGAGGATCTCGTACGCGGTGCCGGCATCGAGCCCCTTGCTGAGAATGTGCTTGGAGATATGGTCGGGATTCTCCAGCACATCCTTGTGCGACTCCGCCGAGCCGATGGTGCTCACCATCCCCTCGCCAACCCGCGCGATCACGGTCTCCTCGCCGGCGCCGCCCACGAGCCGGTCGATGTTGGTGCGCACCGTCACCCGCGATACCGCGATCAGCTGGATGCCGTTCTTGGCGATGGCAGCGATGCGCGGCGTCTCGATGACCTTTGGTATGACAGACATCTTCACCGCCTCGAGCACGTCGCGCCCAGCGAGATCGATTGCCGCAGCCCGTTTGAACGGCAGGGGAATGTTGGCCTTGTCAGCAGAGATGAGGGCGTTCACCACACGCACGACGTTTCCGCCCGCGAGGTAGTGGGCCTCGAGATCATTGAGCGGAATGCTCAGTCCGGCTTTCACCGAGCTGATGCGCGCGGTGATGACCGTGCCGGGCGGTACGCGCCTCAACCGCATTCCCACCAGTGTCGCCAGACCCACGTACGCACCCGAGGCCCACGCCGCGATCCAGAGGTTGAGTGGCACCAGATAGAGCACGATGACCAGTGCGACTACCACGAAAATCAGCAATCCGACGCCGCCGCCGATCAGCTCAGTCATGGTTCGGTTCCTTCCATTGTTGCGCGGTGTCGCCGCACCACGATCCGGTTGCCATCCACCCGGCTGACGACGATTGTCGCGCCAGCCTCGATCATCTCGCCTTCCGACACGACGTCGATACGCTCGCCGTCGATCTCGGCGATTCCCGCTGGTCGCAAGGGAGATGTCGTTCGGCCCACGCGACCCAGCCAGTTGCTATCCCGTTTGGGAGCGGATGCGTAGCCGCCACCGGCGCTCAATTTGGTCTCGAGCATCAGTTGCCGGCCGAATGGCAATCGCGGCAGATATCGCATTAACAGCATACCCGCGGCCAGCGCGACGAGCACCGACAACGAAACGCGACCCGCCGCGTTGACGAACATGCGTATCGTTGCGCCCTGGCCCACCAGGCTCATTGTGAGTCCAGCAAGAACCGCGGCTAAACCGGCCACACCGGCGATGCCGAATCCTGGTATCACGAAGACCTCCAGTCCCAGCAGCGTGAGGCCGACTCCCACGAGAATCAGCTCCTCCCATCCGACCAACTGAACCATCCAGTGTCCGCCGAGCACGAGCGCGAGGCTCGCGAGGCCCAGCGCTCCGGGTGCTCCGAATCCCGGCGTTCTGATCTCGACGAAAATGCCCAGCATCGCGACCGAGAGCAGGAGCGAGGCAACTATCGGATGCGTGACGAGGCGGACCAGGTTCTCACCCCAGTTAGGGGAGGAGTGCCGCAGATCAGCGCCTGACATCTTGAGCTGCGACAGCACTTCGTCGATGCTGTTGGCGCGGAAGTCAGCGACGCCATGCTTGAGCGCTTCCTCGGTGGTGAGCGTGAGCAGCTTTCCCTTCTCGATGAGGCCCGGGATCACCACGTCGGCGTCGACCATGGCCTCGGCGATCAGCGCAGGGCGCTTGCGAGCGTCCGCGGTCGCGCGGAACTCCTTGCGCACGTACGACACCGATTTCTCCTGGACCGCCACCGGCTCCGATCCGGTCTGCCCGAGCTGCACCGGCGTGGCGGCGCCGATCGTCCCGCCATCTGTTATCGCGATGCGCTCCGCGGCCAGGCTGATGAGCGCGCCCGCGGAGATCGCGCGGCGATTGATGAACGCCACGGTACGCACCCGTGACGACAGCAGCGCATCGCGGATTAGGACAGCCGCGTCGACCCTGCCACCGAAGGTGTTGATGTCGAGTATGACCGCGGAGACGCTGTCGCGCGCCGCCTCATCCAGAATGCGCTGGACGAAAGGGGCGAGGCCCATGTCGATCATCCCGTGGATCGGGATGACATGGACGACCGGACGTGCCTGCGCCGGCGCCGGGCGCGCTGTGACGCCCATGGCGAGGAGCGCCAGGTGTAAGGCCAACTTTCCGCGAAACCGCACTCCCCTAAGTCCCATTCTTCAAGAAGGCTCCTACTTGCCTACTGCTAATGTACTGAGTGTGCCGCGGTGAGACCGTAAAAGATGGGCGGTACGTTCACAGCTCCGCGGCTGGCGCGGAATTCGCCCGTGACCAGGTTCGATGCTCTGTATACTGCACGCATGGCTCCTCGAAGGATCGGGCAGCAACCTCTGGACGCGTGCCGTCGTGCAGTCCCTCTGCAGAAAGGGGGAGACCGTCCACCTCGTCTGCCAGGAAAACCATCCAGAGCGCTACGGTTTCATCTCCACGGCGATCACTCACCGCCTGGACGGCTCCGCGGAGACGACGCATTCGCGCGAGACGCAGCTCCCCGGCAAATGCATTCTTCACAAACCCGAGCTGGGTGCGACGCTCCCCGTTTTCGTCTGGGACAAGTATGAGGAATACTCGCGGGTCGTACCGATGGTCGATTTGTCGACGGCTGAAATCGAGGCGTACGTCGAAACCAACGTCCGCGTCGTCCGTCGGCTGGTCGAGGAGGAGAACATCACTGCCATCCACGCCAATCATGCCGTCATGATGCCGGTGGTGGCGCAGCGGATCAACGAGGCCCTGGGTATCCCGTACACAGTGATGCCTCACGGAAGCGACATCGAGTACGCGGTGAAGGAGGACGAGCGGTTTCTCAACTACGCGACGGAGGCGTTCGTTCACGCAGGAAAGATCTTCGTTCTCGGCGACGAGATGGAGGAGCGGGTCCTGAAGGTATTTCAGGGCGTTCCGCATCTTGCCGAGAAGCTCGTCGAGCTGCGGCTGGGCGTCGATACCTCCAACTTCGAGCTGGTATCTCACACCGAGAGACAGCGGGAGATAGACCAGCTCCTGTCAGCCCTGGACGTGCTGCCGCGCGGCAAGACGGCGGCGCAGGAAGCGGCAATGGAGAAACGACTGCCGCACGTGCGAGACATTGATTCGCTCCGTACCACGGTTGAGGAAGCCGCCAAATACGACGGAAAGCGACCGGATGCGCGCGCAGGGGAGAAGCTCGGCACGATCGAATGGACGACCGCGCCGACGCTGGTATTCGTCGGCCGATTGATCGCCTGGAAGGGAATCCAGTCTCTGATCGCGGCCCTGCCTTACGCGCTCGAGCGGCAGCAGGACCTGCGGACTATCGTGGTCGGCCACGGACCGTTGCGCGAGGCGATGGAGGTGATGGTGTGGGCGTTGCGCGAGGGGCGAAGAGATCTGGTCGAGCTGATCGTGACCCATGGGCGGGCGATAGATGGAAGTGCTGACCCTGCGGCGAGTGAAGCCGCTCTCGACGACGTCCGCGATTTCTACTCGGAGCTGGAGCGCGCGGGAAAGCTGGATAACTATTACGCCCTTGCCCGCCGCGTGCTCCGGCCTGACGCGGTGGTGTTTACGGGATACCTGACCCATAACGAGCTGCGGCATCTTTTTCCCTGCTGCGATGTGGGTGTGTTCCCGTCGGTCGTGCGAGAGGGGGGTCCGATGGTCTTTCTCGAGGCGCTCGCGTCAGGCTGCTTTCCTCTCGGCACCTATTTCGGCGGAATGAAGGCAAGCATCGACGCGTTGCGCGACGATCTTCCGAGCGAGATCTCGGAGATCATGAAGCTCGATCGCAACAATCCGGTGCGGGATCTCACCGTAAAGATTCCTCGCGCAGTCGAGGAGAGCGAGCGTTATCGCGAAACGCTCGCCAGAGTCGCGCGTGAGAACTACGACTGGTCGAGCGTCGCGAGGATTTTCATGCGCGCGATCAATGGCCTGGAGGCGCCGGCGTAGGTGCTTTGGTCGTGGAACAACCTCAGCCCGCCTGAATCTTCCGCACAACATTGTGTGCTGAGAGCACCGCGCCGTGCACGTAGCCTGGTATTCCGCCCACCCAGTCCCCGGCGAAGTGAACGCGGCCTTCAGGGTGCTGGAGATACGGGAAGAACTCGCGGATCTGGCCGGGCTTGAAGAAGACATGCCCGCCTAGTGACCACGGATCGGTGGTCCAACTGTACGATGTGCCGCCCTCGAAGTACTGCGGCAAGCGCGGATGCACTTTCGTCGTTTCGGCAACCGCAAACTGCAGGCGTTCATCCGCGCTCATCGCGGCGAGACGGGTTCCGCGCGGCCCATAGGTGACTGCCTGGAGGATCCCGCGCGTGCCCGTCTGGGCCGTTGTCGAATGGTAGATCGACTGAATGGGCAGATCTGTGTGTGCAGTGCCGTCGTTCCCGTCGGCTTCCCAGAACCGTTCGCGCGCTTGCATGTGAACGATCGTCATCGGCGTCGTCTCGAGCTGGCGGATCGCGCGCTGGCGCCGCTCCGGCAGCGCCGGCGTAAACGCAACGTTCCGAAGGAGAGGTGCCGGAAGCGTAAGGATCAATTGGTCGCCGCGGACCTGGTGCTGGCCGGCGCGGTCCTCGACTGTGATCTCAATGGAATCAGTGCGATGGCGCACCGCGCGTAGCGGAGACCCATAGTGAATCCTTCCGCTGAGCCGATTGGCGAACGCGCGGGGCAGCAGATCGTTGCCGCCGCGGATCTGGAACGGCGGCGGCGTCCCCTGTCTGAAGGACGCACGTTCTCGAATCAGCTGCAGTGCGCTGACGTGCTCGATGCCGTCCCCATAACCGTCGTAGTAGCTCAGTCGCATGATGCGCATCGCGCCCGGTGAAGCGCCGTTGCGGCGCCAAAGCTCCGCGAGGGAGATGTCGTCGAAGCCGAGGTGATTCGGCTGCGGATAGTCGGGTGCGTTCAGGGTGTCCAGATCCTGCAAGCGTGAGATAAAGTGGCGGCGTTGCAGTCCCCCAATGGATTCGCCCGCCTCGTCGGTCGTTAGGGGAACGGGCCAGCGCACGGGTTGCTTGGCTCGCTGTTCGATTCGCTGGCCCGCCAAGTGAGCCAGCGATCCAAGTTCCGAGCGGAACGACAGAGGAGTCGTGGCCAGATCGAACGAGCGGATGTACTCGAGAGTGAGCGGATGTGCCACCAGAAACATGGCGCCGGCCTCCGCGTACAGTCCGTCCGCGAACGGTGTACGCAGCGTATGTACGTGCCCGCCCGGGATCGTCTTCGCCTCGAAGATGACGACTTCGTGTCCGGCCCGCTCGAGCTCATACGCTGCGACCAAACCGGCCATCCCAGCTCCAGCGATAAGAATGCGCTGCGGTTCGATCGCGCGCCGCCGTATGAGCCGCGGTGTCGGTAGGAGCGCAGCACTGGCCAGCAGACCCATGCTGGTTCCGAGGAATTGACGGCGAGACGTAGTCACGGATTGCCGCGTCAGGGGCGAGGAATCCATAAATTCAATAAGAACCAGACGTTGCGCCAGAGGATTCTTCCTCTCCTCGGAGCTTCATGCAAGCGATCGTATTCACAGGACGCGGATCACCTCACTCACTCGATGGTCGCACTGTGGATGACGCACGAGTTTCACCTGGCACGTTGAAGGTGTAATGTCCTTCAAATTCGCTCGGAGGCGTTAAATGAAAGACTGCTCGATCCAGCTGACTAACAACCCTGGTGACCTCGCCCGCGTGGCGCAGGCGCTCGCCCGCCGCGGCGTCAACATCAAGGCTCTCGCTGGAATATCCGTCGGAGGCGTGGCGACAGCGCGTATTCTCCCCGACGATATCGTGGTCGCGCGCAGCGCGTTCGAGGCAGCGAACATCCGGTTCACGGAGAGCGAAGTCCATCTCGTATTGCTCGAAAACAGAGCCGGTGTGCTGGCCAATGTCACGAGTCGACTCGGCGAAGCGGGCATCAACCTCGACGCGATTTATGTAACCGGCATTGCAGACGACCTGGTCGAGCTCGCAATCGCCACGGACAATCCAAAGAAGACAAAGAAGATTCTTGAAGAGTTCTGACGGGGATATTTCAACCGCTAACATCGAGGAGACATAGTGCTACTCATCCGCGAAGTGATGTACTGCAAGCCGGGCAAGGTCCGGGCAATGGTCGACAAGTCGCTGGCGATGGCCAAGCTGAGCAAAGAATCAGGACAAGGGACAATGAGGGTTATGACTGACTTTTGCGCCGAGCGCTACTGGACGATAGTGTCCGAGTTCGAGGTGCCGAGCATGCAGGCGTTCGAGGAAATGATGAAGGGCGAGGGACAGAGTCCCGAGCTGACCAAAAAGTACGAGAAGCTGATGGAGGGCTACCACGATCTGGTGGATTACGGGAGGCGAGAGATCTACAAGATCGAGGGCTGAGTAAAGGAGGGGTCTTCATGAGCGAATCCAGGGAGATACAGCAGCTGTTGTCCATCATCGACCAGGCCTACGATCACAAGTCCTGGCATGGTACGAATCTGCGTGGCTCAATCCGTGGTCTTTCCGCGAAGCAGGCGGCGCGGCGTCCGCGCCGCGACCGGCACAACATCTGGGAGCTGGTGGTTCACGCCGCGTACTGGAAGTACGCGGTGACGCGGCGGTTGACCGGCCAGCAACGCGGCTCCTTCCCGCTCAAGGGGTCGAACTTCTTCCCGCGCGGGGACTCGGCGAATGAGAAGCAGTGGCGGACGGATGTCGCACTGCTCGAGGCGATGCACCGCGCGCTTCGCGAGGCCGTCGCGAAGTTGTCCGCGAGCGACCTGCCGCGAAAAGTAAAGGGCAGCAAGATCACCAACGCCTTCATCATCACTGGAATCGCGGCGCACGATCTGTATCATGCCGGTCAGATACAGCTGTTGAAAAAGCTCGTGTGACCCCGGGTGCTCGCGGCAATTGACTAGCGGCGCCGACCTGCACGACCTCAACCGATTCATCGAAGCGCAGGAAGCCGACTACGAGCGAGCGCTCTCGGAGATCGTGAGCGGCCGCAAGCGCACGCATTGGATGTGGTACATTTTTCCGCAGATCGACGGCCTTGGTTTCAGCTCGATCACCAGGCGCTTCTCGATCAGCGGTATCGAAGAGGCCAGGGCGTACCTCGATCACCCCGTCCTCGGTCCCAGACTGCTGAAGTGTGCGGAGGCAGTCGTCGGAGTAGAAGACCGATCCGCGACCGAGATCTTCGGTTCCCCCGACGATCTGAAGCTGAGGTCTTGCGCTACACTATTCGCATCTGTGCTGCCTCCAGGGTCAGTGTTCGACCGCCTGCTCGCGAAATATTATGCGGGAATACGCGATGCGAAGACTCTGCACCTGTTGGCACATCCTGACGAAAGAGAACAAGATCGAGGAGGAGTGGGATGAGAAAGCTGATTGTTACCGAGTTCATGACACTGGACGGCGTGATGCAGGCGCCAGGCGGCAAGGACGAGGATCGAGATGGAGGGTTCGAACATGGCGGCTGGACAATCCCCTACTGGCACGACGACATCGGCAAGACTTTCGCCGCGCTGATGCAGAACACGGATGCGTTTCTGCTGGGTCGGCGCACGTACGTGACGCACGCCGAAGCGTTCGAGCCACTGCCTCCGGGGGATCTGTTTGGAGATATGATGAATGCGCCGAAGAAGTACGTAGTATCGAAGACGCTGAAGAAGCCGATCTGGCGCGACACCACGATCATCCGCGAGAACGTGATCGAGTCCGTGCGCAAACTGAAAGCGCAGCCAGGGAAAGACATCCTGACCGATGGCAGCAGTCAGCTCGTGCACACGTTGCTCGAGCACGACCTGGTCGACGAGCTGCACCTGCTCATGCACCCGCTGACGCTGGGGAAGGGCAAGCGTGTGCTGCCGAATGGGCTGCATTCGACATTTGGCTTGAAGTCGGCGACACCATATCCGACCGGGGTGGTGGGGTTACACTATATCCGTCAGCGCTGACTCTCCGGCGGCATCACGTCTATCCGGTTTATCTATGCGAATCGCTAAGAACATCGTGGGCGTCTTGTTCCTGCTCGCGGGTGTCACCTGGTTTCTGCAGGGCATCAACGTCCTGCCGGGCAGCTTCATGACCGGGCAAACGCAGTGGGCTCTTTACGGTGTCATTCTGATCGTTGCGGGAATAGTCTTGCTCGTTTCTGCGAACCGCCGGCGAACCTGAGCGTTGCGTTCACTCGATGCGGATGAACGCGAGGCCGTTGTTCGCATTCAACGGGATCACCAGCTGATTCGCTCCCGCGTCATAGCACATCGACGCGGCGCTCGGAATGTTGCGCGCGATCAGCTCGGCGGGCTTGCCCGGACGGATGCGAGAAACACCTCCGTTCAGAACGCTGCTGATGTATTTGGTTCCGTCCTTCATGATCACCAAGCCGTCGTTGCCCGCCTGCACGGCGTTCTCGGTCTTCAGCAGCTGGCCCGCTCGGGAGAACGTTAGCACTTCGGTGTTGCCCATGTTGACGACGACGATGTTGCCCTGGCTGTCGAGAGCGACGCCGTTCGGCTGATTGAGCGGCGCACCCTGCACGAAGATCGACACCGTGCCATCCGGTGTGATCCTCCAGACCTGCCAGGTCGCCGGATCCGGATTGGCGCTGCGGTCGCCTGTCTGCGTGGCGTAGATGGTGCCGTCGTCCGCAACCTCGAGATCGTTGAGCCAGGCGGAACGCTCCACGCGGAACTCGCCCGCTCGTGCGCCCGTCCGCATGTCGAATCGGCGAATGACCGCGACGCTCGGCTCGTTCGCGTTGGTACCGCCGTCACGGTCGGCGACGTACAGCATACCGTTCGCGATGTCGCTGCCGAAGGGATCGTTCAGCACCAGCGGCGGCGTCAGGGTGGCTCGATCGGCCGGGCTTTGCACTCCGATCCATCGCGCCGTGTGCACCGACCCGTCATGGTTGATGAACGCGATCCACGCGTTGTTTGCCTGGACGTTCTGCGAAACGCCGCGGTTCGGCACCACGATGACGCCGCGCTCGGCATCGTACGAGCAGCTCTCCGCCGAGTAGATGGCGCCGTACACTTTGACGTTCGACGAAATCCCTTCGAACGCTCCGGCGGCGGCCGGCTCGACGGGCAGACCGAGAGGATTCCCGACGAAGAATGGCCGCGATGCCGGCGGCGCCGCGGGTGCCGGCGTTTGTTGCGCGAGTGTGTCGTTGGGAGCAATGGCAATGACCAGCGCGGCTGCGCCGGGGCCGAGCGTGACTCGCTTCATTTGCAGTCTCTCCTGTAGGTTCGTCGTCACACGATCGAGAGCCCGCAACCCGCATCAACTACCGTTGAGGGCGGCCGACCTCGGGAAGAGTGCGGCCAAGGAATGCTTCGACCGGCTGCCGGTCTCCGTCCATCCGATGGTCGTCCATCAGATTGATCATGCGCGCGTGCCCGAGCGCCGTGGCGACCGGCACGTTCCGATGCTGGATCAGGTACGCAGCCCAGAGGTGACTGGCTCGCCAGGCAATCGTGCAATGCAACAGCACCTTTCCTTTCGCGCTGCTCAACGCGGCCTCGAACGACTTCACCGCATCGGGCGAGTACGGGAATTCCGCCGTCCCGCGCATCGGCAAATAGACGTATTCCATTCCGAGCTCCTTGACGAGCGCAGCCTCGTTGAACGGCACGCGAGTCGACATCTCCTCGGGAGAGCGAAGATTGACGACGGTGGTCACACCCCGCGCTCGAAGGTCGCGCAGCGCGCGCTCGGTGGGCTGACCACTGATGAACACGTCGCTGCCGACGCTGGTGAATTTGCTCTGAAAGAGCCCGCCAGTCTCGAGGACTACAGGAGCGGGCACATCCCCGGTCGGGTTCGGACCCGTCAAGCGCTGGGCGCCGCACACGTCAGACACCACCGCGAACATCGCGGCAAAGGCAGCCAATCTCATAGTGTCAATGCCAGTCATTTTACGATCCAGTTATCGCCGTTCGTCGTTGCGTGCCGCATGCTGTATACTGGAGCCTGGACCGGCAACGCGCGAGATGGGCCACCCTTGCCCATGCCGAGAATCTGTTTCTTTATTGGGGTGGATGACTGACCCACTGATTCGTGTCGGCCTGATGGGCTTCGGTTTTGTATCGAAGACCTTTCACGTGCCGCTGCTCAAGGGGACAGACGGCTACCGGATAACCGCCGTGTCATCCAGCCACCCGGCTGATGTCAAAAGCATCCTCCCTGACGTCGACGTCGTGTCAGATCCGCACGCGCTCGCAACGCACCCGGACGTCGATCTCGTCGTAATCGCGACTCCCAATGAAACGCACGCCCCGCTCGCCGAAATGGCGATGCGCGCCGGGCGCAATGTCGTGGTGGACAAGCCGTTCACCATTACCGTCGAGGAGGCGAGACATATCGCAGCGGTCGCGGCGGAGACCGATGTCGTGCTGTCGGTGTTCCAGAACAGACGGTGGGACAGCGATTTCCTCACCATTCAGGACGCGATACGGCGGGATCTCCTGGGCAAGGTCGTTCTATTCGAATCCCGCTTCGATCGATTCCGCCCCGACGTCCGTGACCGCTGGCGCGAGATTCCCGGTCCGGGCGCAGGGCTCCTCTACGATCTCGGTCCACATCTCATCGATCAGGGGCTGTCGCTATTCGGAATTCCGGACAGCGTACAGGCGACGCTCGCCCTGCAACGTCCAGGCGCGAAAACCGATGACTTCTTCCAGCTCGTGCTGCGTTACGGTGAAATGATCGCGACGCTCGAGGCCGGCTCGCTCGTGTCGGGCGGCAGCGCGCGTTTCTCCGTTCATGGCGATCGCGCAAGTGTGGTCAAACAGAAGCCTGATGTTCAGGAGGATCAGCTCAAGGCTGGCGTGTTGCCCGGCGCTCAGGATTGGGGACTCGATCCGGATGACGCGGTGCTGTACGATGGAGCGACGGGAGAATCGCGCGCGCTCAAGGCCGCACGTGGTGATCAGCGCGGATACTATGTCGCGTTGCGCGAAGCGTTGCATGGGCGAGCGCCGAACCCTGTACCGCCAGAACAGGCTGTGGCAGTCATGGCAATCATCGAGGCAGCCCTGCGCTCCGAGGCCGAGGGGAGACGAGTCATTCCGCACCTGATGGACGACGAGCGCGAGGCGTGGGTTAGCGCCACTGGGTGAGCGGTCCCCGCTTACTACCGCAGTAGCCGAACGGCGATCCCGTGAAAGTCGCTTTTCGGGTCGCCTTTCGCGGGTTCCAGCAGACGCACCTGACGCCGGGTGCGCACATCGAACACCGCCACTCCCGGCGTCTCGCCGACGGCAAGATGCGGCATCGTGACAGGGTTAGGGCCGCGCAGCGTGAAGAAAGCGAAGCGGCTGTCCGGTGACATAGCGACGATGTCGGGAGTTTTGCCGACGAACGGGATCTCCGCCAGCACAAGGTGAGTGCGCGGGTCCACGACGATCGCGTTGCTGGTGACACGGTTCACGATCCAGTACTCGCTTCCGTCGGGCGTTACGCGCGAGCCGTGAGCATCGTGACCGCGCGATTCGCTGCGGCGCACCGGGAGTCTCGTGCGCGTATCTACGGCGTGCCATACGCCGATGCCGCGGTCACCGCCGACCAGATACATGTGACGACCGTCGGGGGAGAGAATAGTTCCGCAGTTGGCGTCGAGCTGACGCGGCGGAAAGGCATCGGTAAGCCGAAACTCGCGCGTATCGAGGATGACAGTCCCGCCCTCATCCAGCCCTGGTCCCAGCGTCACGTACGCCTGCCGGCCGTCCGCGGTAAACGCGAGGCATACGGCCCCGCCCGTATCCTTGAACTCATTCTTCCGCGCCGTGAAAACAGGATCCTCGGCCACGACGAGCTGCCGACCAACGGTGAACCGTTCGTTCGCCAGATCCACGTTGATCTCGACCAGCTTCCCATCCCAGGGGGCGTTGGCCGCGCCGATCACCGAGACGATCACCGTGCGATCATCCGGCGAGATGGCGGCGTGATGCGTGCGCGGTCCCGTCGCTATCATCGCCACGACCTCACGATCAGCGGCGCGGATTATGGCGACGTTGCCGGTAGCCGGAGCGGCCACGAACGCGTACCGGTGGTCGGAGGTGAACTCCAGCATGTGCGGAACGCGCATTCCGCGGGCGCCGAGATCGATGCGTCCGGTCTCATTGAGCGAGGAGTTGAAAATGTGGACGATGTTCGTCCCCTGATCCATCGCCCAGATCTCGTAATCGCGGAACGCGGGCGCGCGTGAGACAAGCGGGGGCGCGCAGCCGACGAAAAGGAACGCGATCGCAATGGAAAGCGCCGGACCGGCGGAGCTCAAAGGCCAACGGATCGAGGTGGCAGATTGCATTGTTGCCTCGTCGGTAAAGGGATCACTCGGCTCGTACCGTTGACATCTTGCTGAGACCGGAGCGATGGTGCAAGCGCGCCATCCGTTTGCACTAACGCAACAACGGACGACGCAACGACGGTAGACTCATGACGCAAAAGGTAGCTGTCCTCCATGAGATGCAACCTGGGGGTTGCATATCCGCCTGAATCGATTATTGTTGTACGCAACCAGGAGATTGCATATGACGATGACCACAACTGATCCCCCGACAATGACCGACACCGATCGCATCGAAAAGAAGGTCCAGCTCAACGCTCCGCGCTCCCGCGTGTGGCGCGCCATCGCCGACTCGAAGCAGTTCGGCGAGTGGTTCCGCGTGAATCTCGACGGCGCGTTCGCCGAGGGGAAGACAGTCCGCGGCAACATTCTCCATCCAGGGTACGAGCACATGACAATGGAAATGATGATCGAGCGGATCGAGCCGGAGCGCTATTTCTCCTATCGATGGCACCCCTACGCGATCGACGCCAACTTCGATTACTCGCAGGAGCCGACGACGCTGGTCGAATTCCGCCTCGAAGAGGTCAAGGGTGGGGGTGGCACCGCTCTCACCATCGTGGAATCGGGTTTCGATCGCGTTCCGCTGGCACGCCGCGCCGAAGCCTTCCGCATGAACGAAAAGGGATGGACCGGGCAGGTGAAGGCGATCGAGAAGTATGTCTCGAAGCCGTAGCGGTGCGGTGATGAAGCTCAACGACGCAGCGCCTGTTTTCGCGGCGCTCGGAGATGCAAAGCGCGTTGGGCTCGTCGCGCGGCTTTGCGTCGAAGGGCCGCTCTCGATCACTCGCCTCAGCGAGGGAACCGGGGTCACCCGCCAGGCAGTCACGAAGCAGCTGCGTACCCTCGGCGACGCCGGTCTGGTGCGAGACGTCCGCCGGGGTCGTGAGCGGATCTTCGAGCTGGAGCCCAAAAGACTCGAGAAAGCGCGCCGTGTTCTCGATCAGATCTCGAGCGACTGGGATGCGGCAATCAATCGACTGAAGGCCTTCGTCGAGGAGGAATGAGCGCGGATTGAAGCTTGAGGCTACGGCCTGAAGATTCCAGGATCGCGCAGCGTCCCGTTCCACGGACGCAGCCACACTCTTCCGTTCCACGCGTGCTTCAGATACGCGTTAACCGAGTCCATTTCCGCCGGTGCGTACTGGCTGCGATGACACGCGAACTCCTCGCGTCCCGCCGCGAGGTCGCGGTCCTCGAACGGAACGCGCACGGTCAGCAGCGCTTCCGCCATCCCGTTCACCGTCGGATTGGCGGGCGGTGCGGTCCGCAGGCGCTCCGTCGGCAATGATGCATACAGCAAGTCCAGGTTCGCGTAACGCGTGTCGCTCTGCACGATCTGTGTCGTGACATTCCCCACCAGCCGGTGGTCGGGATGCCCGGTGCCTCCTTCCGGACCAAAGGTGATGATCGCCGCGGGTTTGAGCGAATCGATGATCGCTGCGAGCCCCGACCGCAGCCTGCCCAGCACATCGAACGATGCGAGGCCGCCGTCCGGAAGACCGAGGAGATGCAGCTGTCGCACGCCGAGTCGGTTGGCGGCGCAAGTCGCCTCCTTGGTGCGTGCGGCGGCGAGCTCCGGTCCCGCGGGGATATTGGCGAAATCGCGAACACCTTTGGAGCCGTCGGTGGCGATCACTAGATGGGTCTCGCGTCCCTCCCTCGCGAGCTTCGAGAGGAGTGGGCCGATGACGCGTTCATCGTCGGGGTGAGCGAAGACGGCGAGGATCGGCCCTCTGTTCTGGGATTGCGCTGAGAGTGGGGTGACCGCGGTCAGCACCGCGGCGACGAAGGCATATGTGGAGATGCGCATGCCAATAGAGTGCAGCCGGGACGCCTGGTGCGCGAGGCTGCAACTAAAGACTGAGTTTTCGCGTACGAGAGCCCGACAGACAACACTCGGAGCTTTTGAATGCAGTCGACGTCGGTGCAGACGTACGCGAGGGCCGCCGGAATCCTTTTCCTCCTCTCGATGATAGGCGGATTCTTCGGCGAGCTCTACATTCCTTCCCGCATCATCGTGTCGGGCGACGCTGCCGCGACGGCAAAAAACATCATCGAATCGAGCTCACTGTTTCGCCTGGGCTTCGCCGCCTATCTCGTCGAAGGCATGTGCGACATTGCGCTGTCATTGATCCTGTACGTACTGCTCAAGCCCGTCCACAGAAATCTTGCACTCCTAGCAGCGTTCTTCGGGCTCGTCTCCACCGCCGTCTTCGCTGTCGGCGAGCTCTTTTATTTCGGAGCGTCCCTTCCGCTCGGAGGCGCCGACTACCTGAAAAGCTTTTCGCCGGATCAGTTGAATGCTCTCAGCCTGTTGTCGCTCAGGATGTACGGGTTGGTTGCGGGAATATTCATGGCATTTTACGGCATGGCGACTGGCCTTCGCGGGTACCTGATCTATCGGTCCGAATACCTTCCCAGAGCGCTGGGCATTCTCATGATGCTCGCCGGCCTTGGCTTCATCGCGCGAAACTTCGTGCTCGTCCTGGCACCCGCGTATGCGTCCAACATCTTTCTGATCCCAATGTTTCTCTCGGGAGTGTTCCTCACTCTGTGGATGCTGGTGAAAGGAGTCGACGTCGTAAAGTGGGAAGCACGGGCGGCGGCCGTCATGGCGAGGGCGCCTTCTCCGCAGCCATAGCGGCCAGCTTCGCAACCGTGTTCATGTTTCGAGCGGTGCCGCTCTTCGCGGCCGGTATCTTCAGCTTCGATCGGCCCATGTTTGCGCCGTACGAGACATAAATCTCCTTTGTCCCTACCGCTACTTTCTCATCGACACGTCCCGAGATACTCTCCAATGCGGTTGGAGGAGGAGCTGTCTCGAGGAAAATTGCGACAGTGCGATTGGGAGCCTCATTTGGAAAGGGATTCCGGGCGAGTACCTCCGCCATTTCCCGAGCCGTGCGCAGAATGACGCCGACTGGCTTGCCGGCATAACCAAGAAGCCGTTCTTCGAGCTCTTTGCGCACGACCGTCGGTGAGCGGTCACTTTCGAACACCACATTCCCGCTGGCTATGTAGGTTCGCACCGAGCAAAAGCCGGCGTCGTTGCACATCGCCTTGAGGTCCGTCATGGCGAGTTTGCCGGTTCCACCCACGTTCACGGCCCGCAACAGCGCGACGAAGGATGCCATGGGTTCGAAAATGTACCGCTACACCACGGGAGACGGGGTACGGCGCGCGAAGGCTATTAGCGACAGCGTCAGTCGGCGCTACTGCGCGCCCCTCGTCCCCAGCACTACGCGCAGCGGCAGCTCGCGGCCCTCGCGCAGCACGGTCACCAACACGGCATCCCCGGCCTTGCGGCTCCGCAACGCCTTCGTCAACGCGTAGATGTCGGCGATGCCCTCGTCGTCGAAGCGGATGATCGTGTCGCCGGCCTTCATCCCAGCACTCTCGCCGGGTGAGCCGGCGCGCACGCCGGTGATGCGCACGCCGTGCGGGACCGGCGAGAAATCGGGGATCGACCCCAGATACGCGCCGTAGCCGCCGCCCTGCGCGGCAGTGGGCGGGCGGCCGGCGCCACGTACGAGCGTCAGCGTGGTGCGCTCATCGGCGGCGGCGCGGGCGAGACGCGTGACCACCGACGCGACGCGCACGAGACCCGCCGCGTCTATGCGCTGCCACTCGTCCGTCGGGCGATGGTAGTCCGCGTGCGTGTTGGTGAAGAAGTGGAGGACGGGTACGTCGCGCGTGTAGAACGACGTCTGATCGCTCGGGCCGTAGCCGTCCTCGCCCGTGACCACGCGGATGCCCTCGGCCTCCGCGGCATCCGCGATCATGCGCGCCCACTCCTTCGCCGTGCCGCGGCCGTTCACGATGAGCGGGCCGCTCCCGAGGCGGCCGACCATGTCCAAGTTGAGCATCGCGCGCACGCGCGCAAGCGGAACCGCCGGGTGGGCCGCTTGATGCGCCGAGCCGAGCAGTCCTGACTCCTCACCCGTGAACGCGACGAACACGATTGACCGCGCGGGACGCGGGCCACGCCCGAGGGCGCCCGCGACCTCGAGCAGCACCGCTATCCCCGATGCGTTGTCGTCCGCGCCGTTGTGGACGGCGCGCTCGTCGGGCGCGAGTGAGCCGACACCGCCCCAGCCGAGATGGTCGTAGTGCGCGCCGACGACAACGGCCTCCGCGCGCAGCTTGGCGTCGCTTCCCTCCAGTATCGCGACCACGTTGCGCCCGGAGCCCGACGGCGCATGCGGGTTCATCACGCTCGCCAGCGGCACTGCCTGGAAGAACGTTCCCGAGTCGCCCGCGGGCTTGAGACCGAGGCGCCGGAACTCGCTCGCGATGTAGTCGCCGGCGCATCGCTCGCCCGCGCTACCCGCGAGCCGGCCCTCGAGCGCGTCGTCGGCGAGATAGCGGACGTGGGCGAGCGCCGGACTCAAGCCCGCGAGGAGGGCGCTCGGGTTGGGACAGGCCGTCTGACTGCTAGCCCGCGCCGCGGTCGCCGGCGGAGCATCCACCCATTCGGCGGTGAAGATGTTGGTGTCGCCCTGGCGCGCGGCACCGCGGTTCGATGCGAAGACGAGTTGCTTGCCGTCCGGGCTGAACACGGGGAACCCATCGAACTCCGGATGAACGGTCACACGCTCGAGGCCCGTGCCGTCGGTGTTGATCAGGTAAAGATCAAAGTTGCGGCTCCGTGGATCGACCATGTTGGAGCTGAAGATGACCTGCCGGCCATTCGGGTGGAAAAACGGTGCGAAGCTGGCCCCACCGCTCTTCGTCAGCTGGCGCTTGTTCGAGCCGTTCGCATCCATGATCCAGATATCGAGCTTGCCCGGCCTGACCAGACCCGAGCGCAGAAGCGTGCGATAGTCCGCCAGCTCGGCGGAGTCGGCGGGATGGTACGCGCGGTAAACGATCTGCCGCCCATCCCGCGAAAAGAAAGCGCCGCCGTCGTATCCCTCCTCCGATGTCAGCCGGCGCACGTAGCTGCCGTCCGAGCTCATCGCGTAGATGTCGAGGTCTGCGCCGCGCACCGAGGTGAAGACGATGGTCGAGCCGTCACTCGATACAGTGGCCTCCGCATCGTAACCGGGCGAGTTGGTCAGGCGGCGCAGGTCGGAGCCGTCGGGGCGCGCCGTATAGATCTCATAGTCATCGAGAGGCCAGACGTAGCCGCGGCTGAAGTCGGGCTTGGCCGGGCAAGCTTCACTCACGTGATGGGTGGAGCTGAAGAGCACGCGGTCGCCCGATGGAAAGAAGTACCCGCAGGTCGTGCGGCCGGAACCGGTGGAGACGCGGTGCAGCGCACGGCCGTCGAGGTCCATGGTGAAGATCTGGTCGCACTGCGCGAAGCCCGGCCACGTAGCCTGGAAAATCAATCGGCGTCCATCGGCGGAGAAATACGCCTCAGCATTCTCGCCCGAGTGAGTGAGCTGCCGCAGCTTCGCGAGGTGCGGCTCCGCCGGGTTCGCTGGGAACTCGACCGCGCCTACGGGGGCTCGCGACAAATCGAGGACCGAAGGCGCAGCAGATGGTGAAATGCGCAGGGCCGCACCGGGACAGCTGAGGGAGAGCGGCAACAGTGCAACGATTGTCGGGCGAAGCAAAGAGTACAACAACGGGCCTCCGGCTTTGAAACTGTCTCACCGAATATACGCCGTGATTGTGCTGTGCTTGTAACTGAACTACTCGAAGATCTTCGTCCTGGACCACATCACATAATTCCGAAACACGTACCCCCACGGCACGGCGATGATTGCCAGCGGGAGCCACAGGAACGCCTTGGTCATCGGCTCGGCCGGCGAGCCCCAGAGTGCGTTCGCGCGCCACAGGGGGTAAGCGACGACGATGAGCCAGAGAGATTTGTAGAAGATCGTGAACATCATGAGCGGCAGCATCTTCAGCGGATGAATCAGCCCCAGCACCGCCAAAGTCGGATACGCAGCCCATACGCAGAACGCCAGCGCCCTGAACCGGTCCCACGGACCTTCGTGGGTGAGGAGTGTCCTCCATGCATCCGTAGCGACAGACGCCGCCATCAGGAAATAGAGCAGTCTCAGCAGATAGATATTGATCGGGCGAACGCCTTCGTAGCGCGCGGAGTCAGGTGTGAAAGGATTTGCACGTGCGGTCATGAGTGATCCTCTTTTGTCTTGGTATTGAAAGCGGGTTTTGTTAGGCCAGCCGCTGCCGGTGCTTCGGCTTCCGCGCTGGGGTGAATTCGAGCAGGTCACTCGGTTGGCACTCGAGCGCCTCGCAAATGGCTTCGAGCGTGGAGAAGCGAATTGCGCGCGCCTTGCCCGTCTTCAGGATCGACAGGTTGGCGAGCGTGATGCCGATTCTCTCGGATAGCTCCGTGAGAGTCATTCGGCGCGTGTAAAGCACGTCATCGAGCTTGACCATTATCGGCATGGTCAAACCGTCCCTTCGAGATCTTCGCGCATCCGTGTGCCGTGCTCGAACACACGCGCCAGAACGAAACAGAGCAGGATGGCAAGCCATCGCGTCACGGAGAAGTTCCAGTCGATGTCGAGAGGCTGGGCGGCAGTGGACACGCTGGATGCAATTGCGCCGACGGCGAAATGCAGCAGCTCCAGCCCCAGCACCATCCAGGCGATCGTCTCCAGGCACGCCGCGTTCTCGGACACGAAGGGGTTGCCGAGCCTGACCGTTTCGACGATCGCCAGCAGCCGCGTCAGCACGACGTGCGCGAGCGGAACGGCGGCGATACCGATCACCATGATCAGGCGCATGCCCAGGAACAGCGTCGAATCGCCGCCGGCTGGTTTGGCGCCAAGGGCGGCCATGACTGCTTCTGCGGCGACCAGACTGGCGATGAGCAGGGCCAGGATGAGGAATCCCATCAGCAGATTGAGCTTGATCAGCACCCGGAGAACTCTCCGCGACAAGGCCAAGGCATCAGGGTACGATTGGGGCATCGAGTCTCCGTTCTGTAGGATTCCAAACTTGCGCATGTCTCGACTATCAATAATCTGCATATCGATAGTCGATATAAGATAGTACGGGACGGCTCCTGATCCGGTTTCAGTCGAGATTTGAGTCAGGACGCGTTATGCTTTCACCGCCGCCCATTGAGCATCTACGGAGCTACAACCCATGATCTCCCTCGATGAAGTCTCTGCAGGTCTGAAGGAGGACACCGACTCCGATGTGATTCACCTCCAGACCCTGCGAAAAGCGATCGGGGTCATCGCTTTCAGCCTGCCACTCGTGCTCGTAGCCGGCGAGAATCTTCGGGACTGGCTGCTCACGAACGACCCGGCAATAGGCCGGGTTTACATCGAGGGATCCATCAGCGCGTACTTCCACACCGGGATGCGCGAGATCTTCGTCGGCAGCCTCTGCGCCATCGCCGTGTTTCTCGTCTGCTACAAGGGATATGAGCGGCGGGACAATATCGCCGCTAACGTGGCGGGCATCTCGGTCTTCCTGGTCGCGCTTTTCCCAACCCCCGAGCAATCGCGCGAGGCGGGTGACACGGAGGCGCCGGTAATCGACTCCGCCACGATTTTCTCCGGCCCGAATGCCCCGGACCCGGCTTACGTCGGAGTCGTGCACTTCGTCGCGGCGGCGATCTTCTTCACTACGCTGGCAGTGATGTCTCTCTTTCTCTTCACACTGTCGGACAAGCCCAATCCAACCCCGAAGAAAATTCAGCGCAACCGGATCTATGTGTTCTGCGGGTTGGTCATGCTCGCATGCCTGGCGGTGATCGGAATCGGGAAACTTTTCCTGGGCGATTGGTGGGATCAGCGACCGAACCTCACATTCTGGCTCGAGACCGTCATGGTCGTGTTTTTCGGGATCTCGTGGCTCACCAAGGCCGAGGTTATCTTCGGCGACGATCGCGTTGCAGCGGGCAGCTGATGGACGATGCTAGCTACCCAAAACGAGACGCCGGAGGCAATCGTGGAACTGGGAGCTTTCTCTGTCAGCGTGAACCTCGCCGTCAGTCCGCCCGTCCTCCCAATGCTCGCCAAGCGAGTCGGCGAGCTCCCGCCTGGTGAAGGATGGATCTTCGAGCCCAAATGGGACGGCTTTCGCACTCTCATCTTTCGTGATGGCGATGAGATCTTCATCCAGAGCCGCGACGAGAAGCCGCTCAACCGCTACTTCCCCGAGCTCGTCATCGTGCTGAAGGCGCAGCTTCCCACGCGCTGCGTGCTCGACGGCGAGATCGTCATCGCGCGCAATGACGGTCTCGATTTCGACGCGCTCCAGATGCGACTCCACCCCGCCGAATCGCGCGTCAAGAAACTGGCGGGAGAGATTCCGGCGTCCGTCGTCTTCTTCGATCTGCTCTGTGAAAATGATCGAAGCCTTTGCGAGACGCCGTTCGGCGAGCGACGTGCCCGGCTCGAGTCGCTGCTCTCGGACGTGAAGCCACCCCTCCACGTGACGCCGGCAACGCGCGACCGGGCCATCGCCGCCGACTGGTTTCGCCGCTTCGAGGGTGCCGGACTCGACGGCGTAATCGCGAAGGGCGAGTCCGGAACCTACCAGCCGAACAAGCGAGTGATGCTCAAGGTAAAGCACGAGCGCGAATGCGACTGCGTGGTCGCCGGCTTCCGCTGGCACAAGCGCGGCGACAAAAACGCGGTTGGCTCGCTGCTGCTCGGCCTTTACGACGACGCCGGAAACCTCGAGCACGTCGGCGTCTGCGCCAGCTTCACCAACGCAACACGGCTGGAGCTCGTGAAATTCCTTGCGCCGTATCGCAGGAACGCGCTCGACGGACACCCGTGGCGCGCGTGGGCGGAGGGAGAGGGAGAGGGAGAACCAGACGCGAACGGCGAGCCGCATCGCCGGCCCGGCGCGCAGAGTCGATGGAGTGCGGGGAAGGATCTATCGTGGGAGCCGCTGCGGCCGGAGCTCGTCGTCCAGGTCGCATACGACCACATGCAGGGCGACCGTTTCCGGCACACCGCACAGTTTCGCCGTTGGCGCGAGGACAAGCGTCCTCGTGACTGCACTTTCGACCAGCTGGAAGTCGTGCCCCCGCACGAGCTAGCGGCCATCTTTGCGACCGGGCGTTAGACTCGAGTAGGGTCGCGATACATCATATTGTATCAGAAACTTTGACTCATCAAGCGCGTACGGTTTTGTATAGGTGATCAGGAGTTGCTTATGACGCGACGCTCCAAGCTCTGGGCCCTGGCCGCAGGGATTTATGCCTTCATCAATCTGGCCGGCCTCGGGTACGCCGCCGCGATGGGTGAGGAGATGCACGCCATGTCGCATCTCTTCCTGCTGCTTCTCGGCATCGCCGGGTACGTGGGGTGGCGGCTCGCGCGGCGGGGGGCTCCACAGAATGCACCGCAGGCGCAAGTGGCCGAGGAGCGCGTCGAATACCTTCAGCAGTCGGTGGACGCGATGGCGCTCGAATTGGAACGCCTCGGCGAGGCACAGCGCTATCGTGAGAAGCTCCAGGCGGCTCAAGGTCAGACGCCTCCACTGAAGAAGGAGCAATAGCAATGCGTATTCTCATCGTCATCGGCTTCCTCCTCGCCGCACCGGGCCTCGCCGACGCGCAGTTTCCCGCCGAGGTCCAGCGCGGGATGCGGGTTCGCGTCTGGATCCCGGAGGAAGCTCGTCAGGCCGAGGGTCCTAACCGTAGACAACTTCTACGCGGCACCGTGGAATCTGCCGACGAAACCACACTGCGCCTCAGAATACCGAGCAGTGCCGGCACGCTCGCGATTCCACGCGCTTCGGTGCGCCGGCTGGATGTCACGCGCGGCGTGTCGCGTGGAGCAAGCATGGTCGAGCGCGCTGTCGGCGGCGCGATCGCGGGCGCGATTGTCCTCGGTTCCATGAACGATCCACGGAACTCGACCGGACCGAACTTTCGCACTGATTGGGAAGCGGCAGGAGTCGGCGCGGCGTTCGGCGCTGGTTTCGGTGCCGTCGTCGGGTTGATCTGGCCGCACGAACGCTGGCGCAAGGTCATTCGCTAGCGACTTCTTTTCCGAGGCGCCTTTTCGCCAGTCGCCTTCGAGGTCGTCTTTTTCGCGACCTTCGTCCCCTTCGCGCGTGACGGCGCAACGCGTGACGGCTCGCCTTCCATCTTGCGAAAGTGCGGCGGCCACGGCGCATCGCCGAGCCCGGCGGCTTCGTCGCGGGCGGCGAGCTCGAGCAGCTGATCGAGAGAGCCGGCCGCATCATCCATTCGCGCGTTCGGATCGCCGATCGCTTCCAGTCGCGCCGGCATGGTCAGCACCGTGAAATCCGATGGCTCGCAATCGGGGACCTCGTCCCACCGCAGCGGCGCCGACACGCGCGCGTCAGGCAGCGGACGTATCGAATAGGCCGAGCAGGTTGTACGGTCTTTCGCGTTCTGGTTGTAATCGAGAAAGACGCCGTGGCGCTCTTCCTTCCACCATTTCGACGTCGCGAGCTTAGGCGCACGCCGCTCGATCTCGCGCGACAGCGCCAGCGCCGCGCGTCTCACTGCGGTGAACGTCCATCGCTGCTGAATCCGAACGTTGACGTGCATGCCGCGCGAGCCACTCGTCTTCGGCCAGCCTCGCAGCCCCACTTCGTCGAGCAGGCCGTTCACCTCCATCGCCACGCGGCGGACATCGTCCCATCCGACGCCTGGTCCAGGGTCGAGATCAATCCGCAGCTCGTCGGGGTGATCGAGATCACCCGTGCGCACGGCGTGTGGATGCAGCTCGATACAACCGAGGTTCACGATCCAGGCGAGGCCGGCTGCGTCATCGACGACCACTTCCTCGGCGGTCCGTCCCGAAGGGAATGAGAGCGTGACGGTTCTCAGCCAGTCCGGACGATTCTCGGGCGCGCGCTTCTGGTAGAACGGCTCGCGCTCGGCGCCGTCGACGAAACGCTTGAGCATGCTGGGCCGATCGCGGATGCCGGCGACGGCTCCGCTCGCGACCGACAGGTAATACCGGACGACGTCGAGCTTGGAGAGCTTGACGTCACGCGAGAAATAGGGTTTGGCCGGATTTGTGATCCGGATGTCGCGCCCGTCGATCGAGAGAACTTCCGCCGATTCTTTCTTTGCCATCGTTGCTTACGCTATCTCCGGTTGATCAGCCATCTTAGCAGCGTATGAATCCGATGCATAGGACGCGCGTCGCTCTGCTCCTCTCCATGGCCGGGATTTCCGCCTCCGCAGCGAGTCCCGAGCTGCACGCACAACAGCGGGCTGGCGATGCCAGCTATTTTCCCGGCCCGGACGGAGGGGGGCGTTGGGAGCGTCGCAGTCCGAGGCAGCTCGGGATGGACTCTGCGCGTCTCGCGACGGGAGTCGCCTTCGCCATCGCCAACGAAACCAAGGCTCCGCGCGACTTGCTACTCGCGCACGTGCAGTCGTTCGGGCGCGAGCCGTTCGGTGACGCGGTCGGACCGTTCAAGGCGCGCGGCGATCCGACGGGGTTGATCATCCGACGCGGGTACGTTGTAGCCGAGTGGGGCGACCCGCGCCGAGTGGACATGACGTTCAGCGTCACCAAGAGCTTCCTCTCTACGGTTGTGGGTGTGGCCTTCGACCGCGGGCTGATTCCCGATCTCGATCGCGCCGTTCACACTGACATGGCGCCAATCGTCACGGGCTCGCACTCGCCCCGCTCGCCTGCCGACGTCACCGGCGGCGACCCGGCGATCATCCATCCTTTCGATACCCCACACAACCGGCGCATCACCTGGAACCATCTGCTGCGCCAGACCAGCGACTGGGAGGGGACGCTCTGGGGCAAGCCGGACTGGGCGGACCGTCCCGACCGCGATGCTTCGTCGTGGCTCACACGCGTGCGAAAGGAGCCGGGTGCCTCATACGAGTACAACGACGTTCGCGTGAATGCCCTCGCGCTCGCCGCGCTGAACGTCTGGCGGCGGCCGCTCCCGCGTGTGCTCGCCGAATACGTGATGGATCCGATCGGCGCGTCGACCACCTGGCGCTGGTACGGATATGACAACTCATGGATCGTGCTCGACGGCATGCCGGTGCAATCGGTATCCGGTGGCGGCCACTGGGGCGGGGGGATGTTCATCAACGCCTACGACCAGGCACGCTTTGGATTGCTCACCCTTCGTCGCGGCGTTTGGGACGGACGCCGCATTTTATCGGAGCGTTGGGCGCAAATGGCACTGACGCCTACACCCGCGCAGCCCGATTACGGGTTCATGAACTGGTTCCTCAACACGGGTCGCAAGCGGCTCCCGAGCGCGCCCGAGTCGGCGTTCATGCACCTCGGGAACGGCACCAACATGATCTACGTCGATCCCGAGCACGATCTCGTAATCGTGGCGCGCTGGATCGACAACGGCTCCCTCGATGGACTTGTGAGCCGCGTGCTGGCCGCGATCGACTAGACGATAGCCCCCACCCTGACTGCGTTAGATTGAAGTTCTCGATTATGTGCAACCGGAGAAATCACCATGCCCAGTAAGAACCCCGCCTCGTCCTCACAGGCCACCGCCCCCTCTCCAGCACCCACCAAGAAGTCATTGACTCGAGCGTATGCAGCACAATCCCCCGACGCGCGTCTGGCTCCTTTCCAGATCGAGCGCCGCGAAGTAAGGCCGCGCGATGTGCAGTTCGAGATCCTGTATTGCGGGGTGTGCCACTCCGATATCCACATGGCGCGCAACGAGTGGCAGCAGACGATTTATCCGGTCGTTCCTGGCCATGAGATCGTGGGGCGCGTGACCGCCGCTGGCGACAAGGTCACGAGGTTCCGGAAAGGGGATCTCGTCGGCGTTGGATGTCTGGTCGATTCATGCCGCGAGTGCAGCAACTGCCGCAAGGGGCTGGAACAGTACTGCAAGGTGGGAAGCGTCCTCACCTACAGCGGTCATGACAGAATCAGCGGCGACATCACCTATGGCGGGTATTCGAAGCAGATCGTGGTGGACGAGGGATTCGTGCTGAGAGTCTCGGACAAGCTGCCGCTCGCCGAAGTTGCGCCGCTTCTCTGCGCCGGGATCACCACTTATTCGCCGCTTCGTCATTGGAACGTCGGCAAGGGCCACAAGCTTGGCGTGGTCGGACTTGGCGGACTCGGCCACATGGCGGTGAAGTTCGGCGCTTCATTCGGAGCGGAGGTGACACTGCTCAGCACGTCACCCGGAAAGGAAACGGATGCGCGCCGATTGGGTGCGCACAAGTTCGCGCTCACGCGCGATGCCGCGCAGCTCAAGGAGCTGGCCGGATACTTCGACTTCATCATCGACACGGTTTCGGCAAAGCACGATTACAACCAGTACCTGGGCCTGTTGGCCACGGACGGCGTGATGATCTGCGTCGGCGCGCCGCCAACGCCGGCCGAGGTGGCAGTGTTCAGCTTGATAACCAACCGACGCAGCCTCGCGGGGTCGGGCATCGGCGGACTTCCCGAAACGCAGGCGATGCTGGATTACTGCGCGGAGCACGGCATCAGCTCGGACATCGAGCTGATCGACATTGCCGACATCAATGAAGCCTACGAGCGCATGTTGAAGAGCGACGTACGCTACCGGTTCGTGATCGACATGGCGTCGTTGACCTGACCCCTATCGCCGCTCCCCGCATGGACGAGAAATCGCTCTTCACGAATTTCTGGACCAACGAATCGAAGACGACCCGCAAAGTGCTCGCGAGAATTCCGGAAGGGCCCGAGTACCGTCCCGATCGGAAGTCGCGCACGGCGCGGGAGATCGCCTGGCAGATCGTATGCGAGGAAAGAATGATCATCGAGGCGCTCGAGAACGGCAAAGCGGAATGGGATCTGCCGCCGATACCGGCGACGATGAAGGAAGTGCTCGCGGCGTACGAGAAGCAGAGCAATGGAATGACTGAGCGCTGGACTTCATTGCCCGCCGCGAGCTGGGACGGCACCGTCGAGTTCTTCGGCAAGCGCCGTGCGGCGTCGCCGATGGCCTGGAGCTTTCTCTTCGACATCGTTCACCACCGGGGCCAGCTCTCGACGTACCTTCGGCCGATGGGGTCGACTGTGCCACAGATATACGGGCCGAGCGGGGACGAGCCCTAGAGCGCAGGAGTTGGCCGGTCCCAGGCTGGGGAATGGCGCCTGGGGCTGTTAAATCGCTCGTCATAATGAACAGCCGGACAAATGGTTTCCGGCACTCCTTGAAATCGTCTTTTAGTCATGCGCCCCGCCTTCGTGCTCTTCGTTGCGAACGCCGCGACCGGCCTAAGACTGACTCCCCCTTGCTCACGGTAGCCGTCTTCGCGACTCTGTTCGCCCTTGGTTTCTATTTGCGCAGTGTAGCGCGCGAGAAAGAACCGCGACCCGAAATGACGGAGGATCGGATCAGGCAACAGTGGCGCCAGCTCGGCTTCTTTTGTGAGCTAGACGATGAGAAAAAGACCTGGACCCTGACGGCTTCGCCGGCCGGCCTTCTGTACTTCCCTGACCTCTTGTTCGGTTACGTCTCTGATCCACAGAACGCATCGGACGGACATCAGGAGCACTACGGGCCCTACGGTTCTCTTCAAGTAATGACGTGGCCAGAGGCAGGATTCGACGGCCGTGTGATTCGTGGGTCTTTGATAGCTCTCACCCATCTCGCGGAGCTGATCGAAGCCAAGCTTGCTACCGCCGAACCCGGTACACCGATTCGGATACGCGATGAGTTCGCTCCCGATAGTCGATACACACTCGTGCTGGATGTACGGGCCGATAAGTTTGACCCGGCATCGCCAGATCCCGAGCGCCTGGGCCGTGCTCCCCCCGCTCCTCGGCCAGTCCTAGGTAAGTCGGCATCACGTTAAGCTCCTGCCCACGAACCGTTTGGCGCAACGGGCATTGTCAATCACTGGTCATTATGAACAGCGGAGCGCCGTCGAACTCGTAGATCGGCCGCAAGCGCCGAACGTTGTAGTACTTCTTGACGTCGACGACCTTCGTAGCTTTTCCCCGAAAGATCCGAGGAAAAGCTACGATTCCGTTCTATCGAGTGCCCTCCATCACCCAGAGCTGCCGCGCGGTCGTCGCCGTCTCCCAGGCCATCGTCTGACCGTCGCGGCTGAACGACGGTGTTTTGGCCCCAGGACTAGTGCCGCGATGATCCCACACCAGTCGTGTGGCGCGTGCGTTTTCGTCATGCGCGTACACGCTCCACGATCCCTGCGTCGCAGCAATGAAGTAGTAGTCTCGGCCCTTCGGATGCCAGACGCCGACGTAGTCCCAGATGGGATATGGCTGATTCACAAACAGCGTCGTAGGCCGGCCATCCATATACGCCACTCGCGTCTCGTCGGCGCGATCGTCGTTGCCATAATACATATAGGTGAGACGGTTGCCGTCCGGATGCCACTCCACTATCTCCTTGTAGCCACGCTCATCCAATGGTGTGAGCCGGCGGGGCTCGCCCCCGGACGCGGGAACGACGACCACCGCGTTGGCCGATTGCGGCTGAGTCCACGCCAGCGCAGCGATGTGCCGGCCGTCGGGGGACCAGCGCACGGTCCACCCTTCCACGTCATGAAGCTCCGCGATCTTCCGGACTTCTCCTCTGGTCGGCCCCGCCGGGATCACGTACATCGCGTTGCCGGTGGAATAGGCTAACTGGGTGCCGTTGGGTGACCACGCAGGCACGAGTTGCTCGCGTGACGCGATCCGTACCAGCTCCCGGGCTGCGCCGGTAGCAGTTTCCACCACCTGCAGCACGGCGTGGCCCTCGTCCTGGCTGAAAAAGGCGACAGCGCGTCCGTCGGGAGACAGAGAAAATGACGGAAACGCGTGGTCGTCGGGACCGCTGGTACTGACTCGTCGCGGCGCGCCGCCTCCCTCGGCGGTGGACACGGCGAAAATTCCACGCGGTCTCACTCCCTGGCCGATGAAATACACAGTCTGACCATCGGGCGAGACCCTGGGGTCGCTGCCGCGCGCGAGCGCGCGAGTCTTGGCGGGATCACTCGCCGACGCGACGCGGATCGTGCCGGTCTCCTGGATCAAGGCGAAGGCAAGCTTTCCACCCTGCAGCACCCGCGGATGGCGAACCGCGACGTCGGTGTACGACGTGAGCTGCACCGGCTCACCCTGCGAAAGACCCGAGCGTGGATCGACGTTGATCTTCCAGACGTTCGAGCTCCCGCCGCGGTCGGAAATGAAATACAGCCCGCGCCCGTCAGCCGTCCAGGTCGGCCACGCGTTCCACTCGCCGGAATTGGTCAGCTGAATCGCGCGGCCACCTTCGGCCGGCATCAGCCAGATATTCATGATTTCCTGCTGCGTCCCTGGAGGCAACTTGTGAAAGGCAAGCCAACGTCCGTCTGGTGAGTAGCCGGTGACCTGCGTCAGGTGGTACGCTTCGAACGGCACGGTTCGAATGACCTTCCCGGCAAGATCCATCGTCACGATGGCCTTACGAGCCACCACCGTAAGAGCACGGCTGTCCGGCGTCCAGAAGAAGCCGCCACGAGCGCCAGTTAGACCGTAGTGCTCGGTGGTAACAGTGCGAGCCGGTCCGCCCTCGGCAGGGATGATCTTGATGGCGCCGAACGAAGTGTCCGCGCCGACCCACGACGCTTCCCGGTAGGCGATGTATTGGCCGTCCGGAGACCAGCGAGGATTGTTCAGTCCGACCTCGCGCCTGGCCGGGACGAGCGTGCGCAGCACGACACCGCCGTTGCTCACCACCACGAGGCCGGCTCCCAGCTTCGCATCACTTCGGTCGGCAGGCATCCGCAGCACTATTTGATCGCCGCTCGGCGAGAAATCATAGTGCGCGGCATCGCGGAGTCGAAGCGCGGGCAGGTCGGCGAAGACCATCGAGTACACGCTCGCCGTCGCTGAGCGACCGGCGACCATCCGTCCCGAATCGAGCGCCTCGAGCCGCACGCGCGCAAAGCGCACCGGCTCCGGTTGATCGGCATACTCCCGCAGCAGACGCTGATACGCGGCGCGGGCCTCGGCGGCGCCAAGTTTCTCGTACGCCCGGCCGAGATTGGCCAGCGCCTGTGCGCCGACGCGGCGATTCCTCGCGTGCTGATCCAGTATCCGCCGGTAGGTCGCGATAGCCCTCGTCAAATTTCCCATGACGAGCTCCTGGTTCACTCCTTCCTGCAGCAGTGACTCGGCGCTCCTCTGCTGCGCGGCAGCGGCGGGAGCGTGCAGGGTGACGATCAACGCGAGCATCGCGCCGGGTATCCAGTGTTTGCGGGTCATCGTGTTCTCTCCAGTGCGGGCTGTCAGCGATGAAATTCCGAGGTTCGACCCGAAGCTAGCTGTCGCCGGAACGCCGTAGGTGTCGGTGGCGCGGAGAAAATGGTGGAAGATCGTGGAGGGATCGTGTGGGTTTCCAGACACGCTACGAGTCGAACCGGTAGCCCACCCCGCGCACGCTCACGAGGTGCGTGGGCTCCGCGGGATCGGGCTCGATCTTCTTCCGGAGGTTCATGATATGCGTGTCGATGACGCGGTCGGTCATGAACACCTGCGGTCCCCATACTTGGTCCTTGAGGAAGGCGCGCCCGAGGACCTGCCCGCGATGACGCACCAGCGCGCTGAGCAGCTTGAGCTCGATCGGAGTTGCGTGGACGGGAGCGCCGCCACGGCGCAGCTCGAATCGCTGGAAGTCGGCCTCGACGTCACCGAAGCGATACAGCTGCGGCGATAGACTGGCAGTCCTGCGCAGGAGCGACTTGATCCGCGCACGGAGCTCCGCGGGGCTGAATGGCTTGGTTACGTAATCGTCGGCGCCGAGGTCGAGGCCCATCACCTTTTCCGCTTCGTGCGTCCTGGCGGTGAGCATGATGATCGGAGTTGGCACGGCGGCGTGGCGCAACTCGCGACACACCTGGAACCCGTCCTTCTTGGGCAGCATCAGATCGAGCAGGATGAGGTCGAATTGTTCCTGCTTGGCGCGGATCACGGCCACCTCCCCGTCGCGCGCCACGGCGACGTCATATCCCTCGAGCGTGAGATCGTCCTCCAGCGCGAGCGCGATACTCGGGTCGTCTTCCACGACGAGGATCCGTGTCATGCCGGCGCCGGCGCCAAACGGATGCTGAACGTACTACCCGCACCGACGATGCTGGTGAAGCGGATCTCGCCGCCGTGGGCCTGAACGATGTGACGCACCATCGCCAGGCCGATGCCGGTGCCGCGAACGCCCGACACTCTGGCGGCCTGGCCGCGCACGAACTCCTGGAAGATCGCCCCATGCTCTTCCGGCGGGATCCCGAGGCCGTGATCGCTCACGCTCATGACCACGCGACCGTTGTCGCGCGCGACGGAAACGTCGATGGTCTTGTGCTCAGGCGAGTATTTCACGGCGTTGTCGAGGAGATTCCACAGCGCGCGGGTCAGCGCCTCGCGATCCGCGTGTACCGGGCCGGCGTCGGCGGCGGACAGCACGACTTCGTAACCCGATGTCGCCACGCCGTTCCGGAACTCCTCGACCACTTCCGTGACCAGGGCGGCGGCGTCCACCGGCTCGAATCGGAATTCGCGCGCTCCCGCCTCCATGCGTCCGAAGTCGAGGAGATTTTCCACCAGCCGGTGCAACCGGTCGCCTTCACGCCGCAGCACGGCGTGGTACTGAGTGCGACGTTCGTCGCTGCTCACCCGACCGGCGTCGAGCAGCTCCGCTACCTGACGCATCGAGGTGAGCGGCGTTCGGAATTCGTGTGAGACCGCGGCCACGAAATCCGACTGGAGACGCGCGACCGCCAGCTCGCGGTTCACCGCACGCGTCACGGAATATGTCCCCACGAGCACGAGGAGAATTGCGACCACAAGGCTGAACAACAGGACGCGCCGGCGCGCCGCGAAATCACGCGAGAGCGCGCGAGGGTCGGTGATGGCGACGCCGAGGGTCCAGGGAAGCCGCGACACGGCGGCCGCATGGGTGAGGCGCGGCGCGTCGAGGGTCGCCGCTGGGGCGGGTTCCGGCGGGAATATCGGCGGGCCAGCGGCATCGCTGAGCGAGAGCGTGACGCCTTCACCCGCAAGAATGGGCTGCAGCGGCTCGATCCACGCAGCCCGCAGGTGCGCGGGCGTCGATATCAGCATTACGGTGGCACCGGCGCGGGCGCTCCGCAGCACGAGAACCGGCACGCTGTCCATTGTCAGTAAATACCGCGCGTCGACGGGTGTGGCGACCACGTCGGACCACGCGCGCCACAGCGAATCGACGGCCCGCGACAGGAGCAGCGCTTCCGCGAACGAAGCTGCAAGCGCCGATGCGGCCGGGCGTGCGACCTTGTCCGGGCTAGTAACGGCGCCACGCGCGCGGAGCGCCTCTTCATGGTAGAACTCGAAGCTTCCGCGCGAGAGCCGCCAGCGCCGTGAGGCGAGACGCGCGACCAGGGAATCGGCTTCGATGCGTGCTTCGTCTCGTCGCCCCTGGTCGCGACGAACGCCGAGGCGGGCGTGCGCGGCGAGCAGACCAGCCGGCAGCCCGTGAATGCTCACCGTGTCGAGAGCGCCGAGCAGGTCGTACGTCTGCAGCGCTTCGTCGGCGCGTCCATCTTTCCAGAGTACACGCGCGAGGCGGAGCAGCGCGGCACCGCGTACGGCAGGGTCCGGCGCTGACGTGTGCGCGCGATAGGCGGAGGCGGCGCGGCGAAGATCACGCTCACGGAACTCGAGCCACTCGCCGCGCGCAAGGGCGGGAGGCGTCTCGACCTGTTCAATCGGAGCGGCGGGATCGTAGAGCAGCGCCCGCGTGGGAGCGACCGTGATGCCGCCGGACGTGAATTCAACCAGCGCTGCGCCGGGACCCAGGGTAGGCGCCATTCGCGCCATTGCGGCGCGCCGCTCCGACGCCGGCAGGCTCGCGAGTTGGTTCAGCGAAGACTTCGCGGCGGCGATCCGGTGCTGCAGCGCGGTGGTCACCGCCGACGCGACGCGGGTCAGAGTCTCGTGACCTCGCTCGCGCTCCAGCGCACGATCCTGTTGCACGAGCTGCGAGGCTAGCCAGACGAGA
>JBBDXY010000011.1:0-295204 GCA_040902085.1 Gemmatimonadaceae bacterium
GTAGCTCGTCGGGCTCATAACCCGAAGGTCGCGGGTTCAAATCCCGCCCCCGCCATCGACACAACACGCGGCCGGTCCGAGAGGGCTGGCCGTTTGTGTCAGTGACCGCAGGTACAACGGCGCGTCACACCAACGCAGATTTAGTGTGCGGCTGGGTAGCTCAGCTGGTTAGAGCACGGCACTCATAATGCCGGGGTCGGGAGTTCGAGTCTCCCCCCAGCTACTTTCGAAGTTGGTTCCGCCGAAGTTCCCCGTGTTTGCATTAGGGCGCGCGAAACTATCTTGGGCCTTTCCTCGTTGTTCTCACCATCGACTCCATCGTCCCGGTCCATGGTGACACCTCTCATCGAGCTCAACGGGCTCACCCACGCGTACGGCAGCCTGGTGGCTCTCAAGGGTCTGACCGGAACGATCCCGTCTGCCAGCGTCGGGCTCGTCGGAGCCAACGGCGCGGGCAAGAGCACACTGATCAAGGTGCTCCTCGGGATTTTGAAGCCGACGGAGGGAACGGCATCCGTGCTCGGGCTCTCCGTGACCGAAGACACGATCGCGATGCGTCAGCGCGTGGGCTACATGCCTGAGCGCGGTGGGCTCCCGCCCGACCAGACAGCGGCGGACTTCACGATCTACGCGGCGGAGCTGGCGGGAATTCCGGCACGTGCGGCGCGGCAGCGCGCCTCGGACGTTCTCACTCTGGTGGGCCTGCACGAAGAGCGGTTCCGCTACCTCGGGGACTTTTCTACAGGCATGCTGCAACGTGCGCTGCTGGCGCAAGCGATTGTGCACGATCCGGATCTCGTCCTGCTCGACGAGCCACTGGCCGGCCTCGATCCGGAGGGCCGCGATCAGATGCTCCGCCTGATTGGCCGGCTGAGGGAGTTTGGAATCAACACAATGGTTTCGAGTCACGTGCTTACGGACGTCGAGAGTACGTGCAACTGGATCGTGATGATCGAGCGTGGCCAAATCGTTCGGAACGGCACGCTCGAATCGCTCACCTCCGGAAACACCGTCGCGCTCGAGGTGCTCGACCACATGGACACGACCGACGCGTTGCTGCGCCAACGGGGAGCCGTGGTCCACCGCAGGGGTCAACTCCTGGAAGTCACAACAACGAACGGCGACCCCTATGATCTGATTAATCGAGTCCTCGCCGAGAGCGGCGGCGGGCTGAGGCTGTTGAAGACGAGTGTGCGTACTCTCGAGGACGCATACCTGGAAGATGGGCGGGTATCGCATTGAATCAGGTGATCGCTCCAGTCTCGCCGAACGGCGAGGGGACCATCTACGACCTCGGCTATGCGCCTCACGCGGGGCCGCGGCTGGGCCGACCTGCCGCCTTCCGCGCGATGTTCGCCGACGGATGCCGGCGCGCACTGGGTCTGCGCCGGAAGGCCGCGGCGAAGGTACTGCCGTGGGCGCTGATCACGGCCGCAATCGTGCCGGCGGCCTGGGTGGTGGCGCTCACGTTCGTGGAGACGGGGTTTAACGCGGGTCCCTTCGGTGACCCGGCCGAGTTCTTCCAGGTGATTGGGATGATGACCCTTCTGTTCGTCGCTTTGGTGGCGCCTACGCTGCTGATCCCGGATCGGCTGCACGGCGTGCTCGCCATCTACGCCTCGCGTCCGGTGCGCGCCAGTGACTACCTCCTGGCGCGAGCGGCAGTACTGGTGGTACTGACGTCGCTGTTCATCCTCATTCCTCACACCATTCTCTACTTCGGCATCTCGGCGCTCCATGTGGATGGGTTCCATGCGGGACTGATGGAGAACGGCAAGCAGATCCCGGAGATCGTGGGAACCACCGTCGCGTACGTGGCTGCGTATGGCGCACCCGCTTTCCTAGTGGCGCTGTTCGTCCACCGCATCACGATTGCCACCGGTGTCTTTGTCTTCGTGATGTTCATGACCGGCGCGTTGATCGAGGCAATACCGAGAGCGACGGAGCTCCTCGTCTTCAAAGTCCTGGCGCCCCTCGCATTGCTATGGAATCCTTTGTCCCTGCGGGACTGGCTGTTCGACCGGGAGCCCGACGGATGGCCACTCGACCGGGTGGGTTTCGAGCCGTGGGTCGGCGCGGTGACCATCGTGCTCATCGCGGTCGCCACGGCCGTGATCGCGCACCGCAGGTATCGAAGGGAGTTCTGATGGTCACGACTGAGGTACCTGTCTCACCGCATCCCCGCGCGATCGCCCACGACCCCGCGCGAGCGGCCAATCCTACCGTGATCGTTCAGGGAATATCAAAATGGTTCGGAACCAAGGTGGCCGTTTCCGACGTGTCGTGCTCCTTTGGTCCTGGAATCACCGGGCTGCTCGGGCCCAACGGCGCGGGCAAGACCACGCTTATGCGCGTGGTTACGGGCCTGCTGAGGCCGTCGGAAGGCAACGTGTCCGTTTTCGGCACCGACCCGCTGAAGGATACCTCCGTTTATCGACGCGTCGGCTTTGTTCCGGAAGAGGATGCCGTCTATGGACACCTCTCCACTCGGCAGCTGGTTCGCTACGCGGCGGAGCTGAGCCGATGCGATGCGTCTCCCGCGGTCATCGACGCGGCGATCGCGAAGGTCAACATGCTGGACGCGGCAGACCGTCCGATCGCCGAATATTCGAAGGGCATGCGCCAGCGAGCGAAGATCGCGGCGGCGCTCGTCAACGAGCCTGACCTTCTGGTGCTCGACGAGCCGCTGAACGGCGCAGATCCGATGCAGCGCGCGGTGCTCATCGGAATTTTCCATGAGCTGGCCGCCGCCGGCCGGACCATCATCGTCTCCTCGCACGTCCTCGCGGAAGTCGAGCGCATGACCGATCGCGTCCTCGCCATTGTCGACGGCAAACTCGCGGCAGCCGGAGGCATTCGCGCGATTCGCGCGGCGATGACGCACATCCCGCACAAGGTACGGATCGAAGCCGCTGATGTGCGGATCCTCGGCAGGGAGCTCGTGGACCTGCCCACCGTCGTGGGCGTCCAATTCAAGGACGGCGGACTCGAGGTCGAGACATCGAATCTGGCCGCGCTCGGCACCGCGTTACCCCGACTGTCCGTCGCGCATTCGGTGCGCATTACGCGCTTCGAGCCGGTCGACGCATCGCTGGAGAGCGTCTTCCGTCACCTGCTGAGCATCGGCCGATGACGCCGATGCTGGCAATCGTCCGCGTCACCATCGGCCAGCTCACCGGCAGGGCCCGGCTGATCGGATTCGGGCTGCTGAGCCTGGTGCCCGCGGCGCTGCTCGCTGCATCCTCGCGCGCGGCGCATTCGAGCGCCATCGATCTCGAGCTTGGCGTCCTGCTCGTCGTTCCGTTCTTCGCACTCGTGATCCCCATCACGAGCCTGATCCTGGCTACTGCCGCACTGGGCGAGGAGCGCCGCGGCAAGACGCTGTCATTTCTCGTGCTGAGGCCGATAAGCCGGCTGGAAATCGTGGCGGCCAAGAGCATCGCAGCCGTTGCAGTCTCGACCGGGTTTACCGTGCTCGGTGCACTCGCGCTGTCGCTGACCTGGCTCCTTGTGGGTGGCAGCTTCGAGGTGTTCCCGGCGATGGTCGTGGGAGGAACTCTCGCATGCGTAATGTACAGCACGGTCTTTGTGCTGCTGGGGAACGTCGTGGCTCGCGCCACGCTGGTCGGCCTGCTCTACATCCTCTTCTTCGAGACCGTGATGGTCGACGAATTAGACCGGTCTGCCGGCGCGTCACTCTGGCGCATCAGCCTGGGCGCTACGCTTGACATCATGCCCGCGCACTTCCCCGCGCGCGGACAACTCGCCGCGCTGGGCAACTGGATCCCTTCGCTCGGTAGCGCACTGATCGTGACCACCGCAGTCGCCATCATAACGATCGGAATCTGCACCGTTCTACTGAACCGCAGCGACGCCGTTTGAGCGCTGTTTAGCCGCGTCGCGGAAGAATCGCGCAATGTCCGTCGCCAGGCCCCCCACGTTGCCGCTTCCGTTCACCGTCACGGCGACCACCAGGTCCTCCTCCGGCAGGATCAGAAGCGCGGCCTGTCCGCCGATGACGCCGCCGCCGTGTCGGATCATCCGTGTGTTCGTGCCTTCGTCTTTCGCCCCGAGCGACACGTTGCGGATCGACCACCCGTATCCGTAGCTCGTCGGCGCGCCGGATTTGAGCCGCTGCGGGGTCCAGAACAGGTCAACCGTCGCGGAATCCAGGATCGTGTGGTTCAACATCGCGAAGCCGAACCGCACGAGGTCCGTTGGCGTCGAGAGGAATCCGCCCGCGGCCATCGGACAGCTCATATCGATGTCCTGGCCGCGCCGCAGTGTCCCGAACGCGGCCCGGTCGTACTTCACCGCCTCCCCCGCTTCGTCGCCGAGGTCCGGCACGGTCTGCTCCATGCCCGCCGGCGTGAACACCTCGCGGTCCATGAACTCGAGGTACGGCTCTCCGGCCGCCGCCTCGACCACTGCGCCCACCAACAGATATCCGTAGTTGGAATAAGACCACTCCGTCCCCGGCTCCCACAGCAGCGTGTCTTTCACGGCGTCAGCAGCAGCCGCCCGCGCGTTCTCGCAGTGCGCGCCCCTCAGCGCGTGCGCCGTCCCGCGATCCCGGACGAGGCCGGCGATGTGACCCATCAGCTGACCGGTAGTGATTGGCCAGCGCTTCGGCGGGAAATCCGGCAGGTACTTCTGGATCGGCACGTCGAAGTCGAGCCGGCCGCGCTCCCACAGCAGTCCCGCCGCCGTCGCGGTCATCGACTTCGAGATGCTCCCAACCGGATAGAGCGTTCGCGGCGTCGCCGGGAACTCGCTTGACAGGTCTGCCCACCCGAAAGCCTCGGCGTACAGCACCTTCGAGCTGCGCCCGACGGCCACTGACACGCCTGGCGGGTGCTCGTCGCGCACGAGATCGCGTGCAGCCACGCGCGCGGAGTCCACCGCCAGAGCGTATCCAGGCTCCGGTGCCTCCGCCATCTGCGACGGAATCTCGAGGAGCGGATTATCCTTTGCGCACGCCGAAACAAGGGCGACCGTGGCCAGGCACGCCACTGTCATGAGCGGGGCATGCTGCCGGCGCGTCTTCAGCGCCAGGCGCGCGTGAAAAATCTGCATGGGCAACCGGTACCAGTAGGAGGAAGAGAGGTATTGGCAACCCTACGGGCTTCGGAGTCCCCGAGATTCGGGGGGTAACGCGAATTGAGCCCCCTTGAGCACGCGCGCCCCCCGCGCTTTCTTGTTCCTACCCGGCCCTCCTCTGAGAGGGCCTTGTCTTTTCTTATATGGAGGGCAAGTAGGCACGGAACGTCCGATCGGGATCCTGTACGAGCACCCGGACTGGTTCCGCCCGCTCTTCGCGGAACTGGACCGCTGCAGGCACACAGTCAGGGACGAACCAAGCAGACGGTCTCCCAGACCCAAGCGTTTGCGTTTCATCAACCGGTGTTCCGTAATCCCGCCGCGATACCATTAATCGTCCCCGCGAGCGCGTAGTCCAGCTCTTCGCTCTCCTCACCGCCGCGCTTGCGGCGCAACAGGCTCAGTTGAACGAGGCTCAACGGGTCCACATACGGGTTGCGCAGCCGGATCGACTGCGCCAACACCTGGTTGCGCTCGAGCAGCTCCTGCTGTCCGGTGATGTCGAGCACCACGCGACGGGTGCGCTCGAATTCGTCCACCAGCAGCGTGAACACACGCTCTCGCAGCGCACCGTCGTCTACCAGCTCCGCGTAGCGCGCGGCGATCGTGAAATCGGCCTTTGCCATCCCGATCTCCACATTGCCGATCAGGTCCTGAAAAAAGGGAAACTTGGCCGTCACCTCCCGCAGCAGCCCCCGTTCGCGCGCCCCGCGCCCGGCGAACCGGGCGCACGCGTGCCCGACGCCGAACCACGCGGGAAGGACGTGCCTGCTCTGCATCCAGCCGAACACCCACGGGATCGCGCGCAAATCGCTCAGTCCGCGGCTCTCGCCCCGCCGCGCCGGACGCGAGCCGATGCGGGCGTGCTCCAGCTCGCCAACGGGCGTGGCCTGCTGAAAGTAGAGCATGATGTCGGGATTGTCCGCGACATGCTCGCGATAGTACGCCAGCGCGTCCGCCGACAGCTCGTCCACCACCTCCTCCCAGCATGCAAGCTTTGCCGAGTCAGGGCGAGTCGTTCCGGCCAGCGCATCGAGCGACGCGGATACCATCCCCGACAGATTCGCCTCGGCGAGCGCTGGGTCGGCGTACTTCCAGTTCAATACTTCGCCCTGCTCCGTGATCCTGATCTCGCCCGAGAACGCATCGGGCGGCTGTGAAGTGATGGCACGATGCGTCGGTCCTCCGCCGCGTCCCACCGTCCCGCCGCGCCCGTGAAACAGGGTGAGCGTCACGTCGCACTCGCGAGCAACTTCGTGCAGCGCCCGGTGCGTCTTGTAGAGTTCCCACGTGCTCGTGAGCATCCCGCCATCCTTGTTGGAGTCGGAATACCCGAGCATCACTTCCTGGCGACGATTCCACGAGCGAAGGAGCGGCGCGTAGTCCGCGCTCGTCCACAGCGACCTGCACGCCGCCGGCGCCTTGCGCAGGTCGTCGATGGATTCGAAGAGCGGCACGGGCATCACGCCGGGATCCCCCCCGCGCCCGGCGACGCGCACACCACCATGATCGAGCAGGTGCACGAGTGTGAGCACGTCGTCGACGGAGCGCGCGCCACTAATGACGAAGCTCCGGATCGATTCGGGCGGATACGTCTCTTTCAATTCCGCGATCCCGCGAATGGCATCCGCCAGCCGCAACGTTTGCTCCGACGGCGTCCTTGCCTCATCGCCCGCATGCAGCTCCTCCCACGCGCGCGCATGTACGCGCGCGTGCTGCCGGACGTCGAGGGAGTGCAGGTGAAAGCCGAACGTCTCCACCTGGCGGAGCAGCGGATCCACCAACAGCGCCGCGACGCGGGCCCCGCGGTTCTGGACGAGACTCGTACGGATACAGCGAAGGTCTTCGGCGAAGGACGCCGCATGGGGGTATCCGCGCGCCGCTCCCGGCTCCTCCCGCGCCGCGCGGAGACGCCAGCCGACGTAGCCGAGGAATCGGCGGTAGGGCTCGACGTCGGCACGGCTTTCCGGTCGCGGGTCCAGCGACGGGGTCGTCCGCGCGTATTCCTGCAATCGCGCCTCGAGCTCGCGCGACGCGGGGACCTGTTTTGTGGACATGCTCAGCCGCTCGACGAGACCCTCGAGTACCTGCACGTAGCGGTCGAGGATGGTCTCGCGCGCGAGCTGCAGCGCCGTGCGCGTGGCTTCCGGCGTGACGTACGGGTTGCCGTCCGCGTCGCCCCCGATCCACGAGCCAAAGCGCAGGACGTTCGGCAAAGCGGCCGCATCCATCTGCTCGCCGTAACACTGACCGAACGCCGCGGCGAGCTCGGCGTACACGTCCGGGATCGTGTCGATCAGCACGTCGACGTAATAATCGAGCCCCATGCGCACTTCGTCAGTGACTGACGGACGCCGCCGGCGAACTTCATCCGTCTGCCACAGCGAAGTGATCTCCGCTGCGATATGCTCTTCCTGTGCTGCGGCCGCCGCGTCCGTCATTGGCAGCCAATCGAGTCGCTCGAGGGCTTCGGCGATGCGGCGCCGTTTGAATAGCACCGTGCGGCGGGAGACTTCCGTGGGATGCGCGGTAAATACCGGCACCACCATCACCCGGCGCAGCTGGTCGAGAGCGCCGTCTACCCCGATCCCCGCGGCTTTCATTCGCAGCAGCGTGCCAAGCATCGTGTCTGGTTGCGGCGGGTCGTCGCTGCTCATCTGCAGAGCGCGCCGGCGACGCTTCCGGTGTGCCGTCTCGGCGAGGTTCGTAAGCTCAAAGTAGATGGCGAATGCCTTGGTCAGCCGGTACGCTGCGCCCACATCGAGAGCATCGACAATGCGTTCTGCTTCACGCAGCGGCGCGGCGTCCGCATCCCGCGTACCGCGGATCTCATCGCCGGAGTCGTGCTCACGGTGGCGGATCGCGAGGTGCCGCACCGCTTCCACGGCTTCAAAAAGAACCTCTCCCTCCTGCTCGCGAATGATCCGGCCGAGCAGTGTGCCGAGCGAGCGGACGTCCCTGCGGAGGGGCAGCATCTTCGCTTCGGCGTCGCGACCCAGCAATTCGACGAGCCGCGCCGCCTGGTCCTCGGATTTCCAGAGAGCGTCCGACTGATGCATTAGCGGAAAGTACGACCGAGCGTGAGTCTCGGTAGTATTTCATGGGATTTGGTGCTACTCTGTGCGAGAGGGCCATTGTGACAATTGACGGTTCCCGCACTCATAATGCCGGGGTCGGGAGTTCGAGTCTCCCCCCAGCTACTTGTAACAGAGCACACGATCTTTTCGAGTACGGCGCCGCTACGAGCGAGGCTTGACGCTCTGATTTGGGCGCGGCATTATCGGATCCTCTCTCCTCGGGAGGACTCGTGCAACTCCGCCGCCTCGCCCTGCCAGCGTTGATTCCCACAGCGTTCCTGATCGGTACCTTCGTCAACACCGGTTTTACGCAGCAGCAGACCACGCCCGATCCACTCGTCGTCAGCGTCGCTTTCATGAAGGTGGATCCTACGAAGCACGAAGAATACCGACGACTCGAGCGCGAGATCTGGCGACCGATGCATCAGGAGCGCATCAAACAGGGACAGATGCGGTCGTGGACCGTGTACTCCGTACGATTCCCCAGCGGGACGAAACGCGAGTACGATTACGCCGTGGTCAACACCTACAAATCCGTTGCCGACATGGAGCGATCGGTCGCGGATCTGATCCCAAGGCTCCATCCCAACATTCCTGCTGCCGAAGTCTCCCGGCGCACCGCCGCCGCGCGGGAGCTGGTGCGCGGTGAGATGTGGTATCAGATCGATCACATCCAGTGACTCCTGACAAGAAAGTCACACGCCGCCGCTTCGTTGCCGATGCGGGAACGATCGGACTCGGAGTGATGATCGTTCCGCGTCATGTCCTCGGTGGGCCCGGCTACCAGGCGCCGAGCGATACGATCAACTTCGCCGTCGTCGGACTGGGTGGGATGGGGAAGGAGAACGCGGAAGCCCTGGCTCAAACAGAGAATTTCGTCGCGTGGGCAGACGTCGACTTCGACTTCACCGAGAAGAAGGTCCGCGAGAAGCTCAAGGATGGCGAGAAGAAGGACCGCCCTCAGGGAATTATTCTCAACGCCAAGTTCGACAAAGCGGCTCGCTACGCCGATTTCCGCGAGATGCTCGACAAGCAGAAGGACATCGACGCCGTGGTGATAGCGACCCCCGACCATCTCCACGCGGTGCAGGCCAAGGCGGCGATGCAATTGGGGAAGCACGTCTACGTCCAGAAGCCCCTCACCTATTCGGTTCACGAAGCCCGGGTGCTCAAGCACCTGGCCGCAACGAACCCGAAGATCGTGACGCAGATGGGGAACCAGGGGCACTCGAGCGACAGCGCGGCGCTGATCAACGAGTGGGTACAGGCTGGCGTGATCGGCCCCGTGCGCGACGTACACGTGTGGACCAACCGGCCGGTCACGTACTGGCCGCAGGGCGTGCCGCGCCCGGCCGGCGGTCCGACACCCGAAGCGCCTCCGAGTCCGTTCGGAAATCCATGGAGCTTCCGCTACGTGAACATGGTGCTCGCGGCGGCGATGGGCTCTCATCCGGTGCCGCCCGGTTTGCGCTGGGACCTTTTTCTGGGGCCCGTTCCCGAGGACCTGCCCTACCATCCTCTTTATCACCCGTTCAATTGGCGCGGATTTCTCGAGTTCGGTGTCGGCGCGTTGGGCGACATGGGCGCGCACCTGATCGATCACCCTTATTGGGCGCTCGGACTCGACTATCCGACATCGATCGAGGCGACGTCGACGCAGTGGGGCGTCATGCCCGTCCCGCCGGACCCACGCGCCCCAGCCGGGACGCCGGCGTCGCGCGGCTACAACAAGCCCGTGTCGTATCCGGTGGCCACCTCCGTCCACTACGAATTCCCGGCCCGCGGCGCTCGGCCGCCGGTGAAGCTGACCTGGTACGACGGGGGGCTCCTTCCCGCGCGGCCGGATCTCCTCCCTGATGACGTCCCGATCAACAGCAACGGCGGCGTGATCTACATCGGGGAGAAGGGGATTCTCATGCACGACAACTACGGCGGCAATCCGCGGCTGTTCCCGCTGTCGCTCACCGAGGAAGCAGCGCTCGTCCCAAAGACGTATCCGCGCATCACCGGGACGCACGAGATGAACTGGGCCAGCGCCATCAAGGGGGTCGGAAAGGCTACGTGCCCATTCGATTACGCGGCCGGCCTTACGGAGACAATGCTGCTCGGACTGGTTGCGCTCCGCACCGGCCCGGGGAAAAAGATTCTCTACGATGGCCCGCGCATGATGGTCACGAACGTCCCTGAGGCAAATCAATACCTGACTCGCGAATATCGTCCTGGCTGGGAAGTCTGAAACAATCGCCGGAGGAATCCTTGATGGAGAGGTCAGTCGCAATCGCAGCCGTCGTCGCACAGCTCGCCATTGTCGTCGTGAGCTGTGCTCCGGCGGGAAGCAGCCGCGCGAGCGGAAGCGCCACCGCGGTCAGCGCCGGCGTGACTGATACCTCCGGCGCGACCGGGCTTTCCGCCGAACAGCGTGCGCGCGGGTGGAGAGCGCTGTTCGACGGCCGCACTGCGGCCGGATGGCGCGGGTACCGGACACCGACCGTGCCGGCGGGATGGAGCGTCGTCGACGGCACGTTCACCAAGAGCGGCCCGATCGGAGACCTTCTCAGCGCAGAGCAGTTTGCCGATTTCCAGCTCGCCTTTGACTGGAAGATCAGCCATGGCGGCAACGCCGGCGTGTTCTACCGCGGTACAGAGGAGTACGACCACATCTATTGGAGCGCCCCCGAGTACCAGCTACTCGACGATGCGCTCCACGGCGATGGAAAGAACAGGCTCACCTCGACGGGCGCGGCATACGCGCTCTATCCCGCACCTGCCGGCATCGTCAAGCCCGCCGACCAATGGAACTCGTCGCTTATCGTCGTCCAGGGCAACCGCGTGCAGCACTGGCTCAACGGTCAGAGACTCCTCGAGTACGAGCTAACCAGTCCTGATTGGGAGGCCAAGGTCAAGGCCACCAAGTTCGTCGAGTATCCGCGGTATGGGCGCGCGACGACAGGTTACATCGGATTTCAGGGCGACCACGAGGGGACGCTGACACTGCGCAACATCCGGATCAGGGAGATCAAGTGACAACGGTGCGCTAGCTTCTGTGGGCGAACTACCCACCAAAAAAAACGGCCTCCATTGGAGGCCGTTCGTCGTTCAGGAGATCTGGCAGAACCTAGATGCCGGACAGGACGATGAACTCGTCCCTGCGATTCCTGGAGCGACATGCCTCCTCTCTGGTCGGGCACGCCGGTCTTTCCTCGCCGCGACTCACGATCTGGATTCTTCCTTCGGCAATGCCGCCCTCTACGAGCTGGCGCCTGGCCATCGCCGCACGGCGCTCGCCGAGCGCCATGTTGTATTCGTCGGAGCCGGTGTCGTCGGCGTGCCCTTCGATCCTGATTCGAATTGCGGGATTGTTGTGCATCGCCTCACGCTTCTCGTCGAGCGCCTGACGGCCGTCGTCGGTGAGAGCCGCCTGGTCGAGCTCGAAGTACACCGGCGCCGTCAGGGCTTGAATGACGGCCTCGCGCGCCGCCCTTTTCTCGGCCTCCAGGCGCGCCTGCTCCGCGGCGACGCGACGCGCGGATTCGGCGCGCTCGATCGAGTCGAGACGCGCTCGGTCGGTATTTGCCGTGACCGCTGGCTTGGGCGCGGTAACAGCCGGTTTCTTCTTGCAGCCGACCACCAGCGAAGTGGCGGCGATGAAAATCAGGGATAAATGGAGGGCAGGACGCATAGCGAAGAATTCCGGTAGAGGGGTTTTGATATAGACGACAAGTCCCCGGGAATCGCCACGCCGGAACCTCCGGCGGTCAGTTTATTGCGGGGACTCCGACCGTTCTCCATACTAACTGGTCATCACTCCCTAGAAGGAACTCACTCCTAGCTTGTGAAGCCACAGAGTCGACGCACTTTCCTCGCAACGATCGGAGCCGCTGCAGCGGGTGTTGCCAGCGGCTGCGGCTCGTCCCCCCCCGCTGATCCCCGCCGGCGGCTCAGCCGCGTCGGGCTCCAGCTTTACACGGTGCGCGATCAGATGAAAGCCGACCTGCCCGGGACTCTCGCCCACGTAGCGACGATCGGCTACAAGGAAGTCGAGTTCGCCGGGTATTTCGGAAAGACACCAGCTGAGATCCGGGACCTTCTGTCGAAGAACGGACTGACTTCGCCCTCGACGCACGTTCCAATCGAGTCAATGCGGAAGGAATGGCCCAAAGTGCTCGAGGACTCGCGTCAGATTGGACACCAATGGGTGGTTATCCCCTGGCTTCCGGAAGCAGAACGCGGCGGCCTGGATGGCTGGAAGCGGTTGGCCGCTGAGTTCAATACCGCGGCGCGCGCTGCACGCGACGTAGGATTGCGCTTCGCCTACCACAATCATGACTTCGAGCTGACGCCGATTCCCGCCGCCGCCGGCGCCGCCCCAGCGATTCCTCTCGATGTCCTCCTCGCCGAGACCGATCCGTCGCTTGTCGATTTCGAGATGGATCTCTACTGGGTGGTGAAGGGCGGCGGGAACCCGTCGAGCTATTTAGCGCGATTCGAAAACCGGTTTCCGCTGGTCCACGTCAAGGATTCCGCCGGGCCGCCGTCCCACACGATGACCGAGGTCGGAAAGGGGTCGATCGACTTCGCTCGCATTTTCGCGGACGGCGACAACTCAATCAAGCATTTCTTCGTCGAGCACGACCAGCCCACGGATCCGATGGCGTCGATCCGCGCCAGCTACAGCTACCTGCAGACCTTAGAGTACTGACGAATGCAGACGACGACCTATGACGCAATCGTGGTTGGCTCCGGGATTTCCGGCGGTTGGGCGGCCAAAGAGCTGACCGAGAAAGGGCTCCAGGTGCTGCTGCTCGAACGAGGCCGCAACGTCGAGCACATTAAGGACTACGTCAACGCCACCAAGGCGCCGTGGGAGTATCCACACCGCGGCGGGCGCACCCAGGCGATGGAAGAGGCGTACCCCGTTCTCAAGCGCGACTACCCGCTCAACGAGAAGAACCTCGAGTTCTGGGCTTCCGACAAGGATTCGCCGTATACGGAAGTGAAGCGGTTCGACTGGTACCGTGGATATCAAGTCGGCGGCCGCTCATTGATGTGGGGCCGTCACAGCTATCGTTGGAGCGATTTCGATTTCGAGGCCAACGCGAAGGAGGGAATCGCGATCGACTGGCCGATACGATACGCGGATATCGCCCCCTGGTACGACCATGTAGAGCGCCACGCCGGCATCTCCGGCTCGATAGAAGGGATGCCGCAGCTTCCGGATGGCAAGTTCCAGCCTCCAATGCCGCTCAACTGCGGCGAAGAGCTCGTCGCTGAGCGCCTGACCAAGCTCTTTGATGGGAAGCGGCGCATCATTCCGGGACGCGTCGCGAACCTTACGAGGGAGCTCACGGGTCGCGCCGCCTGCCAGTACCGGAATGCGTGCTGGCTCGGCTGCCCGTACGGCGCCTACTTCAGCACGCAGTCTTCCACACTTCCCGCGGCAGCGAAGACCGGACGCCTGACGCTCCGGCCGTTCGCGATCGTGAGCGAAGTGACCTACGATCGCGACGCCAAACGGGCGACCGGCGTGCGTGTCCTCGACGCGATCACCAATCAGACAACGGACTACAAGGCGCGCGTCGTTTTTCTCTGCGCGTCCACACTCAATTCCACCTGGCTGCTCATGCGCTCGGCTACCGACGTCTGGCCAGGCGGACTCGGCAGCAGCTCCGGAGAGCTGGGCCACAACCTGATGGATCATCACTTCCGCGCCGGCGCCGAAGGGAGGCTCGAGGGTTTCGCACTCGAGAACGGGTACTATAACGGCCGGCGGCCGACCGGCTTCTTCATCCCGCGCTACCGAAATCTGTTCGGAGAGAAACGACCTTACCTTCGCGGATTCGGCTACCAGGGTGGTGCCGGGCGTCGAGGATGGTGGAGAGGCGTCGCCGAGCTGGGTGTCGGCGGCGCTTTCAAGGATGCGATGTCACAGCCCGGCGAGTGGGATATCGGCGCCACCGCCTTCGGCGAGATGCTTCCCAACCACGCGAACAACGTCGCGCTCGATCAGACCAAGAAAGACAAGTGGGGACTGCCGGTGCTCAGGATCGACTGTGCGACGGGAGAGAATGAGCGACTGATGCGTAGGGACATGATGACGGACATGGCGGAGATGCTCGAGCAGAGCGGCGTGAAGAAGGTGGAGATCTTCGACAGGGGCTATTTCCCGGGGATGGGAATCCACGAGATGGGAACGGCGCGGATGGGGCGAGATCCCAAGACGTCAGTGCTCAATGCGCAAAACCAGGTATGGGATGCGCCGAACGTGTTCGTCACCGACGGCTCGTGCATGGTGTCCGCCGCCAACCAGAATCCCTCCCTGACGTACATGGCGCTCACCGCGCGGGCGGCGGATTACGCCGTGCGCGAGCTCAATCGCCGCAATCTCTGATGGAAGAATCTCCCATGGCGGAACCCGCAATGAAGAATGTTGATACGCCGGAGATGATCACGCGCCGTGAGGCAATCCTGCGCGTGACGGTAATGCTCGGCGGTGCAACGCTGGTCGGAGGGACGGCGCTCCTGACCGGCTGCCGCGAGGAGAATACGGATGTGCCTTTCACCGCCGAGGAGATAGCGTTCCTCGACGAAGTGGCGGAAACGATTCTTCCGCAAACGAGCACGCCGGGCGCGAAAGCGGCGAAGACCGGCGCCCTCATGGCACTCATCGTCACCGACAGCTACAACAAGGGTGACAGGAAGATTTTCCGGCAGGGGATGCGGAAGCTCGACAAGGCTACTCGCAAAGCGCACGATGTCCCGTTCATGGAGGCAACGACGCAGCAGCGGCTCTCTGTGCTCGAGGTGCTGGATCGTGAGCAGAAAGCTCAGGGTGACGCGCTCAGGGAGACGCACCGCAAGAGGGCAGAGGCTTTTCTCACCGAGGACGCGGCTCCCGGAGCGGACGTCAGTCGCGCGCCGGCGGTGGCTACCGCCGATCCGCCGGCGCACTACTTCCGCATGATGAAGGAGCTGGCGCTGCTCGGCTACTTCACGTCGGAGATCGGCTGCACGCAAGCGCAGCGCTATATGGAAACGCCAGGACGCTTCGACCCGTGCGTCCCATATACGCCCGGAGACAAGGCTTGGGCGCAACACGCCTGATCGAGGTCAGTCCCAAACAATCATCGCGGGGAACACACGATGCACAGAGCGACCGTGACATCAATGCTCGCAGCACAACTTGCCATCGGGGCCATGGGCTGCGCTCCAGCCGGAAATGACGCCGCCACCGGCTCCGATTCGACGGCCGTTGCCGCGAATCAGGGAACGCCGGAGTGGAGGCCTCTCTTCGACGGCGGGACGACCGCGGGGTGGCGGGGATATCGTTCGCACACCGCGCCGGCTGGTTGGCGCGTCGCCGACGGTTCGCTCACCAAAGACGGCGTCGTCGAAGACATCTTCACCCACGATCAGTTCGGCGACTTCGAGCTCGAGTTCGACTGGAAACTGAGCGCCGGTGGGAATGCCGGAGCGTTCTATCGCGGCACAGAAGAGTACGACCACATCTATTGGAGCGCTCCAGAGTACCAGCTGCTTGATGATACGCGGCACGCCGATGGCAAAAGCAGACTCACATCGACTGGGGCCGCGTACGGTCTCTATCCTTCACCGGCCGGCGTGGTTAAGTCCGCGGGCGAATGGAACTCGTCGCGGATCGTGGTGCGCGGCAACCACGTCGAGCACTGGCTGAACGGACAGAAGCTTCTCGAGTACGAGTTTGGGAGCCCCGATTGGCAGGCCAAAGTCAAAGCCAGCAAGTTCGTCGACTACCCGAACTACGGCCGCGCGAAGGGAGGCTACATCGGATTTCAGGGCGACCATGAAGGCACGCTCAGCTTGCGCAACATCCGGATCAGGGAGCTTACATGACCGCCGTGCGGTCGCGGTTGTCGGTGATGATGTTCCTCCAGTATTTCATCTGGGGAGTCTGGTTCGTCACCATGGGGACGTACCTTGGCCAGACGCTGGGGTTCACCGATCAGCAGATCGGGCTGGCCTACGGAGCGACCGCAATCGCGGCACTCATCTCGCCCTTTTTCATGGGGATAGTTGCCGACCGGTTCTTCTCGAGCGAAAAGCTGCTGGCGCTCCTGCATCTGGCCGGCGGCGTTCTCATGTGGCTCGTCTCCACGCAGACGACGTTCGGCCGGTTCTATCCGCTGCTGATCCTGTATGCGCTCTGCTACATGCCGACCCTGTCGCTCACCAACGCGATCTCCTTTCATCACGTTCGTGACCCAGCGCGGGATTTTCCGCTCATTCGTGTTCTTGGAACCATTGGCTGGATCGTGGCTGGCATCCTGGTAGGAAAGGTCTTCAGGGCCGATGCGCTCGCGCTGCCAATGCGGCTGGCCGCGGGCGCTTCCGTCATCATGGCGGTGTTTTCGCTCGTTCTTCCGCACACTCCGCCCAAGGCGGCGGGAGCGCCGTTCAGCGCCCGCGACGCGCTTGGCCTCGATGCGCTCCAGCTTCTCCGCAACCGCGATTTTCTCGTCTTTGTGGTCGGGTCATTTCTGCTCTGTATCCCGCTCCAGTTCTACTACACATTCGCCAACCCATTCCTGAACGAGATCGGAGCCCCTGATCCGGCGTTCATTCAGACTTTCGGGCAGATGTCCGAGATCGTCTTCATGCTTCTCCTGCCGGTGGTGCTGCGACGGTTCGGGATCAAGGTGATCATGCTGGTTGGCATGCTCGCGTGGTCGCTCCGCTATCTCGCGTTTGGAATGGGCGACGCGTCGGCGGGGATGTGGCTCATCTACCTCGGGATTCTGCTGCACGGGGTGTGCTACGATTTCTTCTTCGTCAGCGGGCAGATCTACACGGATCAGCGGGCAGGCGAAAAGATCAGGGCGGCGGCGCAGGGCATGATCAATTTCGTCACCAACGGGCTCGGCTACTTCATCGGTGCGTTCGCTTCTGGCGCGGTGGTGAATCGCTACGCATCCGTCAATGCCGCCTGCAGCGACGCTGCCGCGGCGGCCCGAGAGTGCGTGAAGGTTCAACACGATTGGGACTCCATATGGCTTGTCCCGGCGGCGGGAGCATTTCTCGTGTTCGTCCTGTTCGCTCTGCTCTTCAGACCCGCACCAGCGCCGGCGCCGCAGGCGGCTCAGTCGTGAGGCGGCCGACTATGCGCGCCTGTCTATTTGTCGTTCTCACAAGCGCGCTGAGCGCGTGCGCAGAGAAGGGGCCGGACGAGCGCGCCGATCTCACTCAGCGCGAAAAGGACAGTATTGTGGCCGGATCGCGCATTCCCGGCGCGCGCGCCGTTAAAAAGGCTATGTCGAGCGCCGACTCGGCGAGCGCGCGTCAGGCGCGGCTCGACTCGGCAGAACGCGAGCCCTGATTACCTGCCGGCCGCGACCCGTCCGTTCGATTTTGCCGGGCTGTCCCCAGCGCCGGCGCTCACCTCGTGCTTGTCGACGAAGCTCACATCCTTGCTGCGCTGCTTGAGCATGTTGACGATGCCCACCTTGTCAGTCGCCTTCAGATAAGCCTCCTCGGGCGCAACCTGATTGCTGTCGACAAGCTCGATCAGCGCATCGTTCATCGTCACCATGCCGAGCTTGCGCGATGTCTGAAGTACTGACGGCAGCTGGAACGTTTTTCCTTCGCGAATGAGGTTGGAGATCGAGGGCGTCGACAGCATGATCTCGCGCGCGGCGACACGGCCGCCGCCGATCTTCCGGCAAAGAACCTGGGAGATGACGCCCTTGAGTGAATCGGAGAGCATCACCCGGATCTGAGCCTGGCGGTCGGGCGGGAACTGATCGATGACCCGATCGACTGTGCTGACCGCGCTCGACGTGTGGACCGTTCCGAACACAAGGTGACCGGTCTCGGCGGTCTCGATCGCCATCGAGACGGTTTCCAGATCGCGGAGCTCGCCGACGAGGACGATATCCGGATCCTCGCGCAGCGCCGCGCGAAGCGCGTGCTTGAATGAGGAGGTATGGACACCGACGTGACGCTGCGTGATGAGACACTTCTTGTTCTCGTGCACGAATTCGATCGGATCTTCGATCGTGATTACGTGGTCGGACCGCGTGCGGTTGACGAGATCGATGAGCGCACAGAGCGTCGTCGACTTTCCCGAGCCGGTTGGTCCGGTAACCAGCACCAGTCCCTTCGTCAGCTGGCAGAGGCGCTGGACTTCCTGTGACAGGCCCATCTGCTCGACCGTCACGACTGACGCAGGAATGGCCCGAAACACCGCGCCTGTTCCTTTGCGCTCCCTGAGGGCGTTGCCGCGAAAGCGTCCGACGCCGGGGATCTCGTGCGCGAAATCGGAGTCGTTGATGTCCGCGAACTCCTGGCGATTCATCGGCGACATCACCGCCGCGAGCATGGCCTCGATCTCGTCCTGCGTGAGCGGCGAGTCACCGTTTACCGCCGCGATCTCACCGCTGGCGCGGAGCATCGGTGGCGAGCCCACGCGCAGGTGAAGGTCCGAGGCCTTCCTGCTGACGAGTTCGCGAAGCAGGTTCTCGATCCTGTCGAGCGCGCGATTATCGGTGCGAGCAGTAACGACAGGTGACGAAACGACGGGTGACGACGGCGGCGTGGCTTTCCTGCCGTGCAGCGTCGTGCCTTCCTCGGGTGCCAGCGGAGCGGCGCCGTTCGAAGCCATGGGCGCGTTCTCCTGGATCGAGGCTCCGTTCATCAAGCCGGCTGGCGCAGGCGCCGCCGCATGGGGCGCGGTTCCGTTGGCCGGCTCGATCCGCGCTGACACTTTCCCGCCCGCCTGACTGAGCGAGACTTGGAAGGTCCCATCCGCGGATGCGTAGGTGAATCGCACTCCGCCTTGCGCTTCGAGCGCGTGTGGCGAGTTCGGAGGCGCGATTTCCCGCACCAGGGTAAGGATCTGGGCGCTGGTGAGCTGCTGTTTCATCACCGGGCGCGCCGCGCCATTTATTGTGAGCGTCGCGACATCGCCCTCGGGCAGCAACAGCGCCGTGGCCTTGTTCGAGACGAGGACGGAGAGAAAACGATCTAGGTGAGCCATTTTAGTCTAGAGGGCGGACGCGTTCGATCAGAGAGCGATTGATCAGGCGCGCTTCATTTGAGGTATAGAGAGTCAGAAACCGCGCATCGAGGCGGTTGAGATAGTCCAGCACTCGCGCGCGGTCAGCCCGCGCCTCGAGGTGAATCGAGCCGACGCGAACTTCCCCGCCGATGAGGAGGACCTGCAGCAGCGCGGTGGGTGTGGGCGTACCCTTGATTGGCTGGTCGCCGGAGTAGTCGACTCCGGCAGCGGCGAGCTCCGCTACGCGAGCCTTCGAAACCAGAATTACTTCGTCGGTCTCGAGCTCCAGCGGGAAGAACGGCTCCTCGGAATTGAACAGCTCCGAGACGTCTTCCAGCTCGAACGGGCGGTGCGAGGAAGAATGAATGAATACGTTTCCGCGTAACTCTTCGCCGCCAATTATCGTGAGTGTAACCGCCATCCGAACCGTCTCGATTCGGTACAGATTCGCGCTCTTTGTCGTGTCTGGCATGGGCTCGCGCGAACGGGTAGACGATCACATCTGCACTCCTATTCAGACTCGTTCTTAGGCACCAACGCAACGCCTTTTCATTGGGAAAAAAGTTGTTACGCTTGCTGCGATCAGGGTAAATATGGTGCTCACAAAGATGATGTTTTCATGCTCTAGTGCGTTGCTCCCGCGCGACTTACTTTCCCGGCTCCACAACGCCGGGTCCGCATGAGTTTCATCAGGCAGCGGAAAACGTACGATGTCTGCATCGTCGGGTCGGGAGCGGGCGGCGGCATGGCCGCCTACGTGCTCACCCGCGCCGGCGCCAATGTGCTGCTCCTCGAGGCAGGCGGGCCGTGGGACAATACGCGCGACTCGGCGATGATGAAGATGCCGTACGATTCTCCGCGTCGAGGTGCCTCTACGCGCGACCGCCCCTTCGGCGAGTTCGACGCGTGCATCGGCGGTTGGGAGCTCGAAGGTGAGCCATTCACGATGGCCGAAGGAACCGACTTCAGGTGGTGGCGGGCGCGCATGGTCGGTGGCCGCACAAATCACTGGGGCCGCATCTCACTGCGCTTCGGCCCCGAGGATTTCAAGGCCAAGAGCCGCGACGGACTCGGCGACGACTGGCCGATAGGCTACGCGGAGATTGCGCCGTACTACGACCGCATCGACAAGCTGATCGGGATCTTCGGCAACAACGACAACCTGCCGAATCATCCAGGGGGGTATTTCCACCCGCCGCCGAAGCCGCGGTGCTACGAGCTGATGATCAAGGACGCGGCCGACAGGCTCAACATCACCTGTGTGCCGGCTCGTCTTTCCATCATCACCAAGCCCCACAACGGACGCGCGCCTTGTCACTACTGCGGCCAGTGCAATCGCGGCTGCATGACGCACTCCAATTTCTCAGCGACCGATGTACTGATCGCTCCCGCGCTCAGGACCGGACGGCTCACGCTTGTCACCAACGCGATGGCGCGGGAGGTCACGCTCAACGACCGCGGCCTGGCGGATGGCGTCGTCTACGTCGACAAGAACACGGGCACCGAAAAACAGGCGCACGCGAGAGTAATCGTTCTCGCCGCCAGCGCCTGTGAATCGGCGCGGCTCCTTCTCAACTCCAAGTCGTCGAAGTTCCCGAACGGTCTCGCGAATTCGAGCGGCGTAGTGGGCAAGTACCTCACCGATACCACCGGCATCAGCGTTTCCGGATTCATTCCGAAAATGATGAACCACGTCGTCCACAACGAGGACGGCGTCGGCGGCGCTCACATCTACATGCCGTGGTGGATCGACAACAAGAAGCTCGATTTTCCACGCGGCTACCACATCGAGGTTGGCGGTGGCATCGACAATGCCCCCGGCTACGGGGTGATGGGTGGAATACACCAGTACCCTTCGGGCGGTGGATACGGGAAAAAGCTCAAGGACGATTACCGTCGCTATTACGGAGCCACCGTCGGGTTTGCCGGCCGCGGAGAGCAGATCCCGAACGACGATTGCTACTGTGAGATCGACCCGGTGGTGAAGGATCGCTACGGAATCCCCGTGCTGCGCTTCCACTGGAAGTGGACCGACTACGAGCACAAGCAGGTGCTGCACATGCACCAGACATTCCGAGCCCTGATCGAAGAAATGGGCGGCCAGGTTTTTTCCGCGATGCCGACGGTGGACACCGGATACGGAATCGCAAAGGGCGGCGAGATCATCCACGAGCTCGGCACCATCCGCATGGGGAACGACCCGTCAACATCAGCGCTCGACGCAAACTGCCGCGCGCACGATGTGAAGAATCTGTTCGTCGCCGACGGTGGACCCTTCGTCTCGCAGGCTGACAAGAATCCAACCTGGACCATCATGGCGCTCTCGATGCGAACGAGCGACTACATCGCCGCTGAGACGAAGAGAGGAACCTTATGACGATGAGAGGCGAGGGCCAACCCGATGAGGCGGTGACCGAGCCGTCGGCACCATCGAAGGACATGAGCCGCCGCGAGGCAGTACAGCTGCTCGCCGCGCTTCCGCTCGCGACCGTGTTCAGCCTGCCCGTGGCCGATCAGGAAAGGGCGCGTGAATTCGTCGACGCGGCGATGGAAGCGGGGCCCGGGTTCGCGCCGAAGTTCTTCACGGCCGCCGAGTTTCGAACGGTGCGCATCCTCGCTGACATGATAATTCCGCGCGACGAGCGCTCGGGGAGCGCCAGCGACGCCGGAGTTCCCGAGTTCATGGATTTCATGATGATCGACAGGCCCAACAACCAGCAATGGATGCGGTCCGGCCTGTCCTGGATCGACGCCCAGGCACAATCCCGCTTCTCAAGATCCTTTGCGGAAGCGACGGCATCAGACCGCGGAAAGATTCTCGACGACATCGCGTGGCCCGCGCGCGCTTCGCAGTCGCTGCTCGACGGCGTGAGATTCTTCAACAGCTTCCGCGATATCACAGCCAGCGGCTTCTGGTCGAGCCGGATCGGCGTCAGAGATCTTCAGTACATCGGAAACAAGTTCGTCCCGGTCTGGAACGGCTGTCCCCCGGCCGCTCTCAGGAAACTGGGTGTCTCCTATGCGAAATTCGACGCAAAGGATCTCAGGCTCACTCCACCCACGAGCACGGAATGATCGCGGAGCAACGCGAATGAGCGCGGATCGTCTGGGCGTTGGCTTCGTCGGCAGCGGATTCAACGCCCGTTTTCACATCCAGTCTTTCACCGGCGTTCGCGATGCGGATGTGGCGGGTGTATTCAGTCCGAATCAGAAGAACGCGGCGGCGACCGCCGCGCTCGCGCGCGAGCTGGAAGTCGGTGACGCGCGCCCCTTCAAGTCCATCCGTGAGATGGTTGCGGATCCGGCCATCGACGCGGTCTGGCTCTGTAGCCCCAACCACGCGCGCATCGCGAACATCGAAGAGATCGTAGCCGCCATCAAGGATGGCGCCGGAACGTTGCGCGGGATTGCCTGCGAAAAGCCTCTCGGCCGCAACGTGGCGGAAGCGAAGAAGGTGGCGAGCCTCGCGAAAAGCGTGGGACTCAACACCGGCTATCTGGAGAACCAGCTCTTCGCGCCGGACATCACGCGTGGGCGGCAGCTCGTGTGGGCGCGCGGTGCCGCGTTGACGGGACGGCCGTACCTCGCGCGCGCGGCAGAGGAGCATAGCGGACCGCACATGCCGTGGTTCTGGCAGGGGAAGCTGCAGGGCGGGGGAGTGCTCAACGACATGATGTGCCACTCAGTCGAAGTCGTCCGGCTTCTTCTCACCAAACCCGGTGAGCCGCGCTCGTCGATCAGGCCAAAGCGCATTAGCGGCCACATCGCTTCCCTCAAGTGGTCGCGACCCGCTTATGCGAAGCGCTTGTCGGAGACGATGGGGAAGGATGTCGACTACACCAAAACGCCGTCCGAGGACTTCGCGCGCGCGACGATAGAGTACGAGGCGGACTCGGGCGAGACTCTTATTGGCGAAGTCACTACGTCGTGGAGCTTCGTCGGCGCCGGCCTCCGGTTGTCGGCCGAGCTCCTGGGTCCCGAGTATTCGATGTCATGGAACACGCTCGACAGCGGGCTCAAGCTGTTCTTCAGCCGCGAAGTGAAAGGCGATGCGGGAGAAGATCTGGTGGAAAAGCAGAACGCCGAGATGGGGTTGATGCCGGTGATCGCCAGCGAGCCTGAGGCGTATGGCTATCGGGACGAGAACCGCCACTTCGCCCGGGCATTTCTGCGCGGCGAGAAGCCAATGCTCACGTTCGAGGACGGTGTTGAGGTGATGCAGATCCTGATGACCGCCTACATGAGCGCCGAACAAGGGAAGACCCTGGACTTCCCGCCGTCCGAGTTGGACGGCTTTGTCCCCAAGGTCGGAAAAGGGACCTGGAGGCCCTGACTAGCGGATGAGCTTGCGTTAACTCATCTTTTTCAGGGGTCAACGCGCTGGCATACCCAATGCTACTGATGAGGTTGACACCGTTTCGAGGATGGGGAGAATGAAAATCGCGAGTCTGACCGCCACGTTAGCATTGGTTACTTTTGCCTCAGCGTGCGCGAGCGAGCGGGTAGTTGCCCCGCAGCAAGCGACTTCCGCGTTTGCCGTTCCCGGCGCAGCGCTGCAGCTCCCCCTCCTGTATGTCGTCGATGGAGTCCGCCTTCCCCGGGACCAGGTTCCCACTCTACAAGTCAGCGAGGTCGCGACGGTCGAGATTATCAAAGGCCGTGTGGCACTGCAGCTTTACGGACCCGATGCTTCGTATGGTGTGATTCTCATCACCACAAGGCGGCCTGGCGCGACGCAGTAAACCGTCGATCGCCCATCTTTGCGCCCTGAACGCCGTGCGCCGCACGGCTTGGGGCGTTTTCACAGCGGTGGGGAAGCGGTAGATTGGTCGCATGACCCATCCGTTCGAACGTCCCGCGCCCGCAGCACTGCCGCCAATGCCCCCGGGCGCGCGCAGAGTCATTCTCATCACCGTCGCAGCGTTCTTCCTTGCGATGATCGTGCTGCCCTGGCTCGCCAGCTTCGCCACCGATTGGCTCTGGTTCCAGGAGATAGGATTTCAGACGGTGTTCACCACGTCCTTGGTGTGGCGGGTAATGCTGTTCTTCATCGGTGGCGCGGTCGCGTTCTCGATTTTTTATGGCAACGTCAAGCTCGCCCGGGGACCTGACAAGACATTCCCCGTCCTTTACGTGAATCGGGGCGACGGGGTCTCGATCGACGTGTCGAGAATCTTCACGAAAGTGTTCTTGCCCGCCGCGCTCGTGCTTTCCTTCCTGAGCGCCGTGACCGCATCCGCTCTCTGGATGACGTTCCTGAAGGCGTTCAACGGAGTGATGGTCGGGACACAGGATCCGCTGTTCGGGCGCGATCTAGGTTACTACCTGTTCAGGCTGCCGGCGATTTCGGTGGTGCTCAACACCCTGGTGACGCTCACCCTTTTGTCCCTCGTCGCCGCCGCGTCGCTCTATTGGATGCGCAACGAGATCACGGTCCCACCCAAGCGGGTGTCGGCGACTCCGCGCGCCGCGCGTCACGTTGGAGGGCTGCTGGCCGTCCTGTTCCTCCTCGTGGCACTCCGCCTTTGGCTTGTGGCAACGTCGAATCTTCTCTACTCGACCACGGGGCCGCTCGTCGGCGCCAGCTATACGGACGTGCACATCACCCTGCGCGGGATCTACATCTCAGCCATAATCGCGGCGCTCGCCGCGGTCTGGATCGTCGTCGGTATCGTGCGCGACCGCCTGGCCGTGGCAGCAGTCTCCGCGATCGTCGTCTACATCGCGGTCAGTGTTCTCGCGCGGGGACTGGTGCCAGCGGCTTACCAGAAGCTGATCGTCTCGCCGAACGAGCTCACGCGCGAGGACCTTTATCTACGACATCACATCGCCGCCACCAGAAAGGCGTGGGGACTCGATAGTGTCGAAGCGCGTGACCTCTCGGGCGAGGCCACGCTTACCCGGGCAAACGTCGCCGCCAATGCCGCGACCATTGAGAATGTCAGGCTTTGGGAGCGCGAGCTGCTCAAGCAGACCTTCGGCCAGCTCCAGGAGATCCGCACTTATTACGACTTCGTCAACGTCGACGACGACCGCTACATGATCGAAGGGACGTATCGCCAGGTCCACGTTGCCGCGCGCGAGCTGAACACCGCGTCGCTTCCTACCCGAACCTTCATCAACGAGCGTCTGACTTTCACGCACGGCATGGGGATAACCATGGCCCCCGTGAACCAGGTGACGAGGGAAGGCCTGCCGGTGCTGTTCGTCAAGGATTTGCCGCCGCAGTCGACAGTCTCGCTCAAGCTCACGCGCCCGCAGGTCTATTACGGTGAGCTGACCAACAGTTACGTCTTCGTCGCCACAGGCCAGCGGGAATTCGACTATCCCGCCGGCGAGACGAATGTGTACACGAATTACAGCGGCAAAGGCGGAGTCCCGCTCGGCTCCTTTGTGCGGCGCGTGCTCTACGCGTGGCAGCTGGGGTCACTCAAGATTCTGCTCTCCGATGACATAGAGGGAACGGCGCGGATTCTCTACCGGCGGAACGTCATGGACCGCGCGACCACCGCCATGCCGTTCCTCGATTTCGATGGCGACCCGTATCTGGTGCTCGATGACGCCGGGCAGCTGAAATGGATTCTCGACGCCTACACTACGAGTGCCACTTATCCCTACGCTCAGCGCACAACCAATGGGACGACCTACATGCGCAACAGCGTCAAGGTCGTGATCGATGCGTACGACGGCACGGTCGACGCCTACATAGCCGAACCGACCGATCCGGTGGTGCGTACCTACGCGAGCATCTTCGAGGGAATCTTCGAGCCGCTGAGCGCCATGCCGGCGGACTTGAGGCGCCACGTCAGATATCCCGCCGATCTGTTCCAGATCCAGACGACGTTGCATGCGACCTACCACATGGAGGAGCCGGCGACGTTCTATCATCGCGAGGATCAGTGGCAGATCCCCGGCTCGCTTGGCCGGCAGACGACTGAGAATCCGTTCATGCGCCATATGATCATGCGGCTGCCAGGCGAGTCGAGCGCGGAATACATCTTCATGATTCCATTCACCCCGCGCGGGAAAGACAACCTCGCGGCGTGGATGGTCGCGCGAATGGACGGTGACAACTACGGCAAGCTCTCCGTCTACCGCTTTCCCAAGCAGAGCCTCGTCTACGGGCCGAAGCAGATCTCCAACCGGATCAATCAGGACACGGAGATCTCGCGGCAGATCACTCTCTGGGATCAGAGCGGATCGACGGTCATCCGCGGTGAGCTGCTCGTGATTCCGATCGAGGAATCCCTGATCTACGTGCAGCCCATCTATCTGCGCGCCGAAGGAGGATCGATCCCCGAGCTCAAGCGCGTGGTGGTCGCGCACCAGAGCAGCGTGGTGATGGCGGAGACGCTGGAGGAGGGACTGAACATGGTGTTCGGCAGCGGCGCAGCCGGACGGGCGCGCAGCGTGGTCGCCGACACATCCGCGGGCAGAACCGTTACCGGTCCCGTCGCTCCGGCGGCTGCACTCACGACGGCGCCTGCCGCTCCCGCACCGGCGATCGCTGAGCTGCTCCGCGAGGCGCAGCAGCACTACGATCGCGCGCTTGCCGCGCAGAGGGCGGGGAACTGGGCCGATTACGGGCGGGAGATCGAGCAGCTGGGGGCGACACTGAGGAGGCTCCGGGCTTCGGGGCAATAAAAAAGAACCCTTTGCGTTTTGAGTTTACCGTCCTTGCGTTGTCCGTTGTTGCGTTTGGGACGGCGGTGTTAGAAGCACCGTCGTAAACGCAAAAACGGTAAACGCAAAGACAGTAAACTCACGACGCAAAAAGCAGCCGGCCCCCAGCCACCCCGCTCAGGTCGCCCGTTTCAAAAACTCCTGCACCGCCTTCCGATAGCTCCGTCCTGTCGTAATGCGTTTGCCATTTCGCAGCACCAGCAGCTGATCTCCCTGATCGAACGGCTGGGCCTCGCGCACCTGCGCGGTGTTCACGATCGTCGAGCGGTGCACGCGCAGGAACCTGTTGTGGGGAAGCCGGGCCTCGAGGTGACTGAGTGGCTCGCGCACATCATACGCGATCTCAGCGAGGTGGATGCGGGCGAGGTCATCGCGCGCCTGAATCCAGTAGATCTCGTCGGGATCCAGGAAGAGAATCCGCCCGTTGACCTTCACCCCGATGCGGTTCGACGAGGCCTCGCGTTGACTGAGCTGGCGTAACAGGGCGCCAAGCTGGGTGGAGACGCTCGACTGGGGAGATTCGCGCAGCCTCTTCCGGGCACGATCCAGCGTCTGATGAAAGCGGACATGATCGACAGGCTTGAGCAGGTAGTCGAAGGCTCCGAACTCGAACGCGGAAACGGCGTAATCGTCAAATGCCGTGACGAAGATCACCGGCGGCATTTTGTCGGTGCCGACCTCGGTGATTACATCGAACCCGTCCAGCTCCGGCATCTGGACGTCGAGAAAAACGAGATCCGGCTGCGACTCCCGTATCGAAGCCACAGCCTCGAGACCATTCTCGCATTCGCCGACGACCTCGATATCGGGCACCTTTGCCAGTAGTGAACACAGTCGGTGCCGGGCGAGGGCTTCGTCGTCGACGACGAGCACGCGGAGCGATGGCGTGATCATGGCTGCTCCGCGGACACCAGGTCTTCATGGCGCCCGCCCCCTGGCGCGCCGCGCGCGGGTGCCGCGCGGCCGAGCTTAAAGGGCAGCATCACACGCACGGCGTAGCCGCCTTCATCCCGCGGCCCGGCTGCGAATTCGTGATTATCGCCATACAGGTGATTGAGTCGAGTACTGGTGTTGGTGAGTCCCAATCCGGTGCCACGCGACCGTTCGCGCGAGCGGCGCGCTTTCACGCCAACGCCGTTGTCCAGAACCGCGATCGACAGTCTGTCGCCGACGCGCCGCGCCGTAACCTGAACGTAACCAGCTCCCGCCCGCGGACCGATGCCATGCCGGATTGCGTTCTCCACCAGCGGCTGGAGCAGCAGGCTCGGCACCAGCGCCGAGCGCACGCCTTCCTCGATGTTGCAGGTGACGGTCAACCGGTCCTGAAAGCGAACGCGCTGGATGGCGACGTAACGGTCGAGCAGTCCCAGCTCGCGCTCGAGCGGAACCTCCTGCTCGGTCGAAGTGCTGAGAACCAGGCGGAGGAAATCGCTCAGCTCCGACACCATCCGCTCGGCGGCCGCCGGGTTGCTGCCGATCAACGCCATCGCGCTGTTCAGCGCGTTGAAAAGGAAATGGGGATTGAGCTGCAGCTTGAGCGTGTCGAGCTCCGACTGCACCAGGCGTGTCACCACCCTCTGCCGCTCTGTGGATTCCTTGCTGGCTTCGTGCACCAGGTGCTCGACCCAGGAAGTCGCGTAGGTAGCGACGAACCCGAACACGGCGAGTATCACGATCTTCGCTGCCTCGTCGAGCGGTGTGATGCGCGCCATCTGAACCGCATCGATCGGATCGACGGCGATGGGAACCTGATTGGTGCCCCACAGCCAGAGCAGCAGCGCGCCGTACTGGGCGACGGCGAGCATTGATATCAACGCCGCTTTGCGGACCGACGAAGCCACCGGCCGGCCGGCGAGAATCACGAAATACATCAGAAATATCGGCGAGCGCAGCGCCAGAACTCCCGACTGCGCCACGGCGTATCCGCCGATGATTGCCGTGACGGCCGTTACGTCGGCGATCGGGTTCACCGCCGACAACCAGCCGGGAAGCTCGTCACGCCGGTACCACATGAGGTACTGCGCTACCGTCCAGAGCAGCATTGGCCCGAGGACCAGGACGTTGACGAGGTTGAGCGACGCCGAAAGGTGTGGCGCGTACATCAGCGCCGCAGCCGTGAGTAGAAAAACCACGGCCGCACGCACCGCATTGAGGATTCGTTCCGCGCGGTCGCGGCGAAAGCGAAGGCTCGGCGGTGGCGGTGACGAGGCAGGCGAAAAGAGCTGCATCAATTCAATTTGCTCAGACCGGGTTGGCTGGGATAGCAGGCCGACGAGGTACCTGCTACCCCCGACGCCGCGTGGCGGACGTCGTTGCCATGATCACCTACCTGGTGGGTTGAAAAGCTAATCCTGTCGCATCACCAGACGAGGGAAATGAGGCGAACGAATATCACACCGGGGCGAGTGCTGCCAGGCTCACGGTGAAGGACTCTTTCGTACCGCGTCCATGAAAGCCCCGAGCTTGTCCGCATCGAGGGCGCCACGAGTGCGAACGCCGCTGCAGACATCGACGCCGAAGGGTGCCACCATCGCTATCGCCGAGCCGACGTTTTCCGCGTTCAGGCCGCCGGCGAGATACACGGGTGTATCCACCGCGTCCCGAATGGCGCGGCTGATTGCCCAGTCGTGTGCCCGGCCGGTGCCGCCCAGCTCCTTCACGGCGAGCGAAGGATTCCCGGAATCGAGAAGAATCGCGTCCACTTCCGGTGACACCTCGACAGCCTCGCGTACCGCGCCTTCGTCACGGACATGAATGACCTGGACGATCGAAATTCCCGGCAGCGCCTCCCGTAGCGCGGCATGAACCCCGGTTCCGACTTCGTCCACGAGCTGGATCGTATTGGCGCGACAGCGCTGCTGTTGCGCGATGATCTCCGTGGCACCGAGCTCGCAAGTGAGAAGAAAGGTCGCGACCCCCGCGGGGATCGAAGACGCGATCTTCTCGATAGTGCTGTCTGGAATCGGTCCCGGGCCGCTCGGCATCCGTGACACGAGGCCAATTGCATCCGCGCCGGCGGAGATCGCCATCGCGGCCTCCGCCGGCGACTGCATGCAACAGATCTTTACGCGAACTCGGGGTTGGAACATAGCGTTGCGATAGGATGGTAATATGTACAGCTCTTCGGCCCATCGATTGCGATGGCTCGAGACCAATTGCGCCGCGCGCTACTGGCGGCACCCGTTTTCTCAACCAGTTACGCGCGAGGCATGCATGCTCACAAAACGAGTTCGGCGGCTGCTGGGTGTCGCCGCGGTTGCACCCCTGCTCCTCAGCAGCTGCGACAACAACCCCTTCGACCCCTTTGATAACGCGCTAGGCACTTATGAGCTGAGTGTATTCGCAGGGCGCAGCATGCCGGGCGCCGAGTTTGATTGCGCGCCTGGGGAGTGCGACGCCGTGCCAAATGGTGGCCACATCAGAATCAATAGTGGCTCCCTCACGCTTTACAACGATGGAACGTTCGTCGAGACGAACAACTGGACCGAAACCCCGACCGGAGGATCGTCAGACGACGTGACCTTTACGTCCGCGGGGACCTTCGACCTCAACGGCGAGGATCTAGAGCTCTCCGACCCGGCACGCCAGCGTTTCGTCCAGGCGACGCTGGAGTTTACGAGCAGGGTCAGGATCAACTACATCGAAAATGGGGACTCCTTCGAGTATATCCGCGACTAGTCTGCCCCTTGCCTCAAAGGGAGCGCTCCTTCTGGGAGCGCTCCCTTTTTGTTATCCTATCGGCAGCCGGAGTGGCGATGATTTCCCGCCCGGTGGTAGAGCTCCACAATCTCTCTGGGAGGAAACCATGAGCATACTGGCGTGGGTTGTGGTTGGTCTCGTCGCCGGAGTGCTGGCATCGCTCGTCATGGGCGGAACCGGCTACGGCATAATCGGCGACATTGTCATCGGCATCGTCGGCGCCTTTGTCGGTGGGTGGCTGTTCACCACGCTGGGAATATCGGCGCCATTCGCCGGAATGGGCGGAACGATATTCGTTGCGTTCATCGGGGCCGTGGTGCTGTTGCTCCTCCTGCGGCTGATAAGGAGGGGAACCACGCGGGTGTGAGGGACCGCTGAATATCGTCATCGGCAAGAGCCCCTTAAGTTTCACCGCAGTGAACGCCAACACATCAGCCCCCAAGGCCGTCGACGCTTTGATGGACGGCCTCGTCGATTACGCGGGCCTTTTTCCTCCGGCGAGCGAGAGCATGCGCGCGGCGGTGGACAGCTATGGCTCCTACCGCGCGGGACCCGATGCGCGAGCCCTCGGCCGTTTCATAGTTCCATTCGCGCGTCTTACCGAATTCGAGGAGCAGGCCCGGGCGTTGCTGCCGCGCGGCGAGGCAGCTGAGCCTTGGCGCTTGAGCGTCCTCGTCGGCGCTGAAACGCGCGTGGCCGCCGAGCAGATGCCCAAATTCAACTGCCACCACTGGTCCGGATCGGCGGACGGACACGCACTCATCGATGCGGTCGAGCTAAAGGCCGCAACGGTCGAGGAGATCGAGATCCAGGACCGCGAGATACCGAAGTTTTTCCAGCGTTACTTCGAGATCCCGCTCGGCGACAACGTGGACGCTCTCGTCAAGGCAATCGCGAAAGTCGGTGCGCGCGCCAAGGTGCGCACCGGCGGAACTGAGCAGAACGCTTTCCCGACGTCGCGCGCAATCCTTTCCTTTTTGGTGGCTTGCGAGCGGGAGAAAGTGCCGTTCAAGGCGACTGCGGGCCTCCACCACCCGCTCCGAGGGTCGTACCGACTTACGTACGAGCCGAGCAGCCCCTCGGGGACGATGTACGGTTTTCTGAACGTCTTCGTCGCGGCGGCTCTGCTGCACAAAGGCGAATCCGAGTCCACCGTGCTGAAGGCACTTGAGGAGTCGGATGCCGCTGCGTTTGAATTCACCGACGATGCGATCGCGTGGAGAAAACACCGCGTCGATGCGTCGGAGCTTCGTGTGATTCGCACCTCATTCGCGATTTCCTTCGGATCCTGCTCTTTTCGCGAGCCAGTCGACGAGCTCGCGCGGATAGTGTCGCGGTGAACCAGACGCACGACCCCGAGCTGCGGTCATGGGTACCAGCCGCGAACTCACCCGACAACGATTTTCCCATTCAGAATCTCCCATTCGGCGTGTTCTCGCGGAAAGGTGAGGCGACTCCGCGGGTAGGGGTCGCGATCGGCGACCAGATCGTGGACGTCAGTGAGTGTGATAAGGCGAACGCCTGGGGAGACGACGCGCGGGCAGTCGCACGCCTGTGCTCTGATCCCAACCTCAATCGCGTCGCTCAATCTCCTCGCGAAGAGCTGTCGCGCTTCAGGGCGCGTTTGAGCGAGCTGCTGGCTGGAGATCCCGAAGCGATCACGATCAAACCGCTGCCCGACCGGGCACTCATTCCAATGGCGGATGCGGTGATGCACATGCCGGCAGAGATCGGAGACTACACCGACTTCTACGCTTCGATCTATCACGCCACCAACGTCGGGAAAATGTTTCGGCCCGACAATCCGCTTTTGCCCAATTACAAGTACGTTCCCATCGGTTATCACGGGCGAGCGTCGTCGATTGTGCTGAGCGGCACGGATATCACGCGCCCCAAGGGGCAGACGCTCGCCACGGATACATCCACCCCGACGTTCGGACCGTCACAGCTGCTCGATTACGAGGCTGAGGCCGGATTCTTCGTAGGCAGAGGCAACGCCCTGGGTGAGCCCGTCCGCATCGATGAGGCGGACGATCACATCTTCGGGCTCTGTCTCGTCAACGACTGGTCGGCGCGGGACATCCAGTCGTGGGAGTATCAGCCGCTCGGTCCCTTCATCTCCAAGAATTTCGCCACGACGATCTCACCCTGGGTTGTGACGATGGAAGCTCTGGACCCGTTCAGAATTCCCGCCTTCTTCCGTCCAACGACGGATCCCGCGCCCCTGCCTTATCTCCGGTCGGAGAAGGACAACAATGAAGGCGGAATCGATCTCACGATCGAGGTCTACATCCGCTCGATGCTGATGCGGGAAGGGCGCTTGCGTCCGCACCGAGTTAGCTCCGCTTCTCTGGGAGACATGTACTGGACGCCCGCACAGATGCTCACGCACCACACGAGTAACGGCTGTAATCTGCGACCGGGGGACCTGTTTGCCAGCGGTACCGTTTCAGGCCCCGAGCCCGGCTCGCAGGGCTGCATGCTCGAGATCACGCGTCGAGGTGCGGAGCCAATCACGCTTCCGACGGGGGAAGAGCGGAAGTTCCTCCACGACGGCGATGAAGTGATCATGCGCGGTTATCTCAAGCGCGAGGGGGTAGCGCGCATTGGGCTGGGGGAGTGCGTTGGGCGACTCGTCTCGGGTCCGTCACGTTAGCCAGGCGCGGACATCCTTCGGGGGCAACTATGGGGGATCCAAGTGGTGAGTCGTCAGTTGGTCAGTGATAGTTATCAGTGGTTAACAGTTGGCTATACCGACCACTGACAACCACCATGAATTACAACTCAGTACTGTCCACTCATTACTTGGATCCCCTCAGCCCTACCTGTTAGCCTAGCCCTCGCCAATCCGATGTCCAACCCCAAAATCCGGCGTGAGCCGCTATACGTAGTCCGTACCTCCGGCATCCACGGTCGTGGCGTGTTCGCCGCGCGACGCATTCGCAAAGGCACTCGCATTGTCGAGTATACGGGTGAGCGGATCGACAACGACGAAGCCGACCGCCGGTATGACGAGAACGGGATGAAGCGTCACCACACGTTCTTGTTCACGCTGGACAAAAAGACGGTGATCGACGGCGCGATCAAACGTGGTGGCGGGGACGCGAGCTACATCAATCATTCCTGTGAGCCCAACTGCGAGGCGGTGATCACGGGAAAACGCATTTATGTCCATGCGCTCGAAACGATCGAGCCGGGGACCGAGCTAGCTTACGACTATCAGTACGTGCGGACCGGTGAGAATGACAAGGCGCTGGAGAAATTTTATGTCTGCCGGTGCGGTGCGCCGAACTGCCGGCGCACCATAATGAAGCCGGCGAAAAAAAGGCGTCGGCCGTAGACTTCTCGTGTTGATGGAATGATTCTTTTTTCCTGAACCTCTCCAGGGAGTATTGAATGCGCTTTATGTCGCGCGCTTTGGCGCTGACGTTTGCGCTCGCGGCACCGGCCGCGGGCCAGGTGTCCGCGGTTCCGATTCCATCGACGCCCCTCGATACCACGAACCTTGATCGCTCGGCCTCAGCCTGCACGGACTTCTACCAGTTTGCTAACGGCGGCTGGCTGAAGAAGAACCCCGTTCCCGCGGCGTATTCTCGGTGGGGCAGCTTCGATATGCTCCAGGAGAGCAATCAGAGCAACCTGCTCCAGATCCTTCGCAGCGCGTCTGAGAGGGGGGATTCGCAAGCTAACGAGGATCTGAGGAAGCTCGGCGTTTTCTACTCCTCGTGCATGGATTCGGTGGGAGCAGAGCGTGCTGGTGCCCAGCCGATCGCTCCGACGCTCGATCGCATTGCCGCGATACGAAATCGCGCGCAGCTCGAGGTCGAAGTCGGGCGCCTTCACTTTCAGGGCGTTTCGGTCCTTTTTGGCTTTGGCGCGGAGCAGGACGCGAAGAACAGCACCGCCGTCATCGCCGGTCTCCGGCAGGGCGGGCTCTCTCTCCCCGATCGTGACTACTATCTGAATCCCGACAAGCGGTACGTCGACGTCCGCGCCAACTACACGGATCACGTAGCCCGCATGTTCCAGCTTGCTGGTGAGAGCGCCTCTCAGGCCGCGGCGAACGCCCAGAGAGTCATTGCCATCGAGACAGCGCTCGCCAGACCCGCCAAGACTCGCGTTCAGCTGAGGGATCCGAACGCCAACTACAACCGGATGACCGCGGCCGAGCTCGCGAAGCTGTCACCCGGCTTCAACTGGCCGGCCTTCTTCGCGGCGGAAGGAAGGACCGACCTCCCGACAATCAACGTCCAGAACCCGGTATTCCTCCGCGCTGTCGATAGCCTGTTGACGGCTGCGCCCCTCGCCGACTGGAAGGCCTACCTCCGCTGGAAAGTCGTCACCACTGGGGCGCCGAGTTTGAGCTCGGCATTCGTAACGGAGGACTTCCGCTTTGCCAGCACGCTGAGCGGTGCGAAAGAAATTCTGCCGCGCGAGAAGCGGTGCGCGCGGGCCGCGGATGCGGGATTGAGGGACGCGCTCGGACAAGCTTACGTCGCGCAGTACTTCCCACCCACCGCCAAGCAGCGGGCGCTGGAGATGGTCAGGAACATCGAGTCTGTATTCCGCGACCGCCTCCAAAAGCTGGCCTGGATGAGCGACACCACCAGAGTACAGGCAATCGCCAAGCTGGCCACGTTCACCACGAAGATCGGGTATCCCGACAAGTGGAGAGACTACTCGACCCTGACGATCAAACCCGGACATTTCCTCACCAACCAGATTGCCGCGCGGGAGTACGAGCGTCGCCGCGCGTTGGCCCGCATCGGGAAGCCGGTCGACCGCATGGAGTGGGGAATGACTCCACCCACTGTGAACGCGTACTACAACGCGTCGATGAACGAGATCGTTTTTCCAGCGGGCATCATGCAACCGCCGTTCTTCGATCCGAAAGCGGACGACGCAGTCAACTACGGCGGCATGGGAGCCGTGATCGGGCATGAGATCACTCACGGGTTCGACGACCGGGGCTCGCAGTACGACGCCGAGGGTAATCTCCGCAACTGGTGGAGCGCCTCCGACCTCGAGAAGTTCAAGCGGGGCACGGGCCTCGTCGTGGCGCAGTTCGACACCTACACCGTACTCGATAGCGTCCGTGTGAACGCTCAGCTTACCCTGGGTGAAAACCTGGCCGACCTCGGTGGGTTGTCGATCGCCTACGCCGCCTTGCAGAAAGCATTGGCGCAAAAGGCAAGGCCGCCTCTCATCGACGGTTTCACACCGGAGCAACGCTTCTTTCTGGCGTGGGCCCAGATTTGGCGGCAAAACATCACTCCTGAAGCGCAACGGGTGCGAATCAACACCGATTCGCATGCTCCGGCGCGGTGGAGGACGAACGGGCCACTCGCGAATCTGCCAGAGTTCGCCGCGGCGTTTGGGTGTAAGCCTGGCGATCCGATGGTGCGAGCTGAGTCAGTGAGACCTGTCATTTGGTGATGCTCCGACCGCCTGACTAAGTTGAAACATGACCGCTCGAAGCTTCTTCTACCGCGAATCAGAAGGAATTCGGGTGACCGTAAGGCCGGTGTACCTTAGGGATCACTCGGAGCCGTCTCAGAGCCACTACGTCTTCGCTTACTTCGTGCGCATCGAGAACGTTGGGAAGCTCGCCGCGCAGCTCCTTACCCGACGCTGGCTCATCCATGATTCCGTCGGAGACGGAGTGGACACGGAAGTAATTGGCGAAGGCGTCGTCGGCGAGCAGCCGACAATCGCGCCCGGCTCCGTCCATGAGTACCAGAGCTTCTGCATACTCAAGTCCGGTGAGGGCTACATGGAAGGACACTATGGCTTCCTCAGGGCGAACGGGGCCTCGTTCGAGGCGGAGATCCCCCGCTTCACTCTGAGCGCCAGCGAATCGACGAGTCTTCCTTCCTGAGTCCGGCCCGCGAGCGCATCTACGACATCTCGATGCCGCTGCGCTCCGGCGGCTTCGTGTATCCGGGAAACCCGGAAATCGATGTCTCGCTTCAGCAGTCCATCGCTGCCGGCGCCGGCGCCAACGTCTCCACGATCCAGTTCGGCTCGCATTCCGGCACGCACGTGGACGCGGCCCGTCACTTCTTCCAGGACGGGCAGCCCGTCGACCTCATTCCGCTCGACAAGCTCGTTGGCCCCGCGCTCCTCGTGCGCCTGAGTGACGACGTGCGCGCCATCGGCGAGACAGAGCTCCGCCAGTTCGATCTCGGCTCGCACAAGCGAATTCTGCTGGCCACGCGCAACTCCGCGCTCCTAGGCAAGAAGGAGTTCGCCAGCGACTACACCTACCTCGCTCCCGCCGGCGCCGCCTATCTGGTTCAGAAGGGATTCGAGCTGGTGGGAATCGACTATCTCTCCATCGAGCAGTTCCATTCCGGCCATCACCGCACGCATCGCACGCTGCTCGAACGGTCGGTGGTCATCGTCGAAGGCCTCGATCTATCGGTTCCGAACCCGGGTGAGTATCAGCTTGTTTGCCTCCCGTTGAGGCTGGAGGGTTGCGATGGCGCGCCCGCCCGGGCGATTCTCATCGCGTGACCACTATCCGTCACATCTTCTTCGACATCGGCGGCGTCCTCGGCTCGAACGGCTGGGACCGCGAGCAACGGAGCCGAGCGGTCACGCACTTCGCGCTGCCGGCGGATGACTTCCAATGCCGCCACGAGGAAGTGGTCGGTGAATGGGAAGAGGGCAGGATCACCATCGACGAGTATCTCGACATCGTCGTCTTTCATTCTCCACGTCAGTTCTCGCGCCGGGAGTTCGTGGACTACATGTTCGCGCAGAGTGTCGCCAACGAGCCCGTCGTCGGTCTCGCCCGCTCGCTCACCCGCGAGACCCGCTTCACGCTCATGACACTGAACAACGAGGCTGACGAGCTCAACCGCCACCGGATCAGCAAGTTCGGGTTGTCGGACGTGTTCGAGGCGTTTCTTTCATCCTGTTGGCTCGGCGTGCGCAAGCCGACGCAGCGGTTCTATTCGCGCGCCCTGGCGATCGCGCAGGCTGACGCGGGCAGCTCTCTTTTCATCGACGACCGCGACCAGAATCTCGCCCCGGCGAGCGCGCTCGGCATGGTTCCGATCCTGTTCGAATCCGCGGAACAGCTGCGCTCCGACCTGGAGCGCGTTCTCCAACTCGAATTTCCCGGAGCATAGTCAATGCGCTTGGCGATGATCGGCCTCGGCCGAATGGGCGGCAACATGTCGGAGCGGCTGATGAAGGGCGGCCACGAAGTCGTCGTCTTCGATCGGAGCGCCGAAGCGGTCAAGAAATACGTGTCACAGGGCGCTACCGGCGCCGCGAGCCTGAAGCAGATCACGTCCAAGCTCAAGGCGCCGCGAGTAGTCTGGATCATGGTGCCGGCGGGCAAGCCGGTGGACGACACCATTGCCGCGCTCGTTCCCGGATTGGCGAAAGGAGACGTCATCATCGACGGCGGGAACTCGAACTACCGCGAGACGATAGGCAGGGCGCGGATGCTCGAGACGGAGGGGATCGAATTCGTCGATGCAGGGACGAGCGGCGGAATCTGGGGGCTGGCCAATGGCTACTGTTTGATGGTCGGTGCGACTCCGAAGGCGTTCAATCTCTGTGAGCCGATATTCAAGACGCTCGCCCCTAAAGACGGCTATGCGCACGTGGGGCCGACCGGAGCGGGTCATTACGTGAAGATGGTTCACAACGGCATCGAGTACGGTGCCCTGCAGGCGTACGCGGAAGGCTATGAGATCCTTCACTCCGCGAAAGACTTCAAGCTCGACCTCCATCAGATCGCCGCGGTTTGGAATCGTGGCAGCGTCGTCCGCTCGTGGTTGAACGAGCTCGCCGAGAAGGCGTTGAGCAAGGACGCCGAGCTCAGTCAGCTGAAGGGCTATGTCGAAGATTCTGGTGAGGGGCGGTGGACCGTACAGGAGGCTATCGACCTCGATGTCCCCGCGCCGGTGATCACTCTTTCGCTTTTAATGCGACTCAGATCACGTCAGACGGATTCATTTTCCGCCAAAGTCATCGCGGCGCTGCGCAACGAATTCGGTGGTCACGCGGTAAAGAAGTCGTGAAGACTCCGCACGCAGTTCCGCTGATACGGGCCCCCCACAAGTCAGGCAGGCGCGAGATGGCCGATCCGTGCACGCTCGTCATCTTCGGCGGCGCCGGCGACCTCACGAAGAGGAAGCTCATCCCGGCCATTTATTACCTGGCCGAGCAGAAGCTGCTCCCGGACACCTTCGCGCTGCTCGGTGTCGCGCGCGAGCCGAGCACCGACGAGGCGTATCGCGCCCACATCAGGGAAGCAATGCAGAAGTCCGACGAGATACCGCGCGTCCGCGACGACGTCTGGCAGTGGCTGTGCGAGCGAACTTTCTACGCCAACGGCGATTTCATCAAAGCCGAGGCGTATAAGTCCATCTGCCAACGTCTCGAGCAGATCGAGGCCCGCGCGCCAAACACTGACAACAATCGGCTCTTCTATCTCGCGATTCCACCCAGTGTTTTCGAGGGCACTCTCAAGCACCTCTGCCAGAGTGGGCTCGCCAAGCGGACGCTTTCGTATGAGGAAACGCCCTGGTACAGAGTCGTGATCGAGAAGCCCTTCGGGCGGAGTCTCGAGAGCGCACGGGCTCTCAACCGACTCGTCCTCGACCAGTTCGGTGAGCACCAGATATACCGCATCGACCATTACCTCGGAAAGGAAAGCGTCCAGAACATCCTCGTCTTCCGCTTCGCGAATTCCATCTTCGAGCCCCTCTGGAACCGCAACTATGTCTCGCACGTGCAGATCATCGTCGCGGAGACCGTTGGAGTCGAAGGGCGCGGAAAGTACTACGAGGAATCCGGCGTCCTGCGCGACATGTTCCAGAACCACTTGCTACAGCTTCTTTCGCTGGCGGCGATGGAGCCGCCAAGCTCCTTCACGGGAGACTCGGTTCGTGACGAGAAGGTGAAGGTCCTGCGCGCGATCCGTCCGCTCATCGGCGATGGCGATGGGGAGCCGGCGGTGATACGAGCGCAGTACGACAGCGGCACGCTGAACGGATCTACGGTTACGGGGTATCGCAGTGAGCCCGAGGTGCCGTTTGCGTCGACCACCCCGACGTTCGCCGCGATGCGGGTTTTCATCGACAACTGGAGGTGGAAGGGAGTTCCCTTCTATCTCCGCTCGGGGAAGCGCCTGGATCGGCGGAGGTCCGAGATCGCGGTGCAGTTCCGGTCGCCGCCCTTAATGCTGTTCGATCAACACACGGTCGAAGAGATGGCACCGAGTGTGCTTATCATGCGCGTACAGCCGGACGAAGGGATCTCGCTGAGATTTCAGGTGAAAACCCCCGGCGCAGTGCACGAGCTTACACCGGGTCTCGAGATCACTCCGGTCGACATGGAATTCAGCTACGCCGAAGCGTTCGGCGATCATCCGCACCCCGCCTACGAGACACTGCTGCTGGATTGCATGACCGGCGATCCGACGCTGTTCACGCGCAGCGACGAGGTCGAGATGGCGTGGAGCATCATCGATCCGATCCTCGAGTACTGGGAGACGCACCCCGTCAAACAGCTCCCGTCGTATGTCGCTGGAACTTCGGGACCGGTTGAAGCCATCAGCTTGTTACATGGAGATCACACACGTTGGCGATAGGACAACTGCTTCTTCCGTTCATGGCCGTAATTCTTTCCACCAGCGCCTGCCAGACCGAGCAAGCGGCGCAGAGGGACACCGTAGCCGTCCTCGCAGGGGATACCTCCAAGCACGTTCTTCCCGTCGACGACCGGCAGCTCGTTACCCGAGCGCGCGAGCTGGATCGCGCCGACAGCCGTGACAGCGCGCGAGTGGCCTACGAACAGGCGGCGAAGCGGCTGCCGCGGATCGCCGACTGGCTATACCTCCGCGCGGCGGGAGTCACCGCGGAGAGTAGTGCGCGCCAGGCATACTACGCCAAGGTCCGAACCGCGGTGGCCCAGGATCGGGTTCGCTGGACGGAGGCTCAGGCACTCGAGCGCACGGGCGACATTCCTGGCGCGATTCGCGTGTTCTCCGCCGTGGGCGGAACACTTCAGGCGCTCAGACTTCGCGCGGCCGTTGCCGCTGACGACAGCGCCAAGGCGAGCGCGCGCCGCGATCTCATTTCCTTCATTTCGAGATCCAACACGTCGGCGGAGACGCGCGATGCGATCGATCTGTTCGACAAGGTTTTCACCGCAACATCTCCCGCCGAAGAGCTCGCGCTCGGGCGGGCGGCGGCAAAGTCGGGGTTGCCCGAGCGCGCCGCCACTGGATTTGAGCGCGCTTTCCGGGCCGGCTTGGGTAACGCGTCGGACAGATCTGCACACGGCTCAACGCTCTTTCGTCTCCGACGCTTCGAGGATGCGGCACGGGAGTTCGCCAAGGTGCGGACACCCGCCACGCTAGCGGCCGCGGCGCAGTACCAGCGCGCACGAGCGCTCGTCGCGCTCGGCAACGACGCCGCGGGGCGCACCGTGCTCAGATCCATCACGACGAGCTATCCACGCGACACCAGCGCCGCATCGGCTCTTTTGTTGCTCGCGGACCTGGCGAGCGACGAGAATCGCGACGCCGATGCGCGGCAGGCGCTCCTCGGACTCCTCAAGCGGTTTCCATCGGGACGCCACGCCGCCAACGCGCGCTTCAGGGCCGGGATGATCTCATTCATTCAGGGGAACAGGCGAGTCGCCGCCGCGGAGTTCGATTCGCTCGTCGCCCGCGATCCGAACAGCACCGAAGCACTCGGCGCGACATACTGGGCCGGCAGGTCATTCGCGGCGCTCGGCGATACTGCGCGGAGCAAGGCGCGGTGGCGTGCGGTCATCGCGAAGGAGCCGCTCAGTTACTACGCCGTCATGGCCGCGAAGAGACTCGATACGACGCTCGTGACGCGGGACCGCACGCCCAGCGCGTACCCGCGAGTCCCGGCCGTCGACAGCGCAGTTGCGCGCGTGACAGCGCTCAGGGACGCCGGGATGGATGTCGAGGCGGGATTCGAGACCGACAGACTATTTCGCGACGCGAGCGAAAGCCGCGAGGCGTTGCTGGCGACGGCAGCCGCCCTCACCGGCACCGATCAGGCCTCGCGATCGACCGCGCTGGGTCGCCGCGCGATCGATGAGCTCGGGCCGACACCCGCGAACTACCGGCTGTTCTATCCGGTCATCGAGCGTGAGACGTTGATCGATGCGGCGAAGGAAAACGGATTGGATCCGGTGTTCGTCGCTTCTCTCATTCGGCAGGAGTCGAACTGGAATCCGCGCGCGACGTCTCCCGTCGGAGCCCGGGGATTGATGCAGCTGATGCCACCGGTCGGCGAGGCGCTCGCCCGCGCGGAGGGAATTCGCCCCTGGGATCCGGAGATGCTCTATGACCCCGCCATCAGCATCAGGCTCGGGACGCTCCATCTAAAGGATCTGGTGAGAAAATACCCCGATCTCGTGAAAGTCCTCGCCGCATACAACGCTGGCGAATCGAGAGTGGAGAGATGGTCGACGAAAGCGGGAGCGCGGGATCCGGAGGTATTCACGGAGCGGATTCCATTCGTCGAGACGCGGGATTACGTCCGCATCGTCCTACGCAATCAGGCCTACTACGACGCGCTTTATCCCTGGTAAGGGGCGCGGCGGCCTTCCTTTCTTCGTTTGCGCCAGTCCTGTAGCCACGTAAGGGGGATCGCGCTGAACAGGGGTGTCAGGAACAGCGCCAGCAGCGAGTTGAGCCAGATCAGCGCGATGTAAAACGCGATCAAGCCTACTGATACCCAAAGCGTTCCCAATGGACCGTGCGTTTCCAAGCGCAACTCCCCTCGTGGTAGGTAAATTAAAAGTATCATGGCGATTGCTCGGGTTGAAGGATCCCCGGTCGAGCGGGCAGTCGAATCCGCTTGGGCGGGATGCGCGCGTGTGGTGCTGGCGGTGTCGGGTGGCATCGACTCGATGGTGATGCTCGCCGCGGCAGCGCGCTTGCCCGCGCGGGCCCGCGGAAAAATGATCGTTGCCACCTTCGATCATGGCACCGGTAGGGCCGCGGGGCGCGCCGCCGCGCTGGTCGCGCGGCAGTCGGCGCGGTTCGGGCTTCCGTGCGTGTGCGGACGTGCCTCGATGGTCGGCACCCGTGAAGAAGAATGGCGCCGCGCGCGCTGGACTTTTCTCGAGCAGGTCGCCGCCAAACGCTCGGCGAGCGTCGCGACGGCGCACACTCTGGACGATCAGGTTGAAACGGTATTCATGCGCATCCTGCGCGACGCCGGTCCTCGGGGTTTGGCCGGACTCTACGCCGATTCGGAAGTGATCCGGCCGTTCCTCGACCTCCGGCGGGAGTCGATCGCGGTCTATGCTGCCGCGCAGCGCGTGAAATACCTCGAGGACCCTACCAATTCCGACCGCAAGCACCTGCGGAACCGCATCCGGCTGGATCTGTTGCCGTCGATCACACGCCGGAATCCCGGGTTCCCCGCGGAGCTGCTCGCGCTCGCTCGTGCGTCCGCTTCGTGGCGTCGCTCGCTGGAAGATCTCGCCGTCAGCGTCGATTCGACGCCGTCGGTGGATGGAGCGCTCCGCATCGATCGAGCGAGCCTCAAAGGGTTAGACGATGCATCGCTGCGCGTTCTCTGGCCGGCGCTCGCCGCCAGGGCTAGCGTGGTGATGGATCGCCGCGGAACACACCGTGCTGCTGAGTTTACTATCAAGGGAGCTACAGGCGGTACAATTCAGCTATCGGGCGGAGTCGAGATCGTCATGCGTCGCGATCACATGTTGCTGCGACGCTGGCGCTCGCGGGCGGGAGTGCGGATCTGATGAGCAGCACGATCAGGCCGCTGCAACCGATATCCGATCCGAGGCTTTCCGGAAGGGCCGTCAAGCGAATTGCGTTCGATGAGGCCGCGATTGCGCGGCGCGTGGCGGAGCTGGGCCGGCAGATCAGCGCGGCTTACCCCGATGGTGACCTGCTGGTACTCGGCCTGCTCAAGGGAAGCTTCATCTTTTTGAGCGACCTCGTAAGGCAGATCACCCGTCCGCTGCAGGTCGATTTCCTGGTGGCATCGAGCTACGGAGACGGAATGGTTTCAGGCGGGAGCGTGAGGCTCGTCTACGATCCGGAAACCCGGCTGGAAGGGAAGGATATCCTTCTGGTCGAAGACATCGTGGATTCCGGACGGACGCTCAATCGTCTGATGGGAATACTGGCCGATCGGAAGCCGCGCTCGCTCGAGATTTGCGCCCTCCTGCACAAGCGAATCGCGGACGGGCTCAAGCACCAGACGAAGTTCGTGGGTTTCGATGCGCCTAATGAATTTTTGGTTGGATATGGGTTGGATCACGCGGAGAACTTCCGCCATTTGCCGTATATAGCGAGCTTGCAGTAATGCCATTACCAATGTCGAACAAAAACACGCCAAAGAAGCCCACTGATTGGAGCAAGCGCTCCAAGCAGCTTTCATTCTGGGTTTTCGTGATACTCGTCCCCGTCGCCATCATCCAGTTCTCGGGGAAGGGCGCCGAAGCCGCGCCGGAGATTTCGTACACGCAGTACAAGCAGGAGCTCGAGCGGGGCAACGTGGACAGGGTGACCATCGAGGCGGGCCGCCAGATAATCGGCGACTTCCGGCAGAAGACCGCAGTGGACAAGCGCATGGTCGGGAAGTTCACCGTGCGTCTCCCAATGGAGAACTCACCCGACGAAATCCCGCTTCTCGAGAAGCACAAGGTGCACATCCAGTCCAAGGAAGCGCGCATGCCCGTGAGCGCGGTCCTGGTCAGCATTTTCCCTTATATGCTCATCATCGGAATCTGGTTCTTCCTTTTCCGCTCGATGCAGGCCGGGGGCGCGAAGGCGTTCAGCTTCGGCAAGTCGAAGGCGAAGCTGCTCACTGGTGACACTCCGAAGGTGACGTTTGACGATGTCGCCGGCGCGGACGAGGCAAAGGTGGAGCTACAGGAAATCATCGAGTTCCTGAAGGATCCGCAGAAATTCACGAAGCTCGGGGGTCGCCTGCCGAAGGGCGCGCTGCTCGTGGGTCCGCCGGGAACGGGCAAGACGCTTCTCGCCCGCGCGGTCGCCGGCGAGGCGGGCCGGCCGTTCTTCTCGATGTCCGGCTCGGACTTCGTCGAGATGTTCGTCGGCGTCGGCGCGAGCCGCGTGCGCGATCTGTTCGAGCAGGGCAAGGCCCACGCGCCGTGCATCATCTTCATCGACGAGATCGACGCGGTGGGGCGCCACAGGGGCGCGGGACTCGGCGGCGGCCACGATGAGCGCGAGCAGACGCTCAACCAGCTGCTGGTGGAAATGGACGGCTTCGAGTCGAATGAGGGCGTGATCCTCATCGCGGCGACGAACCGTCCCGATGTTCTGGATCCGGCGTTGATGCGTCCGGGGCGCTTCGACCGGCAAATCGTAGTCGACTCGCCGGACCTGCGCGGTCGCGAGGGCATTCTCCGCGTCCACATCCGCAACAAGCCGATGGCCGAAGACGTCGACGTTACGACTCTCGCGCGCGGGACGCCGGGGATGGCGGGCGCCGATCTAGCCAATCTGGTGAACGAAGGCGCTTTGCTTGCCGCCCGCCGCAACCACGACAAGGTCTACATGGCCGATCTCGAGGATGCGAAGGACAAGGTGATGATGGGCGCCGAGCGGAAGTCGATGGTGATGAAGGACGAGGAGCGGAAGCTTACCGCGTATCACGAAGGCGGCCACGCCATCTGCGCCATCAAGGTCAAGGGGAACGATCCGCTGCACAAAGTCACGATCGTTCCGCGCGGCCGCACGCTTGGCGTGGCGTGGACGCTGCCCGAAGACGATCGAGTCTCAGTGACGCGCGAGCAGCTCGAGGCCAACCTGGTGAAGGCGTATGGAGGTCGGGTCGCCGAGGAGCTGGTATTCGGTCGCGATCGTGTCACCACTGGCGCTGCCAGCGACATTCAGCAGGCGACGGGCCTTGCCCGGCGCTATGTGTCGCAGTGGGGACTCTCCGACGAAATCGGTCCGATCCTAGTCGGTGACAACGAGCAAGAGCTCTTCCTCGGCCGCGAGCTGCAAACGCGGCGCGAGGTCTCCGAGCGCACCGCCCAGCTCGTAGACTCCGAAGTCACGCGAGTGATCAAGGAAGCGTACGTCCGGGCCACGAAAGTATTGCAGGAGCACATGGCGCTGTTGCACACCGTGGCGGCCGCGCTTCTCGATCGCGAGACGCTAACCGGTGATGAGGTGGCTGCTCTGGCGCGCGGCGAGACTCTACCGCCGCGTCCGACGAGCCCGCCGCCGTCGGCTACCGCTACGGCTGCTTCGCCGGTGCTGCACCCCAAGCCGTCCAAGCCGCCACTCTTTGGAGGTCCGGAGGTCGCGCCCGCGTGAGCTTCGCATGGCCGTCGAAATCGCAGCGGCCAACCATCTTCGGCATTCTCAACGTTACCCCCGACAGCTTCAGCGACGGGGGTAATTTTGTTTCGACAGAAGCCGCAATCGCTCAAGCGGCCCGGCTGATATCGGAAGGAGCCGACGTCATAGACGTGGGCGGCGAATCGACGCGGCCGGGTGCGCAGCCGGTTCCCGTGCGTGACGAGCTTCGACGAGTGTTGCCGGCAATTCGAGCCATCCGGTCGCGGTGGAGCGATGTCGCGATCTCGATCGACACCGTCAAGGCTGAAGTGGCACGCGCCGCGCTGGCGGAAGGAGCGTCCGTCGTCAACGACGTGTCAGGGTTTGCTCTGGATCCCGATATGCCACGCGTCTGTGCGGAAGCCGAGTGCAACGTGGTGCTCATGCACTCCCGGGGAACGGTGGCTGAGATGGCGAGCTACGACAACGCTGTCTATGGCGCCGATCCGGTCGGGGAGATTCTCGCAGAGCTCGAGGAGTCAGTGCGGGTCGCACAGCTGGCCGGAGTTCACCCCGCGCGCATCGCCATCGATCCTGGTATCGGATTCTCCAAGCGGACAGGGCACTCTTTGGCAGTGCTGGCCGAGCTGCGGAGGATCGTCGCTTTCGGATACCCCGTGTTCATCGGCGCATCGCGCAAGCGCGTGATCGCCGAGCTCATTCGCTACGTCGACTCGAACAGCGCTGTTCCGCTTTCGACGGAGCGCGCGAGTCACCCGGTGGACAATGACGACCGCGACATGGTGACGGTCGGCGTCAACGTCGTTGCGTTTTTTGCCGGCGCCAGAGTGTTTCGCGTGCATCGAGTACGCCCGAACAGACTGGCGCTCGACGCGGCCTGGGCGCTGACGCCGGAGGAATCGGAGATGCTCCAGCATTAGCACCACGAGACGGTTCCCGACTCCCGGCTGGACGACCGCCGTTCTTCTCCTGTTCGTCTACATGCTCACCCTTGCGCCCAGCGTCACGCTCTGGGACTCGGGTGAGTTTCTGGCCGCGATACATACATTTGGAATTCCGCACCCTCCCGGGACGCCTCTCTACGTAGTGCTGGGAAAAGTCTGGAGCATGGCCTTCGCTCCAATTTTTGGTTTCGCGCGCGCGATGAATCTGTTCTCCGCCGCGTGCACCGCCGCGGCGTGCGGAATCCTCGCGCACCTCTTCTCGCGCTGGACGGATGACGGGCTCGCGGCGACAACGGCGGGAATCGCCGCCGGACTGATGTCGACGGTGTGGCTGAGCGCGACGGAGACGGAGATCTACGGCGTCGCGCTGTTGTTCGGAACGTTGATTCTGTGGGCCGGCGAACGTGCCGGCATGAAATCGGATGTGCGCTGGATTCTGTTGGTCGGCTATCTCGCGGGCCTGTCCTGGACGCTTCACCTCATGCCGCTCCTCGCGCTCCCGAGCGCGATCCTGCTCGCGTTCACTACGCACGACGGATACTTCGCGGCCCCTGTAGGGAAGCGGCGCGTCGACGGACGGCGGGAAGGAATTTCCGTCGGTCGATTGCTCCTTGCCGCGGCCGGCGTCGCGCTGGTCGGGATGACGTTCGTGCTGGTGATGTTCGTGCGCGCGGGGCACGACCCGCCGGTGAATCAGGGAAATCCAGCGACGTTGAGCGCGCTCGCGGATGTCGTTCTCCGACGCCAGTACGACGTCGCGTCGCTCTGGCCGCGGCAGGCACCATTCCACATCCAGGTCGCGAATGTCTTCGAGTACGCGGACTGGCAGTTCGCGCTCGGTCTGGACCAGGATGCTCCACCAAGCTGGTGGAGGACGCCCGTGACAGTGGTGTACGCGCTGTTCGGTCTGCTCGGGTTTTTCGCGCATCGAACGGTGGACCGCCGCAGCTGGCGCGCGCTCACCGTGCTGCTGCTGGTCTCGTGGCTGGGGGTGGTGATCTATCTCAATCTCAAGGCAGGACCGTCGTTCGGCATGGGCTGGCTGCCGGAGGGCGCGCTGCACGAGGCCCGTGAGCGCGACTATTTCTTCTTCTTCGCGTTCGTTTGCTGGGGATTGTGGGCCGGGTACGGCGCGATCACGTTATCGAAGGTATTGCCGGGTCCGTTAAAGTTCGTCGCTCTCGTCGCGCCTTTCGCGCCGGTGATCCTGAATTGGAACGCGACGGATCGACGGACCGACGTGGCCGCTGCGCGCGCCCGCATCGAATCCGTCGAGATGCTCGAGGGCGTGCCTCCCAACGGCGTGATGATCGCGCTTGGAGACAACGACACGTATCCGCTCTGGTACCTGCAGCTCGTCGAGAAAAGGCGCGGCGATGTAACGGTGGTCACGCGTCCCTTGCTCGCGGCCGAATGGTACCGCGCCGAGCTGGCGCGGCGCTACAAGATTCTCGACGAGCCCACCGTACGGAACTGGGCGGGGAGCGACAAGACCATCGAGGTGCTCACCAAACTGGCTTATGGGCAGGGAAGGCCCGTTGTCCGCTCACCCTTTTTCGCGAGAGACTCCGTGCCTCGAAAACAGCCTTAACCGCATCTGATCAACACACGAGTCAACGGGTCGGCTTTTTGGCTCTCGCGAGTCGTCGTTCTCCGTTTGGAGTCGTGACAACAACAAGTGTTGACGGATCGGGAGCGCGCTGGCTTGCGGACGGCCGGGGAAGCCCCGCGCCTTTGGTTTTGGGTCTGATTGCGACCGTGTGAGCAACTATGGCTGGTGGAATCGTGACCTCGGGCTGTCGCGCCGCCCCCTGCGCTCCAAGGTTCGGCGCGATTCCGATCGAAAGCGCCGCGAATAGGAAAGAAATTGGCTTGGACATCGAAGCGCTCCTTTATTGGATAATGAGTGTGTACGCGCCCGTGGCGCCGGCGACCGAAGAAGTGGGGACTACCAGGAAGAAGCCGTCTGCGGTCGGTGTGAAAACGATCTGGGCGTCGTTGGTCGTCGCGTCCCTGTCGTCGTTCGAAACGACGAGCGTTCCGCTGGCGTTGTACAGTTCAAGATAAGCGTCCAAAGCCGTCGAGTTCATAGAGATGGTCACTGCCTGGCCCGCCCTGAGGAATAGCACCATGTCGTCGGAATAGAAGCCGTTGAATTCGCAGTCGGTCGTCTCGAGGTTCTGATCCGTCGAAACGCCGCGAGCTACGAAAACCTCTTCACAGCCCGTGATAGCGGCCGAAGTTGCTGCTGAAGAAAGGGTGTAAGTCCCTGTTATCCCGGGATCCCAGGAGGTCGCGCCGAGAAAGTAATTGGCGCTTGGCAGCAACGCCTTGATCCGCGACGGCTGCGGCTGGCCAGCGCCAGGAGTCTCGTCGTCGTTGAAACCGACCACGAATGCATCAGGGCCGTAGAGGATCAGAAAAGTGTCGAAGGCTCCCGTCTGGCGGAATTCGTACGCACCGGCGGCCGGCACAGTGGTCGAGAAATAATCGATGTAGAATCCTTCGCCGACGCGACAGTCATCGGTTGTAAGCTCGCCGTTACTGGTGGTCCCGATGGTATGGGGCGTCGTAACCGAGCACGCCGCTCGAAGCGTGGCGGTAGCAGTAAAGGTCACCGCCGGCAAACTCCCCGCGGTCGCTGTCAGTGTGTTCGTTCCCGCGGCTCCGAGCGTCCAACTTCCAACCGTAGCAACGCCAGAGGCATCCGTGACCTGCGATCCGCTGCTCACGGTACCACCGCCCATCCCCACGGCGAATATCACCCCAACGCCAGCGACCGGATTTCCATTGGCATCTCGAACTGTGACCGCCGGCGGCACAGCAACCGCCGTTCCGTCATCAGCCGTTTGATTGTCGCCTGCGGTCTTGACCACCACTGTGGCGGGTCCCGCCGTTCCCGTAGCTGTGAACACGACAGCCGCAAGGGTGCCTGCGGTAGCCGAGAGAGAGTTGGATCCGGCAGTAGTTCCGAGAGTCCAGGCTCCCACGGTGGCGACTCCTGACGAGTTCGTCACTGCGGCAGCGCCGGCAAGAGAGCCCCCGCCACTTCCAACGGTGAATCCTACCGCGATGCCTTCCATCGGGTTTCCGTTTTGGTCCCTGACAATCACTGAAGGCGGGGTCGCTACCGGGGCTCCAGCGGTGGCGGTCAACGTGGTAGGAGAGTTTGCGGTGATCGTCGTCGCGACTGGTGCCGGTTCGGAAGGCCCATCACCGCACGAGAGCTGAACGGCGAGCACTACCAGAGCGGTAAATCGGAAGCCAACCGTGGACAGCTTTTTCATGCGCGACCTCGAGTGCATGGAAGTGTTAGTCGTGTTCACCTTGATGTCCGCGCAGCGGACGGGCGATGACGGGGGAGAACGAACGGGCCGGTGGCAAGGCCGCGCTCCCACTCGACTCCGACCGGCGTAGTCAACGCAGCCTCGCCGCTCTGATGCAGGCTGCCAGCCGCGATGAAATACGCGTCCGCGGCGGGTGGATTGACCGTATACCCCAGATCCTCGATCGACCTTACGGTAATCACGCTCAGCGGCATCGGGCCGGCGTTGATGTATCCTGTCATCAACTCGTTTGCGAAAACACTCTCGCGCCAGTGGGAGTTGAAGGTGCCGGGACCGCCGGTATTCTCTACCGGGACAGCGCTCGCGCAGCTCGTGGTCCCGCCCGTCTGACGGCATCCTTCGAGTCCGCCGGCACCCACATATTCGACTGTTGCCGTGTTGACATTCCGCAACAAGCCCTTGTCATCCCAGAAGGTTCCGACGCCCACCACGTGCAGCATCTCGTGCATGATGACATCGACCAGACTTCCTTCGGCGGCGAGCGAGTTGATGTCCGCGGCGTCGAATTCCATGACGCCAACCACCGTCCTCAGATCCGAGGTGCTGCGAACGTAGCAAGGACCAGCACGCGCCAAAATTCGGCCTTTGCCATCGATATCCTGGATCGAGGCATAAATAAGAAGGCCGAGAATGGTCTCGTTCAGTGGCGGAACGCCGTCCACGCCACAGTCGGTCGCCACGTCGGCATTGGCCGCAACGTCGGGAGGCACGGCACCAACCACAATGCCGCGAATGCGAGCGGCGGCAGTCGTGAAGAGCGCTTGTTGCTCCGCCGTCATGGGCGAACCCCAAAAACGCACCTCGATCACGTAATTGGTCTGTACAGTGGCGTTGATGGTAACCGTCCTTCCGCCGACTGTTGCGATCAGTTGTTGCGGCACCGCACTCTTACCGAGGGTCCACGGTGGAGCGGTAATCAGACCATCCGACCCCGACTGTGCCGTGGTTTCTGTGACAACACCCCCGCCCCCTCCAATCGCGAAAGTCGCAGTCTGGTTGTCCAACGCATTGCCGTATTGGTCGGCGGGAGAAAGCCGGATCGGCGCTGAAGGTGAGGTACCAGCCAGGGCGGTCTGACCATCGCCGGTCACGATTGAAATCCTCTCCAGCGGACCAGCCAGCGAGGTGACAGTGAAAGTGACGGGCGAAATGCCCTCGACCGTGATAGTCAACGAATTGGCGGCTACCGTTCTTCCGAGAGTCCACTGGCCCACAACGGTCGGACCGTCTGCCGTTACTGTCGGCGCGTTGATCAGGGTTCCGCCGCCTGCTGAAACCACCACCGATACAGGTACGCCACCCAGGCCGTTGCCATTCTGATCTTTGACCACGAATGTCGGGCTGGTCGCAAGCGCAACACCCGCAGTGGCGTGGGAAGGGGCGTGTGTGACGATCACAACCGATGTTGGCGTCGGCTCAGGGCCGGATGCGTCCCCGCACCCGCCCAGGATCAGTACTGAAGTCCAGAGGATCAGCGAACGACTAAAAGGCATGCGGCAGGGCGGGGGTTTGGAAGCGCGGGGAATCCACCGACCGGCCAAATATCAGTCTCAAATGTTTAGTCTGTCAAGAAAATCCTTCACTGTTCGAGTGAAGGCCACGGGCAGCAGTTGCTTTTTCTAGTACCGGTAATGGTCAGGCTTGTATGGGCCGTCGACCGGAACGCCGAGATAATCCGCCTGATCCTTGGACAGCTTGGTCAGCTTGACTCCGAGCTTGTCGAGGTGCAGCCTCGCCACCTTTTCGTCGAGGTGCTTGGGCAGCGTGTACACCCTGCACTCGTAAGCGTCGCAGTTGCTGTGCAGCTCGATCTGCGCCATCACCTGGTTGGTGAAGCTCGCCGACATCACGAAGCTCGGGTGCCCAGTCGCGCAGCCGAGGTTGAGCAGACGCCCCTCGGCCAGAATCATGACGCTGTGCCCGTCGGGGAAGATGTACTCGTCGTACTGCGGCTTGATCTGCACGCGCTTGATGCCTTTCGCCTTCTTGAGGCCGGCCATGTCGATCTCGTTGTCGAAGTGGCCGATGTTGCCGACGATCGCCTTGTCCTTCATCTGCGACATGTGCTCTGCCGTGATGATGTTCTTGTTCCCCGTCGCCGTGACGAAAATGTCGGCTGTTTTCACCACGTCTTCGAGCGTCGTCACCTGATAGCCTTCCATCGCCGCCTGCAGCGCGCAGATCGGATCGATCTCGGTTATGATGACGCGCGCACCCTGGCCCTTGAGCGCCTGCGCGCAGCCCTTTCCGACATCGCCGTAACCGCAGATCACGGCGACCTTGCCCGCGAGCATCACGTCCGACGCGCGCAGAATTCCGTCGGTGAGTGAATGCCGGCAACCATACAGGTTGTCGAACTTGCTCTTGGTGACCGAGTCGTTGACGTTGATCGCCGGGAACAGAAGCGTTCCCGCTTCCATCATCTGGTAAAGCCGGTGTACTCCGGTGGTCGTCTCCTCGGAGACACCGCGCAAGTCCTTGGACATGCGTGTCCAGCGCTTCGGATCCTTCTTCAGCTCGCGCCGCAGCAGATTCAGGATGACGCCGTATTCCTCCGGATCCCGGTGCTCGTCGAAGTCGGGAACTCGCCCCGCCTTCTCGAACTCGACGCCCTTGTGGACGAGCAGCGTCGCATCACCGCCATCGTCGAGAAGAAGATTCGGGCCGGAGCCATCGGGCCACACCAGCGCCTGATCCGTGCACCACCAGTACTCCTCGAGTGTCTCGCCCTTCCAGGCGAAAACCGGAACGCCTTGCGGGTCGTTGATCGTGCCGTGCTTGCCGACGACAACGGCCGCCGCGGCGTGGTCCTGAGTCGAGAAGATATTGCACGACACCCAGCGCACGTCCGCGCCAAGCTCGCTCAAGGTCTCGATTAAGACCGCCGTCTGCACCGTCATGTGCAGTGAGCCCATGATTCTGGCGCCGGCCAGTGGCTGCTTGCCCTTGTGCTCGGATCGCAGCGCCATCAGGCCGGGCATCTCGTGCTCGGCGAGACGGATCTCGTTGCGGCCGAATTCGGCCAGCGAGATGTCCTTCACCTTGTACGGCTCGCGTCCCGCTTCGGCTGCCGCAGTGAATGCGCTCATCGGTGCTGTTATGGTTGCCACTTTTCCGCTCCCTTGAATCTGAGTTGACGATCGTGCTATGCGGTTTTCATGAGCGGTCCGCTGTCCGCCTTCTTGCGTGTGCTGCCCTTGTGCGCTGCCGCGGCGTTCCGGGTTCCGGACGCAGCAAACAACAGCGGTCCCTTCGCGCCCGGATCCGCTGGCAATGCAGTGTAGCGAAAGCCCGCTAGTCCGGCGGCACGCATCCACTCTTCGAGCGTGCCGCTCGCGAACCCTTGCCACAAGTGTCCCATCGATTGTTTGAGGTCCTGCCGACCGTGCGGCATCATGTCGAGTACGAGCAGCCGTCCGCCGGGCTTGAGCACCCGCGCGGCTTCGGCCACCACTTCGGTCGGATCCGCGACGTAATGCAACACCAAAAACAGAAGCGCGACATCGACTTCCTGGTCGCCGACCGGTAGAGCCTCGAGTCGCCCGTTCCGGATGTCGACGTTGTCCATACCGTGCAGTCGTTTCCTTGCCGCCGTGAGCATCGCGTTCGACTCGTCTACGGCGATCACTTTCTCGACGAACGGAGCGAGGGATTGCGCGATTCCACCGGTGCCGCAGCCGAGGTCGGCAACCTTCCAACCCTGATCGAGCAAGCCCAACAGGGCGATGTCCGCGCGACGGCCGAACAGGTCGAGTCGCATCCGGTCCCAATGGCCCGCTGAGGTGGAGAAGAACTGCTGCGACTTCGTGTGACGCGCGGCGAGCACCGCCTGAGCGCGGCGTGCATCCTGTTCTGAGGCGTTGGTGTGCATGACCTCGTCCCGCACCAGATGCCAGAGGCGACGACTCGCGCTATCGAGGCTGTCAGCAGCGATGCGGTAGTACCGGCTGGTCCCCTCTGCGCGTGCGTCGACCCAGCCTTCGGCGCTCAAGACCTTCAAGTGCCGGCTGATGGTCGACTGCGGCAGCTGGAGAATCGACTGCAGCTCGTTCACAGTGAGCTCATTCCGCTCGAGAGCGAGCAGGATCCTGCTCCTCGTCGGATCGGCGAGGGCCGTCATCTGGCCGAATAAGGCAGGCGGGGTCAAAGTATCAATCCGTTCATCCGGATATAAGAATACTACAAATTGCGGACTAGGTCAATAGCCTTCCTGGGGTGCCCCAATAGCCGGGTTTTGCTTCATTTGTACCTCCAATGCGCAAACCGCCTTCACCGGACCAAGGACAATCCGATCGCTTCGAGGCCGAACTGGACGGCATCGAGCGCGCGCTGGACGAGATCTGTGTCGGATACCTGCGTGGCCTACCCGGCCTCGTCGGCGAGGCTGTGCGCTACGCCCTCAAGAGTCCCGGTAAGAGAATCAGGCCGTTGCTGGTGGTTCTCGCCTATCGTGCAGCCGGCGGCACCGGCGACCCCGCCATCCTCGCCTGCGCGCCTGAAGTGGTGCACGCATACTCGCTCGTTCACGACGACCTGCCATGCATGGACGATGACGACATGCGCAGGGGCAGGCCGACGGTGCACAAGGTTCACGGATCACGAACAGCGATACTCGCCGGTGTTGCGATGATTCCTTTGGCTGTCGCTGTCGCGCGAGATGGAAGCCGGTCGCTTGGGTTGACAGAGTCCGATACCGGTTCGGTAAGCCGTGCGCTTCTCATCGCCGCCGGAGCAGGAGGCATGATCGGCGGACAGCAGCGTGATCTGGCGGCAGAGGGACTCGGACTTTCCAGCGGGGATCTCGAGGCCATCCACTCGGCGAAGACGGGCGCGCTCATCGTCGCTTCGGTACGGATGGGTGCGCTCGCTGCCGGTGCCGACACCGCGGCGGTCGAAGGATTCGCGAATTACGGCCGCTCCATCGGACTTGCGTTTCAGATCATGGACGATGTCCTCGATGTGACTTCTACGACTGGAGCTCTGGGAAAGATTGCGGGCAGGGATGTGGCCCTTGGCAAGAGCACCTATCCGGCGCTACTCGGCGTGGAAGGCGCGCGAAAGCGTGCGGCGGAACTGATCGAAAGCGGGCTGGAGGCCCTGGCAGGCCTCAATTTCCTTACGCCGGAGCTGTCCCGAGTCGCTAATTTCATGTTGACCCGCACGTCCTGAACTGTTCCCGATAATGTCCATTCTCGACCGTATCAATTCGCCGGCCGACCTCAAGCCCCTCACTCGTGATGAGCTGCGCACGCTCTCGTCAGAAATGCGAGAGAGGCTGATCGAGGTTTGCTCGCGCACCGGAGGCCATATCGGCGCCGGACTCGGAGTCGTCGAGCTCACTGTCGCGCTTCACACGGTATTCGAGACCCCGCGCGACAAGATCGTCTGGGATGTCGGACACCAGGGCTATCCCCACAAGTTGCTCACCGGACGGTCCGACAGATTCGAGACGCTGCGTCAGGAGAGCGGTCTCTCCGGGTTCCTCCGGCGCAGCGAAAGCGAATATGACACGTTCGGCGCGGGACACGCCGGCACCGCGATCTCGGCCGGCTATGGGATGGCCATTGCGCGCGACCTGAACGGGGAAGACTACAAGGTCGTCTCGGTTCTCGGGGACGGAGCGCTCACCTGCGGCCTCGCTTACGAGGGTCTCAACAACGCCGGAGCTTCCGAGTCTGATTTCATCGTCGTGCTCAACGACAACGAGATGTCGATCGCGCCCAACGTCGGGGCCATCTCCAAGTATCTGACTTCGATTCAGAGCAATCCATTGTACAACCGCGTTCGCTCGGCGATCGGCACCGTCGTGGACGCGGCGCCCGGCCCGCTCTCCGCGGTTGGCACGCTGGTAAGGAAGTGGGAGGAAAGCATGAAGTCGTTCCTCACCCCGGGCATAATGTTCGAGGAGCTTGGCCTCCGATACTTCGGTCCCATCGACGGGCACGACATTGATGCGCTGGTCGATACGTTCACCGCGGTGAAGGCGTTGAGCGGGCCGAGACTTATCCACTGCATCACGCAGAAAGGGAAAGGTTTTCCGGCCGGCGAGCACGTGGAAAAATGGCATGCTCTTCCCCCAGGGCACGACCCCGCCACCGGGAAGCAGCGGAAGATTTCCTCGGCGAATTCGGCTTACACGGCCGCGTTCGGGCAGGGACTCGTCGAAATCGCGCGCGAAAACCCGAAGGTCGTCGCGATAACCGGGGCGATGCCAAGTGGAACCGGCACCGGCCTATTCGCGAAAGAATTCCCGGAGCGCTTTTTCGATGTCGGGATAGCGGAGGGCCACGCTGTGACTTTTGCGGCGGGGCTTGCCACCGGCGGAATCCGCCCCGTTTGCGCGATCTACTCGACGTTCCTTCAGCGCGCGTACGACAACGTGATCCATGACGTGGCGATTCAGCACCTCCCTGTGGTCTTCGCGATGGATCGCGCCGGCGTGGTGGGAGAAGATGGCCCGACCCACATGGGTCTCTACGACATTGCGTATATGCTCGCCGTACCAGGCATGGTCGTGACCGCACCCAAGAACGGCACCGAGATGCTCGCTCTCATCAAGAGCGGTCTCGAGCAGGATGCGCCGTTCTCGCTTCGCTACCCGCGGGACGCGACGCCTGACATCGTGCCGCCGGCCGCCGAAATCGCGGCAGTCCCCCACGCGTCGTGGGACGTCCTCCGGCACGCGACGTCCGCGGGGCGCGATCCAGACAGTGCCGTCGCGATTCTCGCGGTAGGCACAATGGTGATACCTGCGCTCGCTGCCGCCGAGATGTTGCAGGAGAGCGGAACGAGCGTGAGCGTGGTGAACTGCCGCTACCTCAAGCCGCACGACGAACAGGTTCTCGTTGAGATTCTCCGCGATCACAAGAACATCCTCGTGGTGGAGGAAGGAACCGTGGTCAACGGATTCGGCGCTCACATGGCCGCGCTCATCACCGAGCTCGATCCGGAGGCGCGGGTAGTCGCCCACGGCGTACGTGACGAATTCATCGAGCAGGCTCCCCGCGCGAAGCAGCTGGCCCGGCTCGGTCTCGACGCCCGCGGAATTGTCGAGCGGGTGGATAACGCATTCGGAATGGAAAGCGCGCGGGGCACGCACCTGCGCGCGGTGTAATGCGAGCGGGAGTAATCGGGCATCAGGGATACGACGAGCTCCCCGACATTCTCGGCAGACTTTCGCGGACGGCGCCGGGGCTCGGACTCGATCTCTTCTTCGAGCAGGGATTGCACGAGGTCGCCGCGAGTGGGGGACGTCTCGAGTCCGCCGATCAGATCGATGCACTGATCACGCTCGGCGGCGACGGGACACTGCTGCGCGGGGCGCGCTGGCTCGACGGAAAAGACAAGCCGATACTCGGCGTGAATCTCGGACGGCTTGGTTTCCTCACCAGCTGCCAGATGGAGGACCTCGAGGCCGCGCTCAAGTATCTCGCCAGCGGAGAATACGTCGCGCAGCCGCGCATGGCGCTGAGCGCCCGCGCCATCGACGCGACGGGTGAAACGCGGAAGCAGTGGCGGGCTCTCAACGATTTCGTCCTGCACAAGGGCGGGTTTGCGCGCGTCGTGCGCCTCAACATCTCCATTGATGGCGAAAGCATCGGTACGTATGCCGCCGACGGAATCGTAATCTCGACGCCGACCGGATCGACGGCCTACAGCTTGTCCGCCGGCGGGCCGGTGGTGGTGCCAACGGTGGAATCGATCATCATCACTCCGGTCTCCGCACATACACTCGCGATCCGATCACTGGTGATTCCCGCTGATGCCGAGGTGACGGTCGAAGCGAATGAAAGCCCGACCGAGCTGCTGGTGACGGTTGACGGCCAGGTGGGGACTAGCTTCGTGAAAGGCGAGAAGCTGAAGGTGAGGCGTGCCGACAATCCAGTGCGCATCGTACGCTTCCCCAGCGCCACGTTCTTCGAGCGGATGAGGGTGAAGCTCGGTTGGGGAGGATTACCGGACAGCGACCAGTCGTCGTAATGCTGACCGAGCTCAGGATCCGCAACTTCGCGATCATCGAATCGGTGACGCTGCCGCTTGCCGAAGGCTTCAATGTTCTGTCCGGAGAGACGGGTGCCGGAAAATCCATCATCGTCGGAGCGCTGGGGCTCCTGCTGGGTGAGCGGGCGAGTGCCGACCTGATCCGATCCGGAGCGGACAAGGCAACCGTCGAGGGAGTCTTCGATGTCCGGGGCATGCGCAACATCGCGGCGCTGGCTGACGAGCGAGGCATCGATGTCGAGGACGAAACGCTCGTTCTCAAGCGGGAGATCGCAGCGAACGGACGTGGCCGCGCGTGGATCAACGGCGCAACCGTAACGGCCACAGTGCTGGCGGAGCTGGGTCGTCACCTGGTGAATCTTCATGGCCAGCACGACGCGCAGACTCTGCTCGACGGCGAATCACAGCGTCTGATCCTGGACGCGTTCGGTGGTGCACGAGACCAGGCGGAGCTGGTCGCGCGAATTCACGCCGAGCTGGTCAGCGTGAAGGGCGAGATCGCGGTGTTGTCGGCGCGACGCGCAGAAGCGGAAAAACGCGCGGACTATCTGCGCCACGTGGCGATGGAGGTCGAGGGCGCGCGACTCGTGCCCGGCGAAGACACGCGGCTGGAGGACGAGGCGCGCGTACTCGAGAACGCCGACGAGCTGAGGACGCTCGCCAACAGCCTGGGGGAAATGTTATCCGGAGACGAGACGAGCGTGATGACCCAGCTTGCCGCTGCGCGCCGTCCACTCACGACGATCGAGCGCATTGACCCCGCTGCGGCCAGGATGCAGGAGCTCTTCGACGCCGGGTTCTACGCGCTGCAGGAGCTGGCGCGAAGCGTCGAAGATTATGCGGGCACGGTGGATCTCGACCCGGCGCGGCTCGAGGACGTTCGCCAGCGGCGCGACAAGCTTTTCGCTCTGCTCAAGAAATATGGCCCTACGCTGGAGAACGTCATCGAGGCCGGTCGCGCGGCGCGCGCGGAGCTCGACCTGATCGACACCGCGCAATTCGATCTCGCCAAGCTAACGGCGCGTCAGAAGGAGGCGCGCTCACGCCTTGGCACCGAGGCGGAGAAGCTCTCGCAGCTGCGCTCCGCCGCCGCGAAGCGGCTCGCCAAGGCCGTCGACCAGCTGCTACCGGAGCTGGGAATGCCCGACGGGCGCTTCACCGCCGCGATGGCGCTGCGCGACGAACCCACCGGCGAAGGCGCCGAGGACATCGAGTTCAGGGTCGCGCTCAATGTGGGACACGAGGAGCGGCCACTGGCGCGAGTGGCGTCGGGTGGCGAGCTGTCGCGCGTGATGCTCGCGCTCAAGACGATTCTCGCCAAGGTAGACGACGTGCCGACACTGATCTTCGACGAGGTCGATGCCGGAATCGGCGGCCGTGTCGGGCTGCAGGTCGGTGATACGCTGCGCCGCGTGGCGCGAGAGCACCAGGTCTTCGCGATCTCTCACCTACCCCAGATTGCGGCGCGGGCGCACCACCACATCGTGGTAGCGAAGGGGGCGAAGAGTGGAGTGACGACGGCCGATATCACCGTGCTCGACGGAACTCCCCGCGTCGCCGAGATCGCGCGTATGCTGGGCGGCGACCCCGAGAGCAAGGTCAGTCGCGCGCACGCGCGCGAGCTACTCCAAACCGCGACTGCTGAAGCTACACCGCTCTAGTTTCCAAACAGCGGCGCGTAAAGCCGCAGCTGAATCTGGTCGGTGAAGGCTTTTGGGACGTTGCCGGTGCCTTTCACCGTTTGCCAGTGCAGGTAGGTCACCTCGAAGGGAATGCGTGCCTTTTTCTCCTCGAACGAAAAGAGGTTCGAGAAGGAGAAGCCTCCGCCGAGCCGGTGCTCGGTCTGTTCGGTCTCGAGATTGAGCGTTGACGCGTCGAGAGTGACATCGGTGTAGCCCGTGACGGCGGCCGGAATGGTGAAGGTGCCACTGTAGTCGTCGGCGCCCTTGTTCCGGTACACGTAATGGCCCGACACCGCGAAGAAGCTGTTGACGACAAAGCGCGGTGACGTCTCGAACTCGAGGATGTTACCGAGGTTGCGCTCCACTTTCTGGCGCCGGTAGAGGGGGGCGAGATTGCGGTTGGGAAGGTCGATGATCCGCATGTATTGCTCGTCGCCGAGCTGATTGTTGTAGCGGACCACGAACGACTGCCAGAAGTGACTGCCGATCAGAACATCGGCGAAGACGCGGCCCTCGAGGTCGGTCTGACCCTGGCCGCCGCCGAGGTCGATGAAGTTGTCCGGCGATTCCGCCTGCCCGGTCGGCAGGCGCACGACACCACCGACGGACGCGCGGAAGTTGATTCCCTCCGGCGAATATCTGCTGGCGCCTTTATTCATAAACGAGTCGAAGAGAAGAAACTTTCCACCGACATCGATGTCGCCGACGTGCGAACGGGTAACCGTCTGAATGGGATCGGCGGCCAGCCCGAACTCTGGAACGGTGAGAATTGTCTGCGCGTCCGTGAGCGTCAGGGTGTTCTGCGCCGCAAAGGGTCCGGTAGTGGTTGCGGAGATGGCGGTGACACCGAATGACTGGTAGAGGGAGCGGAAAGCAGCGACTCGCGCTTCGATCGCAAGTTGCGGTGTCGTGTTTCTGATCGGAACGAAGGGCGAAATGCTGTAAAGCCCCAGTGTTCCCACAGAGCCCTGTGCGAACTCGGTGGATCGATTGATGAGCACGACGGCGTTGGCACGCTGAGCATTGAGTGGCGCGCACTGTGGTGCCGGGTTGTTATCGCAATTGTCGAGCGAAGTCTGGAGTTGCTGCGCGGCGGCGGTGAACTCGGCGAGCATCGTCGCGTTCACTGCGACGGCGGCAGGGACCGCGAAATAACCAGGATTGAATCCGAGATTGCCTTCCCGCTGCAGGGGATTCACGTCGAACACCGCGGAATTCCGCGTTTTGACGTAAGGGATCTGGATTCCTAATGAAAGGCGGCGCGTCAATCCGGCTTCGATTACAAGCGGGATGGCAGTGACTTGCCCTCGCAGGTCAACACGCGTCGACCCCAGAGTAAGCGCGAAGTTTGGGTCACCTGTCAACTCGCGTAATCCGTTCTGCACGACCCCCAGGTTTGGAAATTCCCGGATGCCGACGGTATCGAGTGCGAAGTCGATGCCCAGCGGCTCGAGCGACCCGCTCACTCGATCAGGTGTATTCAGTCCATAGCGCTCGTTGAAATCAGTCCACTGACCGAGAGTCCGAACCCTCAGCACTCCACGCGGAAGCACCAGAGCGTCGTCGCCGATACCGAGCACCGTTTGAGCCGGCGCCGGGGAAGCGAAAACGGCGGTAACTGCCAAAGCGAGCGTGGAAGCGCGGACCAGGCTACGACGCATAGATTCCCCGCAGGGTGTGAACGAACGGGCTAGGCGCTCGTCAGACAGGGGACGTTCGACGGCGGGAGACGTTATCATTGCGATTCGGGCTTTGTCAACTTGATTATCCGTCGCTTGTTGCCGTCGTTTTTCGCCGGTAACTTTGACGTTGTTCGCGGGAATAGCTCAGTTGGTAGAGCACAACCTTGCCAAGGTTGGGGTCGCGGGTTCGAGTCCCGTTTCCCGCTTGATTACCTGCCCACTCCCGGGGTGAGCGCGGCCAAGGCCGCCTCTCCTCGTCGTTGCCGCTCGGGTGGCGGAATTGGTAGACGCGAGGGACTTAAAATCCCTTGGGACAACATCCCATGCGGGTTCGATCCCCGCCCCGAGCATGCCGTGAGCACCGGAGCTCCATGAGCGCCGCTACCGCGATGAAGTTCGTCCCGCGCAACATCGAGCGTGTCCTCCTCATAGTAAACCCGGCATCGCGACGCGGCTCGCGCGCGCAATCCCGCGCGCTCCGCGCATTTGACGATGCCGAGGTCGATTGCGATGTGATGCAGACCGAAGCGCCCGGACACGCGGCCATTCTGGCAAAGAGGCATGCGCACAAATACGAAGCGGTGTTCGCCCTGGGCGGCGACGGGACGGTTATGGAAGTTCTCGGCGCGCTCGCGCATCACGGACCGCCGCTCGGAATCCTGGCGGCGGGGACCGCCAACGTTGTCGCGCGCACGCTGGGCATACCACTCAACCCAACGCGTGCGGTGCCGATGCTGCTCCGCGGCGACGAAGCCACGCTCGATCTCGGTCGGCTCGGGGACGGCCGCCGCTTTGCGATCGGCGTCGGAGTCGGACTCGACGCAACCATGATTGCCGAGGCGCCCGCCCGGTTGAAAAGGCGGCTCGGCTTCATGGCGTATGTGATCGGCGGTTACAAGGCAGTGCTCCGCAACCAGCGCTTCACTCTGCGCCTCACGGTGGACGGAGTCGCATTCGACCTGACGGCGTCGGCGGTGCTGATCGCCAATTTTGGCGCGGTGCTGAATGACCTCGTCGCTTTCGGCGACGGAATCGTGCACGACGATGGGCAGCTCGATGCCTGCGTGTTCTCGCCGCGCAATTTCCGGGATTCGCTGCGGATTCTCTGGCGAATGTTCCGCAAGGATTTCAGCGCCGACCCGTGCCTCTTCTACAAGTCGGGGCGCGAGTTCAGAGTGGATACCGTGCCGTGGATGCCGTCTCAGGCGGATGGTGAGCTGCTGTCCGGAACGCCACTCACCGTTTCAGTCGATCCTCTGGCCGGCCGCTTGCTTATTCCCAGAGCCGAATAGGAACAACACTCAAGGGAAGAGGTAGACAGCAGGGTGAAGCGAGACATGACGGCGGCATTTGCCCACAAGCGGCCCGGTGCGGGCACAGTCCTCAGCACATTCTTCTACATGTGGCTGATCGTGGGGCTAGTGCTCGGCACGGCTGTCCTGATCGGCCCCGTTCGTGTGCTCACGGAGGGAATGGGCGACGCAGGCTGGGAGCAGCGCTCCCAGGATCATGTCCTCATCATCGTGATCCTTCTCTATCTCGCGCTGTCACTGGTGCTCACGCGCTACGTGGTCGGCATCATGTTGCGCGCCCGCAACCGCAATACCCGCTGGGGAATCGCCGCGGTATTCACGGTTATGGGTGCGGCGACCGCCTGGCAGTGGCAGAATCCGGCGAATTTGCTGGCAAGCATTGCTGGTGGTGGCGACGCCGGCACCTTCGCCGCCGCTGGCGGAGCCGAGTTTGTGTTCGGCGCCTACCCCGACGAGGACAAGCTCCGCGAGCTGCAGCTGAAGGGAATCACCTCTGTGATCTCCCTTCAGCACCCCGGTGTCATCGTCGAGCGCGAAGGAATCAGCGCCGAGAAGGACGCTACCGAGAAGTTGGGCATAACGCTGATTCAGGCGCCGATGCTGCCGTGGGTGAGCGACAACGCCGAATCGCTTACCAAGCTCCGTCTCATCGCGCGGAGAGGAAAAGGAAAGTTCTACGTTCACTGCGGCCTTGGGCGTGACCGCGTGAACGTCGCCAAGCGCGTAATCGAATCCGAAGGCAAGAAGGTCGCGGTGGCCAGCAACCTGATCGCGGCAACAGGTTTTGCCGACCGCGCAACGCCGTTCGAGAGAGGGTCGCTCGCCGAGATAGACAATGGAAAGTGGATGGTTCCCTCGCTCAACGAGCACGAGATGTTCGGATTTCTCCTCGGCGGTCAGGGCGGACACGTCATCTCGCTTCTCGACACCACCCATCAGGAGCAGGCCGACCAGCAACGGCTGCTGCGGCGCCAGCTCGTCGAGCACAACGTGCCTTTCTCAGCGATGCCGCTCAAGATTGGAGACCGCGCTCGGGCGCGTGAGATCGCGCGAATCATTCATTCGATGCCCGGAAAGCTGACCATCGTGGCGCCGGAGACGCCGACGCCCGAAGGAAGGGAACAGGGTCGCTCCGAAGTTGCCTCGTCTGTGGTGCGGGCATACGGACGAATCGCGCCCAAGTCTCTTGCGGCGAGGCCGTCATGGAAGCCGAGAGGCAAGCCGACCAACCCCGACAGCCCTGCCGTGGAGATTCGCCGGTAAGGAACGCCGCCGCCGGCCTCAGCAATGGCGAGCGGCCTTTTCCCTCGATCCAGATTGGCCCGCCTTGTGCCTCCATTGACCTGGAACGCAGCAAGAAAACACGGGCTGCGAGCGGGCCCTCAATCACGGGAGAAAACAATGGATCGCGGAACTGATTTTCTAAAAAGCCAGATCAACAACGCCGTCATGCAGCACCAGACATTTCTGAAAGCGCTCGAGGACCACGAGGGTCAGGCGGAAGACCCCCGGTTCCGGGATCTCTGCACGCGGCACATTCCGAACATGCGGGAGCACCAGCGCATGCTCGAGGAGTATCAGGCACAGCTCGGCGCCGAAGCCGGAGCGGGCAAGAAGTTTCTAGGCGCAGCGCTCGGCGCGGCGCGCGACCTGGCCGACGCAGCGCGGGAGAGCGACTTCCTCCGTCTCGTCGGTGACATCGTCATGGCGCGCCAGGCCGAGGACACATTCAAGACGTTCCGCGAGGCCGGGAAGATGCTTCCCAACCCACGGCTTCAGGAGATCGGCGACATCGGCGAGCGGCACCACGATAGCTACGTGAAGGAAGCCAACAGGCTCGTGCAGCTCATGTTCGTCGAGCACGTGCAGGGAATCGAAAGCTCACGCCCAACGGCCGACACGCGGTTCAACGCATCTGCCTGAGCGCGCGCGGGCGGCGGAGCGGCGCTAATTTCTGCGCATGACTGACGTCGTTTCGCTGGCCGCCGACCTGCTCGCGATTCAATCCACTACCGGCTCCGAAGCGAGCGTGGTGGATTTCGTGTCGCGCTGGCTGGTGGCGCGCGGGTGGAACATGACACTCCAGGAAGTGAGCCGCGGGCGCGCGAACATCTGGGCGTCACGGTCGGGCGGAGGAGGGGGAGTGACCTTTTCCACCCACCTGGACACCGTCCCACCGTATATACCGCCGCGGCTCGAGGGCACGAAACTGTTCGGTCGGGGCGCCTCGGACGCGAAAGGAATCGCTGCCGCAATGCTCGTCGCGGCTGATCGCCTCGTCAGCGCGGGAGAGAAGCGCGTCGACGTTCTCTTCGTCGTCGGCGAGGAGAAAGGCTCCGATGGCGCACGCGCAGCGAACAATCTGGCAACCCGCAGCCGCTTCCTTATCAATGGAGAGCCAACGGAGAGCAAACTCGCCAGCGGAGCTAAAGGCTCTCTGAGAGTCACGCTCCGCACGCGGGGACGCGAAGCGCATTCGGCTTATCCGCACCTCGGCAAGTCAGCGATCGAGCCGATGCTCGAGCTGTTGCCGACGCTTCGTTCGCTGCCGCTGGCGACCGACCCCGTTCTTGGTGACACCACCGTCAACATCGGTACGATACGCGGCGGCACCGAAGCCAACGTCATTCCGGCCCACGCCGAGGCGGAGCTGATGTTCCGGCTGGTAGGCGACGTCGAGCCGCTGCGCAAGGCGATTCTGGAATGGGCGAGTGGCCATGCCGACGTTGAGTTCGGCTCACACATTCCGACGCGGAAGTTCGCGACCGTACCGGGCTTCGAAACGGGACCCGTGGCGTACACCTCCGACATCCCCCTGCTCGGGAACTGGGGTGAGCCCTTCCTGTTCGGCCCAGGATCGATCCACGTGGCGCACACGCCGGACGAATACATAGATGTCGATGAGCTCCGTTCCAGCGTCGACACGTATGAGCGTCTGGCCAGAACCGTTCTTGCCAAATGACGAGCCTTCCGCGCAAACGAGCCGCAAAATGGCCGGTCGCGGTGCTGGGGGCGACGGGCGCTGTGGGACAGATGTTCGTGCGGCTGCTGGCGAATCATCCGTGGTTCGAGTTGGCGGACTTGGCGGCATCGGAGAAATCCGCCGGCAAGAAATACGGTGAGGTCGTCAGGTGGCTCGAGGGCGAGGCACCATCTCGCGTAGTTGCATCGCGGCGCGTGATCGCGTGTGACCCGGGTGTCGTGAGCGCACCCATCGTTTTCTCCGCACTCGATGCGACCGTCGCCGGAGAAGTCGAGATGGCGTTTGCGCGCGCCGGAAAGTTCGTCCTCAGCAATGCCAAGAATTTCCGGATGGAGCCCGACGTTCCGCTCGTCATCCCGGAAGTGAACGGCGATCATCTGGCGCTGATCGAATGCCAGCGCCGCAACCGCGGCTGGGACGGAGCGATCGTCACCAATGCAAACTGTTCGGCCACAGTTGCCGTGGTCGCTCTCGCGCCGCTGCACCAGCGCTTCCGCATTCGCCAGCTGTTTCTTTCCACTATGCAGGCGGTATCGGGCGCCGGGTATCCGGGTGTGCCGTCCCTCGACATCCTCGGCAACGTGATACCGTACATCTCCGAGGAAGAGTCGAAGCTGGAGCGCGAGATGCTCAAGCTGCTTGGTACCTACGCCGACGACGAGGTCTCGCACGCGACCTTCAAGGTGAGCGCGCATACCAATCGGGTTCCGGTTGAGCACGGTCACACCATCTGCATGACCATCGGGTTCGAGACGAAGCCGACACCAGAGCAAGCGGTGGAAACGATGCAGGCGTGGGAAGGACTCCCTTCGACCGCTGGTCTTCCCAGCCGGCCGCTGCGCCCGCTCGTCGTTACCGACGCTGCGGATCGGCCGCAGCCAAAACGCGATGTCGGCGCCGGCAACGGCATGACAGTGACCGTCGGGCGCGTACGACGTGACGCCGTGCTGGATCTGCGCATGGTCGCTCTGGGTCACAATACGGTCCGTGGCGCCGCGGGCGGATCGGTGCTGAACGCCGAGCTGCTGGCGTCCACGGGCGCGTTCGATACCGCGTGATCGTCGTCAAGTTCGGAGGGACCTCGGTGGGAGACGCGGAAGCGATCGGGCGCGCCGCTGAGATAGTGAAGGGTCGGCTCGATCGACAACCGGCGGTCGTGGTATCCGCTCTGGGCGGTGCCACAAATTCGCTGCTCGCGATCGGCGAGCAATCGGCCAAGGGGCACCTCATCGGCGCTCTTCGCGGCGTGGAAGCGCTGCGCGACAGGCATTTCCAGCAGTGTGAGAAACTGCTCGGCACTTCCGCCGAGGCGTCGGACGTCGCATCCGAGATGAGTGCGACATTCGATGAGCTCGCGAGCCTCGCTGAAGCGTTGTCAGTCCTCGGACACGCCACTCCGCGCAGCTTCGACGCCATTGCGGCGTTCGGTGAGCTGCTCTCGTCCCACCTGGTCGCGGCTTTCTTCACTCTGCGCGGCCTGCCGGCGGAGCACCTGGACGCGCGGGAGGTCTTCGTCACCGATGACAACTTCATGGCCGCCGAGCCGCAGGTCGATGCCATCGCCGAAGCCGCGCGCGAGTTGGTTCTCCCGCGCCTGCAGGAAGGAAAGATTCCAGTCATGGGGGGATTCATCGGCAGGACGGCGAAAGGAATCACCACGACCCTCGGGCGCGGCGGCTCGGACTACAGCGCCTCACTCCTCGGCGCCGCGCTTCACGCCGATTCGATCGAGATCTGGACCGATGTCGATGGAATGCTGACAGCGGATCCACGCGTGGTAAAGGGCTCTAAGCTCATCGAGCAGATCCGATTTGACGAAGCCTCGGAGCTGGCATCGTTCGGCGCCAAGGTGCTCCACCCAAATACCATCGCTCCGGCGGTGCGCCTCGGAATTCCGGTTTTCATCTACAACTCACGCAACCCGGGTGGCAAGGGAACGCGTATCACGTTCGATGCACCGCGCCGCGCCGTGAGCGCCATCGCGGGAAAGGGCGGCGTGACAGTCGTAAGGGTCAGCGCGGCGAAGATGCTGTTCGCGCGGGGCTTTCTCCGCCGGGTGTTCGAGATCTTCGAGCGGAACGGGATTTCGGTGGACGTAGTCGCGACATCCGAGATCTCCGTTTCCGTCACGGTGGATGATGCTTCAGGTCTCGAGTCGCTCGTCGTTGAGCTTTCCGCACTCGGAGACGTCTCAGTCGAGCGGGACCGCGCGATCGCTGCCGTCGTAGGTGCCGCGATCAGCGATGACAGCGCGGCGATGGGCCGCGCCGTGGGCGCGCTGGCAGGGATCAAGATCCACATGATGTCGCTCAGCGCGACGGGCATCAATCTCACCATCATCATCGACGGAGATCAGCTCAACCCGTCACTCGAACGGCTGCATTCGGAATTCTTCGGGGCAAAAAAGTGACCGTCCGACGCATCGCTATCATCGGCGATGGCAAAATGGGAAATGCTATCGCGCGCCTGGCAGAGGAGCAGGGATGGAAAGTGACCGCCGTGCTGGGAGCGAAGGAGAGTGACGGCGGTCGTGGCATCACCGCGGCGACGCTGGCAGAGCCGGATGTAGCCGTGGAATTCACCGAGCCGGCTGCCGCCGTCGCCAATATCTCCGCCAGCCTGCGCGCGAAAGTGCCAGTGGTGGCGGGAACGACGGGGTGGTACCAGGCGCTCCCGGAGGTAACGCGCGTGGCCGAAGAGACCGGCACCGGCTTGCTGTGGTCGCCGAATTTCTCGCTGGGAGTGAACGTGTTTCTGGAGCTGGCACGGTACGCGGGAACGCTCGTGCGGGCGATCGAGGGATTCGACGCGCACGTCATCGAGGTGCACCACACCAGAAAGAAAGACGCGCCGTCCGGCACCGCGAGCGCAATTGCGCGCGAGGCGGGGGAAGGGCTCGGACGGGTGATTCCAATCACCAGCGTTCGGACGGGCGAAGTCCCGGGAACTCACGAGTTGATCTTCGACGGCACCTTTGAGCAGCTTACGCTTACGCATGTCGCCCGCGATCGACGCGCGTTCGCCGAAGGCGCGGTGCGTGCCGCGGCGTGGCTGGTCGGGAAGAAGGGAGTGTTTACGATGAAGGACGTGTTGAGGGGTGAAACAAGCACCCGGCAGAAATCGTAGTTGACCGTAGATCCACGTCGACTTTCTGAGAGTGGGGTCGTTATGTCGCGTCACCTAACGTTTGTTGCGCTGGCTGTCTCTGTCGCGACCGCCTGCCGGAACGAGCCGGCGCCAGATCCGATTCCCGCGGGCGTACCCGGTTCATACGTATACGCCGCCAGCGGCTCGGCCCTCAACAAACTGACCTGGCAGATCGAGGCGAACCTCCACCTCAAGCCTGAGGGCACGTTCACGCTGACATTGGACAAGACGGTGAACGGCAAGAAGGATCCAACCGAGAAAGCGAGCGGAACCTACACCGTCGAGGGCGACAAAGTCTGGATCACAGTGGCCCAGAATAGCCGACCGCGTCGTCACAGTCTTGTGATCCGGCCAGATTCGCTCGTCGGCAAAATCGGCTGGACTGCCCACATGGTGCTGAGAGGAATCGGCGCGCCGGATCCGGTGTTGGTCAAGCGCCAGCGCATCTAGCACGTTCGGACATAGAGCCGCGTACATTTACCCACGTCGGGGCATTTCGACGTTGGGGAGATATCACGTGGAGCATGGATGAAGTCGCAGCGGCTCACCGGGTGTGGAACAGCGCTCGTCACCCCATTTACAGCTTCGGGTGACATCGACGAACGATCGCTCAGGTCCTTCGTCGACTGGCAGATAGCGAGCGGTGTCCATTTCGTCGTGCCATGTGGCTCCACCGGCGAGGCGGCGACGATGACAATCGAGGAGCACCGCCGCGTCGTCGAGATCACCGTCGAGCAGGCTGCGGCTCGAGTGCCCGTCGTGGCCGGCGCGGCATCGAACGACACCAAAAAGGCGATAGCACTGTCGCGGGAGATGGAGAGCGCCGGAGCGACGCACCTGCTCCACGCGTCGCCGATGTACAACAAGCCGCCCCAGCGGGGGATCGTCGCGCATTTCCGCGCCATCGCCGACGCCGTCGGGATTCCCATCGTCGTGTACAACGTGCCCGGTCGCACGGGCAGCAACGTCGAAGCCGCAACGACCCTCGAGCTCGCCGAGCACGAGAACATCACCGCGGTCAAGGAAGCGTCGGCAAATCTTGGCCAGATCAGCGAGATCATTCGTCATCGTCCCGCTCGCTTCTCAGTGCTCTCCGGTGACGACCCGCTGACACTTCAGGTGATGGCAGACGGCGGCGATGGCGTCATATCCGTCACGTCGAACGCGGCTCCGCAGCTCGTCTCGCGTCTCACTGAGCTGTGCGCAGCCGGCGATTTCGAGAAAGCCCGCGCCATTCACCATCAGCTGGCGGCCTGGACGGCGGCGGCATTCGTAGAATCGAACCCGATCCCCGCGAAAGCCGGGCTGGCGATGATGGGCCGGATGTTGAACGTGGTCCGGCTGCCGCTGGTGCCGCTCGCTGAGCGGTTCGAGCCTGCCGTGCGTTCGGCCCTGGTTTCGGCGGGGGCGCTCACCGCGTGAGCGATTCCAATTCCGACCTCGAAGAGAGAATCGATGCGCTTGCGTCTGTTCCCGCTGGCAATTCTGTCCCCAGTGATGCGAGAACCATGGTGCGCAGGCTGCTCGAGGCACTGGAAGCGGGGGAAGTGAGGGCGGCGGCGAAGGACAGTCGGACCGGAGAATGGCGCGCGGTTCCATGGGTCAAGCGCGGCATCCTCCTCGGCTTCCGGGTAGGTGGAATCGTCGACATGTCGATCGGATCGGCGTCGACACACACGACGCTCTCCTTCTACGACAAGGACATGTTCCCCCCGCGATCGCTCACGGTTGCGGACGGAATCCGGATCGTGCCCGGCGGGTCGAGCATTCGGCGCGGTGCGTACGTAGCGAGTGGAGTCGTTTGCATGCCGCCCATGTACATCAACGTCGGAGCTCACGTTGGCTCGGGCACGATGATCGATTCACATGCGCTGGTGGGGTCGTGCGCCCAGGTCGGGGAGCGGGTACACATTAGCGCGGCGGCTCAGATCGGTGGCGTGCTCGAGCCGGTCAACGCTTCGCCCGTAGTCGTGGAGGACGATGTAATCGTGGGTGGCAACTGCGGGATCTACGAAGGCACCGTGGTAAGACAAGGCGCTGTCATAGGGGCGGGAGTCGTGCTCACGCGAGGGACTCCAGTCTTCGATCTGTCGCGTGAAACCGTGCATCGCTCCGAGGGTGAGCGACCTCTCGTCATTCCGGAGAACGCCGTAGTCGTTCCGGGCGCGCGGCTTGTCCAGCGGGAATGGGGAAAAGCCCAAGGCATATCGCTGCAGACGCCGGTCATCGTGAAATACCGCGACGACAAAACCGACGCGGCTACCGCGCTGGAAGGCTGGCTGCGTTGAAAGTACACGGCACCGTGAGAGTGCCAGGCGACAAATCCATCTCGCACCGTGCGCTCCTCCTCGCCTCGCTGGCGGAGGGTGAATCGCGCATTCGCGGCATTCCGGATTCGGCCGACGTGGCGTCTACCGCGCGTGTATTGCGGGCAATGCGAATCGAAGTTCCGGTTTTGACCGACACCATTCGCATGAAAGGCGTCGGGCTGCGCGGCTTGCGTCCACCGCGGGGGAGCCTCGACTGCGGCAACAGCGGAACTACCGCGCGCCTCGTAGCCGGGATGGTGGCGGCCAATCCATTCTCGGCGCGGTTCGAGGGTGATTCTAGTCTGAGCCGTCGACCGATGAAGCGTATCGCCGAGCCTCTGACGTACATGGGCGCGCGGTTCGATTTCGAGCGCGAGGACGGCTTGCCCATGACCGTCCACGGCGTGGACTTGAGGAGCATCGACTGGGACACGGGCGGCTCCAGCGCGCAGGTCAAGAGCGCGATTCTGCTGGCGGGCCTCATTGCCGGCGTGGAAGTCAGGGTCACGGAGAGAATCCCCTCGCGCGATCACACCGAGCGCATGCTGCGCGCGATGGGCGTCGACGTGGAGAACGACGGCAATCAGGTGTGTCTTCGGCCGTCACAGTCTCTCGAGGCGGTGGAATTTGAAGTGCCGGGAGACCCGTCGTCGGCGGCCTACTTCGTGGCCTTGGCGACAATGGCCGACGAGGGAGAGCTGTTGCTTGAGAGCATCTGCCTGAATCCGACGCGCACGGGGTTCCTTTCAGCGGTGCGACGAATGGGCGGGCAGGTCTCGTCCGAAGAAATCAAGGAGAGGGCTGGGGAGCGAATCGGCTCGTTGCGGGTTCGGCCCAGCTCACTGAAGGGGATAGACATCGGACACGACGAGGTTCCGTCTCTGATCGATGAGGTGCCGCTGCTCGCCTGCCTCGCGGCCGGGTGCGGCATCGATCTCGAAGTCACTGGCGCGGCGGAGCTTCGTGTGAAGGAGAGTGACCGGATAACTACCGTGGTCGACAATCTTGTCGCCATTGGCGCAGAGGCGGAGGAGCTGCCCGATGGGCTCCGCGTTCACGGGCGGAGAGCCGGATTCTCCGGGACGGTCGATGCGCACGGAGACCATCGAGTGGCGATGGCATTCGGCGTTCTGGCCGCGGTTGGCGGCAATCGCATCACCGTTAAAGGCGCCGAGTGCGTAGCCGTCTCATACCCGCGCTTCTGGGATGATCTGGCGAGGGCGGTTGTCTGAGCCGCCGCACGCGCGTGATAGCCATCGATGGCCCAGCGGCGTCGGGAAAGTCTTCGACCGCGCAGGAGGTCGCCGATACCCTTGGTTACCTCCACGTGGACTCCGGATCACTTTATCGCGCGGCAACCGCGGCGGCGTTACGGCGGGAAGACGACCCCGCCCGGTGGAATGAGGAGCTCGTACTCGACGCTGCACGGCCCATCGAGCTGCGTGCCGCGCGGACGTCGTTCTATCCCGTACTGGATGGCCGCGCGCTCGAGGAGGAAATCCGTGGGCATGAAGTGACACGTAACGTGTCACGCGTGGCGCAGATGCAGCGCGTCCGCGACTGGGTCAACCGATTGGTGCGGGGGGCAGCTGAGACGCGCAGTGTGGTGGTCGACGGACGCGACATGGGAACGGTGGTTTTTCCGGATGCGGACCTCAAGATATTCCTCGTCGCCGATTCCCGTGAACGTGCCCTGCGGCGGCTCAGGCAGCGGGGGCAGGATTCAGCCTCGGAACAAACCGTTGATGACGAGACTATACGCATTAACGAGCGTGACGCGCGGGACGCCAGGCAGACCGTCCCGGCAGAGGACGCCGTCACCATCGATACGACCGCCCTCACGCAGGGGGAGCAAGTGGAGCAGATTGTGACTCTTGCACGCCAGCGGTCGCTCTGAGGGGACGAACGTAATGCGCAGGTTTACGGATAGGGCGGGCATTGACTGGAGTGCATTTGAATCCCTGCGGTCGGGTGGACTGCCCGATCGCAGGCTGAACCCCGCCATCGTGACAGTCGCATTCAAGTGCGACGACGGCAGCGAAGTTTCGATGGACCTGCCGATGGGCGCGCTCGACGGGCTCAGCGACGAGGAGCTGATCCTGCTGCTCACCAAGGGTCTCAAGTAGCAGCGCTGCCCGTCTCGGAAAAACCGCTCGGATGAAGTTGACCCGATGCGTATGCTGGTCTACATTTAAAGGCTTGATCCGAACGTACTCAACCCTTTAACCAGCAACATGATAGACCCCCCTAACCCGACTCTAACCCCAACCGGCACGACGCTGACTGCGCGCGAGAAGCGCGATCTGCAAAAAGCACAGCTGCGCCCGCTTGCCAACCTGCGCCCCGAGCTCTACGACGAGGACGATTACTCGCAGGACGAGCTCGAGACAATGATGGAGATGTACAACGGGACGATGGCTTCCATTGAGGAAGGCGAAATCGTCAAGTCCCGTGTGCTGGATATTCGCGACAACATGGTCGTCCTCGACATCGGGTTCAAATCCGAAGGGACGATTCCGCTCGAAGAGTTCAAGGATCTACCCGATCTCAAGCCGGGTGACGAAGTAGAAGTTCTGCTCGAGCACCTCGAGGATCAGGAAGGATCCGTCGTGCTCTCGAAGAAGAAAGCGGATTTCATGCGCGTCTGGGAGCGCATCCGCGTCGCCTACGAGAACGACGAGCCTGTGCGCGGGACTCTCAACAAGAAAATCAAGGGAGGCGTAGTCGTCGACCTGATGGGCGTAGATGCATTCCTCCCCGGCTCGCAGATCGCGCTCCGTCGCGTCCCCAACGTCGACGAGCTGCTCGGTCAGACCTTCGACTTCAAGATCATCAAGCTGAACAAGCGCCGGCGGAACATCGTCGTCTCACGCCGCGTCATCCTCGAGCAGGAGAGAGCGGGGAAGCGCGAGAAGCTGATGAAGGAGCTGCAGAAGGATCAGGTGAGAAAGGGCGTCGTCAAGAACATCACCGACTTCGGCGCATTCATCGATCTCGGCGGCGTCGACGGCTTGCTGCACATCACCGACATGTCGTACGGCCGCATTCAGCACCCGTCCGAGATGGTGCACATCGGGCAGGAGCTCGAGGTGAAAGTCCTCGACATCGATTGGGACCGCGAGCGCATATCGCTTGGCCTCAAGCAGCTCCAGAGCTACCCGTGGAAGGATGTGGCCGAAAAGTATCCGGTCGGCACCAGGGTATCGGGCAAGGTCGTGTCGATCACCAACTACGGCGCGTTCATCGAGCTCGAGCCGGGCATCGAGGGACTCGTCCACATCAGTGAGATGAGCTGGACTCGCAACGTCCGGCACCCGTCGAAGCTGGTTTCGATCGGTGAAGCGATCGAAGCGGTGGTGCTGAAAGTCGATCCGAACGAGGAGAAGATCTCGCTCGGGATGAAGCAGACGGAGCAGGATCCATGGATGATGCTGCCGGAGAAGTATCCGGTTGCCATGCGTCTCAACGGCAAGGTTCGGAACCTCACCAGCTTCGGGGCGTTCGTGGAGATCGAGCCGGGAATCGACGGGCTCATTCACATCTCCGACATGTCCTGGACCAAGCGCGTGCAGCACCCATCGGAAGTCGTGAAGAAGGGTGATGCGGTAGACGTCGTGATCCTTAACGTGGACGCCGAGAACAAGCGCATCTCGCTCGGATTGAAGCAGGCGACCGAGGATCCGTGGCTCAAGATCGGTGAGACCTATCCGGTCGGCACCGAGCTGCGCGGGAAGGTCGTGCGCCTCATGGACAAGGGCGTCGTCGTCGACATCGGAAACGACATCGAAGGCTTCGTTCCCGTGAGTCAGCTCAATTTTGGAAATCCGGTCAACAGTCCGGCCGACATTGTCTACGAGACCATGAATCTGGATCTGAGGGTTCTCGAAGTAGATCCGATCCACCGTCGTATCGTGCTGGCGGTGACCGCAATTCCGGAGGAGCAGCCGGCGCGGCCCGAGACACCGTCGAAGGTGATTCCAATGGAGTCCGACGAGTACAACCTGACGGATCCGCTGCCGCCAATTCCCGACACTTACACCGTGGAAGAGCCGGCGTAGAGGTATCGACAACAAAGTACAACGGGTCAGCTCGACTGAGCTGACCCGTTTTGCTTTATCGCGGTTGCCTGGACTCTTGCGAGTGCGCTGCACCAGGTTTCATGATGCGTCCTAAGGTGTCCACATCCCGTCGTTACGCAGACTCGAGGCTTGGATGACCGCGTTCGCGCGTCTGGTGCTCTGCAGCTTGGCGGTTGCCGCTGGTGCCGCATCCGCAGTCGCCGCGCAGGTCGTGGCGCCTGCGCGTGTACTGCCACGGATTCCGTACACCGAATTCACGCTGCCCAACGGGCTGCGAGTGATCATGCACGAGGATCCTTCGATTCCGGTCGTCGCCGTCAACGTCTGGTATCGCGTCGGCTCGAAGAACGAGACGCCGGGAAGAACGGGATTGGCTCATCTATTCGAGCACCTGATGCTTCAGGGCTCCAAGAACTACGACGACGATTTCTTTCGCGCGGTCCAGACGGTCGGCGGCACGACCGACGCATCCACCAACTCCGATCGCACGAGCTATTTCGAAGTTCTTCCGTCGAATTACCTCGAGCGCGCGCTGTTCCTCGAAGCGGATCGCATGAGCAATCTGCTCGAGGTCCTGACGACGGCCAAGCTCGCCAATCAGCGGGACGTGGTGAAGAACGAGAAGCGGCAGAACTTCGACAATCGTCCGTATGGGCTCGTCCCCGCGCGGATCGCCGAGCTCCTTTATCCTGAAGGTCACCCTTACCACTCTCTGATCGGTTCGCTCGAAGATCTCAACGCGGCGTCGATGACAGACGTCAAAGGATTTTTCCGCCGATTCTACACGCCCAACAACGCGTCGATCACCATTGCAGGTGATATCAATCCGCTGGACGTGAAGCGCTTCGTCACTAAATACTTCGGCCCGATTCCGCGCGGCCCGGCGACGAACCGGATCGTCGCCCCCCAACCGTCGTTGCCAAGGGAGCTGCGTGCCACGATGCAGGACCAGGTCTCGCTGCCGCGGCTTTACATGGTCTGGCACACGGGCCCGGCGCTTTCCGCCGACGATGCGGCACTCGACATTCTTGCGACCGTTCTGGCGGGAGGCAAATCTTCGCGATTGGATCGTGCCCTGGTGTACGATCGCCAGATCGCCCAGGATGTCGCGGCCAATCACACCTCGCGCGAGCTCGCCGGAACGTTCAATATCACGGTGACTCCGAAGAGCGGCACCTCACTCGATTCGATCGAGCGCGCCGTCACCCGGGAGATCGCCAGGCTCGCCGCTGAACCGGCCACACGCGAAGCGGTGGAACGAGCGTACAATCAGAGGGAAGGGACGTTCGTCTACGGGCTCCAGACCGTGCTCGGGAAGAGCGAGCGCCTGAACAACTACGCGACGTGCCGCGGAATTCCCGGTTTCTTCGAGCAGGATCTGGCGCGCTACCGAGCCGTCGCTCCCGGCGATGTTCAGCGTGTAGCACGACGGTACCTCACCGACAAGCGTCTGGTGCTGACCGTCTTTCCGGGCGCCCGCAGTACAGGTACGCCGGGGAGTGCGCAAGCTGGATCGGCGTATGCTGTGCCCATTGGCGTTTCTCCTCCTCCGGCAAGCGCGACAAATGCTGTCGCAGCCGCGCGTGCCGAGGCAGCGCTGCCCAGGGGTGGACCGGCGCCCAGGTTCTCACCTCCACAAATTCAGCGTCGCAAACTGACCAACGGGCTCGACGTGTTGGTCGTGGAGCACCACGAGCTTCCTGTCGTCACGATGAATCTCGTCGTCAAATCCGGATCGGCCGCGGATCCGACTGACCGGGCGGGGCTCGCTTACGCTGTCGCCAATATGCTCGATGAGGGAACCGCGAGCCGCTCCGCGATCGACATCACCGATCAGTTGGCGGCGATCGGTGCGCAATTCTCCAGTGCGACCAGGTGGGATGCGACTACTCTCACTTTCACCTCACTCACCCGTCACGCTGACGCGGCGATCGGGATCTTCAGCGACGTGCTTCTCAATCCGGCGTTTGCCGACGCGGAGTTGTCCCGTTTTCGCGCCACCCGCCTCACCGCGCTGGCACAGCGGCGTGACGATGCCACCGCCATTTCTAGTATCGTGTTTCCGGCAATTTTGTACGGCACCAGTCATCCGTACGGACGCCCGGCGCAGGGCGACGAGGCCTCCACCCGCGCAATCACGCAAGCGGACATTCGCGCATTCTACGGCGCCCACTACCTCCCCAACAACTCTGTACTCATCGTGGCAGGCGACGTCAAACCGGATGAGATCGTCGCGAAACTGGAGCAGGCGCTCGTTGCCTGGAAGGCAGGCACGGCCGCAGCGGTGCAGCCGGCTTCTCCATCGGCGCGTGATCGAAGCATGATCTACGTCGTCGACCGGCCCGGTGCCGCGCAGTCGGTAATCAACATTGGTCACGTCGGAGTAGCCCGTTCGAGTCCGGACTATTTTCCGCTGCTCGTTCTCAACCATATTCTGGGCGGCCAGTTTGTGTCTCGCGTCAACCTGAATCTGCGCGAGAACAAGGGTTACACGTACGGCGCGCGCACGTCTTTCGACTTTCGCCACGGCGCCGGTCCCTTCACCGCGGCGGCGGGAGTGCAAACCGCGGCGACGATGCAGTCGATTGTGGAGTTTCTCAAAGAGCTGCGCGGGATCCGCGGCGAAGTGCCAATCACCGAACTGGAGCTGGCGAACGCGAAGCGCGGCCTAACGCTTGGCTTCCCGCGCAGCTTCGAAACGCCCGCTCAGATTGCCAGCCGCCTTGCCGACGTCGCGGTCTACGGCCTTCCACCCGATTATTTCGACAAGTATGTCGCGAACATCGAGCGGGTCAGCCTCGCGGACCTCGCGCGCGTGGCCAGTTCTTCCATCGACCCGGCGCGGGTGGCAATTCTGGTTGTCGGTGACCGCAAGGCGATAGAGCCCGGACTGCGTTTGCTCGGTGGCCTGGGACCGATAACCTTCCTCGATGCCGAAGGTCGTCCGGTGCCCGAGGCGAGGGTCCCCTAGAGGGGAAGATTCCCGTGGATCAAGCCTGATTTATGCGGCGTGCCGGAGTTGCGAAGGCGTCCCGCAATGAGTCTTCATACCAGGAACCACAGCCGGATTTTCTCCAGCAGCTGCCAATGAATAATCAGGACTCTCCGGGCGAAGCGCTGCTCGTGCTCGACACCGAGCTGAACGTGTGCGCCGCCAGCAAATCGTTCTACGCGCTCTTCCGGCTCGCTCCTGACGAATGCATCGGTCAGAAGGTGTATGAGCTGGCTGGCAAGGAATGGGACCCCAAGCTGCGCAAGATGCTCGAGGCGGTGGTCAGCGGCGGATCGCAGTCTGACCACTTTGAGCTGATTCATGACGAAAACGCGCCGGGACATGGCGTACTTTGGCTGAGTGCCAGGACACTCCCGTCATCCAAGCCGGGAGATCAGACGATCCTCCTCTCGATCGAGGACCTGAATGCTGGACGGACGGCCGAAGAATCGCTGGCGATCGCAACCCATGAGCTGAAAACGTTCGCTGGCCTAGCCGGCCGCTCGGCCCACGAGCTCAACAACCTGCTAACCGTCATCCGCATGAATGCGGAGCTGCTCGAGCCGGACCTGGTGAAGAATGGGCTCTCCGTTCAGGAAGTGCAGGACATAGTCGCTGCCGCGGTGCGTGCGGAGGTCCTGACGAGACAGCTGCTGGTGTCGAGTCGCCGGTCACTTCCGCAGACCACGGGTCTCGACCGCACCACCGCGGCCGATCTCGCAGTGGTGAAATCGGCGTCGCCTGAGCCGCCAAACGCGCCCAGCGTCAGGCCACTGCAGCGCGGAAAAGTTACCGGCCGGGAGACGATTCTCCTTGTCGAGGACGAGAAGACACTTAGAAAGCTTCAGAAGCGCATTCTCACCGACGCAGGGTACCGGGTCCTGGAAGCCAGCGACGGAGTAAAGGCGCTCCGCATTGCGGCCGATGAGGTGGGCGAGATCGATCTCGTGTTAACCGACGTCGAAATGCCGACGCTCGGTGGACGCGGAATGGTGGACGAGCTCAATGAGCTCAGCCCCGGTATCCGTGTTCTGTTCATGTCCGGCTACACCGACAACGAAATTCTGCGCCGCGGAATCGGTACGGCGGAAACGCAATTCCTACAGAAGCCGTTTACCGCCGAAACTCTGAAGAACGCGGTGCACGCGGCGCTCGCCAGACCCGCGACCGCCTCGAGCTAGAGAGCGCGGCGAGTTTCTTGCTTTTCACGCCGCCGAGCTGACACCTGACTCGGAGGCGGCGATGAAGTGGACACCCGGCGGTCGCAGCACCAATCTCGAAGACCGTCGCTCCGGGGGCGGCGGCGGGATGGGCAGAGGACTCGGCATCGGCGGAACCGTGGTCGTGCTCGCCCTCAGCCTCCTCTTCGGGCGGAACCTGTTCACGGACCTCGGAGTCGAGCCCGGCGTGGGTGTGAGCGGCGCTCCGATGACCGCCGCGGATTCGGCGGCCGAAGAACCGGCGGTGCAATTCATATCCTTCCTGCTCGATGACGTGCAGGGTGTATGGGCGACGATACTGCCGAAGCACGGCGCCACCTACCGCCCGGCCCGTCTCAGAATCTTCCGCAATTCGACCGATTCGGGCTGCGGTCCGGCGCAATCAGCGATGGGACCGTTTTATTGCCCCCTCGACGAGCGTGTGTACATGGATCTCGGCTTCTATGACGAGCTGAAAAAACGATTCGGGGCGCCGGGAGATTTCGCGCAGGCATACGTGCTGGCCCACGAGCTCGGGCACCACGTGCAGCACGTGCTCGGCGCCGATGCGCGCGTCAGGGAGGCTCAGGAGTCGAATCCAGCCCAGGCCAACGAGCTATCGGTTCGGCTCGAGCTCCAGGCGGATTGCTACGCCGGCGTGTGGGCGAACTCGACGAGTCAGAGAGACATGCTCGACCCAGGTGACGTCGATGAAGCACTCAACGCCGCAGCAGCAGTAGGGGATGATCGCGTCCAGCAGCGCTCAGGCGGGCGGGTTAACGTCGATTCGTTCACGCACGGCTCGGCCGCACAGCGATCGCAATGGTTCAAGCGGGGATTCGAGTCCGGCGATCCACGGAGCTGCGCAACTCTATAGGAGAGAAGTGCCGTTGAAGAACGACGTCCTACAGGTACCGCGTGCGGAGGATTTCCCAGTGGTGCCGCTCGTGACCCGCGATGATGTAGGCAAGGGCACGGACTGACACTTCGCCGTTGCTCGCCACGCCTCGTCTCATCCAGGCCTCTTCGGTGAGATGGCGGAAGAGGAAGACCGTCGAGCGACGAACGCTCTCCAGCTCCGACGCCAACTCGGCGAGCGGATAGGCGTCGTACGAGGAGTTGCGCACGTAATCGTCCTGCTCGAACCCAGGCAGCGGGGAAGCATCCGCGCGCGCGAATCGGAGGGCGCGGACGGCGAAGATCCGCTCGCTGTCGATCACGTGACCCACCATCTCGTTCACGCTCCATTTACCCGGCGCATACCGGTAGGTCGACACAGCTGCCGGTATGCCGGCCAGAAGCGCCTTCGAGTCGCGCATCTGCGCTTCGAGGGTGGAGATCACATCCCCTTCCGGAACCAGCGCGATGTATTTGCCGTAGTATGGCAAAAATTCGGACTGGTCTGGTTTCTTTTCCCGCGCTGTCGCCACGGATCCTCCAGTGCTGAGGTGTCTGCCGGGAATATGGAATGCGCCCGTCCGCCCGCGCTACAGGGCTCCGCCGCAGGGACAACGCAACCACGGAATTTTTCTCTGTTCCGACTGGTGACACGATGCCAGATTAGTCCAGCGTTTGGGGTGCTCCTGTGGGTGGGAACCATTCCGCTATCCCGATGAGGTCGAATGACCGCTAGTACGTCGATTTCTTCCGAAAACAAGTTTGCGTCCGCTCCCGCAGCCGCGGGCTGGACGGCCGAGTATGCCGTTCCGCTCGGTGGGGTCGGCCATCTGCTGCTCGCGACCTACGAACAGGCGGCAATAGGTATTGCGCATCTGACGCTGGCCGAAGAGTGGATCTCGGTCAACGAGCGCTATTGCGAGATAACCGGCTACTCGCGCGCGGAAATCATGAAGATGAGGATGGAGGACTTTACTCACCCGGACGACGTTGCGGCGAGTCAGGACTTCATCCGCCGCACGCGAGAGGGTGAAGTCTCCAACTACAATATGGAGAAGCGCTACATCCGGAAGGATGGCAGTGTGATCTGGGTCGACCTCACCGTGTCTATCGTGCGCTCGGACAGGAGGGAGCCGCTCTATCTCGTAGGCTTCATCCAGGATATCACCGACCGGCGCAACGCCCTGGGTGCGGCCAGCAGATCGCTCTCCCTGCTGCAGGCGACTCTCGAATCGACGGCAGACGGAATTCTGGTTGTGGATATGGCGGGCAAGATCGTCAGCTACAATCAGCGTGTGGCCGAAATGTGGGGTATCCCCGCCGAGCTCTTTGCGTCGGGTGACGACGCCCGTGCAATCGGCGCGGCTCTGGAGAAGCTTTCCCACCCGGAAGAGTTCCTGGCCAAGGTCAAAGAGCTGTACGACCAGCCCGAGGTAGCGAGCTACGACGTCCTCGACTTAAAGGATGGCCGGGTTTTCGAGCGCTACTCCCAGCCGCAGCGCATCGACGCAAAGAGTGTCGGGCGCGTGTGGAGCTTCCGCGATGTCACCGAGCGCCGGCGCGCGGAAGAACAGTCGCACGCGCTCGTGCTGGAGCAGGCCGCCCGGGCGGAGGCGGAGAACTCGGAAAAGCGCGCGGCCCTGTTGGCGGAAGCCAGCCGTCTGCTCGGAGCATCCTTTGACTACCAGACGACGCTGGCAGCCCTGGTGCGATTGACGGTACCGGCAATGGCCGACTACTGCGCGCTCGACATCATCGACGGCGACAATTTCACGCGCATCGGCGAGGCGCATGTCGACAAGTCAAAGACCAATTTGGTGAACGAGATGTCGAGCTTTCCGCAATCCGTGTTGACCAAGTACCATCCGGTCATGCGGGTGATCGCTACCGGCCGTCCCGTGCTCGAGGTCCAGGTCAGCCCGGAGCTGATCGACGCCTCCTTTGCGTACGAAGCGCAGCGTCAGACGGTGAGGGCGCTGGCACCGCGCTCCTTTATCTGCGTGCCGCTCACGACCTCGGGACGTGCGGGACATACCATCGGCGTACTGACACTGGCGACCGCGAGCTCTGGCCGCACGTTCGACATGGCCGACCTGGCCCTCGGCGCGGATCTGGCCCGTCGTGCGGGGCTTGTCGTCGAGCACGCGCGACTTTTCCACGAGGCAGAACAGGCGACCCGCGCGCGCGATGAGATACTCGCTGTTGTCGCCCACGACCTTCGCAATCCTCTCAACACGGTCATGATGGCGGCAGGTCTGATGCTCGAAAGCACGTCTCCGGAGCGCACGCAGGAGCGCCGTCAGGTGGAGATCGTGCGGCGCGCCGCCGATCGCATGAATCGCATGATTCAGGATCTGCTCGACGTCAAGCGCATGGAATCAGGACGCCTCGCGCTCGAGCCGCGACCGGAACCTGTGGCGGGACTGATCGCCGACACGCTCGAGATGTTGCGGCCGCTGGCGACAGGCAGCTCGATCAGGCTCGAGAGCCACCTGGCGCCGAATCTACCCAATGTTTTGGCCGACTCCGCAAGAATCAGTCAGGTGCTGTCCAATCTGGTCGGCAACGCGGTGAAGTTCACTCCGCGCGAAGGACTGATCACAATCAGTGCGGAGCGACACGATGCTGAAATACGTTTCGCCGTAATCGATACTGGTCCCGGCATCCCGGCCGAACAGCTGCCCCACATCTTCGGCCGGTTCTGGCAGGCGAAGTCATCCGATCGTCGCGGTATCGGTCTGGGTCTGGCGATCGCCAAGGGAATCGTCGAAGCCCATCGCGGTCGAATCTGGGTGGAAAGCAGCGTCGGGCTCGGCAGCACTTTCTACTTCACGCTGCCAGTCGCAGGCTAAGGGTCTCCACCCTACCTCGGTCCGGGAAGCCGCGCTTCCGCGCTGATCCGAATCTTCGGGCCCGCGTAGACCCACCCAACGCTTTACTGCGGTTGCCGCCAAGCGTTTCTGGCGTCCATATCGCGACCCCCAAATTCTCCTGCTTTGCGGGAGGTGCGATGTCCGAGCGCGCTCGCTCGTGGAGGAAAGGTTGGGACAGTCCGTCTCTACAGAATACGTCGGATCCGCCCTCGCCGCGGGTCTGCGCTACGTCACCGATGCCATGCCGGGAGTTCGACGGCACCGGCACGGCCGCGGGTTCAAGTATGTAGACCCCGAGGGCCGTGTAATCCGCGTGCCCGCCATGCTCGCACGGTTCCGTATGCTGGTGATTCCGCCGGCGTGGACGGATGTCTGGATCTGCCCCGACGAAGACGGCCATTTGCAGGTGACGGCCCGCGATGCCCGCGGCCGAAAGCAGTACCGATACCACCCCGGGTTTCGCCGCCATCGTGACGGGACGAAGTTCGAGCGCATGTTCGCGCTGGCCGGAGTGATTCAGAAAATCCGCGAGCGAGTCGAGCGCGACGTCGCCCTTTCCGGCCACGCCCGCGAGAAGGTGATGGCAACTGTCGTGTGGCTGCTCGAGAGGACTCTCATCCGCATCGGCTCCGACGAGTACGCCAAGGCCAACAAGTCGTTCGGGCTGACGACGCTTCGCCGCCGCCATGTCGCGATAGATGGAGCAAAGCTTCGCTTCGAGTTCCGGGGCAAGAGCGGCATCGCCCACGCGGTGGACGTGACCGACCGGCGCATCGCACGGATCGTCCAGCGCTGCCACGAGCTGCGCGGCGAAGTCCTGTTCAAGTATCTCGACGATGCGGGCCAGCGACAGCAGGTGGAGGCCGAGGATGTGAACGCCTACCTCCAGGAGATCACCGGCGCCGACATCACCGCCAAGGATTTTCGCACCTGGGCCGGAACGATGCTCGTCGCCGAGGCATTGCGGGCTACGGGCGCAGCGAAGAGCAAACGGGAAGCAGAGAAAAACATCGTCGCCGCCGTCGACAAGACGGCGAAGATGCTCGGCAACACCCGCAGCGTGTGCCGGAAGTATTACATCCACCCCGTCCTGATCGAGGCCTATCTCGAAGGATCGGTCCTCCCACCGCAGCCGCCACACAACTGGAGTCCGCGCGCATCGGAGCCGGGGGGGGGCGCTTCAGATGGTCCGAGGCTGCGCCGTCACGAAGCCGAAGTCCTAGCCTTCATAAGAGCGCGGCTCAAGCAAAAGGCAGCGCCGGCACAGAATGCCGAGCCCGATGAGTCCGACCTGGAGCCCGCGCTGCCTAGTCGAGATAGGGGTAGTCGGGATCCGCGAGGCGTGCGGCGCGCGCGGCCGCCTCGGGCCCCGCTATCTCCTTCGCCAGATCGAGAAGCATTGGGCTCAGGTGCCCGCCGTACCTGAGGAGACTCGCCGCCCGCGTTCTCCGCCCGAGGAGAAAGGCAAGAAAGGGCTGATCGGCCTTGAGCGCGTTACACGCAGGGCACGCCAGCACCAGGTTGTCGCGCCGGTCGTAGGCGGTTTTCCCCCGGCGCGGCGTCACGTGATCCATCGTGATCGTCCGCTGGCTGCAGCGCCGCTCGCAATACGCGCAGACCGGACCGTGCCGATCGAGCAGCCACTGCCTGGTGTCCATATACGCATTGCGGCTCGTCGGCAGGGACGTGTGCTGCTGCGCCGGACGCCGGGCGCGCTTGCGTGGCTTTTTCGGTCGGCGCGATGGAGTCAAATCAAAATCGAATGGGGAGAGTGGAGTGGCGGGACAAACGACAATTTAGAACGACAACCGTTCGTTGTCCGTGCCCCGTTCACGCGTTCCCCGTTTATCCGTCAGGGAACGGTTCAACGGATCACGGAAAACGGGAAACGCAAAACGTACGGTCCAAGGCTCATCGTTGACCGCCCCACCATGACTGTGTGCTTACCCAATCTGTATTTCCGTTGGAACTTCAGGATTCATCAGCGATGCCCCGCCATCGGCGTAAATCACCTGTCCCGTAATCCAGTCCGCTTCCTGCGAGCAAAAGAGTGACGCCACGTCGGCGACGTCAGCTGGAGTCCCAAGCCTGCCCATCGGCGTCCAGCCCTTCGTGTGCCAGTTTCTCAGAAGGTCCTGGGCTTCTTGAGGCAAAGTGTTGAGCACGCTGTCCTCCGTCCAACCGGGGCTGATCGCGTTCACCGTTATTCCACGCTTGGCGAGCGCGACCCCGAAATAGCGGACGAGCGACTCGAGTGCTGCCTTGGCGGAGCCCATCCCCACCCATGGCTGCAGTCCGCCGGTGCGACTGCCCTCCGCGTAGGTGATCGCCAGAATCTTTCCTCCCTTGGTCATTAGCGGGCTGGCTTCCCGCACGCCGACGAGGAACGCCTTAGCCTGCGAATCGAACGCGACATCCCACTGCTCGAGGGTAATGTCCATCGGCGCCTGAAAGAACGCGGGCACCTCGGGCCTGGCGTTGCTGACGAAGATGTCGAGAGTCCCGAACTCCTTCTTCACTCGCTCGAACATCTTCTTGATCTGTCCGGGATCGAGCACGTCCGCCTGCACGGTGAAGCCGTCGCTGCCTCGCTTTCGTATCTGGGCAAGCGTGTCCTTGGCGGCAGCTTCGTTCTGAACGTAATGAACACCGACCTTGACTCCCATCTCGGCGAGCTTGAGCGCGATTCCCCTGCCAATTCCACGGGAGCTACCCGTGATCAGCGCGGTCTTCCCCTTGAGTGACATTGTGCCTCCTGTGGCTGGTCCCGACCCCGCGTCTAAGCTGGAGAGGTTGGAGTTCGGCGGCTAGAGGACGAGTGCAGCGAGAGTTAGCTTTTCGCTCCAATGACAATGCGAGACAAGCTCGACCTGCTGGAGCGCCGACGCGCCGAATCCGAGCAGGGCGGCGGCGAGGCGAGGCTCAAGGCACAGCACGAAAAGGGGAAGCTGTCCGCGCGCGAGCGGCTCGAGCTTCTCCTCGACGAAGGATCCTTCGTCGAGCTCGATCGGTTCGTGGTGCACCGGTCGACCGACTTCGGGCTCGAAGCGCAGAAGTTCTACGGCGACGGAGTCGTGACCGGGCACGGGAAGATAGATGGACGCCTGGTCTACGTATTCTCTCAGGACTTCACGGTGTTCGGCGGCTCGCTGTCCGAGACGTTTGCCGAGAAGATCGTCAAGATCATGGACCTCGCGATGCGGAACGGCGCGCCGGTGATCGGTCTCAACGATTCTGGTGGTGCGCGCATTCAGGAAGGCGTCGTTTCACTCGGCGGCTACGCTGAAATATTCCTGCGCAATACGCTCGCCTCGGGCGTGGTGCCGCAGATCTCAGCGATTCTGGGGCCATGCGCCGGCGGTGCCGTTTATTCACCAGCCATCACTGATTTCACGTACATGGTGCGCGGCACCTCCTACATGTTCGTCACGGGGCCGAACGTCGTGAAGACCGTGACCCACGAAGACGTGACGATGGAAGAGCTGGGAGGGGCCGACACCCATGCGGGGAAATCGGGTGTGGCGCACTTCGCTTGCGATTCGGAGCCCGAGTGCCTGCAACACATCCGCGACCTGTTCCGCTTCATCCCATCGAACAACCTTGGCGATCCGCCGCACGGCGCCGGTACCGACCCCCGCGACCGCCGCGACGAGTCGCTGCTCGACGTGGTCCCCGACAATGCGAACAAGCCGTACGACATGCACGAGGTAATTCGCCGTATCGTCGACGACCAGGATTTCTACGAGGTGCAGCCTGAGTATGCGGCCAACATCATCTGCGGCTTCGCGCACCTGGGAGCGTTCAGCGTCGGCGTCGTCGCGAACCAGCCGGCGGTGCTGGCGGGAGTGCTCGACATCAGCGCATCGCTCAAGGCGGCTCGCTTCATCCGCTTCTGCGACGCCTTCAACATTCCGCTTGTGACTTTCGAGGATGTGCCGGGCTTTCTCCCGGGTGTCGCGCAAGAGCACGGTGGCATCATCAAGCACGGCGCCAAGCTGCTTTACGCGTATTGCGAAGCGACCGTGCCGAAGCTGACGGTGATAACGCGGAAAGCTTACGGTGGCGCGTACGACGTCATGAGCTCGAAGCACATTCGGGGCGACTTCAACGTCGCGTGGCCGACCGCGGAGATCGCGGTGATGGGACCCAAGGGCGCGGTCGAGATACTCTTCCGGAAGGAGATATCCGAAAGCAGCGACGAAGCCGCCGCGACCGAGGCCAAGATCGAGGAGTATCGCGAGAAATTCGCGCACCCCTATATCGCCGCGGCCCACGGATACATCGACGACATCATCGATCCGCGCGATACGCGGCCTGCGTTGATATCTGCTCTCGAGAGTCTTCAGAACAAGCGCGACAAGAATCCGCCGAAGAAGCACGGCAACATCCCGCTCTGACGGCGCTCGCCCAAGCGCCCGGTAGGAAGCTGAGATGTTTAGCGACCTCGTCTTCGAAATGCTTTCCTTCACTAGGGCAGACGTTGTTTAGCAAAGTGTTGATTGCGAATCGCGGCGAGATCGCCCTCAGGGTGATCCGCGCCTGTCACGAGCTCGGCGTCAAGACCGTCGCTGTATACAGCGAAGCCGATGCGCGCTCACCTCACGTGCGCGAAGCCGACGAAGCCGTATTGATCGGGCCTCCGCCCTCGAGCCAGAGCTACCTGCAGGGTGATAGGATCATCGCGGCGGCGCGGTCTACTAACGCACAAGCGGTACACCCGGGGTACGGCTTTCTTTCCGAGCGCGAATGGTTCGCTCGCGCTGTCCGCGATGCGGGACTGGTGTGGATCGGCCCCCCGCCGGAAGCAATCGCGGCAATGGGCAGCAAGACCGCTGCGCGTACGTTAGCGGTCGCGCACGGGGTTCCGGTGGTGCCAGGTACCACCGAACCGCTGGCTGATGCGAAGGATGCGGCGAAGGTCGCGAAAAAGTTCGGCTATCCGATTCTGCTCAAGGCGGCGGCAGGCGGCGGAGGCAAAGGCATGCGCGTGGTTTCCCGCCCCGGCGAGCTTGCCAGTGCGCTCGATGCCGCGCGCCGCGAGGCGAAGAGCTCGTTCGGCGACGACGCCGTGTATCTCGAGAAGTTCATCACGAGGCCACGGCACGTCGAGATCCAGATACTCGCCGACTCGCACGGAACGGTGCTCTCGCTCGGCGAGCGCGAGTGCTCGGTGCAGCGCCGCCACCAGAAGATGATCGAGGAAGCGCCGAGCATTGCGGTCAGTCCTGAGCTGAGGGCGACGATGGGAGAGACTGCCGTGCGCGCCGCAGGCGCTGCGGGCTACGTGAACGCGGGGACGTGCGAGTTCCTGCTGGACGCCGAAGGCAATTTCTACTTCCTCGAGATGAACACGAGGCTGCAGGTCGAGCATCCGGTTACCGAGCTGGTAACCGGAATCGACCTGGTCCAATGGCAACTGCGGATAGCATCCGGCGAGAAGCTCCCCTTCCGGCAGAAGGACATTGTTCCGCGCGGTTGGGCGATCGAATGCCGCATCACGAGCGAAGATGCCGCGAACGGGTTTCTCCCATCTACGGGAAGGATCGACCACCTGCATCTACCGAGCGGACCGGGAGTGCGGTGGGACGGCGGAATAGAGGCAGGAAGCGAGGTCGGACTTTTCTACGATCCGATGCTGGCGAAGCTGATCGTTTGGGGCGCTAACCGCGAGCAGGCAGTGCGACGCATGCGGCGCGCACTCGTTGATCTGACAATTCTAGGCGTCGAGACCTCGCGCGACTTTCACGTCCGGGTCATGGACGATCCCGAGTTTCAGCGAGGGGAGATCGAGATCCAGTGGCTGGAGCGGCGTTTGCCGTCGCTTCTAGAGCGGCGCCCGAGTCCTGAATCGGAACGGATCGCGGCGATCGCCGGAGCGTTGCTGGCGGAGCGCGATCGGACGGCGCGCAATACCTCAGGGGCATCCACGTCCGTCACGCTGACATCGGGTTCACGCGAGGCCCCCGACTCCTGGAAGCAGTTCGCCCGAGTTGACGGACTGAGATACTGATGCCGAGTGTGAGCGTTCAGGTCGAGTCCATTGCCGCGGGGGGCGATGGAGTTGGGAGGACGGACGGGCTGGTCGTCTTCGTTCCACGTACCGCGCCAGGCGACATAGTCACGGCTCAGATATCGGGAAGAGGTCATTTCGCGCGTGGCGCACTCCGCAGCGTTGTCACTCCCTCACCGGTGAGGGTTGACCCACCGTGCCAACACTACACGCGCGACCGGTGCGGCGGGTGTCAGCTGCAGCATATGGGTTACGACGCACAGCTTGCGTCCAAGCAGCTGATTATCCGCGACTCGTTGCAGCGCATCGGGAAACGGTCCGTCCACCCGCCGCCGATCGCACGGAGTCCTCTGGAGTGGCGGTATCGGACCAAGCTCACGCTCGCGATCCGGCGTCGGGGCGCGCGCTGGATCGCGGGGCTGCATCCATACGACAATCCAACGACCGTGTTTCCCCTCGCCGATTGTCCGATCACCAATCGAGAGGTGGTGACGGCATGGCGCGAGGTGATGGACGCCGACGCCTACTTTCCAGACGCGCGCGAGCTACGCGGCAGCATCCGCATCACGAGCGGTGGTCCCACGTTCGTGATGATGGGAGGCACGAGCTGGGCGGCGCGCGATCAGTTCGCGGCGGCGGTGCCGTTGCTGTCGGCAGTTTGGTGGGAACCGGAGGCTCGCGGCGCGCGGCGGATGTTGTACGATCGCCGCTCCGATCGCACGCCCAGCGCTTCGTTCGTCCAGGTGAACGCCGAGGTGGCCGCCGCGCTCAGCGACTACGTGATCTCACGCGTCAAAGCGCACGAGCCTCGATCAGTAATCGATGCGTATGCCGGGGCAGGCCACAACGCGGCCGTTCTTTCGGAGGCCGGAATCGCAGTTACTGCCATCGAGCTCGATCCGGAGGCTTCGGCGTGGTCGGCCAGCCGTCTGAGCGCACCGTCACGAGCGGTCGAGGGCCGCGTGGAAGATCTGCTGCTCTCGCTGCTTCCCGTCGATGTCGTGATCCTCAATCCGCCCCGCGCTGGAATCGATGCGAAGGTTGCCGAAACGCTGGAATCGAACGCTGCAACGACGCCCAGACTCATATACGTCAGCTGCAACCCGGCGACGCTGGCGCGCGATCTCTCGCGGCTGCCCAGCTTCGGGATCGAGTCGCTGAGAGCATTCGACATGTTCCCGCAGACGGCGCACGTCGAAACCGTGTGCGAGCTCGTTTCCGGCGGCGTCAACGCGTGAGATACGTCGTCGACCTCAATGGCGAGCGCCGGAACGTCACCCTCGATCCGGAAGGTGCTTGCTACGGAGACGGGACCCCGGTCCAGGCCGAGCTGATCGATGTAGAAGCGAGTCCGGGGCGCATCCTGAAAATCGGCACCGAAGTCCATCGCGTGGTGGTCCAGAAGCGCCGCGGCCGCGGCAAATACACGCTCTGGGTAGACGGCTATCGCTTCGAGACAGAGGCCCTCGACGAGCGCACCCGCGCGATAAGAGACCTGTCAGCGGCCAGCGCCGGGCCTGTCGGCCCCGCGCCGATCATCGCGCCCATGCCGGGGCTCATCGTCCGGGTGAGCGTGTCCGTCGGCGACAGGGTGGAGGCGGGGCAAGGCGTGGTGGTGATGGAAGCGATGAAGATGGAAAACGAGCTGCGTGCGACCGCGGCAGGGGTAGTTAAGAGCGTTGAGGTCGCGGCGGGGACGGCTGTGGAAAAGGGGGCGCTGCTAGTGGTGCTCGAATGAACTCATTGCGGACTGCGGACTGATGCGGACTGCGGACTGATGCGGACTGCGGACTGACTGCGGACTGCGGACTAACTGCGGACTAACTGCGGACTGCGGACTGCGGACTGCGGATTACGGACTACGGACTAACTGCGGACTATGGACTGACTGCTGACTGCGGACTAATCGCAGATCCCGCCAACCCGCGTCATCAAACTCCCCGGGTAGCCCACTACCAACTCCCCGATTTCAGTTGACACGGTGGACCGCCAAGAATAAGTTAAAAGGCTGTCGCAAAACCACTTAAACCGCTTGGAACCCTACTCAACAAAAGGGGGCCGGCTCTCACATACGTTTCTGCCTCATGAAGACATACTCCGCGACCCCGCGGGATATCGAGCACCAGTGGTACCTGGTTGACGCCGATGGCATGGTCCTCGGACGTCTGGCCACCGAGGTCGCAAAGATCATCCGTGGCAAGCACAAGCCGATGTACACACCCCACATGGACACCGGCGACAACGTGATCGTCATCAACGCATCCAAGGTGCGTGTCACGGGGAAAAAGGCAGAACAGAAGCAGTACTTCCGGCACACCGGCTACATGGGCCACGAGCGGTTCACCCCGTTCGCGACCATGCTGGAAAAGCACCCCGAGCGCGTGATCGAGAAAGCAGTCTACGGCATGCTGCCGAAGACGGCACTCGGTCGCCAGGCGCTCCGCCGCAAGCTGCGTGTCTTCGCCGATGCGAAGCACACCCACGCCGCGCAGCAGCCCAAGGTTCTCGACCTCAACAAGAGTGAGAAATAATGCCGGATAAGACTGACACCGATAAGACGCACACCATCGGCCGGCGCAAGGAAGCCGTCTGCCGTCTCTACATCGCTCCGGGCTCCGGCAAGTGGTCCGTGAACGGGCGCACGCTCGGCGACTATTTCCCGCGCCCGGCGCACGTGTCGGCGATTCAGCAGCCGTTCACGATCACCGATACGCTCGGGCGCTATGATGTGAAGGCGAAGGTCGAAGGCGGCGGTCTCACCGGTCAGGCAGGCGCGCTGCGCCTCGCCGTCTCGCGCGCGCTGGTCAAGATGGATGAGTCGCACCGCAGGAAGCTGCGCGACCTGCAGCTGTTGACCCGCGATGCGCGCGCCGTCGAGCGCAAGAAGCCCGGCCGTCCGAAAGCACGAAAGAAGTTCCAGTTCTCGAAGCGCTAAACCCGAAGGAATCGCTATTTAATGGCTCAGCCAAACCTGGAGCAGCTCCTCGAAGCCGGTGTCCACTTCGGACACCAGACACGCCGTTGGAATCCCAAGATGCGTCGGTTCATCTTCGCGGAGCGCAACGGCATTCACATCATCGACCTGCAGAAGACGCTGCGCCAGCTCGAGCTGGCTCAGAAGCTCGCGCGTGAAGCAATCCTTCGCGGCGACAACGTCCTCTTCGTCTGTACCAAGCGCCAGCTCGTCAACATCGTGAAGAGCGAAGCCGAGCGTTGCGGAGCGATGTACGTGACGGAGCGGTGGCTGGGCGGCCTGCTCACGAACTTCCAGACGGTGAAGAAGCAGGTTCGCCGCCTGAAGGAGCTCGAGGCGGGCAGCGAGGCTGGTGGAGACTTCGAGAACTACACCAAGAAAGAACAGCTGATGATGAGTCGTCAGCGCGACAAACTTTCCAAGAACCTGTCCGGCATCAAGAACCTCACGCGCCTTCCCGGTCTCATGTTCGTGATCGACTCCAAGAAGGAGCGAATAGCGGTGAACGAGGCCAACAAGCTCGGCATTCCGCTGATCGCGCTTGTCGACACCAACGCCGATCCGGATCTGATCACCGTTCCGATCGCCGGGAACGACGACGCGATTCGCTCGGTGGAGCTGATGACCAAATCGATCGCCGATGCGATCGTGGAAGCCCGTCGCGAGGCTCCGGTGCGCGAGGAAGTCGAGGAGTCGGAGTCGTACACCTACAGCTCCGATCGCGGCGCCGAGCCGGAAGGCGAGGGCGACAAGAAGCGGAAGAGGCGCCCGCGCCGACGCAGGGCAAAGCCGGAAGCAATCGCCGCGCGGCTCAAAACAGGCGGCGAAGAGAGCGGCTCTCCAGATGAAGCCGCCGAGCCAGAGCAGGAAGGTTAACTTTCACGCCGCCGGAAAAACTCCGGCGGCGTTTTGACGAGACAGGACAATGACTACAAAGGAAAAGTTCACAGCCAAAGACGTACAATCCCTCCGCCAGAGAACCGGCGCGGGCATGATGGAATCGAAGAGGGCGCTCGAGGAGAACGCGGGCGACATGGAAAAAGCGATCGAGTACCTTCGCACCAAGGGAATCGCCAAAGCCGAGAAGAGGGTCGGCAAGCAGACCAGCGAAGGGGTGATCGGCAGCTACATCCACCACAACGGCAAGGTCGGCGTGATGGTGGAAGTGAACTGCGAGACCGACTTCGTCGCGCGCACCGATGACTTCAAGCAGCTGGTGCGGTACATCGCCGAGCACATCGCCGCCGCCGCACCCGTCGCCGTTGACAAGGACCAGGTGCCGCAGGACAAGGTGGAGAAGGAACGCCGAATTTTCACCGAGCAGGTGAAGGAGAGCGGCAAGCCGGATCACCTGATCGAGAAGATCGTCGCCGGCAAGGTCGAGGCGTTCTACAAGGACGTGGCGCTGGTGCACCAGGCCTGGGTCAGAGAGCCGAAGAAGACGATCGGCGAACTGATCAAGGAAGCGTCCGCCAAGGTCGGCGAGAACATTCAGGTGCGCCGCTTCGTCCGCTTCCAGATGGGCGAGGAGTAGAGACCAGCTTTGGCTGATCTCAAGTACCAGCGCGTTCTGCTCAAGCTCTCCGGCGAGGCGCTCGCCGGAGACAAGCGGGTCGGTTTCGACTTCGACGTGATGAAGCGGCTGGCGACGGAGATCAACGACATCGTAAAGCTGGGGGCCGCGGTGGGACTAGTGATCGGCGGCGGCAACATCGTCCGCGGCGCGCAGCTCTCGAAGATGGGCATGGACCGCGTGGGTGCCGACTACATGGGTATGCTCGGCACCGTCATCAACGCCCTCGCGATGCAGGACGTTCTAGAGAAGGACGGACTGCAAACGCGAGTGATGTCGGCGATCGGAATGGAAGCACTCGCGGAGCCGTTCATCCGGCGGCGAGCAATGCGCCACTTCGAGAAAGGACGGGTTGTGATATTCGCCGCCGGCACGGGGAATCCGTACTTCTCTACCGACACCGCGGCAGCCCTACGCGCGATCCAGATCCACGCCGAAGTCATCATCAAGGCCACCAGCGTCGATGGCGTCTACTCGGCGGATCCCAAGCTCGACCCCGACGCAACCAGGTACACGGAGATCAGCTACCGCGACGTAATGGTCAACGAGCTCGGGGTAATGGATCAGACCGCGATCACGCTGTGCAAGGAAAACAAGCTTCCGATCATCGTACTGAACATTCACCGCCACGGAGAAGTGGCCCGTGCTCTGGCGGGTGAGCGCGTGGGCACGATCGTACAATGACGACAATTCCGCAGATCATGAAGGACTGCCGGACCGCGATGGAGAAATCCTTCGATGCGTCCAAGCGCGAGCTCGCGTCGATACGCACAGGGAAGGCGACGACCAGCCTTCTCGACACGGTGCGGGTCGAAGCGTACGGACAGCAAATGCCACTCAATCAGGTGGGAAGCGTGTCGGCGCCCGAGCCGCGCCTGCTCACCGTCACTCCGTGGGACAAGGGGCTCGTCGGGGCGATCGAGAAAGCGCTGCGCGAGTCCGACCTGGGCTTGAACCCGCAGACGCAGTCCGGAGTCATCCGGGTTCCGCTGCCGGCGCTCAATGAGCAGCGCAGGAAGGAGCTCGTGAAAGTCGTACACAAGTTCGGCGAGGAAGGCCGGATTGCAATACGTCATGCCAGGACCGCGGCGCGCGACCAGCTCAAGAAGCTGGAAAAAACCTCGGAAGACGATCAGAAGAAGGCGGAGAAAGAGCTTCAGAAGCTTCACGACGACTTCATCGGCAGAATCGATGAGTTGCTGAAGGGCAAAGAAGCCGAAATCATGGAGGTCTAGCTCGTGTCGGAGCTCACGCGGCGGATCATGTTCGCGGTGATCGCCGCTCCGGCGAGCATCGCCGTCGTCTATTTCGGGGATTGGGCACTCGCCATTGTGCTGTCCGCGCTTGCCGCAGTCGGTGCGTGGGAGCTGATGCGGCTGGCTGTGAAAACCGGGGGGTTCCCGCTCGAGCCGGCGGGAATCGCCATTGCCGCGCTCCTCCCGATCGCCGTTCACGCCCAGCGGCTCGGTGTCTATACCTTGTCATTGACCGCCGTGGTCGCGACCGCGCTGGTGCTTTTTGCCAGCACTATCTGGTTGCGCGGGCCAACGGGGCGGCCGCTGTCTTCCGTCGCGGTCACCACGTTCGCCATCTTGTACGCCAGTCTCATCGCCTATGTGTACGCGCTTCGCTACCACCCATACGCGATCGGCGCGGGGGCGGGCACGGCGCTCGTATTTCTCCCTATTTTCATCACGTGGGCAACCGATGTGGGCGCTTACGCGATCGGCCGCGCCATGGGAAAAACCAAGCTCATTCCGTCGGTGAGCCCCCGCAAGACCGTGGCGGGAGCGTTGGGGGGACTTGGGTTTGCCATCATCATCTGTCTCGTCTACGTGCGACTGATCCTCATGCCCTATGCGCAGCTCGGACTCACGATCCAGGGAGCCGTGCTCGTCGCGATCGTAATCAGCGTTGCCGCGCAAACGGGCGACCTGGCCGAGTCGCTCCTCAAGCGCGAAGCTGGCGTCAAGGACACCTCGACGATCATCCCCGGGCACGGCGGAATCCTTGACCGGTTCGACAGCCTGTTGTTCGTCCTGCCGGTAGCGTACCTGATGCTGAGCAAACTGCTTCTTCCGATCCCGCAATGAGTGTGGCCCCCGCGCTGAAGGGGGTCGCCCTCCTCGGATCCACAGGATCGATCGGCACGACGGCGCTGCGTGTGCTCGACCGGCATCGCTCGCGGTTTCGCGTCACAGCGCTGACGGCGAACACCAATGCGTCCCTTCTCAAGGAGCAGTCGCGGCAGTTCTCGCCCGCCTTCGTGGGGATGGTGGAAACGGGAGGCGAGGCCGACGAAACCTGGAAGAGTGGCACTGACGCCCTCGTACAGGCAGCGACGCGGAACGACGTGGACATCGTCATCAACGCGATCGTCGGCGCGGCGGGCCTCGATGCTACACTCGCCGCGCTCGAGCGAGGCAAGCGCGTTGCGCTTGCCAACAAGGAAACGCTGGTGATCGCCGGTGAGCTCGTCACTGCGGCCGCGGAGCATGGCCGGGGAGAAATCGTCCCCATCGACAGCGAGCACTCGGCGATTCTGCAATGCATAACCGGGCGCGCGCGCTCCGAGGTGCGGCGGGTCGTTCTCACGGCTTCGGGCGGGCCGTTCCGCGGGTGGAGCAGGGAGCGCCTCGCATCGGCAACAGTCGCCGACGCCCTCAAGCATCCCACGTGGCGGATGGGCCGGAAGATCACGATCGATAGCGCGACCCTCGCCAACAAGGCACTCGAAGTGATCGAGGCGCATTTCCTGTTCGGTCTTCCGTACGATCGCATCGATGTCGTTGTCCATCCGCAGAGCGTGGTTCATTCTTTCGTGGAGTTCATCGATGGGAGCGTGATTGCCCAGATGAGCGTGCCGACGATGGAGCTGCCGGTGCTATACGCCCTCACCCACCCCGAGCGGATTCCCGACGAGTGCGTGCCGGCATTCGATCCGGTGAAGCTTTCGCCGTTCACCTACGAGCCAGTGGACCACGAGAGTTTTCCGGCGCTCCGGCTCGGTATCGCCGCCGGAAAATCAGGCGGGGCGGCACCCGCGGTTTTCAACGCCGCCAACGAGCACGCCGTCGCGGCGTTTCTCGCCGGCGCCATCTCGTTTCCCGACATCTCCCGCGGAATCTCGTCCGCCCTCGATAGATTGAGTGGGATGAAAGCCACCACCCGCGAGCAGCTGCTCGAGGCCGATGCGGCCGCGCGCCGTCACGTTTCCGAGATGTTCAAATGCTGACCTGGATCGCGCCGATCATCGTGTTCGCCCTCGTCATCTTCGTGCACGAGCTGGGACACTTCGTCGCCGCAAAGCTGATGGGCGTCTACGCTCCGCGCTTTTCCGTCGGCTTTGGCCCCGCGCTCTGGCGCAGACGATATGGCGAGACGGAGTACGTTGTCGCCGCGTTTCCGCTCGGCGGGTACGTCCGCATGGCCTCGCGCGAAGACGAGGCCACCGCATTTCTCGAGGGAGGCAGCGAGAACTCGGCGGTACAGCCAGGTGACAAGAAAAAAGACGGATTCGATCCCGACGCGATGATTCCATTCGGCCCGAAGCCGATCCCGGAATCGCGCTGGTTCGAATCAAAGTCGCTGCCGGCGCGGCTGTTCATCATGCTGGCGGGCGTGACGATGAACGCAGTGCTGGCATATGTGATCTACGCCGGGCTGATACTGCGCTCGGGGGTTCCGACGGCGATTCCGGTCGCGGCGACCGTCATACCGGACAAGCCGGCAGCGCTGGCGGGAATCCAGGCGGGCGACAGCATCGCCTTGCTCGACGGCGTGCCACTCGACAGCTGGGAAACCCTGTTCGAGCGGATCGGCTCGTCGCCGGGTGTGCCCCTCAGGCTGGGGCTCATACGCGCCGGTGCGCCGGTCGAGGTAGTGGTGACCCCGGCGGCAGAAGTGGCGCCGGATCCGCGCACAGGAATCAAGCGTCGTGTCGGGCGCATCGGGGTGGTGGCAAAGGAGGGCTTCACACCGGTCGAATTTTCAAGCGCGCTGGGCGAAGCCTGGAACATTACCCTGGACAAGGGCACCGCGATCTTCGAGACACTCGGCGCGCTGTTCTCGCGCGGTGTGGGAGTTTCCGAGCTGGGCGGCCCGATCGCGATAGCGCAGGTATCGGTGCAGGCGGCACGCGGCGGAATCGAGAATCTGCTCGCCTTGATAGCGTTGATCAGCATCAACGTCGCCGTGTTCAATCTGCTGCCGATCCCGATTCTCGACGGCGGGCAGATCGTTCTCAACATCGCCGAGTCGATCAAGGGAAGCGCGTTCAGCATGCAGACGCGCGAGCGGATACTCAAGGGCGGGCTCGTCATCATCGCGATGCTTTTCGTCACCGTGATGTTCAACGACATCAGCCGCAACATGGCGGGCATCGTGCGCCTGGTCGGGCGACTGTTGGGCGGATCGGCGTAATGCGCGACGAAGACGAAGACGCGCTGACCAGTTACGATTACGAGCGCGGCTCGGTCCCGACGCGCGATGGGATGTCGGAGGATCGGACGCCGGTACGCGGTCTGGTGTCCATCTTCAGTGACAACAAGAAGAAGGGCCGCTGGGAGCTGCCCCGGCACATGCGCGTCCTCGCGATATTCGGCTCGGCGACCATCGACCTGCGCGAAGCGACAGTCGATCCTGGCGTTTCGGTCATCGAGGCGCTCACGATCTTCGGCAACGTCGAGATCGTCGTGCCGCCTGAGATCAATGTCGAATGCGATGGCGACGCGTTCATGGGGACGTTCACGATGCACCGCAGCAAGCGCGGGCCGGCTTCGATCCCCGCACCCATGGGCGCGCCGGTGGTTCGCGTCATCGGCGATGCGTACGCGGCCTCGGTGAGCGTTCAGATCAAGGCTCTGCGCGAGAAGACCCTCGGGCGTCTCGCGCGCAAGTTCCCCGACGGATAGCAGCCTGCCGGGCGGCAAATGAATTGAATGACGCGCCATCACCGGCTAAGTTTGAAAGTTATGCCTTTTCCCGGGCTGGCCGAGCGTGTAGCCGAGGTAAAGGGCCGGATCGCCGCGGCGGCGTCCCGGGGCGGGCACGGTCAGCAGGTGACGATCGTAGCGGTGACCAAGACGCACGGATCCGACGCCGCGCGCGCAGCGTACGAAGCTGGGCTGCACGACGTCGGTGAGAACAAGGTTCAGGAAGCGCTGAAAAAAATTTCCGCGGTGGATGTCCCCGTTCGCTGGCACCTGATCGGGCACCTTCAGCGGAACAAGGTGAAGGCGCTGGAGCATTTTGTCATGCTGCACTCGCTCGACAGTGCCCGCTTGGCGGATTCGGTTTGCGCCTATGGTCTGGCGCGCGGGCGCGCAGTCGACGCGTTGCTCGAATTGAGGCTCTCGGGCGAGGGCACGAAGGGAGGCTTCTCGGAGGCGGAGCTGCTTCCGGAGGCGGAGAGACTGGTTGGGCTGGCAGGAATCCGGGTTCGCGGTGTGATGACAATGGCTAGCTTTACCGCCACGGATTCAGAGCTCCATCGGACGTTCGCGGAAGCCCGCGATGCGCTGCGGGTGCTGGTCGAGGCGGGTCACCCCGCCACGGAGCTGTCGATGGGGATGTCGAATGACTATGAGATCGCGGTAGAAGAAGGTGCGACGATGGTGCGCCTTGGTACCACCCTCTTCGGAGCGAGGGCTAAATGATTGACGAAGCATTTCATCTGACACCACTGGATGTGCGGCGCTATGACTTCGGTCGGGCGCTGCGCGGCTATAGTCCTGCGCGCGTTGACCAGTTCCGTGACCAGGTCGCCGAGGAAATGGAGCGGCTGACACGCATCAACCAGGATCTGGATGCCAAGGCGCGGAGCTTCCACGAGCAGCTGCGCGCATTCCGTGACCGTGACAAGGCGTTGAACGACGCGCTCGTCTCGGCACAGCAGCTGCGGGGCGAAGTGCGTGAGCAGGCGGAGCGCGAAGCGCAGCTCATTCTCCGCGAGGCACAGGCCGAAGGGGAGCGCATCGTCGAATCGGCGAAAGCGGATGTGCGCCGCATGGAGGAAGAGCTCGACAACCTCGATCGCTCTCGCCGCACCTATCTGGCGCAGATGCGAACTCTCATTGCCAGACAGCTCTCGGAAGTCGAGGCCTCCGATGCAGCTCCCGTGGCGACGCCGGCGGGGCGCGCGACGCAAGCCACCAACTCCTCAGGCCCGCAAGAAGAATGACCGCAGTTCGCCCCGTACCGGCCGCGGGTGGGGCGGGGGGCGACGCGAAGGGCCGGCGTTTTCGCCTGCTCCCGACCGACCGCTCGCCCGACGAGCTCGAGAACGAAGTTCTCTCCCTCTGGAAGGAAGAGAAACTCTTCGAGCGCACCCAGACGAATTCCGAGGGCAAGCCCGAGTTCGTGTTCTTCGAGGGCCCGCCGACCGCCAACGGACGGCCGGGAATCCACCACGTTTTCTCGCGCACCGTAAAGGATCTCTTCTGCCGGCACCGGGCCATGCGCGGTTTTCACGTCACGCGGAAAGCGGGTTGGGATACGCACGGCCTCCCGGTGGAGATCGAGGTCGAGAAGCGCATCGAGACGGAGTTCGGGGTGCGCACCGCCAAACAGCAGATCGAAAAGATCGGCGTCGAGCGCTTCAACGAGATGTGCCGCGAAAGCGTGTGGCGCTACAAGAACGACTGGCAGGAGCTGAGCGAGCGCATCGGCTACTGGCTCGATTACAGCGACCCCTATGTCACTTACTCGAACCAGTACATCGAGAGCGTCTGGTGGGCGCTGGCGACTCTTTTCCGCCGCGGGCGGCTGACGCGCGGACACAAGGTGCTGCCCTACTGCGCGCGGTGCGGGACGACGCTCTCCAGCCACGAGGTCGCCCAGGGTTACCAGGATGTGAAGGATCCGAGCGCATACGTCGCGCTCGATCTGATCGACGGTGGGACCAGAGCGACGCGCCGGCGGATCATGCTCTGGACCACCACCCCGTGGACCCTGGTGTCGAACGTCGCGCTCGCGGTGAGCCCGAAGCTCGAATACGTCGAGCTGCGAAAGAAGAAGTCAGACGGCAACGAGACGATCATTCTGGCGCACGCGCGCGCCGGCGCTGTCCTGGGCGAGGATTTCTCGGGAAGGTGGGAGACTGTCAGGACCTTTTCCGGCAGCGAGCTGGTCGGAAAGCGCTACAAGCGTCCGCTCGACTGGGTTGTCTTCGGCGAAGGAAAACATGAAGTGATCGTCGGCGAGGATTTCGTCTCGGCCGAGGAGGGAACCGGAGTCGTGCACATGGCACCGGCCTTCGGTGCCGACGACTATGCCGCGGCTAAGCGCAACGATTTCGCCTTTCTTCAGCCGGTGAATCTGCGGGGAGAATTTCCGGCCGAGATGCCGCTCGTGGGGGGAAAATTCGTCAAGGATGCGGATCCGATCATTCTCGAGGAGCTGAAGCGTCGCGGTGTGCTCTGGAAATCCACGGTTGTCGAGCACGCGTACCCGCATTGCTGGCGGTGCGAGACGCCGCTGCTGTATTACGCCCGCACGTCCTGGTTCGTACGAACGACAGAATTCAAGGACGCGATGCTGGTGCGCAACGCGCGCGTGGACTGGCATCCAGCCGAGATCGGAGCGGGAAGGTTCGGCGAGTGGCTGACGAACAACGTCGACTGGGCGGTCTCGCGCGACCGCTACTGGGGCACGCCCCTGCCAATCTGGGTATGTGACCGCGACGAAACGCACGCTGAAGCCGTGGCCAGCTACGCGGAGCTGCAGGAGCGGGCAGGGACGATCCTGAAGTCGGACTTTGATCCGCACAAGCCGTTCATCGATGCGTTCAAGTGGGCGTGCGAGTGCGGCGGCATGATGTCGCGCACGCCCGAAGTCGTCGATGCGTGGTTCGACTCGGGATCAATGCCATTCGCGCAATGGCATTTTCCGTTCGAGAACCGCGAGAAGTTCGAGCGCCACTATCCCGCTGATTTCATCGCCGAGGGCATCGACCAGACCAGGGGTTGGTTCTATTCGCTGCTCGCCATCGCCAGTGGCCTCGGCGATGCACTGCCGAACAATCTGCTCGCGCACGAGAGCCACGCTCCGACGCTGCGTGACACGGCGCCATATCGCTCGGTCGTCGTGAATGATCTGGTGCAGGATGCCGCGGGACAGAAGATGTCGAAGAGCCGCGGCAACGTCGTCGATCCGTGGAGCGTGATTCCACGACACGGAGCCGACGCGGTGCGTCTCTTCCTCACAACGTCGAGTCAGATCTGGATGCCGCGGCGGTTCGACGAGGCAGGAATTCGCGACACGGCTGGCCGCTTTTTGCTCACATTCAAGAACGTCTACACCGGCATCTTCGCCGAGTACGCGAACTTCGGCTGGTCGCCCTCGGCTGGCGATCCAACGCCCGAGGCGCGCCCGCTCCTCGATCGCTGGATTCTTTCGCGCCTGGCGTCGGTGGAGAGAGAGGTGGACGGGCTGATGGAAGGTTACGAAGCGACCACGGCCGCGAAGACCGTGATGACGTTCTTCGATGAGGATGTATCGAAGTGGTACGTGCGCCAAAGCCGGCACCGCTTCTACGACGTGGACCAGGACGACAACAAGGCGGCATTCGCGACGCTGTACGAGATACTCGTCGTCACCAGCAGACTGCTGGCGCCATTCGCTCCCTTCATAACCGACTGGGTGCACCGCGAGCTCACGGGAGCATCGGTACATCTGGCGGCATTCACACGCCAGAGCCCGGGAGCCATCGATGTGGATCTGGAGCGGGCGATGGCGCACATTCGGACTCTCGCTACTCTGGGCCGGGCGGCGCGGGAAGAAGCCAACGTCAAGGTGAGGCAGCCGCTGGCGAGACTGGTGTGCGTGGTGCCCCTCAGCGGCCGGGCTTTCCAGGGAGCCGAGTCGCGGGCCGGCGGGATACTGGAGCAGCTTAGCCCCCTCTTGGCGGCTGAGCTGAACATCAAAAAAGTCGAATTCCTCTCCAGCGCCGACGACCTAGTAACTTTAGAGGCTAGGCCGAATTTCCGGTCGCTGGGTAAGAAGTTCGGCAAGAAGACGCCGCTGGCGAGTGAGGCGGTGCAGGCTCTCAACAGCGAAGCGCTGAGGGAGTTCGAAGTAGGGAAGCCGTTGTACGTGTCGGTGGAGAATGAATCGCGGGAGCTGAGCGCCGAAGACCTGACCGTCGTGCGGCGCGCTTCCGGTGATCTGGTGGTGAAGGAAGAGGCTGGTTATTTCGCGGCACTCGATCCGGCGGTGACGCGCGAGCTGCGTCTCGAAGGACTGGCTCGCGAAGTGGTGAGCCGGATTCAGCGACTCAGAAAAGAGTCGGGGTTTGCGGTCAGTGATCGGATCCGCCTGGCAGTGAGGGCGGACGCGGAGGTACAGGAAGCTGTCACGGCGTTCAGGAAATGGATCGCCGACGAAGTACTCGCTTTGGAAGTCAAGGTTGGCGAGCAAATCGAAAATACATACGCGACGCACGCGTTCGACCTCGACGGTCAGAGCGTTACCGTCGCCATGGAGAGGGTAGGATAGAAATGGCTACAGCAGCCGGCAAGAAAAAGAAAGAACAGCCAAAGGCGAAGGCGATGACGAAGAAGAGCCTTCAGCATTTCGAGAAGCGTTTGCTCGAAGAGCGCAAGCGCGTGCTCAAGGAGCTCGGTCACTACGACGAGACTTTCGGGTCGACGCCGCAGGGCGCCGACGGTGATTTGAGCGCGTATTCGTTCCACATGGCTGACCAGGGCACAGATGCCATGGAAAGGGAAAAGGCCTTTCTCTTCGCGAGCCAGGAAGGACGTTTCCTCTGGCACATCGACGAGGCATTGCGGCGCCTGTATCGCTCGCCCGAGCAGTTTGGAAAGTGTCACAACTGCGGAAAGGACATTGCGTTCGAGCGTCTCGACGCACTGCCGCACGCGAGATATTGCATAGAGTGCAAGCAGCGCGAAGAAGATGGAAAGCGCCAAGCCTAACCCGCCCCTGTTCTGGGGCGTGATGATCACGGTTGTGGCGCTCGATGTCGTGACCAAGCTCCTCGCCGTTGCCAACCTCTCACCGCAGCACATCCCGCACGAAGTGATCGGGAATCACCTGAGACTGACGCTCGTCTACAATCCGGGCGCGGCCTTCGGCCTCCATCTGGGCGGCTATTCGCGCTGGATCTTCATGGCGCTGACCGTCGGAGCGCTGATCGTTCTGGGGCGGCTGTACCAGGCGACGCGACAGGGCGATCTGGCTCGCACTCTGGCGCTCGCTCTCGTCTGTGGCGGAGCGGTGGGCAATCTGATCGACCGCGTGAGATCCCCGCTGGGCGTGGTGGATTTCATCGACGTCGGGCTGCGCGACATGCGGTGGCCAACCTTCAATGTTGCCGACATGGCCGTGAGCATCGGCGCCTTTCTCCTCGCCTGGGTGCTGTGGGGAGAGGAGCGTGAGACGACCCTGGTGCGGGCCGCCCCAGTCTCGGAAACCTCGACTGAGGGATAGGAGTTGAGCGGCCCCCTGGAGTTCCTGGTCGAGGCGGACAGCGATGTCCGCCTCGATTTGTTTATCGCCCAGCGAGCCGAGCTTTCGCGTACGCAGGCCGCAACGCTGATCGCGCTGGGAAACGTGACGGTCAACGGCAGGCGGGAAAGGGCCAGCTACCGGGCGGTTGGCGGGGACCTGGTGCGAGTGGAGATACCCGTCGTGGAGAAGAGAGCCGTCTCGGGCGAGGATATCCCACTCACCATCGTCCATGAGGACGAGGCGCTGCTGGTAGTCGACAAGCCTGCGGGGATGGTTGTGCACCCGGCGCCGGGAAACTGGAGCGGGACCCTCGTAAACGCCCTGCTTGGCCGTGGAGCGCTGCCGTCACCGGAGGGAGAGCCTGAAAGAGCCGGGATCGTCCACCGGCTGGACAAGGAGACTTCCGGCCTCCTGGTGGTGGCCAAGACCGATCGTGCGCACCGGCTCCTGAGCTCGGCGCTTGCCGCGCGCCGGGTGGTGCGGCGCTATGCCCTCATGACGTGGGGTCACCTCCAGGAGGACGAGGTCGTAATCGACAAGCCCATAGCGCGCGATCCACGAGACCGTAAGCGCATGGCAATCGTCAATAAAGGTCGGCCGGCCAAGACCGACCTCTTACGCCTTGCCCGGTTCGATGCGGGGGACTTTCTTCGTGCACATCTCCATTCGGGACGCACTCATCAGATTCGCGTTCATGTTGCGTCCATCGGCCATCCGGTCATGGGTGACGATGTGTATGGCGGGGGCGGTGGCAGGCGAGTGGCTGGCCTGCCTGCCAAGCGACATTTCCTCCACGCGGCGTGGCTCGCGTTCGACCACCCCGTGACCGGCAAACGACTCGACCTGCGCTCACCACTTCCGCCCGAGCTAGAGCGCGCGCTGGCAACGGTCGCTGGCGAGCACGCCCTCCCCCAAGGCGTAGACGCTCTAACAGCTCTTCGTTTCTATGACTGAGGTCGCCGCCCCTCCGCAGGAGCCGCTTGCCGAGGAGATCGCGGAAGCGCCGAAGCGCCGCCTGCTCGTCTTCCAGGTCGGCGACAGCGCGTTCGCCGCGGCGATGAACACGGTGCGCGAGATAGTTCCCGCGCAGACTGTCACGCGGCTCCCCGGGGCTCCGGCGACGGTTTCCGGACTGATCAATCTTCGGGGCACCATCGTCACCGTACTCGACGCGGGCGTCTGTCTTGGCGAATCTCCGTGGCGGAAGAAGGGCGGCCTGGTTCTTCTCGCCGGTTATGGTGAAACGGTGATCGGAATTGGAATCGACGATGTGCGCGACATTCACGATGCGGCCGAGGAGCAGTTCAGCGATGCTCCCGTCGGCGCGAGGGCGAACGCCGCGATATGCGGTGTGGTGGAGATAGAGGATGAGCGCGTGCTGTTGCTGGACGTGCAGACGATGGTGCGGGAAGTACTCGGACAAGAGGAGGCAGGGTGAGCAGCACGGTGCTGGTGTGTGACGACGCGGTGTTCATGCGGACCATGGTCAGCGATATCCTGTCGCAAGCGGGCTTCACGGTCGTCGGCGAAGCCGAGAACGGCAAGCAGGCGGTGGAGAAGTATCAGCAGCTGCGACCCGATCTGGTAACGATGGACATAATCATGCCCGAGATGGGCGGAATCGAAGCGGTGAAGCAGATAACGCAGCTCGACCCGGCGGCGCGCATTCTCATGTGCAGCGCGATGGGTCAACAGGCTCTCGTCCAGGAAGCGCTGGCGGCCGGAGCGCGGGATTTCGTGGTGAAGCCTTTCCAGCCGAGCAGAGTTCTCGAAGCCGTACAACGGGTGCTGGGCTAAAGTGGACAGCGCCAAGTACGCGTCGCTTTTTCTCACGGAGAGCCGCGAGCACCTCCTCGAGATCAACAACGCGCTCCTCGAGCTGGAGCGCGGTGAAAGCGAGGCGTCCGTAACGCGGCTCTTTCGTGCGGTGCACAGCATGAAAGGCATGAGCGCGGCAATGGGCTACAACTCGGTTTCCGAGCTCTCGCACGAGATGGAGACCTTGTTCGACCGGCTCAGGAACGGGAGCCTTCTCGTCACGCCGCTGATCGTCGACACCCTTTTTGCCGGCGCGGACGCCCTGGAGCACGCGGTTAACCTGGCGACAGCGACTCCGTCCGAGGAGCTGGATGTAAGCGGCGCCATCGAGCGAATCGGTGTCGCGAGTGTGGAGGGTCCTCAGACGTTCACGTCGGAATTCGCGGTAGCGGCCAGGGAAAAGGCGGCAGCTGGTCCGCAGCAGATGAAGGCCGGACCGCGCCACATTCGCATCGAGGCCCGCCGCCTCGATACGCTGATGGACATGGTGGGTGAGCTGGTGATCGCGCGTGAGCGGCTGGGGCAGATCGCGACGTCAATCGGCGACACCAATCTGCTCGAGGCGACGCTTCAGGCTTCGCAGATCATCACGACCCTTCAGAACGAGATCATGACGAGCCGCATGGTACCCGTCTGGCAAGTCTTCGACCGATTCCCGCGGCTGGTGCGCGACACCGCGCGCTCGCTCGGAAAGGATGTCGATTTCCGAATCGAGGGCAAAGAGATCGAGCTCGACCGCTCTATGCTCGACGAGATGGGCGAGCCCGTCCTCCACCTGCTGCGCAACGCGCTCGATCACGGCATCGAGCGCCCCGCCGAAAGGAAGGCCGCTGGCAAGTCCCCGGTTGCGACCGTGATCCTCAGCGCGGAGCGCGACCGGGCGACGGTGTTGATTCGTGTTATCGACGACGGACGGGGAATAGACCGGAACCGTGTGTTGCCGCGGGCGAAAGCGCTCGGACTAATCGACTCCGTCACGACGGAACTGTCGGATGACGAGCTGATTCGGGTGATCTCGCGGCCGGGGTTTTCCACCGCCGACCGCATCACCGAGATTTCTGGGCGGGGTGTTGGCTTCGATGTCGTCGCCAACAAGGTGCGATCCCTCGGTGGCTCTCTCGAGGTGCTGACGACGGCTGGTGCGGGCACGAGCGTCAGCATGCGGCTGCCGTTGACGCTTGCGATCTCGCGCGCGCTGCTCGCCCGGGTCGCGACCGAGACGTACGCGATACCCCTCACGCACGTCGTCGAGACTTTCGCGCTTTCCCAGGCGATGCTCCAGGACCAGAAGGGCAGAGAAGTGCTCACCATCCGCGACGATACATTTCCCGCGGTTCGCCTGCGCGAGCGTGTCGGGCTTCCCTCGAACGGCACCGGCGGCCAGGTCGTGCTCGTGGAGCTCGCGGATCGTCGCCTCGCGCTCATCGTCGACGAATTCCTCGGACAACAGGAGATCGTGGTCAAGCAGTTCGACGGTGTGGCGGCGAGCCGGAATCTCTTCAGTGGTGCCACCATTCTTGGCGACGGCGCGCCTGCGCTGATCGTCGACGCAACAACTCTTCTCTGACATGACCGGCCCTTCCGAACACGAGTCTCCGCGCGGTCAGACCGACCCGCGTGCCACTGCTCTCATGAGCAGCGCGCGCTTCGACGCGTTGCGCGAGGTGGCGAACATCGGCGCCGGGCACGCGGCCACCGCTCTCTCGACGCTCACGTCGACACGCATCATGATCAGCGTGCCGATGGTGAACGTCGTGCCTCCTGGCGATTTCGTCCCCGAGATCGCTCCCGCGGTAGAAGTGGTGGCGGTGCAGATGGCGATGAGCGGCAACATAAGCGGTCGCACCGTTTTTCTTCTTCCCATTCCCGCCGGCTTGCGGCTGGCCGAGCGCATGCTGCGCCGTCCGCGCGGCTCGTCGCCCAAACTCGGTGATCTCGAGGAGTCCGCGCTGATGGAAGCGGGAAACATCCTGGCCGGAGCGTACCTGACGGCGCTCAGCGAATTTCTGAAGATGCGACTGATGCTGTCGCCCCCGACGCTCTCGACAGGCGACACGATGCAGGTTCTCGACGCCTTCGGAGACCATGCTCCCCGCGCCGAGGCGCCAATACTGTGCGTCGAGACCGAGTTCTTTCTCGACGATTCCGCCGAAAACCTGCAGGGGTTTTTCCTGCTCGTCCCGGATTCGGACGCGTTCGACGCGATCTTCCGCGCGGTGCGCGTGGCCTGAACCGATGACTGCAGCGCCATCTGCCCGCCCACCGGCAGCCGCACACGGCGGGGAGATCGACATTCTGAGGTCCTTCGCCCGCCGCATCGATCCATCCGATGCGGGGGCTTATAACAACCTAGGAGTCCTTTACTTCCGAAAGGGACTCACCGACGAAGCGATAATGTCGTTCTCGCGCGCGCTTGCCCTCGACGAGCGCATGCGAGTGGCGCGCCGGAACCTCGAGATCGCGTACGGCGACAGCGGGTTGCTGGAGCAGAGGCTCGAAGCGCTGGAAGCGCGCCTCCGCGCCAATCCTGCCGATCTCGAAGCGCTGGTCCAGAGTGGAATCGCGGAAAAAACTGCGGGGCGGCTCGACCGCGCGCACGCGCTACTGCAGCGCGCCGGCGACCTCGATCCGAACAGCTCGGTCATTCACTTCCTGCTCGCGGAAACGCTCTACAATCGCGGCCTGAGCGAGCAGGCAATGCGCTCGGTGCGCCGCTCGATTGAGCTCAATCCGGAGAACCCGGACGCGCATTATCTCCTCGGTTTCCTCCTCGGCGACCTGGGCCGCGCCGGCGAAGCAGCCGAAGCCAACAGGCGTGCCGTGATGCTGAACCCGACGCTCACGCGCGCGCAAGCCAACCTGTCCCTCGAGCCTTACCGCTCCGACGCTACGCCCAGTCACGGCCAGAAGACATCGGTCGGCGCGCACATCACGCTTGGCCGCGCGCTCCGGCAGAAGGGGTACTTCAAGGAAGCGCTGCAGGAATACGAGAAGGCGATCGAAGGCGGTGAGGCGGATGCGGAAGTTCTGCAGGCGATGCTGGAGCTGTATCTGCTTCAGCGTGACGCCGGCGCGGCGATCGCGACGTCCGACCGTTTGGCCAGGCAATTCGCTCCGACAGCGAAAGCCTGGAACGGCCGTGGTGTCGCGCTCCAGCTCGAGGGTCGGCACGCGGAGGCGGAGGAAGCATACACGCGCGCGCTGGGACTCGATCCGACTTATCCATTCTCGCACAACAACCTCGGCGTGCTGCTCTGGCACAAGGACGACACGAAAGGGGCGATCAACTCCTTCCGCCGCGCACTGCAGGCGCCTTCGCCGCCCGTCGAAGCACGTCTCAACCTCGCGTTGGGTCTCTTCAAGCGAAAGCACACCGAGCTCGCTCTCGAAGCGTATCGTCACGTCCTGAGCACCGCGCCAGAGCATCCGGTGGCGTGGAATGGAATCGGACTGATCCTCGTCGAGCTCGCCAAGCACGCGGAAGCAAGAAACGCGTTCGCGCGCGCCATCCAGGCTGATCCCGACTTCGCCGAAGCCCACTACAATCTCAGCTTCACGCTTTCGAACCTCGGCGACTTCACGGCCGCATTACGAGAGACGAAACGGGCGCTGTCGCTGGACCCGATGTACACCCCGCAAAAGCTTGCGCTAGCGATCGAGCTGCCGCACGAGGAGATACGGCTGACGGTAGCCCCGCCGCTCACCGAATCGAGCGAGCCCGTGGAGCAGGTGCAGGATTTCCATTTCGATCCGTCTATGATCGAGCGTCTGTTCGCCGAGCAGGCGCCGCGTGCCGAGCCGACCGGCGGCGATCCGCTCGGCGGATTCTCGCTGGCGAGAGATTTCATCACCAAGGGACTGTACGACCGGGCGCAGGCGGAAATCGCGCGTGCCCTGGCGCGCGGTGGCGACAAGGTCCTCGGTCTGGTGCTCGCCGGGGATTCGTTCGCGGCGCAGGGGCTGCACGGCGAAGCACTCGAGCGCTACCGGCGCGCCCTGACACTGGAGGAAACGAACTCCTACGGCCGTCAGGGCGCCGCGCGATCGCTCCTCGCGCTTGGCCGCGCCGACGAGGCCCGGCCGTTCGCCGAGGCGCTGGTAGGGGCCGGGAGCACCGACGTGAACCTGCTGCTGCTGGCCGCGGAAGCACGCGTGGCATCCCTCGACGAGCCCGGCGCGCGCGAAATCCTCGGCGCGCTCAAGGCAAATCACCCGCGCAACGCGAACGTGATGAAGCGCGTCGGCGATCTTTACGCCGCGCTCGGCGACGCGGGTGAAGCCATCGCCGCCTATCGCGCCAGCCTTTCCGTGGATGAGCGCCAGGCGGAAACCCGCGTCTCGCTCGGACGTCTTCTGGCCCAGGCGGGCGACGACAACGGGGCAATCAGAGAGCTCGAGTCGGTTCTGGTCACTTCACCGAATCACGACGCGGCGGTTGTGGAGCTGGTCGGTCCCTATCGGCGCACCGGGCGATCGAGAAGCGCGTTGCCGCGGATCGTCGCGCTCATCCGGCGCGATGTCTATCACTTCGCCGGCCTCATCGCACTGGGAGAGATTCTCATCGATCTCGCACGCGAGAGCGACGCGCTGCGCGCCTTCGAGCGAGTGCTTCGCTTCGACCCCAATCATTCCGAGGCGCTCCGCTATAGCGCCCTACTCGAGAGAGGTCGCCGCTAATGGCGATCGAAGGCCCGCTCCGCGAGCTTGGAATACACGACGTCTTTCAGCTTCTCGACCTGAGCAGAAAGTCGGGAACCCTGCGCGTCCACTCTCCCGAGCGCAGCAACGAGGGAAGCGTGTACTTCGACGCGGGGACGATCGTTGCCGCGACTATGAAGAGCAACCCGCATCTCCTGGGAACGATTCTGGAGAGATCGGGGAAGGCGTCCGCAGCGGACCTCGCCAGGGCGACCGCGATGCAGCGCGCGGGCGACAAACGGAGGGTTGGTGAGATTCTCGTCGCGCACGGCATCGTGACGCCGCGCGACATCGACCGCTTCATGCGCCAGCAGATCGAGACCGTCGTCTTCGACCTGATGTCGTGGTCGGAGGGATTCTTCTCGTTTACCGAGGAGCCGCCGCGCCCGATGCGGAAGGACATTGCGGTTCGCGTGAGCACCGAGTCCCTCTTGATGGAAGGCGCGCGCCGCATCGACGAATGGTCGAGAATGGCGGACCGGATTCCCGACGCGCGGGTCGTGCCGAGTCTGGCGCCGCTCGATGACGGACCCGAGTCGTTCATCGACCTGCTGCCGCGGGAATGGGAAGTTCTGACAGTGATCGACGGCGAACGGAATCTCCACGACATCGCGCGCGCGCTGGTGCTTCCCGAATTCGAAGTGGCGAAGATCGTTTACGGCATGCTGAGCACGGGACTGATCGGGATCGGGACCCCTTACGGCACATCGGCAAATGTCTGAGACCGCGCGGAACCTCTTCGCGCCCGCCATTGGCGATACCCAGCAGACGGCGTTGCTGCTCGACGGCACGGGTGCGCCACTCGCGGGCACCTACATTGACGCACGCGGACGCGACATCGCGGGTGAGATCGGGTTGGCGCTCAGTGGAGTGAGTACCGAGGTATCCCGCGCGATGAGGCACCTGTCGATAGGAAATTGGACGGCGGTCGTCGTCGAGACAGATGCTGCCATCATCGCGCTTGCGCCGGCGGCCGTGGATTCAGTAGTCCTGCTTGCGGCCTCCTCGACCGTGCCGCTCGGGCTGGTGCGGCGAGTGCTGACGCGGTCAGTGGCTCTCGCGATCAACTGGATGGAGGGACGGGCGTGAGGCGCGTGCCGGCCGAAGTCGTAACCACGCTGTCCCACCTTCCCGGCGTCGCCGCCGCAATGGTCGTCGGAGCGGGGGACGGCCTCATCGTCGAGATGAGTCCGCTCAAGGGAGGAGCCGCGAGCGGCGCGGATACCCGAAAGCACACCGCTGCGCTCGCGGCCTATCTTTACTCGAAAGTCAGCCGCGCGTCGCATGCGGCGCGACTGGGAACGCCGTCGTTCATGCGACTCGAAGCCGAGCGCGGGCACATCTGCGTCGTCGGCGCCAATGACGTGGTTCTCGTCACGATCGTCACCCCTGAGGCCAATCTTGGCCGTGTGAGACTAGACATGATGCAGGCTGCCCGGGACAAGTCATGACCGACCATCTGACGGTAGTGGAGCCGTGGGTGGCATTGCCACTAAAGCGGCTGAAGGAGGACGCGCGGCTGATCTCGGGCGTGCTTCTTCACCCCAGCGGCAGGGCAATTGGCCAGTTCGGATTCTCGAAGGCGGCCGACGTCATGTCGATCTGCGCTCTCACGTCGGCGATCAACGCGTCGTCGCGCGAGCTGGGACGTCAGCTGTATGGCAAGCCTTTTTACGAGATGCACCATGCCGGCGGCGACCGCCAGGTGTTCATGGCGCGCTGCCTGGCGGGCGACCAGGAATTCCTGTTCGTGGGTGTGTTCGACAGCGAGAGCTCACTCGGGATGGTGGAGATCTACTTCGCGGAGTTCCAGAAAGCGCTGGAGAAGCTCAAGCCCGAGACGCACCACCAGCAGCCGCTCCCGGCTGGTGACTTCGAGGGCGAGCTGAACAGAAGCCTCGACTCACTCTTCGGCCCGATAGGCTGAGGGCGAAATGTCAGTCGTCAACTACGGCACCCGCGAAATCACCTGCAAGATCGTGTACTACGGTCCGGGCAGGTCTGGGAAGACGACCAACCTTAAGCACATCTATTCGCAGCTGCCGGAAGATAGAAAGGGCAAGATGGTCTCACTCGCCACCGACACGGACCGTACGCTCTTTTTCGATTTCCTCCCGCTCGATCTCGGCAACATCTCCGGATTCGCGACGCGGTTTCAGCTGTACACCGTTCCAGGCCAGGTGTACTACGCGGCGACGAGACGGCTCGTGCTGCAGGGAGTGGACGGCGTGGTATTCGTGGCCGACAGCCAATCGCGTCAGCTGGCCGAGAACATCGAGAGCTTTCAGGACCTGCACGCGAATCTGGCCGAGGACGGTCACGATCCCCGCATGATGCCACTCGTGATGCAGTACAATAAGCGCGATCTGCCGGCCGCCGAAATCAGCCCGATCGAGGAGCTCGACGAGAAGCTGAACTTTCGCGGTGTCCCGTATTTCCCCGCGAACGCAATCAACGGCGGCGGCGTTTTCGAGTCGCTGCGCAGCATCGCCGCACTCGTGCTCGCGCGTCTGAGCGCTCCGGCGGCGAAAGCATAGCGCCGATGGCTCCCGACGAGAAGAAGGAAATCGACGAAGGCGCTGAATTCGCCGACTTCATGGCGGACATAAGCCAGGAGATCTCGCAGCGCGTGGAATCGCTCGATGCCGCGTTGCCGCCGCGCTCGCCGACACCGGAGCGGAAAGTCCCCCGCTCGCCTGTGGCATCCGAAGCGGGGATGATCCTCGATTGGGATAACATCGCTGATCGCATGCTCGAGGAAATACTCTAAGTGGCGATCAAAGGCAGTCTCAAGGAGGCGAGCCTCCCGGACGTCTTGCAGCTCCTGTCGATGGGGAAGAAGACGGGCTGTCTGGGCCTGTCGTTCCACGAGAGCTTCGGCTCGATCTACTTCGAGAGCGGACGCATCTGCCACGCGGCGATCGTCAACCGTCCCCTCGACACCGAGAACGCCGTCTACACGCTGTTCACGTGGACGAGCGGAACGTTCAACTTCGAGGCAGGCGTGGAGCCCGAGGCAGGAGCGCAGCTCGTTTCCGTCGATCCTCAGTCGCTGCTGCTCGAAGGCGCACGCCGAGTCGACGAGTGGTCGCTCATCGAGAAGAAGATTCCGAGCTTCGATCTGGTTTACAGCGTCGACCGGCCGCGTCTCACGATGAACCGCGACAAGCTCACGGCGGAGCAGGAAGCGCTTCTTCCTCTCATCGACGGCCACCGTGACATCAACGCCCTAATCCGCGACTCGGGACTCGGTGAATTCGAGGTCGGCAAGGCGCTTTATGGATTGCTCAACGCGTCGTTCCTGCTGCCAGTGGGTCGCAAGAGAACGACGCCGACGCTGCCCCGCAATGCGACTCCCTCGGAGCGGCGCGAGCTGGCGAGCGCGCTTTATCGCGCCGGGATGCACGACGAAGCGGATCGGGAGTTTCGCGCCCTGATCGAAGAGGTTCCGGATTCGACTGCCTCATTTCATCTGGGCCTGATCGGACTCCGCCGCGCCGAGTGGGCAGCCGCGGTGAACGCGTTCATGACGGCGGCACCCAATGCCCCGAGCAAGATCGCCCTGCTGCACAACCTTTCTCTTGCGTACGAACGGCTCGGGCAGATCGAGAAGGCGAAGCTCGTGATCGAGCGTGCGCTCTCGGCGGGAGGATCGGCACAGCCCCTGATTCAGCTCCAGGCGGCAATCGTCGCGCTGCGGACCGGTGATCTTCAGGCCGCGAAGGTCGCGCTCAGCGAGGCGAGGAGTCTCTGGACGAAGACCGCGCCACCCCCAGTATGGTTTCACTACGCCGCGCGAGTGGCGAAGCTGGCGGGAGACCCCGAGCGAGAGATGCTGCTGCTTTCCACCGCGACAGAGTCTCACCCCGAGTCTCCGATCCTCCTCAACAACCTGGCCGCCGCGTGTATCGAGCGGGGCGACTACGACCAGGCGCGCGCCACCGCCGAGAAGGGGATAGCGGTGGCCCCTGAGCTTCCCCAATTGCGGCGCAATCTCGCGGCAGCGCTGGAAGGAATTTCCGCTGCCCAGCGGGCGCAGACCGCGCAGTCCGCCAACCGCTCCTGACGGAGCCGCGCGTGACCGACACCACCGACGCGGATTTCCGCGCCCTGATGGACAAGATCACCCGTGACCGGGGATTCCGCTGTTCGAGCTACAAGGACAAATGCCTCCGCCGTCGTGTGGCCGTCCGCATGCGCGCGAAGGCCGCGCTCACTTACGGCGACTATGCCGGCGTCCTCGATACGGATCCGCACGAGTACGACCGGCTGCAGCGTGTGCTCACCATCAACGTCACCAAATTCTTCAGGAATTGGGACACCTATTCGGTCGTCGAGCAGCGGGTGATTCCACAGTTGTGGGAGCGCGCCCACTCCAGGCTTCGCGTCTGGAGCGCCGGGTGCGCCTCAGGCGAAGAGCCGTACTCGATCGGGATTCTCCTGCACCGCCACGCGATGGCGACCGGCACCACAGCACGGCTCGATGGCGTCTCCATCATCGGCACGGACATCGACGGCGAAGCTCTTGGTGAGGCGGAGCGGGCCATGTACGGTGAAACCGCGCTAGGCGATACACCGGCCGAGCTGCGGAAGGAATATTTTCCGCACGTCGGCACGCAGCGCACCATGCTACCAGAGGTGAAGGGCCTGGTCAGCTTCGAGCGAAGCGATCTGCTCGAGACGCCCTCCTCATTCGAGAGCGTACACCTACTCCTCTGCCGCAATGTGATCATCTATTTCGAGCGCGATGCACAGGAAGCTCTGTTCCAGGAGTTTCACCGTGCCCTCGCTCCAGGAGGCTTTCTCGTTCTCGGAAAAGTCGAGACGCTGCTCGGCAGTGCCCGGTCGCTTTTCTCACCTGTGAACGCGCGAGAGCGCGTTTTCCGCAAGCTCTAGGGTCGAGGCCGCAACCGTCCATGGCCGATCGTATTCCCACCGTCCTCGTCGTCGACGACAGCGCCTTCATGCGAAAGCTCATCGCAGAAATGGTGGAGCTGGATGGCGCGTTCAAGGTGATCGGGTCTGCGGCCGACGGCGTGGAGGCGCTGGACAAGATTCGCACTTTGCGTCCTGACATCGTCACGCTCGACATCGAGATGCCGCGGCTTGACGGGCTGCAGACTCTCGTGCAGATAATGGCGGAGATGCCGCGTCCGGTGGTGATGTTGAGCGCCGCCGGGTCGGAGAAGGGGAACGAGATGACGCTGCGCGCGCTCGAGTGCGGGGCGGTGGAGTTCGTGCGCAAGCCGTCCGGACCAATCAGCATCGACCTGGTCACGGTTCGTGCAGACCTGATGGCGGCGCTCAAGGCCGCCCTGTCGATGAATCTCGCGGGAGTGAAAACGCCGGCGCGTGCGAGCGGGGCTCTGGATGCGCCGACCGCCACGCGGAAATCCGCCGTCAGGGCTACACGCGTGGTCGGCATCGCTTCCTCGACGGGCGGCCCGCGCGCTTTGGGCGAGATCATTCCGCAGCTGTCGGACGATCTCGGCGCAGCAGTTCTGATCGTGCAACACATGCCGCGGGACTTCACGCGCAGCCTGGCCCAGCGCCTCGATTTACTCAGTCCGCTCGCGGTTCGCGAAGGGGTGGATGGCGAGACGGTTCTGGAGAACCGCGTGTACGTCGCGCCGGGTGGACACCACATGACGCTCACCGGATCGCCCGGCGCAGCGAGTCTACGCCTCGATTCGTCCCCGACGGTATGGGGAGTGCGGCCCGCCGCTGATCCGCTGTTTGCGAGCATCGCCGAGACTTTCGGCGCGGCGGCAATCGGAATAGTCCTCACCGGGATGGGACGCGATGGCGCAGAAGGCCTGCGGCGGATAAGGGTCGCCGGTGGGCTTGGAGTCGTTCAGGATCGCGAGAGCTCCATCATATATGGTATGCCGCACGCGGCGCTTGAAGTCGCGGGCGCCGATTACATATCGGCCAATTCCGATATGGCACAGCTTATCGGAAGGCTCTGTGCCGCTTAAGATGAAGTCGCGGCAGTGCCATTGTGCGCCCACAACCCTCCAACCACCGGCCAAACGATGAATTCAGGATTTGTCCGCGATGCGTAGAATGCTCGTCACTGGAGCGGCCGGCTTCATCGGCACGAACTTCGTCCACTACTGGGTAGAGCATCACCCGGGCGATACCGTGATCGGAATCGACGCGCTCACTTACGCCGGCAATCTCGCGAACCTTGAGCCCGTCGCGAATCATCCGCGCTTTACCTTCATCAAGGCGGACATCCGGAACGGCGAGGTGATGCGCGACGTCATGAAGCGCGAAGGCATCGATACCTTGATCCACTTCGCCGCCGAGACCCACGTCGACCGCTCGATCCATGGGCCCGATCCCTTCATTGACACCAACATTCGCGGCACGCATGAGCTTTTGAAGGCGGCCCGCAGCGTCTGGTCGGAGGATTGGTCCGCGGGCCCAACGCGCTTTCATCACATCTCCACTGACGAGGTCTACGGCACGCTCTCTCCCACGGCGCCTGGCTTCACTGAGGACACCGCCTACGCTCCGAACTCGCCGTACGCCGCATCAAAGGCGGGCTCCGACCACCTCGTCAGGGCCTATCACCACACCTACGGGCTACCGGTCACCACGACGAACTGCTCCAACAACTACGGCCCGTACCATTTTCCTGAGAAGCTGATTCCGCTCACTATCGTCAATGCTCTCGATGGGAAGCCGCTGCCCGTCTACGGCGATGGTCTGCAGGTGCGCGATTGGCTCTTCGTGCGGGATCATTGCCGGGGAATCGAGCGGGTTCTCGAGAAGGGAAGACTGGGCGAGACCTACAACCTCGGCGGCAACTCGGAGCGCAAGAACATCGACGTCGTGCGCGGGATCTGCGGCCAGCTCAACATGATCTTTGCCAAGGACGAGAAAGCGCGCGAGCAATTCCCCAAGTGTCCGGCAGCGCTTGGGGGCGACACCGCGGAGCTGATTGCCTTCGTCGAGGATCGGCCCGGACACGACCGCCGATACGCGATCGACGCGATGAAGGCAACTCTTGAAACCGGGTACGGCCCCGCCGAATCCTTCGACACAGGTCTCGCGAAGACCATTCGCTGGTACATCGCGAACGAGCCGTGGTGGCGCGGTGTAATGGATGGGAGCTATCGGGAGTGGGTAGAGCTTCATTACACGCAGGGCCGGCGCACCTCCTGAGCGGGACCGACCGAGGTCTTCGGGTTGACACGCATTTCCGCGCGCCCTACACTACGCTGCTTATGGCCAAAAGCGATTTTAACGGACCTTCCGGCGCGAGAGCTGGCGCAAGCACCGGGCGGTCCTGGACGTACTGGGTTATTGCCGCGGTGGTTCTGCTGGCTGGCTTCGCGGATCTCGTGAGGGGTGGCGAAACGCTTGCCCCCATCCTGCTGATACTGGGATACTGCGTTCTGATACCGCTGGCCATTCTGGGGTAAGCCGACAGGCTCGGTTTCTGCACCGGGCGAGTAGCTCAGTTGGTTAGAGCGCCTGCCTTACACGCAGGATGTCGGGGGTTCGAGTCCCTCCTCGCTCATGTACCTGTTGTCGGGACCCGACCGTCCGGGTCGGGGTATGATTTGATTAACGCATTGGAGGTTACGCCCTTGAAGGCAACTCAACTTCGTTCAGGTCTCCGCGTCGCCGGCGCAGCGGTGCTCGCTGTGATGCTCGGAGCGTCGCTGGCAGAAGCGCAGAGGGCCCCGGCTGAGCGTGTGATGATTCCCACGCTGCAAAGCGCCGACAAGGCGCTCGGCGTCCAGGCGGCCGAGGCGATTCGCGACAGGCTGACGAAAGAAACCAACGTTCGCGAGCTGGTCGTGGTGCCGAAGGCGGACATCAACAACAGCCTTCAGTCTTCAGGCTATTCTACCACGGAAGCCCTGGCACCGAGCGATGCGAAAGCTCTCGCCACGCTCGTGCGTGCCGCCCAGTACGTGGACGGTACCGTCACCAGGACGGCGGCGGGATACAAGATCGACGCGCGTCTGATTCTCACGCGCGATATGACTCGCGGGCAAGTCCTCCCCAGTGTGCAGTCGGCAAGGCTGGACGACGCGGCCAACCAGGTCGCCAAGGCGATCAAGGCCGCCCGCCGTCAGATCCCTGCGGAGGAGCAGTGCCACAACAACTCGTCACAGGGTCAGTACCAAGCCGCAATTGCGGCCGCGCGTGCCGAGGTACAGCGGAATCCCAACGCCAACATCGCCGCGGCCTGTCTCGCTCAGGCGTACGCCAGAGCAAAGATGGAAGACTCCGCGATTGCCGTCGCCGAGCGCATTCGCAGCGCCGATCCTCGCAACATCACTGCACTCCGGCTGCTAGTCGAGCTTTATCAGGCGAAGCAGCCTCCGGATCCAAAGGGTCTGGATGTGCTCGCCTCGCTGGCGGCCGCCGATCCGACCAACATTCGGCAGATTCAGGATGTCGTCACCGAGTTCGGAAAAGCGGGGCAGCCGCAACGGGCAATACCGCTGGTGCGCGACCTCCTACAGAACAATCCAGGTGATCCGCAGCTGTTGAGCCTGGCGTGGATCGTGTATCTGAACGCCAGGGATTTTCAGGGGGCAATCAACGTCGGCAACGAGCTTATACGCGTCGACACGGCCGCGGCGACAGCGGACTTTTACAGCCGCCTCGCAGGAGCCTATGTTGGTCTCAATCAGCCTGAAAAGGCCGTTGAGGCGGCCGCTCGCGGCGCGGCCAAATTCCCGAACGATCCGAACGTGCAGTTAATCGGTGCCACCGCTCTCCTCAGGGCCGGTCAAGCTCAGCGAGCCGCTGGCGACAGCCTACGCGCAGCGGGACAGATTCAGCAGGGGACCGTACAGACTCAGGAAGGAACTGCAAAACTGCAGCGAGCAGCTGAGTATGCGCGCCGTGCGGTCTCTGCAAACCCCAAACTTGAGAATGGATATCTGGTTTTGATACAGGCGCAAGGTGACCTTGGTCAGACCGATGCGGTAGCGAGCACGCTTCAGGAAGCCGCTCGCAATGGAGTGAACAAGAGCATTATTGCCGCATTGGCGTTGCAGCGCGGTAATGCGTTTTTCAAAGCAGGCCAGGCATCCAAGTCGCGAGACGACTTTACGCGAGCGATCCGGTTCTTGGCGATGTCCGATTCGCTAGAGGCCTCCGCTGATGCAAAATTCTTAATTGGCGCTAGCGCTTTTTACGTGGGGCAGAGCGCTACAAATGATGCCGCCGACAGAAAGAGTTGTGAACTAGCTCGCACGGCTCGGGATTCGTTCACGCTCGCTCAGGCCAATCTCCCCGCTGGTGGACAAAAATTTCCTAATGAAGCGGCGCAACTTCTCACCGCCATTCCGCAGTTCAGCCCGGCGGTTAACGATTATGTGAAGCGGTTCTGTCGATAAGGCTCGTCTTCTGACAATGGTCCGCATTCATTGAGGCGCTTCTGGTTGATCAAAGCCAGTCAGCAACCTTTTGCGCGGCTCCGACGATATCCCTTCGCGACCGCTTCTTCCTCCGACTTGAAGTATATGCGCTCGTCTAGGCTTAGCTTCGTTACGGTGGCGCAACTGCTCAAGTAGTAAATATTGCCGTCGACGCTTCCGAGGAAGGGACCACTCGCTATCGACACGTGGGTTGTTTCACCCCTTAGCCACTGTAAGAAAGCTTTTCGGTCCGAATCTGAGGCGTCCAACTCTGTCCTTCCGGAGTCGCTAGCTGACTCTTTCTTCGGATCAGCCGGGCGTGTTCCAATGCGGCATGTTTTTGTCGCAGAGATACAGGTGTTACCGCATGGGATTCCTTTCTTGCAATTCGGCTGCGCATCTGCGGGCATTGCGGCTAGCAAAAGTAACAAAGCGGGAATAACAGGCCACATGTAATGCTCCTCTGCTGGCGGTCCCCTCGTTCTACGCGAGGCTTCATCTATTCGTTTTCAAGGTTGTAGCCAGACCCCCGCCGCGTAAAGACCCAACTTAAAAATCTAGAGCCGCAACGACCTCATACCATCGAGCGATTCATGCATCGCGCGGTGTTCCGGCGGCAAAACCTGACTGCGTGAGGTACTCTTGATGGTGGAAATCGACGAAAAGGTACCAACAGAGTGGTCGGGCGGATGGGGCACGTCCTATCACGCGCCGGTTCTGGTGGAAGAGATCGTAGCGTTGTTCGCGGGCGCGGAGCAGGTGCTGGATTGCACGCTCGGCGGAGGAGGGCATAGCGCCGCCCTTCTCGCCAACGGCGCTTCGGTCACGGCTATCGACCGCGACGAAGCGGCGATCGATGAAGCAAGAAAGCGGCTGGCGTCCTATGAGGCGTCCGGCCGCTTTCGCATTGTGCCAGGCAATTTCGGGGAGATCAGCGCCATCTCCGAGCTATCGGATCGGCGATTCGACGCGATACTCGCCGATCTGGGAGTGTCTTCCCACCAGCTCGACGATGCCGAGCGGGGATTCTCGTTCCGGCCTGGTGCGTTACTCGACATGAGGATGGACCGTCGCTCTCATACCACCGCTGCGGAGCTGCTGAACACGTTGGATGAAGCCGGCCTGACTCATATCTTTCGCGCCTATGGAGACGAACCAAGGGCGACCCGCCTTGCCCGTGAAATCGTGCGCCGACGTGATCGGCGCGCGATGAGCACGAGCGACGACTTGGTCGGCGCGATCCGCGGCGCGTTCGGTGCGCGAACGGGTCCGAGTGAATTCGCGCGACTGTTCCAGGCCGTCCGCATCGCGGTCAACGACGAGCTCGACTCTCTGGCGCGCGCGCTCCCCGAACTGCGCGATCGACTCAACCCGGGCGGACTGCTGGCGGTCATCTCCTATCATTCCGGAGAAGACAGAATGGTCAAGCATACGATGCGGGAGTGGAGCCAGGCGTGCATCTGCCCGCCCAAGCAGCCGCAGTGCACTTGCCGCGGCAAAGCGCTGGGCGAGTTCGTCACGAAGCGCGCTATCACGGCCGGCCCTGACGAGACACGCCTCAATCCTCGCTCTCGCAGCGCCCACCTTCGCGCGTGGCGCAGCGCAGCGTAGTCATGCGCGGTCGAACATTGGTGGGACTTCTGCTGGCGGGTTTTGTGCTCATCGCGCTGGCGATCGTATGGCGCCGGACGATCGGCATCGCGCAGTCAGAGCAGCTGACCGCACTTGATTCGCGTATGGCCTACCTCGAGGGCGAGAGGGTACGGCTCGAAAGCGAGATTCGAGGTGCGTCGAGCCGCGGTGTCCTGGGGGAAATCGTCGAGAACCGGCTCGGGATGCGCATCCCCGCTGACAACCAGGTGGTGATACTGCCGCGGCGGGGTCAGGATGGCAGCCCCTAACCGCGTCTCGATCGTACACGGCGCACTCGTCCTGTTCGCCCTTGCGCTGGTGGTGCGCGCGGGGAAGGTGCAGGTCGTGGACGGAAAGCGATGGACCGAGCGCGCAAAACGCCAGCACTTTTTCACGTCGACGACCTCCGCGCCGCGCGGCGACATACTCGATGCGAGTGGAAAGCCGCTCGTCGAGAGCCGCGAGCTGGTCAAGGTTGCGGTCGCGCTTCCCGAAATACGGGACACGGGTTTCGTGCTCAAGGCGCTTCGCCGCGCCCAGCTCGACGTCAGCCCCGTACGCTCGGCGATGGCGCGCAAGCGGCGATGGGTGGAGCTGCCCGGGCTTCACGGCTCGGCGCGGGTTTCCTCTCTCACCAAGGTGAATGGGGTTCATCTCACGCCCGTGCTGCGCCGGGTGTATACACCAGCCGGTGGCGTGCGCCGCATTGTCGGTGCGCTCGATGGCAAAGGCGCCCCGCTCGATGGAATCGAGCTCGTCCTCGATTCAGTGTTGCGGGGCGATTCCGGACGCGTGACGCTCGCCAGAAACCGCGACGGACGGCCCCTCGATACTCCCGATGCGTGGCCTGATCCGACCCGACCCGGATCCACCGTCACCCTCACCATCAACAGTGGATTGCAGGACATCTGCGAGCGGCAGCTGGCCGTCGCGGTCGATAGTCTTCGCGCAAGCGGTGGCGACATCGTCGTGATGAATCCCCACACGGGAGAAATTCTCGCGATGGCCACCAATCGAGTTGGAAAGATCGCAGTGTCGAACACTGCGATCACCGAACCGTTCGAGCCCGGATCCACGCTCAAGCCGTTCGTCGCCGCGGCGCTTCTGGCCCGTGGGCGCGCGCGCCCCGAAGAAGTGATTCCCACTTTCAACGGGAAGCTCGAGCTCGACGGACGCACGATCACCGACATGCACAAGGCGCCGGAGCTTTCGCTCGCCGATGTGATTCGCTTCTCGAGCAACGTGGGAATCGTGCAGTTCGGGCAGAGACTCTCGCCGCGTGAGAAGTATGACACCTTTCGTGATCTCGGATTCGGCATGACCGCTGGCGTGCCGCTCCCAGCCGAAGCGACCGGCACGCTGCGCGAGCCGGGGCTCTGGTCAAGGCAGACACCGGCTTCGATTCTCATGGGCTACGAGGTGACGGTCACGCCCCTCCAGCTCGTGACCGCATACTCGGCAATCGCCAACGGTGGGGAGCTCCCCGAGCCCCACCTGGTGAAAGAGATCCGATCGCCCGAAGGTGAGGTGCTGTATCGCGCCGAGCCGCGCCCGGTGAGACGGGTGATGTCAGGGGAAGTCGCGCGCACCATACGAGAGATGCTGCTGGCAGTGGTGCAAGAGGGAACTGCCACCAAGGCGGATCTCGAAACCTTCGCGGTGGCGGGAAAGAGCGGCACGGCACGGCGCACATCCCTGAACGCCGGTTATACACCGGGTAACTACACGGCGACGTTCGTTGGATTGTTTCCCGGCAATGATCCTCAGTATGTGGTGCTCGTGAAGCTGGACAGCCCGAAAGGCTTGCACTATGCGGGAGGCGACATTGCTGCTCCAGTGACTCGAATCATACTTCGCGCTGCGCTGGCGGCGCGCGACGCGGCCCTCGATCGCGAAGGACTGGTATTCGCGGGGACGAGAACCGCGCTCGTGGCGAATGGTGAGTCCCCGCCTGACTCTGCTTCGAGAGTCCGCGAGCCTGCCGTCATCGAGCAGCAACCGGTCAGCTCCTATGTCGTCGAGCTGCCGCTGCGAGTCACCAGCAAACCCGTTGCGCTCGGTTCGCGGGTCGTTCCCGATATACGCGGGCTCACGCTCCGGACCGCAGTGCTCACGCTCCATTCGGCCGGCTTCCGGGTGCGGCTTGTGAGTGCCCCCACGATGAGCACGTGGCCATCTGCGGGGACCGTCCTCGCGTCCGGATCAGTCGTGCAACTGGGGCAGCCGCGCCGATGAGAATCAACATGGAGCGCATACGCGAGACCCTCGCAGCTCGGGGTCTCCTCACGGATGTGAGGGGAACGCTCCCCTCGGAGGCGGCGGGAATATCGGATGACAGCCGAACCATCGAGCGCGGCGGCCTCTTCATCGCGGTGCGCGGCTCGACCAGCGACGGTCATGATTTCCTCGACGACGCCGCGTCGCGCGGGGCGTCCTGCGCGATAGTGGAAGACGCAACCAGAACGCGGTTGCCGGCGCTGGTAGTGAAGAAGGGCAGAGAAGCGGCCGCGCTGGCCGCCGCTTCCGCTTTCCAAAATCCGGCGCAGAAGCTCACCCTCATCGGGGTTACCGGAACCAACGGCAAGACCACCACCACCTCGATCCTGCGGCACATCCTCGACGATGGCTCATCGGGAACATCGGCGTCGATCGGCACGCTTGGAGTGTTGATTGGAAGCGACGGTGATGTTCTACCCGGTGGCGGAGGGTTGACCACGCCGGGCCCCGTAGAGCTGCAGCGGATCCTGCGCGCGCTCGTCGACACCGGTGTCCGTGCCGTGGCGATGGAAGTATCGTCGCACAGTCTCGACCAGCGACGCATCGATGGCATCGAGTTCAACGCCGCTGTGTTCACCAACCTCACGCGCGACCATCTCGACTATCACGGCACGATGAAAGCCTACCTTGCGGCCAAATTGAGGCTCCTCGACTACCTGGGGCCCAACGCCTCTGTCATCGTCAATGCGGATGCATCTGAATGGGATTCGCTCCCGCTGTCCCGCGCGCCGCTGACGTTCGCGATTCACAAACCGGCCGACGTCCGCGCTGAAGAGGTGGGATTCACCCCGCATGGCAGCAAGTGGCGTCTGGTCACCGCCCGGGAATCGGCGGCGGTCCGGCTTCCGCTCATCGGCGACGTCAACGTCGAGAACGCGTTGGCGGCGGCAGCAGCCGCGGTCGCGGTCGGTATTTCCATTCCGGCCATTGTTTCGCGCCTCGCAACGGTGCCCCAGGTGCCGGGCAGACTCGAGATCATCTCCACCCGCCCGACGGTGTTGCGCGACTACGCACACACGCCCGATGCGCTCCAGCGGGCGTTGGCCACATCACGCGCATTCACGAGCGGCAAGCTGATCGTGATGTTCGGGTGCGGCGGCGATCGAGATAGGGGAAAGCGCCCGCTCATGGGTGAGATCGCCGAGAAGGGCGCAGACTCCGTGATCGTGACGAGCGACAACCCGCGCACCGAAAATCCCGACCGCATCATTGACGAGGTCGTCGCGGGAATGCACGCAGCGCGATATGAGCGTGTGACCGACCGTCATGCCGCGATCGAGCGGGCGATCCAGATGGCCGGCGACGACGATATCGTCCTGTTGGCCGGCAAAGGTCATGAGACGTACCAGGTTCGCGGCACCGTCTCCTATCCGTTCGACGAGAAAGAGATAGTCAGGGAAATCACGCGGGCGCACGCATGAGTGCGGGATTCTGGACTCTCGATCGAATCGCCGCCGCATTGGAGGCGGGTGGCGGAATTGTCGGCTCGGCTCCGCGCGGTACGACGCAGGTCACCTCGATCACGACCGACACGCGCAAGATCGGAAAGGGCGAAGTGTTCGTCGCCCTGCGCGGTGAGCGCTTCGATGGCCACGATTATCTCGAGGCCGCCGCCAGCAGTGGCGCGGCCGCGCTTGTCGTCTCGCGCCCGCCGGCTCTCGATTCCGTCGGGGTGCCCGTTTACGTCGTGCCCGACACACTCGTTGCGCTGGGCGACCTCGCTCACTACTGGCGCGGGGCATGGGGGAAAACGCTAATCGGTGTTGCGGGCAGCAATGGAAAGACGAGCACCAAAGACCTGTTGCGTGCCGCGCTGACCGGGTCGTTCACTGTCCATGCGACCACGGGAAATCTCAACAATCGCGTCGGAGTCCCGCTTACGCTTCTTTCGCTGCCCCCGGAAGCGGAGATTGCGGTGGCCGAGCTCGGCACGAGCCTGCCAGGTGAGGTCGCGATACTGCGCGAGATCGCCGAGCCTGATATCGCGCTCGTAACTTCAATAGCCGAAGAGCACCTCGAGGGATTGGGAGATCTGGCGGGCGTCCTGCGTGAGGAGGCAGCGGCGTACGAGGGTGTCGATGTCGGCATCGCCCCGTCCGCGCAGCCTGAGATCGCGGCGGCTGCGCGCGGCAAGGCGAAGCGAGTCATCGTCGCCGGGCTCGACGATCACGCTGACTTCAAGCCGGATCGCTGGAAAATCGGCAGCGATGGGCTTGGCGAGATCGAAATCGGCGGCGTCACGATACGACCTCCGCTGCGTGGTTTGCACAACATGAGAAATGCGATGCTCGCGATTGCCGTGGCGCGCGAGTGTGGAGTGGCGTACGAGCGAGTGGCGCAGGGGATAGCGTCGATGCCACAGCCGAAGATGCGCGTCTCGTGGGAGCAGCTGGGCGACATCACTCTCATCAACGACGCGTACAACTCGAACCCCGGGTCAGCACGCGCCGCAATCGGCTTGATCGATGGCACGGGGTCCGGCCGGCAGCGTGTGATCGTGCTGGGTACGATGCGCGAGCTGGGACCAGCGTCAGCGCAATGCCACGCGGACATCGCCGAGCTGGCGCTACGATCGGGAGCAGATATCGTCGCCGGGATCGGTGAGTTCGCGGGTCCATTGGCGCGAAGGCAGGGCGAGACCAATCGGGTGATCACCGCGTCTGATGTCGACGACCTGTGGCCCCAGCTCGAGGCCCGGCTTCAGCGAAACGCTATAATTCTGCTCAAGGCATCCCGCGGCGTGCAGCTGGAGCGCCTCGTTCCACATCTAACCACCTGGGCCACTACCTAGTGCTGAACTACCTGCTCGTTCCGTTCACGGACTTGCCTAATTTCGGGTGGCTTCGCCTCTTCCAGTTCATATCCTTCCGCTCTGCTGGCGCCGCGGTGACCGCGCTCCTGATCACCTTCATCGTTGGCCCCATCATCATCAGAAGGCTGAAGCGGATGCGCCTTCATCAGGTGATCCGGGAAGGAACACCCGACGCGCACCAGCAGAAGGGAAGAACGCCGACAATGGGCGGTCTCATCATTCTCGGCGCAACACTCATCAGCACGCTCTTGTGGGCGCGTCTCGACAACAAGTATGTGCTGCTGGCGATGGTGTCGATGCTGTGGATGGGCGCAATCGGCTTCTGGGACGACTACCTCAAGCTCAAACAGAAGCTGGCCGGCAGAAAGAACACCGGCCTCGTCGAGGGTTACAAGCTCGCCGGACAGGTGACGCTCGGCTTCGCCCTCGGCTACTACCTGTGGAAGCATCCTCTCTCGGCGCTGCCCGGGGCTTCGACGACACTGCCATTCTACAAATACATCCTCATCGTGCCGCTCACCGCCGGCCTGGGCTGGCTATACGTGTTGTTCGTCACCTTCGTGATGACGGGGGCCAGCAACGCGGTCAACATGACTGACGGTCTCGATGGTCTTGCCGCCGGGTTGGTTGCGATCGCCGCTCTCACATTTGGGTTCTACGCGTACGTCGTCGGCCGCGTCGACGCGAGCGAATACCTGCAGGTGTACTATCTGCGCGGATCGGGCGAGCTGACGGTGTTTTGCATGGCCCTCATGGGGGCATGTATAGGATTTCTCTGGTACAACACGCATCCCGCCGAGGTATTCATGGGCGACACGGGTTCGTTGGCGCTGGGCGGGGCACTCGCAGTCGTTTCGGTCCTGCTCAAGTCCGAGTTTCTGCTCGTCCTGATCGGCGCGGTGTTCGTCGCCGAGATGGTGTCGGTAATTCTCCAGAGGTTCGTGTTCAAGTATCGAAAGCAACGATATGGACTCGAGTACGCGCGCGAGCATCGGGTTTTCAAGCGTGCCCCCCTGCACCACCATTTCGAGGTCAAGGGATGGGACGAAGCCCAGGTTGTCGTCCGGTTCTGGATTCTCGGAGTACTGGCCGCCTTCATTGCGTTGAGCACTCTCAAGTTGCGATGACTCCCGCGGTGGACCTGCCGGGCAGTGACAAGGGCGAGATCGCTGTAATCGGCCTCGCCCGGAGCGGCCGAGCAGTGGCGACTCTGCTGAGAAAAAACGGCTACGAGGTTTACGCCTCAGACGCAGCGGCGTCCGAGAAGCTCCACCGTTGCGCCGCCGAGCTCCGCTCGCTGGGAATAGGCACCCAGGTTGGCGGTCACGACTTCAATCGGTTGGCCCGATCTTCACTGGTAGTCGTAAGTCCAGGCGTGCCCCCAAATGCTGGTCCGCTCGAGCTGGCACGTGTGACCGGCATCCCGGTCGTCAGCGAGGTGGAAGTCGCGCTTCACTTCCTTCCCGACGCCAGGATCATTGCTGTCACAGGCACCAACGGAAAAACGACGACCACTGCGCTGATCGCGCACATACTTCGTCAGCTCGCGAGCGATGTCGCCGAGGCCGGGAACATCGGCACCGCTTTATCGGAGGTGGCGAGTCACAACCCGCAGCCGTCGTGGGTCGCTCTCGAGATGTCGTCGTTCCAGTTGCACGACACCCCGAGCCTGAAGCCGCTGGTGGGCGTCCTGACCAACCTGAGTCCCGACCACCTGGACCGCTACTCGAGCGTCGAAGAATACTACGCGGACAAGGCGAAACTTTTCGCTCGCGCCAACCCCCAGTCAAAGTGGGTGGTGAACGCGGACGACGACGGCGTGCGAAACATGGTTACCGAGGTTGCCGGTGAGCAACACCGTTTCTCGGTCGAGGCCGAAACTGACGCCTTCTACGATTCTTCGACTGACCGGCTGATGTTGCTGGGCGAAAGCTTGCTCGACAGAAAGGAGCTTCCCTTGCTCGGGAAGCACAACGTCGCCAATGCGCTCGCGGCTGCGCTTGCGGTTGCGGTCGCCGCGCCGGCACACCAAACAGCGGAGGCGCGAAAGTCCATTGCCGATGCGCTTCGGACTTTTCGCCCCCTGCCGCACCGGCTCGAGCTGGTCGGAGAGTTCGCGGGCGTGCAGTGGATCAACGACTCGAAGGCTACGAACGTCAGCTCCGCAATGGTGGCGATTGACGGAATGGAGCGGCCAACCGTCCTCCTGCTCGGAGGAAGGCACAAGGGTGAGCCCTACGCACCCCTCGAGGAAGGGATCCGGCGGAAAGTGAAAAAAGTGATCGTGTACGGAGAGGCAGCGCCGTTAATCGAGCGAGACCTCACTGGCAGCGTGGAGATTGAACGACTGGACGACGACTTCGCCGCCGTGATCGACGCGGCGCGGGCTAGCGCGCGGGCTGGAGACGCCATTCTGCTTTCGCCGGCCTGCTCCAGCTATGACATGTTCACCAACTACGAGGAGCGGGGAGAACGGTTCCGCGCTCTTGCTTCGGGGCGCCGCTAAGTGGACGCGTACGCGGTGAGGCAGAAATGGCATATGGGCATCGAGGCGCGCGCGCTGGTCATTTTAACCGGCATGCTCGTCGCCTTCGGCATTGCGACTGTATACAGCGCGAGCGCGATAGTGGGGATGCAGGCGGGATTGAGCCACGCGCACCTTTTGTCCAGGCAGCTGATCGGGGTCGGTCTCGGGGTCGCGATCTTCGCCGTCGCCGCGAAGCTCGATGCGGAGAAGTGGGAGAAATGGGCGTGGCCGATCATGATCGCTTCGCTGGTGCTCCTCGTCATCGTCATCCTTCCTTTCACGGAAGGCATTGCTCCCCGAGTCCATGGGTCGAGACGCTATCTGATCGGCACCTCCGTGCAGCCGTCGGAGCTCGCCAAGCTCGCCGTGATTCTCTGGACGTCAATGCTTGTCGTGAAGAAAGGCGAAGCGATGCGCCGTCTCACCAAAGGTCTGCTTCCGTTTCTGGTTGTGATCGGCGCACTCGACCTGCTGGTGATGCTCGAGCCGGACGTGTCGGCGGCGATGATGTTCACACTGATCATGGGCATCGTCCTGTTCGCGCAGGGCGTCCGGATCGGCCACTTCGTTGCGCTGGGCGTCATGCTCATACCACTCCTCTACGTCAAAGTGGAGAGACTCAACTACCTGTTGCTCCGCATGAGCGCGTTCTTCGATCCGGGAGCCGCACCGGAGCAGGTGAGCTATCAGCTTCGCCAGTCACTCATCGCCGTCGGCTCGGGAAACATTTTCGGAGTGGGATTCGGACAGGGACGGCAGCAATACGGATTTCTCCCGTTTGGCTATGACGACTTCATTGCCGGCCACATCGGCGAGGAATGGGGTTTTGTGGGTCTTCTGCTACTGGTAATCGCGTTTGCCCTTTACGGGATCCTCGGCTTTCGCATCTCGCGGAAGGCAAGGACTCCGTTCCTGCAGCTGGTAGCCGTCGGGCTCACGTTCACGGTGGTCCTAACCGCGTATCTTCATATAGGCGTCGCAACCGGACTCCTGCCGACCACAGGCCTGACTCTCCCGTTCATATCGTACGGGAGATCAAACCTGGTCCTCTCCCTGCTCATGACCGGAATCCTCGTCAATATTGGCAGCACCCGCGAAACAGTTTTCCCCGACCAGGCAAGCGACCCGATCTCACTGCGCGCGCTGCCAGCGCGATGAGGGTCATCTTCGCGGGGGGTGGTACCGGAGGCCATCTCTATCCCGGGCTGGCGATCGCGCGCGCAATGGTCAAGGCGGACCGCCGCGTCGAACCTTTTTTCATCGGCGCCGAGCGTGGAATCGAGCGCGAAGTGTTGCCGCAAGTAGGCTTCCCGTTCGAGCTGCTCGATCTGCATCCGCTCTATCGGTCCCGTCCGTGGGAAAACTGGAAAACCGTGCGCGGTGCGCTCACCGCATGGCATTCCATCCGCGCAGAAGTCGAGAGTGAGCCACCGGCTTGCGTCGTCGGGACGGGTGGCTATGCCGCCGGCCTTGCCCTCGGTTACGCGGTTTATCACGGAATTCCAATCGTTCTGCAGGAGCAGAACACCTATCCCGGTTTGACGGCCAGATTCTTCAGCCGCTATGCCGCGCAGGTCCACCTTGGCTTTCCCGAAGGGCGGTCGCGACTGTGGGCGTCGAAGCGCACCAAGGTACTCGATTCAGGAAATCCTATAGAGCCGCCGCCCGCCGATGCCTTCGACAAGAGCTCTGCCAAAACGAAATGGGGATTCCCGCCGGACGGAAAGGTTCTACTCGTGTATGGAGGGAGTCAGGGCTCTCAGGCAGTGAACGGGGCTGTTGCCGACTGGGTGCGATCGGGGCTTCCGCGCGACCTGTCTGTGATCTGGGCGACGGGGCGCGGCAACTACGAGAAGTATTCGCGCCTGGAAGATGCGCAGGTAAAAGTACGGTCGTATATCGCGCCGATCTCTGAAGCATATCGAGCTTCCGATTTCGCTCTCTCCAGAGCGGGAGCGATGGCTACCGCGGAGCTGTGTGCCTGGGGAATTCCCGCCATTGTGGTGCCGCTGCCGACGGCGGCGGCTGACCATCAAACGGCAAACGCCAAGGCGCTGGAACGCGCCGGCGCGGCAAAGGTGATCCCTCAGGCGGGCCTCTCCCGAGATACTCTTGCGAAGACAATCGGCGCCCTCGTCGATCAGCCGAACACGCTCGACACGATGAAGCGCAAGGCGCTGGAGAGAGCTCGCCCGAATGCGGCGGCCGATATTGCGCGACACATCCTGGGTCTCATTGGCCTCACTGATAGATAGCTCGGACGACCGCCCCATCCACTTCGTGGGCATCGCTGGCGCGGGCATGAGAGCGCTGGCGGAGCTACTCGCGCGACGAGGGGTGCGCGTCACAGGCTGTGACGCCAACCCCGGCGCGACGGAGGATCTCGAGGCCCTCGGAATTCACGTCGAGACCGGTCATGATCCCATCCACCTTTTCGGAGTCCGGGAGGTCGTCGTCACCTCGGCGATGTCGAGGCAACATCCGGAGCTGGTGCGCGCGCAAGCTCTGGGAATTCCAGTCACGCGAAGAGCGGAAGCGTTGGGCAGGGCCGTGTCGGACTCGCGCCTGGTGGGAATCGCCGGTACTCATGGAAAGACGACTACTACCGTGATGACGACATCGGCGCTCGCGGCGGCGGGACTCAAGCCGACCGGCCTGGCCGGTGGACGCGTGTCGAGCTGGGGCGGGAACCTCCGCTACGAATCCGACGAGCTATTCGTCGTGGAGGCGGATGAGTACGACCGCTCCTTCCTTACGCTCGCGCCGACCGTTGCCGTCGTGACCAACATCGAAGCCGATCATCTCGACATCTACCGCGACCTCGACGATATCCGCGATACGTTTTCCCGGTGGGTCAGCTCCGTTCCGGTGATAGTGCTGTGTGCCGACGACGCGGGTGCGCGAAGTCTTTCTCTGCCCGCAAGCGCCGAGGTTATACGCTACGGGCTCACATCGGCCGATGCGCGGCTGGTGGCGCGCGACATCAAGCCGTCGGGACACTTCACTTCGTTCTCGGTTTTCTACGACGGCCGCGAGCTTGGGGCTGTAACGTTGCGCGTGCCCGGTTCGCACAACGTCCAGAATGCGCTAGCGGCAATCGGTACCGGGCTCGCCCTGGGAGCAACTCTCGACGCGATGAGCCCAGGCCTGAGTGAGTTCGGCGGGGTCGAGCGGAGATTCCAGTATCTCTGCGATGTCGGTGGGATAACCATCGTCGACGATTACGCGCATCATCCGACCGAGATCGCCGCGACCCTCCAGGCCGCCCGAGCCTCATACCCGGGACGGAGAATCGTGGCGGCGTTTCAGCCGCATCTCTTCACTCGCACTCGTGACTTCAGCAAGGCGTTCGCCGATGCACTCGCGGCGGCCGACATTATTCTGCTCGCGGAGATTTATCCCGCTCGCGAGCAGCCGATACCCGGCATCACGTCCGAGCTCATCGCCGGGTCACTCGTTGCCGCGGGACGAACCGTAGACTGGCAGGGACCCCGTTCCGGCTTGGCCGATGCGCTCGCCGAGCGTGTCAGAGAAGGAGATGTCGTGATCACAATCGGAGCAGGGGACATCACCAGGACAGGCGCCGAGCTCAAGGCAATTCTGTCGCGCCAGACATGAGCCCGAGAGCGCGCAAGCCAGGATGGCTCGTGCTCGGAGGACTCCTGCTGGTGGGTATTCTCATGGCCGCGGCGTGGGGTACGCGCGCGGGCGCCAGGAAGATGGCTTTCTTTCGAGTGCGAGCCGTCGAAGTCCGGGGCGCGCAACATCTGCGTCCCGATGAAATTGTCGCGCGGCTGCAAGTCGATACGCTGGCTTCGCTCTGGGATGACTTCGAGCCGCTGCGTCGAAGAATGAGAGCGCATCCGCAGATTTCATCGGTCGCGATCGGGCGAAAAATGCCGGGAACGCTGGTGGTCACGATCGAGGAGAATCTGCCCGTCGCTCTCGTGTCCACTGCAAAGGGATTGTTGCCGTTCGATTCGCTGGGAAGGCAGCTGCCAATCGATCCAGCGCGTCAGGCTGTCGACCTGCCGGTTGTTGCGACTAACGATCCAATTCTTCTTAAGCTCGTTGGAGCTATCCGAAGCGCTGAGCCGCGACTGTTCGCACGCCTCGAGCAAGCGCGCCGCACCGGAAGGGGAGAAATCGAGCTGACGCTGTCGCGCAGCCCCGCCGAAATCGGCGCCCCCTCCGGCGATGGCGCCCCGCAGCAGCCGAAAGTGCTGCGCGTGCTGGCTCTTACGGGACTGTCAGTCGTACGGCTTGCCGATATCTTTCCGGTCGAGAGCGATCTCGCGCGGCGGCAAGCGCATGCGGAAGAGCTCGACTTACGTTATCGCGATCAGGTGATCGCAAGGCTGCAATGAACCCCGAACGAATCATCGCTGGTCTGGACATCGGTTCGGCAAAGACCACCGCCGTGATCGCCGAAGCAACTGGCGACGGCCGTGGCCTGCCCACGCTCCGGATTCTCGGCGTTGGCCAGGCGCGCACGACCGGATTGAGGCGTGGGGTCGTCTCCGACATCGAGGAGACCACGCGCTCCATCAAGAAGGCGGTCGAAGACGCCGAGCGGATGGCTGGTACCAAGATAGATACGATCTACGCCGGCATCGCCGGCGAGCACGTCCGCGCGATGACGAGCAAAGGCATCGTCGCCGTCAACGGGGAAGAGATCTCCAAAGCGGATGTCGATCGCGCCAACGACGTCGCGCGCGCGCAGCCGGTGCCGCAGGACCGCGAGCTGCTGCACGCGATTCCGCAGGAATATTCGGTCGACAAGAATCAGGGAATTCGCGACCCGATCGGAATGATCGGCACGCGCCTCGAAACCGAGATGTACCTGGTGACGATAGGCAGCTCGCCGGCGATGAACCTTCGCAAATCGGTGGAGAGAGCAGGATATCGCGTGCGTGAGCTCGTCCTCGAGCCTTTGGCCAGCTCGCTCAGCGTGCTGACGGAAGACGAGAAGGAGCTGGGCGTCGCACTGGTGGAGATGGGCGCGGGCACGACCGACATCGCCGTTTTCCACGAGGGAAAGATTCGACACCTCGGCACCATCAACTATGGCGGCAACAACGTCACGAGCGACATCGTCCAGGGGATCGGCGTGACGCAGGCCGATGCCGAGCGGCTGAAGGAGAAATACGGCTGCGCCTACGAGCCGCTGGTCAATCCGCAGGACATTATTCCACTGCCGAGCACGGTGGCCCAGGGCGAGCGGCACGTGCCGCGCGAAGTTCTGGCCCACATCATCCACCAGCGCATGGACGAGATCTTCTATCTCGTGCAAGGCGAGATCGAGCGCGCCGGCTATGCGCAGCGCCTTCGGGGCGGAGTCGTAGTCACCGGCGGTGCCGCGGCGATGCAGGGAGTAGCGGAGCTGGCGGCCGATGTCTTCGGCACCGGTGTCAGGATCGGGTCGCCTTCGGACAGTGTCGGCGGACTGAGCGACTCGGTCGATGCCCCGCGCTACGCGACAGTCGTGGGACTCGCGCTCTACGGAGCCAATCGCACCGCGGCGGGTTTCACGACAACGAGCAAGCACCGCGCACTCACGGGCGCGGGTGTCGAGCGCGTAGCCCGCAAAGTCAAAACCTGGCTCGAAGATTTCTTTTAGCCGCGGCTGAGCGTATAGCGGCCTGCGGCGGCGATGCTTGCTTGCCCGCACGACTCCCACCCCCGAGAAAATCAAAAATCAGAGGCGCCGGACCGCTGTGTGGATAACTGGCTTGACAGACGTTGTACTTTTTTTGACCTCGGGTCGTCTTTGCCTATGGTACGAATCGACTAACGGCCGTATACTAGCCCCAGATTTTTTCCACAAATCACGCGGTACCGGAGTTTCCCAACCCGATGATATTCGAATTCGAGGAAAACCAGTCACAGCTCGCCCGCATGAAGGTCGTGGGCGTCGGTGGCGGGGGCGGAAACGCCGTCAATCGCATGATCGAAGAGCACCTCGAAGGGGTGGAATTCATCTCGGTCAATACGGACGCCCAAGCCCTCCTCAATTCCAAGTCGGACGTAAAGATCCAGATCGGAAAGAAGCTGACCCGTGGGCTCGGAGCCGGCGCCCGCCCAGAGATCGGCAGGCAGGCGATCGACGAGAACAGGGAAGAAGTCGCGCGCGCAATGCACAACGCCGACCTAGTCTTCGTGACCTGCGGCATGGGTGGCGGAACGGGAACTGGCGCAGCGCCCGTGCTCTGTGAGCTCGCCCGGGCGGCAGGCGCACTGACGGTCGGCATCGTCACCAAGCCATTCCTGTTCGAAGGCCGCAAGCGCATGCGTCAGGCGGAGCTTGGCATCGCCGAAATGCGGAAGAATGTCGACACAATGATCGTCGTCCCGAACGAGCGCCTGCTCGCCGTGGTGGGCAAGGGAATTCCGTTCCAGGATGCGCTCAAGAAAGCCGACGAAGTCCTTCTCCACGCGACTCAGGGCATCTCGTCGCTGATCAGCGTCACCGGACTCGTGAACGTCGATTTTGCCGACGTGCGTACGGTCATGCAGGAAGGCGGCTCCGCCCTAATGGGCACCGGCATCGGGCGCGGTGAGAATCGCGCGATCGAGGCCGCGCAGCAGGCGATCGCCAGCCCACTCCTCGACAACGTTTCAGTCTCGGGCGCTACCGGCGTGCTGGTGAACATCACCGGCGGCGCCGATCTCACCCTCGGCGAAGTCCACCAGATCAACGAGATCATTCACGACGCCGTCGGCGAAGAGGCCGAGATCATCTTCGGCGCCGTTCACGAGCCGGCAATGCAGGGCGAGATTCGCGTCACCGTGATCGCCACTGGCTTCGACCGGCCCGGCTCGCAGTCGGTTTCGGTTCCGGTCTCCGTAATGCCGGCTCCGGCGGTGCCGGTGAGCAGGGGATCGGCAGTGATTCCACTTCGTCCGCCCCGCTCGAACGGTGTCGGCCGCGCCACCCTGGGAGAGATTGCACGGCGCAATCCGCCGACCCCAATTCCGGTGACTCCGGAGAGGGATAAATCGTCTCCAGAACAGGACCTCTCCGACATGGAGATTCCTACATTTATTCGGAGACAGATGGATTGAAGCAGGCAAAAATTAGTGCCATCGGTTATGCCGTAGTGGCGGCCCTTGCTGTGGCCGCCATTTGGTTTATTCCTGCCCTGGAAAAGAAGTCTGTTTTCGTGCTCCAGCCGGTGACAGTCACCCGTCCTGGGCTCGACGAAGTGGATTTCGAGCTTCGGCCGCTCCTGATCCAGGCTTCCAACACCGAACTGCTCGACACCCTAGCCATTTCGGGCGTCATCCACTCCAGCCTTTACAATGCTTTGAACGTGAGCGGCGTCGGGGTTCTCCCGCCGTCGGCGAGGCACAAGCTCGCCTGGTCGCTCGCCGACATCTTCGAGTATCGCGTGGATATGAGCCGCGACCTCTCGCAGGGCGACAAGTTCCACGTCCTGGTCGAGAGACTCCAGAAGCCGAATGGCGCGATCATCGTCAGCAAGATCCTCGGCGCTCGTCTCGCTCTAAGTCGTGGCGACAACAACGAGCTCGAAGCAATTCAGTTCAATACGCGCGCTGACGGACCGAAATACTTCGATGCCAGCGGCAAATCACTACAGGCTGCGTTCCTGCGGGCACCAGTGGCGTTCCGCCGCATCAGCAGCATGTTCGGCAGGCGCAGGCACCCGATCTTCGGTACGTGGCGCAAGCACACCGGCACCGACTACTCCGCGCCAACGGGGACTCCGATCCGCGCCATCGGCGACGGCGTCGTGATCTTCGCCGGACGCCGGGGCGGCTACGGTAACGCGGTCGACATCAGGCATGCGAATGGAATGGTGAGCCGTTACGGTCACATGCGGAACTTCGCCACCGGCACACGCGTCGGCAGGCGCGTGGCAATGGGCGCGACCATCGGCTACGTCGGCATGACCGGCTACGCGACGGGCCCGCACCTTCACTTCGAGATCCTGGTTCGTGGAGTGCAGCATGATCCGAGACTCGCGCTACGCGACAACAGCGGAGATCCGATCCCCTCGGCCGAGCGTCCTCTCTTTCACAAGATGAGAAACCAGACGCTGGCGAGCTTGAATCAGGCGCGCGCCGCCAACGCCGAGTAGCACGCACTTCAGCAGTCGCACTTATCTTCCACCCGGACCTTCACGGTCCGGGTTTTTTTTGCCTTCCCCTTAAACCACCCCCCCGAGAGAAATGGCTGGCAGGATCGTAAAACGCGCGGGCGATGTTCCTACCCGCACGCTCTGGCACCGGATCAAGGAGGTCGCGCTGACCGATGTCGGGGCCATCGCGCGCGCGGGCACGATCCAGGGATCGCTGGAGACGCTCGAAGAGGTGCTGCTGGAGGCGGACTTCGGTGTCGGCGCAACGATGCGGCTCGTAGCGGAGGTGGAGTTGCAGGCGAAGCGAGGGCTCATCAAGACGGAGGACCAGTTTCAATCCGCACTCAGAACGGCGATCGAGAGCTCGCTGCGGTCTGGTAACAGCGATCCCCGGATTGTCCGGGCGGAGGCTCCGCCCACTGTCGTTCTCGTCGTCGGCGTCAACGGCGCAGGAAAAACTACGTTCATCGGCAAGCTTTCCGCCCTCCTCTCAAAGCAGAAGATGACGGTCCTCGTCGGCGCCGCCGATACGTTTCGCGCCGGTGCGATCGACCAGCTGCGCGTCTGGGCAGACCGCGCGGGCTCGGATTTCGTCGGGGGTACGGCCGGGACTGATCCGGCATCTGTAGCGTTCGACGCAGTCGATGCTGGGATCGCGCGCGGGCGAGATGTCGTCGTAGTCGACACCGCTGGACGGCTTCACACCAGTGACTCGCTCATGGACGAAGTGAAGAAGATCAATAGGGTCATTGGCAAGCGGCTCGCTGGAGCTCCGCACGAAACTCTCCTCGTGCTCGATGGCACTATCGGCCAGAACGCGGTGGCGCAAGCGAAAATCTTCGCCGCGGCGATCCCGATCACCGGACTCGTGGTGACGAAGCTCGATGGGACCGCCAAAGGTGGAATCGTGCTGGCGGTCCACGAAGCCATCGACGTCCCGGTGAAATTCGTCGGCGTGGGAGAAAAGGCTCGCGACCTGGTTGCCTTCAGTCCTGCCGCCTTCGCGCGCGAGGTACTCGAGGAGTAATGGACTCGACGAAGGGAGGCCGCGCGGGGAAGGTTTATCTCGACACGCCGGTCAACTATCTCAAGGGCGTTGGACCGGCACGCGCGGGTTCCCTGAGGCGCCTCGGCATCGTGATTGCGCGCGATCTTCTGTTCCACATCCCGCACCGTTACGAGGACGCCAGCACGGTCACGCCGATCGCATCTCTGGAGACGGGGATGGACGGCACCATCATCGGCCGCGTGATCTCGAAGGGTATCATTCCCACTCGCAAAGGCCTGCGGATCTTCCAGGCCGTTCTCAAGGACGACACCGGCTTGATAGAGGCGTCGTGGCCGGGACAGCCCTTTCTCGATCGCAGCATCGAGAAAGGCGACATCATGCTGCTCACCGGGACCGTTCGCTTTTTCCATGGCCGCCAGCTGCAGCCGCGCGAACACATCCATCTCGGAAAGGACGACGAAGGCGTCAAGGGCGGGAGGGTGCTGGCGGTCTATCCGGCCACGGAGGGACTCTCCTTCAAGGTCATCCGCGGCATCATCGACGCGCACCTGGATGCATTGCTGCCGCTGGTCAAGGAATATCTGCCGGCCGATGTGCTGAGCCTTGCCGGCGTTCCGTCGCTGCGTGATGCACTGCGGATGGTGCACCGGCCACAATCGATCGGTGAGGGCACGAGCGGGCGATCACGGCTCGCGTTCGAGGAGTTTTTTTTCGTTCATCTTCTGCATCGCCGCGCGAATGCGGTGGTCCGGGAGCGCCGGAGGGGGATTTCGTTCAGCAACAAGCGCCAGCTCACGACAGCGCTCAAAGCCGCTCTTCCCTTCACGCTCACCAACGCACAGACGACAGCCGTGCGCGAGATCATCGCCGACATGTGCAGCGACCGGAAAATGCATCGACTGCTGCAGGGCGACGTCGGCAGCGGGAAGACCATCGTCGCCCTGTTCGCCGCGCTGCTCGCGATGGAGAACGGCTACCAGGCGGCAATCATGGCGCCGACCGAGCTGCTCGCCGAGCAACACGCGCGCACTTTCGTCAGCCTGCTCGAGCCCCTGGGAATCGAGCCGGTTCTCCTCACCGGAAGTCTCAGCGCGAAAGCGCGAAAACTGGCGGCGGCGCGATTGGCATCCGCCGAGCCGTTGATCGCGGTGGGGACGCACGCACTTGTTCAGGACGCGGCGATCTTCAGTCGGCTGGGCTTCGTTACCATCGATGAGCAGCATCGCTTCGGTGTCGAGCAGCGCGCGGCGATCTCGGCGAAGGGTGAATCACCTGATGTATTGCTGATGAGCGCTACACCGATCCCGCGCTCATTGGCGTTGACGCTGTACGGCGACCTGGACGTGAGCACGCTGGACGAACGCCCCGCGGGCAGGCAACCGGTGACCACGGTGATGCGACCGGAATCCGGGCGCGAGAGGGTGCTGCAGTTCGTCGCGCGCGAAACCGAGAAAGGACGCCAGGCATATGTGGTGTATCCGGTCATCGAGGAATCGGAGAAGACAGACCTCAAAGCGGCGACCACGATGTATGAACAGCTGTCCGCGGGACCTTTCGCCGGACGCGCCGTGGCGCTAATCCACGGCCGAGTGCCCGCGGACGAGCGGGAAAGGATCATGCGCGCGTTCCGGGACGGAAAAATCGAGATTCTGGTGTCGACGACTGTCATCGAAGTCGGAATCGACGTCGCAAATGCGACCGTGATGCTGGTCGAGCATCCGGAGCGATTCGGTCTATCTCAGCTCCATCAGTTGAGGGGGCGCGTGGGGCGAGGCGCGGAAGCGTCCTACTGCATTCTGCTGGGCGACGTCGGCGACGAGGCTGCCGCGCGTCTCGATGTTTTTGTAAACACTGACGACGGGTTCGAGATCGCCCGCGCCGATCTGCGCCTGCGCGGAATGGGGAACCTGTTCGGCGAAGAGCAGAGCGGCGCGGCGACGTTCAGAATCGCGGACCCCGTGCGCGACGAAGAGCTCAATGTCAAAGCCAGACACGCGGCCGAGCTGTTACTGGTGCGCGACCCGGAGCTGACTGCCAAAGAAAATGAAGGCATTCGGCGCGTGATTTCGAGCCGATACGCCCGGGCGATGGAGCTGTTCCGCGTAGGCTGAGCGAAGCCTCAAGGGCTCGGGTTCGCCAGCCTTTTCTTGATGCGGTCCAGCTCGGCGTTCGCCTTGGCCAGCTCGGCATTGCTGCGAGCCAGCTGGTCGCGCAGCGCGGCGATCTCTTCGTCCCTGCTTCTCCGGGGAGGCGGTGCGGAGTCCGGTGCAGCGACCAGGACGACCGTGTCGGGTGCCCAACCGGTCCGTGCGCCAATAGCCAGCGCATGAGCGCCCGCAGCCGTGTGTCTCAAGACCTCCGCCGCGTCCCGATACCAGCCCTGCGGCTCGCTCGCGAGGTACGCGTCGAGGGCGGCTATGCCGATTTCCAGCGAGCCAAGGGGGTTGGCGGGATCGACGAGATAGGCGGCGCGCCAGAACGCGGTTTCCCGGGCCTCGCGGGTGTCTGGATGACGGCGGGCGAACTCGGCAAGTATCCGGTCGGCCGCGTAATAGTTTCCCGCGTCGACGTTCCGGCGGGTCTCCGCGAGAGCGATGTTCCAGTCCCGCTCGCTCAGGCTTGGCTCGAGGCGCGGCAGCTCAGCGCAACCGGCGCTCAGCAGCAGTAGCGCTGGTAAAAAAATCCTCATGCTGGTTCCTTGTTCTCCGTTGCTGGTTCGCGCTTGCGCCTCCCCACCGGAGGATCGGTCGGAAGGGTGACGACGAACGTGGTACCAACGCCTACCTGGCTTTCGACCGTTACGTGCCCGCCGTGCGCTTCGACAATTTCTTTCGCAATCGCCAGGCCTAAGCCGGTTCCCTTGGCCGCCGCCTGTGCCTGATTGTTGGCCTGGAAGAACTTGTCGAAGATGTTGGGTAGCTGATCCGCGGAGATGCCGGCGCCCGAGTCTTTAACAATAATCGAGACCCGTCCATCATCGGGCTTTGCAGATATAGACACCTTGCCGCCACGCTCGGTGAACTTGAACGCGTTGGAGATGAGGTTTCCCAACACTTCGTTGATCCGGTCCTCGTCCCACATCACCGACGGCGGCAGCCCGTCCCCGTGATTTACGCTGAATACGATCTCGCGCTGCATGGCGAGCACCGAGAACGAGTCCACCAGCGTCCTCAGGAGCCTCCGCAGGTCCACGCGTCTGACGTCGAGCTTGCCTCCGCTCGCTTCGAAACGGCTGATATCGAGCAGGCGTTTTACCAGTCGCGTCAACGTATTTGCTTGTTTGGTCAGCGTAGCCAGGATCTCGCGCTGCTTTGGGGAAAGCTCGCCATAGATCCCTTCCTGGAGCAGCTCCAAGTAGCCGATGATAACGTTGATTGGAGTTTTGAGCTCGTGCGAAGCCACACCCACGAACTCGGCGCGAAGCCGCTCCAACTCGGAGAGCTGCATTGCCATGGTCCGGTAGCTGGCGGCCAGGCGTCCGAATTCATCGCCTCGATCAGGTGACAATCCCAGCTCGTGAGTCAGGTCTCCATCGGCTACGGCCTGCATTCCCTCTTCCAGCAGCTGTACCGGCCGGCTGATGAACCGCGTGAGCCGGACGGCGATGATGACAGCGAGGAAGAGCGCAACGACGAGGGCAAATGTGACCAGCCTTTCCGCGTTGAGAGTGGCTGCAGTCGCATCCGCGACGACCTGGCGGGTACGATTCCGCAGCGTTGTTGCGCTCGCGCCGAGGGCGCTGTCGACTGCGGCGATGGCCGGCCGCGTCCGCCGAGCGGAAATCAGCTCGGCCACAGTTCCGCGGCCGGCCGCGGCCTGCTCGTATTCGTCGCGGGCAGCCGCCCGCAGGGAATCCAGCGAGGCACGGATTTGTGTCGCGGACAAGTCGAGGTTGTACTGCTCAAGTGAGTCGGTGAGAGCGACGAGGCCATCGATCTGGCGCTGCATCCGCTCCGCGCTCCGCTGATCGTGTATAAAGAGCAGCGCGTCCTCTGCGCGGCGCGTGTCGTCCGTGCGCTCGCGGAATGATCCCAACAGCAGTGAGGCGGCGAATTCCCTATCGCGAAGGACTCGGCTGGTGTCGTACAGCTGCTCCAGCGACCTGAGCGAAATCAGCAGCGGGATGAGGAGCACCAAGACGATCGCGAAGAGTCCCCAGCCGAGACGGGCGCGGAGTGTCATGTCAGCGGGTGCTCCAGTTCAACGCACATCGGTCTTCGGTGTGACAATCTTCGCGTGGCAAGTGCGTAAGATACCGTCGCTCCGAGGTAGACGGAACCTTGGCGAAGTGGTACTCTCAGGCGATATGAGAATCATACCGAACGTTTCTGCCCGGCGTGACATGCTGCGTGTCGCGATCACGCTCGTAGCTGCGCTGCTGCTCCCCTTTTCCGCTGATGCTCAATCCGGATCCCTTCGACTTTCCCGGGTCGAGGAGAGAATCAGAGAATTCGTGAAGAGTCACGAAGCGGAGCAGATCGCGCTGCTCAACTACGCGAGCTCTCACAGCCGGGAAGAGCGCGTAAATCTCAAGTCACTCGTCCCATCGACGGAACGCGCCGCGATCCTGATCTACAGGCTCACCGGCCCGCGTTGACGCCCCGATACGCGCGAATATCAGAGCTCCCGTCACACGCGGGTGAAGCAGTGCGCGTCCGCGGGTGGGTGAATCACGTGCGGTCGTCGGGCAAGGTGGCGTTCGTGGTGATGCGTGACGGAAGCGGTCTGCTGCAGGCCGTGCTTGTCAAGAACGCCGTTCCCGCGGAAACCTGGGATGCATTCGGCCGCCTCACTCAGGAAACGTCCATCGAGGTGGAAGGTGAGGCGCGTCCCGATGCACGCTCTCCCGGCGGTTACGAGCTGGGCGTCAAGCAGCTGACGATACTCGGCTTCAGCCCGATCGACTACCCGATTCAGCCTAAAGAGCACGGGATCGACTTCCTGCTCGACAATCGACACTTCTGGCTTCGCACTCCCCGGCAGCGGGCGATCGCGCGCGTACGCCACGAAGTGGAGCAGGCGATACGGGATTTCTTTTACGAGCGTGACTTTACTCTCGTCGACACGCCTATTCTCACCGCCGCGATCGGCGAGCGCAGCGGACTCTTTGCGACCGAGTATTTCGACGAAGGAACGGCTTTCCTGGCCCAGACCGGCCAGCTTTACGGCGAAGCGGCGGCGGCCGCGCTCGGCAGGATCTACTGCTTCGGCCCTACGTTCCGAGCCGAGAAATCCAAGACGCGCCGACACCTGACCGAGTTCTGGATGGTTGAGCCCGAGGTCGCGTTCAACGACTCGAACGACAACATGCGGCTGCAGGAAGAGTTCGTGTCGTATATCGTGGCGCGGTGCCTGGACCGGCGAGGACCAGAGCTCGCGGAGCTCGAGCGCGACGTTTCCAAGCTCGAGACCATCAAGCCCGCGTTCCCGCGCATCGATTACGGCGATGCCGTGAAGATCCTGCAGAAAAAGGGCAGTGCGGTTAAATGGGGCGAGGATCTGGGTGCGGAAGACGAGGCCCTGCTCGTCGAAGGACACGACCTTCCCATCTTTATCGTCAACTATCCCAAAGAAGCAAAGGCGTTCTACATGAAGGAGAATCCGGCCGACCCGCGGACGGTGCTCTGCGATGACTGTCTCGCGCCCGAAGGCTACGGCGAAATCATCGGCGGCTCACAGCGAGAGGACGATTACGACAAGCTCCTTGCGAGGATCAAGGAGGAAGGACTACCGGTAGAGTCGTACGGTTGGTACCTGGATCTTCGGAAATACGGAACGTTCGTGCATTCGGGCTTCGGACTTGGTCTGGAAAGAACCGTCGGGTGGATCTGCGGCATCCACCACATCCGGGAGGCGATCGCCTTCCCGCGCACGATGAACAGACTGCGGCCGTAGAGCCAACGCCGGAACGCTCGCCCTGATCAATGCCATCGCAGCGCGAAGACTATTTGCTGAGACTGCTTCGCCAGGCCGCCGAAGCACTGCGCCGGCTGCGTGAAGCACTGACCGGTGAAGCCAGTCCGACCGAAATCGAGCGCGAAGCTGATGCCGCGATCGGCGAGCTCCTGGGACCGCGCTACAACCTCTTGTCGTCTCTCGATTCCAGCTCTGCGGCATCCCTCGTTGCCGATCCGCGCCGGATCGAGCTCTGGGCGGATCTCATTCGCGTCCAGGCCGCCGCGCGTCGCCGCTCAGGTGACGAAGACGGCGCTGTTGCTCTCGAGCAGCGGGCCGATTCGCTGATGGCGGCTCAGCTGAACATTCCGAAGTAGCCGAGTATCCACCACAACAGGATGAAGATCAGCACGGTACTGAAGCAGCCGCCGCCAAGCTTCTTGGCACCATAGCCAGCGGCAAGGCCGCGTAGAAGTTTGCTCACTCGCGCTCTTCCCCTTTTGTCTGGTTCCACAACGCATCGAGCTTCTCGAGCCCGGCACCTGCCAGATCCATGCCTCGCTCGACAGCCAGCTCCTCCATCCGCTGGAAACGCCGGTCGAATTTGGCGTTGGCTTTGTCGAGGGCGGTCGATGCGTGCACGCCCGCCTTGCGACAGAGGTTGACCACGGCGAACAAAAGATCTCCAAGCTCAGCTTCGAGCGCGTAGTGACGCTCGTCGAGCAGTGGAGGACCGGCCGGTGAAGGAAGCGGTGATCTGCGGAGCTCGACGCTCACTTCTTCCAGCTCTTCCGCCACCTTGGCGGCGGGTCCGTTCACGTCGGGCCAATCGAACCCGACGCCGGCGGCCCGGTCCTGCAGCCGGTGGGCGCGATGCAGGCCGGGAAGCGCCGCGGGCAGTCCGTCGGCGATGCTGCGCCGCTGCTTCGACTTCATTCTCTCCCACGGCTCTTTCGCCGCGTCGCCGTACAGGTGCGGATGACGGCCTTTCATCTTCGTTATCAGTCCCACCGCCACGTCCCTGAACGCAAACGCCCCGCGCTCCTCGGCCAACACGGAATGAAAGAGCACCTGCAGAAGCACGTCACCGAGCTCCTCGCGAAGCATCTTGTCGTCTCCTGTCCGGATCGCGTCATCCAGCTCGTACGCCTCTTCGCACAGATATGGGCGCAGTGATTCGTGTGTCTGCGCCGCGTCCCACTCGCAGCGCTGGCGGAGGTCGCGCATGAGCAAGAGCGTGTCGTCGAGCGAAGTTATTTCTGTCATGAGCATGAGCCGATGAAGGCGATTTTCTTGAACGCGCAGAGTGGCCCGCGTATACTACCGGCACAGCAAATGAAGCGTCAATGCAGCCTGTAATTCCTCGCGCCCGGGTCGAGATCGATCTAGGCGCGTTGCAGCGTAATGGAGCCTCGGTCGCCCGCCGCGCGGGAGTGCCGCTGCTTCCCATGATAAAAGCCGATGCCTACGGTCTGGGAGCGGAAGCCGCGGTGCGCGCGCTCGAGCCTCTCGATCCCTGGGGGTATGGCGTTGCGTCGGTTCCAGAAGGAGAAGAGCTGCGCGGCTGGGGCGTAAAACGGCCGATCGTGGTGTTCACTCCGCTGCTCGATGCGGACCTGCCTCGAGCTCGCACGGCCAAGCTCACGCCCACGCTCGGCTTCGCGGAGGAGATCGAGGGCTGGCGGCGCGGCGGAGGTGGGCCCTGGCATTTGGCCATCGATACGGGCATGAGTCGGGCGGGCGTGCCGTGGCGGCAGATTGCGGGCGTGATCGATGCGGTGGGACGAATGCCGCCGCAGGGAGCGTTCACGCACCTTCATTCGGCGCAGCTCAACGATGGAACGATCGAGCTGCAGGAGGCACTTTTCCGAGAAGCTGTCGGCGCCCTGCCGTCGCGCCCGCGCTTTCTTCATACCGACAACAGTGCCGCGATCGTGCGAAAGGGGCGGAGCCAGTGGGATCTGATCCGGCCCGGCATTTTCCTGTACGGAGTTGGCAGTGGACACGGAGCGCTGATACAGCCGGAGCCGGTGGTCAACCTCCGCGCGCCGATAGTGGAGGTGCGGCAGCTCGAGCCCGGCGACACGGTGAGCTACGACGCTACCCTGCGCGTGGAACGGCCGACGCGGATCGCGACTCTGGCGATCGGGTACGCTGATGGGTATCCGAGATCGTTGAGTGAAATGGGCTCGGTACTCATCAGGGACACTCCCGCGCCGGTGGCGGGAAGGGTGACGATGGACATGACCATGGTCGATGTCACCACCGTTCCGTGTGAGGTCGGTGAGGTTGCGACGCTGATCGGGCGCGGGGGAAACAGTCTCCTCACCGTGGAAAGAGTCGCGGAGGCAGCGAAGATGTCGCCTTATGAGCTTCTGACGGGACTCCGCTCGCGTGCCGAACGAGTCTATTCCGGAACTGCGGGGTGAAGAGAGCGATAATCATCATTCTCGATGGAGTGGGCATCGGTGCCGCGCCCGACGCCGCTGCCTACGGAGATGTCGGCAGTGATACGCTGGGGAACCTCGCGCGCGCGTGTGGAGGCCTGGCGGTCCCGCGACTCGAGCGGCTCGGCCTCGGGAATATCAGAGAGCTGACGGGAGTAAGGCGGCGCGGCGACGCGGAGGGAGCGTGGGGCAGCATGTGCCCCGCATCTGCCGGCAAGGACAGCACGGCGGGGCACTGGGAGATTGCCGGCATCCACCTGGATCGCCCGTTCCCGACCTTTCCTCACGGTTTTCCGGCCGCTGTTCTGGATGACTTCACCAGGAAGACAGGGCGCGCTGTCATCGGCAACGTCGTTGCCAGCGGGACTGAAGTCATCGAGCGATACGCGACCGAGCACCGGGCAAACGGCGCCTGGATCGTCTACACTTCAGCGGATTCCGTTTTTCAGATCGCCGCGCACGAAGCCGTCGTTGCACTGGCGGAGCTTTATCGCGCCTGCGAGATCGCGCGAGAATTACTCGCTCCGCCTTACGAGGTTTCGCGTGTCATCGCGCGGCCGTTCGTGGGCGACGCGGGCGGCTATCGACGCACGGCGAATCGCCGCGACTATTCGATCGAGCCGCACGGTGAGACTCTGCTCGACGCGTTGGCGGACGCGGGAATCGCTCGTGCCGGAATCGGAAAAGTCGATGACCTGTTCGCCGGCCGATCGATCACGGCGCAGCACACCAAGTCGAACGCGGAAGGAATACTGCGCATCAAGGACTGGCTCTCGTCTACGGAGAGTGGGCTCCTCTTCACCAACCTAGTAGATTTCGACCAATTGTTCGGGCACCGCAACGACGTTGCGGGGTTCCACGGTGCGTTGCGCGAGTTCGACGCCGCGCTCCCCTCCATTACATCGCGGCTCAAAGAGGACGATCTGCTGTTCATTACCGCCGACCACGGCAACGATCCAACTACGCCATCTACCGACCACGCCCGCGAGGTCGTTCCTTTGATCGCCATCGGAATGCGCGTGGTGCCGCGCGATTTGGGACAGCGCGAGTCGTTTTCGGACCTGGGCGCGACGATCGCCGACTGGTTTGGACTGACGTTTCGCGGGCGCGGAACCTCGTTTCTTCCTGAGCTCGTAGTCTGATGGCGCGGCCTCGGGATTCCAAGGCTTCCCTCCGGGAGGCGGCACTCGCCGCGATGGAGCACGCGTACGCGCCGTATTCCAACTTCCGCGTCGGCGCCGCCCTCCGCACCACCGATGGCACCCTGATAACCGGCTGCAACATCGAGAATTCGGTATTCGGCTTGGCGATTTGCGCGGAAACCCTTGCCGTAGCATCCGCTGTCTCACAGGGACTCACGCAATTCGACGAGATTGCCATCGCGACGGAGGACACGGAGCCTACCCCACCGTGCGGAACGTGTCGACAGGTTCTCTGTGAATTCGCGCCAAACATCACTGTCTCGAGCTACACGCGCGACGGCAAGGAAGCGACATGGTCGCTGGACGAGCTGCTTCCGAATGCCTTCGTGTTAAACACTTCACGTGGAAGGATGTAGTGAAGCTTTCGCTCAAATCGTTACGACCACTCGTGGTTTGCTTGGCCGTCTTTGTTCTCCCGTCCTGTACGGAGAAGCTCGATAGCTCGGGGGTGTGCGCTGTCCTTTGCCCACCTCTCGGTGGCGCGGTTCAGAATGTCACCTTGGATGCGGTTGTGTTCGACACCACCGTGCAGGCTCTCTCGGGCCTCGGCGCCGAGCAGGGATTGCTGCTGGCGGCGCGGGGCGACACGCTCGACGCACGAGTGATCGTTCGCTTCGACTCCCTGCCTGCGACATTCGTGGAAGGAACGGACCCGGCGAAGCCCATCACTTTCGTCGACAGCGCCACGCTTCGCCTGCTTCTGGACACGCTTTCGATAAAGGGCGACTTTCCCCTGACTATCGAAGCGTACGATGTCGATACGACTGCGAACGACACATCGTCGGCCGCCGTGCTGGCGCTGTTCAGGGCCGACCGGCTGGTCACGTCCCAGACATTTGCACATGCCGAGCTGACTGACACGATCACCTACGTCCTTCCAAATTCCTTCGTATTGGCGAAGGCGCAGAACCAGCAGCCACTGCGGCTTGGTTTGCGCACCGTCAGCGCGGGGCCCTCACAGTTCCTTATCTACTCGACCGAAGCAGCCAAACCGCCACGCCTGCGGTTCAGAGTGTCGCCAGACACGGCAATTCAAGCTTTTTCTCTCGCACCGCGTTCCAAAACCCCAATCGACGACGCGACTGCAGCGGCCAACCTCGCGGACTACACTGTGTTCGCTCGGCGCCCTGCGCCGGCAGGCGCCTCCGAGCTCGCGCTTGGTGGTTTTCCGCCGCAGCGGGCTTTGTTTCGCTTTGACATTCCCACGAGCATCCTCGATTCATCGACGATCATTCGGGCGACGCTGCTGCTCAATCGGGTACCTCACGGTAATCTCGACCCAGATGACAGTGTGTTCGTGATTACGTCAGTGGTCATGGCAGGAACAGCCGTGACTGACCCCACCAAGGCGGCGCAGATCTTTGCGGACGCAGGCATCGATACGCTCAGAACCACAGCCGGTGAATCCGGCCCCGCGATCATCGAGCTTGGTCGAGCCTTTCTGCTGTGGCGCTCGCTCGACGCGTCCGAAACGCCGCGGGCGATCGTGTTGCATGCGCGAGGTGAGGGCACGTCGCCGCTCGAAGTCCGTTTTTCGTCAGTCGAGGCAGCAGCTGCGCTCAGGCCGAGGCTACGGATCAGTTACACCAACGAAGTGCCCCTCGGGCTCCCGTAGTGAAGCGCCTCATTCTCAGCGCCCTCGCGCTTCATCTCGCGGCCTCGACCGCCGCCGCGCAGGGAGCGCTCACGACCCAGGGTCTTGGTTTTCCTCCGGGTCAAATCAGCACGCGATCGGAAGGAAATGGTGGGGCGACGGCGGATTTCGATGCAATGAGTCCGATCAACCCTGCGTCCCTCGCGGGGGTAGGTTCGGCTTCGCTTTTTCTCCAGTACGCTCCCGAGTTCAGGCGGGTCACCACGGGCTCGAGCTCGGCCAGCACGATGACGGCCCGGTTTCCGATCTTTGGCGCTGTGATTCCCGTCGGAAGCTCGTGGAGCGCGGGCATCGGCTCATCGACGTTTCTGGATCGGTCGTTTGAGACCGTCTCCCAACGGCGCGACGTCGTGGGAGACATCACGGACACGGTCGATGTCACCGAGGAGCTGAGAGTCCTCGGGGCGATCAACGATGTGCGGCTCGGACTCGCTTGGGCTGGAAGTCCGAAGCTCCGGATAGGGGCGGGAGCACACCTGTTCACGGGCAGCAATCGCGTAAGACTCCGACAGACTTACACTGACAGCCTCGGTTTTCTGGGCAACGTTCAGGAATCCTCGGTGGCCTTCACCGGACTTGCCGGGTCAGTCGGGTTTTCCTATCAGCCTTCGCGGATCATCGGATTTGCGGTGTCGGCCAGAAAGGGTGGTGAGCTGCGTGCTGCGTCAGGCGACACGGCCCTTGGCGACGCCAGAATTCCGGATCGGATCAGCGCCGGCGTGACATACGACGGGATCACTGGGGCGAACATATCCGCCCGCATCTCGCGTGAGTTGTGGAGCTCTCTCGAGGGGCTTGCGGGCAGCACCGAGACATTCGATGGCTGGGACGCGAGCGTTGGGGCCGAAGCATCGGGTCCGCGGATCATGCAGCGCATTGTCACGCTGCGGGCTGGCGGTCGCTACCGGTCACTACCGTTCGGATTCAACGGAGAACGCGTTCGGGAGACGGCGTTCATGGCCGGGTTTGGCGTACCGCTGACACGCAACAGGGCGACGTTCGACTTCGCTGTTCAGCGTGCGGCGCGCGATGCTTCTGGAAGCGTGGACGAGCGGGCGTACATCCTCAGCTTCGGGCTGAGAGTATCGCCCTGACATGGTTGAGGGCGGGAACTCGCGAGCGGAAGTCATTCTCGTAGCGGACGATATTGCCGCCAACGTCGAGCTGCTGCTCGACCAGTTGAACAGCCTCGGCTATGAGACAATTACAGCGGTAGACGGTCCGTCAGCAGTAGCCGCGGCGTTCGAGCAGCACCCCGACCTCTGCATCCTCGACGTTTCGATGCCCGCGGGCGATCTGGGCGTCGACGATCGCTCGACCGGATTCGAGGTCTGCCGGCGGATCAAGCGCGATCCACGGACGTCTCGGATTCCCGTGATATTCGTCACCGCGCTCAACGACACGAATGATCGCGTGCGCGGGATTGAAGCCGGAGGCGACGATTTCCTCACCAAGCCGCATAACCGGCTGGTCCTTGGAGCGCGCGTGCGCAGCCTGCTCAAGCTGAAGGCCGCGACCGACGCCCTCGAGAACAGCCTCCGCAAGCTGCGCGAGTTGGAAAAAGTTCGCGACGATCTCATGAAGATGATCGTCCACGATCTCAAAACACCGCTCACTTCGGTGCTCGCGACGCTGGAGATGCTGGCCGAGGGAGATTTCGGGCAGGTGAGCACTACACAGAAGGCGGCAATCGGTGATGCCGAGACAAAGTCCGAGGACCTGCTTGCGCTGATCGACGATATCCTCGAGGTCGCGCGCATCGAGGAAGCAGATATCACACTCTCGCTGGATCCGATCGCGCCGGGAGCGCTCCTCGCCGAGCTCGTGTACGAATGGGGCCACCGCTTCACGCAGGAAGGAACTACGACGTCAGTCACTGTTGCTGACGACGCGCCTGTCTTTTCCGGCGACAAGGGTCTCATCAAGCGCGTCTTCTCCAATCTCATTCAGAACGCGGTGACGCATTCTTCGCGGGCTGTTCACCTGGAGCTGAGCGCCCGCCGTTCCGGTCAGGGCGTCCTCTTTACCGTGACCGACAATGGTCCGGGCATTCCGCCCGAGTATCACGACCTGATCTTCCGCAAATTCGGTCAGGTCGAGATGCCCCGCTCGCCTCGTACGCGGAGCTCGGGTCTCGGGCTGACATTCTGCAAGCTGGTGGTCGAGCGCCATGGCGGTCGCATTTGGCTGAAGAGCGTCGAAGGTCAGGGGAGCTCATTTTACATCGAGCTGCCCTCCGATCCGACGGCCAGGGACGGTGCGGGCAGCAGTGCGCAAGCGTCGATCACCGGCGCCGCGGGGCGGTAGGGGTCGGTTTCAACTTAGAACGACAGAGATGCGAGACGCCGGAGGCTAAGCTCTGAGTTGCGAGGGTGTGGTTTGCACTCGCAACTCGAATCTCTGCTTCTGGCCCCTCGCATCTCTGCATTTCTCAGTTGTAGTTCGTGGTCAATTCCTGCCATCTTAAATCAATGCCCCAGACCCAGCCCCCCAAGGTTTACATAGAGACTTACGGCTGCCAGATGAACGTCAGTGACTCCGAGCTCATGCTCGGGAAGCTGACGGAAGCCGGTTATGAGTCGGTTGCGGCGCCGGAGAGTGCGGACGTCATCCTGATCAACACCTGCGCGATCCGCGAGCACGCTGAGCAGCGCGTCGTGGGCCGCCTCGGCGAGATGAAGAGCCGCATGAAGCGCGGCGCGGTAGTCGGTGTGACCGGCTGCATGGCGCAGCGCCTCGGTCAGCAGCTGCTCGACCGACTCAGTCACGTCAGTCTCGTCATCGGGCCGGACGGATACCGCGAGCTGCCGTCGCTCATCGAGAGCGCGCGTGGCGGCGTCCGAGCGACTGCCACCGACTTCGATCTCGAAGAACACTATGAGGATTTCACTCCGCGGCGATTTGCGGGAGTGAAGGCGTGGATCCCGGTACAGCGTGGCTGCGATTACAAGTGCACCTATTGCATCGTTCCCACCACTCGGGGTCCGGAAAGGAGCAGGCAGCTCTCGGAGGTAGTGCGCGAGAGCGAGGCGGTGGTCGCTTCCGGCATTTCCGAGATCGTGTTGCTCGGCCAGACGGTGAACTCCTACTTCGACGGAAAGAACGATTTTGCGCGCCTGCTGCGCACGATCGGTAACCTGCCCGGAGTAAGGCGGCTGCGCTTCACGAGCCCGCATCCCAACGATTTCACGCCGTCGGTGATCGCCGCGATGGCGGAGACCGAGAGCGTGTGTGAGCACGTCCATCTTCCAATGCAGTCCGGCTCAAGCCGGACACTCAAGCGGATGCTCCGGCGTTACACCAGAGAGCGGTATTTCGAGTGCGTGGCTGAGATCAGGGCGGCGATTCCCGACGTTGCGCTGACGACTGACGTCATCGTCGGTTTTCCCGGCGAGACGGAAGAGGATTTCGCGGAAACGCTGTCCGCCGCCGAAGAAATCGGATTCGATGACGCGTACACGTTCAAGTTCTCACCGCGTGACGGTACCGCGGCGACCCGCTTTCCAGTTAGCGACGCAATTGATGACGAAGTAGCCAGCGAACGGCTGGCTCGACTCATTGCCGGTGTACGCGGGCGAAATCGCACGCGGAACCTGGGGTTGATCGGAGAGAAGCGGGAGGTTCTGGTGGAGAAGCCGGCGCGGCGAGGAGGACTGCTGCAAAGCCGGACCCGCGACTTCAAGACGGTGATGATTCCCGGCGACCCCACACTCATCGGCAAGTACCTCACAGTGGAGCTGACCGGTACAACCGGGTCCACATTCATCGGCAAGGTTGCAGGCCAGCGCGCGCCGCTGCCGATGGCGGGGTAGCCAACGGGCGTTTGATTGCCCCGTCCCGCGAATGATTTCAGGGGCCCGCATGTGACCGAGTAGGATCCCCGTGGCAGAGCGAATGGAGGCCAGCTGCCCCTCATCGCCGCGGCATACATCGCCTATATCGTGGGGCTCCTCGCAGGTTTTCACGACTTCGTCTGGACCGCCACCGGCGTCGCGGCAATCTGGCTCGTCCGCGCCGCACGAAGGCGAAGCATCGATCGTGTCTCGCTCACGCTGGTGTTCGTCGCCGGAGTGGCCATAGCATCTACGGCTCCCCACCCCGAGCCTGCGCATTGGAGACGGGCGGAGCAGGAGTCAACCGATCGCCTTGCGAAAATCCGCTCCCGCGCCGGGCGAAAGATCGACAAGGTTTTTGGCGAGGACGCCGGACTCGCGCGTGCGCTGCTCATCGCCGACCAGCGCGAGATCCCAACCGAGATGCGTGAGCGCTACGCCGCGGCCGGGCTCGTCCACTTGCTCTCCATCTCCGGCCTACACGTCGCCGTCATCGCGTCGGCGATGGAGCTTCTCTTTCAGGTTGCGCGACTGTCACGCCGCGCGGCGATCTTGTGGACGTTTCTCGGCACGGGAATCTACGTTGCCATCATCGGAGCTCCACCTCCGGCCGTAAGGTCCGCGGCGATGCTTGGTGTAACGATGGCTTCCCGCGTCGCGCAGCGGCCCTCGTCTCCCTGGGCTGCTCTGGCGATCGGTGCGTTCGCGCCGCTCGTCAATCCGCGAACGGCGCTTGATCTCGGCTATCAGCTTAGCGTGCTCGGCATGTGCGGGCTGATTGCCGGAGGTGCCGCCAGTCGGCGCTATCTTGGTGCGACCCTGAACGGCTGGCGCGCGCACGTATCGAGAGAGCTGGTGGTCTCGGTCGCGGCGTCCGTGGTCACCGCGCCGCTCGTCGCGTACAGGTTCGGCAGCATAAGTCTCATCGGACCGGTCTCCAATCTGTTCGCAGGGCCGCTGATCGGTGTCGCACAGCCAATGCTTTTCCTGGCGTTGCTGCTCAGCCCATTTGAGCGTGTCGCGCGGTTTTGCGCTGACGCTGTTCATCCATTGCTACTGCTGTTCGATCAGGTGGCGTCCTCGGCCGCTTCGGTGCCAGGTGGATCGGTTGCCGTTCACGCGACGTTGCTCACGGCGGGATGTGCCGCGGTTGCCGCCGCGGGGACGGTGGTGGCCTGTACCAGTCGATTCCCATCGCGTCCAGCCCTCGTTGCAGTCATGGCCTCGTCGCTGATGGTCATCGCACCGACTCCGCGCCTGCTGCACTCTGGTGAGGTCGAGCTGCACGTGCTCGACGTCGGACAGGGTGACGCGGCGCTACTACGCACGCCTGCGGGGCGCTGGGTGCTCCTCGATGCCGGGCCCGGCTGGGACGGAGGCGACGCGGGTCGAAGGACGATACTTCCTTACCTGCGGCGACGCGGTGGCAGCCTCGAGGCTTTCGTGCTCTCCCATCCGCACACCGATCACGTCGGAGGCGCGGCGAGCGTCCTCGCCGAGCTCGAGCCGCACACCTATTGGGATGCGGCCTTTGCCGGAGGCTCCGCCGCATATATCGCGTCTCTCGCCACCGCCCGGGAGGAGGGAATCGAATGGCGCCGTGTGCATCCGGGAGACGGGATGGCGATCGATGGCGTGAGCATTTCGTTCCTGGCGCCCGACTCTGCCTGGACGGTCGGTCTAATGGACCCGAATCTGGCGAGTACCGTAACCATGATTGGATACGGAGTGGTGCGCTTTCTGCTGGTTGGAGACGCCGAGCGCGCCGAAGAGGAGTGGCTGCTTCGCGAATACCCGATGGGTTTGCGGGCCGACGTTTTGAAGGTCGGTCATCATGGCAGCTCCACCAGCAGCAGCGACGCGTTTCTCGCGGCTGTCCAGCCTCGAGCGGCGGTTATTTCCGTCGGTGCGCGCAATCAGTATGGGCATCCCAGCAACGACGTGCTGCGCGCGCTCGCCAATGCCGGAGCAGAAGTCTTGCGGACCGACTACTCGGGAACCGTGATCGCGCGCACTGATGGGCGACGGGTAGAAATGGAGGCAGGAGGAGAAAGATGGGAATTGGAGCTCGCATCGCCGAAGCTCTCGTCGGAAAGCGATTCGATCTTCCGGCCGAGATGATAGCGCGGTACCCCGAGCTCGCCGAGGCGCGGTATCGCCGGGGCGGCCTGCCGGTACGCATCGGGGGCTTGGCACCGGGTGTCGAGGCCGTCGCCGCCGTCACGCTCCGCCGCACCGTGTTCCTCGCGCCGGACACTCAGCTCAGCGCCGGTCTGCTCTTGCACGAGCTGCGTCACGTCCACCAATTTCTCGAACGCGCGACGTTCCCTGTCCGCTACCTCTGGCAATCTCTTCGTTACGGTTATTCACGTAACGCTTATGAAGTCGATGCTCGCCGGTATTCCGCGCTTCGACTTGGCTCGGCGGATGAGGAAACCTGAGTGGTAAAGCACACTGCGACGTCGGTTGTCACGATCGAGCGATTCATCATCGAGCAGGAAAAGCTCCACCCGGAGGCGACGGGCGAGCTTTCCGGACTGCTGTACGACCTGGCGCTGGCAGCAAAGATGATCGCGAACAAGGTCCGCAGCGCCGGCCTCGCCGACATTCTCGGTGCCACCGATCTCGAGAACGTGCAGGGCGAAACCCAGCAGAAGCTCGATGTTCTTGCCAACGAGATCATCGTGAAGGCGGTAGATCACGGCGGTCGGTTGTGCGCGATGGCTTCCGAGGAAGAGCCCGACATCATCGACATCCCCGACAACTTTCGCTGCGGAAAGTATTGCCTGTTGTTCGATCCGCTCGACGGATCCTCGAACATTGACGTCAACGTGCCGGTCGGGACGATTTTCTCCGTAACACGGAAGATCACTCGCGGGATTCGGGGCGAGATGGAGGACATGCTGCAGCCCGGGCGCCGTCAGGTCGCAGCGGGCTATGTGCTCTATGGCTCCAGCACGATGCTCGTCTACACGACCGGACAGGGCGCTCACGGTTTCACTCTCGATCCGTCGCTCGGCGAGTTCCTCCTCTCGCATCCCAACATTCGGATTCCGGCAGTGGGGAGATTCCTTTCCGTCAATGATTCCTATCACGGGCAGTGGGAGCCCGAAGTTCAGGCCCTGATGCGATACTATCGGGGACAGGAAGGAGGGCGCCAACCCATGAGCACCCGTTACGTGGGGTCGCTCGTCGCCGATTTTCACCGCAATCTTCTCGGTGGAGGCCTCTTCGCGTACCCGGCCAATCGCAGAAACAAGCGCGGCAAGCTGCGGCTGCTCTACGAGGCGAGTCCTCTCGCCTTCATCGTTGAGCAGGCTGGCGGCGCTGCGACGGACGGCAAGCAGCGGGTGTTGGACATTCAGCCTACGGAGCTCCATCAGCGTACGCCGCTTTTCATCGGCAGCAAGAACGACGTCGATGCGGCGCTGTCAATGCTGGGGCAATCGCCTAAGGACGCGAGCGCCCGAACGGCGGTAGGGTCAGTCGGCGCGTAAGAAGAGGCCGGCGCCGCCGCCGGCGCCCGCGAGCGAGCGCGAGCCGGGGGAGAAGCTCTCTCCCTCCGGCATTCCACTCAACACCGTTTATCGCCCCGCCGACGCGAAGGTTGACTACTCGCAAGATCTCGGCGATCCGGGTGAGTTTCCCTATACGCGTGGCGTCCAGCCCACGATGTATCGCGGCCGGCTCTGGACGATGCGGCAGTACGCCGGATTCGGAAGCGCGACGAGCACCAACGAGCGCTTCAAGCTGCTTCTCGAAGCGGGACAAACCGGACTCTCGGTGGCCTTCGACCTCCCCACGCAGATGGGAATCGACTCCGATTCGCCGCGCGCGCTCGGAGAAGTGGGCAGAGCTGGCGTAGCGATCGACACCGTCGAAGACATGCATGTGCTTCTCGAGGGAATTCCGCTCGACAAGGTGTCGACCTCCATGACGATCAACGCTACCGCCGCCACACTCCTCGCGATGTACATCGTCGTGGCGGAAGAACGGAGCATCTCGCGCGCGCAGATCAGCGGAACGATCCAGAACGACATCCTCAAGGAGTACATCGCGCGGGGGACGTACATCTATCCGCCCGGCCCAAGTATGGCCCTCATTGCGGAAGTTTTTCGCTTTTGCGCAGACGAAGTCCCGAACTGGAATCCCATCTCGATCTCGGGATATCATATCCGGGAAGCCGGTGCTACCGCGGTTCAGGAGCTCGGCTTCACGCTCGCGAATACGATCGCTTACATAACCAGCGCCGTCGCCGCCGGCCTTCCCATCGATTCGTTCGCGCCGCGGCTTTCCTTCTTCTTTGCCGCGCACAACGACCTGTTCGAGGAAGTCGCGAAATTCCGCGCCGCCCGGCGCCTCTATGCGCGGATCATGCGCGACAGGTTTCACGCCGCCGATGCGAGCTGTCGTCTGCGTTTTCACACCCAGACCGGCGGTGTCACTCTCGCGGCCCAACAGCCACTCAACAACGTGGTGCGGGTCGCGGTGCAGGCAATGGCTGCTACGCTGGGCGGCACTCAATCACTCCACACCAACGGTTACGACGAGGCGCTGGCGCTGCCATCGGCGGAGGCCGCCCGACTCGCTCTCCGGACACAACAGATCATCGCTTACGAATCCGGTGTGGCGAGCACGGCGGATCCCCTGGCCGGGAGCTACTACGCCGAACGCCTCACCAACGAGTTGGAAACGCGCGCGAGCGGGCTGATCGATGAAGTCGACCGGCTCGGAGGGTCGGAGAAGGCAATCGCGGCCGGATACTTTCAGGAACAGATCGCGCGCAGCGCCTACGAGCAGCAGATGCGAGTAGAGGCGGGCGACACCGTGATCGTCGGAGTGAACAGGTTCGTCGAATCCGAGGACGCGCTCCCGAGCTCAGCGCCCGATTATTCCGCGCTGGAAAAGGCGCAGACCGGAAGTCTGGCGCAGGTGCGCAAGAAGCGAGGGGACGCAGACGTCAAGCGATCGCTCGCTGCCCTGGCTGAGGCGGCCGCCCGCCCACCTCGCCAAGCCAGGTTGATGCCGCTCATCATCGACGCCGCGCGCGCGCGAGCCACGGTGGGCGAGATTTCCGCACAGCTGGCCGCTGCGTGGGGCGTCTATCGCGCTCCGTAGCCACAGCTTGCCGCCTGTGCCGGTGCGCCGGAGAGGTTACCCTCGCCGACCGACCCCCTACAGAGACGCCAGTCGAAGCGCTATTAAGCTTGAGTCACTCTCATAGCCCGGATAACTTTGGAGCGTCGCCGCAGTTCTCTCCCCGGTTCAACATGCCCACATACGAGTTTCGCTGCCCGGCCGGGCACGACTTCGAAAAGTTCTATCGCTCGATCGGCATCGCGCCGAGCGAGGTTCGCTGTCCGACTTGCGGAAAGATTGCCGCACGCCTGATGTCGGCCGGAGGTGGGCTGGTGTTCAAGGGCTCGGGCTTCTACATCACCGACTACGGCAAGGATGGAAAGAAGCCGCAGGTAACTCCGGCGGCGGCTGGCGGGAGTTCCGAAGCGAAAGGCGGTGCCGATGTGGCGGCTGTAAAATCGGAGTCGCCGGGGGCAGAGGGTGGGTCCGGCGCCGACAAGCCGGCGACCAGCGCAAAGGGCAAGTCGAAAGAGGCGCGCGAGACCAAGCCAACGACGCCCGCGCCCGCGAAGAAACCCAAGACGGTCGAATGAATTCGGCGGATCAGATCCGCGCCGAGCTTGTGCGCGCGGCGCGTAAGATCGGCGCGCCCGACGACGTCGAGGCCGTGGTTGAGCGTCCCCGCGACGCTTCACACGGCGACTGGGCGACCAATCTCGCGATGGTGCTGGCGCGCCCTCTCAAACAAAATCCCCGCCAGGTCGCCGAAAAACTTCGCGAGGCAATAAGCCTGTCCGGCGCCGGCGTTTCGAAGATCGAGATTGCCGGCCCGGGCTTCATGAATTTCTGGCTCGATCCAGCGTTCGTCGCGGGCGGACTGCGCGAGATCGTCAGCGCGAACGACCGCTACGGGAAAAGCGAAAGCGGACGTCGTCGAGTCGTCAACGTCGAGTTCGTCTCCGCCAATCCTACCGGGCCGTTGCACGTCGGCCACGGGCGGCAGGCCGCGCTGGGGGATGCGATCGCTCTCCTGCTCGAGGCCACCGGTTGGAAGGTGACCCGTGAATTCTATTACAACGACGCTGGAGCCCAGGTCGACAATCTCGCGGCGAGCGTAGAGGCACGTCTCGAGGAACTGCGCGGGGAGCCGGTGCAGATCCCGGAGGGCGGATATCACGGCGAGTACATTCGGGAGCTGGCCGAGCGCTACGCGTCGGAGAGTGACGGTCTTTCAGTGCGCGCGTTCGCGGTGCGCGAGCTTCGCAGGGAGCAGGATCTCGATCTCCAGGCGTTCGGCGTCCGCTTCGACTCGTATTTTCTCGAATCGTCGCTCTACACCGATGGAATGGTCGACGAGACGGTCAAGCTGCTGGCTGCGTCGGGAAAAACGTACGAGCACGAAGGCGCGCTGTGGCTGCGCACGACCGACTACGGCGACGACAAGGATCGCGTAATGCGGAAGAGCGATGGCACTCACACCTACTTCGTCCCCGACGTCGCCTACCACGTCACGAAATGGAAGCGCGGATTTCGTCGCGCCATCGACGTCCAGGGCGCGGATCACCACAGCACCGTCACTCGCGTGCGCGCCGGACTACAGGCGCTCGAGATCGGCGCTCCCCCCGACTACCCCGAGTACGTGCTCCACCAGATGGTGACCGTCATGAAGGCCGGAGAAGAGGTGAAGATCTCCAAACGCGCCGGCAGCTATGTCACGGTGCGAGACCTCGTGAACGAGGTGGGCAGGGACGCCGTTCGCTATTTCTTCGTGATGCGGAAGAGCGATTCGCAGCTGATCTTCAACATCGACCTCGCCGCATCGCAGTCGGAAGAGAACCCGATCTATTACATCCAGATGGCCCATGCCCGCATGTGCGGGATCTTTCGCGTCGGCGAAATCGACCGCGAATCCTTCACCGCCGAGGGTGTTCAGCTCGACGTGCTGACGGAACCGGAGGAGCAGACGCTCATCAAGGCGCTCCTCGATTTTCCCGAGCTAGTCGAGTCGGCGGCGGAAACGCTGGAGCCACATCGAGTCGCGACTTACCTGCTCGAGACGGCACGTTTGGCGCACGTGTGGTATCACAAGCACCACGTCCTCGATCAGCCGGAAGACATCACCCAGGCACGACTGGCTTTGGCGCGTGCGGCGCAAATCGTTCTGCGCAACGGACTCGGGATACTCGGCATCACGGCACCCGAAAGGATGTAGTTTTCGAGGCGTCCTACCCGATTTTTCCGGAAGCCTAATCACTCCCTCCCGCAAGAGAACGCAAGAATGTCCGTGCTCGTCGTTGGCTCCGTTGCCCTGGATTCGGTCGAGACGCCTTTCGGCAAAGCCGAAGACGTGCTGGGTGGTTCGGCGAATTTTTTTGCGGCGGCTGCGAGCCATCTCACGAAGGTGAGCGTCGTCGGAGTCGTCGGTTCGGATTATCCCGTCAAGAAGCTGGAACCGCTCATCAAGCGTGGTGTGGACTTCAGCGGACTCGAGAAGGCGGAAGGGAGGTCGTTTCGATGGCGGGGACGGTACCGCCACGATCTGAACTCCGCTGAAACGCTCGAAACGCATCTGGGCGTTTTCTCGCACTTCAGCCCGAAGATTCCAGAAGCGCATCGATCACTGCCCTACGTGTTTCTGGCGAATATCGATCCAAGGCTGCAGCTCGACGTCCTCAAGCAGGTTGTCAAGCCCAAGCTCGTCGCCTGCGACACGATGAATTTCTGGATCCAGAGCAGACGAGCGGACGTCATCGAGCTGTTGAAGCACGTCGACCTCATGACCCTCAACGATGCGGAGGCGCGACAGCTCACCGAAAAAGCGAACCTCGTCCAGGCGGCGCAGTGGATCATGGCGCGTGGTCCGCGACACGTGATCATAAAGAAGGGTGAGCACGGCGCGTTCATGTTCACGGCCAACTCGATCTTCTTCGCTCCAGCGTTTCCGCTCGAGAACGTCTTCGATCCGACCGGAGCGGGGGATGCATTCGCCGGTGGATTCATCGGCTACCTGGCCGCGACTGGGGATCTGGCCGAAGCCAACATGCGGCGCGCGGTGATCTATGGCTCGGTGATGGGGTCGTTCGCGGTAGAGAAATTCTCTATTGAGCGATTGATGACGGTGACTCGCACGGAAATCGATCAGCGCATGCGCGAAATGCGTCGCTTGGTGACGTTCGAGGAGGAGCTCCCCGCGTGAAGAAGGACGCGCTTCGTTACGGAAGCGCCGGCGTCGATCTCGAAGCGTCCGCCGCGGCCAAGCAAAGAATACGGAAGCTGGTGGAATCCACGTTCACGGCTGGTGCGATCGGCCGCTTCGGTGGCTTCGGCGGAATGTTCAGAATGCCCACCGGGCTCCAAAAGCCGGTCCTCGTCTCCAGCGCCGATGGGGTCGGAACGAAGATCAAAGTTGCGATCGAGGCCGATCGGCACGAAACGATCGGGCGCGACCTCGTCAATCATTGCGTCAACGATATCCTGGTCCAGGGCGCGTTGCCGCTGTTCTTCCTCGACTACGTCGCGTTCGGAAAGCTCGATCCCGCAGTGGTAGAAGCGGTGGTAGCGGGTGTCGCTGCCGGCTGTCGTGAAAACGGATGTTCCTTGATAGGCGGTGAGACTGCGGAAATGCCCGGTCTTTACACTCCGCCAGATTACGATTTGGCTGGGTTCATCGTCGGTTATGTAGAGGAAAAGAGCATCCTCGGACCGTACCGGGTGAAGGCGAAAGATGTCCTGGTCGGGTTGGCCAGCGCCGGGCTCCACACCAACGGATATTCGCTGGCGAGGAAGATCGTTACCGATCGACTCGGCCTGCGTATGAACGATGTATTTCCGGATCTCGGCGTGACGGTTGCCGACGCATTGCTCGCGGAACACCGGTCGTATCTGACCGCACTCAAACCGGTGCTCGATTCGTTGCATGCGATGGCGCACATCACTGGCGGAGGCTTGCCCGGAAATCTGGACAGGTCGCTGCCGCATTCGCTTGACGCGGTTGTCGATTCAAGCAGTTGGGAGGTACCCGGAATATTCCGGATACTGCAGAAGGCGGGGCAGGTAGAGCCCGCCGAGATGTACCGAACGTTCAACATGGGTGTAGGAATGGTGGTCATCTGTGCGCCGACCGAGGTTGATTCGGTTCTGGCGGCGGCCTCGCTGGCGGAGGTTCCGGCCTGGGTCCTGGGTTCGCTCAGGCGCGGCACGGGCGCAGTCATACTCTCTTGAGGATCAATAGATGAAAGTTCGCTTGTTCGTTTTACTTGCCGGCGCGATGCTTACGGCGACGTCATTACAGGCGCAGCAGGGCCCTGACACCGATCGCTGCCCGCCCGGAACGGCCAATGCGTTTGGCGTGCCCGACGAGACCCGCGCCGCACAGGACGCGTGTCAGAAGGCGATCGATCTCTTTAAATACCTGGCCCCGCAGCTCGGCATCTCGATTACCGGTGGCAATGCTACCCTCGGCCAAGGTAGTACCCTCGGCGGACTCGGACATTTCTCGATCGGTCTCCGCGTCAATGCCGTCGCGGGCAGCCTCCCACAAATCCAGGACGTCACCCCCGTTGTTACGGGTGCTGTCAGCACGCAGTACGAAACCAATGATCAGATCATCGGGCTGCCCACCGCCGACCTGGCGATCGGGCTGTTCAAGGGTATTCCGCTTCCGCTGACGAACGTTGGTGGGGTCGATCTTCTGGTGAGCGCCGCGTATCTGCCTGAGTTCGATGGGGAAGGCGTAAGCGTTCGTGTGCCGAGCGGCTCGCTCAAGCTCGGTTTCGGTGCGCGAGTTGGAGTGCTGCAGGAGTCACTCCTCGTCCCTGGGGTCTCGGTGACGTATTTGCGCCGGGATCTTCCGACGACGAATGTCACCGCAACCACCGGCAGTGACGCGCTGTTCGTCAATGACCTGAGCGTGAAGACGGATGCCTGGCGCGTCGTTGCCAGCAAACATCTCCTCTTCTTTGGAGCGGCCGTTGGCGCCGGTCAGGACAGATACAAGTCATCCACTGAGATTAGCGCGCACGTCGAGGGACGAACGGTTCCCCAAAGTCCGGACGCCGATATCGGTCCGATATCGTTGTCGCAAACACTGACGCGGACCAATGTCTTCGCCAACTTGTCAATGAGTCTTCTGCTCTTGAAACTCACGGGTGAAATCGGACAGGTTTCCGGTGGTGAGATCAGCACCTATAACACTTTCAGCGGCAAGCAAGCCGCCGATTCGCGAATCTACGGATCGATTGGAGCCCGCTTCGGGTTCTAACGACTCGCGCGACGCGGAGTTCATGCGTCGCGCGCTCGCCCTCGCCCTTCAGGGGTGGGGTCAGACAGCGCCGAACCCTATGGTCGGCGCTGTTGTCGTTCGCGACGGTGTCGTCGTCGGAGAGGGCTTCCACCAGAAATACGGGGAGCGGCACGCCGAGATAATGGCGCTCAAGGCGGCGGGCGATCGGGCGCGTGGATCCACGCTTTACGTCACTCTCGAACCGTGCAATCACTTCGGAAAGACACCGCCGTGCAGTGAAGCGATCATCGAAGCACGTGTCGGCCGCGTCGTCATCGCGGCGTCCGATCCCACGTCGCTCGCCGGCGGCGGTGGGCGTCATCTCTCCGACTATGGCTTGGAAGTGGACTTTGGCGTCGAAGAGAAGGCCGCACGTGAGCTGAATGCCTCTTTCTTTTTTTCCGCCAATGCCAAACGGCCGTGGGTGACGCTCAAGCTCGCCCTGTCCCAGGAGGGCCGGATGAATGATCCCTCAGGCGGGAAACGGTGGATAACGGGCGAATCAGCCAGGGCGGAGGGACACCGCCTGCGGGCCAACGTCGACGCGATCGCCGTAGGTCTGGGAACGGTTCGCGCTGACGATCCGAGGCTCACAGTTCGCGGCGCTGCCAAGTCTCGTGTCGCGCCGACCCGCGTTGTCTTCGACCGCAACGCCGAGACGCCGCTCGACAGCCAGGTCGTCCGAACCGCGCGGGAGGTGAGTACGATAGTCTTCGCCCACCGTCCTCCGGTCGAACGGCTTGCGGCTCTCCACAATGCGGGTGTTGGCGTCTTTGAGGCTGAAAGCCCGAATGATGCATTGGAAGCGCTGCGCAGCATTGACGTGCACCACCTGATGGTGGAGGGAGGAGCGCGTGTAGCCAGAGAGTTCCTGAGCCGGGACCTGGTCGACCGACTCGTTATCTTTCAGTCACCTCTCACGCTCGGGTATGCTGGTGTCAGCCCGTTCGAAGGCTCGATGGACGAGTTCGTCGCGCGGCTGCAACCCTACCCGATTGTGAGGCGCGAGAACTTTGGTGAGGATGTCATGACCGTCTACGCGATCCACGAGGCATAATTGTTTACCGGACTGGTCGAGCACGTTGGCGAAGTCGAGCTGGCGCGTGAATCCGGCGCAGGGCGTGAGCTGCGCATCCGTGCGCCCTTCGCGGACCTCAAAAACGGAGAGAGCATCGCCGTAAACGGTGCCTGCCTCACCGTGCGCGACACGGGGTCTGGCTGGTTCGAGGTGGCGGCTGTGCTTACGACCCTCGAGCGCACTACGATCGGCGATTGGGGGAAGGGAACTCGGGTAAACCTCGAGCGTGCCCTCCGCGCCGGCGACAGGTTGGGCGGGCATGTCGTCCAGGGTCACGTCGATTGCGTCGCCGGAGTGACATCTCGCCGGGAACACGGGAACGCGGTGCTGATCGATATCGAGCTGCCGCCCGCCGTGGAGCCGTTGTTCGTGCTGCACGGCTCGGTCGCGATCGATGGAGTGAGCCTCACGGTCAACGAGTTGAGCCCGCGTGGATTGCAAGTTGCGCTCATCGACTACACTTTGCGTAACACGACGCTTGCCGATTTGCGGACGGGAAGCCGCGTGCATGTTGAGGCGGATGTGGTGGCCAAGCATGTGCGCCGACTGCTGGAGCCATACCTGCGCGAGAGCGCGGTGATGGGCTCAGCGCCCGATTTTTCGCTGGAGCATTGAGACATCATGCCATTTGGAACCGTTGAACAGGCAATAGCCGACATCAAGGCGGGCAAGCTGATCATCGTCGCGGACGATGAGGATCGCGAGAACGAAGGCGATCTCATCTGCGCCGCGGAGCTGGTGACCCCCGAGCTGATCAACTTCATGATCAGAAAAGCGGGCGGGTGGATTTGCCTGGCACTTACCGGTAAGCGCGCCGACGAGCTCGAGCTGCCACAACAGACCGAGATGAACAACGAGGAGTTTCGCACCGCGTTCACGATCAGCATCGATGCTGACGAGCGGTTCGGCGTGACGACCGGCGTCAGTGCCCAGGACCGCGCGAGGACAATCCGCGTTGCCGTTGATCCCGCTACGGTGCCGTCGGATCTTCGCCGCCCCGGACACGTTCCTCCGGTCCGCGCGCGCGGAGGTGGTGTATTGCAGCGGGTCGGCCACACCGAAGCTGCCGTCGATCTTGCCAGCCTTGCCGGTCTCCAGCCGGCCGGTGTTCTGTGCGAAGTGCTGAGCAGCGATGGAACGAGCGCCCGCCGCCCCGAGCTGGAGCGCTTCGCCACCGAGCACCGCCTGACGTTCATCACCGTCGCGCAGCTGGTTGCGCACCGTCTGCAGACCGAGCGGCTCGTGCATCGCGTCGCCGAAGCACGCCTCCCGACCGAAGATGGCGTCTGGCGGGTCATCGGCTACAGGAATGACGTCGACAATCACGAGCACATCGCGCTCGTCTTCGGGATCGTCGACGAAGCCTCGATCACGCTGGTGCGCATGCACTCGAAATGCATTACCGGAGACGTCTTTCATTCCCTGCGCTGCGATTGTGGCTGGCAGCTCCACACCGCGATGAAGATGATCGCGAAAGAGGGGAAGGGCGTAGTCGTGTATCTCGACCAGGAAGGCCGGGGGATTGGGCTGCTGAACAAGCTCAAGGCCTATGAGCTGCAGGACCAGGGCATCGACACTGTCGAAGCCAACGAGCGGCTGGGATTCAAGCCGGACCTCCGCAACTACGGCATCGGCGCGCAGATCCTCTTGGACCTGGGCCTGAGGAAGATTCGTCCGATCACCAACAATCCGCGCAAGCTGGTGGGCCTCGAAGGGTACGGCCTCACCATCGACGAGCGTGTGCCGATCATCTCGATCGCGCACGACGAAAACTCCAGCTACCTCGAAGCCAAACGGGCCAAGCTCGGTCACCTGTTCGCGTCGTAGATGGCCGAGTTCGCGGGATTGCCGAGCGGAGTCGGTCGGCGCATCGTGGTGGTCGCCAGCCGCTTCAACGAGGCGATCGTGAAAAAGCTCGTCGATGGCACGCTCGAGGCGCTCGTCAAGCACGGCGTCGCGTTTGACGACATCGATGTAGTATGGGTGCCGGGCGCCTGGGAGCTTCCGTTGGCGGCTCGCTGGCTCCTCTCCAATGAGCGTTACGACGGCCTCGTCGCGGTCGGTGCGGTAATCCGAGGGGAGACGGCCCACTTCGATTACATCGCGGCCGAAACTGCGCGCGGACTGGCTGAGGTCAGCGCGCAATCCGAAACCCCGGTCGGTTTCGGAGTGCTCACGTGCGATACCGAGGAGCAGGCTGGGGCTCGCGCCGGCGGAGACCACGGCAACAAGGGTTGGGACGCCGCTGTCGCGACGCTCGAGATGATCGATCTCGCCAACCGGATCGACCCGCAGGATGAGGATTGAATCGCGGGCCCGCGCTCGCGCGCTCCAGGCCCTCTACGCCTGCGAGATGCGGGGCGGGAAGAATCTCGATCGGGTCGCGACACAGGTGTGGGACGACCTTGCCGTCGGTCCGGAAGAGCGCCGCCTTGCCGATCTCCTCGTTCGGGCTGTGTCAAGCGGCGGCGATGCACTCGATTCACGACTCGCCGACGTGACCACGAACTGGCGTCTCGAGAGACTCGGAGCGATCGAGCGGTCGGTTCTACGACTCGGCGCAGCGGAGCTCCTGAAGGGAGAGACACCTCCCCGTGTCGCCATCCAGGAAGCCGTCCGTCTCGCCGAGCGATTCGGAACTTCAGCCAGCGCCAAGTTCGTCAATGGCGTCCTCGACGCATTCGCGCGACAGGCCGGCATGATCTAGTGCGGATACTCGTACTAAACTGGCAGGATCCTGAAAACCCGCAGGCCGGCGGTGCCGAGCTTCACCTCCGCGAGATTTTTCGACGCATCGCGGCGCGGGGGCATCACGTTGATCTGCTCTGCAGCTCGTGGGCGGGTGCGCCGCCGCGCGTTACTCTCGACGGAATCGATGTACACCGCGTGGGCACGCGTCACACCTATCCATTTCTCGCGCGCCGCTACTACGCCCGTAACCTCGCAGCGAACGGCTACGACTGCGTCGTCGAAGATCTCAACAAGATTCCGCTGTATTCACCCGTTTGGGGAATCGGGAGGCTCGTCGGTCTCGTTCACCATCTCTTCGGCGCGACCGTTTTCAAGGAGGCGTCGATTCCCGTCGCCGCGGCCGTGTGGCTGGCGGAGCGGCCGCTCGGATCGCTCTACCGCGATGTTCCTTTCCAGGCGGTGAGCGAGAGCACGGCCGACGATCTGGTGGCGCGTGGAATTCCCCGTGGTGCCATTCGCGTGATCTACAACGGCGTCGACTCCGAGAGGTTGACGCCCAATCCGCTCGAGCGATCGCGGGAGCCTCTTTTCGTATACTTTGGGCGGCTCAAGAAATACAAGCGGGTTGACATCGTCATCCGCGCCTTCGCCGAGCTCACCGGTTCCACAGCGCGGCTGGAGATTGCCGGCGTCGGCGACTATCGCGCTTCACTCGAGCGGCTGGTAGAATCTCTCGACCTGGGCGAGAAGGTAAAGTTTCTCGGCTTCGTTCCGGAGGAAGAGAAGGTTCACCTGTTGCGTCGAGCGTGGGCGTCCGCGCTTGCGTCTCCTAAGGAAGGGTGGGGCATCAGCAATTTGGAAGCTGCGGCGTGCGGTACGCCGGTGATCGCGGTGAACTCTCCGGGAGTGCGAGAATCGGTGATCGACGGACAAACCGGCATCCTGGTGCGGCCGGACGACCCGCATGACATGGCGCGGGCGATGACTCGTATCGTGGAATCAGCGGCGCTGGTTAGCGAGCTTGGTATGCGTGGCCGGCGCTTCGCCGAGGGATTCACGTGGGAGCGGGCTGCCGGCGACACTCTTAAGCATCTCGAAGAGGTTGTTTCCGCGCCGCGGTCGAAGAGCCCATTGGGAGATCAGAGGTAATGGCCCGTCCGAAATTAACTGTGGCGCAGCTGCTCGACCGTCTCACCGGAACATTGCAGCTCGAGGAGATGGAGCCGGGCACCGGACATACGCGGGTAGTCGGCAACGCCGAAGTGTCAAGCCCCGGAATAGTGCTGGCAGGATACGTGGAGCGGTTTTCCGCTCAGCGGCTGCAGGTGCTTGGCGAAACGGAGATTACGTACCTCACGTCGCTCCCCGCCCCCAAGAGAAAGAAGATCCTCGAGCTTTTCTTCTCCTTCCCGATTCCGGCGGTCTTCGTAACCAAAGGCCAGCGCCTTCCCTCGGGACTCAAGGAGATCGCCAGCGCGGCGGGCATCCCGCTGATTCGGACCGGGCTCAAGACCGCGGAATTTTACCGTCGGATCAAACCGGTGCTCGAGATGGAGTTCGCACCGACCGCGTCGTTACACGGCTCGCTCGCCGACGTGTTCGGCGTCGGTCTCTTCTTCACCGGAAAAAGCGGGATTGGGAAGTCAGAGTGCGTTCTCGACCTGGTCGAGAGAGGACATCGACTCGTGGCGGACGACCTCGTCGTCGTCAGCAAGCGTGGCAACGACGTGTTGATCGGACGCGGCCACGAGATGCAGCGGCACTTCATGGAGATTCGCGGCGTCGGACTAATCGATATCCCCGCGATCTTCGGCATCCGTGCCGTGCGGCAGCAGAAGCGCATCGAGGTGGTGGTGGAACTGGAGGAGTGGGATCAGCACGCGGTCGTCGAGCGCACCGGCCTCGACGTGGAGACGACAAAGATTCTCGAGGTGGAGCTGCCGAAGATCACGGTCTTCTTGAACCCCGGGAAGAACATCACCGTCATTGCCGAGGTCATCGCTCTGAATCACCTGCTGCGATACTCAGGGATTCACGCACCCGAGGTGTTCAATGCTCGGCTGATGGGACGAATGAAGGCAGCGGCAGCGGAAAACGTGCGGGAATATCTCCAGGAAGACCATGAGTGAGGGTGACGTAACGCAGCCGGCGCTGGCAATTCTGATCGGGCACGGTGAGTTCTCGGCTGGACTCGCGTCGGCCGTCGGGCAGATAACCGGCATGGCCGACCGCTTCGTCTCGATGTCCAACACCGGGATGGCGCCCACCGACATCGAGTCAGCGCTGCGGTCACAGGTGGAGGCGACAGGAGCGAGGGTGATCTTCACCGACCTCCCCGCCGGCAGCGCAACGCTTGCCGCTCGCCGTGTCGCCCGAGACGTACCCGAAATCGTGCTGGTGAGCGGAGTGAATCTCGCAACGCTTCTCGATTTTGTCTGCAGCTCGGCGCCGTCGCCAGGCGAGGCGGCCCGCGGAGCCGCTGAGCGGGGACGCGCGTCGATCGTGGTGCTAGAGCCCCGCTGATGGGGATTCAGCTCCATCGAATCGACGACCGGCTGATTCATGGACAAGTGGTCGTCGGCTGGGGACAGCCGCTCGACATTCGATTTCTGGTTCTCGTCGACGATCTGGTCGCGTCTAGCGAGTGGGAAAAAGAGCTTTACCGCATGGCGGTGCCGCCGGAGATGGAGATCTATTTCGCGGACGTCGCAACAGCGATCAGGGATCACGCTCGTTACGCCAGCGATCCGCGTCCGGGCCTACTCATCGCCGGCGATATTCCCAGCATGCATCGTCTTGTGAGCGGAGTGAAGGCGATCGGGAGCGTCAACCTCGGCGGAATTCATCATCGCGCGGGACGCAAAGAGAAGCTACGCTACGTCTTCCTCACGCCCGAAGAAGAGTGGGAGCTGCTGGCGCTCGAGGCCTCCGGTGTCGAGGTGACCGCACAGGACGTCCCGGGTACCTCGCCTGTTCCCCTCGCCGAGATCCTCGCGGGAGACTCGAAATGACCTTGCTCCAGGTTCTTCCGATCGCGCTGCTCGGAGCGGTGCTCGGGCTCGATGTGGTGAGCTTTCCCCAGGCGATGATATCCCGTCCGATCGTGGCATCTACGCTGGCGGGCGCGTTCATCGGACAGCCCGTGCGCGGCCTGCTGATTGGAATCGTGCTCGAGCTCATCGCGCTGGACACCCTTCCGTTCGGTGCTTCGCGGTATCCGGAGTGGGGCTCCGCGGGTGTGGTGGGTGGCGCGCTCTACGCTTCACAGTCGCCGGGGATGTACGGAGCGCTTCCCGCCGCGGTGCTCGCCGCGCTTCTTACCGCGAGCATCAGCGGCTGGAGTATGGTTGTTCTGCGCCGGACCATCGTTGGCAGGCTGACACGCTCGCGCGACCGAATTGAGGACGGATCGCGTGAGGCTCTGATGTCGCTCCACCTCACCGGCATGTCGCTCGATCTGTTGCGAGGCGGATCGGTCACGCTCGTCGGAATGCTCGTATTCAGCCCGCTCGTCCGGGCGATCGCGGTTATTTGGAGCACCCCGCCGGCCGCATCGCGCGCGGTCGTGGTCGTGGCGGCGGCGATCGTTGCCGGCGGGGCGCTCTGGAAGGTGTTTCACTCTGTGCCCCATGTGCTGTATTTCTTCTTCGCGGGACTTCTCGCATCGATAATTATCGCGGGGATAACATGACTGCGCCCGCCTCCGGGATCTCGCTTCCGTTTCGCACGAAGGTAGCGATCTATCTGCGGCTGCTTGCGGTCCAGGGCTCATGGAACTATGAGACGCTAAACGGGACCGGCATCGGGTTCGCCATGGAGCCCGCACTACGTTATTTGCCAGGTGGAATCGGCGGCCAGGCATACCGGGCGGCACTCGCGCGGGAATCGCGATACTTCAACACGCATCCCTATCTCGCCGGCATCGCCGTCGGTGCGCTCTCTCGCGCGGAGCTGGATGGCGTGGATCCGGCGCGCATCGAGCGGTTCCGAACCGCGCTCGCCGGCCCGCTCGGCAGCGTCGGTGATCGACTCGTCTGGGCGAGCTGGCTGCCGTTCTGCTCCCTCGTAGCGCTCTGCGCGTATGGATTCGGCGGGTCCCCACTGGCGGTAGTCAGTACATTTCTGGTGTTGTACAACGCCGGCCACTTCGGACTTCGAGCGTGGGGTCTCAGGCTCGGATTCGCGCGCGGACTCAACGTTGCATCTGGACTCGGTAATCCGGTGCTGCGGCACGGTCCGCAGTACGTGGGAAGTGCTGCCGCTCTGGTCGCCGGCGTAACGCTCCCGCTCGCGCTTCAACGTGTCGCTGGTCCCGGCCGAGTAATGGCGGGCGGGATCATCGTCGCGGCCTTTATCGGAATACTCCTTCTCGCGCGCCTGCGCGAGCACGCCGAAGGCTGGCGTGTCGCACTGGGTGTCCTGGCGCTGTTCGTACTCTTCTCGGTGTTGACCTGATGCCTGAGCGTGACGTCAAGATTCTGAACAAGCTCGGCATCCACGCCCGGCCAGCCGCCGAGATCGTCAAGGCAGCCGGCAAATTCAAAAGCAACATCACCATCGTGCGCGATGACCTCGAGGTGAACGCCAAAAGCATCATGGGCGTGATGATGCTGGCCGCCGAGTGTGGGGCAACGGTGACTCTGCGCGCGACCGGAGAAGACGCGGATGGCGCGGTTGACACATTGGCAGCAGTGATCGCCGCCAAGTTCGGGGAGAGCTGATGCCCGGCGGCATCGTCGGAATGCCGGCGTCACCCGGGATCGTAGACGGCCCCGTCCACCTGCTGCGGTGGGAAGTGCCGGACGTCCGTCATCGCAATATCCCGGACGAGGCCGTTCCAGGTGAGAAAGAGCGCCTGCACGCCGCATTCGAGCAGGCGAAAACGAGGCTCCGGCATGTCCGTGCGCGCGCGGCGAAGCACGCGGGTCCCGAGGAGGCTGCGATCTTCGACGTCCAGATTTCCATTCTCGAGGACGAGGAGCTCCTGCGGCAAATCGAAGAGCTCGTACAGCAGAACATCGGGGCCGAGAAGGCCTTCGACCTCGTGCTCTTCGAATGGCGGCAGCAGTTCGCGGGGCATGCCCGGTCGATGATCCGTGAGCGAGTCGGCGACCTCGTCGACATTCATATTCGTGTGCTATCGATCCTGCTCGGCCTTCCCGATCACGATCCCGTCGACGTGCCCAAGGGGTCGAACAAGATCCTGGTCACGCACGATCTCACGCCAAGTCTCACGGTGCAGCTCGACCGCGAAGCGATAATCGGGATTGCCACCGACGCAGGCACCCGCACATCGCACGTCGCGATACTGGCGAGATCACTCGGACTTCCCGCCGTCGTCGGGCTCCGTGATGCGACCAAACGGCTGAGCGGCAATGAGCACGTAATTCTCGACGGCACGTCGGGAGTACTTATCGTCGACCCGACACCGACGCAGCTGGCGAAGTACCGCGACCGGCGCGCGCGTGAGGCAGCGGATTCCGCCGAGCTGCAGCTGCTGGCAACCGCGGAGTCGGTGACGCTCGACGGCCACTGGGTGACTCTCAGGGCCAACGTCGACCTACCCGAGGAGGCAGAGGCCGCGGCGCATAGCGGCGCCGAGGGCGTTGGACTCATGCGCACGGAGTTTCTGGTTGTGGGGAGGGCGACCATGCCCGATGAAGAGGAGCAATACCGCGCCTACCGTCACGTGGTCGAGGCATTCAATGGACGCCCAGTGGTGATTCGGACATTCGACGTCGGAGGCGACAAGCTTCCGGTCGGTGGGTATCCGACTGACCCGAATCCGTTTCTGGGCTGGCGCGCCATCAGGATGTGTCTGGACGAGCCGGAGCTTTTCAAGACGCAGCTCCGCGCGCTCCTGCGCGCAGCGATGCACGGGGACGTGCGAATCATGTTTCCGCTCATCATCACGCTCGACGAAGTGAAGCAGGCTCGGTATCTCCTCGATGAAGCCGCACGTGAGCTCGATGCCCGCGGCGTCGAGTACAGGCACGACCTGCCGCTGGGCGTCATGGTCGAGACTCCTGCGGCGGCGCTCTGCGTCGATACTCTGGTCGACGATGTCAGCTTCTTCAGCATCGGCACAAACGATCTCGTTCAGTACACTCTGGCCGTCGATCGGGGCAGTGCGGCCTTGGCAGCGCGGTTCACGCCACTCCATCCCGCTGTCCTCAAGCTGATCAAGCGGATCGTCGACGTCGGGTGCTCGCACCGCCTGGAGGTTGCCGTTTGTGGTGAGATGGCCTCGCAGCCCCTGATGGCATTTGCGCTCATCGGTCTCGGAGTCAGGTCATTGAGCGTGGCGGGGCGCTCGGTACCCCTGGTGAAGCGGATCATTCGCGGCGTCAGCGTCACCGTCGCGGAAGCGGCCGCGAATGCCGCACTGGGGGCCCGCACGGCGCGAGAGGCGGAAGGCGAGCTGCGCAAGCGGTTGCTGGCGGCGTTTGGCGACGCGCCGTTTCTGCGCGATGGGTTGCCTGATTTCCTCGACGGAAATATCTTCGAAGGCTCAGGTGGATTGGTGTAGTCCTCGGCGCACGAATAGTACGGCGTGCGACCGCTGCCACCGCTCATCCTCAATTCCCTCAGAGGAATTTCGTGCTCGATCGACATTTGTTCACCTCCGAATCCGTAACCGAGGGTCACCCCGACAAGGTTGCGGACGCGATATCGGACGCCATCCTCGATGCAATTCTCGCGGATGATCCGCAGGCACGCGTCGCCTGTGAAACTCTCGTAACCACCGGCCTTGCCTGTGTCGCCGGCGAGATAACCACCAAGACATACGTCAACGTTGCGGAGATCGTTCGCTCGACGATCGACCGGATCGGCTACAACGATGCCGGAATGGGATTTGATTCCAAGACGTGCGCCGTCATAAGCACCATCGACAAACAGTCGCCTGACATTGCCCAGGGCGTGGACACCGGAGGAGCGGGCGACCAGGGCATGATGTTCGGTTACGCCACCGACGAGACCGACGAGCTGATGCCGATGCCGATCCAGCTTGCGCACCGTCTCACCGAGCGACTCGCTGTTTTTCGGCGCTCGAAGGATGGCAAGTGGGTGCGGCCCGACGGTAAGGCGCAGGTCACCGTATTGTACGAGGACTGGCTTCCGATCGGCGTCGAGACCGTCGTCGTCTCCACGCAGCACTCGGAGGGCATTTCCACGAAAAAGCTGCGCGAGGCGATCATCTCCGAGGTCATCGAGCCCGTAATCTCGAAGGAGCTGCGCGCTAACGGCGTCAAGTTCCACATCAACCCTACCGGCCGATTCGTGATCGGTGGTCCACAGGGCGACGCCGGCCTCACCGGGCGCAAGATCATCGTCGATACGTACGGTGGGATGGGACGCCACGGCGGTGGAGCGTTCAGCGGCAAGGATCCGTCGAAGGTCGACCGCTCGGCATGCTATGCCGCGCGCTGGGTGGCGAAGAACATCGTTGCCGCCAAGCTCGCGCGCCGGTGCGAGGTGCAGGTCGCTTACGCGATCGGTGTCGCGAAGCCCGTCTCGGTGGCCGTCGACACCTTCGGCACCAACACCGTCCCCGAGACCACGATCATGAAGGCGGTCGCACAGGTCTTCGACCTGACCCCCAAGGGAATCATCGAAGCGCTCGATCTGCGGCGCCCCATCTACGGCACGACATCATCCTACGGCCACTTCGGGCGCGCCTCGCGGAAAAACCCCAATGGCAAGGGAACATTGTTCACCTGGGAGCGACTCGACCGGGTGTCCGAGCTCAAGAAAGCGACTCAGCGCGGATAGGCCAATCGCGCGCTCAGGGGGTACGAAAGCTGGCGCCGGAAGGCGCCAGCTTTTCTGTTATCGGGACAAAACGTTAATTTGATTCCATGCAGCTCATCGAAGTCGAAGTGATGCGACTCGGTCTCGACCGTTCCACCAACTCCTATGTGGTCATACTGCAGGAGAAGGGAGGAGCGCGACTGCTCCCAATCTGGATCGGGCAGCCGGAGGCCGAGTCCATCGTGATCGAGATGAACAAGCTGAAGCGCGAGCGCCCGCTCACGCACGATCTCTGCAAGAACCTGATCATGGGCCTTGGCGGGACGCTGCGCCGAGTCAACATCACCAAAGTCGAGAATCGCACCTTCTACGCGGAGCTTCAGATCGCGCAGAATTCCGGTGCGGTGCACATCGACGCGCGGCCGTCCGACAGCATCGCGATCGCCCTCAGGTTCGAGGCTCCGATCTTTGCGCAGGAGACACTTCTCACCGCGCTCCTCCTCGAGGAAGGTCAGGCGGCCCCCGAGATCGTAGCCGAGCCGACCGAAGAGATGTCGGCGCAGCAGTTGAAGGAGTACCTCGAAAACCTGCGCCCGGAAGACTTTGGGAAGTTCCATATGTAGTCTGGCGGTACTGCTGCTGCAGGCCGCCATTCCCCCCGTTCCGCAGCTCGTATCAGGGCGGATCGTGCGCCCTGGAGCGCGGAGCATGGAGCCGGTGAGTGGTGCATGGGTGGTGCTCCATCGCGTCGGGCCGGACAGGGCAGGACCACTCGACTCGCTTCGCTCCGACGCCCAGGGTCGCTACCGATTCGAGTACGTGCGGTCGGGAAGCGAAGATGCGGTTTACTTCGTCTCGGCGATGCACGGTGGAGTCGCGTATTTCACTCCTCCGCTCGTGGAGCCGAAGATCGGAGGGCGAGCAGGGGAGATCGCGGTCTTCGACACGACATCGCACCGCGTTCCGATCAGCATTCGCGGGCATCACCTCGTCATATCGGCGGTCGACACCCGGGCTCTTCGTTCCGTAGTCGAGGTATTCGAGCTGTCGAACGACAGCTCGGTCACGCGGATTGCGGCCAGCTTGCGACCGGAAGGCGCCACCTGGCGCACGAGCATTCTTCCCTCAGCGAGCGACTTTCGTGTGGCGCAGGGCGATATCCCCACCGATGCGGTTACGTACGCGAACGGGCTCGTGACTGTTTTCGCGCCGATCGCGCCCGGTGTAAAACAGATCTCGTTCTCCTATTCACTGCCAGCGAGCTCGTTTCCTCTCAGGCTGCCGCTCGAAGGGCGCACTGACGTGTATGAGATTCTCATCGAGGATCAGACCGGGAGCGCCACCGCGCCCAACATGAACGAAGTCGATCCGGTAAGCGTGGAGGGCCGAAGTTTTCGGCGGTTTCTCGCCTCGAACGTTCCCGAGAATTCGGTGACAGTAATCGATCTTCCGCCGGCAGCTGCCGGGCGCGCGATCGATCCGCGCTTCATGATAGCGCTCACGCTCGTGCTCGGAGGCGCGATGATTTTCACGCTTGCGCGTGCACTGCGAGGTAGATAGCTTCGCCAGACAATCGATCGCGGACGGGAGCCACGGAAACCGGTGTGATGCCGGTGCGGCCCCGCCACTGTAACGGGCACTAACGCGCACTCGTAGCACCACTGGCCAGGCGCCGGGAAGGTGAGTGCAGCGGCCCGAAGCCAGGAGACGACTTTCGTCCGCGCCACTTTTGCAGAACCTCGGGGGAGGTGCTGGTGGCGGCCAGGCGTCTACAGACGCGTGCTCGTTGCGGGCATTCCCATGAGGGGAGTGTCCGTTTTGATTTTTGCCAACAAAAGCGCGCGCGCAATTCTCGCGGCAGTCGCGGCCCCCGCCATTCTCTCCGCCTGCGATCGGCAGCGAGCCGCGGAAGTCGCGGGGTTTGACGACTTCGGCGACACAGTCCGCATCGGAGAGATTCCGAAGCGTATTGTCTCGCTCAACCCCGCCACGACCGAGATTCTTTTTACGCTCGGCGCCGGGTCGCGGCTCATCGGCCGCACGAAATACGATCTGTGGCCGGATTCCGCCCGGTTCATTCCCGCGCTCGGCGATGGTATCCGCCCGAACGTGGAAGTCATTCTCGGAACGCGCCCGGACCTGGTGATTCTCTACGCCAGCGAGGACAACCGACCGGCGGCCGGCCGCTTTCGCCGCGCAGGGGTCAACACGCTTTCACTCAAGATCGACCGGATCTCCGATTTCCGTCGATCCACGGAGCTTCTGGGGGAGATCCTTGGCGATCCGGCGCGCGCGAAGGTCGTCACTGATTCGGTCCACGCGAGCCTGAGTCGCGTACGGTCAGCCACGGCTGATCTTCGCCGTCCCGCTGTCTTCTGGCACATATGGGATGCGCCGCTCATCACGATCGGCGCGGGCAGCTTCATGAACGAGCTGGTCGACATTGCCGGTGCCCGAAACGTGTATGCCGACATCGAAGGTCCTTCGGAATCGATCTCGCTCGAGGATGTGGCGAAGCGAGATCCGGACTTCATCCTCGCGGGTCCGATCGGCGCTTCCCAGATAAAGAACGATTCTCGCTGGAGGATCGTGCGCGCGGCGCGCGAAGGCAAAGTGCTCGTCGTCGATACTTTGCTGGTTGCGCGGCCGTCGGTCCGGCTGGGCGAGGCCGCAGTATCGCTGGGAAAGATGTTTCATCCGGAAGTCGTGCGATGAGGCGCTTTCGAAGCTGGTATTGGGTCTTCCTGGTCCTTGCGCTGATCCTGATCGCAATGAGCGCCGTCGCGAAGGGAGCTGTATCACTGTCGATCGCAGCGGTGATCGATGCGCTGCGCGGAGCCGGCGACGCCACCGCGATTGCGATCGTACGCGACCTGAGACTGCCGCGTGTGCTGCTTGGCGCACTGGTCGGCGCCGGACTTGGCGCCAGCGGTGCGGCGTTGCAGGGCGCGCTGAGAAATCCGCTCGCGGAGCCGTATCTCTTGGGTGTGTCGGGCGGAGCCGCTGTCGGAGCCGTCATCGCGTTTGCGTTAGGTGTGGTGGGTGATGCGATCATTACGCTGGCCGCTTTTGGTGGCGGCATTGGCGCTGTGTTCGTCGCGCTCGGTGTCGCTCGCGCTGGCGGGCGCAGTGTGCGCGCCGACGTTCGAACTCTCCTCATTGCAGGCGTGATCGTCGGTGCGTTTGCGAACGCCGCGATAATGGTCGCGCTGGCGAGCGCGGAACCCAACACGGTCCGCGGGGCATTGTGGTGGATGATGGGGTCGGCGGCCGACGCGACGTGGGCGGGTGTCGGCTGGCTGTCAGTCAGCGTTCTCGCCGCGGGTGGTGCGCTCGTCTACTGGGCGCGCGAGATCGACGTCCTCTCCCTCGGCGAGGATACGGCGGCATCGCTGGGCGTCGACGCGGAGAAATCAGGCCGGCGCGTGTTCATTCTCGCCGCGCTTCTCGCCGCTGCTACCGTTGCGGCGGCGGGGCTGATCGGGTTCGTAGGTCTCATAGTTCCGCACATCGCGCGGCACCTTGGCTTGCGGGCTCACCGGCCACTGGTCGTCGCGTCGGCAGTCATCGGGGCAACGCTGGTTGTCGCCGCGGATCTTGCCGCGCGCACGATTGCCGCCCCGACCGAGCTACCGCTGGGCGCGATCACCGCGCTGCTGGGTGTTCCGTTCTTTCTCGTTCAGCTGAGACGGGCAGCGTGATCGGGTTCTCGGAAGTAGTAGTCAGTTACCACGGGGCGGTTAGAAACGCGGTCGACGGCGTGAGCTTCGATGTCCCTCGGGGCGGACTGACGGCGCTCGCCGGTCCCAATGGATCTGGCAAAAGCTCGCTGGTGCGGGGACTGCTCCGCCGCGCCGAAGTACCCTCTGGCGTGATCACGATAGATGAGCGGGACGTCAAGGGTCTCTCTCTCGCGGAGCTGGCGACTTACGTCGCCGTCGTTCCGCAGCGAGAAGAGACGACGTTTCCGGTGCAGGTTCGCGAGTACGTCGCGCTTGGCCGCTATCCACACCTAGGTCTATGGAGAACAGCCTCCGCGGCGGATGAGGCCGCGGTCGAGGAAGCGCTCGCACAGGCGGACGTCGCGGCGCTCGCGGAGCGCGATACCGATGCGCTCTCGGGCGGTGAATGGCAGCGCGTGCGCATCGCTCGAGCTCTCTCTCAGAAAGCTCCCGCCCTCGTGCTCGACGAGCCGACCACGTTTCTCGATGTCGCGCACGAGATGGCGATCTTCGAGCTGCTGCATTCTCTCGCGCGGTCGGGACTCGCCGTGCTGCTGGTCAGCCATCAGCTGAACCTGGTCGCCCGATTCGCCGACACCATTGTGCTGCTTCACGATGGCAAAGTCGCCACCAGCGGATCGCCGTCGGAGGTGATGCGCGCCGACAGGCTCGAATCGATCTACGGGTGGCCAGTGGTAATCAGTCGAGATCCAGCCGTTGGCGCGCCGGCATTGGTACCACTCCGCCGCCCAAGGACGCTGTGACGCTCACCCATCTTCTTCTAAGCGAGGCCGCGACATGAGATCAACGGTCACGATGGTTATCGGCGCAATCCTGCTCGTGGTGCGCGCAACCGAAGGCGAGACGCAGGAGACCGACACCGCGCATTTGGAAACCGTGGTCGTGTCCGCCTCCAAGGTCCCGAAGCCGGCGAGCACTCTCACGCAGCCGGTAACCGTGATATCCGGAGAGGACCTTCGCGCGCGCGGCGTCGCACGTGTCTCCGATGCGCTGCGGGAAGTTCCCGGCGCGTCGATCGTTCAGAGCGGCTCGTTCGGGTCCGTCACCTCGTTGTTCCTTCGCGGCGGGGAATCGCGATACACCAAGGTGCTGATCGACGGAGTGCCGGTGAACGCGCCGGGAGGATTCTTCGATTTCAGCCACCTCACGACCGACAACATCGAGCGCATCGAGATCGTCCGTGGTCCTTCCAGCGTCCTGCACGGTGCGGATGCGGTAACGGGGACGGTGCAGATCTTCACGCGGAAGGGATCGGGTCGTCCGAAGCTTTCGCTCGCTGCCCGTGGCGGCACATACCAGTCGTATGACCTGAGCGCGGACGCGAGCGGATCGGGCGACAAAGGCTCGTTGTCGCTGGGCGCGGCGCATCACTTCACCGAGGGGATACTTCCGTTCAACAATCAATATGAGAACGGGACTCTGAGCACGGCGTTGAAGCTGGGACAGGGCGTGGGTGGTGACGCAACAGTCTCAGCGCGATACACAGCCGCCGAGTTTCATTATCCCACCGACTTCGTGGGTCAGCCAGTCGACAGCAATGCGTATCGCGTCCAGCACCGTCTCACGATCGGGCTGGACGCCGGACGCAATCTCGGCTCGGTCGCGCAGGCACGTGTGCTGGCGGGCAGCAACGACGTGTCGGATCTCACCGAAGACATCGCGGTGCCTTTTGGTGGCACCACGCCACAGCATTCCGCGTTCAAGTCGCGCGGCTATCGTCGCAACGCCGAGGGACGGCTCACCTTCTTCGTGCCGGACCACGCCACGCTCACGTTAGGCGCGGCGTACGAGCGGGAGCACGAGAACAGCTCCAGTGAATCGGGCGATGTCGGCGGGCCCTCCACACAGACTGATTCCTTCGACGCCTCGCGTCGCAACCTCGCGTACTACTCGGAGATATTGGGCACGCTTACGAGCAGGCTGTCGTACACCCTCAGCGGGCGGGTGGACGACAACTCCGATTACGATCGCTTCAGCACTTTCAGGATCGGGGCCAACGCGGCGTTGGTGTCCGGGGTGAGACTGCGCGCCTCACTCAGCACCGCTTTCAACGCGCCTGCATTCAATAAGCTGCACCCGACACTCTATACAGTCGGCAGCCCTGATCTGCGACCGGAGAGGATTCGCTCTGCGGAAGTCGGACTGGTGACGAGTTGGCTTGCGGATGCCCTCGAGATCAGCGGAGGCTATTTCAACCAGCAGTTCGCCGAGCTCATTCAATATGTCCCCGGCAACGCGCCGGACTTCAGAGGTAGCTACGCGAATCTCACCGCCGCGTCGGCAAACGGGTACGAAGTGGAGCTCCGCATCGCTCCCAGCCCGCGGTGGAGGGGAAGCGCCAGCTACACGGTGGTAGAGCCGCGCGTCGTCCGGATTTCACCAGAATATTCGGGAAGCGACCAGCCGGGCGACGCCCTTATCAGACGCCCGAGTCATTCCGGGAGTTTGTTTGCCGCATTCACGGCAGCGTCAGGGTTCAGTCTGAGTGGGGCTATCGCTTTCGTCGGGAAGCGGCCTGACACTGATTTTTCCCAATTTCCATCGCCGCACGTGACGCTTCCCGCCTACTCCAAGACCGACGTGTCGGTCGAATACCCCCTGACCTCCGGCAGACGGGCCGGGCTGACGCTCAACGTCCGGGCAGAGAATCTGTTCGACAAGGAATACGAGGATGTCCTCCATTTTTCCGCTCCGGGCAGGGTTCTGTTCATAGGGGCGCGCGCGACAACGCTCTTCTAGTTCCGCTCGACCGCCGGCGAAAAAGGCGAGAGATGGACGTTAGATTCAGATCATGACACTGCTGGTCACGGACGCCATCGTGCTGCACGCATTCGACTACCTCGAGAGCTCCCGCATCATTCGGCTGCTCACGAAGGAAGCGGGGGTGCAGTCGTGTCTCGCCCGTGGCGCGAAGAAGTCGAGGGGGCGCTACGGCTCCGCGCTCGATCTGTTCGCCGAGGGCAGCGCTCAGCTATACGTGAAGCAGAACCGCGAGCTGAACAACCTGGGCACCTTCGAGATTTCCCGGACGCGCAGCGAGCTGGCTGATGACATCGGCCGCTTCACGGCAGCGTCGACGATCGCGGAGCTCGCCCTCCGTTTCGCGGGCGAAGAAGCCAACCCATTCCTCTTCGATACCGTAGTCAGCGTTCTCGATCGGATCGCAGCATCGCCACCGGAGCAAACCATAGAAGATGGCCTCGCTGGCTGTTGGCGCATCGTCTCGGCGCTGGGTTTCACGCCCGAGCTTGCGAGTTGTGCACTATGCCACAGTCCGATTCGGGACGAGGAGGACGCGACCTTCTCGCACGCGTCCGGTGGTGTGATCTGTGTGACATGCAGCCGCCTAGCTCCGGGTGGCAGAAAAGTTCCCGCGACGGCGCGCGCCACCATCCGCCGGTGGCTCGAGGGCGAAATACCGACGCAGCTGACGGACGCCGAGGCCCGCTCCCACCAGCGGCTCTTGCGCGAATTTCTCGGTCATCACCTCACCACCGATCGGCCCCTTCGAGCGTTTGCCGTATGGGAGCACGAGGGCTGGAGCGCGGCGTGATTGTCGGTACTGCCGGCCACATCGACCATGGCAAGACGGCGCTCGTCAAAGCGTTGACCGGAGTCGACACTGACCGACTGCCCGAGGAGAAGCGCCGCGGAATAACCATTGATCTCGGCTTCGCGGCGCTGCAGCTGGAGGGCGTCGGGACGGTTGGAGTGATCGACGTTCCGGGACACGAGGACTTCGTTCGCAGCATGCTCGTGGGCGCGAGCGGGATCGACCTGGGACTGCTCGTAATCGCGGCTGACGAGGGCGTGATGCCGCAAACGCGAGAGCACCTCATGATCCTGTCGCTCCTTGCGATCCCGCGAATGGTGGTCGCCCTCAGCAAGCGTGATCTGGTCGACGAGGAATGGACAACGCTCGTGCGGGCGGATGTATCGGCAATGCTGGAGGAAACAGCGTGGCCGTCGGCACCGATCGTCGAGTGCTCGGCGCGCACAGGTAGTGGCGTTGGAAGCCTGCGCCAGGCGCTCGCGACAGCATTGAGCGAGGCGAGAGCACGCGCGACAGATGACCTGTTTCGCTTGCCTGTGGATCGTGCCTTCACGGTGCGTGGCACCGGCACAGTTGTGACGGGAACCGTGTGGAGCGGCGACGTCGATCGCGATGCAACCGTACGCGTGATACCCGTCGATAGGGAGGCGAGAGTGCGACGCATTGAGCAGCACGGTAGCCCGGTGGATACCGCCCGGGCTGGAGCGCGCGCGGCAATCGCACTCACGGGGCTTGAGGTGACGGATGTCGGCCGCGGCTCCGTTCTGGTCACCGATGATGCGTGGCGTCCGACTTCCATGTTCGAAGCAGTGGTCAGGCTCGGTCCGGAAGCATCCGCCAGGATTGGCTCGCGTACGCGCGTCCGCTTGCACGCTGGGGCGTCGGAGGCCGGAGCCAGAATCGTCGTGACAGGGGCGGGCCTCCGACCGGGCGAGCGCACGCTGGCGCGGGTCAGTACCGACGCACCGATTCCGCTTCGCGGTGGAGATCGATTTGTCCTCCGGCTTCCGGCGCCGCTCGGGACGATAGGCGGCGGGGTGGTCATCGACCCTTATGCCAAGAGGCGATCGCTCGCGGTCATATCTGCCAGCGATCTCGACGCACTCGAGAATCATCCTGCGGCACGCGTGGGCTACAGTCTCAGGAGCGAAGGGACCGCGGGCGTTCCACTGCGTGAGGTCCCGGTTCGCACCGGCTGCAGGCCCTCTGACGTCCCGGATCTGATAGCGGCGGCAAAAGCGGTGGCCGGCCCGAACAACCTTTTCGGGATCGCCGCTGTCGAAAGTACAATGGCACACACTAGGATGATCATTGCGGAGTATGAGATCAGCTCTCCTCTCAATTCCGGCGTTCCAACGCAGACGTTGCGGGGAGGACTCTGCGCCAATGACGAGTTGGCGGCGATCGCCATCGGGAGACTTGAGCGATCAGGCGAGTTAGAAACCGACGGTCCGCTCGTTCGTAGGAAAGGATGGGGTCCTAGCCCGAGCGACCAGGACGAACAGGCCAGCCTCCACCTGGCGCATGATATTTGCGCTGCTGAGCGCGAGCCGCCCAGTGTCCGGGAACTGGTGGCTCGGTACGGCAGCTCGGTTCCGGCGCTGCTCCGATACCTGGAGCGGCAGGGGCGAATCGTCCAGGTGGAGGCGGATCGCTACTATGACCGGAGCACGGTTGGAGAGATGGTCGCAAAGCTGAGAGAGGAACTTGTGCCGGGCCAGGTGTATGTCCCTGCACAGCTTAGAGATGTGCTCGGCTTCTCGAGAAAGTACCTGATACCGTTTCTCGAGTTTTGTGACCGGAATGGCGTTACGGAAAGGCGTGGAGAAGGAAGGGTTTTGCGGGAGCCAGTCGGCGCTGTTCTTGACACTCCGAGACCCCAGGTCTAACTTCGCGCTAGAGAGAGAACAACTGTCCACCTTGGCAGGAGTAAGTCCCTAAGTCCCTTTTTCGTCAGCATTTGGAGACATCATGAAGCACCTGTGGCGAGCGCTTTTCATTGTGCTCGCGCTCAGCGCGTTCATGCCAGGTCGTTCGGCGGCTCAGGGAACGTTACCCCAAACCGGCCGAGGACAGGGCGCCGGATTCAGACTGGAACAGAACTTCCCGAACCCGGTCACCCAGGACACCCGGATTCGGTTCGCGGTCAGTGATGACTGTACTGATTCCGGACGTCAGCACCGAGTAAGCCTGCGGATCTACAATCTTCTGGCACAGTTGGTAGCCGTGCCGGTTCTGCAGGGCGGTGTGGGGAACGCGGGGGGCGGTGAGCCGCTCGAGGCCTTGTTGTTGACCTGCAGCACCGAGCCGTATGTTGCATACTGGAACGGAAAGTCATCCCAAACCGGTGAGGACGTAGCTTCCGGCATCTATCTGTTTCGACTCGAAGTCGACGGCAAGGTGCTGGTGAAGAAGATGATCGTAAGAAGGTAGCGTCTTACATGATGAGAGACGCGTTCTGGCAGAGCCGGGGCGCGTCTTTCGTGTTTTCCTGACAGATGTTCTGCTATGATGGCGGTATTATTCGGCACCTCCTGTGCACCGTCACGTCCCGCCGCCCCTGACTCGTAACCCCGAGCTCTCAGAACATGATCAATCCTGATCGGCTGACCGTCAAAGCGTCCGAGGCGTTGAACGAAGCCGTCGACCTTGCTCGGCGCTCAGGAAATCCGCTCGTGTACGACCTGCACCTCCTGCTGGCCCTTCTGAGCCAGGACGAAGGCATCGTCGTGCCCGTGCTCCAGAAGCTGGGCGTCAGCGTCACTCAGTTGCGGGAGACAGTTGGACGCGAGATGGCGCGCTACCCCAGGCAGTCCAATGCGCAGCCCACACTCTCGCGAGAGCTGAATCAGGTTTTCGATCGTGCCGAGGCGGATTCACGCGAGCTGGGTGACGAGTTCGTCTCTACCGAGCACTTTCTCCTCGCGTTGTCCGATGTGAAGGGCACCGAAAGCCGCACGCTGCTCAACGCGGTCGGCGCCACCCACGCCGCGCTGCTCGAAGCCCTCCAGTCGGTGCGCGGCTCGCACCGAGTGACGGATCAGACGCCGGAGAATCAGTATCAGGCGCTCCAGCGCTACACGCGCGATCTCACCGAAGCGGCGCGGAAAGGCAAGCTCGATCCCGTCATCGGCCGCGACGAGGAGATTCGTCGCGTGATCCAGGTGCTCTCGCGCAGAACGAAGAACAATCCGGTTCTCATCGGCGAGCCTGGCGTCGGCAAGACAGCGATCGCCGAAGGCCTGGCGCAGCGAATCGTCAACGGCGACGTGCCGGAGAGTCTCAAGAACAAGCGGCTCGTGGCCCTCGATCTGGGAGCGCTGATCGCCGGCGCCAAGTTCCGCGGCGAGTTCGAAGAAAGACTTAAAGCGGTGCTCAAGGAGATCACGGAAAGCGAAGGCCAGTTCGTCGTGCTCATCGACGAGATGCACATGCTGGTCGGGGCAGGCAAGGCCGAGGGGGCGATGGACGCCGGCAACATGCTCAAGCCGTTGCTCGCGCGCGGGGAGCTGCGCGTCGTGGGCGCGACCACCCTCGACGAATACCGGAAGCACATCGAGAAAGACGCGGCTCTCGAGCGCCGGTTCCAGCCCGTTTACGTCGGTGAGCCGAGTGTAGAAAGCACGATTGCGATTTTGCGCGGCCTCAAGGAGCGGTACGAATCACACCACGGCGTGCGGATTACTGATGGGGCGATCGTCGCTGCCGCTACGCTGTCCAATCGTTACATCGGGGACCGCTTCCTGCCTGACAAGGCGATCGACCTGATCGACGAAGCCGCTTCGCGCATGCGGATCGAAATCGACTCGATGCCGCAGGAGATCGACGAAGTCGAGCGCCGCATCACCCAGCTGGAGATCGAGCGCCAGGCACTCCAGAAGGAGAAAGACAAGGCTTCACGGGAGCGGCTCAAGACGCTCGAGCGGGAGCTCGCCGAGCTGCGCGAGAAGTCCGCGGCAATGAAGGCGCAGTGGCAGCAGGAGAAGGAAACTCTGGGCGCCGTCGGCAAGATCAAGCAGCAGATCGAGCAGGCGCGCATCGAAGCTGAGCGAGCCACCCGCGCTGGCGACTTGCAGAAGGCCGCGGAGATTTCTTACGGGCAGATTCCGCAGCTCGAAAAGCAGATGCGCGACGCCGAGCAGCAGCTCGCAAGCAAGCAGGAGGGAGGAGCGCGCTTCCTCAAGGAGGAGGTAACGGCGGAAGACGTCGCCGACATCGTCTCCCGTTGGACCGGCATTCCCGTATCGAGGATGATGGAAGCCGAACGCGAGCGTCTCACGCGTCTCGAGCAGGTGCTGGCCAGTCGCGTGGTTGGGCAGGACGAGGCGGTGCGCGCCGTGGCGAATGCGGTGCGCCGCTCGCGCGCGGGACTGCAGGATCCGAACCGGCCGATCGGTTCGTTCATCTTCCTCGGTCCCACGGGCGTGGGTAAGACCGAAACCGCCCGCGCGCTGGCGGAGTTTCTGTTCGACGACGAGCACGCGATGGTGCGCATTGACATGTCCGAGTACATGGAAAAGCACTCCGTCGCGCGGCTCGTCGGCGCTCCTCCGGGTTACGTAGGATTCGAGGAAGGCGGCCAGCTCACCGAGGCCGTGCGTCGCCGGCCCTACTCGGTGGTCCTGTTCGACGAGATCGAGAAAGCGCATCCGGATGTGTTCAACATCCTGCTGCAGATCCTCGATGACGGCCGCCTAACCGACTCACAGGGACGGACGGTCGATTTCCGCAACACCGTCATCATCATGACGTCCAACATCGGAAGCACCTATATACTCGAGCACACCGGTGACGACCGCGCCGTGATCGAGGCGCAGGTAATGACTGCCCTCAGGCAGCATTTTCGTCCCGAGTTTCTAAACCGTGTCGACGACATCATCGTCTTCCGGCCACTTGGAAAGGAAGAGATCGAGCACATCATCGATCTGCAGCTCGGTCACTTGGAGAAGCTGCTCGCCGACCGGAAGCTGACCCTGAAGCTGACACCGGAGGCACGCGAGGTCATCGCGACGGAAGGCTACGATCCCGCGTTCGGCGCGCGTCCGTTAAAGCGTGCGATCCAGAGGCTGCTGCAGAATCCGCTTGCCATGGCCGTACTCGAGGGCCGCTTTTCCGAGGGCGATCACATTATCGTCGGTGTTGATCCCAAGGGCGAGCTGACCTTCACCAAGTCGCGCGAGCCCGCGCTTGCGTCCAGGTAGCGATATCGGCAAGGCGGCTCCGTTCGTCTCGTCAGCGGGAGAAGACGAGCGGTACATCCGCAATGCCCTGGACCTCGCGCGAGAAGCCGTCAAAAGGAACGAGGTGCCAATCGGTGCGCTGATCGTGCGGGGCGATTCGATCCTTTCGGCCGCGACCAATCGTACAGTGCGCGACCAGGATCCAACCGCCCACGCCGAGCTTCTCGCGATCCGCGAAGCCGCGGCCAAGCTCGATCGTTGGCGCCTCGACGACTGCACCCTCTACGTCACGCTCGAGCCGTGCGCGATGTGTGCGGGCGCGATGGTGCTATCGCGCCTGAAGCGTGTTGTGTTCGGCGCGTGGGATGAGAAGGCGGGAATGGCGGGCTCAATTCATGATTTGCTTCGCCACCCCCGGCTCAATCACCGTCCTGAAGTGAAGGCCGGCGTCCTTGCCGACGAATGCGCCCAGGTGGTGACCGAGTTCTTCCGCGCCGCACCGAGGCCCGGGACGGGGGAATAACAGCGCTGATTTTGAAGACCTCTGCATCCGAATACTTCGGCGCGATGGCCGAGTCCTACGACTCGCTGATACACCGGGCAGTGCCGCGGTACGACGAGATGGTAGACCGATTGATCGACTACCTGCCGCCGAACTCGACTTCAGTGCTCGAGCTCGGATGCGGCACGGGGAACCTGTCGTTACGACTCGTCCGCCATCAGTCCGGCGCTGCGCTCACTCTGGTCGATGCATCATCTGATATGCTGGAGCTCTCGCGATCACGCCTCGATGCCGCGAAAGCTTCTCCGCGTCAGCGACGGGATTTCGTCACAAAGAGGTTCGAGGACCTCGACTTCCCTGCACGATCCTTTGATCTCGTCGTCAGCTCCATCAGCCTTCATCACGTCGAAGACAAGAGGGCGCTGTACGAGCGTGTCCACGCGATGCTGCGCCGGGGTGGACGATTCTGCTTCGCCGATCAGATTCGTGGTGAGCCCGAAGCGAATCATGAACGGAACTGGCAGCGATGGCTCGAGTTCTGTCGCGAGCCCGGACATTGCACTCCGGAGGAGACCACAAGCCTGCTCGAGCACGCAGCGGCGCACGACCATTACACCACGCTCACCGATCATTTCTCGCTACTGTCGCAAGCGGGGTTTATGGAAACCGACTGCGTGTGGAGGAATTGGATGTGGGGGATCGTCACGGCGACGAGCCGGTAAGCAAACAGGGGCGCTCGTCGCGGAAACAGGTGAACGCGAACACCAGGGCTGCCCACTTGTTGCCGGGCGCGCTATTGACAGACTGTCGCGCAATTCGTACTCGTGTAATACGGCGCTCGGGTTCGACGCCGCACCGGCGTAGCAGATCGCGGCGTGACTCACCGTCGATCGCGCCGGGATGTTTTCTACAATTTCGGGGGGGCTTATGCGAATGCGATGTGCGGTGGCGGCAATTGCGTTGCTGGTCGGTGCGATTTCGGCATCGGCGCAGACGCGCGCGGTGACGGGTACGGTCACCGATGCGCAAACGGGACAACCACTCGAGGGCGCGAGAGTGTCGGTTCGCGGTACCGCGCTCGCCACGTCCACGGGAGCGACGGGACAGTTCACTCTCGGAAACGTGCCCGCCGGCGAAGTGACGGTGACGATCAGGCGGATTGGCAACAATCCGGTGGATGTCAGACTGGCAGCGGGAGAAAACGATGTGCGCGCTACACTCACGCGCGATCCACTGCGTCTGGCGGAAGTTGTAATTACCGGACAAGCGACGGGAGTCGAGCGTCGAAACCTCGCCAACGCGGTGACCACCGTAAGCGGCGAGGAAGTCTCCCGAGTGTCAGCGCAGACGGTTGAGCAGGCGCTCCAGGGCAAGGTGCCGGGCGCGTCGATTCAGGCGAATTCCGGAGCGCCCGGTGGAGGCATGCAGATGCGCCTCCGTGGGGTGACCTCGATCAATGCCAGCTCCGAGCCGCTCTACGTAGTGGACGGCGTCGTGCTGAGCAACATTGCGATACCGTCCAACCAGAACGCGGTGACGAAGGCCGCCTCAGGCTCCAATCCGGCGCTCACCCAGGATGGTCAGGTCAACCGGATCGCTGACCTGAACCCCAACGACATTGAGAACATTGAGGTGCTCAAGGGCGCTTCCGCTTCGGCTAGTTACGGATCGCGGGCATCGAACGGCGTCGTGATCATCACGACACGGCGCGGCAGAGCGGGCGAGCTGCGCATCAACGCCACGCAGCGCATTGGCCTCTCGAAGATCTCGAATACCCTAGGCTCACGCACGTTCAGCACGCTGGCTGAAGCAACGACGGTCTGGGGAGCGGCCGCCGCCGCGGTCTATACTCCCGGCGTCGTGTTCGATCACGAACGCGAGCTGGCGGGTCGTACTCCCATATCGAGCGAAAGCGTAGTGGACGTGAGTGGTGGTGATGCGGACACGCACTACTACGCATCAGGGCTCTGGAAGCAAGACGGCGGCATAATCGAGAACACCGGATACGGAAAGCAGGCTGTTCGCGCCAATCTGGATCAGGATCTCGGCCAGCGGCTGAACTTGAGCCTGCAGACAAACATTACTCGATCGCTCGCCCAGCGTGGCCTCACCAACAACGACAATGCCGGAGTGAGCTGGTGGATGGTCTTTCCATTTACACCGAGCTTCATCGATCTCCGTCAGAATCCGGACGGCACTTTTCCCTTGAACCGATTTGGCAACATCAGTAACCCGTTGCAGACCGCGGCCCTGATGAAGAATGACGAAAAGGTCAACCGTTATACGGTTGCCGGCCGGCTGACGCTGACCGCTTTTCAGCGACAGTCGTCCAGTCTGACGTTCAACGTCAATGGAGGTGCTGATCATTTCGGTCAGGAGAACTCTTTGCTCTTTCCGCCCGAGCTGCAGTTCGAGCCGATCGACGATGGCCAGCCGGGTACGTCGCTGCTGAGCAACAGCAACAATCTGAACCTGAATATCGGGACGAATGCGGTGTTCACGTATGCTCCGGCGAGCGGCGTCTTCGCGGCAACGACCTCGGTAGGCGTCGGCGGATCGAGCCGCGACCTGCGCATCTCGCGCATCGTGAGCCGTAATCTTGTCGGCGGACTCGATATCGTGGGAGCCGGAACAAATGTGCAGGTGCTCGAGCTACGCCAGCGCGTCGAGGACTTCGGCCTCTTCGCGCAGGAGGAATTTCTCACTCTGAATGAGCGGCTGCTTCTCACCGCGGGCGTCACGGCGGACCGCAGCAGCTCGAACAGTGACACCGAGAAATACTTCATCTATCCCAAGGTCTCCGGGTCTTTCCGATTTCTGGAGCCATTCCGCGGCCTCAATGAGGTGAAGATTCGCGCCGCCTATGGTCAGACCGGCAACCAGCCGCTGTTCGGGCAGAAGTTCACGCCGCTCAGCGCGGTGGAGAACATTGTGGGGCTACCGGGTCTCGTCGTCCCCGCAGCGGGCCCGGTAGGATCCAAGAACCTCCGCCCGGAAAGACAGCGCGAGCTGGAAGGCGGAGCGGACATAACGTTGGCTGGAGGGCGCGGAGCGATCGAGCTAACCGGGTTTCGAGCGGATGTGACCGACCTCCTGCTGCGGCGGACTCTGGCGCCGTCGTCCGGGTTCGGCGTCGAGATATTCAACGGCGGCAAGCTGCGGAAGACAGGCATCGAAATCGGCGTCAATATCGTGCCGATTCAGTCGGCGGAAACGGAATGGATATTCCGGACTTCGTATGCGTCGACGCGCAGCAAGATCGTAGATCTTCCCGTTCCTCCGTTCAGGGTAGGAGGATTCGGAACAGCCCTGGGCGCGTTCGAAATCGCGGAGGGCGCCTCCGCGACACAGATCGTCGGGAACGACAGCACTGCGAGCGGAGAGACCGTGGTGCGTAAGATCGGGGACGCGAATCCCGACTTTAACATGTCGTTCGTCAGCGACCTGAGGTTCAAGGCATTGCGACTATACGGGCTGCTCGACTGGCAGCAGGGCGGCAGCATCATCAATCTCACCAAGTTCCTTTACGATCTGGGACAGAACACGGCGGACTACGCCGATCCCATCACCGTTGGCACGCTGCAGACAACCGTAGGGGCCAACCGGCTCAGGGTGTTCGGCAGGCAGACCGGCGTTTACGTCGAGGATGCGTCTTTCATGAAGCTTCGTGAGGTAACGCTGTCCTTCGAGGTGCCAGCAGCGATGGTCTCGCGCTTTGGTCGAGGCGTGAGTAGCGCGCAGCTCAGCCTGAGTGGTCGCAACCTGTTGACCTTCACGGACTATACCGGGATGGATCCGGAGGTAAGCAACTTCGGAAATCAGCAGATCGCGCGAAATATCGACGTCGCCCCCTTCCCACCGAGCCGGAGCTTCTGGCTCTCAATGAGCCTGGGGTTCTGACAATGACAACCATGAGATATCAAACCATAAAACTCGCCCGGATTATCTCCGCCCTGGCGATGGTGGCTGTCGCGTCCGGGTGCAAGGATCTGATAGTTCCCGACTACAACAACACCAGCCTCGACGATCTGGTATCCAATCCGACTCCGACCAAGATCGCGCAGGCTTCGCAGGGGTTGATGCTTGGTACGAGAGTCGGAATTGGAGCGCAGAACGGCTATGTCTCGCTGCTGGGGATTCTCGGGCGGGAGTCGTACAACTTCGACGCCGCTGATCCCCGCTTTATCACGGAAATGGTGATCGGACCACTCGATGGCGGCAGTCCCGCTTTCGGTGGAAATCTGTTCGCCTCCCCGTATCGCAACATTCGAAACGCAAACCTTGTTCTCGGTGCCGTTGAAGGTGTGATCGGAATGTCGGAAGAACAGAAAGCGGCAGTCCGCGGCTTTGCCAAGACCATTCAGGCGCTGGACTATCTCAACGTCATCAACACCCGTGACGATCTCGGCGCGCCGCTCGACGTTGACATCGATCCGGTCGGAGATCCCGCGCCGATCGTAACCAAAGCCGAGATATTCACGCACATCGCGACGCTACTCGACCAAGGGCAGTTAGACCTTCAAGCTGGGGGGACTGTATTCCCGTTCAGCCTCAGCCCCGGATTTGCCAGCTTCAACACGCCGGCGACGTTCATAATGTTCAACCGCGCACTCAAAGCGCGCGTGGAGGCTTATCGGGGCAACTACTCGGCGGCGCTGACGGCCGTGAACGGATCGTTCATCGATCCCGCTGCGCCGCTCACACTCGGCGCTTACCACTCCTATTCCACCGGATCGGGCGACACTCAGAACGCGCTTCTCGATCCGACGGGTCGCGCGATCGTGGCGAATCCCACGATAGTGACAGATGCCGAGACGAAGCCGGACGGAACCCCCGACAATCGGGTGCTGCAGAAGGTGGCGCGACTTGCCGAGCCGCGCGTGGTGCAGGGGATCACGACCGATTTCGTCTTTTCGATCTACAACTCGAACGTCACTCCGATTCCGATCATCAGGAACGAAGAGTTGATCCTGCTGCGTGCCGAGGCGCGCTACTTCACCAGCGACCCGCTCGGAGCCCTGAACGATATCAACTTCATTCGCCAGAACTCCGGAGGACTCGCGGCGCGCGGGCCCTTCATCAGCGCGGATGATTTCACGACCGAGCTTCTCCGCCAGCGGCGGTACTCGCTGCTGTTCGAGGGAGGACATCGCTGGATAGATGCTCGGCGATTCGGAAGTCTTGCCACGCTTCCGAACGCACTCCCGGAACACACTATCATGAGCCGCTTCCCCTTCCCGGAAGCCGAATGCCTGGCCCGCGTGCCCGCGCCGACGCAGGGGTGCACCTAGGTTGGTGGCACGTCAGGCTGACATAACGTAAAGAAGCGCGGCGAGGCTCAAGCCTCGCCGCGCTTCGCATTCGGTTAAATCCGGAGCGGCGTCTAGAACGTGACCTGAAGTCGCGTCATCAGCAGCCTGCCAATTTCTCCCCCACCGACGAATTCTGTGTGCTTGCGGTCCAGGATGTTCGTGGCGTTTATCGCCCACAGTGCGCGTCCGCGTCCGAGCATCGCCGGCCGGAACGAGAACCCGGCGTCAACCAGCTGGTAAGTTCTGATGGTGCCGTTGATAAAGGAGTAGACCGGAAAGGTGGTGACCGCCCTGGCGCGCAACTCGGCGCTCACACCCTTGGCTTCGTCGCTGAAACGCCCGGCAAGGCTGCCCTTGCTGCGTGGTGCATTGAGCGCGATGTCCTGGACTCCGCCGATTTCCGAGCGCGGGAAAAAGTCCTTGCTCACGTGAGACAGCGTTCCCACCAGCGAAAAACGGTCGCCGATGAGCCACTCGGCGCCGAAGTCCGTTCCCCACACCGAGAGCTTTCCGAAATTACGGTAGGTTACGATGACGTCGGAATCGCTCGACAGCGGATGGTCGAAATTCACGACACCGAGCGGTACACCGGTGACAGTGGAGCTTCCCGAAACTCCGGCGAGCCTGGGAGCGACTCCGGCCGCAACCGCCGCCGCCGTCGCCGCACCGGCCACCGGAGTTAGCTCCGCCCTGAGATATTCCTGGAGCGAGGCGCGATCGAGGAAGACGTTAGGCGTCTCGACGATCAGAGGTCCGACGAAGTTCCGTTTCTGCTCTCGCCACAAATCCACCGAGAGCCGCAGCCTGTTCGCGATGTCGCCCTTGTAGCCGATTTCGACCGTGCTGTTGGTAGTCGGAGTAATCGGACCGACGTCGCGGAGATCGGTAGGGGCGACATCTACGAACGATCCACTCGCGGTGTTGAGGATGCGAAGCTGCGTCGAAACCTGCGCCGACGTCGGCCGCAGGGTCGCCATGTAGTCCACCAGGTTGGGAGGAATACCACCGTCGATGAGGCTCTGGCGCGCAGCAGCGATCGCCGCCGGGTAGAGGAGTGCGGCCGCGGCGGGAATCGGTGTGCCGGTCCCGCCGAAAGCGGTCGGGACTCTCATGCAAAGTGAATTGAGACCGCCGGTGCAATTCCGCCTGAAGGTAAAGCCCGATACCGGAACGCCCAGCGCGCGCACTCCGAAGAGTTGGGTTCCGGTGGTAGGAATTCGTCCGGCGAGGAGATCCAGAAAAAGATTGTTCGTGCTGGGTGTCGAGAACGCGCGGTTGAATGTCGCGCGGATGTTCTGAGTCTCAGTCGGCTTGAAGACGAGCGCCACCCTGGGCGAGAACACATTTTCCTGCAGCCGACTGTGGTTGTCGAGGCGCGCCGCCGCAATGAGCTCCCACTTGGGATTGAATCGGGTGATCGAATGCAGATATCCGCCTATTTCCTCGATGTCGTCGTCGTCTTCGTTGCGGCCGTTGATGGACCCCTCGGTCTCGGGAACGGTGTGCTGGTAATCAACGCCGTAAATGAAACTCTGCCGCAATCCGAGATTGATCCCGTGCTGGAGCTGGCCGACGCGCTGAGTGGACTTGTCGATTATCGGCAGGAGCGTACGCAGGAGAAACGTGTTTCCGGCGTCACTCGTGTTCAGGAACGCCTGCGCGAAAAGCCGGCCTGTACGGGCGCGAAGATGGTAGCTGCTGAAGATCCAGTCCCGCACCTGCGCCGGGCCGAGTCCGGTGGGCTCGACGGCATTGCCGGCGATGGCCCGTCCGTAAGTGGCGATGATCTCGCTTCCCGTGGTGGGGCGGAAGTCAATCCGCGCTTCGCCACCCTGGCGGCGAAGTCGGAAGTCGCGGTCCACCTGCTCTGCGGGGTCGCGTTCTGCGGGCCTCCAATCGTTACCGCGGAATGAATCGTAGGAGAGCTTGTAGCCCAACTTGTCCCCAACCGCGCCCGCCGTACGAAGCGCGCCGCGGAACACGTCGCGCTCGCCGCCGTCAATGGTGACGGTCGTGCCTCCCGATGCAAACGGCGACTTCGTGATGACGTGAAGCACTCCGCTCGTTGCATTCGGTCCGTATAGAGCCGCGCCCGGACCGAGCACGAGCTCCATCCGCTCGATGTCCTCGTTGTTCGCCGGAATCAGGTACGGAATGTTGACGCGAAGCGACGGCACATAGGCGAATCTGTTGTCGGTGAGCGTGAGCATCGATCCGGAGAAGATGTTGTTGAATCCCCGGGCGACGATGTTGGCCTGCATCAATCCGCCCCGTGCCACGTCGATGCCCGGAAGCGCGGCGACGTGGTCCGTCACCGTAATCGAGGGCCGTTCGTTGATCTCCTTCTCGCTGACCACAGAAACCGACGCCGGCGCATCGAGGACTTTTTCCGGCGCCCGCGAAGCGGTCGTCACCACCTGTTCGAGAACGGATGGGATGGGAGACATGGCTACATCGGTCGTGACGATGCCCGGTCCGACCTGAACCTGGACGCGCTGGAACTGATAGCCAATTCGGGCAACGGTGAGCGAATACGTCCCTTCGGCGAGGTTCCCGATCCGGAATTGCCCGCTGTTATCGGTCGTGGCGCTCCCGGCCGTCCTGCCGGCAATACTCGCCTCGACCCTTGCACTAGGGATCGGCTGGCCGCTCTCCGCGGCGGTAACTCTTCCGGTGATGGAGCCGGATTGCGCGGCCGCGGGAACTGCGAAAAGCGTCAGACCAAGAATGATCAAAAGACGTCGGGGCTGGGCGCGCATCAGCTACCTCGTGGTCAGGCGGATCGTGTCGGCAACGGCAGAAACAAAGCACGTCGGTACGGGTGCGCCTTAGGTATCCCCGTCCACCCCATTCCGTCAAGGCCGGGCTACTGTGCCCGCAACCTGTTATCCCGTGGGCGCATGCGTATGGATCCCATCGGAATGGTCTGAGACTTTTCTCTGGCTGCCCGGCGTGGGAGAGCGTATGTTACCGCGCATAGCCCCGGGTCGGTGCGTTGAAGATCATTATCAGACATGCGTGAGCAGGAGCACTCCGCCGGAGCCGGCGCATCGGGCACTACCCGATTGAGCGACCACGTCCCCCGCAACGATCCCATCGGTCCGCTGCGTACGGCGCTCAAGGGCCGCTACGAGATCCTGCGCGAGATAGGGCAGGGGGCGTTCGCGACGGTCTATCTCGCTCGCGACTCGAGGCACGAGCGATCTGTTGCCCTCAAGGTTCTGAACGCGGATCCAACCTCGGAAGCGGGAGAGATCCGCTTTATCAGAGAGATTCGTCTCCTCGCCGGCTTGCAACATCCCCACATTCTGCCCCTCCACGATTCAGGTCACGTCGAGGCGCTCCTCTACTATGTGATGCCCTACGTCAGCGGAGAAACGCTCCGCGGCAGGATGAACCGCGAGCGATGGCTCTCGATCGATGCAGCCGTGTGCATCGCGCGGGAGTCCGCCGATGCGCTCGCGTGCGCTCACGGGCAGGGAATAATTCACCGCGACATCAAGCCCGAGAACATTCTTCTCTCCGGGGGTCACGCCATCGTGGCCGATTTCGGCATTGCGCGGGCAATCGATATCGCGGGCGTGCGGCAGCTCACGCGAACGGGTATGGGTGGCCCTGGAACCCCAGCCTACATGAGTCCCGAACAGTTGATGGGCGACCACCCGCTCGACGGCAGAAGCGACATATACAGCCTGGGTTGCGTCCTCTACGAAATGCTGACAGGCAAGCCTCCGTTTGCCGGGAAGGAGGGTTTCGTGAAGAGATTCACCGAGCCTGCTCCGCTTCCCTCATCGCTCAGGAAAGAAGTCGAGCCCTGGCTCGATGCCGTCGTCGAAACCGCACTGTCGAGAAATCCCGGCGATCGGCACGCGACCGCCGGGGCGCTGGTGCGGGCGCTGAGCGGGCACTTGACCGCCGAGCCGCCTATCCGTTCCGATCGCGCCGCGCCTCAGCGGGCAACACCGACGCCGACGGAAAGAATTTCCTACAGTCCGCCCGTGACGGCGGCTCCTGTGGTGCGCGAAGTGGAGCAGGCATCGATTGGCGTCCTCCCCTTCACCAACATGAGCACCGATGCGGAGAACGAATACTTCTCCGATGGAATCACGGAGGAGATTCTCAACGCACTCATGCGGATTCCGGCGCTCAAGGTAGCCGCGCGGTCGTCATCCTTCGCGCTCAAGGGAAAGTCGCTGAACATCGGCGAGATTGGAGAGCGCCTGAAAGTAAGAACGGTTCTCGAGGGAAGCGTGCGGAGAGTGAACCAGCGAGTTCGAATCACCGCGCAACTGATCAACACTGCGGACGGCTACCATCTCTGGTCGGAGCGCTACGACCGCGATGTCGAGGATGTTTTCGCGATCCAGGACGAGATCGCGCGGACGATCGTCGACTGCCTGAAGGTGAAGCTGACGACCGCCGATGTGCAGGCTTTCGGCAAAGGCCAGACGGAGAATCTCGAGGCTTACGAGCTATACCTTCGTGGGCGGCATTCCTGGCACCGGTGGCATTTGCCGGGCATGATGCAGAAGGCAATGAAGTTCTACGAGGCGGCACTGCGGAAGGACCCGGCGTACGCTCTCGCCTACCACGGTCTCGCCGATGCGTACAGCATACTGGGACTCTACGCATTCGCTCCCGCCACCGAGGTAGTGCCCAAAGCGAGAGCGGCAGCGCTCAGAGCAGTCGAGCTCGCGCCGGAGCTGGCCGAAGCAAGGACGTCACTCGGATTCGTTCAGATGCTCAGTTGGGAGTGGAGGGCGGCCGAGTCCACTCTGCTTCAAGCGATAGATATCAACCCGCGCTACAGCCAGGCGAGAACGTTTCACTCATGGCTGCTGACCATCCTGGGGCGCCACTCTGAGGCGCTGGAGGAGGCTCGACGCGGCCGGGACCTCGACCCACTCCCCGCGGGAGGGAGCGGCGTCTCGGGCCTCATCTCGTATAGTGGGCGTCACTACGACGAAGCGATTGCTGAAGGCGAGCGCACGCTGGAATTCGACCCGGTCTCGTTGTTGGCGCTGCTGGCCCTCAGCGTGTCTCATGCGGGGAAAGGTCAGTACCAGCAAGCCGTTCAGCACGCGGAGCGCGGCGCGAGCCTGTCGCCAGATTCGAACTTCATGCGAGCGATCCTGGGCGCGGTGTACGCGATGGCTGGGGAGCATGAGGCTGCCCGCGGAATTCTTTCTGATCTGGTGGAGCGCTCGAGTCGGAGCTATGTCGCGCCGATTCTCATCTCCTGGATCTACTCAAATCTCCAGGAGCGGGACAGCGCGTTCGAATGGCTTGGCAAGGCGTACGATGAGCGGACGTGCACGCTCGGCCTCGGAACAGGCTTCGCGCTTTATGACGGAATCCGCGAAGATCTGAGATTCGCAGACCTGCTGGAGAAACTCGGGTTGAGCTGAGGCTTGGCCGAGTTCTTTTTGCACCCTACATCGTGTCGCGGCGGGTCACGACGTGTTCCCCAGCCGGGCTCAATGCCTATAGAATCGTCTCCGACAAGAACGGCTGCTTCCTGCTGAAGTACAGCGCTGACTCGAGGATGAGCGCGCTGGTGTTCAGACTGGGCTCACCGGTCGGCTGAAGCGTCCCTTCATAAACCCCCGCTCCCCATCCCGAGCCCGGTACGCCCGCCGGTTGAACCGCCTCCAAAACCTTAAGCGTGTAGGCGGTTGGCATGATTGCCCGATAGGCAAACGCCGCCTTGGAGCTGACCCACCGGGGGCTGTCCACATAACTCCCGTCTTCGGGGCCCTCGACCACAAACGTCCGGTCGTTGTGAAATACGCTGTAGTAGTAGAAGTAATGCGGCGGGTCGGGGAGGGCGTCTTCGCTGACCATCGTAAGAATGCCTGCCTGAGCATGCCGGGCCTCCTGCACCTCGAGAACGCGCTCGGCGTGTTTGCGTAGGTCCGGATGGTAGTAGCCGGTCTCGAGGCCCAGCATCACGTACGGCTCGCTCGTGATCCTCGCGTCACCGCGCCGGTCGGTGTACACATCCACACCGTAAATTTCGACCGGCATGGCGTTCACATTCGGGTCAAGGGCAGTGCTTGCCCTGACTCCCCACAATGCGAAGCCTGCGGCTCCGTATTGCTCGTACCCCAGTCCGCCTTCGCGGTACGTAAAGAAGTTGCCATTCTGATCCCGATCGGAACCGCGCAGCACTCCGCCTGAAACCAGGCGTGACATGTCGAGGCGGTCGACTATACCCTGTACTTTCGGAGCGTACTGGGGCTCGTCCTTGGCCAGAACGCGAAGGGCGATGAGAAGCCTCCCGATGTCGACAGGTGACCAGCCTGTTCCCGTATTCGTGAACTCCAGCTGGCGATTCATCATCCGGGCGGTTTTGGAATCGTAGGTCCGGTTGAACCCGACGTTCTGCACCAGCTGCATAGTATTCAGCGTCTCGAGCAGGCGTTGAATGCGGGTGTCAAAGGTTGCGTCGGAGACGATTCCCAGCTCGTGCGCGGAGTGGGTGGCGGCTACCAGGCTCCCGATGTCCCAGGCGGTGATGTACTGGAACCTGTTGTGTGCCCAGGCGAGGCCGGTCGCCGGCTCGGACTTGCTCTCGATCCACTGCCACGCGATGCGCGCAGCATCGAGGTACATCTCCGCCTCGGTGCGCCCCGGGGGAAGATTTCCGCCAGGAGGATTCCCCGGATCGGTGGGAGAATCGCCACATGCCAGCAGGGCGGCGAGCGGCGCTAGAACAAATTTTCGTCGGATAGTGCGATAGGTCATCCAGGGCCCCGGCTCTCTAGCGCGACCGCGCTATGGTCTCGATCAATCTGGTGATTGATTTGTCGGTGTATTGGCGACCGCACAACCAGGATCACCACATAGGTTCAAAGGGGCGATAATCATGCCAATTGAAGAAGGCTTGATTTCCCAATAACTTGCGAGCCTGCAGGACAGGTGGCCGAGTGGTTGAAGGCACCGGTCTCGAAAACCGGCATACCGGTGAACCCGGTATCGAGAGTTCGAATCTCTCCCTGTCCGTTAATACCTCGGGCTCATCGCGATACGCTCGTCTTGGCTGAGCCATTCCCACCCTTGATCACGGGAGGGCGGGTGAGCTCCGGAGCGACCTCGCTAAACGTGAACGCGTTCTGATAGGTCGACCAGAAAGAACGATCGGATTGCGGAGGCACAACCGTACCGAAAATCGATTGGAGGACGAGTGGCATTACGTTCACTGGGGAAATGTCGTTGTAGACTGCGGTGTCTGCTCCCGGAAACAGGTACGCAGCAAAGATTCCGAACCGTTCCCCCAGTTGCTCGATCGACAACTCCTGGGCGGTGAGCGTAAATCCCCGCAACGGATTGACCGTTATTCGGCCGTGGCCGTGATCCCCTTGCAGGATTATCACGGGGCGGATACCTGGCCGCTTGAGTAGCCCGCGAATCGTACGTAGAAGCATCCGGTCCAGACAGGTCACCTGGATTGCGTACGCGCTGCGGATCCGATCGAAGTCCGCGCCTTGATCGGTCAACGGCCACCACGGCTCCCTACGAGCGCAGTTTGAATCGAAGAGATATGGCTCGTGCGGTATCAGCAAGTGCATGAAGACAACGACAGGTCCCGCGCTGTCTCGCAGGGACTGAATCGCCTCGAGCTTCCACTCTATATCATCGAGAGTCTCAACGGGGTAGGGCGTCGCGCCCCCCTTCTGGCCCGACGCTCGCGCGCAATCAGTGGGCGTCCACGACGCAAGAGCAGAATTCATCCGCCATGTCTCACCGAAGCCCCCCACCTGGCGGGGATTCGGGCGCAATTCAGCATCCGCGCTCGCAAGCGTGCGCGTTGCCGGGAAGGTGCTCGGAAAGTGGACGACACGATATCCCTTCCGGTGGAACGCGTCCCACGTCCGTGCGGCACCAATGAGCTGCAGCGTTCCGTTCCACGAGAGAGCTGGCTGGCCAGCTTCCGGTGTCTCGAAGAGGCGCCAATTCAGGAAGCTGGCGAGCGCCAGCTGAGTGTGTGCGTAGTTAGCCCTTGCGGCGGTAGGCACCACGAACCCCAATGCGCGGAGTGAATCCTCGAACGGTTTATGGTCGACGCCGTAGGTGTGGGAAAGCCATGCACCGCTCGAATATTTGTCCAGCACGATCAGGAAAACGTCCGGTGACTTCCCATCTCGTCGATCTGTGACCTTTTGCGCGGCCGGTTCGCTCCGCAAACCCGCCATCGCCTGGACTGACTGCCCTGCAAGAAGAATGATACTGGCGATGCCGAGTGCGCGCGTCACGAATGCCAGTGAAGACGAGCCGCGCAGGATGATCCAGCAGACGGTGACACATAGCGCTGTCCAGCTGGCGGCTGCGAACAACTGCGATTGAAACCACGAGCCGAGGAAGTCTTCGGACAGCACCTGAAACGTGCTGAACAGGAGACCCCAGAAGCCGAAGACCAATGCGATCAAGCCACGGCGATCCGGGTCTTTTGTCCGTCGCCCACTTACGAGCCATCCCACCCAGACCGCGAGGATCGTAATCGAGCACGACCCGATCAGATCCAGAGTGTGGAGTGGAGATCCGCCCGTTCGCTGAATCCAAAGCACGACACAGAGGTACAGCGACAGGCCCGTCGCGGCGAGCCACGGCTTTCTGGTCATGTGGCGAGTGCTGACATTAGGTACATGACGCGACCGGTCGATCCGACAGCGACCCTCTCATCGATCCGAAAGAACGTCCTCATCGCAGCCACGAAGCCGTCCTCGTGATATCCTGTGAAGACGTCCTTGCGACTCGCGAGCAGGCGTCGAACCTGGACATCGTCCTTAGGGACCCACTCGATAATGACCTGCCGGGCGAGCCGCGACAGATAACTCGCAAGGGTGGTGAACGGCACATTGTTCCCGATCGCAAGATGATGCACGAGGGCGAGCGCCAGCACGGCATCAGCGGGACCGCGTGCCTCGAGCGATGGCCACTCTCGATGCGCCCAGCCCTGAGCGGGACTTGGATTTGTGAGATCTATCCAGAGCGGCATGATCCCTGTCTCCTTCTCCGCTCTGAGTCGCTGATAGGCGCGCTCGACCGCCGAGGGGTCGCCGTCGATCGCGACCACCTGTGCTCCCGCTGATCGCGCCAGGCGGCTGTATTCGCCGGTGTTCGCGCCCAAATCGAAAACGAACGCTGGCCGGGTCTGCTTGAGAAACTGCTCGACGATTTCGCGCTTTGCGGTCTGCGCTACTGTATCGTATCCGTGCGTCGTTTCATACTCAGCCCATTCAGTGCCGCCCGGAGACCAGTTCAATCCGGCTACCGCATCCAGCAGATGCGCGATCAGGCCTTCGAGTCCGGAACGCGAGACGCGTCCTTGAACGAATTTCGTCGGAGTACCCCCCGACGTCTGGGCGAAGCGAGCGATCGACCGGGCGTGCAAATGGATGTGCATGAGCGCCCAAGGGCGGAGCCAGGACCCGCGCGGCAGGAGCCGTGACGCCAGGTCGAGGGGAACTCCATCGAGATAGGAGCGTCCCACACTTCGCAGGCGGATGTCGACGAGCGCTTGCAGCGCCAGCGGCGCGAGGAAATGCTGGCAAAACTGGCGGTACGCAACCCACGGCTCTCCGTCCGTGAGTCTCTCGAACGACAGCGTATCTACGAAGACCGGGGAGGTGCCGCGGAACTGGACGTTGAAAGAGCTGGCATCCTTGAGCACCATCCCGTGCTGCATCGCCAGCTGCTGAATCCGCAATGTCACCAACGCCGCCGCGCGCAACTGTCCAAAGCACCACTCGTAGGGAAGCGAGACAACCGGGATGTACTCTGGGCGAATAACGCGAAAGGCACCTGGCTGGGCGGCTAGATCGAGCCCGACCTCCGCGTGTGGTACGAGCAGCGATTCCGCGACGAGGGCGTCATAAAGCCCGCTCGTCCGCAGATACTCATAATGCGATGCGTAGACCGGCTGAACCTGTCGGTAGAGCGTGTCGCCGCTGGTGAAGAGGAACCCACTGGGATCGCGAAACGAGCTCCCGATCCGGGCACCAGTCATCCCGTGAGCCGTCGCCAGATCTGGAAGAGGGCGTTCTTCACCGCGAAGCCGACCCGCTTGAAGGCGAGAAGTGACCCCAAGATTCCCGCGATCAATACTTGCAGCATGATGCTGCCCGCAACCGGGTCGATGTACGCCAGCGCCGGAGCTGGTGTCAGTACACCGGCAACGCAAACAGCGAGAACAAAACGGACGGTGGTCATCACGTACATTGACGCATTCCCGCCCCGAATCGCCACACCCTTTTTGCGCGCATTCGGCACCCACGACGCCCGGTTGATCAGAAACACTCCCAGAGGTTCCTGCGACGCCCTAACTTACGCAGTACCGGGACGGGTGGCCGAGTGGTTTAAGGCGCACGCCTGGAAAGTGTGTGTACGTTAATAGCGTACCGTGGGTTCGAATCCCACCCCGTCCGTTTTGAAAGCGTTACGCCGAGTTCTTCGCGGCGATGAGTTACTGCACCACCAAATTGCTGGTCATGCCACGCTGCTCGTGATTGCCGTGGGTGTCGACTATCGGGCAGTACACCTTGTAGGTGCCCGGCGTCAGATTGGCAGCGAGGGTCGCCGTCCCCCCCGGCCTGATAGGATCGACCTTCCATTCCTGGCCGTTCCCCTCGATCTCGAACGCGTGCTGGTTCTTGCCCTCATTCATCGCGTGGAATGTGGTACGTCCGGCGCGAATGGGAGACTTGCTCACGCGCACGGTCCATTCGTTGAGGCGGATGTGAATCTGACCCGGCTCGCCCATCGCGGTTCCCTCACGTGCCGCGGTGGATGGTAATGCTGGATTATCTATTGCGCCCGCAGCGGTATCAGCGGCCGCCGTGTCGGTAGCAGAAGTGTCGGTTTTGGCGCAGGAGGCGAGGGTCGTTACCGCACAGGCAGCGAGGGCGAGTCTCAGGGCGATGCTCATGGGTCCTCCGGATGGTATCTGGATTCGCGGCTCCTTAACCCGGTGATTCGCCGCTCTTTGCTGGAAATGATGAGCATCGAGGGGATGCATGGATCGCACCATCGTACGTGCGTCGCGCAGGCCCGGCAAATGCGAGCGAGAAAACGATCGATCCGCTTCCACCCATTTTTCAGGGAGAACTCATGAAATTCTTTGGTCCGATTACGCTGGCTGTGACCTTGATTGGAACGGCATGCACCGAGGCAACGGCGCCGAGTGCCCCGATCAGCGCGCTACCGCGCGATCTCACCACCAGCGAGAGCAAGATCATCGCTGCCAGCAACGACTTCGCGTTCGATCTGTTCCGCGTTGGGAATCGCTCGCAACACAAGGCCAACGTGTTCATCTCGCCGCTCAGTGCATCAATGGCGTTGGGGATGACCGCAAATGGAGCAAACGGCGCCACCTACGACGAGATGCGCGCGGCACTTCGACTGAGCGGAGCCACACGAGAGGATGTAAATGGAGGCTACAAATCGCTCATAACACTGCTCAGGGGGCTGGACCCCAAAACCGATTTTCGCATCGCCAACTCCATCTGGCACGAGCAGAGCTTTCCCTTCCACGCGTCGTTCCTGGACGAGAGCAAGCTGTACTTCGATGCGAGGGTGGAAGGACTCGATTTCAAGAGCAGCTCGGCGGTCCCCACGATCAACTCCTGGGTGAGCGAACAGACGAACAACAGGATTCCGCAAATTCTCGAGGTCATCCGCGACGATGAGAGGATGTTCCTCATCAATGCGATCTACTTCAAAGGGATCTGGCAGAAGCAGTTCGACAGGGCGAAAACCCTCGATGCGCCGTTCCATGCCGCCGATGGCACTACTACGACGGTTCCGATGATGACCATGGACGCAGAGGTAGCCTACGCTGCCACGGCTGAGTATTCGGCCGTCGACCTCCGGTATGGCAATTCGGCGTTCACGATGAGCGTGGTCGTCCCCAACACTCAGGATATCGACGCCTTCGCAGAATCATTCGACCAGACGAAGTGGAATTCGCTGGTTGCCTCTCTTCACGAAACCAAGATCCCGATCTACCTGCCGCGTTTCAGGATGGAGTGGAAACGCGAGCTGACGGAGGATCTCCAACAGCTGGGCATGACTCTCGCTTTTCGCGGAGACTTCGCCGATTTTACTCGCATGTCGCCGATGGGCCTCAAACTCTTCATTACACGGGTTCTGCAAAAGACGTTTGTGGAAGTCAACGAAGAGGGAACCGAGGCCGCCGCCGCGACACTTGTCGGTGTCGGCGTCACCTCGGCCCCTCCCAGTTTCCGGGCTGATCGACCGTTCCTGGTCGTGATTCGCGAGCGCTTCTCGGGAGCAATCCTCTTTATCGGCAAGATCGCAAAGCTGCCTGCCTGACCTGGCAGCGCGACGGGTTGGGGTGTGGCACCGAATCCCAACGCGTCCGTTCTGCACAGCGCTGAAGCCGCCACCACGTACCGTGGGGCGGCTTCTTGGTCTCTTGGTGATTTTCCCCGCAAAAACCGCAAAAAACACGTGACGGCAGCGGCCCCGTTTCAGTCCATACATTAATGGCTAAGTCCCTGTTGATAGCGAAGAAAGCAGCCTGGTTCGGTCACGCCGGCAAACTGGTGGCAGTCGCCGCATCCTCAGGTGCCGCGCTCGTCACGGTCTTCACCGCGCTCTACTCCTACGGCCTAGTCGGCGAAAGTGAATCCCACCAGTCGATCGGCAACCTCGGCGCGGTGTGGGCCGGTCTGCGGCCAACAGTCGACACCGCCTCGGCGATCGGCGACACCGTGCACTACGCCGCCACCGTCACCGACAAGAACGGAAGCATTCTGGTCGGCGCTCGCCCCACCTGGACGACCGGCGATTCGACGGTAGCGACAGTGTTGCAGGACGGATCCGTGATAGCGCGCGGGCCAGGCAGAACGACCGTCAGCGTGGTGGTAGGGAAGGCGGTTGCCCACTCCCGCATCGTTGTCAAGCAGCGTGTCGCCACTGTCGAGGTAACCAAGCCGTCGCTCGACAGTTCCTTCACTATTCCCGAGGGGGGACGGCTTCAGATGTACGCTCGAGCACTGGACTCGCGCGGGCACGACATCGGCGGCTTGCCGGCGAGCTGGCATGTGGACGACAGTACGGTAGCGGGGCTGGATTCGACCGGCATTGTTACCGGCCGAAACGCCGGCCGTACGGTAGTGAGCGCGCGAGTTGACGGCGTGACGGGACGCTCCGGCGTTTCTGTAGTTACGCCCGCAACGGCAATATCGCTGGTCGCCGGGACCAGCCAGCGGGCAGTAGCAGGCATGCCGCTCCCGCAGGCGATCGTAGTGCGGGCCACCAACCGCAAGGGCGGTCCGGCTTCTGGAAAGACCGTGGTGTTTCGCACTCCTGATGGCCAGGGTAAAGTCGACCCGATCTCAATGCGCACCGACGCGGATGGACGGGCACGGGCGGTGTGGACCCTCGGCGGCTATCCCGGTCGCCAGACGCTGTTCGCCGCGGTCGAAGGCGTAGACAGCGCGCTGGCAATTGTCGCGGAAGCGGATCCCGTGGCGGAAGACACCAGGGTTGCACCACTGGTTGGAGTCGGAGCCCTGAGTGGCAGGACGGGAGTGGCTCTCGCGGAGAACATCGGGATCAGAGTGACGGACTCGTCCGGTCGGGGGCTCGGTGACGTACCCGTACGCTGGACCGCGATAGATGGCGGGTCGATTGAAGCGGTCGAGGCGCGGACGGACTCAGTCGGGCTCGCGTATGCGAAATGGACTCTGGGAAAGAAGACCGGATCACAGCGTGTAAGAGCGCAGGTCGGAGGAGGTCCGAGCAGCCTCAGCATAATGCCGGTCACTTTCGAGGCCAACGCTCTCGCTGGGGCGCCTGTTGCAATACTCGTAGAATCCGGCGATAAGCAGCGGGGGACCGCCGGAGCGGATCTCCCCAAGCCGGTCGTTCTGCTCGTCGTGGATGCGAACGGCAGCCGCGTCTCGGATGCGGAGCTGGAGCTGTCGCCCTCGGCCGGCGTTTTGTCTGACAGCAGCGTTCGGACGGATTCGCTCGGTCGAGCGAGAATAACCTGGACCATGGGTCGGTCGGCGGGATCGCATACGCTGGCGGTCCATGTCGAGGGCGTAAAGAAGGTGGCGAAGATCATGGCTCAGGCGCGGGCAGCGGCACCCGCCAACCTCTCGTTCGATGACGTGATCCCGCGAGATAAGCGCTCGCGCGCTGCTTCCCGGACCAAGCGCCTGTATGCGGTCGTAACCGACGTCTACGGGAATCCGGTCGAAGACGCAAAAGTAAGCTTCTCGTCTACCTCCGGAACGGTCGGACCCAAACGGGCGGTAAGCGATGCACGCGGCCGCGCGCAAGTGACCTGGAGAGTCGGGTCAATGCCGGGCGAGCAGGGGTTGCTGGGCGTCGTGAGAGGCACCGATGTTCGGGGAGATTACCGCGTCGACGTGGCTGGTCCGTCGGTCGCGCCAAAGCCCGCGACGGTGGCAAGAAAACCCGCGGCGGTCGCACCAAAACCCGCGTCGCCCAAGCCCAAGGCGAAGTAGCGCCACCGCGTCATCTTGGTATCGGGAAGGGCCCAAAAGTACAAGCTTCAAGAGCTCAACTTAACACGTAACTGGCGTAGCGCAACTCCCACATTGCCAACGTGTTATACTCGCAGTCTTCAAGCGGTGCGGTAGGTCCGCAGAAGCTCAGCTGTTGCACTTTCTAAGCTCAGCTGTCGTATTATTGAATACGCGCCCCGAGTAGGCATATCCGGGCGCCTCCGATAACCGGCAAAACCGTCGAAAGGCGGTGACGCAAAGCCACGAAGCTAACGCGGGTGTACATTTTCCCGCCACGCCAGTCGGGTTACCGAAGAGGAGCCTTATGCACCGTACTCGTCCCGGTTTTAGCTCAGCCATGTTTTCTCTGCTGACCATAGCCGCCACTGCGCTGCCGACCAACAGCATCGCGCAGGAGTCTTATTCGCGCTCCGGTCTGCCGAGCACTTCGGCTGTCGCTAACCGTGCCGATTCCGTCCCGGGTCACTCGGGCACCGGCACCGCATCGACTGTAGAGAAGGGTGGCGGTGGCAGCGCGTCGTCCTCGTCCGCCGGACCGGCCGGAGCCGGGTTGAGCGGTAAGGTCTACGCCCGCTTCCTGCTTCCTCAGGACTGGCTTCTCCTCGCCTCACTTCCCGGCGATCAGCATCCCGCGGAATCCCGGCGCCCAGGCGACCAGGGGTTCCAGACCGTCTTTACCATGCGGTCTTTCGGCCAGAAGGTTCGCGCCTCTCTGAACGGCTACAAGATGGGTTACTGGCCGGCCGAGAAAGGCCGGGTCCGCTCCGAAGCGTACCGTAATCCCGATGGGTTCGTCGAAGTCACCAAGGAGAATGAAGACACCCGCGTTTCCGAGCATTTTCGGCTCCGCGATTTCGTATCCAAGGGCCAGACTAACGTCTGGCCGAAGTACCTCGTCATACGCGAGCCGCTGCTCGACAAGCTCGAGTTGGTGATCCAGGATCTCAATGCCCACGGGATCAACGCCGAGGGCATGCGTATTCAATCGGGTTTCCGGACTCCCGCACGAAACAGCGCGGTACGCGGCGAGGGCAGTGCCCGCGACAGCCGCCACCAGTTCGGCGATGCGGTCGACGTCTTCATCGATCAGGAAGGCACCGGCAGGATGTCCGACCTGAACGGCGACGGACGGGTGAACTTCGCCGACATAAAGCTGATTCTGGCCGCGGTCGAGCGGGTCGAGGCGAAATATCCTGAGCTCGTCGGCGGGACAGGGCTTTACACGGGCCGCAGCGGATCCTTTGCTCATATCGACGTGCGTGGCGTGCGGGCCAGGTGGGTTCGCGGCGTCCGTAGGCCGCGCAGTCAACGCTACGCCAGCTCCAAGAAGAAAAAGAGCGCCTCAGTCGGGAAGAGAGCGGCTGGCCGGAGCGCCCCGAAGGCGGCTAAGCGCGCGGTCTCCAAGCCCAGCGCGGCGAAACGCGCCCCGCTCAAGACGGCCTCCACCGCTCCCGTTACCCGGGGTCGTTAAGCAGCGCTTACCGGCCTATCCAGTATGTCGCCTTCACCTGGAACACGTTGGTGGGGCGGTCCCGGAACAGAGCTGAGCGGTCGCGACTGAATTTGAAGTCGCCGAAGTTGTCGAAGCCTTCCCGCTGCTGGGTCCAGACAAAGAACAAGGTAGAGCCTGGCCTGTACTCCCACCGCAGCACACCCGTCCCCCGCAGCGACCGCAAGTTGAAATTCGGGTTGCTGAACGTGAATTCAGCCGCTGGTCCGGCTCCGTCGGGGTCGACCGTGTAGGCCGTGACTTCACCGCTCTGCCCATCGGTTACGGGTGTCACCGTGCTGCCGTTGTCCCGCCCGAAGAAGTTCATCCGGCGTGACTTGACCTCCGCGAACTCCTTGAAGCTCGTAAATCTGCCGCTGGCGAGGAACGGTTGCGCAAAAAGCTCGAGCGTCAAGTTCGGAGTGAATGTCGTATTGACCCGCGTATCCATTGAGAAGGTCTTCTGCTCCAGTCGCCCAAAGACGTAACGCTTCCCGTCAAATCCCGCCGGCGCGGTCACGTCAGTTACGACGTCGACGTACTGCTGGGACGTCCAATCGTGGTCATACGATGGAGATAAACTCACGAGCATTCGCGTCGACGGCTTGTAAGTCACCGTCGGGTAGTACGCCGTTCTTCCGCCCTCGCTGTTGTCCACCGGGAAGATGCGCTGCACGGTTAGGTCCGCGACGATGCTCTTGCGGCTGTCTGTCTCGAAATTCGCGGATATCATGTTGTATCCGTAGCGCATCACCGTGGGTCCGCCGCGCGTCAGACGCTCGTCGTAGTTCGTGGGGTGAAGGATTGCGAAGATTTCGAATTCCATGTAGTTCCTGAAGGTTACTTCCCAGAATGCGTGGTAATCGATGTCGGTGCGGTCGCCCTCGTAGTTCACCTGCTGCTGTGCGCCGGCGATCGCGAACATCGAGCGGTAGAATGACCTTGGGGTCGTCCACTGACGCAGTCCGTTGAATAGCATAAACTTGTAGTCGGACCGGCTCAGCACGCCGAGGTCGTTCGCCTCGAAGCCGGGGCTTCGCCAGTTCTGAGTCGTCTCCCACAGCCAGTCGCCGGTTTCCTTTGCCATCCGCGCGTAAAAGCCGTAGCCGTAAAGGTTGCGCCTCGCCGGATCGTAGTCCGTCGAAAAAAGGCCGTCCGTCGTTTCCCCACGCCCCGGGCGCTGGTAGTAGCGCGCGCTCGACTCCTGCGCCAGGCGGATCGCGGCGGAATCGCCACCGATGTGCGTGAGCGCCGACTGGATGTTGAAGGAATAGGCTCTCTTCGCCCAGCGATGATCGACGTCGAATCCCAACAGCTGCGCGTTCGAGCGCAGCCGCTGTACTTCGTCCGGGTTCGAGAGCGAGCGGTTGACCATGGTGGCAATGGTGCCGAGCCGTGTTGCACCGCCCCTCATGTCCTTGCGCACGCGACCAATGAAGTAGTTGGTGAGCGGCTCGACCTCCATTGTCTCTTCCGTCGTGCTTCCGACCGGGATGAATCGCGCAGTTTCCCGATTCGTGACGGCGTCGAGCAAGCCGAGGGTAATCCCGTTCTGTGTCCGACCGGTCACTTTGGCCGCACCCAGAATCGTGGTTGCTTCTGCCACGTCCATGAAGTCCGCCCGGCCCGAGACCAGCCCGGCCAGCTGCGGTGAGCGACCAATTCGCCTCGTGTAGATTGGACTCAGGCTCGAGACGTTGCTGCAGAAGAAGCAGCTGAATCCGCCGAAGGAGAAGTTTCCCGAGTTCGAGACAAAGAATGGGCGCTTCTCGTTGAATGTCGTCTCGAAGACAGAGAGATTCACGACAGCCGGATCCACCTCGACCTGGCCAAAGTCCGGGTTGACGGTTGCATCAAGGGTGAGATTCGACGTCAGGTTGACCTTGAGGTCGCCTCCGACGCGGTTGCTCATGTCCCGATTCGAATGGAACGGGTCACCGGGCTCGGCGCGCTCGAACTTGCTGCGGGACGTAATGTACGGGACTAGCTCTATCTGCCGCGGCTGCGAGGTGACGGTGATGCCCTCGAGCGTCCCGAAATACGCCGGCCCACCGAACTCATTCAGCCGCCAGAAGGCCCACATGTCCTCCTCGTTCCGACGATCGATGGTGCGCCAGATCTGCATCCCCCAGACCTGATTAGTTTCGCGCGAGAATCGGAGCTGCGAATAGGGGATACGAAACTCGGCGCTCCAGCCAAGGGAATCGATCGTCGCCGCCCCTTCCCAGACCGGGTCGTATGAAGAGTCGTCGTTCTGGTGATCACCCTTGACCCCGAGCGGATTGAGCTCGAACCACATGCGCCCGTTCTTATCGTTGAACGTATCGAACACAACCGCGATTCTGTCAGAGGTGATCGATTGCTCGCCGTTCATGACCTGATCGCGGCGGGTCAGCGCGGCTCTGACCCCGGCGGCGCCCTGCGAGTCGAACATGCGTGCGCCGATATAGACCGCCGATTCGTCGTAGAGTATCCGCAGCTCGGTCTTTTCACTCGCCGGTTTCCCTTCGTCCGGCCGCTGTTGCAGGAACTCGGTGATGGGTGTCGCGGCTGCCCAGGCGGGGTCGTCCACGCGGCCATCAATGGCAATCGGGCCCTGTCGCGCCCCCGCACGGGCCACCGGCCTTGGATCGTTCTGGGAAAGCGTCGTCTGCTGTGCAACCGACGACGTGCTGAGGGTTAAAGCGCAGAGACAAATGGAAACGGCGACTACGACGGACGGAGGTGACCGCATATTGCGCTCCTTGGATTCTCATGTCGTCAGAGCGACGGCTCCGGGTTTCACCCAACACCGCGACCCCAATTAGACCCCGCAACGAGCCGAACAGTTTGAAAGGTCCGCGATGCTCGTCGTACGCGGAGGGATACAGCGTTCTCCCCCCTACGAACCGTTTTCCGGAATGGTGTCAGCCAATTCTGTGCAATAGTGTAACTGATGAGGCATTAGCCGGGGGGAAGTCGCGCGGCGGATCGCGCGTATTTCGCGGCGGGCGGAGCCCGGCCTCCGGGGCACTTGCCGCCTCCGACGCAAGAAAAGGTTTGTCCGGCTCGACCCATCCCTCTATTGTGGGGTATGCCCGTTCGAGGGCGGCTTTGCCTTTCATCCGACCAACGTCCAACGAATCCATGAGAATCCTTCGATCGACCGTCGCGCTCGGAGCGCTGACCCTGGCGTTCCCGCTTGCTGCCCAGGAGCAGCCGGGTAAATCACCGGCGAGAAGCGGAGCGAACATCGAGCAGACCGATTCGCTCGAGTTCAGGCTTTCGCCCGAGCTGCAGAAGTCCCTCGACGATCTGGCAGTGGCCGTACAGGCGCTTGCTGTCCGCATCGCCACCGATCCACAAGTGCGTGCCGCTGCAATGCAGGTTGCGTCCGGCGTCGTGATAACAGCCCAGCAGGTGGTTACCGAACAGTCGGTCGCGTTGCAGGAAGCCCTCAGGACGGCTGCTGAAAAGATTGCCACCGTCCAGATCACGGAAAAGCGTCAGCTGAAGAAAGCGCCGTAGTGCGTATATTAGTCGGACCTGATTAATATTTGGTCTGACCTGATACAGGAGCTGTCGATGAAGAACGCGCTTGCCCTTCTCGCCCTTTCCACCGCCGCATACGCCTGCTCGCCGACGCCGGAAGATTCTCAGACGGCCGGCACCACCACCGACACTCCCGCCGTCATGACGGCAGTCGAAGACGCGGATGTGGCCGCCATCGGCGGCACGGGCGTTCCGACTGGCTATGTCGGCAGAACTGACCGTCCCGACCAGCAACTGACCGCAGCCAAGTACGCGGTGAGTGGAAAGGGATGGGACGTCACGACCGGGCCCGCGCACATTCTCTATCGTCCTGGTGACACGGCGAGCGGATCCTACACGGTCACGACCACGATCGACCAGCTCGCCGCTCCGGCTCACCCCGAGGCTTATGGCGTCTTCGTCGGCGGAAGCGGTCTCGACGGCGCGGGTCAGCGCTATCTCTATTTCCTGGTCCGTGGCACCGGCGAGCTGATGGCGAAAGTGCGCGAGGGTGACAAAACCAGAAACGTGCTCGCTTGGCAAAAGCACGCCGCGGTTCCAACTGCGAACGCGTCCGGTCAGGCTACGTACGAGCTGGCGATTCAGATCGCTGGGGACTCGGTTCGGCTGCGCGTGAATGACCAACCGGTAGCGGCGGTCGCCGCGGCGGGATTGCCGACCAGCGGCGTCTACGGCAATCGCATCAATCACAATCTCCATGTGCGCGCGACACCGCCAACCGTGACGCGCCCCTAAGAGAGCCGAGGCTCGGCGGGCACGAACTCTGCCCGTCGGGCCACCATGAATTCGTTCGGCCTTCCCGCCCAGGCCGACAGGGCGAAGCGGCGAGCCATCGCGATGCGGGCGATAAGCGGAGCGACCATCGCCGTCCTCACCGCCGTGGCCGCGCATTATATCGGTGTGCAGCAGCTCCTGCGCATTCCGAATGTCGCGCTCTTTCTTCCTGCGGGGATCCTGGGCGGACTGATGGGTCCCACGCGCCTGCGGCCGCTGTTGTGGATCGCCGCTGGCCCAATCGCAGTCGTCTCGGTTGCCGTCACGTATACCCCACTTGTTTCCGCACTGGCCGAGCCATTGGTGCGACGCGACCCAATACCTTCACGCGTAGACGCGATTGCGGCGCTGTCACAGGGCCTCACGCCGGACGGCCAAATGCGTGGTGCGACGCTCGATCATCTCCTCTCCGCGCTCGAGCTGGCGCGGGATCGAAAGGCGTCGGCGGTTCTCGTGTCACAGGAGCGCAGAACTTTCAGTGGCCGGTCGGTCACTGATTCAGCTGATCTTTGGCAGATCGTGCGGACGTTCGCCGTTCCGGTCGAAGTGATCTTCGTTGATTCCGTGATTACGACACGCACGGAAGCGCTGCGCGCGCGCGCCATCGCCTCACAACGTGGATGGAGCACAATCGCCGTGGTTACTTCTCCCCTGCATTCGAGAAGGGCGTGTGCTACCTTCGAAGCGGTGGGCTTCAAGGTCGTGTGCGTCCCAGCGTTGTCTCGCCAGCACGTAGTTCCCGAGGCGCGGCATCCGGAGGATCGCTTGCGCACGTTCCGCTCCTGGCTGTACGAAACTTTTGCCGGCGCCACCTACAAATCGAACGGATGGATTCGCTGACGCCATCCCTCCGCACGGTGCCCGAGGAAGTCGAATGACATCAGGATTGGTGAACTCGAATCCACCAGCTGCGCGTGCTACCCATCCGCTCGACGATGCGCAGGGGATCTGGAAGGTGATCACCGCTTCATCGGTGGGCACGATGATCGAGTGGTACGACTTCTACATCTTCGGCAGCCTCGCCACGATCATCTCGACGGAGTTCTTCCCCGGCGGAAACCCGACGGCGGCGTTCCTCAAGACCCTGGCCACTTTCGCCGTCGGATTCGCGGTCCGCCCTCTCGGCGCGCTCGTGTTCGGGCGAATCGGCGACATCGCTGGCCGTAAGATCGCGTTCCTGATGACACTGCTCATCATGGGTGGATCAACGGCTGCGATCGGATTTCTTCCGGGCTACGCGACGATCGGCATCGCGGCTCCGATCATTCTCGTCATCCTGCGGCTGCTGCAGGGTCTGGCGCTGGGAGGCGAGTATGGCGGGGCCGCAATCTATGTTGCCGAGCATGCTCCGGACGGACGCCGAGGTTTCTACACCAGCTTCATTCAGACGACCGCGACTCTCGGACTCTTCGTTTCCCTGGCGGTGATCCTGATCGTGCGCGCGGCGGTGGGAAACGAGGCGTTCCAGGCGTGGGGCTGGCGAGTGCCGTTCATCCTCTCGATCGCCCTCGTCGGAGTCTCTTATTACATCAGGATACGGCTCCGCGAGTCGCCGCTCTTCACGATACTGAAGGAGACCGGAAAAACCTCCATAGCGCCAATTCAGGAGAGCTTCGGCACCTGGGGTCGGTGGAGGATCTTCTTCACCATTCTCTTCGGCGCCGCGGCAGGGCAGGCGGTGGTCTGGTACACCGGACAGTTCTACGCACTGCTCTTTCTACAGACCGTGCTCAAGGTCCCGCTCACGACTTCGTATGTGTGCGTTGCCGCCGCACTGCTGCTCGGCGCTCCGCTTTTCGTCTACTTCGGTGACCTGTCGGATCGGGTGGGGCGGAAGAAAGTGATGCTGGCCGGAAACCTTCTGGCGGCGCTGCTTTACGTGCCCATTTATCAGGCGATGAAAGCATTCTCCGATCCGGTAAACCCCGTAGCGCTCACTGCTCTGGTGTTCATTCAGGTGGTGTTCGTTACAATGGTATATGGACCGATCGCCGCATTTCTCGTGGAAGCGTTTCCGGCAAAGATCCGCTACACGTCCTTGTCGCTCCCATATCACTTTGCCAACGGCTGGTTCGGCGGATTTCTTCCGCTCATTGCGACGTCATTGGTCGCGCGCACCGGAAACATCTACGCCGGTCTCGCGTTCCCGATTGTCGTGGCGCTGCTCACGGTCGTGGTCGGCTCTTTCCTCATCAAAGACAGGCACAAGGAGAGCATCTGGGCCGAAGTCCACGATCCCGGTAATCCTGCGGTGAGCGCGGCGGTGAAAGCATGATCGCGGTGATCGCGACTGTGGCAGCGATGGCGCTGCCGCAGGACTCGGACTCGCTGCAGGCCCGAATCGAAGCCCGTATAAAAAGGGTGCCCGGCGCCCAGGTCGGCCTCGCGTACATCGACCCGGCCGCTGGAGACTCGGTGTTTCTCAATGCAGACTCGACGTTCCACGCAGCGAGCACCATGAAGGTTCCGGTGATGATCGAGCTGTATCGCCGCGCGGCTGCCGGCGGCTTCGCGATGAACCAGGGATTGTTGATCGTGAACCGGTTCGCTTCGATCGCTGACGCGTCGCCCTACTCGCTGGACATTGCCTCCGACAGCGACACCACTCTGTACGAGCGCATTGGCCAGCGAGTCCCTGTCGACACGCTCCTTCGCCTCATGATCACCAGATCGAGCAACCTCGCCACCAACACTCTCATTGCACTGGTGGGTGCCGACCAGGTGACACGGACCACGCGCCAGCTTGGTGCTACGCGAATGCAGGTACTGCGCGGAGTCGAGGACGGGAAGGCGTTCGACCGCGGCTTGAACAACACGACGACTGCGCGCGACTTCGCAATGGTGCTTCGCTCGATCGAGTCCGGTGTCGCCGCGTCTCCGGCCGCTGCCGCCCAGATGCGCGACATACTGCTGGCCCAGGAGCACAACGACAGAATTCCCGCCGGCCTTCCCCGCGGTGTCCGGGTCGCTCACAAGACCGGAGAGATAACCGCGCACTCGCACGACGGGGGAATAATCTATCCGCCCGACCGCGCCCCGTACGTGCTCGTCGTGCTCACGCGCGGAATCCGGGACGAGAGGGTTGCCAGCAAGCTGATCGCGGACTTGTCCGCGATGATCTATGCGCACAGCACCCGGCGGTCTGCCCAGAACGCGGCGCGATCGCGCCCGTGATGCGCGTCGCCTTCCTTGGGCTGGGCGATATCGGCAGCCTGATGGCCACCCATCTGGCTCGCGATCCATTCGCTCTCACGGTCTGGAACAGAACCGAGGAGAAAGCGCGCGACTTTGCCGTCAAGCACCAGATACGGTTGGCCCACAATCCGGCCGACGCGGTTCGCGGAGCGGAAGTTGTCATCACCTGTCTGCCATCCTCAGCCGAGGTGGAGGCAGTACTCCATGGGGAGAACGGCATGCTCGGCGCCCTCGAGCGGGGTGCCGTGCTGCTGGACTGCACGTCGGGAGATCCGCCCACGTCACGATCCATTGCAGCGGAGCTAGCCCGGCGCGGAGTTGGGTTCATCGACGCGCCGGTGAGCGGTGGAACCATCGCGGCTAAATCGGGATCGCTCACCATCATGTGGGGCGGCGACCCGTCGACCTTCGAGCGCGTCCGTCCCGTGATCGAGGCAATCGGGAAAAAGATCGTCCACGCCGGGCCGGTCGGGGCAGGGGATGCGCTCAAGGCGGTGAATAACGCGTTGCTCGCCGTGCACATCCTTTCGACCGGTGAAGGACTGGCAGTGCTCGTCAAAGCCGGCGTCGACCCGACAGTCGCGCTCGAGGTGATAAACGCTTCGAGCGGACGCTCGAACACCTCGGAGAATCTCATTCCGCAGCGCGTGTTGACGCGCGCGTTTCCGCGAACCTTCCGTCTCGCTCTCCTCGACAAGGACATCGGAATCGCCGACACCCTCGCGCAGGAGCTGGGAGTGCGGACCCCGGTGCTATCGCTCGCCGCGAAGCGGCTGCACAAAGCGCGTGAAGCGCTCGGCGAAGAGGCCGATCACGTCGAGGCTGTGAAGATGATCGAAGCGGAGAACGGCGTAGAGATCCGCTAGCTATCTCAGCTTGCCGGCGGAAATGACGCGCTTGCCATCTACGGTTAGCGTCGCCCCGCCGATTTGCGCAATGAAAACAAAATCGCTTTTGTTTTCACCGCCGAAGCCGCGATTGTCCCCGAAGCCGAAAGCGATCGAGCCCGGCGCGGTCCAGACTACGCGTCCGGATCCTACGGGAAGTCTCGTCTGGTCGTTGATGCCGATGTCGAGAAAGCCGAATCTGTTCTTGTGACCGCTCCCGGCCTCGTAACGCGCTTCCAGTGCGGACATGTCGTTCTCGGCGGTCATCGCCGTTAGCACGCCTTTCTCGAACGCCAGGGTAAGACCTCTGATAAGCCGGCCGTTCCACACGACCCGGTCGAGAACGATCTTCCCATTGGCTGATCCGTTCTCAGCCGGGAGGATCAGCTCACCCGCCGGCAGGTAGGTCGCGGCCGCGGCACCGCCTTGCCTGACCTTTTCGGCCGTCAGCGCTCCATCGGAGACAAAGCCATCCCTCGGTTTGACACGGACTGAGAGATTAGTTCCGTTCGGCGCCGTGACCGTCACCACCCCGTCGCCCCCGAAAGTGCGGCGCAGTGCCTCTCCTTTCGTCCGAAGCGATGCAGGTGTTACGCCCGCTGCTCTCCAGAACGCAGCCGCCAGCGCCGGCTGCGGAACACCGAGCCGACGCGAAAGAGCGACCGTAGGATAAAGGTCGTTTCCCAGACTCACCAACCGGATGTTGCGGTTGAAGTACGCTTCCGTCACCGGCGCTCCTGCCTTGGCCCTCGCCGTCCGCCGGGCGACAGGGACTCCGGCGAGAAGACCTTCAGATTCGTTGACGTCGACGGCGATCTGCACGTCGAAGTTGTTGACGAGTATCATGTCCACCGGAGACGTGACGTTGTCGAACGATGGCGGCACTTCGTCATACGATCGGCGAACCAGGCGGTCGCTGGAGATGGTGATGAGCGGGTGGGCGCCGACCTTTCTCGCCTCGATTGCAATGTCCTCGAGCAGCGCCACGTCGCGTACGCTGCCGGTGATGAGCACGCGATCTCCCGCTTTTACCATTCCCGCCTGCACCAGATTCCGCGCTACGGTCCGCGTATTGGTAGCCTGACCAGCCGCCGTGGTTCCGAAAAGCAGTGCTGTCGCCGCGATTCCGTATCGCAGCCAGTTGACGCCCGTCATTCGCATGCGCCAACGTAGGGCGGGTGTTTCAGGGGGGCAAGAGCGAACTGGTTTTTGGGATTGCTTTTGCGTCTTGAGTTAACCGTCTTTGTGTTGCGCGTTATCGCGTTCGACCAGGCAAAGGCAAAACGCAACAACGGAAAACGCAAAAACGGTAAACTCATGACGCAAAAGAGTGCCGGCCCTCAGACCCACCGTAGCTTCAATTACCCCCTCTCTCTCGCCATATTTGGTGACCGATGACTCCCACGAACACGACGGTCCTCGACGCCCGGGCCGTCGAGCGCACGCTGAAGCGCATGGCGGTCGAAATTGTCGAGCTCAACCGCGGGACGGATGACTTGATCGTCGTCGGAATTCAGCGTCGCGGAGTCCAGCTGGCGGATCGCATCGTGAAGATGATCGAGGGCGGGGAAGGTGTTGCCGTCCCGCAGGGCTCCCTGGACATCACCCTGTATCGCGACGACCTGCAGACGATCGGACCGCGTCCAGTCGTCGGTCCCACGTACCTGCCATGGGATCTTGACGACAAGCACGTCGTGATAGTGGACGATGTGCTCTACACCGGTCGCACCGTGCGCGCAGCGCTCGATGAGCTCGCTGATTTTGGACGGCCTGCGTCGATATCCCTGGCGGTTCTGATCGATCGCGGTGGACGTGAGCTCCCCATTCACGCCGACGTCGTCGGCAAGAAGGTGACGGTAGCCGACGGGGAGCGAGTGGATGTAATGGTGGCGGAGCTTGACGACCGAACTGAAGTCGTGATCGTGTCCAAGTCGGCGGCGTGACGGGGGCACTCGGCAAAGACCTCCTCGGGCTCGAGCCGCTGAGCGGTGATCAAATCCGTCTCATTCTCGACACCGCCGAGCCGTTCAAGGAAATCAGCGAGCGCGCGATCAAGAAAGTCCCGGCGTTGCGCGGATCCACCATCGTCAACCTGTTCTTCGAGAACTCGACCAGAACGCGTATCTCGTTCGAGTTCGCGGAAAAGCGATTGTCGGCCGACACGGTAAATGTGTCCACGGCGGGGTCGAGCGTTTCGAAAGGAGAGACTCTCGTCGACACCGCGCGCAATCTCGAGGCGATGCGCATCGACATGGTCGTCATCCGTCATTCCGCGTCGGGGGCGGCGCAGTTCCTGGCGGAGCGGATCGAGTCGAATGTCATCAACGCCGGAGACGGCACGCATGAGCATCCAACTCAGGGGCTTCTCGACATCCTGACGCTACGTGATCGCTTCGGCGAGCTGAAAGGCCGAAAGGTCTGCATCTGCGGCGACATCCTTCACTCCCGTGTCGCGCGATCCAATATCTGGGGCCTCACCAAGCTCGGCGCCGAAGTGGCGGTCTGCGGTCCGCGCTCGCTGCTCCCCAACGCCATCGATGAAATGGGCGTCCACGTTTTCGACCGCGTCGAGGAGGCCATCCAGTGGGCGGAAGCCTTGAACGTGCTCCGCCTGCAGTTCGAGAGGATGACAGCTGGCTACATACCTTCGGCGCGCGAATACAATCGCGTGTTCGGCATCACGCGTGAGCGGCTCGACCGGGCGCCACGTGATGTGCTGATCCTCCACCCGGGTCCGATGAATCGCGGCGTCGAGATCGATTCCGACGTTGCAGATGGCCCGCATAGCGTGATCCTGGATCAGGTCACTAACGGCGTAGCGATTCGCATGGCCGTCCTCTATCTGCTCGCAGGCGGTAAGCCGGAGCTCGCCGAGGCGGCAAAGGGCGGAAGCGGTCGCGGGCGGGAGGATAGAGAGTGAGGCCACTCCTGCTCAAGGGCGGTAAACTCATCGACCCGTCGCAGCGCCTGAACAAGGTCGGAGATATCCTCCTCAGCGATGGGGCCGTTCAAGAAATCGGCGGCTCAATCGATGGTCCGGCCGACGCCGAAGTCATCGACTGCACCGGACTCATGGTCTCGCCCGGATTCATCGATGTGCACTGTCACCTGCGCGAGCCTGGTCGCGAGGATGTGGAGACTGTCGCGACCGGAGCGCGGGCCGCGACTGCCGGGGGCTTCACTGCTGTCTGTGCGATGCCCAACACCGAGCCGGTCACCGACAATCAGGCGGCGGTCGGCTTCATCGTTCGTCAGGCCCAGCGTGCCCGCGCGGCCCGAGTGTATCCGATCGGTGCGATCTCCGTCGGTCAACAGGGCAAAGTGCTCGCCGAGTTTGGTGAGATGGTTGGCGCCGGTGCGGTGGCGGTGAGCGATGATGGCAAGCCAGTCGCCAGCGCCCAGCTAATGCGGACCGCTCTGGAGTACGCGCGCACGTTCCAGATTCCCGTCATCGACCACTGTGAGGAGCCGACGCTGTCGGCGGACGGGGCAATGCACGAGGGAATCGTCAGCGCGCAACTCGGTCTCAAAGGGATTCCCGCCGAGGCCGAGGAGATCATGGTGATACGCGACATCCTCCTCGCCCGCCTCACTGGTGGACACGTGCATCTCGCGCACATGAGCACGAAGGGATCGGTTGAACTGATACGGTGGGGGAAGGAGCGCGAGATCAACGTCACGGCGGAGGTCTGTCCGCACCATCTCTCGCTCACTGAAGAGAGAGTCCGCGGCTACGACACCGACGCGAAGATGAATCCTCCGCTGCGCACCGCCGCCGATGTCGAAGCGCTGAGGGAAGCGGTGAAGGACGGAACGATCGATCTGATCGCGACCGATCACGCGCCACATCACTACGACGAAAAGGAGCGTGAGTTCGCTGACGCACCCAATGGAATCGTTGGGCTCGAAACCGCGTTGGCGGTGGTTGTGACTAACCTTGTCGAGAGCGGAGGTCTCACCTTCTCCGACCTGGTCGAGAAGATGTCCTGCTCGCCGGCGCGGTTATTCAATCTTCCCGGCGGCTCACTCGTCAAAGGTGCCGTTGCCGATGTGACGGTTTTCGATCCGGCCGCGAAGTGGAAGGTCGATCCCTCTAAGTTCCTCTCCAAGGGAAGGAACACGCCATACGCCGGAATGACCCTCGTTGGGCGCGCCGCTTGTACTATTGTGGACGGTATGATCGTCTATCGGGCGGGAGTTCCCGGCGCTGAACGGGAGAGTTAGGGTCGACTGAGGGGATCATTTAAGAATGAGTGAGAAGGATCCGGTCTCACTGGAGGCCCTCAACGGCCTCCTAAAGGAGCGCCAGAGGTACGAGGAGTGGCTAGCCGCGCTCGAAGCGAAGCGCGCGACCACTTCCGAATCCGTCTATGAGCGCGTCCAGGGCGACTATCAGGTGCGCCTCCGCGAGGTCTCGGCGAAGCTTGCCGAACGCGCGGGCGAGCTCAAGGCGAGTATCGACGCGCTCAGGGCGAGACTCGACGAGATCATGCGCCAGGAATCGCAGCAGCGCGATGCCCGCCAGGAAGCGGAGCTGCGCGCCGCCGTCGGCGAATACACCCAGAAGCAGTGGAAGGAGATCGGCGGAGCGTGGGACAACGAGCTCGCCCGACTCATCAAGGACAAGAGCGCGCTCGAGACACAACTGAAGGAGCTGACCCGTGTCTTCACTCTGACTCTGAAGGAGAACGTAGGGTCTTCGGCCGCGCCGCCTGCTCGGACCCGCGACTCGACGCCAGAACCGTCGCGCACACCGATCTCTCCCGTGGTCCCACGCTCCGCAGTGCCGGAGCCACCGACCCTGAATGCCCCATCCAGAGTCGAACAGCCCGCTGCGTCGTCGACATCTGGAAGCACCGCAGGGACGAACCCGTCGCGCTCCCCGTTCGATCAGTTTCCGGTGCTGCGTCCGCAGGGCGGCGGCACTCCATCACCGGGGCCAAGCGCGGCCATAGCCACGCCTCCCAGCGTCCCGCAAACCGGCCGCGCGAACGACCCGCGCGCCGAGCAGCACAAGACACTCAAGTGCCCGGAGTGCGGAGCGGCGAATTATCCCACCGAGTGGTACTGCGAGCGGTGCGGCGGCGAGCTGGCCACGATGTAAAAAACGGGCGCCCGAGGGCGCCCGTCGTTTTTGATTCAGAGGAAGTGTTACTCAGACAGTATTGATTGCGCTGTCCGTTTTCCGTTTGCGCGTTTTTCGTCTTCTGCAGAGAAATCTTATTTGGCTGCTTTCGCCAATCTGCTCTTGTGGCGCGCGGCTGCGTTCCTGTGAATCAGCCCCTTGCGCGAGGCGCGATCGAGAAGCTTGACGGCGGCAAGCCTTTCGTCTGCCGAGGTGGTGGTCGAAGCTCTCTTTAGGGCGGTGCGAAGCGCGGAGCGCTGGGCGCGGTTACGAATAGCCGCGGCGCGCGACTTCCGCATGTTCTTTTTCGCTGACGCAATATTGGGCACTGACGCATTTCTCCGGAACGAAGTGTAGCCATATAACTTGCCCGCTTTTGCATTCCAAGTCAAGAAAGGTCTGCCGACGGAGAGAGCGGTCTGCTAACTTCAACGCCGAAGGATTCACTCGAACCAGAGAAATATTGGACAAGTTCCAGAACTTCGTTCTCATCGCGCCGGTTCTGTTGTTCTCCATAGTCGCGCACGAGTACGCGCATGGGTACGCGGCGCTGACGCAGGGAGACAAGACGGCCTACTCACTCGGCCGCCTGACCTGGAATCCGCTCCCCCACATCGATCTCTTCATGACGATCCTGCTTCCGCTTATGACGTACTTCACGGCGGGGATCGCGTTTGGCGGCGCCAAGCCGGTTCCGGTCGTGCCGCGAAACTACAGGAACTTCAAGCGCGGCGACATCATCGTCTCGCTGGCTGGAGTGGCGACGAACCTGGTCATCGCGATTCTTTGCGTGCCGCTCATCGTCCTCGTCGGCTTCGTGGGACGGGCGGCTCCCGTACTCACCGACAGCATCGCGTTGTTGCAGGCCATGCTCGTTTACGCGATATTGATCAACCTGGCGCTGATGGCTTTCAATCTGATTCCCATTCCGCCTCTCGACGGCTCGCACGTGTTCAAGTATCTGCTGCCCCCGGCGTGGGCGTTGAACTACCAGCGACTTGGCGCACAGGGATTGCTGATACTCTTCCTCCTAATCGCCTTCGGCCGTCCGCTTCTCAACCTCTGGTTCCAGCCGGTGTTTTTTCTTTATCGGATCGCGACCCGCGCCGTCTTCCCCTACATCCTGCCCAGTCAATGGACGATGTAAGCCTGACAACCGGCCAGCAGGCGGCGTCCGAGGTTTTCCTGGTTGACCTTGCCGAGTTTTCGGGTCCGCTCGATCTGCTGCTTTCGCTGATCCGTGACGAACAGATCGATATCCACGATATTCCAATTGCGCGGATCGCCGAGCAATTTCTCGCTCGCATCTCCACGCTCAAGCTCGACGAAGCTGCCGACTATCTGGAGATGGCCGCGAGGCTCGTGCGAATCAAGGCACAGACGCTTCTCCCGCGCGGAGAGGGAGAGGACGCATGGGAAGATCCGCGCGCCGAGCTGGTCCGTCGCCTGCTCGAGTACCAGCAGGTGCGGGAGGTCGTCGATGTCCTCGAGCGGCGCAGCGAAGATCGGCGCAACAGATTCGCCCGCGCGTATGTGCAGCAGCCCGACGTCATCCCCGCGAGCGGTCCGCTCAGGATCTCTCTCCCTGAGCTCCTTGGCGCAGTCGACAGAGTCCTGCGACTGGCGAGAAAGCCGCACATTCATGACGTGGTGCCGCGGGCGCTCGATGTAGAGGGAGCCATTGGAATCGTGCGAGCGCTGCTGGCAATCCGCGCTCATGCCCAATGGAAGGACGTGCTCCCGCGGAATGCCGAGCCGTGGGAAGTGCTGTCGGTGTTGCTTGCACTGCTCGAGCTGGCCAAGCTCGGCGAGCTTCGCTTGAGCCAGACGCGCGCTTTCGGCGCCTTCGATATCACACGTGACCCCACTAGCGAAGCTGCTTGAGGCGGCGCTCTTCGCGAGCGCGGTCCCGGTGCCGGTCGCCGATCTACGGACGATGGCGGCGCACGCCGAGGACGGAGATGAAACTCTCGAGAGCGCATTGGCGGAGCTCAGTGACCACTACGACATCGATGGCCACGGCGTCGAGCTGGTGGAGGTCGCCGGTGGCTGGCAGATACTGACGCGTCCCGAGTACACCGAAGCGATCGAGCGTGTGCACCTCGCCCGCAAGCCGCAGCGTCTGTCGGCCGCGGCGCTCGAGACTCTCGCGATCATCGCCTACCGGCAGCCGATCGAGCGGGGCGAAATCGAGGAGATAAGAGGAGTCGGCGCCGGCGCGATCCTCAAGTCCCTGCACGAGCGTGGGCTCATAGACATTGTCGGCCGCGGCGAGGGGCTCGGCCGTCCGCTGCTTTATGGAACCACGCCCGCGTTTCTCGAGCAGTTCGCACTGCGCCATCTCGAGGAGCTGCCGCGCGCCGACGAGCTCGCGATCGCGCTGCGCGCGGCCCGCCCGGCGCCAAGCAAGGAGAACGGCGAGGCTCCTGCACGCGCAGACTGATGCCCGAAACCATGCGCATTCAGCGCGCGCTCGCGCGCGCTGGGATCGCTTCGCGCCGCGCCGCCGAGGACCTCGTCGCCGCGGGACGAGTCCGCGTCAATGGGAAGGTGGCCGAGACCGGACAGCCCGTAGATCCGATACACGACTGGATCACTGTTGACGGAAAGAACGTAGGAGCGCCAGCTCCGGTTCGCTGGATCGTGTTGAACAAGCCGAGCGGAGTTCTCACCACCCGCTCCGATCCGGGCGGCCGGCGCACTGTGTTCGACATCGTGCCGCCTTCGCCGGGTCTGACCTATGTGGGCCGCCTCGATTACATGACCGAAGGCGTGCTCCTCCTGACGACCGATGGCGATGCGGCGCACAAATTGACACATCCCTCGAGCGAGATCGACCGGACCTATGTCGCGACGGTGCGCGGAGACGGAGGTGAAGCGGCACGCGTGGCGAGGGGCGGGGTAGAGCTGGACGACGGTAACGTGTTGCCACGCGATGTGTCGGCAGTAAAGGTGGCGCGAGGGCTGTGGCGGCTGGAGCTTACCATCGCGGAAGGGCGGACGAGGGAAGTGCGGCGGCTCTGTGAGGCACTGGGTCTGAGCGTCGAGCGGCTGGTGCGGACCAGGTTCGGTCCGGTCAAGCTCGGATCGCTGGAACCTGGTCAGACGCGACCGCTGACGATGCGGGAAAAAGAAATCATCGCCGCGCTAGGCAGGGGCAGCGGGAACAAGCCAAAGAACTCTACGAGAGGGGGGGGAGCAAGACGTGAACGCACACGCCGCAACAGCCGCTGACGCATCGATGGTACGCGAAGTCGTGCGCCAGGTTGGACGGCGCATCGTCGGTCAGGATTACATGGTGGAGCGGCTGCTCATAAGCCTGCTGACTGGCGGACACGTGTTGCTGGAGGGAGTGCCGGGCCTCGCCAAGACACTCACCGTGCGTACTTTGGCGGAAACGATCAACACGACGTTCAGCCGGATCCAGTTCACGCCCGATCTACTTCCCGCCGATGTCGTCGGCACCCAGATCTACGACCAGTCGAACGGCAAGTTCTCGGTGAAGAAGGGTCCGATCTTCGCCAACGTCATTCTCGCCGACGAGATCAACCGCGCCCCCGCGAAAGTCCAGGCCGCGTTGCTCGAGGCGATGCAGGAGAAACAGGTGACGATCGGCGCAACCACGCACATTCTCGAGGAGCCGTTTCTCGTCCTCGCCACTCAGAATCCGATCGAGCAGGAGGGGACGTATCCGCTTCCTGAGGCACAGGTCGACCGCTTCATGCTGAAGCTGCACATCGGGTACCCGTCGCGTGAGGAGGAAAAAGAAATTCTCCGCCGCATGGCAGGCAACGAGCCGATACCGGTCGACCGCGTCGCCACGCCCGCCGCGATCCTCGCCACCCGCAGGCACATCGCCGAGCTCTACATCGATGATCGCATAGTGGATTACATCGTCGAAATCGTTCACTCCACGCGCAACCCCGAGGAAGCGGGACTCGGCGAGCTCAAGGCGCTCATCGAGTACGGTGCCAGCCCGCGCGCGACGCTGTCCCTCGCCCAGGCTTCCCGCGCGCACGCGTTTCTGCGCGGTCGCGCCTTCGTGACACCCGACGACGTCAAGGCGATCGCGCCCGATGTGCTTCGTCACCGGGTGCTACGCACCTACGAGGCTGAGGCAGAGGAAGTCACCAGCGACGAGATCGTCGCCCGCATTCTGGCGGCGATCCCCGCGCCGTGATCGGAAAATGGCGACTGCGGAGGACGCGCAATAAACCGGCGCCTCCACGTACTCCGGAGAAACCGATGGGCGTGCCCCCGGAGATTCTCCGCCAGGTAAAGCTCATCGAACTGCGCACGCGTGGGTTGGTCAACTCCGTGTTCACCGGAGAATACCGTTCGGTGTTCAAAGGTCAGGGGATGGAGTTTTCCGAAGTGCGCGAGTATCAGCCCGGCGACGAGGTCCGCTCCATCGACTGGAACGTCACCGCACGAATGGGACGCCCGTTCGTGAAGCGCTACGTCGAGGAACGGGAGCTGACGGTGATGCTGGTGGTCGATCTATCCGGGTCCGAGCGATTTGGAACGGTTCGGCGCTTCAAGAGCGAGCTGGCGAGTGAGCTGGCGGCTGTCCTCGCCATGTCAGCGATCCGGAACAACGATCGGGTGGGTGTGCTCCTCTTCACCGACCGCATCGAGCACGTGATCCCGCCCCGCAAAGGAAGACGGCACGTGCTGCGCATCATCCGCGATCTGCTCGCATTCGAGCCGGTGGGTCGAGGCACCGATCTCGTGGGGGCGATCGATTACACGGCGCGCATGCTCAAGGAGCACGCAATCGTGTTCATCGTCTCGGACTTTCTCGACGCCGACATCGATCATCCGCTCAAGCTCATGGCGCAGCGTCATGATGTAGTTGCGGTCACGGTGGAAGACCCGAGCGAGCGCGACCTGCCTGACATTGGCATCGCTCGGCTGGTAGATCCGGAAACGGGCGAGACGTTCGAGGTCGACACCAGTCATCCCGCCGTCCGAGGGTCGTACTCGACGCGTGTCGGAAATGAACGGGAAGCGCGGAAGCACCTGCTGCGACGCCTCGCCATCGACGAAGTAGCCGTGCGCACTGAGGCCGGCGTCGTCGAGCCGCTGCTGCGCTTCTTCCGCTCGCGGGAAACGCGGGCGCGACGGCGGTGATGAGTTTCGCTCGGGCGCTGTGGCTGCTCCAGGCCGTGGTGCCGCAAGGTGGTCAGACCGATCTTCCGGTGAAGATGGGGTTCAGCGTCACTCCCGATACCGTCGTCGTCGGGCAGCCGTTCAACCTGCTGGTAAAAGTCCACGCCGCGCGCGGAGTGCGATTCGAGTTTCCGGACGGCCCCGACACGACGACGGAGGGTGGCGTTCGCCCGATTGAGCTCCGCGGCGAGCGAGTGGTCACGATGGTGGCCGATACCGCGGTTGCCCTGTACCGACTTATCGCCTGGGATGTGGGAGCGCAACCGCTTCGCATTGCTGAGGTGCGTGTGAGCTATGGTGGCGTCGAGCGGCGTCCTTCCCTCGGGGCGGCTTCAGTTTTCGTGCGCTCCGTACTACCGATGGACGAAGCCGCCAGAATTCCCAAACCGGCGCGACCACTCATCGAGATGCCGGTCTTCAACTGGTGGCCATGGATCGCACTGGCCGTTGCGGCGCTGTTGAGTGCGCTCCTCTGGTGGGCGTGGTGGCGCTATCGCAATCGACCGATTCTGCCCGTCGATCCTTATGTGCGGGCTCAGCGTGAGTTCGCGAACGTCGAAGCGCGTGAGCTGGTCGAGAGCGGGGAAGCGCCTGAGCATCTGGCGCGCATGGTGGATGTAACGCGGGAGTACCTCGCCGCGCGGGTGCCGGGGGTCCGGCGCTCCGATACCACCTCGGAGCTGTTGCGGACAATGCAACCGCGCGATGGAGTGGAGGCTGAGCTGCCCGCGCTGCTCGAGCGCGCGGATCTGGCCAAGTTCGCGCGAGCGCCTGTCGAGAGAGACGAATCCGTTCAGGGCGGAAAAAGCGCGCGTGAAATCGTCGATCACGTCGAAGCCAGGCTGAATCCGGAATCCGAACCGGCAAAACGCCAGGCGGCAGCGGCCAGGGAGCGGGCAGCGTGAGCGTCTTCGGCCTTTTCGATTTCTACACTCCCGAAGCCCTGTTCCTGCTCCTGCTGCTTCCCATTTGGTGGCTCTGGCGAAGACACCGCCGCAAGGACGCAATCGTGTTCTCGCGCACCGCGGTGCTCGCTGCGGGACCAGCGACCGGAGGGTGGGTTCCGAAGGCAATTTTCCTGTTTAGGAATCTTGCGCTCGTGTTTCTCGTGCTTGCGCTGGCGCGGCCGCGAGCCGGCGCGCGGACGGAGACTCGCACCAGCGAAGGGATCAACATCGTTCTCGCTATCGATCTGTCCAGCTCGATGCTCGCGCTGGATTTTCGTCCCCAGAACCGGCTGCAGGTCGCCAAGGAAAAGGTTCGCGAGTTCATCGCCCGTCGGACTTCGGATCGGATCGGTATAGTCGCGTTCGCAGGTGAAGCGCTGACGCAGGTTCCGCTGACCACTGATTATCACGTGGTCATGCAGGCAGTCGCAAATCTCCAGGCTGGACAGCTCGAGGACGGCACGGCCATCGGCACGGCCATCGCGACCTCTGCGGTCCGGTTGCGTGATGCGCCCGGGCGCTCGCGCGTGATGATCGTTCTCACCGACGGAGTGAATAACCGTGGCGCGGTAGACCCGCTCGTCGCGGCGAAGGCAGCCGCGGCGTACGGCATCAAGATCTACGGCGTCGGCGTGGGCAGCGTCGGAATGGCGCCGGTGCCCGTCGGCCGCACCGCTAACGGCGGACTTCGGTTCGAGTACCAGCCGGTTCGGATCGACGATGCGCTGCTCACCAACATCGCGCGGATGACCGGCGGCAGGTATTTCCGCGCTCGGGATGCAGCGGGGCTTCAGAACACCTACGCGCAGATCGACCGCCTCGAGCGCACTCCAGTGCGCTCGACGACGCGGGTGACATACAGTGACCTGTACCGCTGGCCGCTTCTGCTCGGAATTCTGCTCCTATTGGCCGAAGCGCTGCTGGTCGCGTGGAGGGCTCCGCTGCCGTGAGCTACTTGCAATTCATACAGTGGCCCTGGGCGCTCACCGTTGTCGTCGTCCTCCCCCTGGTCATGGCGTGGCTCGTGCGCCGCGGCCTCCGCGCGAGAGCGCAGCGGCTCTCCCGCCTGGGCACTCCCTCCATGGTCGCGCGACTCGCGCCCTCGCTGATGTCGCACCACACATGGACGCGGGTCGTCCGAGCCGCTCTTGCCGCGCTGTTGCTCGCTGTCGCGTTCGCGGGGCCCCGCTGGGGTGTCGAACAGACGGTGGTGAAGCAGGAAGGCGTCGACGTCGTGCTTGCCCTTGATGCGTCCACCTCGATGCTGGCCGTGGACGAGCGGCCCAGCCGCCTCGCCGCGATGAAGCAGGAGATCAACCGCCTGCGCGATCTTTCCCCCGGCGATCGGTTCGGCCTGCTCGCATTCGCGGGCAGAAGCTACATCCTGAGTCCGCTGACGATCGACAATAGCGCGCTCGATCTCTATCTCAGCAACTTCGATCCCAGCATTGTGGGACAGGGCGGAAGCTCGCTCGGAAGCGCGCTACGGCAGGCGACCAATCTCCTTGCGCTCGGAAAGGCCGACACGGACCGCGCCATCGTTCTCATGAGTGATGGTGAGGGCTTCGAAAACGCCGACGAGGTGCTCAACGAAGCGCGTCGCGCCAGAGAGTATGGTCTTACCGTGATCACAGTCGGGTTCGGAACGACGCAAGGGTCGACGATTCCCATCGTACAGAATCGCGTCGTGACGCAAAAGCGCGATGAGAACGGTGCAGTTGTAGTTACGCGCTATCAACCCGACTTGCTCCGTGCGATAGCCGAAGAATCCAGGGGCGTCTTCATCGACGCACGAGCCCCAGACCGGGCAGGGCAGATCCGGTTGGCGCTCAACGACCTTCGGGCTAATCCGCGATCTCTTGTCTCCGGCGACAACCTCGCGCCCCGATTTCAGTGGTTCGTGCTCGGGGCGCTGGTGCTCCTGGCGCTCGACACCTTCTCACAGACTCGCCGCCGGCGTCAGAGAGCAGTGGCCGCGGCCGCGACGACGGCGGCGATGCTGCTCGTGATGGCGGGATGCCGCGGTCCCAAACGCGACAAGCCGGCGATTGCGCTCTACAACACGGGCACTACGCTGCTGAACCGGGACTCGCTCGCGGAAGCGATTCCACCGCTCACGCGCGCGGCCGACTCCAACGACCCGGAGGTTCGGCATCATGCCCGGTTCAACCTCGGTCTCGATTACCTGACGCAAGGGCTCCGTGCCAAGGACTCCGCCGATGCGCCACTCGACAGCGCACTCTATCGCTACAAACAGATACTCGAAGTTGCGGTAGACGACTCGGACGCGCGCTGGAATTATGAGCTGGCTCTGCGCAAGAAGCAGAGCGGTGGCGGCGGAGGCGGCGGCGGCGGAGGCGGGGGTGGCGGTGCAACGGGCTCACAGCCTGCACCGTCCCCGGCGCAAAATCCGAATCAGGCCCCCGCGCCCCGGCCGGTTCCGGGAATGACTCCGCAACAGGCTGAGGCAATTCTCAACGCCGCCGAAGACCGCGAGACCGATGTGCAAGGCAACCGGCAGAGGCGAAACGTCCCGGCCCCGCCGCGGGGAAAAGACTGGTAGCTTCGGGTATTCCGATGTCCTCGATCACCATCCTGCCCAGCGCCGTCGCCGACCAGATTGCCGCCGGCGAAGTCGTCGAGCGACCATCGTCGGTGGTGAAGGAGCTCGTCGAAAATTCACTGGACGCCGGTGCGACCGTCGTGGAAGTCGCGCTCGAGGACGGCGGCAGGAAGCTGATTCGAGTGAGCGACGATGGCTCGGGGATGACCGCTGAAGACGTTCCGCTCGCGCTCGCCCGTCATGGAACGTCAAAGATCAGGCAAGCCGCCGATCTCGTCGGTGTCGGCACCTTCGGATTCCGCGGCGAAGCGCTGCCGGCGATCGCGTCAGTCTCCAACTTTCAGATCGAGACCGCCGGCGCGGATGGCGACGGAACTGCGATCCGGGTAACCGGCGGGAAGGTATCGCCTGCGGAGCGGGTTGCGCGTCAACGTGGCACCACGGTTTCCGTTGCGAATCTTTTCTACAACATTCCGGCGCGGCTCAAGTTCATGCGCAGCGCGAGGTCGGAGTGGAGAGGTGCAGTGGAATCCATCACCGCGCTGGCGCTCACCCGGCCCGCTGTCCGGATCAACGTTTCGCATGACGGCCGCAACGTCCTCACGCTCCCGCCTGTCTCGAGTGTTCGCTCCCGTCTCGGCGCCATCTGGGGGGGCCGCTATGCCGAAGACCTGCTCGACGTCGATGATGTCGCCGGTGTGATACACGTGAGCGGACTCGTGCAACGACCCGCGGATGTGGGAACCGCCACGCGCAGAGCATTTCTCTCCATCAACGGCCGTTCCGTGCGGGACGCCGGCATCGCCCGCGCGGTGGAGGCTGCCTATCGTTCGACCATCATTGCCGGACTGAGGCCTTCGTTCTTCCTCGATGTGACCGTGCCGGCCGACATGGTGGACGTGAACGTTCATCCCGCCAAGGCCGAAGTTCGCTTTCGTGACCGCTGGACGATCGAGCGCGCAGTCGAGACAGCGGTGCGGCGCGCTCTCGGAAGCTTCGATGCCGCTGCGTCGCTCGGGTTTCGAGGGTCGGGTTTCTCCTCGCTGTCCTTTCAACCCGCTCCGAACCCTGGTCAGGAGATACTCCGACCGTCCTCCGACCGCGACTCTCCTCTGTTCGATGCCAATGGCGCCGCTGAGAATGAGGAAGGCGAGCATGCACAGGCGACAGTCGAAACGGATTCGCCTCCAATGGCGGTACCACCGCTGTTTCAGCTGCGGCGCACCTACATCGCGTTCGAGCATGAGGATGGTCTCGTCCTGATCGATCAGCACTCAGCCCACGAGCGCGTGCTGTACGAGCAGTTCATGAACACGCTCGAGAGTGGCACTGCGCCCGCGCAGCGACTGCTCCTGCCGCTCACTCTTCATCTTGGGCCGGCGGAGGGGGAGGCGTTCGACGCGAACCGCGAATATCTCGAGCGGCTCGGGTTCGAGGTGGAAGGCTTCGGCGGTCACACACTCATCGTGAACACCGTGCCGATGCCGCATCCACGTTTCGATGCAGAACGGTGTCTGCGTGAGACCCTCGACGCACTTACCGGCGATCGCGTCGCAGGGACGGCGGCACAGCATGAGCGGCTTGCTTCGACCGTCGCCTGCAAGGCCGCGATCAAGGCGGGAGAGGAGCTTTCTCAGGCCGAGATGCGTTCACTCTTCGCCGCGCTGCGGGACACGAGGCTGCCTGCCCATGATGTTCACGGGCGCTCGACCATCGTACATCTCACCTGGGACGAAGTAGAGCGACGGTTTGGCCGCCGTTAGCCTCCGCATCATCTGTGGCCCGACCGCGGCAGGGAAATCGGCGATCGCGCTCGAGCTGGCGGAGCGCTACGGCGGCGCGCTCGTCAGCGCCGACTCACGCCAGATCTACAAAGGGTTCGACATCGGGACCGCGAAACCGACCCCGCCAGACAGAGCACGCGTTCCGCATTACGGCATTGACGTTATCGAGCCTGCCGAGCGTTACTCCGCCGTGCGCTGGGCCAGTGACGCGGAAGAGTGGTTGCAGCGCGCACGCGACAGATCTCAAGAACCAATTCTGGTAGGCGGGACAGGTCTCTACATCAAGGCGCTTGTGGCGCCGCTGTTCACAGCTCCTCAGCTCGACACCGGACGGCGCAGCAGCCTCGCGGAGGAGCTCGACTCACGACCACTCGCCGATCTGAGGCGGTGGTGTCGAGTACTGGATCCCGCGCGCGCTCATCTCGGTCGAACGCAACTGATCCGCGCGATCGAAACCGCGCTACTCTCTGGCAAGCGTGTCAGCGACCTTCACGCCGCCCAGCGAAAAGAGGCAAGCGATGCCGGGCCGAGGCACAAGCCCTCATATCTGGTGGTTGACCCAGGTGCGGGTCTCGCGACGCGGATCGAGGCGCGTGTCGATGCGATGCTGGAGAGCGGGTGGCAAGCAGAAGTCGAAGCGCTCTCGCGAACCGTGCCTGCCGACGCGCCGGCGTGGAAAGCGAGCGGATATTCCGTAATGCGAGAGCTCGCCGCCGGCGACCTCGAATTGTCAACTGCCCGGCAGCGGGTCATTATTGAGACACGACAGTACGCGAAGCGGCAGCGCACCTGGCTCCGACACCAGCTGCCGGCCGATTCCGTGACACATGTGAATCCTGACGACCCTGCTCTGCGGTCAACCGTGCGCGAGTGGTGGGAGAAAGCTGAGTGAAAATTGGCATTACCTGCTACCCGACCTACGGCGGGTCCGGCGCCGTGGCCACGGAGCTGGGCATCGCTCTCGCCGACCGCGGCCACGAAGTCCATTTCATAACGTACCGCCAGCCGTTTCGGCTGCCGTCGTTCCTGCCGCGGGTGTTCTTCCACGAGGTCGATGTAGGGCGGTACCCCCTCTTCGAGTTCCCCCCGTACGACCTGGCGCTCGCCGTTCGAATGCACGAGGTGGTGCGGACGCACGGTCTGGAGCTGCTCCATTGTCACTACGCCATTCCGCACGCCACGAGCGCGTGGATCGCGCGCGAGATGCTGAGGGAGACGAAGGAAGACGTGCGCCTCGTCACCACTCTCCACGGCACTGACATCACCATTGTCGGTCAGGATCCGTCATTTTTCGCAATCACGAAATTCTCGATCGAGAAGTCCGATCACATCACGGCGGTGTCGGAATATCTGCGCGACGAAACGGTTCGCGCCTTCGGATGCACGGGCTGTGATGTCGGCGTCATTCACAACTTCATCGATCCCGACGTCTACAATCGCGAGAAGTATCCGCCGGTCCTCAAGGATCAGCTGGGACAGTCGCGGCCGGTGCTGATGCACGTCTCCAACTTCCGCGCCGTAAAGCGCGTCCGCGATGTGGTGAGAGTCTTCGCGGAAGTGAACAAGGAGAAGCCAAGCGTGCTGGTCATGATCGGCGACGGGCCTGATCGTCCCGCCGCCGAGGAGGAAGCGCGCTCGCTCGGCGTCGAAGGGTCGGTGTCCTTTCTGGGGAAGCTCGACCAGATCGCCCCGCTCCTCGCCGCCGCCGACCTGTTCATTCTTCCCAGTCAGACCGAGTCGTTTGGACTGAGCGCCCTCGAGGCGCTCGCTTCGGGCGTGCCGGTCATCGGCACCAAGGCGGGCGGATTGCCCGAGGTAATCAGGGACGGCGAGACTGGAGTGCTCTGCGGCGTGGGCGATGTCGCCGGAATGGCGGCGGCAGCGCTCGAGATTCTTGGGGATCCGACCCGCTGGTCGGCGATGAGCCGCCTCGCCTCATCCGACGCAAGGAAGCGATTCGCGCGCGATGCCGTCGTCGGCGAATATGAGGCGCTCTATCGCCGCGCACTCTCCAACGGGAAGTCATGACCAGCTTTCAGGCGTTCGTCCTCGGCACCCTGCAAGGGCTGTCCGAGTTCCTGCCCATCAGCAGCTCGGCCCATCTCTTCCTGACTCCCTGGTTCTTCAATTGGCCGGCGGGCGGGCTGGCGTTCGATGTCGCTCTCCACACCGGCACGCTGATCGCCGTCCTCTGGTATTTTCGCGCCGAGTGGGTAGCACTCATCCAGGCTGCCTTAGCCATGATACGTGGGCGCTGTATCGAGACCAACGAACAGCGCCGAGTTCTGTTTCTGCTCATCGCAACGATTCCAGGCGCGATCGGCGGCGTACTGCTTCAGCCGCTGGCGGAATCGACGTTCAGAAATCCGACGCTCGTTGCGACCACGCTAATCATAATGGGAATCGTGCTCTGGCTGATCGACAAGTTGGTCAGCCGCGCGCGGACGCTCGGAGAGATGCGTTGGCTGGACGCGGCGCTCATTGGATTGTCGCAGGTGGTTGCGCTCGTACCCGGGGTCTCGCGTTCGGGCGCGACCATAACGACGGGACGTGCGCTGCGCTTCGACCGCGCGGCCGCCGCCAAGTTCAGCTTCCTCATGAGCATGCCGATAACGTTCGCCGCCATTGTGTACGAGGCGCCGAAAGCCCTGCGCGAGGATGCTTCGATAATACCGCTGATAGTGGGAGTCGTCGCCGCGGCAATCAGCGGATGGCTCGCGATCGCCGTGTTGATGCGCTTTCTGAGTCGGCACAGCTACGGTGTTTTCGCCGTTTACCGGGTCCTTCTCGGCATCATTGTCCTGGCGGTGATATACGCGCGAGGCTGATGTCACCTTCGACGGCGCGACGAGCACCCAGCTCGAGGCAACGTTGGATCTTCCGCGTGTGGAGATCCTCGAGTCCGTCCGGTCGACGATGGATGTCGCACACCGGCTGGCTGGCGATGGTGCGCCCAGTGGGACACTGGTATTGGCCAACGAGCAGACCGCGGGGCGGGGGCGCGGCGGCAAGAGCTGGGCGTCCCAGCCCGGCGCCGGAATCTGGCTTACCATGATCGAGCGACCGACTGATGTCTCTGGGCTCGAAGTGCTCTCGCTCCGTGCGGGACTTGCGTCGGCAGAAGCTCTGGATCGGTTCGCTCCCGAGCCGATTCGACTCAAATGGCCGAACGATCTCTATATAGAGGAAGGGAAGTTGGGCGGGATTCTCGTTGAGGCGCGCTGGCGGGACCGGTCGGTCGAATGGATGGCCATCGGCTTGGGAGTGAATGTGCGACGACCCGAGAATGTCGAACGAGCAGGGTTTCTCGAGCCGGGAACCGATCGGTTGGATGTTTTGAGCGAGCTGGTGCCTGCCCTGAGGATGGCCGCCGCGGCGACGGGTTCGCTCGAGGCGGCGGAGCTCGAGGAATTCAACGCCCGCGATCTGGCGCGGGGCAGAGCCTGCACGAAACCTGCCCTTGGACGCGTCGCCGGGATAACCCGCAAGGGAGAGCTGCTCGTGGCGTTGGCCGATTCCGTGGCTTCTTTCCGTTCGGGATCGCTCGTTTTGGGGGAGGAGGAGGGGCAGGGGGAGGGGGAGGCGCGATGATAGTGGTGTTCGATGTCGGGAATTCGGAGATAACGGTCGGAATGTTCGACGGCGACGAGCTGGCATCGCACTGGCGCCTGACCACTCCCGCCCAGCGGACCGCCGACGAGCTGGCAATACTCATTCGGTCCATCACCGGCACGGCGTTCGGGTCAGCCGTTACAGCGTCCGGGTCGGCAATCTGCTCCGTCGTGCCGGCCGTGACACCGATGCTGGTCGAGGCGTGCGAGATGTGTTTCGACGCCGCGCCCGTCATCGTCGATGCCCGCGCTAAGCTGCCGGTCAAGCTGGACGTCGAGGAGCCGTTTACGGTGGGAGCGGACCGCATCGCCAACACCCTGGCGGCGAGCCGCATCTACAAACGGGACTGCATAGTCGTGGACATGGGGACGGCCACGACCTACGACTGCATCACCGCGGACGGCACTTTCATGGGTGGGGCGATATCCCCCGGGATCATGATCTCTGCCGACACCCTGTTCCGGCGGACGGCGCAGCTGCCCGCCACGGAGATCTACCCGCCCCAGAAGGTCATCGGCCGCCGCACCGACGAGTGCATCAGGGCAGGGGTGCTTTTCGGGGCGGTAGACTCGATCGACGGGATGGTCCGCCGAATCAAGCAGGAATGGCCGAACAAGGCAACTCCTCTGGTTATTGCGACGGGAGGCATGGCTGAGGTAATCCAGCCCCATTCGAGCGAGCTGGAGCTCGTTGACCCCACCTTGACCCTCAAAGGGATACGCCTGGGATACGAGATTCTGGCGGGTTGACTGCCGGTCCAAAAAAGGGTTAGATTGAGGGTTGTTAGCACTCACCACTGCTGAGTGCTAACAGACCGGAGTTCCCACCCAGCCACTCTTTTCCAGCAGAAGGACTGCTCACATGGCTACAAAAACTCAATCCAGCACCAAAGTCGCACCCCTCGCCGACCGCGTCGTGGTCAAGGCTCTCGAAGACACCGAGCAGATGCGCGGCGGCCTCTTCATCCCCGACACCGCCAAGGAAAAGCCGCAGCAGGGCGAGATCATCGCCGTCGGCCCCGGACGCTATGAGAAGAACGTTCGCGTCCCAATGGAGCTGAAAACCGGTGACCGCGTGCTCTACGGCAAGTACTCGGGCAGCGAAGTCACCATCGACAACGAACAGTATCTGATCCTTCGCGAGTCCGATGTGCTCGCGGTTATCAACTAAACCGACACCAAGAGAGCAATCATATGGCAGCCAAGGAACTACACTTCAACACCGATGCGCGCGCTGCTCTCAAGCGCGGCGTCGATCAGCTCGCTGAAGCGGTCAAGGTCACGCTCGGCCCCAAGGGACGCAACGTCGTCATCGACAAGAAATTCGGTGCGCCGACCGTCACCAAGGATGGCGTAACCGTCGCCAAGGAGATCGAGCTTTCCGATGCGCTCGAGAACATGGGCGCCCAGATGGTCAAGGAAGTCGCGACCAAGACCAGTGAGCTCGCTGGGGATGGAACTACGACAGCGACCATTCTCGCCCAGGCCATCTTCCGCGAGGGCCTGAAGAACGTCACCGCCGGTGTCAATCCCATGGCGCTGAAGCGCGGTATCGACGCCGCGGTCGCAGCTGTCGTCGAAGACCTCAAGAAGATGAGCCTTCCCACGAAGGGCAAGAAGGAGATCGCCCAGGTAGGCTCCATCTCCGCCAACAACGACAAGGAGATCGGTGACTTGATTGCCGACGCGATGGAAAAGGTCGGCAAGGACGGCGTCATTACCGTCGAAGAGGCAAAGGGCCTCGAGACGACGCTGGAGACGGTGGAAGGCATGCAGTTCGACCGGGGATATCTCTCGCCGTACTTCGTCACCGATCCGGACAAGATGGAAGTGGCGCTCGAGGAAGCGCTGATTCTCATTCACGACAAGAAGATCTCTTCGATGAAGGATCTGCTTCCGATTCTGGAGAAGGTGGCGCAGATGGGCAAGCCGTTGCTCATCATTGCCGAGGACATCGAGGGTGAGGCGCTGGCGACACTGGTCGTGAACAAGCTTCGTGGCACGCTTCGCGTCGCTGCGGTGAAGGCTCCTGGCTTCGGTGATCGCCGCAAGGCGATGCTGGCCGACGTCGCGGTATTGACCGGCGGTCAGGTGATTTCTGAGGAAGTCGGATTCAAGCTCGAGAACGCCGTCGTGACCGATCTGGGTCGCGCCAAGCGGGTCGTCGTCGACAAGGACAACACCACGCTGATCGATGGCGCGGGTGAGACCGACAAGATTCAGGGTCGTATCAAGGAGATAAAGGCAGCGATCGACAAGACGACCTCGGATTACGACAAGGAAAAGCTCCAGGAGCGTCTGGCCAAGCTCGCCGGGGGTGTAGCAGTGATCAACGTCGGTGCCGCGACGGAGAGCGAGATGAAGGAGAAGAAGGCGAGAGTCGAGGATGCCCTGCATGCCACGCGCGCGGCGGTGGAAGAGGGAATCGTCCCCGGCGGCGGAGTGGCGTTCATTCGCGCTCAGAAGGCGCTCAAGGGACTCAAGCTCTCCGAGAGCGATGAGCAGATCGGCGTCGACATCGTCCGCCGCGCCATCGAAGAGCCGATGCGCATCATCGTCCAGAACTCGGGCGGCGAGGGATCCATCGTCGTTGAGAAGGTGCGCAACGCGAAGGAGAACAATTACGGATACAACGCCCTAACCGATCAGTACGAGGATCTGGTGGCGGCTGGCGTCATCGATCCGACCAAGGTCACCCGCACGGCGCTGCAGAACGCGGCGTCGATCGCGGGTCTCCTCCTCACGACCGAAGCGCTGATCGTCGAGAAGAAGGAGCCGGCCGGCGCTGGTGCGCAGGGTGGACCTCCGGGTGGGGGAATGGGAGGAATGTACTAGACCAGGCAACTGGTTTAGTGTCGGAGACGGAGCCCGCTTTGCGGGCTCCGTTTTTTTGTCGGGCTTGGCGGGCGAACCTTCAGATCGAATTGCGTTTAGCGTTTTCCGTTGTCGCGTTATCCGTTGTTGCGTTCTAGAACCGAGCCCTCAGGCACTAACACAAAGACGGAAAACGCAAAAACGGAAAACGGACAGCGCACACAGAGTCTCGCGTCGACGTCTCTTGACCTTCAATCCAGCGGAGGCTATAGTTCCAAAACAATTGTAAGTCTTGTGGTCATTTGCCGCGTATTGCAGCCACGTTAAATAAATGCTAAAAAGCGAGGAACGCCCGCGGCCTCAGCCGCGGGCGTTCTGCTTTATGCGCGGAGTCCATCAACCAACGATGCCATGACTCCCAGTCGACAGATCCAAAGCGCAATCCCGCGGGCTCTTCCGCAGCCTGCGCCAAGCTCAAAACCTCGAACCGTTCGCGTCGCCCTTGCCGGCTGTGGCGTGGTCGGCGGCGGCCTGGTGCGATTGCTCCACGAATCATCGCCCGCAATCGCGGCGCGCTACGGTGTCAACTTCAAGCTGACTCGCGTGCTCGTCAGGGATGTGATTCGGGATCGGCAGCTGCCGCTCGAGGCGGCGCTTTTCACCAATGATCTTGATTCATTTCTCGCCGATGACGCCGAAGTCGTAGTCGAGGCGCTCGGCGGCGATGAGCCCGCGCGAACGGTCGCGTCCTCGGCACTCGCCCGCGGGAAGAAATTCATTACCGCCAATAAGCAGCTCGTCGCGGCGCACGGCGAGGGCCTCGCGTTCATTGCGGATCAAAACGAGACAGGACTCGACTTTGGCGCGGCAGTCGGTGGCAGCGCGCCGGTCATCTCGACTCTGCGCGACCTGGTCGGAGCGTCAACACCACTTTCGGTGCGAGGGATTCTCAACGGCACGTCCAACTACGTGATCTCGCTGCTGGAGCAGGGAACGAGCCTCGATGCCGCGCTCGCGTCGGCGTGTGAGCGTGGGTTGGCCGAGGCGGACTGTGATCGCGATCTCGACGGTCAGGATGCCGCTGCAAAGTTGGCGATAGTCGCGTGGATTGCCTTTGGCATACCACCAAGAGCGTTGAATATCCGGCGCGTTCCGCTCATTCCCGGCATCGATCGGCTTGTCGGCTGGAGTGGCGCGCTCGGCGGCCGACTGCGATACATCGCGGAGTGCGTTCAACTGCCAGGCAATCGAGTGGCCGCGTCGGTCGAGCCCGTTGTCGTTGCCGCGAACAGCTCGTTCGGGCGCACGAAGCAGGAAGAGAATCGCGTCGAGGTTGATCTGGGCTGGGGATCGCCACTCAGCATTTCGGGTCCGGGCGCAGGGAGCAGGCCGACGGCATCCGCGCTGCTCAGCGACCTGCTGCGTTTCACACCTCCGCCCAATGTGAGGGGCGCGGGAGGGACGGCGTTTACATCCGTTGCAGATCCGCGCTCACATCACTGGCTGATTGGCGGGATCAGCTCCGCTTCGGTTGCAAGCGTGGCGCGAGCGGTCGGCCTCACCGTGATCCTCGAATCCGATGAAAATGCCAACCCGTTCATCGTGACCGCACCGCTGCCGTGGACGTGCGTGCAAAGGCTGGTCTCCACACTCGAAGCGGCCGAAGCACGCGTGTGTGTTGCCCGGTACGCGCTTTTGGGCAAGGAGACACTCCAATGACCGCGTCAGGTTATGAAATCGTGGGCCCTGACAGCGGGCCTGTCGTCGCGGTACTGGGCGGTATCTCGTCCACCAAACACGTCACTTCGTCGTGGTCGGATCAAACTCCCGGCTGGTGGGAGAATGTTGTTGGGCCTGAGAGAGCGATCGATACCCGTCGCTTTCGCGTCTTGTCCATCGACTACCTATCGAGTGACGACGGAAGCGGGCCGGTGACAACCGGTGATCAGGCGAGAGCGCTTTCCCGAGCGCTGGATCGAGCGGGTGTTACTGTACTGCACGCAGTAGTCGGCGCTTCTTACGGCGGTATGGTCGCACTCGCCTTCGCCGCGCAATTTCCCAAGCGCACGCGGCGCGTCATCACGATCAGCGCTGCGCATGAGAGTGATCCAATGGCAACCGCGCTCAGACTCCTCCAGCGTCGCGTCGTCGAGCTTGGGTCCTCTGCGGGTCGCGAGCGGGAAGGCCTGGCGATCGCTCGTGGAATCGCCATCACGAGCTACGTGACGGGACAGCACTTCGCGGAGGGACTCGACGAGGATGACTGCGATGATTCGCGCCGTGTGGTGGATCGGATCGAAGCCTATCTGAGAACGCGGGGCGAGGAGTTCGCGCTCGGGTGGACGTCCGATCGATATCGCACGCTCTCGCTCTCCCTCGACCTCCACCGTGTCCGCCCCGAAGATGTGACAGTGCCAACTACCGTGATTGCGGTCACCAGTGATCGGCTGGTTCCGGTCGCGCAGTCCCGCGAGCTTGCCCGCAGACTTGGTGGGCCGAGCCAGTTGATAGAGCTCGACTCCTCATATGGCCATGACGCCTTTCTTGGAGATTCCTCGCGGATTTCCTGCTTCGTCGAAGACCTCCTTTTGCTCGGCACTGAGGTCCAATCATGAGCGATAACTCGAAGAGGTCGCGACCTTCGCGTCAACAGGCGACCCGCGCGGTTCGCGCCGGCATCGCCGCCGATCTGCATCACGGCGCCGTCGTGCCACCGCTGCACCTGTCGTCCACTTTTGCTTTTGATGGCTTCGGCGTCAAACGAGCGTACGACTATACACGGACGGGCAATCCGACGCGTGATTATCTCGCGCAGGCTCTCGCCGAGCTGGAGGGAGGGAAGGGCGCCGTCGTTACAAGCTCCGGGATGTCGGCGGTCGCTCTCACGCTACAGCTCCTTCGTCCCGGAGATCTGGTCCTTGCCGCGCACGACTGTTACGGCGGAACTCACCGTCTTCTTCGCTCCCTGGGCGCGCGCGGTCACTTCGACGTTGCGTTCGTCGATCTCACTTGCGAGAGCGCACCGGAGCTAGTCGCTACCCGCCGGCCCAAGCTGGTCTGGATAGAGACACCGAGCAATCCACTGCTCCGACTCACCGACATTGCCTATGTCGTCGAGGCAGGGCACAGCGTCGGCAGTCTCGTCGCCGTCGACAACACTTTTCTCTCGCCGGCACTTCAGCGGCCCCTTGAGTTCGGCGCCGATCTCGTGGTGCATTCGACGACGAAATACCTGAACGGCCACAGCGACGTCGTGGGCGGCGCGGTCGTGGCGAGCGATGCATCGATTGTCGAGGAGCTGGCGTGGTGGGCTAACTGCATCGGCGTCACCGGCGCTCCTTTCGACAGCTTCCTCACGCTTCGCGGCGTCCGGACACTTCATCCGCGCATGCGCGCCCACTGTGAGAACGCCGCGCGGATCGTCGAGCTTTTATGCTCACACTCCGCTGTGCAGCAAGTCTACTACCCCGGACTCCCGTCGCATCCCGGCCATCGCGTCGCCGCGGCCCAGCAAGATGGCTTCGGAGCGATGATCAGCTTTGAGATCGCCGGCGGAGTGGCAGGCGTAAAGTGTTTTGTGAACGAGCTGCAGTGTTTTACACTCGCTGAGTCACTGGGCGGAGTGGAGAGCCTTGTCGCGCACCCGGCGACGATGACTCACGCGTCGATGGATGAGACAGCGCGCGCGGCGGCGGGAATCTCGGATTCGCTAATTCGACTTTCGGTTGGAATTGAGCATGCCGATGACCTGGTCGCGGACATCGAAGTCGGACTGGACTGTGCGACACACGACTGGGAAGCGGGTGAATCGGAAGTATGGGGGAGAACCGTGCAGAAAGTCCTCGGGTTTCCCGCGATGCCCGCCTAGACTGTCCGCTCCGATCCGTAATCCGCAAGCCCGAGACACTCGAGCAGCGCCCCGAAGCGGGGATCCCCACTGATTTTTTCGTAGAGCGGGAATCTGATTCCCAGACCGAGTGTGCAGGAACGCTCGCGGCACGCCTTGTCGAGCCAATCGAAGGCGAGGTCGGGCTCTTCGAGGTTGGAATAAATCCATGCGATCAGCGTGGGTCCGACGTAGCTCCGCTTCGACCGCTCCATCAGGTCGTCGAGCACCGCGCGAGCTTCATCCTTCTGCCCGGCCATGGCGTGAACGGCGCCCAGCAGCGCGCGGAGGAAATGGACATCCGGTGAGAGCGACAGTCCGCGCTCGGCGTGGCCGATTGCCTCCTTGTACTTGCCCTTGGCTGCATAAGACAGAGTGATACCGAGAAGGCCAAGAAACGAAGCGGGATCGCGCTCGAGAGTCCTCTCACACTGGTCGATCGCCTGGTCGTATTCGTGGCCGTGATACGACACCAGCGCGGCAATCCCGTTCGTCGCGGGATTGAGCGGGTCCAGCTCTTGACCGAGCTTCGCCGCCGCGGCCGCTTCAGGTTGTCGTCCGAGCGTGCTCAGAAGCCACGACTGATACGTGTGTGCCAACGCATAACGCGGACTCAGGTCGATCGCCTTCTGGAACGACGCTTTGGCCTCCTTCCAGTTCCACCCCAGCAGCTGCACGACGCCCAGCGACGTGTGCGCTTCCGCAAGATCGGGCGCGAGCTGTACCGCGCGGGTGGCCGCCGCCAAAGCCTTCGGAACTATCGCGATGGGAGGCGCCAAACCATAGAGCCCGGGGATGCTGTACCCATCGGCGAGACCATGGTAGGCGAGCGCGTATTCCGGATCTTTTTCGAGGGCCTGCTCAAAATAGAGCATTGCCTTTTGTGTCATTCCCGGGATGTTCCACCGATACCAGCAGTGCCGGCCGCGCAGATAGAACTCGTACGCCTCGACGTTCTCGGTGTGACGCATCGCCAGCATTTCGTTCTGGGCGGCTGTCAGTTTCACCTTCAGCCGTTCGACGATGTTGCGAGCGATCTCGTCCTGAATCTCGAATACGTCCTTGAGCTCACGGTCGTAGCGCTCGGACCAGATGTGGTATCCGTCGGAGGTGCTCACGAGCTGAGCCCCGATGCGGACATGTGGTCCCATCCTCCTCACGCTTCCCTCGAGCACGGTGCGGACATTGAGGAGCTGACCCACTTCCGCGATGCTCATCGATTTCCCCTTGAGCGCGAACGATGAAGTTCTCGCGGCAACCTTGATCGTCGGAATTCGCGACAGCGCGTTCAGAATCTCCTCCGTGATCCCATCGGAGAAATACTCGTTGTCCGCTTCGGCGCTCATGTTGGCGAACGGAAGTACTCCGATCGACGGCATCTCCGACTCGCGAACCCGCCCCGCGCCGGTCGTTGCATATGGTCCCGAGCGGTATCGAAATGCCTCACCTTTGGGCGGAGTGAACGTCGTGCGACTGGAGGCTCCCGAGTCCCTTGCTGCGTCCTCCGCTCCCGCTCTTGGTGAGAGCGCCCGCACCAGGTCGTCAGCGGTCGGGTATCGATCGGCGGGCTCGCGCGCGAGCGCTCGCATCATCACCGTCTCGAGCCACGCTGGAATATCCTTCCGCACCATGGAGGGGCGCGGCGGGGGTTCAGTGAATCGCTTGACAAAGCCTTCCTTGCCCGCGAATGGCGGCTTGCCTGTCACCATCTCGTACAACACACAGCCGAGGCTGTAGGTATCGCTGCGTCCATCGAGCTGGCGGTCTCCCAAAAGCTGCTCCGGACTCATATAGGCTGGAGTCCCAGGGCCACCCATGCCCGTTCGCGTCAGCTGCTGCACGCCACCGACGTCTATGGCCCGGGCGATTCCGAAGTCGGCCACGATGGCGTGCCCACCGGAGATGAGGATGTTCTCAGGCTTGATGTCGCGGTGGATCACGCCCTGACCGTGCGCGTAGGCGAGGGCGTCAGCGACCTCTGTCGCGATGCGGACCGCGACGTCTATCGGCAATTGGCGCTCGCGGCTCATCCGCGCCCGCAACGTCTCTCCGCTCACATAAGGCATCAAGTAGTACAGCAGGGCCTCGACGTGACCCGAGTCGTGCAGCGGGAGAATGTTCGGGTGCTGGAGGCGGGCGAGGAGCCGGATTTCGCGGATGAAACGCAGCTCTCCGGACTCTGAGCCGGGGTCCGCGTTCAGCACCTTGAGCGCTACCTGCCTCTCGTGGCGGGAGTCCCGGGCCAGGTATACAGTGGCGAAGGCGCCCTGGCCGATCTCGCGTCCAATCTCGTAGCGGCCCGCCAGGGCAGCGCGAAGTGCGGCGAGGTTATCTCCCTGTTGTGCGGGAAACGTCACCGTTTCCGTCCGCGACCCACTGTCGCGGATTCCGTCGCACTGTCCCACCTGCATTCCGATCGACCGATCGACACAGCTCCACCTGGACCAAGGGAGCGCAAACATACGCTTCCTCCACCCCTGGAGCCAGAGTTATCCTCTCTAGCCGTCGATGGTTATGGAGACCGGGTTGCTCAGATAGACCACTTTTTCCTGGCGTCGGGAGTGGATAATCCGCCAGAACCAGTTCTCCTCACGCGGCTGCCCGCCGTGCTCCATAATCAGCTTGGCCAGCTCCGCCACTTCGGCCGGGTCCATCCGTATGCAGCCGTGCGACGCCGCAGACCCCAGACTCTCGACGGCGTCGGTGCCATGGATGTAGTAGTCGGGCTCTTTGAAGAAGATCTTCACGACTTTCATCGGATTGTTCGGGTCACCCGGACCCTGCGGTTCCTTGTCCTTGGCCCATTCCGAATTGGGCGGCGGCCGCCAGCTGGGATTCCAGACGATCTTCTTGATGGTGAAGCTGCCGCGTGGGGTCGGATACCTATCGGTCCCTACAGCTACCAGGAAGGTTTTGAGCAGCGTGTCGCCGCGCTGCACGTAAAGCATGCGCTCGGACACACTGGCTCGCAAAACCACCGGAGCTTCGCGAACTGGAGCCACAGATTCCGGTGCGGGCGGGACGGCCGTGGCCGGCATCCCGATTTGGGCCGGCGCCGTTGATCCGATGAGGAGGGTTGCCGCCGCGGTGGCGATCAGAACTTTCGCCGATCTATGCATTCGTAAAATGAGATTCATGGTTGGTTATGAGACTACACCCGGGCGAAGATGCCGTTCCGGAAAATCGGCTGCTGTTTGCGGCTATTCACTCAAATAGCCAGGTGACCGCGTCCCCTGCAATCGCAGGAGGGATTGTGTGCGCTCCCGCGAATTCGCGAAACGTCACGTCATATCCGTCGCGCTCGAGTCGAGCGACGATGCGATGCGAGCACCGAACGAGTGGAAATATCAGATCACGGCTGCCATGCGACACGAACACCTTTGGTCGGCCGCTACCCGACGAGATAGTCATGAATCCCGGAGAAAACGCGATGACGTGGGTGAAGAGGTCCGCGTTGCGCAGGCCAAGAGCCAACGCGTAGGAAGCGCCATCGGAGAAACCCTCGATCGCCACATGATGCGGGTCGATGACGCACCGCTCGAACGCCTTGTGAAGTGCGTGGTCGATGAAGTCGACGTCCGCCCCGAACCCGCCATCGAGCAGATCCCAGGCACCGTTTCTGGCATCGGGCGCAAGGAGAATCAATCCGCGGTCGTCGGCAAACAAACGGAAAGGCTGGATGGCGTCGTGCGCATTAGATCCCGCGCCGTGCAGCATCAGGATGAGCGGCGCCGGCCGCGATGGGTGATAGGTCTCCGGGACGTACACGACTCCGTCCCTGTCCCTCGACAAGCTGAGTCGGTGCAGTCCCTGACTGCCGCCCGCCACCCGAACGCCTGGCCGCGACGTGATAATCCCGTTCTCGCTCTTTCTCGTTTTCCCGCGCGAGTGCTCGGCGTTTGACCCCACGTGAGACCTCCTCCGGTCTCCTAATGCCGGATGCGTACCACTGCGCCGGCCAAGACGCTTATTGCTCCGGTTCCTCTCGGTGGTAACTTAGTTCGGAGGCGCGCCGCTCACTGGAGAAGAGATGACGACGAGCAAGGAAACGGAGTGGATGAATCATCCCCGGCTGCGGAAGCTCGTGACTGCAGTCAACGAGCTCACCCTGGCCGAGCGTCTCACCTTGATCAAAGGCCTCGTTCCTGGCATCGCCGACGAGCTGTCCGATACCGAGTACGAGAAATTCGTGGACGCCATCCGCCTGAAGGGCGAGCGTTTCCATGAGGCGCAGTCGCACCCGGGAGAGGGGCGTAAGGAACGCAAGATTCCCGGCGAGCGCGACGTTGAGGGGAGATGACCAGCAAATGACCGGAGTGCCATCGTGAATCTTCCCTGGATACTCGGAATCATCATTGCCGCGGCGCTGCTCTTCGCGCTCTACGCCGGCAACACGCGCAGGAAGCCCTGAGCTAAAGGCCCAGAGCGAGCTGGACTGGCGCTGATGCGGGTGAGCTGGCGCCCGCGCTGAAAGGGCCCACTACCCGATCCTGGGCTGCGGCGGTGAGACGCCCCTTGAACCGCGCCCGACGCAGTGAATCTCCTACCGTCTTGAGCGCGGTTTTTGGATCATTGCACGTTTCGCTCAGGTGAGCCAGGACGATGTTGTTGAGCCCCGCGTGCATGCATTGACCGGCCGTCTGCGCCGCGATGCGATTGCTCAAGTGCCCGAACTTTCCGCCGATTCGCATCTGCACGGAGACCGGGTACGGGCCTGCGCGCAGCATGGCCTCATCGTGGTTGGCTTCGAGCACCAGCAAATCGAGTCGATCCGTGGCGCGCAGCACGCTTTCACTGACATACCCGAGATCATACAGAATTCCGGCCCGCGCCCCGTCGGCGAGGCACGTCACGATCACGCCGATCGGCTCGTTCGCGTCGTGCGCGATCGGAATCGTCTCCACCCGAAAGTCGCCGATGTCCATGCTGCTCCTGCGCGGCGTGAGAATCATTTTCAGTCCGCTCCAGTCCGGACACATCATCCGCGTGCCAGCCGTTGAGACAATCGTCCAGCCCCAGCGCTTCGCGGCCGCGGCTACTCCTTTCGCGTGGTCGTGGTGCTCGTGCGTGACGACGACTGCCTCGATGGATTCGGGGACGACACCGGCTACAGACAGGCGCCGCTTGAGGATACGCGGCGCGAAGCCCGCATCGACAAGGATGCGGGAGCCGGCGGCCTCTACCAGGATAGCGTTGCCACTGCTTCCACTTCCCAGAACCCACAGCTTCATCTAAGCGCTCCAACGCCTGTGATGCGCTTCAGCCAATTGCTGCCGCGCCTTTTTCCCAAGCTTGACATGACGGCGGGCCATCATGCGCTCGACCACGTCGAGAAATCTAGCCAGTTCAAATGTATCGTAGGGCACGGCTTCTCCCCACGCAAAAGGCGGAACCACCTTGGGTGGCATGGCGCTGCCGAACACATTGGCTCCGGCGCCGATGACCGAGCCGGTGCTGAGCATCGTGCCGATTCCGGTCTTGGAGTGATCGCCGAAAAACGTTCCGAGAAATTGCTGGCCCGTGCTCCTCAATCCTGATGGCGTCCAGAGTTGAATCGAGCCATAGGTATTCTTGAGATTGCTCGTCGTAGTCAGCGCGCCGAGGTTCACCCAGCGTCCGAGGTAGGAGTGGCCGACGAAGCCGGCGTGGCCCTTGTTGCTGTGTCCGATGAAGATCGAGTTGCTGATCTCGCCCCGCACCTTGCACATGTCTCCGATGGACGATGTCGCGACACGGTCGCCGAGCACCTGCGTGTGGGCACCGACGTAGAGCGGCCCGATCAGATGCGTGAACGGCGACACCGCCACGTCCCGCCTCACGAGGATGGAACCGGCTGACACGTCGAACACCACATTCGGTCCGATGTCCGCGCCTTCCTCAACGAACACATCCCCGCCCTTGCCGAAGATCGTGATTTTCGGAGTCGCCATCGCAAGGCCTTTGGCGCGGTGCGGAATGTCCTCAGCGAGCTGATCGCCTAGAGTCGCGATGAAATCCCACACCTCATTCATCCAGCGTCCCGCGACCTTTTTCCCGCCAAGGCTCGTCTGGATGGTGCCCAGATCCAGCGTCCCATCGGCGAATTTGGCTGCCGGAACTGGCCTCGCCAGCCGCACAGCGCAGGCCCGTCCCTCGCACATCAGCACGTCGAATGGCTCGACGGCGAGATCCAGTGGCACGATGCAGCGGCTGTTGATCACCACCGAGCCGGCCGGAATCTCGGCGCTGCTGGCATCGGACGGAGGCGCGTCGCCTTCCTCGAAGTCGGCCAGATGAGGCGCGCCGAGAAACCCCTTGCTCTTCATCGATGTGGCGCGCTCCCATCTTTTCCTGATGAGCGATGTTCCCGCGCGCATCTCAGAGCAGGGTCGCGTCAGGGAGAACGGCTCGAACAGCCGCGCGCGCGCGTCGTCGTAGAAGTAGAGCTCGTTCATTACCGGGGGTTGAGCTCGGGCGGAAGCGAGTCGACGAGCCGCTTCATGTCAGCCGCCTTGTCGGTGGTAGTCACGAGCGTAAGGTTTCCGCGCGTAACGACGACCAGGTTATCGACGCCGTACATGACGACCGTTCCCGATTCCGCGTGCACGACGTTGTCGCATCCGTCGAGGAGGTGGACATCGCCGCTCGTAACGTTGCCGAGGTCATCCTTGGGCCGGGCCCGGCTCAGGGCCGCCCACGTGCCGATATCGTCCCAACCGAATTCGCCCGGTAGAACCGTGACGTTCCTGCTCCGCTCCAGAACGCCTACATCCACGGAGACAGGCGTCTCGACGGCGCGAAAGAATTCCATCGCGTCCGCTCGCTTTTCTGTCCTGAGCGCTTTCTCCAGCTCTTTCGCGTGCGCGCGGACCTCAGTCAGAAAATCAGTCACTCGCCAGACGAATATTCCCGAGTTCCAGAGGTAGCCTTCGTTCCACATCTCGGCGGCACGGGCGCGATCCGGCTTCTCCACGAACCGCTTGACCGGAACTGGCGCGCCAGGTTTGCCGGCTCCCGGCTGTATGTACCCGAAGCCCGGATCCGGCCGGGTAGGAACCACACCGACCGTGATCAGCGTTTTCTTTTCCAGCGCGACTTCCTCCGCCTTGAGCAGGGTTGCGCGGAATTCCTCGTCGTCTCCGATCGACCAGTCAGCGTGAACGCAGATCATCGTCGCCGTTTCACTGTCTCGGCGCGCGATTTCCAGCGCGGCCCAGGTGAGCGCCGCAGCGGTCCCGGCCGGCTTGGGCTCGATCACCAGGTTCTCTCGGGGCAGCTGCGGGATGAGGTCCGCGATGGCGCCGGTGATATCTGCGTTCGTCAACACCAATATCCGTTCCACATCCACGATCGGCGTGAGCCGCTCGATCGTGTCCTGAAGCAGCGGCTTGTCGGTGGCGAGAGCGAGCAGCTGCTTGGGACGCGATGGAGTACTGAGTGGCCAGAAGCGAGACCCGACTCCACCGGCGAGGATGACCGCCCAGCGGCTCACTCGCCGCTGATCCCTGCTTCGTCGGGCGCGCCCGTGAGTCGAGCCGCCAGCGCGTACAGCTTCTTGGGGCTGAACGGCTTGGTGATGAACTCCGTCGCGCCGAGCGCGAGCGCGTCACGCTCGTGCTTCGCGTCCCCACCGGCGGTGAGGATGATGCACGGCAGCCGCTTGAGTCTCTCCTCCTCACGCATACGCCGAAGGACGTCCAGTCCGCTCAATCGCGGCATCATCAGGTCGAGGACGACGAGGTCGAGCTGTTCCTCGCCCAAAAGGAAGTCGAGCGCTTCCTGGCCGTCGTAGGCCAGGCTCACGCGAAAGGGGCCCTGCTCGAGCTTCATCTTGATGATGCGGCCGATGTGTGGCTCGTCGTCGGCGACGAGGACGTGGCAGGTACGCGTCATGGGGTCATCCACGCTCAAGTCAGATCAGGGAAGCGATGTTGCCGCGATAGCGGCGCACATCGAACAGCAGGCCGCCGAGATCCGCCGATGGTCTGAGAAGGAGAAGCAGGAGCGTGCTGTCTGCCAACGCCGCGATTATGGCGTAGCCTCTCTCGTGCTCGACGATCGCCGTCGCCAGTGCGCCCTGCAACGCCGCTTTCCCGAGACTCTCGGCCTCGGACACCAGCGTCGGAACCCGCGCCGAGAGATCCTCGGTGTTGACGCCCGGGGCGGCAAATCCCTCGATCAACAGTCCATCTTTCCCCAGCACCAGGACGGCGTCCACGCCGGGACGTTGGCGAAGGGCGCTCGTGAAATCTCGGATGTTCGGCATCGGTGGCGGGAAGGTTGCGAAGCTAGAAAGCGCGTAGGTTGAAGTCAAGCATGGCAATCGCTTGAACTGACATAAGTTACGCGGTATTGTTGTGAAGCAACTCCTGCCGGCTCCCAACTGCCTAATATCTGCATGAAACTGCGCCTCGCTCTGTTCGCGATGCTCGTGACCGTCGTCGGTCTCGGCGCTTGCCGCGACCCGATTCAACTCGAGGCTACTCGTGAGACGACTACGGATACGCTCACGGTTTACGCCTTGAGCGGGACTCCCCCAAGTTATCCCAACGCGCTTTCCTTAGTAGCTCGTCAAATCGTACCGGTAAGTGGATTCGGAGGGTTCGATATCGTCTTCGACATCGACGCGGCCGGCAACGCCGTCCTCCACCCCGCGCGCCGCGTAGTAACCGAAGGTCCGTTCGTGCCTCACGTTGGACTGCAGAAAATCGCGATTCAATTTGAGGCGCTGGGGGAAGCACCCGTCGCCGGGTACAAGGTCGACTCGACGGTGGTCGCGTCGGAGGGCGAGGTGGTAGTGGTCGAAGCGGTGCACAACCTCGGAGACGGGGACCTCTGCACCTACGCGCTCAAGCCTCAGGTCTACGCCAAGATCGCGATCGACACGATCTTCGTCGCCGCGAGGCAAATCAAGTTCCGCCTCGGATTGGATCCGAACTGCGGATATCGCTCCTTCGCGCCCGGTATCCCTACGTTCTGAGCGATGCACGATGCCAGGATGGTGCGCGAGCACATCGACGCGCTCCGTGAAGGCATGCGCCGGCGCGGCGCGCTGTCGGGACTCGCTCCGGCCATCGACAGGGCTCTCGTGCTCGATCGGGCGCGACGGGAAACGATCCAAGCCGTAGAGGAACGGAAAGCGGCGCGCAATGCCGTCACGCAGCAGGTGGCGCAGCGAAAGCGCGCCGGCGAGGATGCAGATCACCTGCAGCAGCAGTCGCGGGATCTGGGTGAAGAGATCGCGAGGCTCGACAAGGAGCTGGCAGCGACGGAGGGGGAGCTTTCGCAGCTCCTCCTCGAGATTCCGAACGTCACTCTCGAATTCGTTCCGGCCGGAGGCGAGGAGAGCAATACCGTCGTGCGCGGTTGGGGCTCCCCGCGCGAAGGCGCCGCCGTGCGGCCTCACTGGGAAATCGGCGAATCGCTTGGCCTGATTGATTTTCAGCGCGGCGCGAAGATCAGCGGCAGCGGGTTCATCGTGTTCCGGCGCGCTGGGGCGCGGCTGGTGCGTGCGCTCATGAACCTCATGCTCGACACTCACACGCGTGATCACGGATATGAGGAGACGTGGGTTCCGGTGGTGGCGAATCGCGAGAGCATGACGGGAACCACGCAGCTGCCCAAGTTCGAGGAAGACATGTACGCGCTGCGGGACGAAGACGCGTTCCTCATCCCGACTGCCGAAGTGCCATTGACGAACCTCTATCGCGACGAAGTCATAGCGGAGTCGAATCTTCCAATGAGCTTTGCCGCGTATTCAGCTTGCTTCCGGCGCGAAGCCGGAGCTGCGGGGAAGGACACTCGCGGACTTCTTCGCGTACACGAGTTCGACAAGGTCGAGCTCGTGCGGTACGTGACTCCCGACAGCTCCAATGAGCAGCTGGAGCTGCTCACCGGGCACGCCGAAAAGATTCTCAGGCTGCTCGAGCTCCCGTATCGTGTGGTGCGCCTCGCCGCTGGCGACACCGGTTTCGCGAGCGCGCACACGTATGATCTCGAAGTGTTCGCGCCTGGAGTGGGGAAGTGGCTCGAGGTCTCGTCGTGCAGCAACTTCACCGACTTCCAGGCGCGGCGCGCCAACATCCGATACAAACCGGCCGACGGTGGCAAGCCGCGCCTTATTCACACGCTCAATGGATCAGGCGTGGCCTTTCCCCGCATCATCGCATCGATTCTTGAACATCATCAGCAGAAAGATGGCAGCGTGGCGGTTCCCACTGCGTTGCGTACCTATCTCGGCGCTGAGCGCCTGAGCTAGGCATGCGCCGGCTCGCTCCGGTGACGCTGGTGACGATCGGCGTGCTAGCGCTGCTCGGCTGGTACGTAGCGTATACTCGTGGCGTCGTGCGAGAGCTGCGTCAGGAAGCCTCGCGAGTCGGTCTCATGTACGCCCGCGTGTATCATGGGCTGAACAACCCGAGTGACGACGCGGCAGAAGCCGCCTTGTTCGACCTCTCGAATCACATCCGCGAGTCGGGCGTGCCTATCATCGTCACCGACACCGAAGGCAATCCCACCGCACAGGCGAATCTGCCTTTTGGCCCTTCGCCGACTCCGGAGCAGATACGCGCCTACATTCCCGAGCTGGATAGACAGAACGCACCGGTAGTCGAGCCGGGCGTCGGGACGGTGCATTACGGCAACACGCCCCTAGTCCGCGGACTCATCCTGATACCGGTGCTCCAGTCGATCCTGATCGGGATGGTCCTGCTCGCTGGCGCATATGCTCTGCGCACGCGTGGCCGTGCCGATCGCGAGCAGATATGGGCGGGAATGGCGCGGGAGTCCGCGCACCAGCTGGGCACGCCACTCTCGAGTATCAGCGGCTGGATCGAGCTGCTGCGCGAATCGGAGCCGGAGCCGATGACGGGTGCGGCGCTCGACCACATGGAAGCCGACCTGGAGCGCCTAAAGCGCGTCGCACACCGCTTCGAACGCATTGGACGCCCGCCCCGACAGGAAGCAGTGGACCTGGCGGAGCTCGTCGATCGTGTGGCGACTTATTTTCGGGCGCGAGTTCCAACACTCGCGCAGCGGGTCACCGTTTCATCCTCGCACCAGGGCGATCTCGTGATACAAGGTGACGCGGTACTTCTGGAATGGGCGCTCGAGTCGCTGGCAAAGAATGCCATCGACGCTCTCGCCGGCAGAGACGGCAAAGTGGAGATCTCCGCGGTGACGCTTCCCGAAGGCCGGGTTCGAGTGCGAGTCGCGGACGATGGCCCAGGCGTGCCGCGCGAAATTCGAAATCAGATCTTCGACCCGGGGTTCTCCACGAAAGAAAAGGGTTGGGGAATCGGACTGTCCTTGGCGCGGCGGATCGTGCGTGATAGTCACGGCGGAGAGCTCAATCTCGTGCAGACGGAGAGAGGGGCGACGTTCGACATTGTGTTGGGATAGCCGGCAGCTTTGCCGTTCTCATTTGCAGTTGTTAATCCTGCTCTATGATGTAACCCTCAGCATGCCGTATCTTGAGTCAATGTCCGATCCGACGACGGTAATCGCTCCCGGGCGCGCCGAGCCGCTTTCCGATCTCAATCCTGCCCAGCGCGAAGCGGTCCTGCACTTCGAAGGCCCGATGCTCGTACTCGCGGGTGCAGGGTCGGGAAAAACGCGCGTCCTCACGACGCGGATTGCGCGGCTCATCGAGCACCACGGCGTCGATCCGTCACGGATTCTATCCGTCACATTTACCAACAAGGCGGCGGGCGAGATGCGCGAGCGGATAGCGCGCTTGCTTGGGGAAGAGCCGAAAGGAATGTGGAGTGGGACGTTTCATGCCATCGGCGCGCGGATTCTTCGCGGCGCAGCCCGGCAAGTGGGCCGGACTCCGAGCTTTACGATCTACGACGAAGACGACTTCCTCGGACTTGTGAAGCGGATCATGGAGCGCGAGCGAATCTCGCCCAAGCAGTGGAGCCCCAAGGTCATCGCTTCGCTCATCTCCGACGCGAAGAACTCGCTGGTGGGACCTGGCGAGTATGCGAATCTTGCGATGGATCCCGTGTCGCGAGCGGCGGCCACGGTCTACGGGCAGCTCGAGCCCGCTCTGCGCGCCGCGAACGCTGTGAGCTTCGACGACCTGCTAGTGCTGCCGGTGGAGATTTTTCGCAAGGACGAGCACACGCTGGCGCGATACCGGGACCGCTTCCAGTTCATTCTCGTGGATGAGTACCAGGATACCAACCGTGCCCAGTTCCAGTTCATCAAGCTGCTCGGCAGCGGACACGGAAACGTTGTTGTCGTCGGAGACGACGACCAATCGATTTACGGTTGGCGCGGAGCGGATATCCGCAACATTCTCGATTTCGAGAAGGAGTTCGTCGCGGCGAAGCTCGTTCGCCTCGAAGACAATTATCGGTCGACGCCCGACATTCTCCAGGTCGCCAACGCGGCGATTACGCAGAACGTCGGGCGCAAAGGGAAGACGCTTCGCGCGACGCGGGAATCGGGCGAGCGGGTCACTCTCGTTGCAGCTCTCGACGAGCGCGACGAAGCCGATTGGGTGCTCGAGGAGATCAAGACGCGGCGCAACAGGGACGGCCGCGGTCTCAACGAGTTCGCCGTGCTGTATCGGACGAACGCCCAGAGCCGCGCGCTCGAGGACGCGCTGCGCCGCGAAGCGATCCCGTATCGACTGGTTGGATCGGTGCGCTTCTACGACCGGCGCGAGATCCGCGACCTCATGGCGTACCTCAAGCTGATTGCGAACCCCGCCGACTCCGAAGCCTTCCGCCGCGCCATCTCCGTTCCGAAGCGGGGCATCGGCGACACGACCGTCGACACGCTCGCCCTCCGCGCGCGGGACGCCGGGGTTTCACTTTTCGAGGCGGCGTCGAGAACCGAGATCCAGGAATCGATGCGGCCCGCGGCTCGCAAAGCGCTGGCCGATTTCGGTGATCTCATCTCACGCCTGCGCGGGCGGGCGCAGGATACCAGTGTCGATGTCCTCATTCAGGAGCTCGTCACCGAGATCAAGTACGTCGATTACCTCAGTGCTGAAGGTCCCGAGTCGGCACGTGATCGCATCGAGAACTTGAGCGCGCTGATCAACGGAGCAGCCGAAACCGTAATTGACGACGGCGGTGAAGTTGGCCTCACGCCCCTCGACCACTTTCTGCAGCGCGCGATGCTCGTCGCCGGTGCCGACGCTCTCGATCCGAGCGCCGACGCGGTCACGCTGATGACGCTCCATAACGCCAAGGGCCTGGAGTATCCGGTCGTTTTCCTGACGGGACTCGAAGACGGGCTGTTCCCGCTCTCTCAAGCGATCGACGATCCTCCCAAGATCGAGGAGGAACGCCGTCTGTTCTACGTCGGCATCACCCGCGCAGAGGAGAAGCTCTATCTCTCCTTTACCGAGATGCGGCGGCGAAACGGCGAGCTCTTACCGGGAATCAAATCGAGATTCCTCAGGGAGATCGTTGGCGCCAACATCGAAGAAGTCAAGACGCTGCGCGTGATGTCGATGGGAAGGGGAACGGGGGCGCGCGCGGGCGGCTTCGGCAGCGGGGCGTTTCCTCAGCGCCGCCAGCACGAGGTTCCATCGTGGCGAAAGACTGCGGCGATGGAAGCGGAGATCTCTCAGGACGAGCCCCGATACGTCAAAGGCGAGCGAGTGAAGCACAAGCTTTTTGGCGACGGCTCGATCGCCGAGCTCTCTGGAGTCGGGCGCGAGGTAAAGGCTGTGATCGACTTCGACGACGAGAGCGTTGGTCGCAAGACCATCAAGCTGGCGTACACCACCCTCGAGCGCGGGCAGGAATAATGCCGGTCACCAGGGAGGATGTGCTGCACATCGCGCAGTTGGCGCGCCTCGGCGTCGACGCCGAGCGGGCCGAGTCTCTCACGAGAGAGCTCAGCTCGATCCTGGCCCACATGGAAGTTCTGTCCCAGGTCGACACCGCCGGCGTCGCCCCCACCGCGGGAGTGGGCACGGGCGGAACTCCGCTCCGACCCGACGTGGGAGTTCCCTCGGGAATGTCGGGCACGCTCGAATCGTTTGCGCCCGCGATGCGGGACGGATTCTTCATCGTGCCCCGGCTCGCGACTCACGAGGACCCGGCCGAGAGCTGAGCTTGAGTCCCGACAACTACTCTCAGCTTCGTGCCGCGGAGATCGCGGCTGGTGTGCGCGCCGGCCAGCTCTCACCTGACGCCATCGTTAAGGCTTCGTTCGACCGCGCGTGTGACATCGGTGCAGGTCCGGACAATCTGAACCTCGTGCTCGCCGCCGACGATGTGGCCAGCCTGGCCGAGTGCGAAGAACTCGATAAGCGCCGCGACACCGCCGCCGATCTGGGCTTGCTCGCCGGCGTACCGGTCGTGATCAAGGACAATATCGCGTCACTCGGGCTGCCGACGACCTGCGGCTCGAAGATCCTCGAGGGATATGTGAGCCCATTCGAGGCGACGGTGGTCACGCGGCTCCGCCGACATGGCGCGCTCGTGGTTGCCAAGACGAACATGGACGAGTTTGCGATGGGCTCGTCGACCGAGAACAGCGCCTTTGGTCCGGCGCGTAACCCGCACGATGTGCGTTGTGTCCCGGGCGGGTCATCCGGTGGCTCGGCGGCGGCTGTCGCGGCTGGAATCACGCCGATCGCACTCGGGTCCGAGACCGGCGGCTCCGTCCGCCAGCCAGCCGCGTTCTGTGGGATCGTTGGGGTGAAGCCCACGTACGGACGCGTGAGCAGGTATGGTCTCGTCGCATTCGCGTCGTCACTTGACCAGATCGGCGTGTTGGGACGCACCGTCGATGACGCGGCGCTCGGACTGGAAGTGATTGCTGGATACGACCACCTGGACTCGACCAGCTCGGACGCGGACGTCCCCATCTATAGAATGGCCGCGCTCGGAGCTCCTCCAGTCGCTGCGAGCAGTGCCGATACCGAGATGGTCCGTATCGGCAGGACTGCCGTTCCGCTCCCGCCGCCTCCACATGCGAAAACACTCGAGGGCATCGTCATCGGCAAGCCGGCGGAGTATTTCCCGGATTCGCTCGATGCGAGCGTACGCGACCTCTGCGAGCGATCCCTCGATCGCTTCCGGGCAATGGGTGCGACGGTCCGCGATATCTCGCTCGCCCGATCGCCGCTCGCCATTCCGGTCTACTATATCATCGCGCCCGCGGAGGCGTCGTCGAATCTCGCGCGGTTCGACGGAGTCCGTTATGGACTGCGCGTGGACTCGCCGCTCGGGCTGAAAGGGATGTACGAGCAAACGCGTTCGCGCGGATTCGGACCGGAGGTGACGCGCCGCATCCTGCTCGGTACTTACGTGTTGTCCGCCGGCTATTACGATGCGTATTACCGGAAGGCGCAGGCGGTCAGAAGTCTCATCGCCGATGACTTCCGAACCGTTTTCGGCAGCGGCATCAACGCGATATTCACACCGACGACGCCGACTCCCGCGTTTCACATCGGCGCCATCAGTGATCCGTACGAGATGTATCTCAACGACATCTTCACCGTCACCGCCAACCTCGCCGGCGTTCCGGCCATCTCGGTGCCGATTGGCCGGGTGCGGCGGCTGCCGGTGGGCGGTCAGATCATCACCGCCCACTTCGACGAATACACGATGTTTCGGGTCGCGTACGCGCTCGAAGCCGCACTGGGCGAGGACGCACACCGTTGAGTCAGGACCGCTACGAAATGGTGGTGGGCCTCGAAGTCCACGTTCAGCTCAAGACGAGAACGAAAGCGTTCTGCGGCTGCTCGGCTGACTTCGGCGCTCCACCCAACGTCAACACCTGCCCGGTTTGCCTGGCGCTTCCGGGCGCCCTCCCGGTGCTCAACGAGCACGCCGTCGTGCTCGCGACTCGCGCTGCGCTCGGCCTCGGTTGTACGGTCAATGAGAGCTCCGTCTTCGCCCGCAAGAACTATTTCTATCCGGACCTTCCCAAAGGCTATCAGATCTCGCAGTTCGATCAGCCTCTGGCGACCGGTGGCTCGATTACAATCGGCGCGGGTGAAAACGGCAGCGACCTTCGCATTGGAATAACCCGCGTGCACGTGGAGGAAGACGCCGGCAAGTCCATCCATGACAGGTACGCGGGCGCAACCGCGATAGACCTGAACCGCTCTGGTGTGCCCCTGATCGAGATCGTCAGCGAGCCTGACATTCGGAGCGCGGCCGGAGCGCACCTCTACCTTCGCACTCTCAGGCAGATCCTGCAGTACCTCGACGTGAGCGATGTCAGCATGGAAGAGGGCAGCTTGCGCGTCGATGCCAACATCAGCGTGCGTCCGACGGGTCAGGCCAAGCTGGGTACCAAGACGGAGGTCAAGAACATGAATTCGTTCTCGGCCGTCGAGCGCGCTCTCGAATCGGAATTCGCGAGACAGTGCGCGCTCGTCGATTCCGGTGGCAGGGTCGAGCAGCAGACGCTTCTCTGGGACGGCGAACGGGAAGTCGTGCGCCCGAGCCGCACAAAAGAGGGAAGCCACGACTATCGATACTTTCCGGAGCCGGATCTCAAGCCGCTGCTGCTCGACGCAAAATGGATCCAGCGTGCCCGTGAAGAGCTGCCGGAGCTTCCTGACGCGCGGCGGAAACGTCTCGGCGAAGATTTCGGACTGCCACCGGCGGAAATCGTGCAGCTCACCGCATTGCCCGCGCTCGCCGAGTACTTCGAAGCAGTGGCGCGAGCGTCAGGGGACGGAAAGGCGGCGTACAACTGGGTGATGGGGGAAGTATCCGCTGTGCTTCGCGGGTCGGGCGTGGACATCACCTCTTTTCGGGTGCGGCCCGCCGACCTCGCGCAGCTGCTCAATCTCGTTCGCGACGGAACCATCAGTCACACCGCGGCGAAGCGCGTCTTCGCGCGGATGGTGGAAACGGGTAAGCCGGCCCCGCAGATCGCTGCCGACGAAGGGCTGCTGCAGGTAGGAGACGAAGCCGCGATTGCACGCTGGGTCGACGAGGTTCTTGTCGAGCACCCCGAAGAGGCGACGCGTTATCTCGGGGGAGAAAGAAAGCTCCAAGGAGTGCTGGTGGGCTTCGTGATGAAGAAGTCGAACGGTCGCGCCGACCCAAAGCGCGTCAATCAGCTGTTGGCTTCGCGGGCGGGATAGAGCGGCTCGGGCAGCTCGGTTGCGTAGCGCAGCTTCGACGGCGGCATCCCAAAATGCTGCTCCGCCTGCTCGAAGACGTGCTCTTCGCCGCCGCGCCGCAACGCAGCGCGGCGAATTTTCTTCGCCGCGCGAAGCGGTATCGTTCCGGCCGGGTCGAGCTTGAAGGGCTCGGCGCGGTCCAATCGTGAGAGCAGGTCGACGATGTAGTCGAATGCGCGCGTCATGTATTTCTCGACCTCCGGCTCGGTCAGGTCCCATCGGCTCTTCTCTTCGACCAGGTGGAATATCCGCTGCCACGACTCGGTGTCGGCCACATGCACCATACCCCTGAAGATCCTCCTGTTCGTCGAGGTGCTGAAGATCGTCGGACTGAGTATCCGGTCGAGGTGTCCGTCGGAATGGGCGTGATCGCGCAGAATCAGCTGCTTAGCGGTGCGACTGAATCGCTCGCCGATGTGAGTATCGAACCGGCTCTCCCAGTAGCTGTGGCCAAGCGCCGCCGTCGAAGAGGTGATGGTGAGCTGGTGCGGGACGAAATAGTTGTGGGCCACCGAATCGGCGGCCAGGTGCGCCAGATAGCCGAGGCCGAAGGCGCGAAGAGGTTTCGTCTCGGCGTTGTCGTGAATCTCGAAGCCGACGTTCCACGAATGGCAGTGACGACCGGCGGCCGCGTACTTCTTGGCGATGCTCGTATCCGCCGCGATCGATCCGTAAAGAAAATCGTACGGATACGCGGCGAGCAGCTCGGCGACCGGTCCCGGCAAGAGAGGCAGCGACCGCATGATCGCTTCGCCGAGAAAGATGTGCGTGCCCGGAGTCCACGCGTGCGCGACCGTCGGGGTCAGCGCCAGCGCGACCAGCACGGCCAGTAGCACCAAACCGGCGGGAATCAGGCGCGCCCGCGCGCGCGCCACCCCAGTGGACCTAAATCCCGATGCGCTTTCGCTGACGGCGAACAGCCTTGCGCAGGTCGTTGAGCTCGTCCTTCACGACATCGTTGATCGCGTCGCGCGCGGTGTCGGCATAGTCGCGCACCTGCTCGATCACGTCGTCGACCGGAATGCGCTCGATGAGCTCGCCGCCGCGCTCGACGGCCGTATTGAACCCGCGTCGCGCACGCGGCGCAGCCCAGCGCGCGCCTTCAGCCGCGCGTCCGCCCGCCCACTTGGCGCCTTCGAGGCCGGCGATTCCGGCGAGCGCCGCGCCCCGCCCCGCATAACGCACGAGCGGCCCGACCGGCCGCCGGCCCGACGGACCTCTTCTCAACAGCAGTGTGAGCCCCGCGCCGACAGCCGCTCCGATGAGGGCCGCCGTCAACAGGTCGAACTGCTGCTCACGGGCCTCGTCCAGCTCCATTTCTGGGTCTGACCCTCGGCCGCGGCTTCTCCCAGTCGTCGGCTCCGCTTTCGTCGTAGTCCCCATCGATCCAGTCCTCCTCGTCAAATGCCGTATTGATTCCCGTTTTCACACCGCGAATAGTGGCGGCCGTCGATACGAACGCGGACTCCGCTTCTTCCTGAACTACCTCGAGCAGCGCGTTCAGCTGGTTGATCCGGTCTTCCGCTGCCGCGACCGCCTGCTGCATTCGCTGGTTGGCGGCCGCCACCGTCTGGCTCACCTGCTGAACGTCGACGCGGATCGATGTCGAAATGTAGTCCACGTTGTCGGCGATCGAGCTGGCGTGGCGCATCAGCGGATTGATGTCGCCGTAGATCTTGTCCAGCATGTCGCTGGTCTTCTTGTAGCTCTTTCTGAAATTCCACGCGGCGGGAACGAGCGCCACGGTGAGCACGATGACGGTGATTGTCATCACGCCGCTCGCAATGCTTGTCACCTTCTGCCAGAAGCCCGGCTCCTCAACGATCTGCTTGGTGTAGACCGTATCCGAAAGTGCCGGCGCGGCCTGGATCAACAGCTCGAGGCCGATGCCAAACCATCCCGTCATGTGCGTTCGTTGTGCAAGGGAGAGGCCATTTTCGAGGAGCGCGAATAGGGTACAAAGAGTGGTGACTGCGATATATTTGCGCAACACGCTTACCGACCTGCATTCGCACCAGTTTAGGAGAAGCATGCCCGCAGTCCAGTTCGTCGTCGAGGGTGGAAAGAGCCTGAAGGGCTCGATACGGCCCTCCGGTAACAAGAACGCCGCACTGCCCATCGTGGCCGCGGCGCTGGTTTCGCAAAGCCCGGTTCACCTCGAGAACGTGCCCCGCATCAGGGACATCGAGACGCTGGTCGAGCTAATCCGCTCGGTCGGCGCATCGATGGAATGGACGGGGCAGAACTCGCTGTCGGTTCACGCCAAGAACCTCAGTCCCAAGGATCTGAATCCGACGCTTTGCGCCAAGATCCGCGCGTCCATTCTCCTGGCGGCGCCACTCCTCGCTCGTTGCGGGCAGGTCACGCTGCCGCCACCCGGCGGCGACGTCATCGGCCGGCGCAGACTCGATACCCATTTCCTCGCGCTCGAGCAGCTCGGCGCGACGTTCACCCACGGAAAGGTGATCGACATGCGGGTGAACGGGTTTCGCGGAGCGGATGTCTTTCTCGACGAGCCTAGCGTAACCGCAACCGAGAATGCGCTCGTCGCCGCATCCGTCGCGACGGGAACGACCGTCCTAAGGAACGCCGCCAGCGAGCCCCACGTCCAGGACCTCGCCCATTTTCTGATTGCCCTCGGCGCGCAAATCGAAGGCGTCGGCACCAACACCATGACCATTCACGGAGATCGCCAGCTCGGTACGAAGCCCGTGACCTACACGATCGGCCCGGACCACATCGAGGTCGGTTCCTTCATCGGACTTGCAGCCGTCACCCGGTCCGAGCTGCGCATCCAGAATGCGGGCATCGAGCACTTGAGATCGACCCGCATGGGTTTCTCCCGGTTGGGCATCGAGTGCGTCGAAGACGGTTCGGATCTCATCGTCCCCGCCAAGCAGACCCGCGAGATCCAGTCTGACATGGGCGGGCACGTGCCGAAGCTCGAGGACCAGCCGTGGCCGGCGTTTCCGGCCGATACGATGTCGATTGCCATCGTCACCGCCACGCAGTGTGACGGCCTTATCATGATGCACGAGAAAATGTTCGAATCGCGGCTGTTCTTCGTGGACAAACTCTCGACGATGGGCGCGCGAATCGTTCTCTGCGATCCCCACCGTGCTCTCATTCACGGGCCCTGCCGCCTCCACGGTCAGGTGCTCGAGTCTCCCGACATCCGCGCCGGAATGGCGCTGCTGCTGGCTGCGCTTTGTGCCGAAGGCACCAGCGTCATCAACAACGTCGGTCAGATCGAGCGGGGTTACGAGCGCATCGACGAGCGCCTGAACGCACTGGGCGCATCCATCACCCGCGTGGACGACCGACGCCAGTAGCGCAGAGTGAAGTCGGGAAGGAGGTAGTAACCGACTTCGAAGCCTGGGGGATGCGCGCATTTACGACGACGCGCGACGCGGGAACATTCGGTCTCGTTGGCAGCGAGCCGGTCGGAGAGGTGATGAGTCGCTGGACGGCGGTTCAGCACGAGCTCTCAGACACCGCGCTGCGTATCGTATCCCTGCGCCAGGTTCACGGCACTCGTGTCATCGTGCACACCGGCGGCTGGGAGGGGTGGCTTCGATCAGTCGAGGCGGATGGTCACATTGCCGCCGAGAAGGGAACCGCTCTCACTGTCGGCATTGCCGATTGTGTCCCGGTGTTCATTGCCCACCCATCCGGCGTTGTCGCGCTGCTTCACTCCGGATGGAAGGGTACGGCCGCGGGGATAACGTCGGCGGCAATCGAGGCGCTCGCGCGGTACGGTCACGCCCCCGACGAGCTCGCGATCCATCTCGGGCCTTCGATCTGCGGACGCTGCTACGAGGTGAGCGCCGAAGTCCGAGCCGAGCTCACCGGCCAGCCGTCGACGCGCCCTGGCCACGTCGATCTCCGCGCGCTCATCGCTGAACACGCCAGTGAGCTCGGCGTTCAGAAGATCACAGTGAGCTCCTCGTGCACACGCTGCGACAACGACCGATTTTTCTCGCACCGGGCGGGTGATTCCGGCCGTCAGATTGCGGTAATCGCCTCGCCTGCGGTCCCCGGCGGATGATCGGCGGGATGGTGGCACAGATTGCGCCGGCTACGGGTGCAATGGCATACCCGGTCGCCCGTCTCCTCTACACGCTTCTTTTCATGGTGTTCGTGCTGGGCACGGCCATGATCGTCGTTCGCCGGATGTCCACGAACCGCCTCTTCACCCAGATCGTGACGACGCTGGGATTTTTCCTGATGGTGATCGGCACGAACGTCTATACTGTATCGTTCAGAGGCCTGCACCTCGTCGAAATGACTCTCGGCTGGTTTGCGTCGGCCGGCGCCATTTACTGGTTTCTGAACAGGATGCACGCCATCGCGAGAGCCGAAACCGAGTCGAGGCTCGCGGCTATCAAGGAGAGCGAAACCCGCTTCCAGGCGATAATCGAGAACGCAGCTGACGTCGTGAGCATCGTCGACCCCAACGGCGTCCTGCGGTACATAAGTCCGGCAGTGACACGGACGCTGGGGTGTGAGCCGCGCCAGCTGCAGGGGAAAAGTTTTTTTGAGATAATGAATCCCGGCGACGCGCCGGTTGCCAGGGTCCTCTTCCGGGAAGTGTCGGGGCAGGAAGGCGAGGTCAGGTCCGATGAGATTCGCTTCCGCCACCAGGACGGAAGCTGGAAATCGATGCACGTCACTGCCAAGAATCTTCAGCACGTCAGAGGCGTCGAAGCCATTGTCGTGCACGCTCGCGACATCACCGCCCAGAAGGCGCTTGAAACGGAGCTGCGCCAGTCACAGCGGATGGAAACAGTCGGGCAGCTCGCTGGCGGGGTTCCGCACGACTTCAACAATCTGCTTACCGTCATCAGGGGCAGGACCGATTTCCTCGCCGAGGGGAAAAACCTCGACGCGAGCCAGCGTGAGGATGTCGACGAAATCCGCCTGGCAGCTGAACGCGCTGCCTCCCTGACTCGGCAGCTCCTGGCTTTTAGCAGGAAGCAGTTGCTCCTGCCCCGCGTGCTCGATCTCAACGCGGTGATCACCAACACTGAGCGAATGCTCAAACGCCTGATCGGCGAGGACATCCTCGTGCAAATGGTTTTGAACGACGGACTTGGTCACATAAACGCAGACAGCGGCCAGCTGGAGCAGGTCCTACTCAATCTCTGCCTGAACGCGAGAGATGCGATGCCGAATGGGGGCGTGCTGAGAATCAAGACGGCGAACGTGCGCGCCGCCGAATCGGGCGTCCAAGCCAAAATCGAGGGCCAGGATCTCGTGATGCTCTGCGTCTCCGACACTGGCGACGGGATGGATGAGCACACCCGGGAGCACCTCTTCGAGCCCTTCTTCACCACCAAGCCCGAAGGCAAAGGCACCGGCCTAGGTCTCTCCACCGTGTACGGAATCATCCAACAGTCCGGAGCCGCCGTCACTGTTCACACCGCCCCCGGACAAGGGACGACCTTTCGCATTTATTTCCCCCGCACCGAAGCCGCTCTCAGCGCTCCCTCCACGGCCCCGACTCGCAAGGAAGGGTCTGAACGGCTGCTGTTGGTCGAGGATGACAGGGCAGTTCGTGAGCTGGCGGGGCGAATTTTCCGGGACCGCGGTTACCAGGTGACGGTAACCGCGGGCGCAGGGGAAGCTCTGCGCGCGTTCGCCGCCGCGCCAGACGCGATCGACATGGTGGTCACGGACCTGGTCATGCCGGGCATGAATGGTCGCGAGCTGGTGCAGGCACTCCATCAGATCCGACCAGGCCTCAAGGCGCTCTTCATCTCCGGTTACACCGAAGATGAAATAGTTCGACGAGGCCTGCACGATGCCGGCATCGCGTTTCTGCACAAACCTTTCACTGCTGATGTGCTTGTGGACAACGTGCGCTCCCTCCTCGATGCGAAGCCTGTGACAGCTTGACTCCCCCGAGTGCCCACTCTACATTGAATAGGGCGTTCAATTCGGCGGCCAACCGTGATGTGGGGATCCCCCCACATTTTTTTGTCCTCTGAACGTACCTCGAAGGTAGATGAACAAAGCACTGGAAGACGTTGTGGCCTCTGAAATTAGGCCATTAGGTCTTGAACTTTTCGAGCTGAAATTGGGCGGGAGCAACGGCCGGCCTGTTCTCGACGTTCGTGTCGAGCGGGAAGGTCAGCAAAAGGTGACTGTGGATGACTGCGCGGCTGCTTCACGCGCGATCGAGGCAAAGCTGGACGCCGCAGGTTTTGGGGATCGCCGGTACGTGCTCGAGGTTTCGTCGCCGGGGATCGAACGGCCGCTTAGAAATGCAGCGGACTGGCGAAAGTTTGTCGGCAGCTCCGCGGTCGTGACGAGCAATGCGCCGGGAGATCCGGCTGGGCGCAGAACGGAGGAGGTCGAGATCGGCGGGGTTGAAGGGGATCCCGGCCAGGAAGTAGTGATCGTACGGAATGAGCAGGGCGTTGAGCGGCGCCTTCCGCTGTCGGCGGTGGAGAAGGCGCGGTTGGCGTTTCACTGGAAAAGGTAGAGGAGTAGGACATGGCAGCTTCGGTAGAGATCCTGACGGCGATCCGCGAGTTGACGAACTCGAAGCAGATCGACCGCACCGAATTGCACGGACTGTTGGAGGACGGCATCAACGCCGCCCTGGCCAAGAAGCATGGTCCGACGGTACAGGCGGAAGTCACTATCGACGAGAACAAGGGCGCCATCCGCATAGTGCTCCTCAAAACCGTGGTCGAAGAAGTCACCGATCCGGCGAGCCAGGTCTCCCTCGAGGAAGCGCGATTCGAGGACCCTGATTTCCAGGTCGGCGACCAGCTCGAGATCCCGGTGGATTTCGCCGAGTTCGGCCGCACCGCGGTCCAGGCCGCCAAACAGCGCATCATCCAGCGCGTGCGCGAAGGCGAGCGCTCCAAGATCCGCGACGAATTCTCCAGTCGCGTTGGCGACCTACTGTCCGGAGAAGTCCAGCAGATCGAGCGCGGCAAGCTCGTGATCATGCTCAACAAGTTCCGCGAAGCGGAAGCGATCATTCCTTACCGCGAGCAGAACCACCGCGAGCATTTCCACCAGGGAGATCCGATTCGCGCGGTCCTGAAGCGCGTCGAAGAGACTCCCAAAGGTCCGCGGCTCGTGCTGAGCCGGGCCGATGCGCTGTTCGTGAGAGCGCTGTTCAAGCTCGAGGTCCCGGAGATTCAGCAGAATCTGGTGGAGATCCGCGCCAGCGCCCGCGAAGTAGGCAGTCGTACCAAGATCGCCGTGTTCTCACGGGATGACTCGGTAGATCCGGTGGGGGCGTGCGTCGGGCTCAAGGGCTCGCGCGTTCAGGCCGTCGTCAACGAATTGGGTGGGGAGAGAATCGACATCGTCCCTTGGTCGGCAGATCCGGAGCGATTCGCGAAGCTGGCGCTGGCGCCTGCTCGTGTCGCCCGCGTGTTCAGCGACCCGGTCACCAAGACCATCCAAGCCATTGTCGACGAAGACCAGCTGTCGCTGGCCATCGGGCGCAACGGCCAGAACGTGAGACTGGCGTCCGAGCTCACCGAGTGGAAGATCGAGCTCTACTCGAGCAGGGAGTGGATGGAGCGCGGCTCGGATCAGCCGATCTTCGCACCGCTACCGACCGACGAGCCGGTCTCGGGTGTCAACCCGCGCCTTCTCGATATCGAAGGGATGCAGCCGGCGACTGTGGCTGTGCTAGAGGAAGCGGGCTATCGAACACTCGACGACATCATCGATTTGGAGCGCGAGGATTTTCTGCGGTTGCCGGGCATCGCGCCCGAGGAGGCGGATAGACTGATGGCGATCATAAACGAGCTGACTACCGACGACGCCCCGGAAACGCCGGAGGCGGCCGTCACGAACACCGCCGAGGACGCCGCGGCAAGCAACGACATGGGGTCGGAAGGACCCGCCGCTACGGGAGCGGAGGCGAAACCGGACGGAACCACGGCGGAAAAGGTTGCCGCGAAAGCGGAGAAGGTACCCGCGCCAAAGGTCAAAGAAGGGGCCAAGGCGGAGTAGCTGATGGACGCTGAGACGACTCGCAAGCTCTTTGGCCTGCTCGGCCTCGGGCTGCGTGGTCGTGGAGCGATTGTCGGCGTGGAGCAGGTGAGGGAATCGGCACGGCGCGGCAAGTTGGTGATGGCTATTGCGGCACCTGACGCTTCTAGTAACAGTTTGAATAAAGTGCTGCCGCTGTTGCGCGCGCGCGCGATACCGGTTTTCGCGGCACCGTCGGCGAAGGAGCTGGGCAAAGCTGTCGGTCGCGACACGACGACGGTGGTTGGAATTGTAGACAGAGGTCTGGCAAAAGGCATTCGGGCGCTCAGCCTGAGCGCGATGCCGGAAGGGCGTGAGGAGGGGGAGGAGTTGGGTTGAACAAGCTTCGAGTGCATGACCTTGCGGGCGAATTCGGAATAACGTCGGACGAGGTGATCAACCTTCTCCGGCAGATGGATCTTCCGGTGCGCAGCCATCTGAGTCCGTTGAGCGACGATCAGGTCGCCCGCATCCGCGCTCGGTGGGAGCGCGAAAAGCGCGCGCGTGTCGCTGCGCCTCCGGCTGCCACTCGCCGGCGTCGGGGCACTACGGCCGCACCTCCGCCCGTCGAAGCCAAGCCCGAGCCTGTTGCCGCCGAGGGTCCTGCTCGACGCCGCCGTCGCGTGGCGCCGGAACCGGTTGCGGAAGTTGCGCCTGAAGCGCCAGCCTCAGCGCCGGTCGAGATTGAGCCCGTCGCGGATGTGCCGTCAGCTCCGGCAATTGCCGCGTCGGCGGCTCCCGATGCGACGGTGGATCGGCCTCGTGCCGCGCCGGCGACCCCAGCGCGTCGCGCCGGATCCGCCGCGCAGACATCGCAGCCGTCGCATCACGGAACCGATCGCGGCGAATCCCGCGACCGTCAGCGTCCGCAGCCGGTAGTTCCGGGTGCGCCGCGTCCTCGACCCGTAGCCAGCGCCGCACCGTACACTCCGCCGCGTCCGGTCGCCTCGGCAGCGCCAGGCGCGGGAACCGCCGCACCGCGACGCGACGACAGAACCGGGGGCGGAGGCCGCGGTGACGATCGTGGCGCCCGACGGGGCAAGAAGGGAAAGAGAGGTGTCGATCAGGAAGCGGTGTCGGCGAACATCGGGAAGACGATGGCGACGATGCGCGGACCGATCCGCCGTGGTGGGGCGCGCCGTGCCGAAGACGGCACCTATCGCGAGGAGCTGGCCGCACAGCGCCAGGCCGAGGTCGAGCGCGAGAAGAAGACGGTGCACGTCAACGAGTTCATCACGGTCAGCGAGCTGGCGCAGATCCTCAAGATCCCCGCGGTTCAGATAGTTGGATTCGCATTCAAGAACCTTGGCTTGATGGTGACCATCAACCAGCGTCTCGACTTCGATCAGATCGAGTTGATCGCGGGGGAGTTCGGATTCCAGGCCGTGAAGGAGCAGGAGTACGCCGCCGACCTCAACACTGCGGCCGCCTCCGAGGACACCGAAGAGCAGCTGCGTCCCCGGCCGCCCGTCGTGACGATCATGGGTCACGTTGATCACGGCAAGACATCACTCCTCGACTACGTCCGGAAATCGAACGTCGTCGCCGGTGAGTCGGGCGGTATCACGCAGCACATTGGCGCCTATCACGTCACGCTGCCGGCGGGGAAGGCGATCACTTTCCTCGACACGCCGGGACACGAAGCGTTCACTGCGATGCGCGCGCGCGGTGCCCAGGTGACGGACATCGTCATCCTCGTGGTTGCCGCCGACGATCAGGTCATGCCTCAGACCATCGAGGCGATCTCACACGCCCGCAATGCGGGTGTGCCGATCATCGTCGCCATCAACAAGATCGATGTTTCGGGCGCGAACCCGGGCAAGGTAAAGCAGGATCTGCTCCAGCACGGAGTGGTGCTCGAAGAGTTCGGTGGCACCGTGCTCTCGAGCGAAGTCTCGGCCAAGAAGGGAACGAACATCGACTCGCTCCTCGATCAGATTCTGCTGCAGGCCGAAATCCTCGACCTCAAGTCAAATCCGAACCGGAGCGCCACTGGCGCGGTCATCGAAGCGCAGCTCGATCCGGGGAAGGGCGCCGTCGCGACGATCCTCGTCAGCAACGGTACGCTCCACGTCGGGGACGACTTTATCTGCGGCATGTATTCCGGCCGCGTTCGCGCGCTGCTCGATGAGCGTGGTCGCGCGATCAAGGAAGCCGGGCCGGCCATCCCGGCTCAGATCCTCGGCATCGGCGGAGTGCCGATGGCGGGGGACCAATTCGTCGTCGTCGAAGACGCGATGGAGTCGCGTGAGATTGCGCAGCGCCGCCAGCGGCTGGACCGCGAGGCCAAGAGCCGGCGCACGGCGAAAGGCGTCGTCTCACTCGAAGACTTCATGTCGCAGACGGCGCCCGGCCAGGCCCGGACGCTCAGAATCGTCATCAAGGCTGATCAGGGCGGCCCGGCGGAAGCACTCGCCGACGCGCTCGCGCAGTTGTCACACGAAGAAGTCTCGGTCGAAGTCATCCACCGCGGTGTGGGCGCGATCACGGAGAGCGACATCCTCCTCGCCCGCGCATCGGGCGCGATCATCGTCGGCTTCCACGTCCGCCCCGACAACAACGCGCGCGCAGCGGCCGAGCGTGAAGGCGTCGAAATCAAGCTTTACAAGATCATCTATGAAGCGGTTGAGGATGTACGCGCCGCTCTCGAGGGGATGCTGCGGCCTGAGGAGCGCGAGGTCGTGCTCGGCGAGGCGGAGGTCAGGGAGCTGTTCAAGGTTCCGAAGATGGGTGTCATTGCCGGCTGCTCGGTCAGGAACGGCGTCATCAATCGACAGGGGCGCGTGCGCGTGATCCGCGATGCCGTGGAAGTCTACGACGGCAACATCTCGTCGCTGCGCCGCTTCAAGGACGATGTCAAGGAAGTGCGCGAGGGGTTCGAGTGCGGCATCGGCGTCGAAAACTTCAACGACCTCAAGGTCGGCGATGTTCTCGAGTGCTACAAGAAGGAACAGGTGGCACGCACGCTGACTTCGACGGCCGGCGCTTCTGCGTAGCACGCGGCGGGCGGACCGCGTCGCCGAAGCGGTTCGCGTCGAGGTAGCGACCTTCCTCACAGATTCGGCAAAGGATCCCCGGATCGTCGGCTTCGTCACTGTGACTGGCGCCGAGGTCACGCCCGACCTCCGTCACGCCCGCGTTTACGTGAGCGTGCTGGGAAGTGACACGGAGAAGGCGGCGACGTTCCAGGGGCTGGAGAGCGTTGCCTCCCACTTGAGATCCCGCGTTGCGCGGCAGCTCCAGCTTCGTGTCGCTCCGGACATACAGTTCCGGGAGGACGACACGGTCGCGCGCGCTGCCCGCATCGAGTCGCTTCTTGCGGACGTCAAGAAACAGGACGCCGCCGCGGCACGTGGAAGAGACGACCCCGCGGCCTGATCGCGACCGTAGCGGCGAGGGCGACGGCGGGAAGTCCATCGGGGGACTGCTGTTGGTTGACAAGCCCGCCGCCATCACCTCGCACGACGTCGTTCAACGCATTAGACAAATCTACGGTGAGCGCAGCATCGGACACCTCGGTACGCTCGACCCCTTCGCCACCGGGTTGCTCGTGTTATTGATCGGCAGGTCGACCCGATTGGCGACCTTCCTCGATACCGAGCCCAAAGTCTACGAGGCGGCGATCGCCTTCGGCAGCGAGACCGACACGGACGATGCAACTGGTGCTGTGACGCGCACCGGGGCGCTGCCGCGTGAAGCCGATGTGCGCACCGCCATAACCAGGCTGACCGGCTCCATCGAGCAGATACCGCCTGCGTACTCCGCGAAGAGCGTCGATGGAGTGCGCGCTTACGACGCAGCGCGGCGGGGTGAGCCGCTCGATCTCGCGCCTGTCTCGGTCACGGTGCACGAGTGGGAGGTGCGCGCGATCGACGAGGGTTCACTGCGCGCGGTCATCACCTGCAGCGGGGGCACCTACATCAGAGCGCTGGCAAGAGACCTGGGCCGCGCGATCGGTTCTGCCGCTCACCTCAGCGCTCTTCGGCGCACCAGAGTCGGAGAATTCGACGTTCGAAATGCATTCTCCCTCGAGCAGCTGACCGCGGATCGCCCGCCGCTGCGAGCCCTACGCGTGGTGACTGATGGCTGATCGATTGAACGAGTCCGGACTTCCGCCTCATGTCGAGGGCACGGTGATTACGGTCGGAACGTTTGATGGCGTTCATCGGGGGCATCGCGATGTCATCGACAAGCTGGTAGCGCGCGCCAAGGCGCTCCGGCTTCCGAGCGTGCTGGTGACCTTCGAGCCCCACCCGCTGGAGATCGTCAATCCTGCCGCAGCGCCCCTCCTTCTCACGACGCGCGAAGAGAAACTTGAAGTGCTGGCCGAATCGGGTGTGAACTATCTCGCTGTACTTCCTTTTACTCCGGCCCTCGCCGCGTTTCCCGCCGAGGAGTTCGTTGAGCAGGTGCTGAGGCGGCGATTCCGATTCGAGGAGCTGTTGATCGGATACGATCACGGATTCGGCCGGCAGCGGGCGGGCAACGTGGGCGTGCTGCGCGAGCTCGGTGAGCGGGACGGGTTCAAGGTCGAAGTGGTCGACGCGGTCGCCACTCCCGACGGACACTCGGTGTCCTCGACCTGGATCAGGCGAGCCATTGCCGGAGGCGATCTCGAGCGCGCGCGCGCCGGTTTAGGACGCCCATACTCGGTGAGCGGCAAAGTCGTCGCGGGGAATCAGCGAGGACGCACACTAGGATTTCCGACTCTCAACCTCGGCCCGCCCGTGCCCAGAAAGCTGCTTCCGCCCGAAGGCGTCTACGCAGTCCGGGTGCAGACACCCCGTGGTCCGGCGGGCGGGATGATGAATCTCGGCCCGCGTCCGACGTTCGGTGAGTCCGCCACGACCCTCGAGGTGCACCTGTTCGATACGAGCGGCGAATTCTACGGTGCACACGTACGTGTCGATTTCAACGCGCGTATCCGTGAAACGCGGACCTTTGCATCGCCCGAGCTGCTGGCGAAGCAGCTCCGACAGGATGAGCGAGACGCACGCAACGCGTTGACTCTCGTCGGGGCTCCCGATAACCTTACAGGCTAGACCAAAAAAATGCACCTTCCCCTATAGCATCATGAGCATCAGGTACCGTCTGCTGATCATACTCGGCCTTGTCGGGGCGTCCCTCTGGGCGCTGTTTCCGCGCACGGTCGTAGAGCGCGTCAAGCGCGACGGCCAGTTCGTCTACGACACCGTCAAGCGCGTCCCGCTCAAGAAGGGGCTCGACCTCCAGGGTGGCATGCACCTCTCGCTGGAGATCGACGAATCGAAGGGTGTGATCGCCGACAAGAGCACGGCGCTCCAGAATGCTCTCACGGTAGTTCGCAACCGCATCGACGAGTTCGGTGTTGCCGAACCGGTGGTTCAGATGGCGGGCAATGACCGCATCATCGTCGAGCTTCCCGGCATCGACGACCCCCGCCGCGCCCAGGACGTCGTGCAGAAATCCGCATACCTTGAATTCCAGATCACCGATGAGACGCAGGCGCTGGAAAGGGCGCTGCCTCGACTCGATGCAATTCTCAAGGACAGGCAACTGCCTTCCGCCGCGACTCGACCGGGACAGAAGGACACAACGCCGGCGGCAGCGAGCCTTCAATCCCTGTTCACGACCGACACGACAAAAAAAGCGGACACCACGAAGACCGACAGCGCCGCGCTTGCCGCGGCGGTTGGCGGACCTGGCGCTTTTTCGAAGCTCGTTCAACAGGGACGGATGCCTGGCGAGTACTACGTCGCCCAGGCCGACGTCCCCGTACTCACGCAGTATCTGGCGATGCCCGAGGTGGCAGGCGTCCTGCCGCCGGGCAAGGTTCTCCGCTGGAGCAGCGATACGGTTGCCCTCGGCAATTCCGTGTACAGGCCTTTCTACGTTCTCGACGCAAAGCCGATCATAACCGGCGAGTACCTCACCGACGCCAAGCCCAACACGTCGCCGCAGGAAGGGAACCTGGTCGAGTTCACGATGAACAATGAGGGAGCCCGGCGGTTCCGCACCGAGACAGCGCGTCACATCAAGGACTACATGGCGATCGTCCTCGACCAGCGCGTGATGGGGCAGCCGCCCATCATCCAGAGCGCAATCGGAGCGAGAGGTCAGATCACAATGGGGGGCAAGTCGCTGCAGGCCGCGCAGGACCTGGCGCTCGTGCTGCGCGCCGGCTCCCTGCCGGTTCCGCTCAGAGTCGCCTATACCACCCAGATCGGCGCCAGCCTCGGTCAGGACTCTATTCAGAAGGGAATCAACGCGGGCCTCATCGCCATCGCTCTCGTCGTCTTCATCATGATCGGCTACTATCGCTTCGCCGGGGTGCTGGCGATCGTGGGCCTCGCCCTCTACCTCTTATACACGCTCGCCGCCTTGGCTGGATTCAATGCCGTTATCACTCTGCCGGGGCTGGCAGGATTCATCCTTTCGATCGGTCTCGCAGTGGATGCGAACGTCCTCATCTTCGAGCGCATTCGGGAGGAGCTCGCCCTCGGAAAAACGATCAGGACATCCGTTGACGAAGGATTCCGCCACGCCATGAGCGCGATTATCGACTCGGAAGTCACAACGGCGCTCACCGCGGCCGTTCTCTACCAGTACGGAACCGGTCCGGTGAGAGGGTTCGCGGTGACGCTGCTCGCCGGCACCGCGGCCTCCCTCCTCACCGCCATCTTCGTCGTTCGGACTTTCTTCCTCGTCTGGCTCAATCGCGCGCCCGACACCCGCACACTGAGCATTTAATGCTGCGCATTCTTCACGATACGAATTACGATTTCATCCGCTGGTGGAAGTGGGCCGTTGGCATTACCGCGGCGTTCCTTCTCATCGGACTGGGGTCTCTGGTCATCGAGCCCGCCAACTACAGCATCGAGTTTACCGGTGGAACGCTTATGCAGGTCGAGTTCACGAATCCGGCGGAGGCCGGCCGCATCCGCTCGACACTGGAGAACGCCGGCATTCACGGCGCCGAAATCCAGCAGTTCGGCTCCAACCGCGAGTACACGGTCCGCGCTCAGGACGCAGCGCTTGTCCAGGCGCAAGCGCAGGGCGCCGAGACGATTGCGAACAGGATCGAGGCCGTGCTCAAGCAGCAATTCGGCGCCGATCAGCTCAGCATCGTCCGTACCGAGGCCGTCGGACCGCGCGTCGGGGCAGAGCTCCGCCAGGGTGCGATCATTGCCATTCTCATTTCGTTCGTCATCACGCTGATCTACCTGTCGATCCGGTTCGAGTGGCGGTTCGCAGCGGCGGCGCTGATCGCCACCACTCACGACATTATCGGCACGGTCGCGTTCATCGCGCTCATGAATCTGGAGATTTCCCTCACCATTGTGGCGGGTCTGCTTACCGTGCTCGGATACTCGCTCAACGATACGATCATCATCTTCGATCGTGCCCGCGAGAACCTGCGCAAGGGCAGGAAGGAATCGCTCTACGAGACGCTCAATCGATCCATCAACGAGACGCTCCCGCGCTCGATCCTGACCCATTCCACCGCTCTCGCCTCGACTCTCGCTCTGCTCGTCTTCGCCGGCGAAGTGCTCAGACCCTTCGCCTGGGTGATGTCGTTCGGAATCGTCACCGGGGCATTCAGCTCCATCTACGTCGCGTCGCCGATTCTCCTCTGGATCGAGCGCAAATGGCCCCGCAGCACCGGCGTACGACCATCTTCATCGACAGCCACGCCCACCTCGCGGACGCGGCGTTCTCCGGCGACCGCGACGCGGTAATCGCGCGTGCCCGCATTGCGGGCGCGCAGGGCATAGTCTGCATTGGTGAGTCGCTGCCTGCGGCCGCTGTCGCCGCGCATCTCGCCACCGAGAATCCGGGATTCGTTTTCGCTACGGCCGGAGTTCACCCCCATGACGCGGCAGCCTTCGACGCGGCGCGCGACATCCCGCTGCTCCGGGATCGCCTCAAGGCTGGCGCGGTAGCGGTTGGTGAGTGTGGCCTCGATTACCATTACGACAACGCTCCGCGCGACCTGCAGCGCGATGCATTCGAGGCCCAGATCGCGCTGGCCTCGGAAACGGAACGTCCTCTCGTCGTTCACACCCGCGACGCCGAAGACGACACGCGGCACATGATCGACAGGGCGACGGCATCGGGCGTGATCGGCGTGCTGCATTGCTACACCGGCTCGCACTCGCTCGCCAGGCACGCAAGCAGCGCGGGCTGGTACATCTCGTTCAGCGGAATAGTGACGTTCAAGAAATGGACGGACGACGAGCTTCTACGTCTTGTCCCAGTCGAGCAGCTGCTGGTGGAGTCCGATTCACCGTACCTCGCGCCCGTTCCGTTTCGGGGGAAAAGGAACGAGCCGGCTTGGGTCGCTCACACTCTGGCGAAGGTAGCGGCGGCTCGCGGCGTCGATCCACACGAGCTGGGACGCGCAACCGCCCACAACGCGCGCCGGCTCTTCGGTCTGGCACTGAGTGCCGCACCGTGAGTAACATTCGCGCTTCACGCCGACCATGCCCGCCGTTCGTGGGCGACCGGAGCTCTGAATGACACTGAAGCAGATCAGTACTGAAAAGGCCCCCTCCGCCATCGGACCCTACTCGCAGGCCGTCATAGCGAACGGATTCCTGTTCACCGCTGGACAGATCGCACTCGATCCCGTCGCGGGCAAGATCGTCGCCGGCGGCATCGTCGAGCAGACCGAGCGCGTCATGGAGAATCTCCACGCCGTTCTGCGCGCGGGAGGAGTGTCCTGGAAGGATGTCGTCAAGACGACGGTGTATCTCCACGACCTCTCCCACTTTCCGACCGTGAACGAGATCTACGGCAAGTGGCTGGGCGACGCGCGGCCCGCGCGATCGACGGTGCAGGTGCCCGGGCTTCCGCGCGGAGCTCTAGTCGAGATCGATGCGATAGCGGTCGTCGCAGCGAAGTAACGCGTGAGCGAGTGAGCACCTCCAAGACCCGCGAAGAGCTCTTTCGCCTCACCGCATTTGCGCGGTGCGCAGGTTGAGCGTCCAAAATGGGTCCGGGTGACCTATCCCGCGCGCTGGCCGCGCTTCCATCGAAATCCGATCCACGTCTGCTGATCGGACGGGAGACCTTCGACGACGCCGGAGTGTTCAAGGTGTCGGATGATCTCGCCCTGGTTCAGACGGTCGATTTCTTCGCGCCGATAGTCGATGATCCTTACGACTTCGGCCAAATCGCTGCTGCCAACGCGTTGTCGGACGTGTACGCTATGGGCGGTCAACCGCTGACCGCGCTCAACATCGTGGCGTTCCCGACTAGCGAGCTGCCGCTCGAGATACTGACGGAGATTCTTCGCGGCGGACAGGACAAAGTCCACGAAGCCGGAGCGCTCGTCGTCGGGGGTCACACAATCGTGGACACCGAGCTGAAGTACGGTCTCGCCGTCACGGGGCGCGCACATCCGGATCATCTGCTCACCAATGCCGGGGCCAAGCCGGGAGATCAGCTCGTGCTCACGAAGCCGCTCGGCAACGGCATTCTCGCCACCGCAGCGAAGCGTGGGCAGCTTTCGCGCGACGCTCAGGGTCCGATGCTCGGAGCGATGAAGACACTCAACGGAGCGGCGAGCCGGGCCGCGCTCGCGGTTGGTGCCCGCTGCGCAACCGACATCACCGGATTCGGTTTGCTTGGTCACCTCTCGCACATCGCGCGCGCCAGCAAGGTCACGCTGCGCATCAGGCTCGATGCCATTCCGATCTTCGAGGGTGTTCGCGAAGCTGTGCGCACCGGATCGGTTACCGACGGATCGCGGCGCAACGCCGAGTATCTGAAAGAGTTCGTGCGCTGGGAGCGGGGAAGCGAGGAAGACCGCGCGATCCTGACCGATCCGCAGACGTCCGGGGGACTCGTCGTGGCCGTGCCTCGGGCCAGGACCCAAGACTATCTTACGCGCATGAGCGGAGCGGTAGTCATCGGCGAAGTCATCGACCGGGGAGATGTTGCCATCGAAGTTCAGTGAGAGATGTGGGGGTGGATGGGGCCTGGTGGCTTCCGTGATCTTCAAAATCACTGTGACCCTACCAAGTAGGGTCGGGTGGGTTCGATTCCCACCCTCTCCCGCCATCTCGCTTTGCGTCGTGATGCTCCTCGTTGTGACACCTTGCTTCGCGCAGGCGCAGCGGACGGATAGCGCGCGCGCTGGAATCACACCTCCGCCGCAACCAAGCAGTCAGCAGTCGAGCACTGACTCGGCGAGACGTCCGCCAATGAGTCCCCGTCGCTCCTTTCTCACGTCGCTGGTGCTGCCCGGTTACGCACAGACCGTATTCGGCCGCCACAAAGCGGCTATGCTTTTCGCCGTCGTAGAAGTTGGCGGAATCGGCATGGCGCGGAAATCCGCGATGGCACTACGCGAAGCGAAGGCGCTCGCCCGCGACAGCGTGGTCGGTTCGTATCAGATCGATCCAAATACAGGTCTGGTTGTCCTCGATCCTGTCACCGGACAACCGGTCCCCGAGACGTATATACACAGCCGGTTCACGGATGACCGCGTGAAAGCGCGCCGTACACACTATGAAGACTGGCTCGCGGCCATCGTCTTCAACCACCTGATATCCGGCGCCGATGCCTACGTTGCGGCGAACCTGTGGGACTTTCAGACCAACGTGAACGTTGCGGCGACACCGCACTCGACCACGATCATCGCCACGGTGCGCTTCCGATGACCAGATCGGCGCCCATCGGGGTGTTCGACTCGGGCCTGGGTGGACTCACCGTCATGCGCGAGCTGATGCAGCAGCTTCCTAACGAGAGCATCATCTATTTCGGAGACACCGCGCGCGTTCCGTATGGTCCGAAGAGTCCGGACACGGTGCTTCGCTACAGTCGGGAGATCACGGGCTACCTGCGCAAGGCAGGCATCAAGGCACTGGTGATCGCGTGCAACACGGCGACTGCGCACGCCTTGCCCGCACTGCGCGAGGAGTACGACATACCGATCATCGGCGTGATCGAGCCGGGAGCGAGAGCCGCGGCGGCCGCGACAAAATCACGCCGCGTGGCGGTCATCGGGACCGCCGGGACGATCAAGTCTCACGCCTACGAGAAAGAGCTGCACAAGCTGCTTCCCGACGCTCTGGTCACCGAGCAGGCATGCGCGTTGTTCGTACCGCTGGTCGAAGAAGGATGGCTGGACACCGAGGCGACCCGCGCCATCGCGCGCAATTACCTCGCTCCTGTCGTCGCCGCGGAAGTGGACACCCTCGTGTTAGGGTGCACTCATTATCCGCTGATCAAGACCGTGATTGGAAACGTCGTCGGCCGTGACGTACGACTGATCGATAGCGCACACGAAACCGCTCGGGAAACCGCCGTCGTGCTGGGAGCGAACGCAATCGACAACACGACCCCGAACACGGCGCGCTACCGCTTCATCTCGTCGGATGCGCCCGACACTTTTCTATCGCTTGGCCGGCGCTTTCTTGGCTCGGAAATCGACCGCGTCGAGTCGCTTACCCTCGGCTGACCCGTCCCACTCGAGCAGCTCCACAACTTTATCAGTGAGCTTGAGAAACGTCGGCGCCTCCAGCCACGAGCCGGCGTTCGCGAACACTCCACCACCCGGCATACGCTCCAGCGCCGCGACGTGGGAGTGGCCGTACACGAGCAGGTCGAGGCCTTTCGCTTTCTCCAGCTCCTGCTGCGCGTAGGCGCGGAGCCCACGACCCTCGTCTCTAGCGCGGTGGACTCTGCTCGCCGTGGAGCTGCCAAGCGCGAGACGGCTCGCCCAGTCGGGATGCAACAGCGTGCGAAACGCCTTGATTGCGATTGCATTGCGCATGACCGGCCGGATCAGCCGGTAACCACGATCCTCACGTTCGCGGAGTCCGTCCCCGTGCTCGACTCTCACCGTCCAGGGCCCGATGCGCCCCTCCCAAGGCCCGACGCTGTATTCGACGCCGACATCTTCGCGCAGAATCTCGCCGCCCCAGCAATCGTGGTTGCCGGCCACCCATAGAATTTCGGTTCCGGCATCCTTGAGCTCCGCTAGCGCGGCCAACGCGCGGAAGCTCCGGCGCGGGATCACGCTCTTCCACTCGAACCAGAAATCGAAGAGGTCGCCGTTGATCACGAGGGAGCTCGCACGTCCCTCGAGTCCGCGCAGGAACCCCACAAATGATCGCTCGACCTCGAGGCTGGCGACGCCAAGGTGAGCGTCGGAAACGATGTAGCACGGCGCTTTCAGCACGGCTCAAGTTAGCGGTCGCTGCCGGGCTTTACAAAGGAGCGCATCAGGTTCATTTTCGCTCTTCCCTCCGTGATGACAACCCAAGCCAAAAGTGGGACGGCGCATACCGTCGAGTTCCGGGTCCGCTACGCGGAGACCGATCAGATGCAGGTGGTGTATCACTCGAACTACCTCGTCTGGTGCGAGATCGGGAGAACAGAGCTCATTCGTGCTCTCGGTACACCTTACGCGGAGCTCGAGCGGCAGAACGTGACGCTGGCGGTGGTCGAGGCACATCTGCGATTTCACGCCGGCGCGCGATACGACAATATGATTCGGGTCACCACCACCATCAGCGAAGTAAAATCGCGAACCATTACTTTCGATTACGTGATCACGAACGCCGAGACCGGTGAGCGATTCGTTACGGCTTCCACCAAGCTTGCATCGCTGACTCGTGATTCGCGGCTAACCACTCTTCCTGAAGAACTCAGGGCGGTACTTCGTAATGCTGTTTCGTAAAAGCCTGGCTGTTCTTTTCTTCGTTCTCCCCGTCGCGGCAATCGCGCAGCCTCCGGCAGGCGCGCCTGCCGCACGCGACCTCGATCTCTACGCGCGGCTCATCGCCATGACTGACACCAGAACGCTCGACATGCCGCTAGTCGAGCAGGCGCTTGCGCGGAAGTGGCGACCGCTGCGGGCTGCCGCAGTGCTCGCGGTCGGGCAGGTTGGCGCCGATGTGGGAATGCCGGGCGCGCCGCGGTTGCGCTCGCTGCTCGGTGACAACGATCCGAAAGTCGCAGCCAACGCTGCCTATGCGATCGGATTGCTGGGCGACTCCCTGGCGGTAGCTGACCTGAGCGCGGTCCTGGACTGGAACAAGGAAGTCGCACGCGAGGCCGCCTGGGCGTTGGGCGAGATCGGGTCACCTGCGCGTAATGCAATCATCGGTGGTCTGACTCGTAAGCGACTTCCGGACGTCGCCGTTCAGCTTCTGCTTGCAGCGGCGAAGCTCCGGCCCGTCCCTCTCACAGAGGTCGAACCGTACCTGCGCGACACGCATCCGTCCCTGGTTTGGGCGGCCGCCTACTCTATCGCGCGCACTCGCGTGCCTGGGGGTGTAAGACATCTCATCGAGCTCGAGGCTTCTCCGGCGTTGAGCGCCAGGCCGCGTCTCTCGCCCACGACGCCTGATGTCACTGTTCCATACGGCGACACGATGGTCGCACGGCAGCGAACGAGGGCCGAGATCGCCCGTGCGCTCGCGAGATCCGCCGCCGGGGATTCGCTCGGCGACCGCGCATTCGCCGTCTTGGCCAGGCTCGTTGGCGACATTGATCCGCACGTTCGCATCAACGCGGTGCGCTCGATCGCAACGTACGAAGCGCGAGCGAAGCCGGCCCTCGTGAACGCCACGCGCGACTTCGATGCGAATGTGCGCATTGCCGCGGCACAGAGCTTCGGAACGGTTCTGACAGCAGCGGACGACTTGGCCGCACTCTGGTCAGCCGATACGACACTGGTGTATCGGGCCGGCCTTCTCAGCTCGGCGACGAGAGCGGGATTGCGCCCCGAGGCACTGCGCGAATGGGTAGCGAGCACCGACTGGCGTTTTCGCGCCGCGGTCGCATCGGCATCCGGTGATACGCTTGACCGCGCCTTCGCGATTTCGCGAGCGGTGCCGCTCGTCGGCGATCGCGATCCGAGAGTGAGACAAGCTGCGTACGGTGCGCTGGCGCCCACCGCTTCCATGCCTCTCGAGGACAGCGTACACGCGTTGTTAGTGCGTGGACTCGATGATCCGGACTTCTACGTTCGTGCTACGGTTATCGGCATACTCGCCGATCGACCGTCGACCGCGGATCTCCCCGCTGTTCTGGCCAGCCACATTCGCGCAGCGGGCGATTCCGCCAACGATGCACGACTGGCGGCGATACAGTATGTGAGCGCGCTCTGGAAGCAGGACAGCGCGGCGTTGGATGCGAGCTGGCGTGAACGGCTCCGGGCTGTCTCCATGCCGCGCGATCCGCTCGAGCGCGCGGCAGGAAAGAGCGTTCCACCCTGGGCCGCCTGGGCAAGTGTTGCCGCGATCCCCAGGCCGCGCGCGTGGTATCAAGCGCTGGTCCGAACGACAGTCATGCCGGTGCTCTCAGGCCGCACGTTGCATGCGACAATACACACCGTGCGCGGCCCGCTTCGGCTCGAGCTGCACGGCGCGGACGCTCCCATCACGGTCTCGAATTTCCTGTCGCTCGCGCGCTCCGGCTACTATCGCAACACCGCATTTCATCGCGTGGTGCCGAACTTCGTGGCGCAGGACGGCGACCCGCGAGACGATGGAAATGGAGGTCCGGGCTACTCCATTCGGGACGAGATGAACCGCCAGCGTTACGAGCGGGGCGTCGTGGGCATGGCGCTGGCAGGGGCCGACACCGGGGGCAGTCAGTATTTCCTGACTCACTCCCCGCAGCCACATCTCGATGGGCATTACACGATCTTTGCGCGCCTCGTACGCGGCTACGATGTGCTCGACAAGATCGTGCAGGGTGACCGCATCCTGCGAGTGGAGGCACAATGAGAAGGGCGGTGCTTCTCCTCGCCGTCGCGGCATTGGCTTGCGCGGCTCCGCGCATTCCGCCCCTGGCTGGGGTTCCGGCGCCGGAAAGAGCGCTTCCCTCGCTGCGGCTGCCGGACGGCCACCGTCGGGTCGTCTTCAAATGGGAGTACGAGGAAGGCGACATCGCCGCGCGCGGTGACGGAGCCGTCCGAACCGCGGCTCCGGACAGCGCCCGCCTCGATTTCTTTCTCGGCGGCGGCATTGGAGCTGGCTCAGCCGTCCTGATCGGTGATTCGCTTCGCGCGCACCGTCGCGAGCTGGTACAGAAGTATCTCCCACCCGTCCCACTCCTGTGGGCCGCACTCGGGAGATTGGCGATTCCCGCGCTGCCTGACACGGTTGTCCGCCTCGATGGTGAAGTGCTGCGGGCGGATGTCGGCCGTCCGCTCGAATGGAGGGTAGCTGTGCACGGCGAGAGTCTGATAGAGCTGACGCATGTTTCAAAGGGCAAGGTTACGGAATCGCTGACACGTGGAGGGGCAAGTGTGGTTACTTACGAAGCCCCGGCAGCGCGCCGGCGCCTGCGGCTGACAATCCTTCGCGATGAGATTGGTTCTTTCGATGCGTCGATCTGGAGCTTATAGTCTTGTCCTGTTGGGACTGACTGCTTGCATCCCCTACGGATTTACCGGCGGGGGATTACCATCGCACGTAAGGACCGTCGCTATCGTTCCCTTCGAGAATCAGACGGCCACGCCAGAGATCCAGCTGGAGCTGACAGAGGCTCTACGCCTTCGCCTCCGCGACAGGCTGGGACTCCGTGACGCGTCTGAAGCGAAGGCCAACGCGATCGTGCGCGGCACCATCCACCGTTACGAGACCGACATCCCGATCGGCTTCAGTGCCGACAACAGAGCCACGACCAGCGCTCACAGAATGCTGCATCTGGTGGTGGACATTGAGATGGTCGACCAGGTGACGGGAAAAACCTTGTGGCAGCGCAAGAATCTTCAGGCTGAAGGTCAGTACGAAGAGCGGGGCGAAGCCGGCGGCAGAAAGCAGGCGATCGACAAGATCGTCAACGGCCTCATCGAAGGAGCCCAGTCGCAATGGTGAATCAGAAGGGAGCCAGCAGGCTTGGCTGTCTCGTTCCGCTGCTGCTTCTTGCCCTCGCGGCGTACTTCGCGGCTCCTGCCGGCGAGGCATACTTCAACTTCTATCGCTACAAGGATGCGATGGGTCAGGAGGCGCGTTTCGCCGGTACACAGACTGACGATCACATCACGAAGCGCCTGGCCGCCCTCGCGGATTCCCTGCAGCTGCCGCCGGGCGCGGAGCTGATCACCATCGAGCGCGGATCCACGACGATCACGATTTCAGCCGACTACGACGAGATCATCCGTCTGCCGTTCAACAAGGAAAAAGTGCTTCACTTCCATCCAGAAGTCCGGAGCAAACTCTGATCCCTCGAAACCCTGCGGCCAAGATTGCGACGTGGGCTCAGGCAGAGCGATGGCGGGCAGAAAGAAAGGGTGGAGTGGTGTTCACCAACGGAGTCTTCGATCTCCTGCACCCCGGACACATCGACCTGCTGACGACGGCGCGCGCGGCCGGGGATGCGCTCGTAGTGGGACTGAACAGCGACGATTCTGTTCGCCGGCTCAAGGGACCATCGCGGCCGATCAGATCGGAAGCCGACCGGGCCTACGTTCTTGCGGCGCTCGAATGTGTCGACCAGGTCGTCACGTTTTCGGAGGACACCCCGCTCGAGCTGGTGAACCGCCTTCGTCCTGACGTCATCGTGAAAGGTGGCGACTATGACGAAGACACCATCGTCGGGGCGAGAGAAGTGATCAGCTGGGGCGGGCGCGTGGTCGTCGTTCCGCTCACTCCCAACCAATCCACAACGAAGATCATCGAGCGCATGAAGTGAAGGGAACGAAATCACGGAAGGGCCGCGGCGCCTCCGAGCTCCGGCCAATCATCCTCGAGCGCGACATTGCGCCCTACGCCGAGGGCTCATGCCTCATCTCCTTTGGCGCGACGCGCGTGCTTTGCACCGCATCTGTCGAAGATGGCGTTCCCGGCTGGAAGCGGGGTAGCGGGGAAGGGTGGCTCACCGCCGAGTACGCGATGCTGCCGAGGGCAACGCGGACGCGCACAGCGCGCGAGCGCGCGCAGGTAGGGGGACGGACGCAGGAGATTCAGCGCCTCATCGGCCGCAGCGTGCGCGCAATGCTGGACAATTTCAAGTTCGGCGAGTTCACCGTCAAGCTGGATTGCGATGTTCTCGTCGCTGATGGAGGCACGCGTACCGCCGCGATCACCGGCGCCTCGGTCGCGATCGTGGATGCCTTCGCCTGGATGGTCGAGAACGGGAAGCTCCCCGCCACTCCGGTGAGGCGCCGCGTCGCGGCGGTGAGCGTGGGTATGATCAACGGTGAAGCGCGGCTCGATCTCGACTACGACGAAGACGTGGGAGCGGAGGTCGACATGAATGTCGTGATGAGCTCCGAGGGCCGTTTTGTGGAAGTGCAGGGCACCGGCGAGAACGGCACGTTCGACCGCAAGCAGCTCGACGGCCTTCTCGATTTGGCGATTTCCGGAATTCGCAAGCTCGACGAGGAGCAACACAAAGCGCTGTCGGCGTGACGCTTCGCCGTGTCGTGCTCGCCACGCGGAGCGAAGGAAAATTGCGTGAGCTACACGAGATCTTTTCCGGACAGGGTATCGAGTTGGTCGACCCGCGCGGGCTCGGAATTAGTGAGACCGAAGTCGAAAAACAGCTGGAGTCATTCGGCACCTTCGAGGAGAACGCCCTAGCGAAGGCGCGCTACTTCTTTGAGCGCTCTGGTGGTCTCCCCACCTTCGGCGACGACTCCGGTCTGACTGTCGATGTCCTCGGTGGGGAGCCGGGGATTTTCAGCAAGCGCTGGTCCGGTCGGAGCGACGTCTCCGGCGCCGCGCTCGACGAAGCGAACAACGCGAAGCTGGTCGCGCGGATGGACGAAGTGCGTCGGGCTGATCCTGCTCATTTCACTGATGCCGGCCGCTATGTGTGCGTCGCTGCGTTCAAGGATGCGGTTGGTGAGATGGTGCAGCGCGCGGAAGTTGTGGGTCGGGTGTTGCGCGAGCCGAGGGGAAAGGGCGGATTCGGCTATGACCCCTACTTCGATGCTCCGGATCTCGGTGGAACATTCGCCGAAGCGTCGTTGCAGCGAACGGCGCGCGAGAGTCATCGCAGTCGGGCGTTCCGCGCGATCTTGTCCGCGTTGCGCGCCGAAGGCCGGATATGATAACTTGCGCTCACTTCGGGGCGTAGCGTAGCCCGGTATCGCGCCTGCTTTGGGAGCAGGAGGTCCCCGGTTCAAATCCGGGCGCCCCGACTGAGCGAATAACGACCCGCCATCCACATTGATGCGCGGGTCGTTCTGCATAGAAATGAAAACGGCCGTGCGATCGACGCTGAACGATACTTGCCCGAGTTGCGCGTGATAAAAATCCGGCACTTTGTTCGCTCGCTAGGTGAAAACCCTGTCGATTTCGCGCGGGAGAGCCGCACCTAAACCTTTTTCTCACGGTTACTTCCGCGAGGTTATCGAGTCTCGTGTATAGAGAGAACACGGCACTTTTGGAGGCTCGAATTGGATCGTTTAAAGCGGCGCAAGTCACTCTCAAGGCGCCTCCCCCTCTTGATTTCCGGACTTCTCATCGCCGCGCTCGTAGCGTTCGGGTTCGTGGGCTACAGGCAGCTCACGAGCGCGCTGATGGCGGCGGCCAGAGACCGCGTGCAAAGCACATCACAATTGCTGGCGCGCACATTCGAAGGATCGGTCCCCCAGCTGCGAGCTGAGCTCACCCGCATCGGCTCCGATTCCGCCGTCAAGCGGTTGCTGCTCGCCAACGACGAGAACGCTCGAAAGGCCGTGCAACGCACTTTCGCAGACCGCATCACACTGAACACTCAGGCCATTGGTCTCGAATTGCGCGACAGGAATGGCAAGCGCGTGCTTTGGGTGGATGGGCCCGCCACCGCGAAATTGCCTCGCGACCGAAAAACGCCGCTTACATCAACGCCCGCGAGCGGCTCATTGGTCGGACCGATCGTCTCGGACCGCGGAACGCTCTTTTACGAAGCGACAGTACCGATATTACGCTCGCCGACCGACACGATCGGTACCCTCACACAGCACAGACTGGTTTCTTCCGGACAGAGCGCACAACTGATCGGCGGCCTGATCGGCTCCGATGCCACCCTTCTCGTTGGCAATTCCGGCGGCATATGGACCGATTTCTCCAAAGTCGTCGACGGTCCGAGCGCGAACCCCAAAGGGTCACCGCCCGCCTCATACCTTGCTTCCGACGGCAGCGCGCGCCTCGGAGCCTCGGCGCTTATCAAGGCCACTCCGTGGGTGGTCTGGGTTGACGTTCGCGAGAGCACGATACTGGCGCCGGCGCGACGATTCCTTGGAGGCATGGCACTCGCCGGACTGCTGATCCTAATTGCTGGAGCCGTTGGGGCCTGGTTGATAAGCCGCCAGATCACTACTCCGCTCCATGAGATAGCCCTTGCGACTGAAGGTATTTCCGCTGGCGACTATACCCGCAGGGTCATCATATCCCGTGAGGACGAGCTCGGTACCTTCGCCAACTCATTCAATCGGATGGCGCACGAGATCGAAGAGTCGCGCCACAAGATCGAAGGGCGAGTGGCGGCTCGCACGCAGGAGCTCCAGGCGGCACTCGGAGAGCTACGAGAGGCACAGGAGACTCTTGTCCGCAAGGAAAGGCTGGCAATGCTCGGCCTGCTTGCTGGCGGTGTTGGCCATGAGCTGCGCAATCCACTGGGTGTGATGACGAACGCCATCTATTACCTCGGCGCGGTACTCAAGGATTCACCTCGCGAAATCGCGGACTACCTCGGGATCCTCCGCACGCAGATAACGCTGGCGGAAAAGATCGTTGGCGATCTTCTGGATTTCGCGCGGATCAAGCCGCCTCAGTTCGCCCTGGTGTCCGTGCAACAACTCGTCAACGAACAGCTTGAGCGTGCCGGTCCTCTGAACGGCGTCGAGATCAAGCACGATTTTCCTGCCGACTTGCCCGACGTGCGCGTCGACAGCGTACAGATCGGACAGGTCGTGCTCAATCTCATTACCAATGCCCTCCAGGCGATGAACGGCCACGGCGCGAAGCTCACCTTCCGCGGTCGCCGCGGGGGAAACGGATTCGTCCGGCTGGACGTGATCGATACCGGAATCGGAATGAAACCGAACGAGATGGCCAAGCTCTTCGAGCCCCTCTTCACGACAAAGGCGCGCGGAATCGGACTTGGCCTCGCCGTTTCGCAGGGACTCGTGCACGCAAATGGAGGAGTCATCTCCGCGGAAAGCACTCCGGGAGTCGGGACGACGATTTCCGTCTCGCTCCCGACAGCCGAATACAACGCCGCGTGACCCGCCGCATCCTCATCGTCGACGACGAAAAGCAGATGGTGAGAACTCTCGTCGACGTCGTGCGGCTTCACGGATGGGAAGCGGACGGCTCGTATAGCGGCGAAGCTGCCGTTGACGCCGTACGTGAACGGGAGTACGCGGTCGTATTGATGGACGTCAAGATGACAGGCATCAACGGAGTCGAAGCCTTCAAGGCAATGAAAGCTCTGCGACCGCGCATCCGGGTGATCCTCATGACTGCGTACACGGCGAGTGAGCTCCTGGCAGAGGCGGAGCGAGAAGGAGCGCTAAAAATACTGCATAAACCGGTGGTGCTCGGCGGCCTCATCGAAATGCTCGATCACGCGGCGAGCCAGTCGCGATCAGTCCTGGTTGTCGATGATGACGCCGCATTCCTCAAGACGCTGCAGCAGCTGCTGGAACAGCAGGGTTACTCCGCTTCCACCGCGCCGAATCTCAACGACGCGCTGGTGATGCTCGAAAGCGAATCGCCCTCGGTGGTAATCCTGGATTTACGCCTGAATGGCAATACCGCTCCCGAGACGGTTCTGGCGATCAAGCGTGTCAGTCCATCCGTGGCGCTCATACTCTGCAGCGGATTCACGGCGGCACTCGACCAAACCACTGCGTCCCTGCCGCCCCGGCTGATCCATGCGAGCCTGCACAAGCCGTTTTCGCCGGACGTCCTACTCAATATTCTGAATGAAGTCTTCGCTGAATGATGCGTTAGGCATTCTGGTCGTCGATGACGACGCCCAGATGCTCAGGACGATCACGGATATCCTCCGCTTGCACGGATATACGGCGATCGTCGCGGGAACCGGCGAGCAGGCTCTTCAGAGCGCGCGTGAGATGTCAGAGCCGCCCGCGGTTGCGCTTGTGGATCTCAGGCTGCCCGACATGGACGGGATGGATCTGGTCGGACGCTTGCGGCAGATCGGCAAGCTGACCGAGGTCATCATCCTCACCGGAAACGCCTCGGTCGACAGCGCGGTTCGCGCGCTGCGCGAGAACAGTAACGACTACCTCGTCAAGCCGGTCAAGCCTGATCAGCTCGTCGGCACGGTCGAGCGCGCCGGAGAGCGTTGGCAGCGACGCCGGGCCGAAGCGGGAAGACGCGAGAGTGAGGATCGTCTGCGCCTCATCTTCGATCACGTGAGCGATGCTCTGTTCATCGCCGATGACAGCGGATCCATCATCGACGCAAATCCAGCCGCGTGCGTGATGAGCGGGCAAACCCTCGAAAGGCTCCGAACGCTAACCATGGCTGACGTTCTTCCGGATGAATCGGGCCCGATTGGGGGAAATGGAAGAGTGCTGGACGTTCTTTCCGCCGTGTTCGCGCCCGGAGTGCTTGTCCACACCGTTCGGGATCTGACACAGCAGCGAAAGCTGGAACAACAGCTTCTGCACGCGCAAAAGATGGACGCGGTTGGTCAGCTCGCGGGTGGCGTCGCTCACGATTTCAACAATCTGCTGACGGTTATCATGAGCTACAGCTCTTTGCTTCTCTCCGACGTCGATGCAAGCGAAATCGTAAAGGAAGACATTCGGGAGATCAGCGCCGCCGCAGAGAGAGCTGCTGCGCTCACCCGTCAGCTGCTAGCGTTCAGTCGGAAGCAGGTATTGCAGATGCGCCACGTGAGCGTCAATGAAGTCGTGTCCAACGTGGAGAAGATGCTCCGGCGACTCATTGGCGAGGACATCTCACTGGCCACTCATCTTCATCCTGATCTGCCGCTGATAAGCGCCGATTCCGGTCAGCTGGAGCAGGTCGTGATAAATCTGGCGGTCAATGCACGTGACGCCATGCCGCGGGGCGGGACGCTTACGATCACGACGGACAACGTCGAGCTCTCGGACGAACACGGCGAACGCCATCTCGGAGCGGCGGCCGGAAGGTATGTGATGCTCGCCGTAACGGACACCGGCAGCGGCATGAGCAAGGAAGTCCGCGAGCGCATATTCGAGCCATTTTTTACGACCAAGGGACTCGGTAAGGGAACAGGCCTGGGTCTAGCCACGGTCCACGGGATAGTGAAGCAATCCGGTGGCGACGTGTACGTGTATTCCGAGCCGGGCGATGGGACCACGTTCAAGGTCTATTTCCCCCATCTCACCGAAGCGGCAGACCCTATTATGACGACGGCGGAGCACCGTGCGATGAGCCCGCGCGGCTCCGAAACGCTGCTCCTCGCGGAGGACGACGATGCCCTGCGTGCATTGGGTGCTCGTGTACTGACCACGCTGGGCTACAATGTTCTCTTGGCTGGGACAGGAAGCGATGCACTTCGAATCGTCGCAGAGCATGCGGGCCCAATCGATCTGATCGCGACTGACGTGGTGATGCCGGAAATGAACGGGAGCCAGCTGGTCGAGGAAGTCCTGAAGGCTCGTCCCGGCGTTCGAGTCCTCTTCATGTCCGGCTACACGGACGACGAGGTGATGAGAAGAGGGGTAATCGGCGGCCAGACAGCGTTTCTGCAGAAGCCCTTCACGCCACAATTACTCGCGCAGAAAGTGCGAGAGGTTCTTGACGGTCCCACCCTAACCATATCCCCGTCTCGATGATCACGCCGATCGCTGTAGCAAGACTCGACACCCGTGAGAACAGTTTCGTCCCGATCGCTGCAACGGCGGGGCCGATGGGCGCGTCACACGAAGAGGAAACCAAGAAGCCAGGCCTGCTGATAGTCGACGATGCGCCGGAGAACATTCGACTCCTCGTCCGCATCCTCAATCGGGCCGGTTACGCGAACATCACGACGGCCACGGATCCGACCAGAGTCGTGGAGCTGCAGGCACTGTGCAAACCGGACCTCATCCTGTTGGATCTCCACATGCCGGTGCGCGACGGATTCGCGGTGCTTGAAGACCTGGCGCCCTTCACGAACGGCGTCGAGTACGTGCCGATCATGATGATAACCGGGGACGACGCGCCGGAGGTGAAGCGCAAGGCGCTTTCTCTCGGCGCCCGAGATTTCATCAACAAGCCTTTCGACCCCGGCGAAGTCATCCTGAGGATCAGGAACCTGCTCGAGATGCGCTTTCTTCACCAGCGGCTTCGCCGCCAGAACGACGAGCTGGAGAAGAAGGTCGCCGATCGTACCAGGCAGCTCGAGGAGTCTCAGGTTGAAATGATGGAGCGCCTGGCAGCGGCCGTCGAGTTCCGGGACGACGACACCGGGCACCACACGAAGAGAGTGGGAATCATCTCGGGGCGGCTTGCAGATGCAATCGGGCTCGGCACGGCTACTTCCGAGCTGATAAAGCGGGCGGCGCCGCTCCACGACATTGGCAAGGTCGGTATCCCGGATACCATTCTGCTCAAGCCGGGGGAGTTGACGCCCGAAGAGCGCGCCATCATGCAGACCCACACCACGATTGGCTCCGACATGCTTTCGGATGGCCGCTCAGAGCTGGTGAGAGTTTCGCAGAGAATCGCCCGCCATCATCACGAGCGGTGGGACGGGTCGGGCTATCCGGACAGATTGTCCGGACAGATTATCCCGCTAGAAGCGCGGATCGTCGCGGTCGCCGATTTCCTGGATGCTGTGACACACGCCCGGCCATATCGGGCCGCATGGTCAGTGGACGAGGCGCTAGCCACCCTCGGTGCGGCCAGCGGGAGTCACTTCGATCCCGTAGTCGTCAAGGCGTTGATGCAGCTGGGGCGAAGCATCGTCGCCTAGACTTCAGTCGGCTCGCGCTGTTAGACACTTCGCCGTCACAGGATCCAGCTTGGACCAAGAGCGCGAAGGTAGAGACCGGCGAGTACCGCGAAGGCCGTAACCGCGGCCGACAAAACCAGGAAGGCGCCGAGCGCGGAAACGAGCCGAGGGCGCGGATTCGGCTGAAAGAAAAGCGCCCACCCGGACAGGACCCAGACAACCAGTGTCGCTCCAAGCAGCATCCACGAGGGGAAGCCGAGAATCACCGCCCCCAGCGCGGTCACTCCGCTAGCGAGTCCGGCCGCGCCGAGGGCCCGCGGCGACAAACTGCGTAGCTGCTCTCCCAACACTTCTATCGGCCGTTCATGGGCTTGAGCCATAATCCGCGCCTCCCTAGGTGAAGCGGGAACGCAATATGTGAATGTATCTTCGGTGCAGGGGGGTAACTAGTCGCAGGTACCTGCACTCGCCGGCGGCAAACGAATTGCACCTCATCTGGCTACGGCAATCGGCTCGAGATCCGGAGGAACATGTGAAACGAATTCTGTTCTGTGCAGCGCTGACAGCATTAGTGACCGCGTGCGAGGGAAGCACCGATCCGATTTCGGGCGTTGGCGGGCCACCCGGCGGTGGGGCTATCACTCAGGCGCAGGCGAGTGGAAACTGGTCGCTCGCACTCCGGCGCACGACGACCCTTGCCTGCACCGGAGGATCGCTCCCCGACAATCAGGTGCTCCTCATGAACCTCGACTTCAGCGCCGGTGGTGTCACGACCTCGTTCAACACCTGGCAGGTTCCCCCATCGACCACCATCCGATCGCTCACTGGGGCCGTGACCCTCAGCAGTGGATTTGCGGACCTGACGCTGTTCGCGACGGGAACCACATCGTCCGGGATGGAGCTGCGTGGTACGCTGACGCCAGGCGGCACTTTCACCGGAACGCTGACGGATCCTGATCCCGGCCGCACTCCCGTCTTCACTACTACCGGCTGCGAATACACAGCGACCGGCACCAAGACGAGTTGAAAAAGGACATCGTCTATGTAAACGGCAAGTTCGTTCCGCGAGCGAAGGCCGTAGTGTCGGTCGAGGACAGGGGTTTCGTCTTCGGCGACGGTGTGTACGAGGTGCTCCGCGCCATCAGCGGCCGGTTGTTCGCGACCCGTTTCCATAACGAGCGCCTGCTAAAGAGTCTCGACGGCGTCCGCATCAATCTCGGGGAAGGAGGCTCGCCGGCAAAGTTCGTCGAAATCGGACGCGAGCTGCTGCGCGAGAATGAACTGCTCGAGGGCGAGGCCACTCTGTACATGCAGGTAACACGTGGGACGACTACTCGCGCTCACCACTTTCCTCCGGCCGATGTCGCGCCGACGATTTACATCTCCGCCGCGCGATTCAAGCCGTACGCCGACCTCGCGGAAACCGGCGCGGCGGTGATCACGCAGCCGGACTTGCGGTGGGCGCGCTGCGACCTCAAGACGATCAATCTTCTCCCAAACGTTCTCGCGGCGCAGGCGGCAAAGGAGAAGGGGGCTTTCGAAGCGATGCTGATTCGCGACGGCGTGGTGACGGAAGGGTCGAGAACCAATTTCTTCGGAGTCGTCGACGGAACGCTCCGCACGCATCCGTGTGACAGCCACATTCTTCCGGGAATTACCCGCTCGGTTCTACGAGACCTCGCCGCCGATCTCAGAATCGAGCTGGACGAAACTCCGATTACGGTCGACGAGATTCCCGGCCTCACCGAGCTCTTTCTGACCGGCACCACCACCGACGTGATGCCGGTGGTCCAGCTCGATGGCCGATTCGTCGGCGACGGAAAGCCCGGCGAGCTCACGCGCAAGTTGCAACGCGTCCTATCCGAGAGTCTTTCGTCCGGCGGCGATTAGCCCACTGTCTACAGTGTCTGTATCGCGCGATTGATTCAGCCTCACCATGTCGCTAAGTTTCGCTTCGTTACGCGCCAGTAGCTCAGTTGGATAGAGCAACAGCCTTCTAAGCTGTGGGTCGGGGGTTCGATTCCCTCCTGGCGCGCCAAGCGACTGCACTGCGCCGTTAGCTCAATTGGCAGAGCAAATGACTCTTAATCATTAGGTTGCAGGTTCGATTCCTGCACGGCGCACT